>JAXDGO010000051.1:0-55400 GCA_034665005.1 Solirubrobacteraceae bacterium | reverse complement strand
CTTCCCCGAGCTGGCCATCACGGGCTATCCACCCGAGGACCTGCTGCTCAAGGAGCACTTCCTCGCCGACGCCGCGACCGCGCTGCGCGAGCTGGCCCGCGACATCAGCGGGATCGTCGCGGTCGTCGGCTTCCCCGAGCGCGCCGAGGACGTCTACAACTCGGCGGCCGTGCTCGCCGACGGCTCCGTTGCCGCGATCTACCGCAAGGTCTACCTGCCGAACTACGGCGTGTTCGACGAGCAGCGCTACTTCCAGGCGAGCAGCGAGGGCTCGGTGATCGACCTCGGCGAGCATCGCATCGGCCTGACCATCTGCGAGGACATGTGGGAGCCGGGGCCGCCGGCCAGCGACGAGGCGCTGGCGGGCGCGACGCTGATCGTCAACATCTCCGCCTCCCCCTACCACGCCGGCAAGGGCGCAGACCGTGAACGCATGTTCGCGCAGCGTGCCCGCGACAACCTGGCGTGTGTCGCGTTCTGCGCGCTGGTGGGCGCCCAGGATGAACTCGTCTTCGACGGGCACTCCTGCGTCATCGACCACACGGGCCAGACGATCGCGCGCGCGAGGCAGTTCGGCGAGGAGCTGCTGATCTGCGACGTCGATCTCGACGCGGCCGCCGCCGCGCGCCTGCGCGACGCGGGCCACCGGCCGGCCGCGCGTCGCTCCGAGCGCCGCGTGGCGATCCTGCCCTCCCTTCCCGCCCCCGGAAACTCCGCTGCGTCCGCGACCCCACCGCCGTCCATCGCCGAGCTGCTGGCGCCGGTAGAGGCGGAGATCTACGCCGCGCTGATGCTGGGCCTGCGCGATTACGTGGAGAAGAACGGCTTCGAGCGCGTCGTGCTCGGCCTGTCCGGCGGCATCGACTCCGCGCTGGTCGCATGCGTGGCGGCCGACGCCCTCGGAGCCGAGCGTCTCAGCACCGCGATCATGCCGTCGTCCTACTCCTCCGCGGCGACGCAGGACGACGCGCGCGCGCTCGCGCGGGCGCTGGGCGCGCGCGTCCACGAGCTGCCGATCGGCTCGATCCTCGATGCCTACCTGCAGACCCTCCGCGACGAGCTGCAGGGCGGCGCGGGCGAGGGCCGCGGCGGCTCGGGCCCGGAGCCGTCTGTCGGCGCCGGAGGCCCCGCCACGGCCCGCGGCGAGGATCTCACCGAGGAGAACCTGCAGGCGCGCATCAGGGGCAACCTGCTGATGGCGCTCTCGAACAAGTTCGGCTGGATCGTCCTGGCGACCGGCAACAAGTCGGAGATGTCGGTCGGCTACACGACCCTCTACGGCGACCTCGCCGGAGGCTTCGCGGTGATCAAGGACGTCTTCAAGACGCTCGTCTACAGCCTCTGCGCCTGGCGCAACTCGCCGGCCGCCGTGGTCACGCCGGTCGTCGGCCCTCCGCAGCACACTCCGGTGGCGAGCCCGATCCCGAGCTCGATAATCGAGCGCGCCCCTTCCGCGGAGCTCAGGCCCGACCAGCGCGACGAGGACTCGTTGCCGCCATACGAGGTGCTGGACCGGATCCTGAAGGGCTACGTAGAGCTCGATCAGAGCCGCGAGCAGCTGATCGCCCAGGGGCTGCCCGAGGCGGAGGTCGACCGCGCGATACGGCTCGTCGACCGCGCGGAGTACAAGCGCCGCCAGGCGCCGCCGGGCATCAAGGTCAGCACGCGTGCCTTCGGCCGTGATCGCCGCATGCCGATCACCAACCGCTACCGCGGATAGCGGCGCCACGGGCGCGACGCGCGCCGTCTACTCTGCTCGCGTGCGCCTGCAAGCCATATCGCTCGCCGCGCTGTGCGCGATCGCGCTCGGAGGATGCGGCGACACGCTTCAGGACAAGCCGGTCCCGCACAACCTGCTCGAGAGCATGATCGTGGCCCCCGCCCCCGTCTACTGGCTCGGGGGCTCCTTCCAGGGGCTTGCGATCACCGACGCGGTTCACGATCCGGGGGGAGCGTTCACCGTGCAGTACGGCGACTGCCTGGAAGGCGGCCAGGCGACCTGCGTGCCGCCGCTGCGGGTGATCACCTCGCCCGACAACAGCTTCCTGCCTGGCGGGCCCCGCGGGCATGCGAAAGCCCGGCTGCGCGGCGTGCCGGCCGCCATGGCCCGCGGAGGCAGGACGATCGAGATAGCGACGAGCGGGGTCGTGGTGGACATACACGCCAAGGACGCACGCCTGGCCGCAGCCGCCGCCCGGACGCTGGTGCCGATCAACCGAGCCGGGGGACCGGACGATCCGCTGCCCGCGCCCGCGCCCGACACGCGCTTCGCAGAGACCCCGTTGCCGTCGCAGATCCCCTCGCCGGTGCGCCAGCTGCGCTAGGCCGGGCGGGGACGGACGGCGATCGTCATGCGCGTTACCGCGCACGTGCGGTCCGCGTCATCGCTGAAGCGGACGTCCCACACCCACGTCGTCCGGCCGCGATGCAGTCGCGTGGCCTGAGCATGCACCAGCCCCTCGGTGATCGGGCGCAGGAAGCTCGTGTTGTTGGAGAGCCCCACCGCCATGTCGCCCTGCTGGAACACGGCCAGCGCCGTCGCGATCGAGGCGATGGACTCGGCGACCGCCGCATAAACGCCGCCATGGAGCAGGCCGGCGGGTTGCTTGAGCTCGTCGCGCACCGTCACCTGTGCCCGCACTTCGGTGTCCGAGCAGGCCAGCAGCTCAAGCCCGTAGAGGCGGTCGAAACCCCGGATCGCTCCATTGATCTGCTCGGTACTGGGTATGGCCATCCCGGCGCCACGATAGCCTAGGGTGCTGCGCCACGGCCGCTGCCGGCATCACGCCATCGCCCGCCGTGGCGGATGTCCACCGACCATGAGCCGATTCGACGAGCTTCCACCCGACCAGCGCGCGGCGCTGTCGCTGCTGCTGCGCCAGCACAAGAGCTACGCGGAGCTGGCCTCGCTGCTGGGCATCTCCGAGCGCGCGGTGCACGACCGGGCTCATGCGGCGCTCGCCGTGCTCGCTCCAGGGCGCGCGCGCGAGCTGGCGCCCGAGAGCAGAGAGGAGATCGGCGACTACCTGCTCGGCCAGCAGCGTGGCGTGGCCGAGCGTCTGGCGACCCGCACGCTGCTCGGCAGCTCCGACGCCGCGCGCGCCTGGGCGAGCGAGCTGGCGGATCAGCTGCCGCCGCTCGAGGGCGAGGGGCTCGCGGACATTCCGGCTGCGGCGAGCAACGGCGACTCGTCGGCTGGCGAGTCTCCCGCCCGGCCCACACAGTCGCAATCGACGCCCGGTCGGCCGGGGCGAGCCGCGCCGTCGATCCCGAGCTCGCGCCTTGGCGGCGCGCTGCTGCTGGGCGCGATCGTCGCCGGCGTCGTGGTTGCCGTGATCCTGCTCTCCAGTGGCGGCAGCTCTCATCCGAAGAGCGCGGTGGCGTCCTCCACCGCGACGTCGAGCGGCTCGAAAGCGCCGGCGAGCGCAAGCGGCCCCAAGGTGGACCAGCGCCTCACGCTCAAATCGCCCGATTCCTCGAGCCAGGCGGTCGCAGCGGTGGAGGTGCTCTCCGAAGGCGGCAAACGCGCCTTCTACATCGCCGCCGAACACCTGGCGCCCTCCAAAGGCTTCTACTACGCCATCTGGCTGTACAACTCGCCGACCAGCAGCGAGCCGCTCACGAGAAGCCCCACGGTCAAGTCCGACGGCAAGGTGGCCGGCGGGGCGCTGCTGCCATCCAACGCGGGCAGCTTCCACGAAATGCTGGTTACGCGCGAGACGAGCAGCCGCCCGACGAGCCCCGGGACGATCGTGCTGCAGGGCGCCTTCAGCCTGGGCGGCTGATCAGCCCGAGCTTGCCGGGGTTCATGATCCCGCTCGGGTCGAGCTCCGCCTTGACGGCGCTCAGCGCGGCGAGCCCAGACTCCCCCACCTCCTGGGGCATCCATGGCGCATGATCGCGTCCGACGGCGTGATGGTGCGTGATCGTGCCCCAGCCCGAGACGATCGCGCTGCTGGCGGCGTCCTTGACGGCGCGCCACTGCGCGATCTCATCGTCGCGGCGCTGCTGCGCGATGAACGTGAAGTAGAGCGAGGCGCCCGTCTCATACAGATGCGAGACGTGGCACATCACCAGGCCGGGCGTTCCGCAGGCGCCAAGGGCGTCCGCGATGGCTCCTGCGACCCGGTCGTGGAGGGCGCGCACGTTCGACCACTGCGTCGCCGTCTCGAGCGTCTCGACCATCACCCCGAGCGTCAGCAGCTCGTCGCGCAGGTAGGGCGCGGAGTAGCGCGATCTGAGCCATGCCTCCCCCGGTGAACGGCCCACGGCAAGGCCGCCGGACGCTCGGATCAGCTTCAGCGCGCGCCTGCGCCTGACGGCGACCTCCTCGGGCGCCCCCTCGAAGCCGAGGATCGCCAGGCACCCGTCCCGGTATCCGCGCAGGCCGAGGTAGGCGCGGCCGAGCAGGCCCTTGGCGCCGCCGCTGCCGGCGAGCGCGAGCGACATGCGCGTCTCCTGCTCGTCGGAGAGGCGCGCCACGTCGGGCATCGCGTGCTCGCTCGCGAGCATCCGCAGCGCGTGCACGCCCTCCTCGAAATCGCTGAAGAACGCGCCTTCGTAGACGCGCTCGCGCGGCGCCGGGCGCACTCGCAGCGCGAGCTCGGTTATGACCCCGAGCGTCCCCTCGGAGCCGATCAGCAGCTGGCGCAGCGACGGGCCAGCCGCGGTGGCCGGCATCGCGGGCAGCTCGATGTCGCCGGCCGGCGCGGCGAATCGCAGGCCGAGCACCATCTTCTCGATCGAGCCATAACCGGTCGAGGCCTGTCCCGCCGAGCGGGTCGCCGCGCAGCCCCCCAGCGAGACGTACTCGAACGACTGCGGGAAGTGACCGAGCGTGAGGTCCGACGCGCCGAGATGGCGCTCGAGCGCGGGCGCGCGCATGCCGGCCTGCACGATCACCGTCGCGGCCTCGCGGTCGAGCGCGAGGACCGTGCCCATGCGGCTCATGTCGAGCGCGAGGACGCCCTGGTGCTCACCGCGAAGCGGGGCCACGCCGCCGACGACGCTCGTGCCCCCGCCGAATGGCACCAACGCCAGCGACGCGTCCGCACACAGCTCGAGCACGCGACGGACCTGGTCGCCGTCGGAGGGACGCACGACGGCGTCGGGAGCGCCCTCCGGCTCGCCGGCCCGCAGGCGCACGAGATCGGGATAGCCCTTGCCGCCGGCGTGCAGGACGCGCTCGCCGTGGTCGTCGCGCACCGCGTCCGCGCCGACGATCGCCCGCAGCCTCGCGAGCGTCGCATCGGCAACGCCGGACGCGGGCAGTCGCACGCGGCCGAGAGCGACCGGCGGCCGCGGTCGCACTCCCGCCCCGATGGCCTCGCTGAGGAAGCCGATCGCGTGGGCCGGGAGGCCCGGCGGGTGGGCGGCGTCGCCCCAGCCCCACCAGCGCATCACGGGTGGGTCGACGGGCTCAGCCATGGATCCGCTCGAGACCGTTGAGCGCCTCGTCGATCGTCTCGCCTGCGGCTCGCCTCACCATGAAGCCGCCGAAGCGCGGGAAGAACCCGGTGAGCGCCTGGCGCAGCTCGATCGTGACCACGGTCGAGGAGGCCTGCGCCGGCGCGAGGCGCACCTCGGTCTCGGCTGAGCGCAGCAGGCGGGCGAATGGGGTCCCTGCGACGCGCTGGGACCATGTCAGCGTTCGCTCGGCCTCGTCGGCCTGCACCAGCTCGAAGTCGGCACGCACCACTTTGCCCCTCGATGTGGTCATCACCTCGGTGAAGGCGTCAGCCGTCACGTCCTCCACGCGCGTCACACGGGGCCACCAGCGCGGCAGGTGGTGCGGGTCGCTGATCAGCGCCCAGAGGTCCTCCGCCGATGCGGCTATCGTGCGGCTGCGGCGCGCTGTCGGCACGACGCCCTACCTAGGACTCGTAGGTGAGCAGGGCGTGGACCTCGTGCGGCGCCAGCCGCTCGCGTCCCTTCAGGTACGCCAGCTCGATCAGGAACCCGCAGCCGGCGACCTCGCCGCCGAGCTGTTCGACGAGCTCGCAGAGCGCTGCCGCGGTGCCACCGGTCGCGAGCAGGTCGTCGTGGACCAGCACGCGCTTGCCGCTGGCCACGGCGTCGGTGTGGAGCTCGAGCTGGCCGGCGCCGTACTCGAGCAGGTACTCGGCGCTGACCGTCTCATAGGGCAGCTTCCCCGGCTTGCGCGCGAGCACGAATCCGGCCCCCAGCTCGAGCGCCAGAGCAGGCCCCAGCAGGAAGCCGCGGGCCTCGGCGGCCACGACGCAGTCGACCTGCAGAGGCCGCGCGTACTCCGCGAGCCTGCGAACGCCGTCGGCCAGCGCATGCGCGTCGGCCATCAGCGGCGTTATGTCCTTGAAGGCGACTCCCGGTCGCGGAAAATCGGGTATGTCGCGGATCAGCGAGCGCAGGTCGGACGGCTGCGCGGACGGGGTGGGCGCGGGCTCATTCACCGAACGATCTTGCGCAGATCGCGAATCAGCAGCAGGTGCTTGAGATGCGTCGCCACCGCGGCGAGGTTCTCGAGCGCCTCGACCGCCTCCTTGCGGCGCTGCGGGTTGCGCGACCGGAGCGCCGGCGCGAGGATCTGCTGCAGAAGGTTCGCCTCGCGGTCGGCGGAGGAGCGGAACACGCGCAGGTTGCGTCCCCCCACGCCGTAGCGCGCGAGCTCGGCCACTGCGGCGATGATCTCCCGCTCGGTCTCGTCGAAGTAGCGCACGCCGCCGCGCAGCTCGCCCTTGACGACGCCGTACTCTTCGAGCTCGCGCACGAGCTTGCCCTCGGCCTTGGTCTCCTCGAGCACGTCGTCCATCGAGTACAGCGCGCCCGTCGCCTCCCGAACGCTGACGCTCTGGCGCCAGGCGCGCATGCCGTCGCGCGCGACCCGGCCCGGCACCGGCGTGGCGTCGCCGGCGCGGCCCGCGGCGAGCTCCTGGCGGATCACGCGCAGCGGCAGGAACTCGTCGCGCTGCATGCGCAGGATCGTGCGCAGACGAGCCACATCGCCCTGCGTGTAGAGGCGGTACCCGCCGGGCGTGCGCCGCGGCGTGAGCAGCTTCTGGTCCTCGAGGTAGCGGATCTTCGAGATCGATATGTCGGGGAATTCCTGGGCGAGGGCCTTGCAGACGGCCCCGATCGTCAGCGACTTGCGGCGCTTGGCGAGCTCGCCGCCGGCCGCCGGGCCATCCGCGCCGAGCTCCACGTCGATGTCTCCAACGTCAGCGGATGTCGCCGGGACGCTCATCAGCGGGCGTGAAAGGTGAGCTTGTACTTGCCGATCTGCACCTCGTCGCCCTCCTCGAGGCGGTGGGACTCGATCCGGGCGCGGTTGACGTAGGTTCCGTTGAGCGAGCCGCAGTCGTCGAGGTACCAGCTCCCGCCGCGCTCGATGAGCAGCGCGTGGTCGCGCGAGACGGTCACGTCGTCGAGGAACACCTCGGCGTCCGGACGGCGGCCGATGCTCATGCGCTCGCCGTCGACCGGGAAGCTCTCCCCCACGCGTCCGCCGCCGGCGCGGATCACGAGCGCCGGCCCGTGTGCGATGACCTCCTCGAGCTCCACCGGCACGAGCTCGCCCGTCTCGTCGATCCGATAGGTCGCGGTGACGGGCTCGCCGGACCCGTCGGCACGCGGCAGCAGCGAACCGCAGCGCTGGCAGTAGTTGGCTCCCTCACCGTTGACGAAGCCGCACTCGGTGCAGTGCAGGGCCATGAGCAGCCGGCCTCCGGCTAGACGGTCTGGCGGCGCCATGCAGCGCCGGCCGAGGTCGGGCAGTCCCCGCTCGCCGCAGCCCGGCTCACGCGCGATCTCCTCATACGGAGCCGTCCGGGCGCTGGGTGAGGATGTCGGTGAGCCTCTGCACGTCGTCGCCGGTGATGACGATGTCGCCGCCCTCGTGCTTGTGGCGAAGGCGGTTGACGAGCTCGGCACGCAAGATGTCGATCTTGCCGTGCAGGATGCGCCGCTTGTAGGAGACCTCAGTCTCCTCGTCGGTCAGCTGCTGGATGACATCCTTGAGTTCGGCGTCCGTCAGCGAGCCAAGGTCGGGAAACGTCTCGTCCATCGTGGGCTCTCTCCTCTCGCGACCTGTGCCGGATCTGCGCCGGCGGAAGAAAATGCCGACGGGTGGCCGGCAGGGGCCGCCAAGTATAGCCCAAAAGGTCAGGCTGAGCTTGAGGCTAGGCGCCCGGACGGGCGTGCAGCTGGCGCATGCCGGTGCGCGCATAGAGCCAGGTGGCGAGGAGCGCGAGCGCCAGGCCGACGTACAGCAGCACCTCGCCAAGGCCTTCCAGACCGGCCATCGCAAAGAAGAACGCGCCCATCACCGGCGCGACCGCGAGCCTTCCGGGCCAGTTGATGCGCAGCTCGATCCCCCTGCTCATCCCGTAGCGCCCGAGCGCCAGCATCGCGAGCTCGCGAGCCGCCAGGACCGCGAGCGCCCATCGCGGGAGCAGGTCGAAGCGCCAGGTGACGACGGCCCCCGAGAGCACCAGCAGGCGGTCGGTGACCGGGTCCATGAGCGCCCCCAGGCGGCTGTACTGCCGCGTGACCCGCGCGGCGATCCCATCGGCGTAGTCGCCCCACCCGATGATCGCGAACAGCGTCGCGATCATCGCCCCGGTGCCGTCGCGGCTGGACAGCGCGATCACCAGGAACACGGGGATCAGCGCCAGCCGCACGAAGCCGATCGCGTTCGGGATGGTCCACGGGCGCAGCGGCTGGCCGGCCTCGGTCTGCGCCGGCGGCGGCCCTGAGCGGTCGAGGCCCAGAAGCCGGCGGGCTTTCAGGGGAGGCTCTGCCACAGCTCGTCCACCGCCCGCAGCAACGGCTCGCGCTCGCCCCCCAGCGCCAGCGGCGGGCCGTCCACGAGCCCACGGCGCAGCTGCACCTCGATCTCGCCGGACTCCAGCGACCGCGGCCCGACCGTCAGGCGCAGCGGCGCGCCGAGCAGCTCGGCGTCGGCGAACTTCTCGCCGGGTCCCACGTCGCGGTCGTCGTAGAGGACGTCGACACCACCCTCGGTCAGCGTGGCGTACAGCTCCTCGGCGGCGTCGCGCTCGGGCGTTCCTGCACGCCCGATGCCCACGAGGTGCACCGCGAAGGGTGCCAGCGCCTTGGGCCAGGAGATGCCGCGCTCGTCTGCGAACTGCTCTACGGCCGCGGCGACCACGCGCGCAGGGCCGAGGCCGTAGGAGGCCATCCAGATCGGCAGGTCCTTGCCGGCCTCGTCCAGGTATCTCGCGCCCAGCGGCTCGGAGTAGCGGGTGCCCAGCTTGAAGATGTTCCCCACCTCGATCGCCGGCACCCGCTCGAGCCGCTCGCCGCGCCTCATATGCTCCTCGCCCAGCTGCTCGACCTCGGGATCCCTGCTTGCGACCTCGAGGTTCGCGGCGTAGTCGGGCCCGAGCAGGATCTCGTCCTCCCCGGCGGCCGCCGGGGCCATGTACTCGTGGGCGCCCAGGCCGCCCATCATCCCGACGTCGCCCTCCACGCGGTAGAAGCGCAGCCCGGTGCGCTGCATGATGCGGTCGTAGGCTCCGACGTGCAGCTCGTAGCGCTCGTTGAGGCCCGCCTCGTCGCGGTCGAAGCTGTAGGCGTCCTTCATCACGAACTCCCTCGTGCGCAGCACGCCCGCACGGGGGCGCGGCTCGTCGCGCTCCTTGACCTGGAAGTGGTAGACGATCAGCGGAAGGTCCCTGTAGGAGCGCACGGTCTGCGCGATGTGGAACGTCACCGCCTCCTCGTGCGTCATCGCAAGCACGAGCTCGGAGCCCTTGCGGTCGGTGAGCTTGAACAGCTCGTCGATCTCGAGCCGCCCCGTCTTGCGCCATGGCTCGGCAGGCTGCAGCACCGGCATCAGCATCTCCTGTCCGCCGATCGCGTCCATTTCCTCCCTGATGATCGCCACCACCCGCTGGTGCACGCGCCAGCCCGCCGGCAGCCACGTCCACATGCCAGCGCCCATCTGCCTCACGAGGCCGGCGCGGACCATCAGCTTGTGCGACAGCGCCTCCGCGTCGGCAGGCGCCTCCTTCTCTGTCGGCAGGAGGTATTCGGACAGGCGCGCCATCGGGACGGCAGAGCCTAATCCATGGCGCGGTGGCGCCGTCGGCGATTTTGCTCAGCGCCGCCGGCGCCCTTTGATAGAACAGCTTTCATCCACTGATCCGCGACCCCACCTGGAGGAGGAGCCCCATGGCCTACACCGTTCCGCCGCTCCCGTATCCGTACGACGCGCTCGAGCCTCACATCGACAAGCTGACGATGGAAGTCCATCACGACAAGCACCACCAGGCCTACGTGGACAAAGTCAACGCCGCCCTGGAGGGCACGCCGCTCGCCGACGCTCCGATCGAGGACGTGCTCAAGGATCTCAGCCAGGTCCCCGACGCCAAGCGCACAGCGGTCAAAAACAACGGCGGCGGCCACTACAACCACACGCTCTTCTGGGAGAACATGAGCCCGGACGGCGGCGGGGAGCCGGATGGCGCGCTGGCCGACGCGATCGGCTCGGCCTTCGGCTCGTTCGCGGACTTCCAGGCGAAGGTCAAGGAAACCGGCGTCAACCAGTTCGGCTCCGGCTGGTCCTGGCTGATCCTCGACGGCTCGAGCCTCGCGGTCGTCGGCAGCGCCAACCAGGACAACCCCATCTCCGACGGCAAGACGCCATTGCTCGGCGTCGACGTGTGGGAGCACGCCTACTACCTGAAGTACCAGAACCGCCGCCCCGACTACATCGACGCCTGGTGGAACGTGGTCAACTGGCCGAAGGTGGCCGAGCGCTTCGCGGCAGCATCCTAGCCATCACCTTGAAGTGCCCCTCGCACATGTGCGAGGGGCGGAGGGGCGCATGCGCCCCTCCGAGGACCTGTCGCATGCGACGGGTCCGGGCAGGCCACATGTGGCCTGCCCCTAAGAGGGCTTAGCGAACGGAGTCGCCGAGCTCGCTGGACGGCGTCGCGCGTACGCGCCTGCGGTGGCTCAGCTGCGGGAGAAGCGCCGGCCGGCGACCGGCGAGAGGTCCTCGTCCAGCGCCGCGGCGGGCGTAAGCATCGACTCGAGCACCGTCTCGGCGTCTTCGGCGGCCGCGGCCTCCAGCGCCGCGATGCGCTCGGGCGTCATCTGCGTGTCGTCCTCGTTCTCTGCGAGCCACGCGCGCGCCTCGGCGGCGGCCGTCTCGTCGCGCTGCACGGTCTTGCCGGCCGCGTAGTAGCGGTCGATCTCCTTGAAGAGCTCGTCGACGAGCTGCTCGGTCGGCACCTTCTTGAGCGGCTCGCCCTTGGAGTAGATCATCCCCATGTCTTTGGCGCCGGTGATGCCGAAGTCGGCATGGCGCGCCTCGCCGATGCCGTTGACCGCGCAGCCGAGCACCGAGACCTCGATGGGGTCCTCGTAGGCTTCCAGGCGCCGCTCGACCTCCGAGACGACGGTGTCCATGTCGAACTGCAGCCGCCCGCAGGTCGGGCAGGCGATCAGGTCGGGGCCGCGCTCGCGCAGCTTCAGCGCCTTGAGGATCTCCCATGCGACCTTCACCTCGTCCTCGGCGTGGAACGTCGACAGCGAGATCCTGATCGTGTCGCCGATGCCGTCGGCCAGCAGCGTGCCGAGGCCGACGGCGGACTTCAGCGAGCCGGACCACTTCGTCCCCGCCTCGGTGACCCCGAGGTGCAGCGGGTAGGGGATTTTCTCGGCGAGCAGGCGATTTGAGGCGATCGTATTGGGGACCGAGGTCGACTTCATCGAGACCTTGAAGTTCGTGAAGTCCAGGCTCTCCATCAGCTCGACGGTCTCGATCGCGGCTGTGACGAGCGCCTCAACGGGGTTGTCGTACTCGAGCTGGCGTAGGTGCTTGGGCAGCGACCCCGAGTTGACCCCGACGCGCAGCGGCGTGCCGCGCCTGCGCGCCAGCTCGATGACCTCCGCGACCTTCTCGGGGCCGCCGATGTTGCCGGGGTTCAGGCGCACGCAATGGGCGCCCGCTTCGATGGCCTTCAGCGCGAGCGTGTGGTTGAAGTGGATGTCGGCGATTATCGGGATCGGCGATTGGGCGACGATCGTCTTCAGCGCCTCGGCATCCTGCTCGCGCGGCACCGCCACGCGCACGATGTCCGCTCCGGCCTCGGCCACGGTGCGGATCTGCTGCATCGTCGCCGCGAGGTTGGCGGTCTCGGTCTTCGTCATCGTCTGCACGGCCACCGGCGCGCCACCTCCGACGGGCACGGGGCCGACATGGATCTGGCGCTCTGAGGCCATAGGCTGGATTCTAGATGCCCGACGTATACGCCACCGCACGCGGGCCTCTGGCGCGCCTAGCCGGGCCGCTGGCAACTCGTGCCCGCGCGCGCCGTCACGAGCGCTTCTTCGCGCTCACGCGCCTTTCACCCGGCGCCCGCGTGCTCGACGTGGGCTGCGGGCAGCTGGGGCTGCGGGCCTTCGAGCCGGCGCTCGAGATCACCGGCGTCGACCTGCAAGAGCGTCCCGATTACCCGGGCCCGTTCGTGCGTGCCGACGCCGCCGAGGGGCTGCCGTTCGCCGACGGCGAGTTCGACCTCGTCTACTGCTCGAGCGTGATCGAGCACGTCCCCCCTGCCCGCAGGCGTGCATTCGCCGCGGAGGTCCGCCGCGTCGGACGCGGCTGGTTCGTGCAGACGCCAGCCTTCTCCTTTCCGCTCGAGCCGCACTCGCTGCTGCCGGGCGCGCACTGGCTGCCCGTCGGCCTGCGCCGCCGCTACTGGCGCCTCGGTGCCGCCGGCGGCTGGGAGGAGATCTCGCTGCTGCGCCGCGGCGAGCTCGAAGGGCTCTTCGGAACGGCGATGGCCGAGCGCTTTGCGGGCATCGCCAAGAGCTGGGTCTGCGTCAGCCCGTCAGCCGGTTGATGTCGTTGCTGACGCCGTTGATCACGAGGAACAGCAGCAGGATGATCCCCACCGAGCTGTAGCGGTACATCGCCATCAGCGACACGCGTCTGCCGCGGACCTTCTCGGCGACCGCCCATGCGATGTGGCCGCCGTCGAGTGGCAGGAACGGGAACAGGTTGATGACTGCGAGTATCAATGACAGGTAGCCGAGGAAGACCAGCGCATATCCGCTGCCGGCGGCGACGGTTTCGTGCCCGACCCGGGTGATGCCGACGATGCTCGACACCTGGTGGCGGGCCTTCGAGTTGGTCAGGGCATTGACGAAGCCCGTGAGGGTCTGCGTGGTGCTGTGCCACATCTCGTCCAGCGCAGTGGAGGCAGCCGTCAGCGGGCTGAATGCCTTGGGCGCCGCGCCGAACAGGAAGCCGATCAGCATCCTCTTCTCATGCGCGTTGTAACGGGGGAAGATCGAGAGGGACACGCGGTGCCCCGATCGAACCACGGTCACGCGCACCGGCGTGGCGGCGCGGCAGCCTTCGACCAGGGCGCCGGCGCAGCGATGCGCGTTGACGGCCCGCATGATCGACGTGACGGTCACCGGCTGTCCTTCCACCGCGACGATCCGGTCCCCCGGGCGCAGCGCCCCTTCGGCCGCCGCGCCTCGCTCGATCGATTGCACGGTGGTCGTCGTGGTGAGCGTGTGGACCGCGGGGTTGATGTTCTGGAGCGCGCCCGCGCCATTGAGATTCCCCGAGAGCAGGATCGCCCAGAACAGCAGGAAGGCGATCACGATGTTCACTCCCGGCCCGGCGAGGATCACGAGGATGCGCTTCCAGGGAGACTGCGCGTAGTAGGCCCGTCTGGCGACCTCCGGCTCGAGCCCCTCGAGCTCTTCGGGGTTCATCCCGGTGATCTTCACGTAGCCGCCCGCCGGGATCGCCCCGATCGCGTACTCGGTCTCGCCGCGCCGTATGCGAAACAGCGTCGGCGGGAAGAACAGCGAGAAACGCTCCACGCGCATGCCCACCGCCTTGGCCACGGCGAAATGGCCGAGCTCGTGAAGGATGATCAGCGCGATGATCCCGAGCAGGGTCAAGAACCAGCTCACGGCCCCAGTGTCGCAGGCCGATGCCGGACGCTCCCCCGCTTGCCGCCCCCCAGCTGCTGCGCGTGCGGCGCTCAGGCCAGCGCGGCGACGGCCTCGCCCGCCACCCTCCTCGCCTCGCGATCTGCGTGATACAGCGACTCGAACGCGCGCACCGGCTCAGCCGGCAGCGTCGAGAGCGTCCGCTCGATCACCTCGGGGATCTCCACGAAGCGCAGGCGCCCCTCCAGGAAGGCGTGTACGGCGACCTCGTTGGCGGCGTTCAGCACGCAGGGAGCCGTGCCCCCCTGCCGCGCCGCCTCACCGGCGAGTCGAAGGCAGGGGAACGCCTCGAGGTCGACCGGCTCAAAGGTCAGCGCGCCCACGGCCGTGAGATCGAGCGGCGTGACAGAGGCCGGCCCCTGCGCGCCCCCGGAGGCGAGGAGCCCGACGCTGTCGCCTCCGTGCAACGCATAGGAGATAGCGATGCGCATGTCCGGCGGGCCGAGATGGGCCAGCATCGCGCCGTCGGCGAGCTGCACCAGCCCGTGTACGACCGACTGCGGATGCACGACCACGTCGATGGAGTCATAGGGCGTGCCGAACAGGTGGTGCGCCTCCATCAGCTCGAGGCCCTTGTTCATCAGCGTCGCCGAGTCGATCGTGATCTTCCCGCCCATCGCCCACGTCGGATGGGCCAGCGCCTGCTTGACGGTCACATCCTGCAGCTCCGCCGGCTGGCGCCCCCTGAAGGGACCGCCGCTGGCGGTGATGGTGAGGCGCTCGACGGCGCCCGGCGGCTGCCCGGCGAGCAGCTGGTGCAGCGCGGTGTGCTCGGAGTCGACCGGGATGATCTGCGCGCCTGTCGCCTCCGCGAGGGCGGTCACAAGCTCGCCGCCGACCACGAGCGACTCCTTGTTCGCCAGCGCCAGGTCGATCCCCTCGCCGAGCGTCGCGACGGTCGGCCCCAGGCCGGCCGAGCCGACGAGCGCGTTCAGCACGAGATCGGCTCGGGACTCGACGACGAGCCGCACGAGCCCCTCTGCGCCCGCGAGCACCTCCCCGTCCGTCCACGCCTCCGCGGCGCGCGCGGCCGCATCCTCGTCGGCGAGCGCGATCCGGCTGACGCCATGCGCGCGCGCCTGCTCGAGCAGCGGCTCCCAGGAGCGCTCGGCGGACAGCCCGACGAGCTCGAGCTCGTCGCTGCGCTCGCACACGTCGAGCGCCTGGGTGCCGATCGAGCCGGTCGAGCCGAGGATCAGCAGGCGCCTACGGGCGGCCACGTTCCCCCGTCCTCACAGGTCGGTGATGCGGTCTCGCCGCCGCTCGCGCTCGTGGCATGCGCCGATCATAGGGACGCGCGCCCGGCAGACGGCGAGCCGGGCCGCGGGCGCGGTGGGCGGCGCTAGGAGTAGGTGAACTGATCGCCCGGCGGTTCTTTGAGGCTCGCGACTTTGTTGACCGTCGCTTTGACGTCGACGGTCCCGACGGCGTGCGGCGGCGCGATGAGCGTGCAGGTCGTGCTTGAGCTGCAGTTCACGCCGGAGGCTTTCGCGGTCCCGAATTTGAAGACCGTCGCGCTCGCACCGAGGGCGAACCCGCTGCCGGTCACCGTGACCGCGGTGCCGCCCGCTTTGGACCCGGCGCTCGGGCTGAGGCTCGCGACCGTCGGCAGGTATTTGAAGTGGTCGCCGAGCACGACCGCGCTCGTTCCGGCCGGCGAGGTGACCGTCACGTCCACGGTGCCGGGCGTGCCGGCCGGCACCACCGCGAGGATCGATTTCGACGATTTGACCATGAAGCCGGACGCGTTGACGCCACCGAAGCTGACGGCGCTCGCGCCGGTGAAGTTCGCCCCTGTGATGGTGACGGTCGTGCCGCCGCCCACCGGGCCTTTGGCGGGCGCGACTTTGGTCACGCTCGGCGCGGGCGGGTTTCCGACGGCGAGCGTGCGCGACGTTCCGATGCTCGTGCCGTTGGCCGCGAACACCGTGAGCGCGACCGTGTAGACGCCTGCCGCGGGGAACGCATGCGTGAGCGTTGGTGTCGTCGTCTCGGTCGGCGTGCTGAGGCCGGGCCCGTCGTTGAACTGCCAGTTGTACCTCGATACCCCTCCCGGGGCCGTCGAGCCGCTCGCGTCGAAGCTCACTTCGTTGCCCGCCACCGGGGTGCTCGAGAACGTCGCCGTCGGCCTTTCGCCTTTGAAGCTGAGCCGCTGCAGGCATCGCTTCGTCTGGTTGCTCCACTCCTCCTGATACCAGTAGAGGTGGCCGTTGACCACCTGGTTGTAGCTCGCCCCGTTCGGTGCCGTGCCCAGCGCCGCGCCAGTGCTTTCGCTGCATTTGTCGCCGATCTCCCCCGTTTCGGCGCCGATGTCGGTCCACGCGTTGTTCGGTTCGGGATCGGTGGTCGACTCGTTGTGCTCGTGGCTCAGGCCGCCCTGCAGCGCGCCGTCGGAGGTCGTGCCGTTGGGGTGGTTTCCGTCATCGCAGCCGAAGATTTCCGTGACGTACGGGTCGTTCGCGTAAACGATCTCGCCTTCAGCGAGCGGGATGTTGCCGTGATAGGCGCAGTACACGGGCCGGTTGCTGCCCGCGGAGCATTCGGCGCCGCCGGCGGTGAAGCAGTCCTCGACCCCCGGCGGCGTCAGCAGGAAGTACTCGTGGGTCAGGTCGTGCGGGAGGCCGTGGGCTTTGACGAAGCTCTTGAGCTCCGTCTGCAGCTGCGCGTCGGTGAGGCAGATCGGAGCCTGTTTGCAGCCGTTGGCCGGGTAGGGGTCCGTGTCAATCAGCGCTCCCCCGAACTGGGAGCTGTAGCCGGCGAACTCGCCGGCCGTGTCGTTGTACTGCGCCGAGACCGAGTCGACGTTCTGCGTGCCGCCGCTGTCGTGCGCGAGATCTTCGAAGTAGCGGTTCAGCCCCGGCTGGTAGTCCGATGGATAGGCGGGCGCGCCGGCGGGACGCCAGTACACGGCGTAGTTCGTGTTCGACGGCATCACCGGCCCGCCGTTGTAGTCGAGGTTCGAGAAGAGCGCGTCGAACGGCCTGGCCGCCTGCTTGCCACGCAGCGGCTGGTAGCTCAGCGTCTTGCCTGGGGCCGGGTGGACGATCAGCGCGGAGGCGCTCGACGCCACTGCGGCGAGCATCGCGGCCGCCAGCAGCGCGATCCCGGCGCAGCGCAGCGAAACCCGATCCACGACTCCTCCTCCCGATTGATTGCGAAATGCCGGCGGCGAACGCTACACCGAGCTCGAGCGCGCGTCCACCGGCTCCGTCCACGCCGCGGCGCGACCGGCGCGCCAACCGCCGCGACCGGATGCGGGATACCGGCCACGCCATGTCGCATTAGGATGTTGAGATGGTCAGTGTTCTCGCTGATCACGCCACGGGGGGATCGATCGTGTGCATCGATGAGCGTCTCGACAGGGCGGCCGGCCTCGAAGCAGTCGGGCCGGCGGAGTAGGCGATGTCGCAGAAGGACGTGGAGCTCGTTCGCCGGCTCTACGACGCAGCCCCCGAGGTCGAAGCGCTGCTGCGCAGCGGCAGCGACGTCGCCGGGCATCCGTGGCTCGCGTTGTGGCACCCGGAATGCGTCCTCGAGGAGATCGCCGAAGTCCCGGACGCGGCTGCCTACCACGGCCGAGACGGAGTCGTGCGTTACTTCCAGAGGGCTTTCCAGGAGGTCTGGGAGGAGTGGCGCTTCATGCCCGCGGAGATAATCGAAGGCAGCGACGCGGTGTTCGCGGTGGTCGACAATTGGGGAAGGTCCAAGGCCGGCGCCGAGCTCGAACTTCGCATCTTTCAGGTGTTCCGCGTCCGGAACGCGATGGTGATCTTCGCCGGCGGCTATCTGGACCGCCACGAGGCCCTCGAGGCCGCCGGGCTGAGGTAGGCGGGCCCCCTCGCGGCTCTGCCAGCGGCTGAGCCATCTCAGCGCTCGGCGGTCGTACTCGGCGCTACGGGATACTGGCTGGGCGATGTCGGAGAATCTGGACTTGGCGCGCTCGATCGATGAGGCTTGGGGACGCGGTGACTTCAGTTCGCTCGTTTGGGCCGAGCCCGCGGTCGAGTACGCGCTCGCCGACCTCGGCCTGGCGGAGTAGGCGATGTCGCAGGAGAACGTGGAGATGCTGCGGCGGGCCTGGGGCATGTGGAGTCGCGGTGACGTGGACGAACTCCTCGCGCACCTCGACGAGGACGTTGTGTTCGACACGACTCACGTCCGCGATTGGCCCGAGTCCGCCTACGTCGGCCACGCGGGATTTCGCCGCTTCCTGACGGAATGGTTGGAGGTCTGGGACGCCTTCGAGGTTGGCGTCGAAGAGTTCATTCCAGTACCGGATGGTCGAGTTGTCGTGTTCTTCTGGCAGCGCGGGATAGGGAGGCGGAGCGGCCTCGCGATGGACGTGAAGTGGGCGCAGATCGCCACCGTCCGAAACGGCAAGCCAGCAATGCTCGAACAGTACGACAACCGTCAGGCGGCCCTCAAAGCCGTGGGGCTGGCGGAGTAGGCGATGTGCCTGTAGCTCAGCCATTTGCCAGAGCCATCGAAGCCGGAAGTCAGACGTAGGCCGCCCATCCGTCGCCAACCGCATGGTAGAGCCGATTTCCGCATGGTAGAGCCAACGTCACTCCGGCTGAGTCCGGTGGAATCCGACCCGATCTGAGCACTACTGGCGCGAGCCTGGCGCGAGCTGGCGCGCCTCCACTCGGGGCTCATCGACCTTCCGCGCCTGGCCGTCCGCCCGCGTCAGGTAGGCGTCGAGCAGCTCCGCAGCCTCGTCCTCGTTGCCCGGCATTAGGTGCCCGTAGCGGTCCATGGTGATCCCGATGTTCGCGTGCCCCATGTAGACGCTGAGCGCCTTCGCGTTGACGCCAGCCGCGATCATCAGCGACGCGAACGTGTGCCGGCACTCATGCAGGGTGATCCGCTCGAGCTTCGCCTTCTCCCAGGCCTTGTCCGCGCGCCAGGCGATAGAGGTCGCGACGAACGGGCTCGTTGCGCTCACCCCGAACACGAGCCCCTCGCGCCAGGCGAGTGACAGCAGGTGCTCGTCCAGGTGATCGCGCAGGGCGCCGGCGATCGGCACCTTGCGCGCCTTCCCCGACTTCGTCGTGATCTCCCCCTCGTACTGGTCCCAACCGCGCCGGACGTGGATCACCCCGGCGCCGAGATCAACGTCCTCGATGCGTAGAGCCTGCAGTTCGCCGCGGCGCAGCCCCGCGTACATCGCGGTCGCCCACATCGCGCGATCCTGGCGCGGGGCGGCCAGGAGCAGCCTGGCGCACTCGTCCGGCGGCGCCACGCGATCCCGCCCGCCGCGCTTCGCCGGCAGCTCGAGCCCAATCGTCGGGTTCAACGCGACCTCGCCGCGCTGGAGGGCACGCCTGCAGATCGCCCGGACGGGGATGATCGTCGCCTCGATCAGAGCGGCGGTCATGCCGGCACCGACGAGCTGGTCGACGTAGTCCTGCAGATCCCGCCGGTCGATCTCCGACAGCCGGCGACTGCCGAGCTCCGGGTAGACGCGCAAGCGCAGGTGGCGCTCATACGCACGGATCGCGCTCGGCTTGTACGGCTCGCCCGACCGGGGACGGATCACCCCCGACCCGGCGCCCTCAAGCCACTGCTCGCCTGCCTGCTCGAGCGTCGTCGCGGTCGGCGCGCGCAGCAGCTTCTTCCTGACCGCGACGCTCGCGTCGTTGCGCCACGCGACCGCCTCCGCCTGCGACCGGAACGTCTTGCGGAGCTTCTTGCCGTCGCGCTTGCTGTAGACGAACGCCTCGTACGGGCATTTGCAGCGACCCGTCCTGCCGCAGCCTCGACCGTGTCGCTGTCTGATTCCCGCGGCCATCACGCACCCTCTCGATCGGTTGGAGCGACACCTGCGTCGCGCAAAGCCCGCTCCAAGGCGGACAGCCCGTGGTCGAGCTGTGCGTCTGTGAGCGTTCCCCTGGATAGATCCCCCTGGAGCACCTTGAACGTGGCGATCATGCGGCGAGCGATGCGCCGTGACCGCCACCATCCCAGCGCGGCGCGACGTGCCTTCGCCCCCGGGAATGGGGACGTCATGCGTTCCAGCTGCAACCCGATGACGTCGAGACGGCGAGCCGCGGCGCGCCGTCTCAGCTCCCCCCTCACTACATCGGCTAGCTCGTCGGGCATCTCCTCCAGTGCCCCCTCCTGCGCCTCTCTGGGTAGGCTCGCCAATTGCCTGAAAACCATCTCGGGATCGAAGTCCTCGTCGGCGGCCATCACGCATCACCTCCCGCCCCTGAAAGCGCCCGAGCGATGGCTCGCGCGGCAATACAGCAGTCGGAGGGCATCCGCCCATCGTCCGGGTCGTAGTGGTCGTCCGCGCGCTTCCACAGCCTCTCGGCGAGGCCATACATCGTCGCCTGGTCGGCGGCGATGCGCCCTGGCCCCTTGTAGTCACGGCGATGCAGCTGGTCGATTAGGTGCCCGAGTCCCCCGATGCGCTCGGCCTTCTGGCAAAAGCGAAAGATCCCGCCGGGCGTGTCGACCTCAGTCATTCGCGAGAGCACTTCCCCTTCGTTGGCGAGGTCGTAGCAGAGCGCGACCTGAACGCTGTGAGCCACCTCGTCGTCGAGCTCTACGACTATCTGCGTATCGATTGCCGTGGTCATGCCATCACCGCCTCGCCGAGCGCGCAGAGCGCGCTGTAGGCGTCCAGGTCTTGGTCCTCCGGGACGATCTCGTCGAAGGCGCTCAGCAGCCCCCGTGCCTCGCGCCGCGCCCATGGTGCCAGCGACCGGCCGTGGTCGCCGACCGGCTGCTTGTCGGGTGCACCGGCCTGCTCGCTCCAACCGATGGCATCCAACATGTCGACCATCCGCCGCAGCCATTTGATGCTCTCTTGGACGTACCGCCGGTCCCCTTTTTCGAGCGCGAACTGGAAGTCGCCCCAGCCACCCGCGCGTATCTCCACCTCGCGGCGCAGCGCGGCGCGCTGACGCCGGTCGAGCATTGTCGTGTCGGTACTCATCGCGTCCTCCTTGGTTGGAGGCTCCGAGCGAACCGGCTCTGACGAGAAAGGCACCGCCGCCTGCGCGGCTACGGTGTCTGCGCGCCGGGAGCTGAACCCTCTCGGTGCCACGCGGGCGGCCTGTTTCGGCAGGTGCGCCCGCACTGATTGTCTGGTTGGTAGCCGTACAGTACTTGACCGGGCGGCGGACGTCAAGTACTGTCGCACCCCATGAGCGCGCGTGACCCCATGGACGTCGACGAGCTCCGCGCGAAGCTGACGGCCAGCGGGCGACGACGAGCAGCCGCGATGGCGGCGAAGAGGGAGGAGTCCGCGGAGCTGGCCGACCTCATCCCGCGCGCCGTCCGCGCCGGCCTTCGCCCCTCGGAGATCCAGCGCTTGACCGGCGTATCGAAGCAGGGCGTCTACGACTTCACGCATAAGGGGAAGTAGCTTCCGGGTCGCGCGGTATCTTTGCGGCGGGATGCAATCGGACGAGTTCAAGGCGGATCTCAGGGCCAAGCTGACCGACGCTGGGTCGCGGCACGGGTTGGCGCGGATGGCCAAAGACGAGGCAGCCGCCGACCTCGCGGCGCTTGTCCCGCTCGCAATGGAGTGGGGGATGACCCTCCCTGAGGTCGCCAGCCTCAGCGGCCTCACGCAAGAGCGCGTCTCCGAGTTGACACGCCAAGCAGCCGCGGAGCTTGAAGGCATACCACCCTGGCGACGGTAGGGGTTGTCAGGCCGCCCCACTTTACGCCAGCAGGTTGTTTTTGATTTCCACTTTGTTTTCCGCTTCCGTGCCTTCGGCTTCGTTGACGATCGCTTTGGTCTTGTTTTCACCCGTGCCGGTCCCTTTTTCGGGGATGCGATTCGCGGTGACCAGGATGTTTTTCGATTTGCCTTTTTCGATGAGCACGCCGTGTGTCTGTTTTTCCGCGTAGAACATCATGTTGCCGATGTCGACGCCGACGATTTTCACTTTGCTCGCGCCGGCTTCGATCAGCACGCCTGCGCCAATCGCTTCTGCGTTGGAGTTGTTGTCCGTGATGACACCGCCGTTGATCGAGCCGCCGAGCGAGGTGGGGCCCCAGCGGATGCCGTGTCGCTTGTTGGCCTGGATCGTGGGTGAGATCCAGCGCGTCTGGATCGCTTCGGGACCGATGAACGCTCCGTCACCGCAGTTCTGCGCGTTGGCGTCGGTGAAGACCGTGTCCCTGGCCTTTTCGACTTTGTAGCCGAGGAGCGACATCGAGTCACACCAGATGTTCGTGAGGTGCAGGCCGGTGGTCTTCAGCGCAGACGTGTCGCTGTTGCCGACGCACACACCTTCACCGCCGAACTGAAGGCCGACGTTGGTCCCGAGACAGGAGTCCACGTTGTTGATTTCAAACCACCTCGGCATGTCCGCCGTGGTGTTCGCCTGGCCGTGAATGTCGTTCAGCCAGACCCCTGCGACGCGGCGCGTGCTCGAGCCAAAGACGAAGGCGGCGCCGCTGTAGTTTTTGACGGCACCGTTCCAGGCCTTGAAGTGGATTTCCCTGAAATGCAGGCCGCCGAGTTCGCCCGTCGCGCCTACGCAGTAGAAGCCGTTGAAGAAGTTGTGCCCGAGCTTGACCTGGCAGAAGTGGATATCATCGACGGCTCCGTGGGAGAGATCGAACGCGGAGCCGGAGGTCTGTTTCGTTTCCGCTTCGACGTAAATGTTTTCGACCCGGTTGTTGCCTTCCGTGAGCTGGAACAGGTCGATGTTGCCTTTCGCGATGAAGCGGCAGTTGTGTTCGTTGGCGCCCATGATCCTGACCTCGGCCGGGACTTTCAGGGAGATGCTGGTGCTATAGGTGCCGAGCGGGACCCACACGACCCATTCTTCACCGCCAATGCCAGCCAGCGAGAGAGCTTCGTTCATTTTTACGCCCTCGTCCCCTTCGCCTTTCACATTGAACGGGGCTTCCTTGAAGTTGATCATCACGCTCGCCCACTTGAGCGCGATTTCGATCTTGTTCAGGTCGGCGGCGGTGCCTTTTTCGCCTTCGGCCCATGTGCGTGGTGTGGACGGCATCAGCTATCGCTCCTTGTTGGTGGGGGGTTGATCGCGACGAGCTGCTGCCGCTGCCGATCGCTGAGAGACTGGATGAGCACCGTGTCGATGATTCGCCGCACACCGGTAGGCGTGACAGACGCCGCCTCGAGAGCGCCGACCACCTCGTCGGCGACCCGCTGCGCCTTGAACAGGTAGACCCGTGGCGCCGAACGCCTCTCGGGGCGCTTCTGCGACGCCGTCTGTGACGTCTCCAAGGCGTCACCGGCCGGGATTCCGTGCCGACGCTTCCAATCCCTCGTCCTGCACGCCGCAGAGGCGTAGCGGGCCTTGGGACGCCTGCCCTCCATCGACGCTCCGCAGCGGCACGCGCAGCGCCTCATGCGCCGGCCTCTGCGATGAGTGTCCGGAGCTCGTTCCTGACCGCGATGACCTCGGGGCCAGTGTTGGCTGCGTCGATCCGTTGCCGCAGCTCGGCGGGGACGGAGCCGCTCTCGGTGAGGCACCTCGTCAGGAGGTCGGAGATCTCGCGGTGGTTCATGGTGCCCTCGACCGACGCCTCGAACATTCCGGCAACGTCGCTGTGCGTGCAATCGCCGAGACGCTTCTTGATGCCAGGCGCCACTTCGACTTGCTCGTCCAGCGCGGCGGCGACGTCTGGCGGTAGGCCGCTCATATCTCCGAGCACCGTCATGGTCCAACCTGTGTCCTCACCGCGCGGCGGGATCCCTGCAAGCCGATCCCTGCCGTGGCCGCGTTGCCGATCGCGGTGAGCGTGGCCGGGTCGCCCGGGTGAAGCGTGTAGATGTTGATGTTCGAGCCCGCCGCAGCCGCGTTGCGCCCGCCTGAGCCGATGTCACCCGAACCGCTGAGAACGCCGAAGGCCTGTTCGCTGATATCCGCCCGGCGTTTTTCGACGTCGCGCTGTTCCTTCGCCTGGTTGATCTGGGCTTGCAGGTCGGCGTTTTCGTTGGTCCCCGCGCCCGTGGTGAGGGAGGCGAGGTTGCCCTGAGCCGTGTGCAGAGCGTTGGCGATCGACGCGATCGATTCGTCTCCGCCGCGGGGGCCGGGTTCGGCCTGCACCTCGCCGAGGACACGCTGTAGGAAGCCGACGAGTTCCCCGGCCCGGCCCTTGTCATCCCCGAGATCCGGAGTCAATGAGGCGAGCGCGATGTCTCGTTCGATGCGCTTCTCCTCGGCCACCTCGGCGGCGGTCATGCCGGTGCGTTCCTCGTCTTCAGCCGCCTTGTCGCGGGTCGGTGCGAACGCTTCGCCCCCGGTGCCCTGGGTTTCCTCTTCGTAGCCCTGCACCTGGCCTTCCAACTGGAGGGCGTATTCGGTGCCGGTCTTGACCTGTTTCTGGGCTTCCTTGATGAGCTGCTGGAGCGCCCCGAGCGCCCCGAGGCGCTTCGCCTTCGCGGCGTCGTACGCTCCCCGGTCGTCGTGGCCGGCGGCGAGCTTCATCGCCTGCCCGGCGTTGTTCGCTTCCAGCTCGCGCTGTTTGATCTTCGCCTGAAACGCTTCGGCCTCGTGCAGCGTGCGCGTCCACTCCTGGGTCTCGCGCTTGTCCTTCGCGAGCTGCTGGGCGTCGTGGGTGTGGCTGCGCTTGACCTTGGCGAGTTCGGCGCGGAGTTCTGACAGCTTCGCCCGGTTGGGTTTCTTCGCCCGCTCCCCGGTGCGGATCTGCTTTTCGAGGCTGGCGATCTTCGAGTCCTCGCCTTTGACCTTGCTCTTCGCCTTGTCTTCGGCCGATTTGGCGGCCGACTGTTTCGTTTTGATGTCATCCAGCGGCAGCGACAACGGGGGGACCGCGTTCGGCACCTGCCAGTTTTTGCCGGGGTGCGGGTCGCCGTGCTTGCCTCCGCCCCCCTTGCCCTTCTTGCCTGCCTTGTAGCCCGGGATGGCGAGGTCGCTCGCGAGCTGCGCGAACAGCCCCCAGGCCCGGCCCCGGTAGCGGTCCTCGAGCGGGATCACGTAGTCGTCGGGGGCGAGGCCAGTCACTGTCGGTTCGCTGACGATGTAGCCCTGGCCGGAGCGGTCGATCACGTACTCCGGTCCCGAGCCCTCACCTACCAGAGCGGCTTCCGTCGGTCCCGGCCGGCGCCCGGAGGCCTTGCCGCCGAGGCCCTTCAGGACCCGTGTGCCGATTTCGTTGATCGTCTTGGAGATCGTGGTGATCGTCACGGTCCGGTTCGACAGCGAGTTGATCGCGTTGCGGAGCTGTTCGACCGCGGACTGAGCCGAGGGGGCGGTCGTGAGGATGTGGATCGCCTTGCTCGCGGGAACCCCGGCGATGATGGCGCGCAAGGCGAGGATCGCCGCCCCGGCGCTCGGGGCGTTGTGAAGTATCCGGATGACTTTGCTCGCCGGCACACCGTGGAGCACCGCCTTGAGCGCTTCGACAGCCGAGGCGGCGTTCGGCGCGGTGGTCAGCACCTTGGCAACGACGGACTGTTTGCCGAGCTGGGAGAGCTGCTGTGAAAGGGCGCCGAGCTTCGCCTGCGCGCCCTGGTCGTCCAGTTCGTAGCGGGTGACGATCTTCTGCGGCGCGTGCGCTGAGGCGAGCGCCTGCTGGAGCTGCTGGACGCCCTGGGCGTTCGCCGTGCTGATCGCGGACTGCCCGGCGTTGACCCGGTTGAGCGACTCCTGTTTGACGGCGATTTCGGCGGTGATCTGCGCCGTTTTCTGCGCCGCGCGGTTGTAGTTTTCCTGCAGCGCGACGAGTTCCTTCTTCTTGCGATTCCTCGCTTCCTCGCTTTTACTGAGCGGGATCGCCGCCCGCATCTGGTCGAGTTCCTTTGCGGCCGCGTCCTGCTGCGCCCGGGCGGTCGCGAGCCCTTTGACGGCGACGCTGTCGCGTTTTTCGAGGGCCGCCGTTTCAGTCTTGATCGCCGCCGTGTGCTGGTTGGCCGATTCTGCGACCCCGAGACGCGCTTCGAGCTTCGCATCGCTCGCAGCCGGCCCCTTGAGCTTGCCCTCGCCGACTTCCTTTTCAACCTGCTTGAGACGTTCGACGGCCTTCTTGTGGGCAAGCGCCGCGCGTTCTGCGGCGATGTGGGCTTCCGAGGCCTTTGTCGTCGCGTTGTGAAGGTCTTCGATCGCCGTCTTGTCGGCGCGCATCGCCGCGGCGTTCTTTTCCGCAGCGGATGTGCTGGCCCCGAAGCTGCCGCCGAAGGCGACGAACGCCCCGGCGGCGAGGGCGAGCCCCCCTGCGATGAGACCGACCGGCCCGGCCATGGCGACCAGGTCCGTGACGAACGCGCCGATCGAGGGGGCGGTCGCAGCGGCAAGCCCGATGGTCGCGATCGCGCTGCCGATCGCGGTGAGGATCGGGGCGACGAAGGTGACGCCCTTGAAGGCAAGGAAAGCCGCTGCGAGCCCGGCGAGCTCGCTGGCGTTGCCGAGCCCGAGCGCCTGGCCGACCGAGACAAGCGCCCCGGCGACTTCGAGCAGCGGCCCGCCGACTTGCCCGGCGGCCTGGCCGAGCGTCTCGAAGGTGTGAACGATCCCCTGGCCGAGCCGCTCGAGCGACCCATCCGAGGCGGCCCCTTGGAGAATGTGTGTGAGCTTCCCAGCCGCGTCGGCGAGGATCGGAAGGACCTGGTTGCCGACGATGATCGCCGCAGTCTGGAAGCTCGAGGACAGCCGTTTGCCTGCGAACTCCGCGCCCTTGGCCTGCTCTTCGAAGACCTTTTTCGTGGCGCCGCCGGTGTCCTGAAAGGCCTTCAGATCTTCGGCGGCGGACTTGGCGTTTTTGCCGGTGAGCGCGAGCACGCCACCGAGAGCCCGGATGTCGGGGAACAGCTTGGCGAGCGAGGCCTTGCTGCCGTCGGTCGTTTTGACGATCGCGGCGAGAGCCCCCTCGAGCCCCTTCTGCTTGACGAGCGCCTCGCCGGAGCTGGCGCCGGTCTCCTTGATCGCGGCCGACATGTCCTTGCTCGGCTTGATGAAGGACTGGATGACCCGTCGCAGCCGGGTCATCGTCTCCGGCGCGTTGATCCCCTCCTTCGTCATGGTGGAGATCGCCGCGCCGACCTGGGGGAGGGACACGCCGAGAGCAGCTGCGTAGGGCAGCACCTCGCCGATGTGTTTCGACAGTTCGTCGAAGGTGAGGACGCCCCGGTTGACCGTTTCAAACAGGACGTCGGAGACCTTGCCCGCGTTGGCCGCCGGTTCGCGGTAGGCGTTCAGCACCGCGGCAACAGCCGTCGTGGCGGTGGCGGTGTCGGTCAGCCCGGCGGTCGCGGCGAACGCCGAGGCCTTGAGGATCTTCAGCGAGTCGCTCGCGTTGAAGCCGGAGGAGACGAGCTGGTAGAGCCCTTCGGCGAGGACCTTCGGCGCCTGGGCGGTTTCACCAGCGAGAGAGAGGACGCCCTTGGAGAGGCTTTTGTACCCGGCTTCCGACAGTTTGGCGATCGAGTTGACGTTCCGCATCTGCTTCTCGAAGTCGCCCGCTGTCTTGGCGGCGTAGATCGTCGCGGCGGCCAGCGAGGCCAGCCCGACCCCCGCTCCGATGGCCGCTCCCCGGCCGAGGCTGTTGAGGTTCTTCTCGGCCTGTTTGCTGCTCTTGTCCCACTGGTCCATCGCCCGCAACGGGATCGAGCCGCTGAGGCGCCGGTTGGATGCCGCAACCGCGTCGTTGGCGGCTGCCGCTTTCACGGCTGACGTAGCCGCCCGCTCGTGGGCCTTCGCGCCCCTGGACTGCGCCGCCTCAGCCTCCGTGGCCGCGGCGACCGCCCTCTTGTTGGCGGCGTCGAACTGTGCGAACGCCGCGGGATCGAACCGGCCGCGCAGAGTGGTCGTGATGCTGCCGGCGTCAAGCATGCGCGACCGCCCCGTTCTCAGTGGGCGTCGCGGGGAGCTGCGCGTGGAACGCCGTCAGCCTCGCGGCTGACGGCTCACCTTCGCCAGGGCTGTCGTCAGAGGGCGCGCGCGCCCTGGAGCGACGGCTGCGCGATTGCCGGCCGCGACGGTGGCGCACGCCGGCCGGGCGCCGGACGGCGAGATTGCGGAAGCGACGTTGCCGCCTGCGCCCCAGCCGGATGCGCGCCATCCGATGGCCTTCGGCGAGACGCGCGGCGCGGTTCTCGCGCATGATCTCGGCTATGCAGTTGTAGTCGAAGACGGGAGGCTGGTCGAGCTCAGGATCGTCCACGGAAGTCCTCCACATCGAAGTTGATCGACATGACGATCGGGCCCGCCTGGAACGACAGGACGCCCGCCCTATAGCTGCCACCGCGGAACTCCGCGCTTGAGACCGCCAGCATGGTCTTGCCCACGGTGAAAAGGTGCGCCATCTCGCCTGGCTCCACAGACCCCGGGGGCGGCTCTGGCGCGTTCGCGACATCCGCCTCGGTGCCCATTTTCAGCAGTCCCGAGGCATAGCCGAACCTCGTCATCTCCGGCTCCTCGTCATCGGCGAACGGCCTCCGCAGGAATGCCAGGACGACTTGGGCCGGCTCGCGATCGTGCCCCTCGAGCTCGCGGCCGACCGCGTCGAAGTCGAGTTCGGTGTAAGTGGGCGCCGGCTCTCTCATGCCGCAGCACCCCCGCCGAGCGCATTCCAGTCAGTGATGTTGCGGACGCCCTTCAGCGCCTCGTACCGCTCGGGCGTCATCCCGGCGTCCTTCGCGGCCTGCAGCTCGTCGGCGGTGGAGGGGCCGGTGTCACGGCCGAAGATGTCGCCATAGGCGAGCTTCGCGGCGTCCACCGCGCCGTCGAGGTTTGTTGGCACGTCGCTCGCGTCGAACTCCAGTCCGGGCGTGACGAGCGGCATCACACCGCGGGCCTTGCCGGAGCTCAGCCCTCGCTCGCCGAGCGCCGAGAGCAGGTTCGCCTGTTGAGTGTCGGATAGCAGCATCGGGCTCCTCTCAAAGTGTCACAGGCGGGGCGGCGAACGAGTCAGCCTCGCGCTCAGCTTCGGCGGCGAGCTGCTCCACACGCTCAATGTCGGCGTTGACCTCCTCGAGGGTGTCGCCCCCGTCGCTCATCACGCCTCCGAGCGGCATGATCGGGCACACGTCTTTGGGGTCCGGCCCCAACCCGAGAGCGAGATGCTCTCGCGTCGGTTCACGCAGCCGGATATAGCCAATCTCAGAGCCCGGGGTCCTGCCAGTGCGCTCACCGATGGCGTCGAGCAGCGCCCTCATGGCCGACTTCGCGACGCCGACCTCGTGAAGCTTCTCCATCACCAGACGGCGCGCACGCAGGTATTCGACATCGGTGCGGTGAATCCCGGCGAGGAGAGCATGCCGCTTACGGTGAAGCTCGAGGTCGGTCGCCTCCTCGAGCTCCCGCGACAGGCGCTCCGCCTGGACGCGCAGGTCCTCCACGTCGGCCTCGGCGTCGGCGATCTGCCGCCGCAGCTCCCGTGTGTCATTGCCCGCCAGCGCCGCCTGCTTCCTGTCCTCTTCCAGCGCGGCCAGGCGTGCCCGCACCGCGGCGATCTCACCGTCCTTGGCCTCGACCATCGTCAACGCCTGCATGCCGGTCATGTGTCCCCTTCCTGGCGGCCACTGCCGCCGTTGGTTGTCGCCGCGCCCGCTTCATCGAGCACGGCATACGTCCGGTCGACCAAGTCCCGTGAAGGGAGGTCAATATGGTGGTCTCCGACGAGCATCAGCCCCGGCCCGCGGTGGATCACAGCCGGCCCCTCCCGCGGCATGTAGCTCTCCGTCGAGACCGTGTTCCGGCTTCCCCCGAGAGTCGCCAGAACCGGCACCCTCGGCAACACCAGACCCGCGCCGGTCGCCACCGTCTCGCAGTCAAAGTCGCCGCCCGCCATCAGCGGTGTGCGCTCAACTGCGTCGCCCAGGCGCGAGCGCCACGCCCCCGACGAGGTCTGATAGGGCCCCGTCGCGAGCATCAGCCCATCCGCGAGGTCGTCATGCCCGACGCCCGCCTCGATTTTCTCGCCGCCCGACTGCGTCAAGGACACGCGCAGCAGCAGCAACTCGCGCAGCAGATCCACCGCGCTCGCGGGCAGCGCCAACCGCGACTGCTCCAGCAGCATCCTCAACATCCCGTAGGTCGCGCCCTTCAGCTCCGCCGACGTATGCACGAACAGGATCTCCGGACACCGACGACCCCGACGCGCTCGCAGCCGCCGCGCGAGCGCCTGGGCCAACGGATAGCCCACACCGTTGACCTCAGCCGTCACCTGCTCGAGCTCCGCCGGCAGCGCCGCGACCTGGCCGACGACGCCCTGCTCCTCGTCGCCCTCCGCCGCGTCCAGCGCTTCACCCGACCGCCACGCATGCGCGCACGACACGACGAACAGCCCCTCCGGACGGCGGGCACGGCTCACGACCACGAGCGAGCTGTGATCCGTCGTAACGCCCCAATCGACGCCCGCCAGACCCGCACAGGCGCCCATCCCCTCAAGGCCCGGCAGCACATAGTCAGCGGTCGCCCTGTCGAGCAGCGTCCGCGGGAACAGCGCATCCGCCCCCGACGCGAACACCCCCTCGTACTCAGCCGCAAATCGGGTCGCGGTCATCGACTCCCGCGCCGACGCGATCACGCTTGGGGCGATCCAAGGCGCCTGCGCGAGGCTCCAGGCGAACGCCTCGACATGCTCCGCGCCTTGCCGCCCGAGCTGGACGTGGTCGAAGAACGCACCCGTCGCAGTCGTCGCCGAGCTCGCCATCACGATCCGCGCATCGGGCCTCGCCGCCGTCGTCGGGAACGCCGCACCGAGGATCAGATCGTCGGGCACGAGAGCGGCCTCGTCCACTAGCAACAGGTCGACCGACCAGCCGCGCACCTGACGCTCCGACGCCGGCACCGAACGGATCTCCGACCCGTTCGACAGTGTGACCAGTCCGGCTGTCTCGTCAACGATCGACCCGCGCAGCAACTCCGAGCCGCCCATGATCGAGCGCACGTCAGCGAGCAGCCGCTTCGCCGCCTCATCCCCGGCGCTGATGATGAGCACCCGCGTGCGGGCCCGCCGGAAGGCGCGATGCAGGGCCAGCACTGCGAGCGACCGGCTCTTGCCGCTCTGGCGTGGCGCGACGATCACTGTCACCCGCCGCCTCAACGCGAGCGCCTGCACCTGCTGCGCCGTGAGTGGTCGCCCGGCGAGGTCAGCGAACGCGCCGAGATCCCGTCGAGCTGCCGCGAAGTCAGTCATCGCCCGCCCCATCCGGGTCGCCTTCCTCAGCCCACTGCCGCGCCAGGTCCCGCGTCGCTGCGAGGTTCAGCCCCAGCGCGGCGCGCGCCTTCGGCGTCATGCCCAGCGCGTCGAGGTAGCCGGCTGCCTCACGGCGCAGCCTGCCCTCCAGCTCGACGGCGGGACGCACACTGCCCTTGTGTCGACCGCGCTGGACGAGCACTCCGAAGTCTCGGACGTGGGCCGACACCGCGTCGAGTCGGCAGAGGCATTGCGCCAGCAGCGCGACCGCAGCCGCGTCGTGTCTGGGCAGCCCGCCCTCGCCGTCGCGCAGCGGAGCATCAGCGGACAGCGCGTCGTAGATCTCGAGCGTCTTGGCGTCGAGCTGCTGCCCGGCGATGTGCGCGTAGCCACCGTGATCGAGGCGGCGTTGCAGCCCGCCGTCGCCCGCCCCGGCGCCAGGCTGGAGGTTGGCCAGGCTGTTGGGATGACGGGCACCACCGCCGCCGACACTCACAGCCGCCCTCCGTACAGATGAGGTCCATATCCACTACGCCACGATCTGGCTCTACGCCTGCGATCGCGAGGGGTGCGCGCCAGCCGCGCGCCAGCGTGTCGTGCTGCGCTCATGGCTCGAGCACCCTCTCCGCATGGTCGTCGAGCCAGCGCTGCAGCTCCGTGACCGCGACCAGCTTTCGCCGGCCGATACGCACGATCCGCAGCTCCGGCTCGATCTCGGCGTGGAACAGATCCCAGCTCACGCCCAGCGCAGCGCACGCGCCCTCCACGTTCAGCGCGAGCGCAGGTGGCGCTGGCTTCGCAGTCGCAGCCTCGCCGTTCGATGGAATCCCTTCGAGGCTCGATCGACGGCCAGGGAGGTGTGTCCCCGCGCTCATGGCGCGACCTCTGCGCTGTCGACGAGCGCTTGGAGTTCGGCGTCGGTTCGGTCTCCGAGGCCGTTCTCGCTACTGGCGACACACTCACGACGTGTGTTTTTGCTGTCGTCTCTGTCGTGTGTGTCGTGTGTGCCTCTCCTAGGGCTTTCTCCACTCCCGACACTGGCGACACTCCCGACACCGTTTACGCATGTCGTGTGTGTGTCGTGTGTGGCGTCCCGGCGCCACTCGACGGGGGCCTGGAAGGTGGATGCGCGACGGTGGGCCAGTCGGAGGCGCTGCTTGGCGCGTTGGACTGTGCGCTCGTCGATCTGTTCGCTGGCGCATGCCTCGAAGATCGGCTTCGCGGGATGCCACTCCCCGTCGTCGGGCAGTAGCGCTTCGATGATCTCGGCGGCGTCGCGTGTCTTGCTGTGCTCGCGCACGGCCGCGGTGTCACCGACCAGGTCATCGACGGTGAGCGTGCCGGGGGTGAAGTCGCGGGCGACCGGCACGTCGAAGGTGTGGCCGTTGGCGGTGAAGGTGTGGCCGGTGAGCGTGAACTCGATCGCCTCGGGCGTTGCGGAGAGGTTGCCCTTGCCGCGCACGAGGACTCGCCGGCTGTCGTCTTCGGGGTGCTCGGCGAGTAGGAGGCTCGAGCGGCTCACGGCGTTGAAGGCGGCGGCGCCGGACACGAGCCCGCGGAAGCTGTCGGCGCGCTTGTTGGGATGTAGGCAGCCGAGCACGGCGATGTCGAGCTCGCGGGCGAGCGCGCGGGCGGGCTGGAGGGCGTCGCGCACCTGCTTGTTGCGCCAGTCGTCGACGTTGACGCCCATGTTGTCGAGCAGCGCGTCGAGGTAGAGGAAACCGAGCTCGTGCTCTCTGACGACGTCGGCGAGCATGTCGCGGTCCTCCGTCAGGTTGACGAAGCCGCTGTCGGGTCGCTCGATCTGCACGACGCGCTCCAGGTCGGCGCCGGCGGCGTGTAGCCGGGGCGTCCACACCTGATCGAAGCTGTCCTCGTCACCGATGATCCCCACACCAACCGGCTTGCCGCGATAGTCGCCCGGCAGCTCACCGTGCGTCAGCCGGGCAGCGAGCCACGAGAACGTCGCGCCCTTACCAACACCCTCGTTCCCGACGAGAAGGTTGAGGTAGCCGAGCACGATCCGCGCCTGCCACGCCCACCGCGGCGGTTGCGCGCGAGCGAGCTCGGCATGGCGCACGACGAGCCCCGAGTGCGCCTGCCCGCTCATGCCGCGAGCCCCGCTCTCAGGCCGCTCGCGAGCGTGACGTCGATCTCCGTGTCGTCGAGACCCGCCTCGGCGGCGGCTGCATGGAGCTCGGCGCGCACGCTCTTCTCGTCGAGCTCGCGCGCAGCGATGCGCTGACCGAGCGCCCATGCGGCCCAGTTGAGCGAAGCGTTGCGGTTGCCCGGCTGGGCTTCGCGCACGACGCGCGCGGCGCCCTGGAGCGCTGCATTCGCGCTGCCCGGGCCGGCCGGGAGAGCCTGCGGCTCACGGCGCGGTGCCGCGGGCGGGTCGGGGAGCCGGCCGACAACGCCCGCGGCCGTGTAAGACAGGATCTCGAGCCGCTCGCAGACGACGCGCCGCGGCGGCGTGTGCTTCCAGTTGAGCGTGCCGGGCGGCCGCATGATGCGCGCGGCGTCGGTGGCGTTCATGTCCGCCGCCAGGTGGTGGGCGAGGCGCCGGTTGGCGCGCTTGGCGTGCTCCGGGGAGAGAGGCTCACGCAAGGGCCAGTAGCCGTGCACGCCGGTGCCGGAGCGGATGAGGATCGCCGCGGCGGGCTCGAACGTTCGGAGGGCCTCGGCGGCCTCGTCGGTGTCGGCGTCCACGAACAGCGTCCAGACCCGCTCGATCGCTTCGACGCCGCCGCTCGTCGGCGCGCTCCCGTCCGGGCGCTCACGGCGCGGAGCGACGCCCGCGTAGATGTCGCCAAGGCGCGCCGCTCTCACGATCGCCGCCATGATCTGCGGACGCTCGTGCACGGGGTAGAACCCGACGCGGCGCATCGTCCCGCCGTGGCGCTTGGCGCGCAGCTCGAGCAGGCCGCCCTCGGGCTCGTCGCCGGCGAGCATCGCGAGCCAGAGATTGAGCGCGTCGTGCTGTGGGATCTCCAGCGTCACGCCGCAGCCCCTCGCTCGCTCGGCCAGAGCTCGATCTCTGCCCGCGGCCCGCGATCGTCGACCGGCAGCTTGTGGCAGCCGCTCAGGCACACGACCTGGCTGTCGTCGGCGAACGCCAGGCGGTTGAGCGCGTCGAGAACGGCCTTGACGAGGTTGTCCAGGTCGGCCGATGCGCGTGCACCGTAGAAGCGGGCCGAGAGCGTGAAGGGCGATGTGTCGAGGGAGGCGCGTCCCGCGACCATCCACTCCGCCTGCACGAGTTCGCGGTACTCCCGGCTGCGCGCCGGCAAGTAGTGACGGCCACGCGAGACGCGAGCGCGAGCGAGCGGCACCGGCACTCCGGGAACGACGAGGCGGATAGTCATTCGCCGACCCCTGCGCCGCGACTCTCAGCGTCCAGGAGCGCGAACGTCATCACCGCGCTCAGGCGCGGTGCGAGCGCGAGGCGCGCCGCCCTTAGCGGCGCGGGTTCGTCAGGTAAGTCGGGGTCGCTGCTGCTCGCGCTGCTGCGCGAGCTGGCGCGCCGAGGCGGCGATGGACGAGCGCCGGTCCCACGTGCCCGCGACAAGCGAGAGGAGCCGCGGCGCGCGCGGACGAGTCTGATGCGCCCCATGCGTCGCATTTCGGCTCGCCGCGCCGCTTCGTTCTCGCGACGGAGGGCCGACATGCAGCCGTAATCGACGAGCACCTCGCGACGCCACCGATCGTTCTCGGCGCGCTCTGTCTCGAGGTCGGCCGCGACGTCAGCAGGCGAGGGCACGGGTCGGGTCCTGGTTGCGGGGCTGCTTCATCTAGCACGCACAGTAAACGGCGCTGCCGACGGATCGCCGCGGCGGTCGTTAAACGACGATGGGCCCTCGCTTCAACAAGGGCCCACCGAAGAGATGAACAGTCCGCACTCAGACCGACTCCCCTCATGTTAAGCCGCGATCGGCGGAACGGATGGCGCCCGGGTCTGCAACAGTTCGAGAGATGGCGATCCGCGAGCGAGGCGGCATGTGGTGCCCCACCTGCAAGCGGCGGGTAGCCGGGCGCAAGAACGGCCACGCCCTCCGCAACACGGGCGGCCTGCTCGGCGCGGTGCCAACGCTCGGCCTGTCGCTGCTGGCGACGAAGTCGGAGCAGTGGCACTGCCCGCATTGCGGCGGGCGGGCGCAGTACGGCGGGGCGCGGAAGGCTGCCGCTGCGACGCCCCGCGAGCTGCCAGCGACCGGGCCCGTCGCGGTCACCCTCATTGACCACGGCAGGAGCAAGATCCAGACGGTCAAGATCTACCGGAGGGCGACACGAGCAGGCATGCGCGAAGCGATGAACGCCATCGAGGCGCTCCCGACAGTGGTCGGCCGCTTCGAGCAGGAGAAGGCCGATGCCTTGATGCGCGAGTTTCAGGCCGCGGGATGCTCCGTCACCGCCGAGCTGCTTACCGACCCCGGGCCGGAGGGTGAGGCGGCCGGCCGGGACGGGCTCGCTGCCGAACTTGCCCAACTTTCAAAGCTGCATTCGGATGGTGCACTGTCCGCCGACGAGTTCGCGGCAGCCAAGGCGCGCCTGCTCGTCTAGCGAGCCGCCGCCGGGCGCGGCTGTACGCTCCTCGCATGGCTGAACGGGCGGCGGGCTGAGCGATGCCGATGGCAAGCGGACGCGCCGTAGTCGCGTCAGGCGGGACGCCGGTACAGCTCTCGACGAGCTCGAAGGCGTGCCTGTCGGTCACGGTCACGGCGCTCTCGGGGAACACTGGGACGATTGCGGTCGGGGGCGCGGACGTCGTCGCTGCCATCGGCACCCGCAAGGGCACCGCTCTCGAAAAAGGCCAGAGCGCGAAGTGGACGGCCGAGTACGACGCTATCGACGACCTCAACCAGGTCTATATCGACGCCGGCACGAACGGCGACGGCGTCAGCTTCGCTTATACGACTCGGCTCTGACCCGCCTCGGGGCCTGCTCGGGCCATTTCCGTAGGTGCGGCCTCGAGCGCGCGATCGTCGTCCTGCTGCGCGACTGGCGCGAATCGTGGCGCGAGGGCCAGGGGCGACGCCGGAACTTGGCTTTGTAGAGCCGATTCCGGCGCCCTCTAGACGTACGCCGCCCAGATGTAGTAGCCGGCGACCGCCGCGAACAGCACCGCGTCCAAGCGGTCGAGGGCGCCGCCGTGGGCTCCGAACAGGCGCCCAGAGTCCTTGGCTCCTGCCTCGCGCTTGACGAACGACTCGAAAAGGTCCCCCACCGGGGCGACGAGCGCGACGCCGAGGCCCAGCACCAGCGCGTGCGTGCCCGGCAGCCAATCCTGGTAGCGCCCGGCGATCCAGACGCCGAGGATGGCGCAGACCATGCCGATCACAAGGCCCTCGACGGTCTTGTTCGGGGAGATCGCCGGCGCAAGCGGCCTGCGCCCGAACATCCTGCCGCCGAGGTAGGCGCCTGTGTCGCCGAGGAACACCCCCGCCAGCACGTCGATCACGATGGCGCTCCCGTGGGGCAGCCCCCGCAGCAGGACGGCATGAGCGAGCGCGAAGCCGATCCAGTAGATCCCGAGCAGGGTCAGCGCCATTCCCCCCACGCTCGGGCGTCGCTGCGCGAGCGTCAGGCCGAACAGCAGCGGCAGCACGGCGACCGCCACGAGCAGCACCTGGAACTGGTCGCCATAGAGCGCGGCGGCAAGCAGTCCCGCAAGGGCCACGAACCCCGCCAGGCGCACGGGGTGCGCGCGCTCGTACATTCCGTAGAGCTCGTGCATGCAAACGGCCCCGAGCACGAACAGGCCGAACGCGAACACGAGGCCGCCTTCGATCACTAGGAACAGCGCAACGGCGATCGCCGGCACGGCCGTGATGACGCGTGCGCTGAGATCCGAGCGCTCGCGTCGCCGTCGCCGGCGCGGACGCGGGCGTGCCGAGCGTGCTCCCGGCGCCCGTCGCGACTGCGGGGACCGCTCGCGGCGTGCGCTGCCCGTCCCCTCCGGCGTGCGTGGTCCGCTGGCCATCAGTGGCCTATCGTCGTCCACCGAAGCGCCGGCGGCGCTCGGCGAACTCGGCCAGCGACTGTTCGAGCGCCTCGCGCGTGAAGTCCGGCCAGAGCTCGTCTCGGAACACGAGCTCCGAGTAGGCGGACTGCCACAGCAGGTAGTTCGACAGCCTCCGCTCGCCGCTCGTGCGGATGATCAGGTCGGGATCGTGCATCTCCGGTGCATACAGGCCCGCGCGGAACTCCTCCTCGCTGTCGCCGCTGAATCGCCGCGCGGCGTCGAGGATCTCCGCGCGGCCACCGTAGTTGAACGCGACGAACAGCGTGATCCGCCGGTTCTCGGCGGTCAGCTCTTCGGCCCAGCGCATCTGCTCTCGCAGTCCCTCGGCGACGCCGTCGCGGCGGCCGATGAAGCGCATGCGCACGCCTTCTCGGTGAAGCTCCGGCGTTTCGCCTGCGATCCGCCGCGAGAACATCTCCATCAGGCCCTCTACCTCCTCGGCAGGGCGCGACCAGTTCTCGGTCGAGAACGAGTAGACCGTCAGCTCCTCGATGCCGAGCTCTGCCGCGTCGCGCAGTCGAGCCTTGACCGTGTCGGCGCCGGCGCTGTGGCCCTCGTTCACCGAGACGCCGTGGGCCCGCGCCCAGCGGCCGTTGCCGTCGGTGATGATCGCCACGTAGCGCGCCGCCGGGACGCCGTCGGCCGGCTGGGCCCACGGTCCGGGATCGCTCGCCGCGGCGCGGCCCGATCCCGGGTCGGTCGCCGACGCGCGGTCTGCGGCGGCGTCCATCAGACGGAGAGGATCTCCTCCTCCTTGGCCTTGAGCACGGCGTCGAGATCGCTGATCCGGCCGTCTGTCAGCTTCTGCAGCTCGACCTCGGCGCGGTGCTCGTCGTCGGAGGACGCCTCGCCCTCGGCCTTCAGCTCGCGCAGCTGCTGCATCGTGTCGCGACGGACGTTGCGGATCGCCACGCGTCCCTCCTCGGCGAGGTTGCGCACCACCTTGACGAGCTCGCGGCGGCGCTCTTCGGTCAGCTCCGGCACCGCGAGCCGCACGACGTTGCCGTCGTTTGAGGGGTTGAGGCCGACGTCCGACTCGTTGATCGCCTTCTCGATCGACTTGATCGAGGACTTGTCATAGGGCTGGATCGTGATCAGCCGGGCTTCCGGCACGGAGATCGTCGAGAGCTGGTTGAGCGGCGTCATCGCGCCGTAGTAGTCGACCACGATGCGGTCGAGCAGCGACGGGCTGGCGCGGCCGGTGCGCACCGTGGAGAACTCGTGCTGGGCCGACTCGAGCGACTTCACCATGCGCTCGCGGGCGTCCTCGAGCAGTTCGTCGATCAGGCTGTCAGTGGCCATCGTTCTCTCCTTGGGCGGTGGATACGAGCGTGCCCACGCGCTGGCCTGAGATTATCCGCGCGAGACTCGTGTCGTCATCCATGTTGAAGACGTTCAGCGGCATCCCGTTCTCCATGCACAGCGCCAGTGCGGTCGAGTCCATCACGCGCAGGCGCCGCTCGATCGCCTCCATGTGGGTGATCTCCGGGATGAACTCGGCGTTGGGATCGACCGCCGGATCGGCGGTGTAGACGCCTTCTACGCCGTTCTTGGCCATCAGGATGATTTCTGCGTGGATCTCGGCCGCGCGCAGGGCCGCGGCCGTGTCGGTCGTGAAGAACGGATTGCCGGTGCCGGCGGCGAAGATCACGACGCGCCCCTTCTCGAGATGGCGCATCGCGCGCCGGCGGATGTATGGCTCGGCGACCTCCGAGACGCCGAGCGCCGACTGCACCCGCGTGTTGGTGCCCATCTTCTCGAGCGCGTCCTGAAGCGGGAGCGCGTTCAGCACGGTGGCCAGCATCCCCATGTAGTCGGCCGTCGCGCGGTCCATCCCCGCGGCGGCGCCCTTCATGCCGCGGTAGATGTTCCCCGCGCCGACGACGATCGCGACCTCGACGCCCTGGTCGCGCACCGCGGTCACCTGCCGGGCGACCGCGACCACACGGTCGGGGTCGGTGCCGTATTGGAGATCTCCCATCAGCGCCTCGCCGGAGAGCTTCAGCAGTATTCGTTTGAAGGCAGGGGCCATCGCCGGGCAGAGCCTACCCCGCCGCAGCGCCTACTGGCCTACTGCAAAGCGCGCGAAGCGGCGGATCACGACGTTCTCGCCGGTGCTCGCCGCGAGCTCGTCGCGCAGCTGCTGGACGGTCTTCTCTTCGAACTTCGGGTTGTGCATGACCTGCTCGACCAGCACGACCGTCGCAAGCCACGAATCGAGCTTTCCGGCGACTATCCGCTCGCGCACGTTCTCCGGCTTGTCGGCCGCCTCCTGCTCGTAGATGCGCGTCTCGGCCTCACGCAGCTCGGCGGGCACGTCGTCGCGGCTCACGTATTTGACCGTCGGCGATGCGGCGAGCTGGATCGCGACCTCGCGGGCGAAGCTCGTGAAGTCTTCGTTCTTGGCGACGAAGTCCGTGTTGCAGTCGACCTCGACGAGCACGCCGACCTTCGAGCCTGCGTGCACATAGGCCTGGACGGTGCCCTCGGTCGCCGCGCGCTCGCCGAGATCCTGGATCTTCTTGCCCTGCCTCACCCTCAGGATCTCGATCGCCTTCTCGACATCGCCCTGCGCCTCTGTGAGCGCCTTCTTGCAGTCCATCATGCCCGCGCCGGTGCGGTCGCGCAGCGCCTTGACGTCCTTCGCTGCGATCTCAGTCGTGTTCATGATGCGCTCGCCTCCGCTTTGCTCTGCTCGCCGTCGCCGGCCTCGCCATTGCCACCCTCCCCGTCCTCGGAGGCCGTCTGCTCCCCGGCGGGCGTCTCGCTCGCCGCGGGCCCGTCCGCGGGTGGCTCGTTCGCCGCGGGCGCGTCCGCGGGTGCCTGCTCGCCGCCGCTCTCCTCGACGGCCGCAGCAGCCCCGTCGGGCGCCTCCTGCTGCGCAGGGGCGCTCTCTGACTCCGGCGCGGGCGCGCTCTCACTGCTCGGCGCCTCTGCCGGAGCCTCCGGGGTCGGTGGCGCAGCGGCGGGCGCCTCGGGCTCGGGTGCGGGCGGGGACGCGGTCGCGGCGGCCGGCGCCTGTGGAGGCGTCGCGGCGGCGCCCGCGGCGCCCGGCGCCTGTGTGGGGGCGGCCGCAGCGGCGCTGCGCGCGGCCTCGGCGGCCTGCTCCTCCGCCTCTCGCTTGGCCTGTTCCTCGGCCTCGCGCTTGGCCTGTTCCTCAGCCTCTCGGCGGGCGCGGGCCTCTGCCTCCAGGCGTGCCCGCTCCTCGGCTTCCTTGCGCGCGCGCTCCTCCTCGGCGCGGAATACCGAATGCCCCTCGGAGACGACCTGGCCGATCGCCTGGGTGATCAGCGCGCACGAGCGGATCGCGTCATCGTTGCCGGGGATCACGAAGTCGATCCCGTCGGGGTCGCAGTTGGTGTCCACCAGCCCGATGATCGGGATACGCAACCGCCGGGCCTCTTTGACGGCGATCTCCTCGGTTTTCAGATCGATCACGAACATCGCGTCGGGGACCCGCTGCATCTTCTTGACGCCGCCGAGGTTCGCCCGCAGCTTCGCGAGGTCCGCCTGCGCGGCCATGCGCTCGCGAGTCGGCAGCAGCGCCAGCTGGCCCTCGGCCTCGAAGCGTTCGAGGTCGTGCAGGCGGCGGATGCGCTGGTTGATGGTCTGGAAGTTCGTCAGCAGCCCGCCCAGCCAGCGATGGTTGACGTACGGCATGTCAGCCGCCTCGGCCACGTCGCGGACCGTGTCGCGGGCCTGCTTCTTGGTGCCGACGAAGAGCACCGTCCCGCCGCGGTGTGAGAGCTCGCCTGCGAACTCCTGCGCCTGGGCGAGCAGAGACGACGTCTTCAGCAGATCGATGATGTAGATGCCGCCGCGCTCACCATGAATGAAGCGGCGCATCTTGGGGTTCCAGCGACGCGTCTGATGGCCGAAGTGGACGCCGGCCTCCAGCAGCTCCGCAATGCCTACGTCAGCCACGGGCTACTCCCTTTATGTGTTCGTTTTGATTTCCGCGCGGATGGAGCGGACCCGGAAGCGTGACTTCGCCATTCCTCCGGGCAGGGCCGCGAACCATTGCCGCACGGGTAGAGATTCGGTTGAACGGCTCAGGATAGCCGTTCGGCCCGCGCCAGCGCGGCCTGCAGGTCCTGCGGCAGCGGCGAGATGACCTCGATGCGCTCGCCCGTGAAGGGGTGGTCGAACGCCAGCCGTGTCGCATGCAGGAACTGTCGCTCGAGCCCGAGCATGCCCGCCGTGCCGTACTCGGGGTCGCCGCAGACCGGATGGCCTATCGCCTGCAGGTGCACGCGGATCTGGTGGGTGCGCCCGGTCTCGAGTCGCAGCCGCAGCAGAGAGGTCCCCGGGAGGGCGCGCTCGAGCACGAAGTGCGTGCGCGCCTCGCGCGGGTTCGCCCCGCCGACCGTCATGCGCGTTCGCACGCGCGGGTCGCGCCCGACGGGCGCCTCGATCGTTCCGCTGCGTGCCGGCGGGCGCCCCTCGACGAGCGCCAGGTACTCGCGTTCGATCTCCCGCGCGGCGAGCGCGGCCTGCAGGCGCCTGAGCGCCTCGTCTGAGCGGGCGACGACGAGCAGCCCCGAGGTGTCCCGGTCGAGACGGTGCACGATCCCCGCGCGCTCCGGCTCGCCGCCGGCGAGCAGCGGGCCGAGCAGCTGAGCGAGCGTCTGCTCGCGATGGCCGCGCGCGGGATGCACGACAACGCCCGCCGCCTTGTCCACGACGATCAGATGCTCGTCCTGGAAGGCGATCGTGAAGGGCTCCCCGGGTGTCACGCCTCGGGACGGCGGGCCGTCTCGATCAGCGCCAGCAGGATCAGGATGCCGACCGTGATCGAGGCGTCGGCCAGGTTGAACGGGGGCCAGCCGAGCGGCAGCTTGATGAAATCGGTGACCGAGCCGGCGCGCAGGCGATCGACGATGTTCCCGATGGCGCCGCCTACGAGCATGCCGGTGGGAAGCCAGATCAGGCGCCGGCCGGCGTGGCGGGCGAAGTAGACCAGCAGGATCGCCAGCGCGACGCCGATCAGGATCGTGACCGCCAGATGGCTTCCCGGCAAGAAGCCGAACGCGACCCCGTGGTTGCGGGTGTTGACGAGCTCCACCCCCGGCAGCAGCTTGCGCGATTCGCCGGGCACGATCGAGTCTTCGACGGCGTGCTTGGCCAGCTGGTCGGCGGCGAGCACGCCGAGCGTCACCAGCAGGGCCGCCAGCCACGGCCTGGCCGCCGCGGGGACCTTGCGCGCCGCCCTGGCGGGCGTCCACGACCGCGATTCTCGGGCCGTCCCTCCGCCGGTTCGGCGCTGTCCCCGATCTGCGATCGGTGGCATGGAATGGCTCAGCCGTGGATGATGCGGCCGACGACGATGTTGTTGAGGACCGACAGCGTCAGGATCGCGAGGAAGGGGCTGAAGTCGATTCCCCCGAACGACGGGATCACCCGGCGGAAGATCCGCAGGAACGGCTCGCAGATGTCCCGCAGGAAGCCCAGCACGGCGTCGCTCGCGCGCGAGTACGGCGGGCGGAGGCCAACCATGAACAGCAGCTGGATCACGATGTAGAGGATGATCAGCAGCGTGTAGACGTAGATCACCGTCGAGAGGAAGTCGGCGATGTCGGTGCGCGCGCTCGCCAGCGTCATGCCGCCGCCTCCCCGAGGACGGCGTCGAGCGCGTCGCTGAAGGCCGCGCGCAGGCCACCCCGCTCGAGCGCGTCGAGTCCCCGCGCGGTCAGCCCCCCGGGAGAGGCGACCTCGCGGCGCACCGCCGTCGTGTCATAGCCGCGCCGGCGCAGCAGCTCGGCCGTGCCGGCAAGCGTCTGCACCACGAGCTCGGCTCCCTGGGGGGCGGGAATGCCCCTGCGCACGCCGGCGTCGACCTGCGCCTCCGCGACCAGCGCGACGTATGCCGGGCCGCAGGACATCAGGCCCATGGCGACGTCGACGAGCGCGTCGTCGAGCACCACGAGCGTGCCCAGCTCCGCGAACAGATCCCGGACGGCCGCGTCGAGCCGCTCCTCCTGCACAGGCGCTGCGGCCTGGACGACGGCCCCCTGGCGAACCTCCACCGGCAGCGACGGGATGAAGCGATAGACCGGCCGATCGGGATAGGCCTCCCGCAGGGCCTGCAGCGGCGTGGCGGCGAGGATCGACGCAACCGCCTTGGCTTGTGGCGCGAGTTCCCCGGCGACCGCCGCCAGCTGCGCGGGCTTGTGGCAGAGGATGACGAGCTCCGCGCGGGAGGCAACCTCTGCATTGCCGGCGAGCGCCTCGCCTCCCACCTCGGAGGCCAGGCTGCGCGCGCGCTCGGCGATCGGGTCGGCGCACAGGACAGGGCGACCCCATCCGCGCGCGAGCGCGCGGGCCATGTTCCCGCAGCCGATCAGACCTATCTGCATGAAGATCCCAGGCTACCTTCCGAGGACGCCGCCACACGCCGAGCGTGGCGCATCAAGATTGGTTGAAGAAGCCCTTCTCGATCAGTCGCGCACGCTCCTCGGCGGATATCTCCACGTTGCGGGGCGTGAGCATGAAGACCTTGTCGGCGATGCGCTGCATCCCCCCGTCGAGCGCGTACGTTAGCCCTGAGGCGAAGTCGATCAGGCGCTTGGCGAGGTCGGTGTCGGAGCCCTGGAGGTTGAGGATCACGGGGATCGAGTCCTTGAACTTGTCTGCGATCTGCTGAGCGTCGTTGAAGGACTTCGGAACGACCAGGTGCACGCGCACGTCGCCGTTTCCGCGACTGCCGACCGGCTTCAGGACGGTTGTCGATCGTCCGCGCCCGCCGCGACCGCCGGCGTCGCCCTCCTCATCGTCGCCGAAGATGTCGTCGAACTCGTCGCGTCGCCGGCGCAGCCGGCGGACGTTGGGCCGCTCGCGGTAGCGGTCCTCGATCTCGGCCTCGGGGGCCTCCTCGTCGTAGTCGTCGTGGTACTCCTCGGCTAGGCCGAAGTACACGAGCGCGCTGTGCCAGGAATCGCGAAAAGACATTGGTGTAGGTGCGTGTTCGCCCGGGGAGCCGGATTCCCTGCTGATGCTAGTCGCTAGGACCCGCCGACTGCGAGCCGAGGATGATATAGCTTCGTGCCGATTCGCACGATAGTCGCGCCCTCCTCGGCCGCCACGAGGTAGTCCTGGGACGTTCCCATCGAGAGCTGCTCCAGCCCGCGCTCGCGGGCGAGCTCGCGCAGAGCAGCGAACCAGGGACGGCTCGCCTGCGCGTCGGCGACCAGCGGCGGCATCGTCATCAGCCCCGCCACCGGCAGCGCCGAGCGCGCGATGAACGAGTCGAGCTGATCCGGGGCGATGCCGGACTTTCCGGCCTCGCCGGCGAGGTTCACCTGCACGAGGATGCGCAGCCCGGGGCGAGCGAGCTCGCGATGGCGCTCGAGCTCGCGCAGCGCGGACTCGGACGCGACCGAGTGGATCAGCCGCACGTGCGGCACGATCAGGCGCACGCGCCTGCTCTGCAGCGCTCCGATGAAGTCCCACTCGAACAGCTCTCCGTGCGCGCCGACCTTCTGCTCGAGATCCTGCGCACGGTTCTCGCCGACGAGGCCGACGCCGCCCGCGGCGAGCGCCGGCAGATCCTCGCTGCGCAGGTACTTCGTCGCTGCCAGGACCTGCACGGCTCCCGCCTCCCCGCCGGGCCGCGCGACGGGGGAGCGGGCGACTGCAGCGGCGATCTCCTCGCGGATGAGGCCGAGGTTCGCGCGCACCGTGTCGGCGGAGACGCCGGAGATCAGCTCAGCCACGCGAGACCCGCCTGGCGACCCGCGCGCGAGCCTTCGCGCCGGTGCGAGAAGTAGCGCTCGTCGCAGATCGTGCACGCACGGACGTCGCTCACCTGCGCGACGCCGGCCGCGAGCAGGCGCTCGTGGGCGATTGCGCGCAGATCGATGTGGCTGCCGTCCCGGTGCGAGCCGGCGAGCTCACGATGGACCTCCGGGCCCACCTCGTAGCAGCACACCCCCGCGCACGGTCCCACCACGGCGACGATCTGCTGACCGCCGGCCAGATCTCGCACCGCGCGCACCCCTTCCTCGATGACGCCCGCCACCACGCCTCGCCACCCGGCGTGCAGCATCGCGACCGCCCGGCGGCTGCCGAGCGCGATCGGCATGCAGTCGGCTGCGAGGACGAGCGTCCCGATGCCGGAGGTGGCGGTCGCCTGGCCGTCGGCCTCCGCGCTGCGGTCTGGCGCCGGCTCGTCGTGCAGCGCGACCTCGACGCGGCGCACGACGCTTCCGTGGACCTGGTACCCACGTGCGAGACGCTGGAGGCCGATCCGGTCTCGCAGGCCGTCGCGAGCAGCCCTGCCGAGCGCGGCGCCGTCCCCGGCGACGCTCGACATGTTGCCGTCTGACCGCGCGGTGAAGAGCGCGCGGCCGGCGCCTGGAAGCTCGACGTAGTCCTCGCTCGAGCTCACGCCTGCTCCTCGAGCGCGGCTTGCAGCTCCGCGTCACGCCCATCGCCGAGCTCGCCGTCGAGCCTGCGGCTGAGCGCGAGCGCCAGGCGGCGGCCTACCTCAGGGCCGGCGGGGATCCCCGCCGCGAGCAGGTCATCGCCGTTGATCGCAAGGCCGACGTGGTGCCAGCTGTGCAGCCATTCGCGAGCGTTCTCACGGGCCCTCGACGAATGCCCGTCGGCGAGCGCGCCGGCCAGCGCAACCGCCTCGAGGGTGCATGAGACGGCCGCCTCGCGTACCTGCGACGGCCGCTCCGCCTCGCCCAGCTTCTCGGCCAGCGGCCCCGCGAGCATCGCCGTGCGCGAGACGGCTTCGCGATCGGGCGCGGTGAACTCGAGGCTGTCGAGGAAGTCGAAGATCTGCGACTGGGCGTCGCGCCGGGGCCCGGCGGCGAGCGGCGCCAGCAGGACGGCGAGCAGCAGGACGTCCTCGCGGCCTTCGCCGGGCAGCATCGCGAGGGCCCGCCGCGCGAGGCGCTCGTCGAAGCCGAGGCGCGGCTCCAGGGCCGCCAGCGCCCCCAGCTCGTCGAGAGCGACGAGCGCGCTCACCGGATCGGGCTCGGCGAGCGCGAGGCGGAGCTCGGCGCCGACGCGCGCCCGGGAGACGGTCGCCAGGGCCCCGGCGGCGAGCGCCTCGCGGGCAAGCGACGCGGTGCGCGGCTCGGCCTCGAACCCGAGCCGCGAGCCATAGCGCGCCAGGCGAAGCAGGCGCGTCGGGTCGTCGATGAAGCTGCGCTCGTGCAGCACGCGCAGGCGCTCCGCGCGGAGATCGTCGAGCGCGTGATCGACCGCGCGCAGCTGTCCCCGTCGCGGACCCCCGAGCGCCACGGCGATCGCGTTCACCGTGAAGTCCCTGCGGCGCAGATCGTCGTCCTCGCTGCCCGCACGCACGTCGGGCAGCGCGCCGGGCGCCGAGTAGGTCTCGGCGCGGCGCTCCGCAAGGTCCACCCGGCCGGCGGGCCAGTCCACGACCGCCGTGCCGAAGCGATCGTGGACCGTGACCCCGGCGGAGTCGCCGCCGATGCGCGACGCGAGCTCGCGAGCGAACGCCGCCGCGCCGCCTGTGACGACGACGTCGAGCTCGCGTGGCAGGTGTCCGAGCAGCAGATCGCGAGTCGCCCCGCCGACTAGCGAGGCGTCTTCCCGGTCCTTGGCGAGCTCGAGCACCTCGCGGCCCCCGGGAGAGGCGATCATCGCCTCGAGCACGTCATCCCCGGCCGGGGTGCGCGCTGGGGAATCGGTGCCGCTCACGCTCGTCTCACCGGCCCGTCACCCTTCGCGTACGGCGATGCCGGCCGCGGCGAGGTGCTCCTTGGCCTCGCGGACCGTGTAGCGGCCGTAGTGGAAGATCGATGCGCAGAGCACCGCGTCGGCGCCCGCGCGCAGCGCCTCGGCGAGGTGCTCGAGCTCGCCCGCGCCGCCTGAGGCGATCACCGGCACGCTCACCGCCTCGCTCACGGCGCCCGTCAGCTCGAGGTCATAGCCCTCGCTGGTGCCGTCGCGGTCCATGCTCGTAAGCAGGATCTCCCCCGCCCCCCGCTCGACCGCCTCGCGAGCCCAGTCCACCACGTCGCGCCCGGTGGGCGTGCGCCCGCCTGCCAGATAGGCCTCCCAGGCACCGAACCCGTTCGCCTCGTCTCGCGCAGGCTGCGCCTTCGCGTCGATCGCGACCACGACGCACTGGGCTCCGAACACGCCGGCGAGCTCGTCGAGGAGCTCTGGATGTTCGAGCGCCGCGGAGTTGACGGAGACCTTGTCGGCGCCCGCGTCGAGCACCGCCTGGGCGTCCGCCACCGAGCGGATGCCGCCGCCGATCGTGAAGGGCACGAACACCTCGTCGGCAGTGCTTCGCGCGAGCTTCGCGATCGTGTCGCGTCGCTCGTGCGTGGCCGTGATGTCGAGGAACACGAGCTCATCGGCGCCCTCGCGGTCATAGTAGGCGGCCAGCTCGATCGGGTCGCCGGCGTCGCGAATGTCGACGAATTCAACGCCCTTGACGACGCGGCCGGCGTCTACGTCGAGGCACGGGATGATGCGCTTGTAGTGCACCCGCTCACCGTATCGAGCGTGCGGCCGCGCCCGCCCTCGCAAGCTCAGCTGCTCAGCGCGGCCTGCGCCTCGGCGATCGTGAAGCGCCCCTCGTAGAGCGCCTTGCCGACGATCACGCCGGTGAGGCTGTCCAGCCCCGCCTCGGCGCGGAGCGTCGCCAGGCGCTCGAGATCCGCGAGCTCTCCGATGCCGCCCGAGTAGATCAGATGCGCCTGCTCCGCCGACTTGGCGACCCATTCCAGGTCATCGAAGCTGAGGCCGCCGAGCATGCCGTCGCGGTCCACGTTCGTGTACGCCAGCTCCCGCACGCCTTGCTCGATCAGCGTGGCGAAGACCTCCCTGACGCCGACGTCAGCGGACCTGGTCCAGCCCTCGATCGCCACCTCGCCGCCACGCACGTCGACCGACACGACGACACGCTGCGGCCCGTGGCGCTCGAGCGCCCGTCCGAGCAGCCCGGGATCGGTGAACGCCGCGGTGCCGAGGATCACTCGCTCGGCGCCGGCGCTCAGCGCGTCGTCCAGCGCCTCGAGCGAGCGCAGGCCGCCGCCGTACTGGATGGGCACGCCAAGCGTGGCGATCCGGCGCAGCTGCTCGATGTTCACGGGCCGGCCCGTCTTCGCGCCGTCGAGGTCGACGACGTGCAGGAAACGGGCTCCGGCCTCGGTCCAGCCGCGCGCAGCGGAGAGCGGGTCCTCGTCGTAGACCTTCTTCGCGGCGAAGTCGCCCTTGACGAGCCGCACGGCGTTGCCGCCGAGGATGTCGATCGCCGGATAGAGCCTCACCGGGCGACCGGCGCCCCGGCCTCGATGCAGATGCGCGCGAAGTTGGCGAGCAGGCGCAGGCCGGCCGCGGAGGACTTCTCCGGGTGAAACTGAACGCCGTAGAAGGAGCCGCTCTGCACCATGCTGACGAACGGCTTGCCGTACTCGGCAATGCCGAGCGTGTCCTGCGCGACCGCCGGCTCGGGCGCGTAGGAGTGCACGTGGTAGAAGGCGCAGCGCGGCGGCAGCTCGGCCACCAGCGGCGAGCCGGGTCTCGTGAAGCTGACCTCGTTCCAGCCGATGTGCGGCAGCTTCAGGCCGCCGGTCTCGAGCGCGTGCACCTCGCCGGCGACGATGCCCAGCCCTGGAGCGCCACCCATCTCGGTGGACGAGTCGAAGGCGAGCTGCATGCCGAGGCAGATGCCCAGCACCGGCCTGCCGGCCCGGACGTGCTCGCGCACCAGCTCGTCGAGCCCGCGCTCGTGCAGCCTCTGCATCGCGCGCGGAAACGCTCCCACGCCCGGCACGACGAGGCCGGCGGTCGCGCGCAGCAGGTCGGGGTCGGCGCTCACGACGGCGCTCGCTCCGACGTGCTCGAGCGCCTTCTCGACCGAGCGCCGGTTGCCCATGCCGTAATCGACGACGCCGATCTCGACGGACTCCTCGATCAGGCGCGTCATCTGGTCAGCGTCCCCTTCGTGCTCGGGACGCCCGTCTCGGTGGGATCGATCGCGACCGCCTGGCGCAGCGCGCGCGCGAACGCCTTGAAGGCCGCCTCGATCATGTGGTGGGCGTTGCTGCCGGCCTCGACGCGCACGTGCAGCGTCAGCTTCGCCGCGTTGGCGAGCGCCCGGAAGAACTCCTCGGTCAGCTCGTGCTCGAAGCCGCCGGTCGAGCCGGGGGGCAGATGTGCCTCGAACAGCGTGAACGGGCGTCCCGAGATATCGATCGCGCAGCTGGCTCGCGCCTCGTCCATCGGCACGGTCGCCCAGCCGTACCGGGCGATGCCCGTGCGGTCGCCGAGCGCGGCGTCGAGCGCCTGGCCGAGCACGATCGCGGTGTCCTCGGCAGTGTGGTGCGCACCGGTCTCGAGGTCGCCGCTGACGCTCACGTCGAGATCCATGCGCCCGTGGCGCGCGAGCAGGTCGAGCATGTGGTCGAGGAAGCCGATGCCGGTCTCGCGCGCGCCGCCGCCGGATCCTTCAAGCGCGAGCGTCAGCCGGACGTCGGTCTCGCCGGTCCTGCGCTCGATGCTTGCCGTGCGGCTCATTGCCCTGGATTCTCCCGTACTCGCGCCTCCATCGATTCCGCGTGCACCTCGAACCCCTCTGCACGGGCGATTGGCGCGCCCGCGGCGGCGAGCCGATCGGCCGCCGCGCCGATGCGGACCTCGGCCATCCGCCGGCGAAACACGCGCGGCGAGAGAGTCGATGCGAAGCGGGCCGCGCCGGCGGTCGGCAGGATGTGGTTGGAGCCCGCGACGTAGTCGCCGAAGGCGGTGGCGCTGTCCGCGCCCACGAACAGGCAGCCGGCGGAGCTGACCATCGGAGCGAGGGCCTCGAGCTCGGCCCCGATCAGCTGCAGGTGCTCCGGGGCGAACGCGTTGGCAAGCAGGACCGCCTCGCGTGCGCTCGCGGCGCCGGCGATCGCGAAGGCCGCCTCGCCGACCGTCGGGCGCTCGACGACGAGCCCCTCGAGCATCGCCGTGAGGGCGTCGCAGACGTCAGGCGACGGCGAGGCGGCCGCGACGAGACTGCCCTCGCCGTGCTCCGCCTGCGCGAGCATGTCGAGCGCGGCGAGCCTCACCTCGCGTTCGGTCGCGTCCGCTCCCAGCAGCACGAGCAGGTCGCTCGGGCCGGCGAAGCCGTCTATCCCGACGCTCGCCGACAGCTGGTGCTTGGCCTCCTGGACGTAGAGGTTCCCCGGTCCGACGATGACGTCGACCGGCTGGACGGTCGCGGTGCCGTATGCGAGCGCCGCGATAGCCTGCGCACCGCCCATGCGATAGACGCGCTCGACACCGCAGAGCCGGCATGTGCCGAGGATCAGCGGGTCGATCTGCCCGTCGACGCTGGGCGGCGCGCAGACCGCGACGTCCATCACCCCGGCCGAGCGCGCCGTCACGACGCCCATCACGACGGTGCTCGGGTAGGGCGCGCGCCCGCCCGGCACGTACACGGCCGCCGAGGCGACCGGCAGCTCGCGAAGCACGATCCGCTGCCCCTGCGGGAGATCGAGCGCGACGTCCTCGCCGGCGCCGGGCTGGGCGACGAGGGCAACGTTGGCGATCGCGACCTGGAGCCCCGCGACGAGCTCGAGCGGCATCAGCTTGAGCGCCTCGTCGAGCTCCTCGGGCGAGACGAGCAGCGGTCGGGGCTCGCCGCCGGCGAGGTCGAGCCGGCGCGTGTAGTCCAGCACAGCCCCGTCGCCCTCGCGTCGCACCGTCTCGATGATCTCCCGAACCTCCTCGGCGACCGACGCGCCGCCCGGCACGAGCGAGCGCAGCTCGCGGGCGGCGCCCAAGGGGCCGCCGAGACGCTCGACGTCGCGCGCGTCCAGCCGAGTGAGCTGCATCTCAGGCGCCGTTGCCGCCGCGGTCGAGTGCCGCGGTCGAGACGCCGCGCAGCCGCGCCAGCAGGTCGTCGATCGGCGCGGCCTTGAGCTTGTGCGCCACGGGGTTGGCGATCAGCCTGGCGGTGCACGTGACGATCTCCTCGCGCACCACGAGGTTGTTCTCGCGCAGCGTCGTGCCCGTGGCGGTGAGGTCGACGATCGCCTCGACCACGCCCGTGAGCGGCGCGAGCTCGACGGAGCCCTTCACCTCGACGATCTCGGCCTGCCTGCCGGTCTCCTCGAGATGGCGCGCGGCGATGCGCGGGTACTTGGTCGCGACGCGCATGACGCCGAGCCGGCGCAGGGCCTCGAGCGCCGGGTCGGGACCGGCCTTGCTCGCGAGCACCATCGTGCAGCGTCCAAAGCCGAGGTCGAGCAGCTCATAGACCTCGCGCCCGCCCTCTCCCGGGCGCTGCGCCGCCTGCTCGAGCAGGACGTCCTTGCCGGTGACGCCGAGATCGGCCGCGCCCGCCTCGACATAGGTGGGCACGTCGGAAGGGCGCATCGTGATCACGCCGATCTCCTCGAACAGCAGCTTGCGATCGTTCGATCGCAGCTCGTCCGTGTCGAGCCCGAGTGCCGTGAGCAGATCCACGGTCCCGTCGAACAGCGCTCCGCGCGGGACGGCGATCGTGAGGCCGTTGGTCGGCCTCATCCGGCGGCCTCGCCGGCCGCGGCCGTCGCGAGCAGCGCGCCGGTGCCGCGCTCCTCTCCCGCGAGGGCGATGTGGAGGCGGTCTATGCCCAACGCGAAGCCGACCGCCGGGAGCGGCCGGCCGAAGCGCCCGAGCAGGTCGTCGTAGCGGCCACCACCGCCGATGGGCGCGCCGAGCGCGGGGTCGTAGACATCGAACACCGCGCCGGTGTAGTAGCCGATGTTGCGCACCAGGCCGAGGTCGAAGATCACGCGCGCGGCGACCCCCGGCTCGAGCAGCTCGTGAACCTGGCGCAGGCCCGTGACCGCCTCCGCGGCCGCGGCCGGCACGTCGGTGAGCACGTCCTGGCCCCCGCGCCGCTGGGGCACCTCCAGCAGCAGCTCGGCGGCCTCGCCGGCCACGCCGCACTCGGCGAGCGTGCGCTCGAGGCCCACGAAGTCGCGCATCACGAGCGCCTCGAGCAGCCCTGCGCGGCTCGCTTCGGGCACGCGCAGGCTGGCCATCAACGAGGGGAACAGCGACGCGTCGCCGAGCCCGATGCGGTAGTCCTTCAGGCCGGTCGCGTCGAGCGAGTGGCAGAGCACGGTGAGCGCCTCGGCGGTTCCCTGCGGGGCCGGTGAGCCGATCAGCTCGATCCCGGCCTGCAGCAGCTCCCTGGGCTGGCCGCGCTGAGGCCGAACGCCGCGGTAGCAGTGGGCGAAGTAGCAGAAGCGCAGCGGCGGCTCGCTGGATCCATAGCGGGTGGCCACGACGCGGGCGATCGGCACGGTCATGTCGGAGCGCAGCACCAGGACGTCGCCGGACTCGTCGAACACGCGGTAGGCGGGCCGCGCTTCGGCCATGTCGGCGCGTGCGAGCACCGACTCGTACTCGAGCGCCGGCGTGTAGACCTCGCCGTAGCCGTGGCGCTCATAGACGCGTCGCAGCGCGTCGGTGATCGCCCGCACCTCTCGCGTCTCTTCCGGAAGCACGTCGCGCGTGCCGCTTGGGATCGGGTGGATCATCTCGACCCGAGATTACGCGTGAACGGGCTCCGTGGCTACGCGCTCTATGCGTGCGCCGAGATCGCGCAGGCGCTCGTCGATGCGCTCGTAGCCACGGTCGATCTGGCGGATGTTGCCGATCTCGCTGCGCCCGTCCGCGCAGAGCGCCGCCAGCAGCATCGCCATACCGGCGCGGATGTCGGGCGACTCGACGCGCTCGCCGCGCAGCCTGCGCGGGCCGGTGACGATCGCCCTGTGCGGATCGCACATCACGATGTCGGCGCCCATCAGGATCAGCTTGTCGGTGAATATCAGCCGGTTCTCGAACATCCACTCGTGCACGAGGATCGAGCCCTCGGCCTGCGTCGCCATGGCCACGGCGATCGACGTCAGGTCCGCCGGGAACGCCGGCCATGGACCGTCCTGGATCTTGCTCTTGTAGTCCCCCACGTCGGCCTGGGCGACGAGCTTCTGCCCGCCGGGCACGAGAAGGTCGTTTCCGTCGAGCTCGGAGCGCAGCCCGAGACGTTCGAAGACAAGCCGGATCATGCGCAGGTCGCCGGGAACGGTGTCCTTGATGCGCAGCTCTCCGCCAGTCACGCCGGCGAGCGCCATGAAGCTGCCGATCTCGATGTGGTCGGGCGCAATGTCGTGCTCACAGCCGTGGAGGCGCTCGGCGCCGTTGACGGTGATCAGGTTCGAGCCGATCCCCTGGATGTCGGCGCCCATCTTGACGAGCATGCGCGCGAGGTCCTGGACGTGCGGCTCGCATGCGGCGTTGCCGATCACCGTCGTGCCGGGGGTCAGGGCGGCGGCCATGAGCGCGTTCTCGGTCGCCATCACCGATGGCTCGTCCATGAACACATCCGTGGGCCGCAGCCCACGCGGGGCGCTCAGCACGATCTCGCCGTCGCAGTCGACGATCGCGCCCATGGCGCGGAACGCGTCCAGGTGCGGATCCAGGCGCCGGCGACCGATCACATCGCCTCCCGGCGGCGGCATGACCGCGCGGTGAAAGCGGGCGAGCAGCGGGCCGGCGAGCAGGAAAGAGGCGCGGATCTGCTCGGCGAACTCGCGCTCGACCTCCACCTCGTGGACGCCGGCGGCGCACAACGTGAGCTCGTTCGGCCCCCGCCAGTTGACGTCCACGCCGACGGCGCGAAGGATCTCGAGCATCGCCTCGACGTCGCGGATACGCGGCACGTTGCGCACGGTGACCTCGTCCGCGGTCAGGACGCTTGAGGCCAGGACGGGCAGGGCCCCGTTCTTGTTGCCGGCTGGGAACATCGTGCCGGACAGCGGGACGCCGCCTTCGATGACGAACTTCTCCATGAGCTGTGGACGCCGCCGTCGTCCCCACCGGGGCGCGCTGGCCTGACGCCTGGCAAGCGTAACAGCCATCTCCCCACTGGAGTTCGAGCCGGCGGCCAATCGCCCTGCATGAGCTGTACTCGCGGATGACGAGCGCCCCGTCCGGGCGTCATTATGCAAGTCTCATTGCATCCGCGAGCCTCGTGATCGGCTCTGCCAAGCCATTTTCAGCCTGAGCCTCGGGTACGCACACACGTTCGTGCGCGATCCGTCCGCCGGCGCTCGTAGCTTACGAACACATGTTCCCCTCCACGCGAACCTCAACGCTTGCGCAGCGCGCGCTCGGTGCGCTTCGCCTGACCCGCTCGTTCCTGCTGCTCGAGGACGACCGCGAAGTCGACTGGGAGGTCGACCAGGACGAGCGAGGTCCGGCCCTTCATCCGCACCGGGTGGCGCTGCGCGGGCGTTTGAGCCCGCGCAGGCCGGGCGAGCCGCTGCAGCGCCCGCACGTATGCCTGTGCCCGCTGGAGCCAACCACCCCACCCGCGCCCGGCATCCCACACCGGCCCGTCAGCAACGGCCGCGCCGGCGAGCGCCTTGGTCCCGGCGCGCAGCGCGCACACGTGCAGACAGCCTCTGTACGCTGCACAGGCGGCGCACAGGCGCGCCACGGCTAGCTCGGGACGGGAGGGCAGCATGGAGCAACGAGTCACGGTGATCACGCTCGGCGTGTCAGACCTGGCTCGCGCCCGCGCCTTCTATGAAGCGCTCGGCTGGCGCAGCGAGTCGCCGCCGGAGATCGACGTCGTGTTCTTCCAGGCGGGCGGCCTCGTGGTCTCGCTGTGGGACCGGCACAAGCTCGCCGAGGACAGCGGGGTCGAGCTCGGCGACGGCTACGGCGCGGTGACGCTCGCCTACAACGTCGGCTCGCCGGCCGAGGTCGACGCCGTCGTCGCCGAGGCCCGCACGGCCGGCGCAGGCATCACGCGTGAGCCCGGAGAGACGTTCTGGGGCGGCTACTCAGGGGTGTTCGCCGACCCCGACGGACACCCATGGGAGGTGGCGCACAATCCGCGCTGGACGCTTCAACCCGACGGCAGCGTCCGGCTGCCGCACTGACCTGAACCGCGGCCAGGCGACGCGGCGAGGCGACCGTTAACGACGGACGGGCCGCCCGAGGGCGACCCGCGTCATCGAAAAAAACCGGCGGCGTCCTACTCTCCCAGGCCCTTGCGAGCCAAGTACCATCGGCGCTGAGGGGCTTAACTGCTCTGTTCGGAATGGGAAGAGGTGTTTCCCCCTCGCTAAAGCCACCGGAAAAAGGCGAGAGACCACGCCTCCGCGGTCCTTCAAAACTGCACAGCGCCACACCGAGTATCAAAAAATCCGTCAAGCCCTCGACCCATTAGTACCGGTCTCCTTCAGGCGTTACCGCCCTTCCAGATCCGGCCTATCAACCTGGTGGTCTACCAGGGGTCTTACTCCCTCTAGGGGATGGGAGA
>JAXDGO010000050.1:0-89720 GCA_034665005.1 Solirubrobacteraceae bacterium | reverse complement strand
TTCCACCGAGCGCCACGAGTCCGTCGGCCCCCACATCGCGCGCCTCAGCGGCTGCCCTCAGGACTGTCGTCTCGGGCACGTGCGCGTCACACTCCAGGAACTCGCCGGCGAGGTGGGTCGCGGCCGCCGCACGCACCCCTGCAAGCGGCTCGGTCGCTCGCACTAGCGACCTCGTGCTGAGCAGCAGCACGCGGCGCAGGCCGAGGCGCTCGAGCTCGCTGCCCAGGTGCGTGGCGCAGCCGCTTCCGTACTCGACACGCCCGGTGCGACCCATGCCCGGGTGCACTCCGCGCAGCGGCGCGGCCGACGGCGCCAGTGCTCCGACGAGGCCCTGCTCAGGCATCGGAGCCGTGTTCGAAGACGCCCGTCGCCGTGTAGCCGCCGTCGACAGCGAGGATCGAGCCGGTGATCCAGTCGGCGTCGTCGGAGGACAGGAAGAGGACCGCCCCGGCGACGTCGTGCGGCTGGCCGAAGCGCCCGCCGGGCAGGTGCCTGAGGCGATCGGCCCGTCCTCGCTCGGTGAGCACGGCGCGGCTCAGCTCGGTGTCGATCGGCCCCGGAGCGACCGCGTTGACCTGAATGTCGTGCGGAGCCAGCTCGACGGCGCTGACCCGTGTCATCACCTCGATGGCGCCCTTCATCGAGGAGTAGGCGATGTTGCGCGCGTGGCCCAGCGGCACGGTCATCGAGGAGACGTTGACGATCTTCCCTCCCCCACTCACGACCATCGCGCGTGCGGCGCGCTGCAGGCAGAAGAAGTTGCCGCGCAGGCTCACCGCATAGGTGTAGTCCCAGTCCTCCTCGCCGATCTCGAGCACTGTGCCGAAGCGGGCGTGGGCGGCGTTGTTGACGAGGATGTCGAGACCGCCCCAGGCCTCCACGCTCGCCGAGACCATCGCGTCGATCTGGGACACGTCGGCGATGTCGACGGCGACTGAGCGCAGTCGTGAGCTACCGCGGTCGATGCGCCGGCTCGCCGCCTCCGCTCCCTCACCGTTGATGTCGGCGAGCATCACGGACGCCCCCGCGGCATGCAGGCGCTCCGCGATCGCGAAGCCGATCCCCCGCGCGGCGCCGGTGACGATCGCGCGCCGGTCCTTCAGCGGCAGCTCCGCCGTGTCATTCGTCACGGTGTGCCGCTCACGGGCTGCGCGTTGCCGTTGGGCCTCGATGGGCCCGCGCGGCCGTTTGCCGCGCTCAGGCGCAGACCGAAGGCCACGCCGGGGCCGCCGTCGCTCCCACGCACGGCCAATGGCAGGATGCCGAGGAGAAGCCGCTGACCGACAAGCGAAGCCAGCTCGCCGCCGAGGTTCTCGACGATCAGCACGCCGGCCCCCACCAGGCGGGCGTGGATCGGCAGCTCGAATGGCTCATCGCGCTTGGGCCCCGGCAGGTCCGGGGTCGGCGCATCGATCCCGAACATCCGCACCCTGCGCTGCACGAGCAGCTCCGCCGCGTCAGCCGACAGGTAGGGATGCTCGGCGAAGTACTCGCTCGTGCCGAAACGTCCGGCAAAGCCGCAGCATGCGAACACGACATCGCCGTCGCGGATCTCGGCGCCGCCGGCCGTCAAGCGCTCGGCTGTGATCGGGCCTTCGCCGGCCGAGCGAACGTCGAGCACCACGCCTGGGCCCACCAGCTCGCCGAGGGAGTAGCTGTCGATGCTGCGATCCCCGGGCACCGTGTGGCAGGCCGCGTCGACGTGGGTGCTCGCGTGCACGTCCATGGCGAGCGAGGTCACGCTGATGTCCGGGGTCAGGCGGTGGGTCTCGATCCGGGGCGGGCGGTGCACACCGATCTGCTCACCCTCTCGCACCGTCTGGCTGAGGTTGACCCACTCTGTGCGCACGTCGAGCATCGCAGCGTCACTCGAAGGTGATGATCAGGTTGCCGAAGCGGTCCTGGGCAACGCGCTGACCGGGACGCACGGGCACCGTCGTGTCTGGCAGCTCGATGATCAGCGGGCCGTCGACCGGATCCTCCGACAGTCCACTCACGCCCTGATAGATCGGCGTCGAGACGTAGCCGCCGCTCTCAGCCCACCACACCTCGCGTTTGGTCGGCTCGCCCTGCTGTCCATCGCGTGCGCTCCCGTTCGTCGACTGGCGGATCTCCGGCCGCGGGAGGCGGGCCGCGGCGTAGACGCGCTCGCGAATGACCTCAATGCCCGCCGGCGCATAGCCGCTGTCCTTGCCGAAGCGCTGTTCGTAGAGCCGCTCGAACTTCTCGACGATCTGCGCCGGGTCCTCGCCCTCGAGTGGTACCTCGGTGTCGTAGATCTGAGCGCCGTACTTCATGAACACCGAGCGGCTGAGCTCGACCGAGTCGCCGCTGAACCCCTCGTCGGCGAGCGCCTCGCGAGCGCGGTCTTCCAGAGGGGAGAAAACCGCGTCCAGCTCTCCGGCGTCGAAGGGAGCACTGAGCACGACACTAGCGTCGTAGACGTGCAGGATGTCCGAGGAGACGGTGCCGAATGCCGACAGCACCGAGGCGATGTCACCGAGCGGCACAACGACTGCCTTGACCCCCAGCTCGGGGGCGAAGGACCCGGCGTGTACCGGCCCTGCGCCGCCGAAGGCGAAGACGACGAAATCCCGCACGTCGTGTCCACGGAAGACGGTCATGCGGCGCATCTTCTCCGCCATGTGGTTGTCGACGATCTGGGCTATCCCTGCCGCCGTCTCCTCCATCGAGAGGCCGAGCTCCTTGCCGAGCGCCTCCACGCCCCGCCGGGACGCATCGCCGTCAAGTTGGCGGCGGCCGCCGAGGAAATTGTCAGGGTTGATGATCCCCAGCACGACATCGGCGTCGGTGACGGTCGGCTCCGTGCCGCCCAGCCCATAGCAGAGCGGTCCCGGGTCGGCACCGGCGCTGCGGGGGCCCACCTTCATGGTGCCGCTGGCGGGATCGATCCAGGCGATGCTCCCGCCGCCGGCGCCGATGCTCTCGACGTCGAGCGAGGAGAGGAACATCTCGTACTTGTTGATGATCGTCGACTCGCGGCGCGTGGCGGTGTTCTCGCTGATGACGCTGACATCGAAGGTGGTCCCGCCCATGTCGGCGGTGATGATGTTGGGGTAGTCGAACAGCTCGCTCAAATAGGTCGAGGCCACCACGCCGCTGACCGGCCCCGAGTCAAGCGTGAACAGCGGCGTGCGACGCACCGAGGAGACCGGCACCGACCCGCCCGTGCACTGGGCGAAGAGGACCGGACGCTCATACCCCGTCTCGCCGGCGCGGTCGACGATCTCGCCGGTGTAGCGGAACATCAGCGGACCGATGTAGCAGTTCATCACCGACGCGACTGTGCGTCCGTACTCGCCCATCCGGGCGGCGACCTCGTGTGAGCAGGAGACGAACATCTCCGGCGCCATCTCGGCGATGATCTCCCGCGCGCGGAGCTCGTGAGCGGGATTCATGAAGCTCCACATGAACGCCACCGCGATCGCCTCGACGCCGCCCTCGATCAGCTGGGTGACCTTTGCTCGCAGCTCTTGCTCGTCGAGCTCGACCACCACGTGCCCGCGGGAGTCCACCCGCTCGGTGATCTCTGCGATGCGGCTGCGCGGGACGATCGGGTCGGGCTTGCTGGTGCCGGGGATGAACAGCAGGTCGTCTATCTCCAGTCCCTTGGTGCGTCCGGCGCCGCGCATGATCAGGATCGCATCGCCGTGTCCGCGCGTGGCGAGCAGGCCGACGGAGGCACCCTTTCGCTCAGTGACGGCGTTGGTGCCGGCGGTGGTCGCGTGGACGAGGGTCCCGGCGCCGCGGAGGAACTCCTCCAGCTCGAGGTTGAGCTTCGAACCGGCGTCCTCGACGGCGTCGAAGAATCCGACCGAGAAGTCCGAGGGCGTGGAGGGGGCCTTGCCCGTGTGGACCTGGCCCTCGTCGTCGATCACCACGCAGTCGGTGAATGTGCCGCCGATGTCTACTCCGATGCTATATGCCATTTCTGCTCCTTTGACTGAATGATGGGCGGTTGGGCGCCGCTCACGCGTCGATCGACGCGACGTCGATCTGGATGTCCCAGATCGACGGGGCGGACTCGAGCGTCAGCTCGTTCTCGAACGCCGTGCCGCACGAGGGGCAGGCGAAGATCCGATAGACGACTGGCTCGTCGATGTCGAAGACCGGGTCCTCTACGAAGACCATCGGGTCGATCTCGGAGAGCTGCGTGTCGATGCGAGCGCTGTGCTCCTTGTAGTTCTCCTCGGCATGGCAGAGCCCCTCGCCGCAGCGGCGACAGCGGATCACGTGCGCTCCGGCCTCGTCGCGCGCGATTGAGAGCGCCTCGGCGATGTCGCAGACGCTCGTCAGCTCTCCCGTGATCTCAAGAGCAGCGCTGGATGGAACGTGCGCGTCGGCCAGCCGCTTGCCGCGCATCTCCTCGCGCCGCTTCTCGGTGCCCTGAAGGTCCGCGCTGCCGTCCTCTGCGATCACCACGCCGTAAACCGACGCGACCGCATCGGCTGTCACGTCGCCGGAGACCAGCTCGGAGGCCACGAGCTCCGGGTCACGCTCGAGCGGGTCTCCGTAGCCGCCGCCGCCGAAGGTGATGTGCTCGATCACGTCGTTCTCGCCGAAGGGCACGTACATCGCCTTGGCCGCGAGCAGCGAGGGCTTGCCCTCCAGTTCACGCAACTGCTCCGGCGAGGAGGGGATGTTGCCGCGCGCGAACTCCGAGCGCACGCTGGAGCCTTCGATGGTGAAGAAGTCACCCGTGTTCGCCCAGTGTCCTCCGGAGAGCCCGAACTGCGTCGATAGGCGCGCATTCTGTGAGACCAGGGTGGCTGTCTGTTCGGGCGTGCCGTGCCCAACGAAGCCGAGGTGAAGGCCGTGGCCGCCTCGGAACTTGCCGTGGCCGCCGTTGCGGCCGGCCTGCCGGTAGAGATAGAGGACGGGGAAGTACTGCTCCCACGCCTCGGCGTCGCCGATTTCCACCTTGGGCCAGAAGGTCGCTCCGCCCTGGTCGATCCCGTCGCGGAAGGAGAAGGCACCAAGCCCTCCGCCGACGTGGTCGAGCATGACCGTGGAGAACTCGTTCCCGTTCTGGTCGATGCCGGCCTGTGTCATCCATCCGCAGCCGCACAGCGGCGAGGAGCCGATGATTCCCTGGCGCAGCTCGGCGTCCGGGTAGACCATCTTGGAGAGCACCTTGCCGGCCATGTAGATCGAGACCACCTGGGCCCACAGGCACGAGGTCGCCCCGTCGCGGTCGATCGCGGTGATCGTGCCGACATCGGGCTCGAAATGCGTCACTCGGTGCACCCCGGCAACCACGAAGCGGTGGTCGAAGGCCAGCATCTGCGCGAGCGAGGAGCCGATCGCAGATCGCCACTGCCCGAAGCTGCAGTTGATGCAACCAGTCTGGGCGTCGGTTCCGTGGTTGGAGAAGAACAGCTCGCCGCCGCGCTTCTCCAGCGTCAGCACGGCCTTGTGGGGGGCGGTGTCGCCGGGAACCGCGCCGCTCATGTAAGTCGTCTCGCTCCAGCGCCCGTCGGGCAGGCGTGAGAGCCGCTCGCGAACGGCGTCGGCGGTGTCATCGATCGTCTTCGACATGACCGCGCGGATGACAGACGGCCCGTAGCGCTCGACGAGCTCCTCGATGCGCGTGCGCGAACGGGTGATGCCGGCGATCTGGGAGCGGAGCTCCATCGCCAAGAGGTGCGGCAGCCGTGAGAAGCGCAGCAGCGTGTCGTAGGCGTCCTCGCGGATGCCGTTCTGGTCGACCAGCTTCATCGCCCGCACCGCCGGCGGGTCCCAGTAGATGTTGGGGGCCTGCACGCAGAAGCTGCCCGCCTCCACCCCGCCGATGTCGCGGACGTGGCAGGCGTTGAATACCCAGCAGAAGAGCTTGCCCTCGACGAAGATGGGCGCGTATAGCGCGATGTCCTGCTGGTGGCTGCCGGCGATGAAGCAGTCGTTGTGGACGAACATGTCGCCAGGCTCGATCATCGGGTTGGTCGAGCGATTCTCGAGTGTGTACTTGATGATGTACTCGGCGTTGCCGGAGAAGTACTGGATGTAGGGGGCGAACAGGAAGGGGTCGCCGGCCTCGGTCATGATGCATGTGTTGAAGTCGTCGTGAAATGCGACGACCGGGGAGCCGGAGGCGCGCTTGATCGTTTCGGCGTGCTCCTCGTTGATGTTCCAGAGCTTGGTCGAGATGACCTCGTAGGTCACCGGGTCGAGCTGCGCTTCCTCCGGACTGAAGAGCTCGAGCCCGGGAGAGATGTTTAGCTCGGCTCCCGGGCGGTAGGGGAAGTCCCTACCGTCCCACTTGAGCCCCCGCTCGGCCGCTGTGTGCGGCGAGATCACCGAATCGATTGTCGCCATGGTGGCTCTCCTATCAGTTGTCGATTACTAAAACGATGTGCTTGTGAAACCGTCAAGGTCGCTGGCCGATGTGCTCAGATGCTGTTTCTCGGGTGGCTCTCACGGGCGTACAAGGACACCATCGCCACGATGATCAGGCCGAGCACCGTCTGCTGGAGGTTGGGGTCGACGCCGAAGCCGACCAGCAGCGTGTTGAGCACGCTCAACAGGAGCGCCCCCACCATGGTGCGCGAGTAGCCGCCGACGCCCCCGAGCAGGGTGGTGCCGCCGACTACCACCGCGGCAATGGTGGTCAGCAGGTAGGGCGCGCCAACCGTCGTATCACCCGCGCCGGTGAACCCCAGCAGCAGGATGCCGGCCGCCGCGGCCGCCATCGCGCTCAGCATGAACAGTCCTATCCAGATCATCCGTCGCCGCGCGTACATCCGCTCGGCGGCCACTGGGTTGTCGCCGCTGGCATAGACGTAGCGTCCGAGCACGGTCTGGCGCAACGCGAGGATGACGACCGCACCGAGGAGGATCCAGATGACGACTATCGGCGGTACGCCCAAGCCGAACGTCTTGCCGTTGGCGCTCGAGAGCTGTGTCAGCCATTCCGGCGCACCGCTCTGGGCGTTTGAGTAGAAGACCTCGATCCCGCCGAGCAGCGCAAAGCCGACGCCGAGCGTGACCAGCAGAGGATGCACGCCGAGCGTCCAGGACAGCAGGCCGTTGAGCACCCCGATCAGCGCCGCGGCCGCGAGAACGGCCAGCACGGCGGCCACCGGCGACCAGCCGAGGCTCAGCAGCTTCGCTAGACCGATGTTCGCCGAGGTCATCACAAACGGGATCGACACGTCGATCCCCCCGACGAGCGCCACGAGAGTCTGCCCGATGGCGGCGATGCCGAGGAACGACGACAGCAGCAGGATTGACGTGATGTTGGTTTTTTCTGTGAAGCCTTCGATCCCGATGAGGCCGACGATCACGAGCGCGACCAGCACGCCGCAAAGCAGCAGCACGCTTTGGTTGCGCCGCAGACGAACGAGCACCCGCCCGCCTGGCCGGGGCGCCGCAAGGCTTGATGATGCGACGGCGCTCACGGGCGCACCTCCGCACGCGCACGCCGTCGTGCGAGGAGTGCCGCGCCGGCGCCGGCGGCGATCAGCGCCAGGACGAGCACGAGGCCGTAAAACATCTGCGTGACGTAGGGAGCGTTCACGCCGAAGTCGAAGGTGCCCAGCACGTAGTTGATGAGGTACACATCAAGCGCACCGACGACCGCTCCGAACATGCCCCCACGCCCGCCTGCGAGCGAGACGCCGCCGAGGGCCAGCGCGGCGACCGAGGTAAGCGTGTACGTGACTCCCTGCGTCGCGTCGCCGGAGGCGAGCACCGCAGTCAGCATCAGCGCGGCAAGGCCCGAGAACAGCCCGCCGATCATGTAGGCGGCTATCTGCACAGGGCGGATGGCCACGCCGCTTGCGAAGGCCGCGCGCTCGTCGCCGCCGACAGCGCGGATGTGCCCGAACAGCGTGCTGCGGCTGATCGGCCACCACAAAAGCCACGCGCCGATGACGACCAGCAGCGCATTCGGCACGCCGCCGCTTGACCCGGCGAGCTTCGCCAGCCACGTCGGCACGGCTCCGCCGGCAGCGGGAAGGACGTACACGGCAAGCCCCGTCAGCATGAGGTAGCCGCCCAGGGTCGCGATCACCGGCTGCAGGCGAACGACCGCCACGAGCAGGCCGTTGATGAGACCGACGAGCAGCGCGATTCCGATCGCGAAGCCGATTACAGCCACGGGGTTGGTTACGCCGTTCCCCACCAGCCAGACGACGATGGTCACGTTGATGAAGCCCATCAGTGGACCGACCGACAGATCGATGCCCCCTCGCCCGGAGATCGCGACGGGAGTGAGCGCCATCGTGGCGAGCACGATGGGGGCGGCGACCGAGGCGGCGACGCTCAGGCCGTGACTCGTGAAGAGGTTCGGCGCGCGAACGGCCGCCACGATCATCAGCACGGCCAGCAGCACCACGGCTGTGGAGGCATAGGTGCGCGCGGCGACCGTCGAGCGCAGCTGTGCGCCACTCGGGATGGCCGGTAGGCGCCGGGCGCTCATCGGGCGAGCGCCTGATCGCCGCCGAGCTCGCTCGCCGCGCGTTGCATGGCCTCGCCCACGGCCTCGTCCACATCGTGGATGCGCTCGACGCCGAACATCGCCGCGACGATGTCCTGGGTCGAGGCGTCCCCGTCGAGCTCCTCGGCGACTCCGAGCTTCCGAAAGACGAGGATCCGGTCGCACAGGCCCACGAGCTCCTCGATCTCGGTCGAGAGGAACACGATCGCCGTCCCCTCGTCGGCGAGATCGCGCAGGCAGTCGTAGAGGTCGCGCTTGGTGACTATGTCCACGCCGCGCGTAGGGTCGTTGAGCAGGATGATCCGCGGGTCGCGCTCGAGCCAGCGGGCGATGATCACCTTCTGCTGGTTGCCCCCCGACAGGGTGCCGATCGGATCGGAGCTCGCTCCCGCCTTCAGCTTCAGGGGCGCGACCCGCTCGGCAAGCTCCCTGCGCATCGCCCTCCGCGAGATGAGCCTCGCGCGCCTGTGGGCCCTGTAGCTCGGCAGGCTGAAGTTCTCCAGGATGGAAGCGTGCGGCAGGATGCCCTCGGTCTTGCGATCGCCCGGCACGTAGACGACGCCTTGCGCGTCTGCGTCGCGCTCGCCCGCGATCGCTTGAGGTGCACCGTCCCGCAGCGCCTGCACGCGCCCGCCGTGAACACGATCGACCCCCGCGAGTGCTCGCAGGAAGGACACATGCCCCTCCCCCTCGAGTCCCGCCAGGCCCAGGATCTCGCCGGCGGCCACCTCGACAGAGATCGGAGGGGCGTCGGATGCGAGCTCAACCGCCTCCGCCCGCATAACAGGATGGGGGGAGCGCAACCGCCGTGTCCGCGGTCGATGAAGCGCTTTGAGCGACTCGCCGGTCATCAACTCGACGATGTGCTGCTCGGCCATCTCCTCGCGCATGAGCGTTCCAACAGATGCCCCGTCGCGCAGCACCGTGGCGCGGTCGGCGATGCGCCGGAGCTCTGTCAGGCGATGCGTCACCAACAGCACGCAGGTCCCCTGCTCCTTGAGGAGCTCGAGCTCGGCGAGCAGACGGGCGGCGTCGGCGAGGTCCAGCGCGGCGGTGGACTCGTCGAGGATCAAGATGCGGGGCTCGCGCACGAGCGCACGCGCAACCGTGATCCACTGCCTTTCGCTCAGTGACAGCGTCTCGACGGGGCCCAACGGATCGATCGCGCGTCCGCACAGGCGCTCCAGCATGACCGCGCAGCGCTCGAGCTTGGTTTGAGTGCTCAGCCGCCGCCGCCACATGCCGTCGTAGCCGAGGAACACGTTCTCAAGCACGGAGGCCGACCCGACGGTGAGCACCTCCTGGAAGCAGACCGAGACGCCCGCATGCATCATCCGGGCCGGGCTGGTCCGCTCCATCGTGGTGCCGTCTACGACGATCGTCCCGGCGTCGGCGCGCTGGACGCCCGCTATCAGCTTGACGAGCGTGCTCTTGCCACTTCCGTTCTCCCCCACCACAGCGTGGATCTCGCCGCCGACCGCCTGCAGGTCCACCCCGGCAAGCGCCTGGGTGTCGCCGAAGGCCTTGCGCAGCCCGGACAGCTGAAGCCGCGGGCCGTCCCCCCCGCCAACGCGCTTATCGTCGGCGGGGAGAACGTGACGGGAGGTGGACTTCAGCAGCGACACCGTGACTCCCGGCTTGCGGCTCCGAGCCCCTAGCCCTTAAAGGTGAGGGGGTTGGCTGGTTTCTGGAAGAACTGATCGACCTGTTCTTCGGTCCACCAGGTCCCCTTGGGCGGGTTCATCCATTCGGTTGAGTCCAGCGTCGCGCTCGCCGGCACCAGTTCCGGCAGGTCCTTGTTGGTGATCCAGACCGGAGGCCGGGTCATCGAGACGATCTTCGGACCCTGTCCCTCGAGCGTGCGCATCATCACGTTCCAGGCCACGTCGGTGTCGCCGTAGGTCGGGAAGTAGATGAGACCCTTGTCCCAGAACGACGGGTGTTCACGCCAGTAGACGCCCACGTTGGTCGCCCCACCGAACGTCACCGGGACCATCGGGCGCCCCGTCTGCTGAAGCGCCTGGATGGCCGCCAGCTCCATCGAACCCTGCACCCAGACCCCGTCCAGTTTTTGCGGGTGGGTGGAGAGAACCTTCAGGATTTCGGTCTTGGCAATGGACTCGGTGTAGGCGCCGTACACGGAGGAGACGACTTTGATGCCCGGGTGCTTTTTGAACACCGCTTCGGCTCCTTCTGTCTCCTGTTCGCTGGCGGCCACGCCGGCAATCCCGTTGACGAGGATGATGCTGCCCTTGCCGCCCAGCTTTTCAACGAGCCATTCGGCCGTGTTGATCCCGGCCTGGCGAAGGTTTCCGCCGGTCCCGAGGTAGTACGGCGAGTTCATGTCGCCGTCGATGCTGACCAGCGGAATGTGATCCTTGTAGATCTTTGCGAGTTCCCCGTTGATGGCCGAGACGGGCGGCGAGGTTGTCAGGATCGCGTCGACGCCCTGGGACACCATCTGGTTGAGCTGCTGGATCATGCGTGTCGATTCGCCGCCAGAGTCGGTGACGATCAGCTTCTTGACGAGGCCCGCTTTTTCATATTGCTTTGCCAGAGCCTGGATGCGCTTGAGCGAGAGCTGGCGCCAGGTATTGCCGGAGTAAGTTCCCGCGTAGCCGATGACCCATGGCGGCTTCTTGTTCGGATGAAGCCACGTGACATAGGGGCTCGCACAGGTCTGCACGCTCTTGGAAGCGTTCTGGTACCAGCTCTGCTCTTTGGCCGGCAGCTGACTGAGCACTGACTGCCCTCTGGTGCACGAGCCGTTGGAAGTCGACGCGACACTGGTCGAAGTCGACGCACCGGACGTCGCACCTGACGGGCTGCTGGAGGCACTCGTGGTGCCGCTCGACGTGGTACCGCAACCTGCAATAACGGCTGCAACAGCCGCGGCGAGCACGACCGGAAACAGCCGGCTGGCCCGGTTTTTGGCGGTCTTAGACAAGGCCTCTCCCTCCTCCGAATATCCCGCACCGGCTGAGGTCCCTTGGCCTCATCGATGCCTCGGCGCGAGCCTAACAAGATTTCAATGTGATTGCAACAATGAGTACCACGCTGTGCTTTTTCCAAACACGTTGCACGCCGTATTTGCGCATTTTGAGGGATGTTGGGGCGACCAGCAATGCCGGCACCAAGCAACATTCAGCCGTTTAGCAGCCCATCTGCATGAGCCGCAGGAAGCCGGCGCAGGAGATGCCGACAAGGGGGACGCGCCCAACGTGGCGGGTTCGAATCGATGCGTTTCCGGGCGCCGTGAAGAGCCGACGCGGGGACTCGAACCCCGGACCCCTTCATTACGAGTGAAGTGCTCTACCAGCTGAGCTACGTCGGCGCGGCCCCTGATGCTAGCGCCGAGCCCCGCCTGCCGGGGCGATGCGGGCGGACGGCCGGACGGGCCTCAGGACAGCGCGCGGACGGCCTCGAGCAGCGAGTCTCCGTGCTTCTCGCAGAACGCCTTGCCGATGCCCTTGATCTCGATCAGCTCCGCCGCGTTGCGCGGTCGCCTGCGCAGCACCTCCTCGAGCACCCTGTTCGCCGCGATCGTGAACGCCGGCTTGCCCTCCGCCCGCTCCCATCGCCATGCCCTCAGCTTCTCGAATTGCTCCTCGTCGACCGGATCCGCGGGGGGCTCGTCCGGCCGCCGGCCACTCGCACCGGCGCTCCGCCCGCGCCTGCGCGATGGGGCCGTGAGCTCTTCGCTGACCGCGCGCGCGAGCGCCAGGTCCGGGTCGCACACATCGCAGCAGCGGCCCGACGCGCGGCACTCCTCCTCGTCGCCGAAGTGATCGAGGATCTGGCGGCGACGGCAGATCTCCGATCCGGCGCTGAAGCGCTCGATCGAGCGGTAGGACTCCCATCCGCGATCCCTCGCAGCCTGTATCGCCTGCTGAGCCCGGCGCGGGCTGCCCTGACCGGTCAGCCTGACGAGCAGGCCATCCGCTCCCGCCGGCTCGAGCTCGACCGCGCCCGCCCGCTCGGCGATCGACAGCAGCACCCGGTCGCGCTCGCCCAGCTGTCCGTGGCCGATCGCCGCCACCCCGTCCCCGGCGCCCCGGCGCAGGCGCGCGACGAAGCTCCGCACGTCCTCGACGCTCGTCTCGCGCTCCTTTATGAACCTGATCAGCCTGCCGAGGTCAACCCGCGAGGACAGCAGCAGGGCACGCGCCGGAAGCCCGTCGCGCCCGCCCCTCCCCGCCTCCTGGTAGTAGGCCTCGAGGCTCGTCGGCAGCGCCCAATGGGCCACCGTCCGCACATCGGCCTTGTCGACGCCCATCCCGAAGGCGTTCGTGGCCACGACCACCTCCGCCCGCCCGTCCATGAACGCGGCCTGGCTCTCGCGTCGCGCCTCAGGGGTCATGCCGGCGTGGTAGACGACCGTCGCAGTGCCGGTCTCGGCGATCGTCTCGGCGACGCTCTCGGTGTCCTTCCTGGTCCCGCAGTACACGATCGCCGGCGTCGCCCCGTCCGCGCCGAGGACGTGCGCGAGCGCCGCCCGCTTGCGCGCCACCGAGCCCTTTCCCTCGAGGCTCACCACGTCGAACGCGAGGTTCGGGCGGTCAAAGCCCGAACGGATCGACACCCAGTCGCGCAGGCCGAGCCGAGCCGCGATCTCCTGCGCCACGCGCGGCGTAGCCGTCGCAGTCGCCGCCATCACCGCAGGGCGGCCGGCCGCATGGGCGCCGTGGCTGAGCGACGCGATCGCGTCGTGCAGGCGCAGGTAGTCCGGCCTGAAGTCATGACCCCACTCCGCCACGCAGTGGGCCTCGTCCACGACGAACAGCGACACCGTCCTCTGCGCCAGCGCATCGCGAAAGGCCGGAGAGGCGAAGCGCTCCGGCGCGGCCAGCACCAGCTGCGTCTCGCCCGCCCTGATGTCGCGCAGGGCCTGAGCGTTGTGTCCCTCCTGCATGCCCGACGCGAGCATCGTCGCCCTGACACCCGCCTCGCTCAGCCGCCGCCACTGGTCGGCCATCAGCGCGATCAGCGGGCTCACGACCACGACCAGGCCTCCGCCCGCGAGCGCCGGCAGCTGGTAGCAGAGCGACTTGCCGCCACCGGTCGGCATCACCACCAGGCTGTCGCGGCCCTCGAGCGCAGCCTCCACCGCCTCGCGCTGACCCGGCCTGAAGGCCTCCAGGCCGAACCGCCGCAGCAGCTGCTCCGGCGTCGGCGCCTCGGAGGCCTCCTGAAGCGGCATCGCGGTCGTCGCGTCCATCACCAAGAAGCTATCCCCCGCTTCGGCGGGGACCCGGCCACCGCAGCACCGCGAGCGCATGCGGGCAGTGCGAACGCACGCCGGGCCGCCCCGAGGCGGCCCCTCTCAAGACTGCCCAGCGACCCGTCGCCGCCAGACCACGCGCGCGCCGGCAGCGGGCACGAGCGTGACCGCGCGGCGGCGGTTCCACTCGCCGCGGCGCCACATGCCGCGGCCCTCGGGCAGCCGCGGCTCGAGCTCCGCGAGCATCGTGCGCAGCATCAGCTTCATCTCCAGCTGCGCGAACGACGCGCCGATGCAGCGGCGGATGCCGCCGCCGAACGGGATCCACGAGAACGTCTCCGGGCCGCCGTCCAGGAAGCGCTCCGGGCGGAACTCCGCGGGGTTCTCATAGACCTTCGGGTTGCGGTTCGTCAGATAGATCGAGGGCGTCACGCGCGTGCCCGCCGGCAAGTTGTAGGCGCCGACGCGCATCTCCTCCTGCAGCACCCTGACGACGATCGGCACCACCGGCCTGACGCGCAGCGTCTCGTTGACCACCGCCGTCATGTAGTCGCCCGGGCCACCGTCCGCCTCCGCGTCGATCTCCGCCACCAGCCGCTCGAGCTTCTGCGGGTGGCGCGCGAGCCGCTCGATCGCCCACGCCACCGACGTCGCCGTCGTCTCATGGCCCGCCAGCAGCAACGTCACGAGCTCGTCGCGCAGCTCCGCATCCGTCATCGCCTCGCCGTCCTCGTCGCGAGCCTGAAGCAGCAGCGAGAGGATGTCGCTGCGCTCGGCCAGGTCGCGCTGCTCCCGGCGCCGGGCCAGCTCCTCGTAGATCACCCCGTCGAGGCGCTCCAGGGCGCGTGCGATCCCGCCCGTCGGCGGCCCCGGCTGCGGGCGTCGCAATGCGAACAGCAGGATCGCCAGCGTGTTCGCCGGCTTCAACAGCCCCGCGATCGCGTCCCGAAGCCGCTCCATGCGCTCCGCTTCCACGCCGAACACCGCCCGCAGGATCACCTCGAGCGTGATCACACGCGTGTGCTCCAGGAACTGCATCGTGCTGCCCAGCGGCCAGCTGGCCATGTCGCGCCGCGTCGCCTGCACGATCACGTCCTCGTACTCGCGCATCCGCTCGCCATGGAACGGCGGCAGCAGCAGCTTGCGCTGGCGCATGTGCTCCGGACCCGTCAGCACGAGCACCGAGCTCGGGCCGACGATCGGCGCCACCGGCGAGTTCGCCGTGCCCGACGGCGCCAGCTCCGGCGGAGCCGTGAAGACCGTCTTGACCGCCTCAGGGTCGCTGACCACCGCCAGTTTCAGCCCGCTCGGGAAGAACGTGATCGTGAACGAATCCCCCAGGCTTTTCGCGCAGCGGTCCATCACCCATGTCGGGGCCAGCGCCCATCCGAGCGTCTGCAGCAGCGCCGGGGCGCGCGGGCCCGGCGGCATCCCGCCTCCCGCGACCGGCGACCGCGGCTCGACGGCAGAGGGGCTGGACGCAGGGAGGCTCGGCGCTGTGCTCGCCATGCCTCTACGGTACCCCTACGCGCGCGCCCGTGTCGCTCGCGCGCGCCTACAGGATCCGGTGGCGGCGCTCGTCGGTCGCGGGGCGGCGAGCCGTCCACTCCAAGATCGCCGCGGCGACCTGCTCGCGGGCGAGCTCGATCTCCTGCGGGGACAGCTTCGGCGCGCGCTTGGCGAGATAGCCGAGCAGCATCCGCGCCGGCATCACCCGCACGCCCTTGCGACGTGCCATCGGCCGGTCGACCCACGCGCGGCTGAACACGATCAGCGGCTCCACCTCGAGGCCCGCGACCCGTTCGATCGCACCGCGCTGGGCCTGGGCCTGGCGCAGCGTCGCCCCGTGAACCCGCGCAACGCGCACCGGCCCCGGGTGGCTCTTGGTCTCGACCGTGAAGACGCCCGCCGGGCCGATCAGGATGTGATCGACGTTGCCGCGGCCGAGGCTCACGTCGTGGATCACCTGCCAGCCACCGTCCGAGAGCTCCTCGAGCAGGCTTCCAACATGCTCCTCGCCGGCCGCCCCGCGATCGCGGCGCTCGACCAGCGGCAGCACGTAGCGCAGGATCACGAAAATGCTGACGAGCAGCGCCACCTCGGAGCCGAGGAAGCGCGCGTCGTTCAGGCCGAACGCCCGGCCCAGCAGCGCAGTGGCCACCGCGAGCACGCCGAGCGCCACGAGCGTGCGCATGCGCAGGCGCTGCACCGTCGCGCGGGCGTATTGCCCGGCCGTGCGGCGAGTCGGATCGGTGTCAACTATGTACATCTCTCCTTCTTCGTCGCCTTCTCCTACCCATCGTCCCCAAGCGCCCAAGCCTTAAGCCTGCAACCGCGCGCAGCAGGGCTTGGCGAAGCGTGGAGACTGCTCGCAGGTTTCTAAAGCATGGATCTCCGGCGGTCGAAGCCCAAACCAGACCCCGCCCTCGCAAGCACGGATGCTTCGCATGACCGACCTCTCCAACACTGAGCAAACCTCCGACATCTGCCTGCTGCTGCGAGCCCACGGCGAGCAGCGCTGGCTGATCTACGAGGTCGTCCCCGTCGTTCGCCAGCTCGAGCAGGGCGACTCCGTTCCCGAGGACCAGCTCGGAGCGGCCTTCGCCTATCTCGAGGCGCTCTGGATCGAGGCGCACCACCGCGCCAACGAGACCGAGGCCGCGTTTGCCGAGCTCGAGCCGCCCGGCAGCGGAGACGACATCGTCATGCACGAGAAGGCCCGCCGCTACTACGCCGCAGTGCACCGCCTGCGCGACGCGCTCGGCCAGCGCGTGCTGGCGCTGCTCATCTCCACCGGAGAGACCTCCGCCAACGGCAACGCCCCCGCCAACGGCGACACTCCCCTTCGCCGGCCGATCGCCGATCGCTACGCAAGCTCCTGACCGGATCGCATACGCTGCCCGGCCGATGCCGCCGCGCTTCGACCTGCAGTCTCACTCGACCCACTCCGACGGCGCGCTGCCCGCGGCCGAGGTTGTGGCGCGCGCCGCAGACGCACGCGTGGAGCTGCTCGCGCTGTCCGACCACGACACCGTCAGCGGCGTCTCCGAGGCGATAGCCGCCGGCGCCGAGCACGGCGTGCGCGTGGTCCCCGCAGTCGAGATCTCCGCCGTCGACAGCGACGCGCCGATCGTGCGCGAACTGCACATCCTCGGCTACAACATCGACCACACGGCGCCACGGCTGACCGAGCGCCTCGCGACCTTCCTCGCAGACCGCGAGCAGCGCACGCTGCGCATGGCCGCGGCGCTGAGCGAGCTCGGGTTGGAGCTCGACGAACGCGAGATCGCCGCCCGCGTCGCCGAGGGTCAGCCGATCGGGCGACCGCATCTGGCCGAAGCCGTGCTCTCCTCGCCCGCCAACGCCGAGCGGCTGAAGGCCGAGGGCATCGACGACATCGGATCGTTCATCAGGGCCTACCTGATCGAGGGCCGGCCCGCCTTCCGCATGCGCGAGACGCCGACCGTCGCCGAGGCCGTCGACGCGATCCACGAGGCCGGCGGAGTGGCCGTCTGGGCGCACCCGTTCTGGGACGTCTCCGACGACGAGGAAGTCCTCGCGAGCATCGAGCGCTTCCGCCGGCTCGGCATCGACGGTGTCGAGGCCTTCTACGTCACCCACACGCGCGAGCAGACCGAGCTGCTGGCCGAGCGCTGCGCCGCCGACAGCCTGCTCAGCACCGGCTCATCCGACTTCCATGGCCCCGATAACCGCCTCTTCTCGCGCTTCCTCGCCTTCGAGACCTACGACCTAGAGCCGAACCTCGGCCCCATCGCCTCAACGGGCTAACAGCGCTTCGAGGCGATACGCGAGCGCCTCCGCGGCGAGCTCCTCGGAGACGTTCAGCGGCAGGCTGAGGCGCGTGTCGGCGACCAGTTCGATCGCCTGCGCCAGACGAGCGCCGTCGCGACCCTGCGCGTCCTGCTCCAGCTGATCGCGCCGGTCCACCGCATACACGAGCTCCGGGGCGCCTTCGCAGACGCACAGCAGGTCGCGCAGCCACAGCTCCGACAGGCGCAGCGCGAGATCGAGCGTCTGCGTGCGCGCGCGCCGCTCGCCCCGCCGCCTGGCGTCGAGCCCTTCGCGCTCATGACGTTTGCGCTCTTTGCTCGGCACGAGCTCGAGCTCGCTCGAGATCCGCTCCTGCGCCTCCTCGCCGCTCCTGGCACCGGCGATCGTCGCGGCGTCGAGCAGAGCGGCCCACGGACGCCCGCCGGTCTCGCCCGCCAGCGCCGATCGCACGAAGCCCTCCGCGCTCGCGCGCAGCGAGGCGCCCTCCTCGCTCGCCAGCGTCGCCGCCGCGCGCGCGTCGCCGAACGCCAGCCGCGCGCACGCCTGCGCGCGCTCGCCCTCCACGCCCTGCAGCAGCTCCGCGATCCTGCCCGGCGGGAGCGGATCGAAGCGCACGTGCTGACAGCGCGAGGCGATCGTCGGCAGCACGTCCTCGCGGCGGTCGGTGAGAAGCAGCAGATGCGCGAAAGACGGCGGCTCCTCGAGCGTCTTCAGCATGCGGTTGGCCGCCTGGTCGTTCATCGCATCGACCGACTCGATCACGAACACCCTGCGCGTGGACTCGAACGGCGTGCGGCTCGCCGAGGCCACCACCGGCTCCTCGATGTCGCTGACCAGCATCTCCGCCGCGCCCGACGGCGTGACCCATGTGAGGTCCGGATGCGCGCGGCGCCGTACTCGCTCCGCCACCGCGGCCGCGTCGGGGGCACCGTCCGCGAGCAAAGCGGCCGCGAACGCCCCCGCGATCGTGCGCTTGCCGGTGCCCTGCGGGCCGTGGAAGAGATACGCATGAGACGGCTCGCCCTGCGGCGGTAGCGCCGGCACCAGCACCGCGCGCGCGTGCGGGTGCGCGTCGATCCCCGGCAGCAGCTCCCCGGCTCGCGCCGGCGGCGCGGCGGATCGGGACGTGAGCGTCATCGCAGCCATCCTAGATGCCGGCACGCGAGCATCGCTCGGGCCCGCGCCCCGGCTGTGGCCGCGGCGCTGGGTGCGGGGCCGGCGCTGGGTGCGGGGCCGACGCAGCTTGTACCGTGGCCGCGTGGCGCAAGGCAGGCTGATCACGATCGAGGGCCTCGACGGAGCCGGCAAGACCACGCTCGCGGAGGCGCTCGCCCGCGAGCTCGGGGCAAGCGGCACGCACGTGCAGCTGCTGCGCGAGCCCGGCGGAGTCGACGCCGCCGAGCGGATCCGCGCGCTCGTCAAAGACCCCTCGCTGAGCATCTCCGACCGGACCGAGGCGCTGCTCTATGCGGCGGCTCGCGCGCAGCTCGTCGACGAGCGGCTGCGACCCCTGCTGCAGGAGGGGGCCACCGTGGTGCTCGACAGGTTCGTCGACTCCTCGCTCGCCTACCAGGGCGCCGGGCGCTACCTCGGCGTCGAGCAGGTGCGAGAGATCAACCTGTTCGCCACCGGCATGCTCGCACCCGACCGCACGCTGCTTCTGCGCATCTCCCCCGCCGCCGGCCGCGCACGGCAGAGCGCTCGCGCGCTGGCGCCCGACCGGCTGGAGCTCGAGGGAGAGGACTTCTTCGAGACGATCGCATCCGCCTACGACGAGCTCGCCCGCGCCGAGCCCGAGCGAATCCGCGTGCTCGACGCCGAGCAGCCGCCCGAGCAGGTGCTGCGCGAGGCGCTCGCCGCGGTCGAGGATCTGCTCGCGCCCTTCGATCCACGCGATTAGCATGTCGAGCGCGATGTCCCACGCCCCTAACCGAAGCCTCGCCCGGCTGCTCGCAGGCGTGCTGGCCGGCGCCGGCGCGCTGGTCGCGCTCGCCGCGCCGGCGCCCGTGAGCGCGGCCACCGCCTCGAAGTCGCCCTCGGGCGCGCAGACGATCCCGGTACCCGCGTCGGCCAAGGTCCAGCCGGGCGCAGCCGGCGGCGCGGCCGCCCCAACGAGCACCTACGTGCCCTCGGCCGGAGCCACGCCCGCGCCGGGAGCTGCCACGACCGGCACGACGCCCGCCGGCACGCAGCGCTCTGCGACCACGAACCCGGCGCAGGCGCGGGCTCACGGCGCCGGCAAGCTCTCGACGGCCGCGATCGTGCTCGCGGCGCTCGCCGCGCTGCTGGCCCTCGGCTGCGCGGCTTGGGGGGTCGCCAGGCTGCAGGCCTACGAGCCGCACTGGGCGCGCTCAGCGCGCCACGCCGTCGGCGAGGCAGGCGTCCGAGTGTCCGCCACCTGGGCCGAATTCAGCGACTGGATCCGGCTCGGACACTAGCCCTGGGGGGCCCGCGGGACGCCTCTGCAACGGTCCCTGCCTTCTACAATTGAGGTTGTTCTCCTCTTCTTTTTCCGGTCGCCGCGGGAGCCGATCGCAAGGTTCTTTTCCGTCTGGCCCGAGAGGGATGATCCTCGACCCCGACAACAGTTCAGAGTGCGCGACGAGCAGACCGGCGCGGCAGAGGAGGAAGGTCCGATGAACACACCCCAGCACCCCACCGTCTCCCCTCAGACAGCGCCCGGCAGGGCGCTGTCGATCGATCGTTTCTTCACGACTGCGGACACGCATCCGTTCGAGAGCATCGAGTGGGAGATCCGCGACGCGCGCATCGGGCACGGCGACCGAGTCGCCTTCGAGCAGGCCGACGTCGAGTTTCCGAAGAGCTGGTCGCAGAACGCGACGAACATCGTCGCCCAGAAGTACTTCCGCGGACAGATCGGCTCCCCCGACCGCGAGCGCTCCGTCAAGGAGATGGTGAGCCGTGTCGCCGGGACGATCTCCCGCTGGGGCAGGGAAGGCGGCTACTTCGCAAGCGAAGACGACGCCCGGGCGTTCAACCACGAGCTGACGCACATCCTCGTCAACCAGATGGCGGCCTTCAACTCGCCGGTCTGGTTCAACGTCGGCTTCGAGGAGAGCCCGCAGTGCAGCGCCTGCTTCATCCTCAGCGTCGAGGACACGATGGAGTCGATCCTCGACTGGAACACCAAGGAGGGGATGATCTTCAGGGGCGGCTCCGGCTCCGGCATCAACCTGTCGAACATCCGCGGCTCGATGGAGCCGCTCGCCAAGGGCGGCACCGCGTCGGGGCCCGTGTCGTTCATGCGCGGCGCCGACTCCTGGGCCGGCACGATCAAGTCCGGCGGCAAGACGCGCCGTGCCGCGAAGATGGTCGTGCTCGACATCGACCACCCCGACATCCGCGAGTTCATCTGGTGCAAGGCCAAGGAGGAGGACAAGGCCGCCGCGCTCCGTGACGCCGGCTTCGACATGTCGATCGACGGCGACGGCTTCAAGTCGATCCAGTACCAGAACGCGAACAACTCGGTGCGCGTGACCGACGAGTTCATGCGAGCCGTCGAGGAGGATGGCGACTGGCGCCTGCTCGCGCGCTCCACCGGCGAGCCGGTCGGCGAGCCCGTGAGCGCCCGTGAGCTGATGAGCGAGATCGCCGAGGCGGCCTACCGCTGCGCCGACCCGGGCATGCAGTACGACACGACCATCAACCGCTGGCACACCTCGCCGAACAGCGGCCGCATCAACGCGTCCAACCCTTGCAGCGAGTACATGCACGTCGACAACTCCGCCTGCAATCTCGCCTCGCTGAACCTGATGAAGTTCCGCCGCGCCGACGGCACGCTCGACGTGGAGTCCTTCGAGCACGCGGTCGACATCATGCTGCTCGCCCAGGAGATCATCGTCGGCCCCTCCAGCTACCCCACCGAGGAGATCGGCGTCAACGCGCGCGCGTTCCGCCAGCTCGGCCTCGGCTACGCCAACCTCGGCGCCTACCTGATGAGCAACGGCATGCCCTACGACTCCGACGAGGGCCGCAGCGCGGCCGCGGCGATCACCGCCCTGATGACGGGGCGCGCCTACCGCCGCTCGGCCGAGGTCGCAGGCGCGCTCGGCCCCTACGAGCACTACGAGGAGAACCGCGAGCCGCACAACAACGTGATGCGCATGCACCGCGACGCCGCCCACGCGATCGCCGCGGACGACAGCGCCGACGCCGAGCTGCTCGCGGCCGCAAGGCGCTCGTGGGATGAGGCCGTCGAGCTGGGCGAGCGCAACGGCTACCGCAACGCGCAGGCCACGGTGCTCGCGCCGACCGGGACGATCTCATTCCTGATGGACTGCGACACGACCGGCGTCGAGCCGGACTTCTCGCTCGTCAAGTTCAAGGAGCTCGTCGGCGGCGGCCAGATGACGATCGTCAACCGCACCGTCCCGCTCGCGCTGCAGACGCTCGGCTACAACGAGCAGCAGATCGAGCAGATCGAGGCCCACCTCGCCGAGCACGGCACGATCGTCGGCGCGCCCGGCCTCGACGAGCAGCACATGCAGGTGTTCGACGTGGCCGTCGGAGAGCGCGCCATCTCGCACATGGGCCACCTGCGCATGATGGGAGCCGTGCAGCCGTTCATCTCCGGCGCGATCTCAAAGACCGTCAACCTTCCCCAGGAGGCCACCGTCGAGGACATCGCCGACGCCTACATCCAGGCCTGGAGGCTCGGCATCAAGGCGCTGGCGATCTACCGCGACGGATCGAAGACGGCGCAGGCGCTGCGCACCGACGCCCAGACGGCCGCGCCCGCGGACGTCGATGCGATCGTCGAGCAGGCCGTCAGCAAGGCGCTCGCCGAGGCAGGCCCGAGGCGTAAGCGGATGCCGCGCGAGCGCCAGTCGATCACGCACAAGTTCTCGATCGGCGGCCACGAGGGCTACATCACCGCCGGCATGTACCCCGACGGCAGCGTCGGCGAGATCTTCCTCACCGACATCGGCAAGGAGGGCTCGACGCTGCGCGGGATGATGAACTCGTTCGCCACCGCGATCTCGATCGCGCTGCAGTACGGCGTGCCGCTCGAAACGCTCGTGCAGAAGTTCAGCTACATGCGCTTCGAGCCCGAGGGGATCACCGGCAACCCGGAGATCCCGTTCGCGAAGTCGATGCCCGACTACATCATGCGCTGGCTCGCCTCCCGCTTCCTCGACACCGACGCGCAGGAGGAGCTCGGGATCCTCACCCCCGAGGTCCGCGCCCGCAAGGCGGCGCAGGAGGCCGTCCAGTCGGTCCAGGGCTCCGACACCGCCGGGCCCGACGCCGGCGGGGATGACGCTCAGGGCGCCGGCGCGCAGGCCTCGGGCGCCGGAGGCGGCTCTGGCTCGCCGGCCGCAGCCTCGTTCACCGACTCGCCCCCGGTGGTCCCGGCGAGGCTCCAGGGCCTCGACCTCGGACCGGCCTGCAGCCAGTGCGGGGGCATGATGCAGCGGACGGGCTCCTGCTACACGTGCTCATCCTGCGGCAACAACACCGGCTGCGGCTGACGCCCGACAGCCGGCGCGAGACCGTGTCCTCGGTCGCTCGTGTGCCTAGCACGCCACGCGCCCTGCGTCCTCGGCCTGCTTGATCCCCGAACGTCAGGGGTGGGCTGGGACGCCGGCGCGAGGCGGCCGGCTAGCAGCCGGGCCCTTCGCACTTCGCTTTGATCTCAAGGGGCGCGCCGTTGCTGCCGGTCTCTTCCTTGATGTTGAGCGTGCTCGGCGCGGAGGTCGATTCGAGCCCCGACTGGAACGTGGTGGTCAACGTGTCCGTGAGCCCGCTTTCGAACCTTTCGGGGACCTGTTCGCCCGTCTTCTTCGCGTAATAGAGCAATTTCATCGTGGTGGTCATCTTGTTGATCGGACCGACCCTCCCGATCACCGAGCCTTCGAGCCGCGCCGATTCTGTGGCGCTCCCGCATTCGTAGACGAGCAGGTTCGACAGGGGCGGCTGGGGCTTCAGATCCAGACCCGCGACGACGATCTTCCTGCCTTCCACGACCTGGTTCTTGATCAGGCCCAGTTCAGCTTCCAGCGGCAGCGTCTTCAGTTCGGATTTGTTCTGCGGGTTGCTCTGGCACTGCTGACCGAGCGAGTTCGTGCATGCCTGAAATTCGATCTGGACGGTGGCCGTTTTCGGGCCCGTGTATTCGCCGCTGATGTTGGCTGTGACGCAATGGATCGGCGGGTGTCCAACGGTCGCAAGGGTCGTTTCTGCACCCGCGCCGGTGAAGGCCTGTTTTTCGGTCGCGCTGACCGGTATCCATTCGTATCTGCCTTTGCCCGGCACTGCTTTCGTGACGCACGCGGCGCCCTGGTAGATGCCCGCGCCGGCTGCCACTTTCACGCATCGTCCGACTTCCGGGAGCGAAGGCGGACTGTAGGCGAGGCTGTGATAGCCGCCGGCCGAGATGAATCTCGCACCCGTCAGCCCGCTCACCGGAACGGCGACGGTGCTCTCGCCGGTGGGGACGCCGTCACCGAGCTGTCCTTCGTTGTTCCAGCCCCAGGCCTTCACCGTGCCGTCGCCGAGCTGCGCGAGGCTGTGAGCCAATCCGGCTGAGATCGCGGCGACTCCGCTGACCCCGCTCACGGCGACCGGGACGGCGCTGTTGCTGAGCGTGCCGTCCCCCAGCTGCCCGTTGCCGTTGTCGCCCCAGGCCATGACCGTGCCGTTGCCGAGCAGCGCGAGACTGTGGAATCCGCCGGCTGAGACGGCCGTCACCCCGCTCAGAGCGCCCACTGGCACTGGCACGCTGCTGTCGGTGGTGCTCCCGTCGCCGAGCTGGCCATCGTTGTTGGCGCCCCATGCCACGACGGTGCCGTTGCTGAGCAACGCCAGATTGTGGTCGTCGCCGGCGGATATTGCCGTCACTCCGCTCAGCCCGCTCACCGGCACGGGCGTCCTGCTGCAGGGAACCGTGCTGAAGCCTGCCGACGGACAGGTTTCGGGGCCGGTCGAGGTGCCGTCGCCAAGCTGGCCGTATTCGTTGTCACCCCAGGCGACCACCGTGCCGTCGCTGAGCAGCGCTATCGCGTGAGGTCCGTCGGCCGAAACAGCCTTCACGCCGGTGAGCCCTTTGACGGTGACCGGCACGTTGCTGTCTGCCGTTGTTCCGTTGCCGAGCGCTCCCGCGAAGTTGCTGCCCCATGACTTGACCGTTCCGTTGCTCAACAGAGCCACGCCGAAGCCCCCTCCAGCGGAGACCGCGGTCACTGCGCTCAGACCGGAGACAGCGACGGGCGTCGTGCTGCACGGCACGGAAGTGAAGCCCGACGGGCAGGTTTCCGGCCCGGTGAAGCTACCGTTGCCAAGCTGGCCCGATCCATTCGCACCCCACGCCATCACGGTGCCGCTGCTCAGCAGCGCGAGGCTGTGGAGGCTCCCGGCTGAGACACCGCTCAACCTCGCGGTCAAGCCGCTGACCGACACAGGCACGTCGCTTTTCGTGGTCGTGCCGTTGCCCAGCTCGCCCTGTTCGTTGTGGCCCCAGGCGGATGGACCGACCGAGCCGGCGGCCGCCGCTGGGCCCACAGCAGAGCCCAGTCCGAAGGCGGCGGCGAGACAGAGCCCGATCACCCCGATGCGATTCATCCTCCGCTCCCTCCCAAGTGCGGTCAATCGCTGCCAGGCTGCCACAACAAGGCGCAGGAGTCAAGCTAGCCCGACGTGGGCGGGATCACTTCGCTGTCGGCGGTGCGGGTGTCGCGGCTCGAGCCGCTGAGGCTTGTGACGCGCTGGGCCGAGTCGCCGCCATCGCCGGAGGACGCGCTGCCCGAGCGATCTGAGCCGCCTGAGCCGAGGTCGCCGGATCCCGAGGGTTTCTCGCCGCCCGGGCCGGAGCCGGCCGGCACCGACTCAGCCAAGCTGGAAGAGGAACGGCCGTCGCGGGAGGTCGATTGGCCCGTTACGTCTGAGCTCGACCGCGATCCATCGTGGCGATCGCCCGTCTGCCGCGTCGCCGACCCGCCGCGGCCATCCATACCGCTCCTCCGGCGACCGCTCAGCGCAACCGTGGAGGATGAATCGCCTCGCGATCCGGAGCCCTGACGGCCCGCGCGACGATCACCGGCGCGATGACGCAGGCTCGGTGCCGGCGCGCTTGCCGACAGCCCCGGTTTCGCACGCTGCGCAGCTGGTGACCGACCGATGGAGGCGGGTGGGGAGGAGGCGGCGCCACCCGATCGGTGGGACGCGTTTCGCTCAAGCGGCACGACCGCCGCACCGCCAACGACGACCGCGGCCGTGACGGCGACGGCTGCGCCCTTGGCCACCACTGCGACCATGCCGGTCGCGCCGACCGGCGCCGCGGCTTCCGCAAGCCTGTCGGCGGTGGGAGCGCCCCCGCCGCAGATCCAGCTGATCAGCGGCTGCGGGGTGAGCGCGGCCGCCGCCGTCCTCAGCGTCGCCCGGGCGCGGTAGAGCAGCCCGCGCACGGCGCCGTCGGTGACTCCCAGCACCTCGGCCACCTGTTCGTGCGACTGTCCGCCGACGGCGCTCAGGAGGATCGCCTCGCGCTGCATCTGCGGGAGATCGGCGACGTCCGAGAGCGTCTGGCGCACGGCGATCCTCTGATCGAGATCGGGGCCGGCCGCGACCGCGGCACGTTCCGGCATCACGTCGGTCAGCTGCTCGTGCCTCTCGGAGCCGGCGCGCACGGCGTTGACGGCGGCGTTGTGGACGATGCGGTAGAGCCACGGCTTCAGCTCGCGCACCTCGGACCCGCGCGAAAGCGCGAGCCATGCCTGCAGGAGGGAATGCTGCAGAACGTCCTCGGCACGGCTGTCGCCGAGGCCGATGCGACGGCAGTAGCGCAGCAGCGGTCGCCTGTAGCGGTGCACGAGCGCCTCGAAGGCGCGCTCGTGACCTTCGCGTGCCAGCGCGAGCAGCCGATCGTCAGATTGGCCGATCAGTAGGCGTATGGAGATCCTGGGGCTCATGCGGGTCGAGTGATGGGGTGCGGGCAGCGAGCTGCCGGCCCGCCTTGTGCTGGACCTCTATCCGACGGTCCTCTTGACACTAGACGCAGAAACACCCGGGAAGTTCCGGGATTGGACAACCATTCGTCGAGATCGCTCAGGGCCCTTTCGACGCAGAAAGACGGGGCCGGCACGGAGGGGGCCGACCCCGTCTTCATCTGCTGCGCCGTTGGCAGGGCGCTTACTGGATCAGCTCTACCTTCTCCCACACCGCGCCGCCGCTGCCGACGAGCAGCTCGGCCTCGCCGACTACAGCTCCCGGCACGAGCGCGGCCGTCGTGCAGGCCGTCTGGCCGGCGTTGTCGTCGTCGACATCGCCACCGTCGGAGCCATGGTGGTCTGACTCATGGGCGGAGGGACCGCCGTGCTCGCCATTGACGCGGGCGCCGTCATCGCCGCCGCCCTGGTCGTCGTCGCCGCTGTTTTGCTGCGAGGTCGCGGAGCGGCACTCGAGCTTCGTGGCTTCTGTGACTTTTCCGCTGACCGTCGATTCGTCGGCCAGGGTGATCACGAGGACGCCGTTTTCAAACGACTTGACCTTGCCGGCCGGTGTGCCCGTGGGCGTCGTCGTCGTGGGCGTCGTCGCGGTCGGGCCGCTCGGGGTCGAGACGCTCGCGGTGCCGAACTTGACGAGGTGGGCGTGCTTGTGGTGGCGCGCGTGGTGTCTCTTGCCGTGGTGCGCCGAGGCCACGCCCGGGACGGCCAGCGCGAGCGCCGAGCCCATAACTGCCATTAGAAGCATCCGTCTCATGTCTGCGACCTCCTCGGCCGCGCATTCGCAGGCGGCCGTTCGGTGTGGGGACGAGACTAAGACAGCCGCGACGGGCAAACATCACGCGCATAGAACGAACGTCCAGCGACCTAAAATGCGACAGCGATGGCCAGCGAGCACCCCGAGCCCTCGCAGATGGCGCCGCTCGACGGCGGTTGCCTGTGCGGCGCCGTCCGCTACCGGATCACCGAGCCGCTGAGCCTCGCGCGCTACTGCCACTGCACGCACTGCCAGCGGCGCACGGGGACCGCCTACTCGGCCAACGGGCTCGTGCCGCGGCAGGGCTTCCGGCTGATGAGCGGCGAGGAGCACGTCCGCGCCTACAAGCCCCCGACCGGCGTGCCCAAGCTGTTCTGCGCCATCTGCGGCTCGGCGTTGTTCAGCGGCGAGCCGCAGACCGACGAGCAGGTCGTCGTGCGGCTCGGGACGCTGGACCGTGACCCTGGCATCCGCCCGCAGTACCGGCAGTTCGTCGACTCCGCCGTGTCCTGGGAGCCGATACCCGACGACGGCCTTCCGCGCTATCCGCGATCGGGCAGCGCCTGAACGCGACTGCAGGCGCTAGACGCCCGCCGTGGCGCCGAGCGCAGGCTGCCTCGCGCGCGTCCTCGGGCGCAGCCGTGCGGCGCGCTCGCGCAACCAGGTCAGCGACCTCGGCTCGCCGCAGCGCTCGCGCCAGCCCTCGAGCGCGCTCTCCATCCTGCGGCGCTCGGGAACCTTGGCGAGGACCTCTACGGCGCCGCCGCCCTCATCTAGCGGCCCGAGGCGGACGAGGTACAGCTCGCCGGTGTCGTTGACCCAGGCAGCCCGGTGCAGCGGGCCATCGGCGCCCTCGCGCCACCAGAGCCCCACATCGAGCTCGCGGGACTCGATTCGCCGCCGATCGGCCATGTAGAAGCTCGCCAGCGAGCGATATCGCGGTAGCGGCGGCCGCAGCCGCCCGGCAGGTTCTCGTCTCATCGGCAACACCGGCTTTCGAGGAGGAGGTTCGTTGCGGACCCCAGCCTCCCCTGCCAGCCTTAACGACTGGTTACCGAGTCGTAAGGATTGCCCTACGCGTTTCGCAGGGCGGGGCTCGACGGCGACGGCGCTGTTGTCACCGGCCCCTCGGGACCGGTGACACAGCGGATCGCGCCATCAGCGGATCAGGGGTTCAGACGCTTCTTCAGCGCGCTCGCCGCAGAGAATTTCGCGGCCTTCGAGGCGCTGATCTGGATCGGCTGGCCGGTGGACGGGTTGCGTCCCTGCCGGGCGGCGCGGTGGCTGACACTGAACTTGCCAAAGCCGGCGATCGAGACCTCACCCCCGCGGGCCAGTTCGTCGGAGACCGTGTCGATCGCCGCCTCCACCACCTGCCGTGCCTGACTTGCGGACAGTCCAGTGCGTCCCGCGACCTGCTCCGCTAGCTCGTTCTTGGTCATGCCACTCCCTTCTCGAGTGTTGTGCTGGTGGCAGGCTAACCGCTCCTGAGGACGACGACACGCGCAAACTCGGGATTTCTCGAGCCTGGAGCCCCTAATTTCCGGGGAACTTGACCGGCGCGACACCCCTCAGCGGCGCCTCAACGGCCCGCTCGGGTGCATTCCTGGCGCCGCGCGGCGCCAGGCGACCGGCCGCGAAGGTCGCCCAAAGGACCGATATCCAGGCGGCGCAGGCCAGCCCGACGTGGATCCAGACCAGCTGTGTCGGGAGGTGCGTCTTGTACTGGTCGAGCCCCACGACGCCCTGGAGCGCGAGCAGCACGCATAGCACATTCAGCGAGCGCCGCACCACCGGGCCGGCCGCGCGGCGGCGTGCCAGCCACCACACGGCGAGGGCCGCCAGGCCGAACGCGAGCGCGATCTCGCCGTGGCGATGGATCACGAAGTCCATCGTGCCCTTGCCGTCGAAGCTCAGCCGGTTGATCCTCTGGCCGGGGGAGCCCCCCGCGTGCGGCCCGGCCGCCGTGGCGGCCGTTCCGGCGAAGATCGTGAGCGCGCCCAGAGCCGCCAGCCCGCGCAACGACCACACGAGCGTGCGATCCTCCGCCGCGCCGGCCGACGCCGGCGCCCGCTCGGTCCCGTCCCCTGTGGGCTCTGGCTCATGTCCCGCGCGCCAGGCGAGCAGCGCAGCCGCGAGCACGATCAGCATCGAGAGCGCGAAGTGGCCCATCACATAGCCGTAGTCGAGCGCGCCCGTGACCGTGAACCCGCCGAGCACGGCCTGTGCAACCACTCCCAGCGGCAGCAGCCCGCCGAGCCACGCGAGATCGCGGCGGTAGGGCCGGCGGCGCAGCGCCAGCAGCCAGGCCGCCCCGGCCGCAAGCGACACGGGTGCGGTGATCACGCGGTTTGAGAACTCGATCAAGGCGTGCGTGTTGAGCGGCGGATAGGCCTTGCCGTAGCACTTCGGCCAGTCCGGGCAGCCGAGCCCGGACCCGGTCAGCCGCACGGCGGCCCCGCTCAGCACGATCAGCGTCAGCGCGCCCAGGGCCACGTAGGCCACCAGCAGATACTGCGCGGGCGTGACCGTGTAGCCGTTGGTGCGCTCTCGCAGGCGCTCGAGACGGGCGTGCATCGGCGTTAAGGATGCCACTGAAACGGCAGTTCCTCGACGATCTCGCTCAACCGCGGCGCCGCGGCGTCGCGCTCGGAGACCGACAGCTCCTCCACGGGCAGCGGCCACTCGATGCCCACCTCCGGGTCGTCCCAGGCGATGCCGCGTTCGACGTCGGCGTCGTAGTAGGCGGTCTGCTTGTAGAGCACGTCCGCCACGTCGCTCAGCACGCAGAACCCGTGCGCGAAGCCGACCGGCACATACAGCTCGCGCATGCTCTCGTCGTCGAGTTCGACCGCCTCCCACTGCGCGTAGGTCGGCGAGCCGCGGCGCAGGTCGACCGCCACGTCGATGATCCTTCCTCGAGCGCAGCGCACGAGCTTGGCCACCCCCTCGCCGACCTGGAAGTGCATGCCCCGCACGACGCCGCGCGTCGAGCGCGAGTGGTTGTCCTGCACGAACTGCCGCTGCGGCGGGATCCCCAGCTCGCCGTGCCAGTTGTGCCGGTAGGTCTCGGTGAAGAAGCCACGATCATCGCCGTGGACGGAGGGCTGGATCACCACGAGCCCCGCGAGGCGAACCGAAAGCGCGCGCACGGCGCCGGAGATTACCGATCGCAGGCGGGTGCTCGCGCACTACGCTCGCGCTATGCGCACGGGCGAGCTCGGATTCTGGTGGCGATCGCTGGGCGGTCCGCCGCCGGCGCGGGCGCCGCTGCCCGGACCGACAGAGGCCGACGTGGCGATCGTCGGCGCCGGCTACACGGGCCTCTGGACGGCCTACTACCTCAAGCGCGCCGATCCCTCGCTGCGGATCGTGATCCTGGAGCGCGAGGTCGCCGGCTACGGCGCGTCGGGGCGCAACGGCGGCTGGGTCTCGGGCTTCTTCTCGGGGCCCGCGCGCGTTTACGAGCGTCGCGGCGGCCGCGAGGGCTTCCTGGCGCTGCAGCGCGCGATGTTCGCCACGGTCGATGAGGTCGGCGGGGTCCTCGCCGAGCAGGGGATCGACGCGGACCTGGTCAAGGGGGGCCATCTCAGCGTCGCTGTCAACGAGGCGCAGGCGCTGAGGCTTGACGACTCGGTCGCGGGCGCGCGCGAGCTCGGCCTAGGTGAGGGCGACCTGCGCGAGCTGGGCGCCGACGAGCTCGCGCAGCGGCTGCGGGTGGCGGGGGCGCGCGGGGCGACGTTCTCGCCGCACGTCGCGAGAGTGCACCCGGCCAAGCTCGTGCTCGGGCTGGCGGCGGCGGTTGAGGAGCTGGGCGTAAGCATCCACGAGACGACGCCCGTCAGCGAGATCCGCCCGCACGCGGCCGTGACACCGGCGGGCGTCGTGGACGCGCGCTGGGTCGTGCGTGCGACAGAGGGGTACACGGCCGGGCTACGGGGCCAGCGGCGTGCGCTCGTGCCGATGAACAGCTCGATGATCATCACCGAGCCGCTCGCGGCCGAGGCCTGGGAGGAGATCGGCTGGGCCGGCCGCGAGGTGCTGAGCGACGCGGCGCACGTCTACGTCTACCTCCAACGGACCGCGGACGGACGCATCGCGATCGGCGGGCGGGGGATGCCCTACCGCTTCGGCTCGCGCACCGACGGGGCGGGCGTGACGGCGCCGGAGACCGTCGCGAGCCTGCGGGCGAAGCTCGTCGAGATGTTCCCGGCGACCGGGCGCGTCGCGATCGACCACGCGTGGTCGGGGGTGCTCGGCGTGCCGCGTGACTGGTGCGTATCCGTGGACGCCGATCCCGACACAGGGCTCGCCTGGGCCGGCGGCTACGTCGGCGAGGGCGTCGCCGCCGCGAACCTCGCGGGGCGGACGCTGCGCGACCTGATCCTCGGCGAGCGCAGCGAGCTCACGGCGCTGCCGTGGGTCGGGCGCAGGCCGCGGCGATGGGAGCCCGAGCCGATTCGCTGGGGCGCGATCCACGGCGTCTACTCGCTCTACCGTCGTGCCGACCGCAGCGAGCGGCGCACGGGGCGCCCGTCGCGACTCGGGCATGCGGTGGACGCCCTCTCTGGACGGGAGTGAGCCGGCGCCAGCGCCGGTGGCCGCTGCTGCACCGGGAGAGGCGTAAGCTCAGTTGTTCCAGGAGACGAGAGAGGGGGTTCCTGGCGGAATGATCTTGGAGCGGTACTACCTGGCCTGCCTGGCGCACGCCTCCTATCTGATCGCCGACGAGGCCAGCGGCGAGGCCGCGGTGATCGATCCGCAGCGCGACATCGACTGCTATCTGGAGACTGCCGCGAGCCTCGGATGCCGTATCCGTCACGTGTTCCTCACGCACTTCCATGCGGACTTCGTGGCGGGCCATCTCGAGCTGCGCGACCGCGAGGGCGCGAGGATCCATCTCGGGGCGCGGGCGCGCGCCGAGTACGAGTTCGCGGCAATGAGCGACGGCGAGACGCTCGAGCTCGGCCGGATACGCCTGGAAGTGCTCGAGACGCCCGGCCACTCGCCCGAGTCGATCTCGATCGTCGTCTATGACCTCGACCGCGATGAGCACGAGCCGTATGCGGTGCTCACGGGCGACACGCTGTTCATCGGCGACGTCGGCCGGCCGGACCTACGGGCCTCGCTCGGCTGGAGCGCCGACGACCTCGGAAGCCTGCTGTATGACTCCCTGCGCGAGAAGCTGCTGACGTTGCCGGACGAGACGCTGGTGTATCCGGCGCACGGCGCGGGGTCGCTCTGCGGCAAGAACCTGAGCACCGACACGGTCTCGACGATCGGCGTGCAGCGCCTCTACAACTACGCGCTGAAGCCGATGTCAAGGGAGCAGTTCGTCGCGATCGTCACGGCGGACCAGCCCGACACGCCCTCCTACTTCACCTACGACGCCGTGCTGAACACCAAGGAGCGCCCCACGCTCGAGCAGGCGCTCGAGCGGGAGCTTCGGCCGCTGTCGCTCTCCGACGCGCTGGCCCTCGAGGAGGCGGGCGCCGTGGTGCTCGACACGCGCGACGGCGCGGACTTCGAGGGCGCCCACCTTCGCGGCAGCCTCAACGTCGGCATGGGCGGCTCGTATGCGACGTGGTGCGGGACGATCCTCGACGGCAAGCAGCCGATCGTGATCGTCGCCGAGCTGGGGCGCGAGGTCGAGGCCGCGACCAGGCTCGGGCGCATCGGCTTCGACAGCGTCGCCGGCTACCTCGCCGGCGGCATGCAGGCGCTCGACGCGCGTCCGGATCTCCTCGAGCGAACCGAGCGGGTGACGGCCGCGTCGCTCGCCGAGCAGCTGGACGAGCCCGAGGCGCCGCTCGTCCTGGACATTCGCACGGCGCGCGAGTGGGAGGACAAGCACATCGAGTCCGCGCTGAACATGCCGTTGGCGCGACTGGGCGAGCGTGTCGGAGAGCTCGCTCCCGAGCGCCCGACCGTCGTCTACTGCACGAGCGGCTACCGCTCGTCGATCGCCGCCAGCCTGCTCAGGCGAAACGGCTTCGCGAATGTCGCAGACCTCGTCGGCGGACTCGCAGCGTGGGAGTCCTCGCGGCTGCCGACGGCCGCGTAGCGCATTCCGAGAGACTCCCCCACACCGCCAGTCGATCCCGAGGAGGCCTCGATGTCGTACGAGACGCTGCTGTACAACACCGCCGACGCCGTCGCGACGATCACGCTGAACCGGCCGGAGCGGCTCAACACGATCGTCCCGCCGATGCCCGACGAGATCGAGGCGGCCGTCTACCGAGCGATCGACGACGCCGAGGTCAAGGTGATCATCCTGCGAGGTGCCGGCAGGGCGTTCTGTGCGGGCTTTGACTTCGGCGAGGGCTTCCACCATTGGGATGCGGGGCTGACGACCGACGGGCAGTGGGACGCCGGCAAGGACTTCGCGGCCGCTACCTCGCAGTCGCATGGTCCCGTGCCCAAGTTCATGAGCCTGTGGCGCTCACCGAAGCCGGTCATCGCACAGGTCCATGGCTGGTGCGTCGGGGGCGGCAGCGACATGGCGCTGTGCGCCGATCTGGTGATCGCGAGCGAGGACGCCCGCATCGGGACCTCCTACTCGCGCATGTGGGGCTGCTACCTGACCGGCATGTGGATCTACCGGCTCGGCCTCACGCGCGCCAAGGAATACGCCCTGACCGGCAAACCGCTGTCCGGCAGCGAGGCGGTGGATGCCGGCCTGATCAACGCGGCCGTGCCGTTCGAGCGCCTCGAGGCGGAGGTGCGCGAGCGAGCGCAGCAGCTCGCGACGATCCCGCTGTCGCAGCTGACCGCGATGAAGCTGATCGTCAACCAGGCCTACGAGAACATGGGGCTCGCCTCCACGCAGACGCTCGGCCCGATCCTCGACGGGTTGATGCGCAACACGCCCGACGCGCACCGCTTCATCGAGGTCGCCGAGCGCGAGGGCGTCGGCGCGGCCATCACACAGCGGGACGCCCGCTTCGGCGACTACAGCCAGGCGCCCGCCTCGGAGAAGCCGAATCCCGAGAACATCATCGTGCCCTAGCCTCGCCCGGCTTCACCGCCCCGTAGCGGCTCCAGTGGCGCTCGGGGATGGCGTCGGGATCCTTGTACCAGTACCACGTGCAGGGATCCTTCGAGTAGTCCTCGGGAGGGTCGGAGGGATAGAGCGGGTAGCCCGACCACTGGATCGGCATCGACTCGTTCATGAAGCTGCAGTGGGTGCAGTAGAGCGGGAAGCCCTTGCGGCCGAAGGACCAATCGTGCGCCTCGCGCGTGCCGCCGCCGTCGGGCAGGCCGTCGTAGGCGCCGTTTCGCACGAGCCGCTGACCGGAGCCGCAGGGATTCATCGTGAAGGTGACCTTCTCCTCGTCCTCGGTGATCGTGAAGCTGCCCGGGTTCGGCCCCACGCCGGAGCAAGAATGGGCACGCCAGGTCGCCGCCAGGAGCCCTACGAGCTCGCGCCGGTCGAGGGCGACGATCGCGTCGTGATGTCGCCGCCAGCCGCGTCCCATGCTCTCGGTCCAGGCCTGCGCGACGCCCTCGTCGCCGAGGCGCTGCTGGATGAAGGAGACGAGGTCGAGCACTCCCGCGGCCATCAGGTCGTGCAGCATCTGCCACTCGTGCTTCATCTCGGCGCAGAGGCGTCGCGCCTCCTCGGGATCGCCGGCGTCGATCGCCTCGATCGCGCGGTCCATCGTCGGCCGGGAGAGCCGCTCGAGCTCCTCCTCGGAAAACCAGCGGTCTGTCATCGTTCCCTCCTTCGATGATGATGGGGCCTGCATTGTGACCGAGAGGGGCAGGGCGCTGGTCACCGGCGCGGCCCGCGGGATCGGCGCGGCGATCGCCCGGCGGCTGGCGGCGGACGGCTTCGACGTCGTGACCCTCGACCTGCACGAGGGCTGCGACATCGCGCTGGATGTCGCGCGCGATCCGTTCCCGGCGCTCGAGGACATCGAGGTGTGCGTGGCCAACGCCGGCATCACAACGACGGTCGCGCCGGCGCACCGCATGACCCCCGAGCAGTGGCAGCGCGACATCGACGTCAACCTGACCGGCGCGTTTCGCACGGCGCAGGCGTGCATCGGCGGGATGCGCGAGCGCCGCCATGGGCGGATCGTCGTTATCTCGAGCGTCGCGGCGCTCGGCGGGCTGCCCGGGCAGGTGGCGTATGCGGCGTCGAAGGCCGGCCAGCTGGGGATGGTGCGCACGCTCGCGAGCGAGAACGCCGCACGCGGGATCACGGTCAACGCGATCCTCCCGGGCTTCGTCGCTACCGAGCAGGTGCTCGCGATGCCGGAAGAGGTGCGCGAGCGGGCGCTGCGCTCGGCGCCGAGTGGAAGGTTCGTCGAGCCAGAGGAGATAGCGGCGACCGTCTCATTCCTCGCGGGTCCAGGCGCAGCCCAGATCAGCGGCCAGACGATCGCAGTCGACGGAGCGGCTTCGCTTACCCAGCTCTCGCTCGGCAGCGAGCGGCGCTAGCGACGATGGCTCCGCCGCAGCCGAGCCTCGCGGATGGCGCTGTCCACGTGTGGCGCGCGGACCTCGCGAAGGTCGACGATGGGCTGACCGGGCTCCTCTCCGCGGGAGAGCTGACACGTGCGGAGGGCTTTCCGCGTGCTCGCGACGGGAAGCTGTGGGCGCGTGGCCGCGGCGTTCTCAGAGCGCTCCTCGGCCGCTATCTACAGCGCGATCCACGCACGCTCCGTTTCGCAGCCAGCGCCCACGGCAAGCCGGAGCTACTCGACGATCGGCGAGACACCGCGACCTCCTTCAACGTCTCACACTCCGGCGAGCTCGCCGTCTATGCCTTCACGACGATCGGGCCCGTCGGCGTCGACATCGAGGTCGCTCGCCGGCCGATCGACGCGGTCGCTCTCGCCGAGCGGGCCTTCGGTCCGGAGGCGGCAGAGGGCCTGGAGCGCCTCGAGCCCGACAGGCGCCAGCGGGAGTTCCTAAGGGCGTGGGTGCGACACGAGGCCGCACTGAAGCTCGCCGGGCGGGGCATCGGCGCCGCCGATGCGAGAGCTCGGTCGACGCCTGAGGCGACCTGGATCGCAGAGCTCGAGTTCACCGGGTGCGCCGCGGCGGCGGTCGCGCTCGATGCCGCGCCCGCTCAGCTGCGCTGCCGGGAGTGGCTCTAGAGAATCTTGATGACGATGCGCTGGAAGAAGGTCTGGCCGCCCATCACGGCTGTGACGACAGCCGAAACCCCGTGTTTGCGGCGGATCATGCCCATCAACCGTGGGGCGACGCGAATCGCCACGTGAGAGGTCTTGTTGCCCGGAAGGGTGAAGGCGCTCTGCCCGTAGCCTGAGGTCTTGCTCGACAGCCCGAGCGTGGCGAGGCCTGCGCATCCACCGGCCGGCCTGCAGTAGACGGCGACGGAGATCATGCGCGAGTGGTTCACGCCGTCGGTCTGGGGCCTGATCTTCAGCGGCGGCAGAGCCGCCGGGCGCCCGGCCGAGCCGCCGGCGCAGATGTGAGTCGCGTCGGGACCGGTTCCCTCGATCACCTGCAGCATCACTTCCTCGTTGGGGTTGGAGGCGAAGCCGTCGTTGGGCGAGGTGTCGCGGGCGGACATCGTGGAGCCGTTGCCGGTGCCGTTGTCGCGGATAAAGGAGTTCATCCTCGATTCCTGTACGGCGCCGATCACCTGGTAGGGGACGCCGCTGCGGTAGACGTTGGCGACGTATCCGCCGTTGTCGTTGAAGGACACGTAGTCGCCCTGCGCGACGCAGAGGTTGGTCGGTTCGTAGGTTGCGATCGTCGAGCCGCTCGCGCCGTTGACCCCGCACACGGCGATGTCGAAGCCCTGCGAGCTGATGTTGACCTTGGCGCCTCCGTCAGGTAGGGGCGAGATGTCCTGGAAGTGGATCTGGGTGAGCGGTGCGGTCCCGCCGGAGGGCTTGGCGCAGCCCTCGAGGCGCACCTTGACGGCCTGCCCGGTCACGGGCGCGCTCGGCTGGCCGCTTGCATGGGCGACGTTCCAGAGCGCGGTGTCGGCTCCCCAGTGGTTGGTGTGGAACATGCCGTTGGGTGCTTCGGGGTTTGGCGGAACCGGGGTGTAGGTGCCGTAATAGCCCAGGTTGTCGGTCGTGTTCAGGGTCGCGGGGACCGACAGGGGGCTGCCGAAGGTTGTGAACGCGGCCGGGCTGGCCGCCGGCGCGAGCAGCGCGAGGAGGCCGGCGAGCAGCAGGCACGGAGCAAGGCGGCGCAGGCGCTGCGCGATCCAGGAGTCTGAGCGGCCATCCATCGACATTCGGATCGGCAGGGTAGGGGATTCCCTTGACTGATTGCGCCGGCTACTGCACGAAACGACAAGCCGGCTCAACGGTCAGCGTCGCGACGCGAGCGCGCAGGTCGGCGCCGCCGGAGATCACCTACCCTGCGTTCGCGTGTTCAGCGACCGAACCATCTACTTAGCACTGGATCAACTCGTGCACCGACATGCGCAACCGAGCATCGTGGCACGGTCGCCTCATGAGCCGTTGACCCGATACGAGTACCGCGTGTTCTCGCAGAACGGGGAGGATGGAGTGCTGGCCGAGCTGTTGGGGCGCGTCGGCGTGGCGAGCCGATGGTTCGTCGAGTTCGGTATCGAGACCGGAGTCGAGGGCAATTGCGTGTTCCTCGCCGACGTATTGGGATGGTCCGGCCTGTTCATGGAGCCCGATCCCGATGCTTGCAGGGAGCTCAGTAGGAAGTACGCCGCCAACCAGGCTGTCCACACGACATGCGCGCTCGTGCGGCCCGACAACGTGGAGCAGCTCTTTATTCAAGCCGGTGTTCCGGCCGAGCCGGACGTGCTGTCGATCGACGTTGACGGTAACGACTACTGGATCTGGCAGGCAATCACGCGCTATTCGCCCCGCGTCGTCGTAATCGAGTACAACCCGCAGTGGCCCCCACTCGGCCGCCTTGTCCAACCATACGACCCTGAGCGGGTGTGGCATGGGACCGACAACTATGGAGCGTCGCTCGGCGCGCTGCGTTCGCTAGGCGAAGAGAAGGGATACCAGCTCGTACACACCGAGCTGACAGGCAACAACGCGTTCTTCGTTCGCGCGGACCTCGAAGCCGTGCTGCCGACGCCCGAAGCGATACCGCTGCGCGCCGCGAACCACTTCCTCGCCGGCTCGAGCCACCCAGCGCACCCCGAGCCGACACCGCGGATCATTGATTTGGATGCTGCGGACTGACACGCTTCGTGTCGCGCGCTATGCGACAGCGCCTCCACCATGCCACCGTTTGGCGCACCCCCTCTGAAAGCGGCATAGGCGACCAGTCAGGTACAGCCTTGGTAAGTCGTCTCGCGTCCCCCATCAGCCGCGCTGGCTCATCCGGGCGTACGGGTAACGCGCCCCAGTTTATGAGGTCAGGCCGCCCAAGTTCAGTCGCGAAGGCGCGCACTATGTCCCGTACGGCGACCGGATTCCCGGAGGCGACATTGACCGGGCCCTCGTAGCCTTGCAACGCCAGCGCGGCGACGGCGTGTCCTACGTCGCCGGAGTAGAGATAGTCGCGTTCCTGACGACCGTGGGTGCAAGGCACCTGTGCGCCCGCAAGCAGCGCCGCAACCACAGAGGGAACGAGCCGTCCCGGCCGCTCGCGAGGTCCGTAGACCCAGAACACCCTCGGCCAAGCGAGAGTCCAGCCCTGAGCTGTGGCGAGCTCTGTTGCGCGCTCCCGCAACGACTGCTTTGCACGCCCATAGACAGTGCGTGGTTGCAGCGGTGTCTTGTCCTCGACCAGGCACCCGCCATTCCATGCATACTCGGCGCACGTTCCAATGACGACAGCGTGACGCCCGCCGGCGCGACCAAAGGCGTCTAGGAGGTCCAAACTCGCCTCTACCCACGCGCCCTGCGTCGCCTCGTCAGTGATGGCCTCAGCACGCATGTCCCAGGCACAATGAACAAGGGTCTCTGGCCGCGTGCGCCGGATCAGGTCCACCGCGGCACCGGGGCGTAACAGATCCGCATCGTCACGACCACAAGCCCATGCTGGTGCGCCGCGCGCGGCGAGCGCATCGACGGCCGCGGCTCCAATCATGCCGCTGCAGCCCGTGACGAGAATCGCGTGCTCCATGGGCCAGCAGGGTATTCGCCGTAGGCTATCCACCGTGGCTTCAAGGTCGATACGTGACCAGCGCCGCCCGTTCGTTCGTGCAAGTAGGTGGCGCTCGACCGATGTCGCGTACCTGAGGTGCTATTCCCGGCTGTCGTGAGGTTCTCGATCTGCATCCCCACTCACGACGGCCGCCGGGTCCAACTGGAGGAGGCGCTGAAAAGCGTTGTCGACCAGATTCGCCCAGACATCGGCGCCGAAATCGAGATCGTCGTTTCGGATAACGCCTCTGCGGACGGAACCGAGGAGATGATGGCCTCCTTCGGCGCCCAGAATCCCGGCCTGCAAGTTGTCTATGCCCGCAACGAACGTGACCTGCGACTGGAAAACATCATGCGTGTGGTGGAGCGGGCCTCCGGTGAGTGGTGCTGGCTGTTCGGCTCCGACGACGTGATGGCCGCAGGTGCGCTCGAGGCTGTTCTGGCCGCGATCCGCGCATACCCAGAGGCAGCCGGGATAGCCGTCGCGCGCACCAACTTCGACCACACAATGCAGCAACGCGTGCAGGCGGACCCGCCAGAGGCAGCCCCCCCTTGGCACGCGACGACTTTGATCCACGGGTTTGCCGAGATCGAGGACGCGTTAGCCTTCCAGCACGGGTTCATGAGCGCAAACATCGTGCGACGCGAGCTGTGGCTCGCAGCTGCCGAGAGCACGGCGGCGCACGCCCTCGGACAGCACCCCGACTGGCCGCATTTGTTGGTCTTCGCCGAGATGGCGCGCCGGCAGCCGCACTGGGTGTGGCTGCCTACTGTTCTGGTGCTCGTTCGCTCCGGTAGGCCATATCTCGTGGAGTCGGGGGCCGAGCAGCCGAATCTTGCGCGCATGCACGTCCTTCTTGTCGACGGGCTACGTCGGGCGTGGCAGGAGATCGCAACGAATAACGCCGCGCTACGGCGACGGCTAATGGAGAGCACCTTCCACGTCGCGGCGAGCCGTCATGCAGTCGAGAACATGAAGCTCTCGGGGGGCCACGGCCTTGGCTGGGACCTCCGGCTCGCGTGGTCGTTCGCGAGAGCGTTCTGGTGGCTTGGGCCATTCTGGAATGACGTGGCCCCTGTGCTGGTAGTCCCCGCTTCCTTGTATCGCGCGCGGTATCTGCAGCGCCTGCGGGCATTGCGCCCGATGCCGATGCTGGCCCCATCGGAATGCTCGGTCATGGTTAGCGCCGAGCTCCCTGCTCGATGGTGGGCCCGTGAGATGGAGCGGATCCCTTGTCGCGTGCGCAACACCGGCACAGTCGCCCTTCGAACCGCGGGAGACCAGCCGATCCACCTTGGCGGGCGCTGGTTCGGCGCGGACGGTGCGCTGGTGATGGAAACGGTGCGTGACCCGCTCCCGAGTTCCGTCGAGCCCGGCGACGAGGTCGAGGTGATTGTCCGCACCCACACGCCGTGGGATGCAGGGCGCTATCGCCTCGAGTTGGGATGCGTGCAGGAGAACGTGCGGTGGTTCAGCGACTCCGACCCGGCCAACGCGCTCTTCGTTGATGTGGACGTGCGTCTGCCCGGGCCGGTGGACGCTGGCCCTTGACACGCGTGCCCGGGATTGCCCGCTTACTGCTTAACGATTGACCGCTTCGGCCTCAATCAACCTGCACGTCACCAAAGATCCGCTCCAAGCCGAGCGCCTGGCTGCCGTGGGCGACGTCGTCAGCCAGTCCCGAGACGTCAACGCGTCTATGTGGCACCCGCGGAATGAACCGCTCGGCCGTCTGACAGACGACGAGTTCTGCTCCAACACGGTCGACGTACTGCGGATCCCATCCGAACGGGACCCACGCGAAATGCACCTCTCGAAACGCTTGTGCAAGAAACCATGCCAGCCCGGGATACGCTTCGTCTCCGAAACCATAGGAGTCGCCGAATATCACCACCGTGCGTTGATCCGGAGCGTCCTCACGACGCATCACGCGTCGTGTTCCTATGTGGCCCCCCGCGCTTATGACCTCGTGCCAGTTGTCGCTGACGATCGTCGCAGCGGATGACGCCGAGAGATGCTGGCTCACCTCGACGAGCGGCGGTGTGAAATGCACGCCGAGATCGCCGCTGGAAAGGCGCGGCTGCTGATCATGTGGGACACCATCGAGCAGTGACGGGGGTGCGCCCAACGCGGTTATCGTCGCCTCCGCGAGCAGTCTGTTCCCGTGAGGAGTCAGGTGGCTGTCGGTCAGCATGTACGTGTCCTCCACGGCGCGTGCTTCACACAGCACCTCATGCGGATATAGGAGGGGAAATGGGCCATCCTCGATTAGCCGCATCACAGGCCGGGGGGCACCGGAGTCGAGGTCGGCCGGGAAGAGGTCCGCGTAAACCGCCAGCTTGTCCGGCACGACTAGGCAGCACAATGAGATCCCCGCGGCGACCGCGTGGTTTAACCGTTCGGCTCCAAGGACCCGCCACTGCTCGAGCCAGTCGCTCGCCATTGCCACCTGGCCTCGGTACATGGCTAAGTTGTCGTTGCTTCCGCCGTAGAGAAAGAGATGTCCGTGCCGACCGACGATGGCAACGCCGTCGGGTGAGATGCTCCCGACTGGGCGGCTGAAGCGCTCGAGACCCGGTATCCAGCAGTTCATGAAGCTTTCGCCGGCTCCCATGTCGCGCGCTGCAAGGCGCGACGCATACTCTTCAGACCCGAGCACGCCATCGAGTAACGCCCTGAGCGAGCCCCCGGCCATCCAGATCCGAACGTCCTCAGGTGAGGCGGGACGCCCGAGAAACTCGGCGAATACCGCTTCGACGTGCTCGGGAAGCAGGTCGTGGGAGGAGATGAGCTCCGAGCCCTCGTTCCGCGCCACGGGGCGGTCGGCCTCTTGCATCCGGAGAGCCTAGCGGTCGCCTCGTGAGAGCTCTAGACTCCCACCGGTGCCTAGCCCGCGTGCCTACGATGAGCTCGAGTTGCTCGCGGCCCGCACCGACTTTCTCTGGCACCAGCGCTTCGAACTCGCCCCCGGCATCTTCTCGCCGGGGACAAACGACGTGGACTGGCTGCTCCATACCGCCGGGGTGCCTGCCGACCTGACCGGCGCGAGCGTCCTAGACATCGGTACGACCAACGGCGGAGCAGCCTTTGCAATGGAGAGGCGAGGCGCGGAAAAGGTAGTCGCCACAGACATCGTCGACCCGATGCATTTCGGCTTCGACGCGATCCGCTCAGCGCTCGGATCAAGAGTCGCGTTTCGCCAGCTGAGCGTTTACGAGCTATCGCGCTCGATTCACGGTCAGTTCGATTACGTCGTGTTCTGGGGAGTCCTCTATCACCTTCGTCACCCTCTGCTCGCCCTGGACAATGTCCGGGCGGTGACGGCGCAGACGGCCTACGTGGAGACGGCCGTTTGTGATGCCGAGCTCGGGGCGCAGCCTGATACCCCGCTTGCGCGGTTCTACCGTCTCGACGAGCTGGGGACCGACAGCAGCAACTGGTTCGCGCCGAATGTTCGCGCCTTGGTCGACTGGTGCCGGTCTTGCGGGCTCGAGCCGACCGCCGTGAACTCCTGGCCTCAAGAGGCCGCAAGCCGGGCGATGCTTACGACGACTGCGGTCTCAGGTCCTCCGGAGTACCAAACCGTCTCCTATGAGAGACCGTTGCTTTGCTCAGTTGCGGCGCTCGGGCTTGACGGAAGACTGCACTGCGTCACTGAGCCCTAGACCGGCGTTGTCCAGCTTCTCGTCCCCTCTTACCGTCTCGTGGAGGTCCCTACCTTTCGTATGCGGTCGCAGGAGTGCCTCGCCACCTGCAACGACGGCATACTCACCCTGAGTGAAGCGATCGCGCTCGACGTCGCCGGTCCCATTCGGGTGGAACACGAAGGCCGCCGAAAATCCCGCACTTCGGCACAGAGTCAGCGCCACCTCTGGAAAGATGGGGTGCTGATGGGTCGGGTCCACCCAAAATGTCTTCAGTGCCGCCGCGGAGTGGGGATTGACGGTCTCTGCGATGAGTATCCCCTCGCCGCCCAGCTTCTGCCGCGCCAGCCGTAGAAGGCGCAACAGCGCCTCATATGGCAGGTGCTCGATTACCTGCGCGCAAAAGATCGCCCCTAGCACTCCGTCCTCAGTCCGTTCGAGATAGTGCAAGCCATCGTCTTGGACTACGTCAGCGTGCCCCTTGTCATGACATCGCCTCACCATTCCTGCGTCAGCGTCGACACCGAGGTAGGGAATGGCTTCCTCGGCGAGGAGGTCCAGGAACTCGCCTCGCCCGCAGCCGAGGTCGAGCACCGGCGCGAGGCCATCGAGTAGCTTGAGAAAGGTCCGTTGGCGATCACGAATAAAGCTCTCGGAACCGCGGAACGTGTCCTCGAACGACCGGTAGGTGTCGGCGTCCGCGCCGGCGTCCGTTACACGAAACCCTTGGATGCGGCCGGCCTGTACGTGATCGAGAATCACAAACGGAGACCCCTCGATATGGGGGATCGCGCGGTCCTCCCATTCCATCCGATGCAGCGAACGGGCGAGCTCGTCAAGGCGCTTAGGTACCTCAGTCAGCTCGCCGACACTCCTCTGCAGCTCCCCTGTGGCCGACTCGAGCGCGATGGTCGACCGCGTCAGACCGGCGATCCGTTCCCACATCGGGCGCTGCTGAGCGTGCCGTCGCAGCTCGGCGAGCAGGGTTGCGTGGCGTTCCGTCGCGACCGCCTCGAGCTGCTCGAGCGAGCGAGCTATCTCAGCGTCAACGTCCGTTTGATAGGCGCTGAACGGCTTTATCACCCGCAGCAAGAGGCGGCGCGCGAGCCGTCCAGGGCTCCCCAACCGTGACGGAGCCCCAGTCGCGGGGCCTGCCAGGACGCGACGCTCGAGCCGCGCGGCGGTGGAGGCGGACCGCGCAGTGCGAGCCAGCCGCTCGCCGTGAAGGTCGCGCAGCAAATCGAGTCGTGCCCCCATGATCTCGCCGGCGACCTGAGCGGAATGCGTGCGACGGATGTTCTCGGCACCGTACCGGGCCCGCTCGTCCGCCTCCTTGGGATGCTCGAACACCTCCCGCATGAGACCCGATGCGTGATCGATGTCGGGCTCAGCCCACGTTCCGTCGGAGGGATACGGCGCGGCGTGAGGCCCGATCGGGACGAGGCGGTGCTCGACCAGATAGCTGTTCTGCTCATCCATGAAGTCGAGGTTGCCGGAATAGCCGGTTGCCACAACCGGCTTTCCGAGGTACATAGCCTCCGCCATCGTCAAACCGAATCCCTCAGCGCGATGCAACGACACGTAGCAGTCGCACGCGGCCACCATCAGGTTCTTTTGGTCCGCTGAGAGATAACCGTCGACGACGTGCACATCGGGCCGGCCATCGGCGGCCGCGAGCAGTCGGGCGTGATCCTCGGGCGCGCTGCCGGCGTTGATGGACTTCAGCATGAGCACCGCGCCATCGCTTGGATCGAAGGCGCGCGTGTAAGCCTCAACGAGCGCCATGGGATTCTTGCGCTCGAACACACTGTGGTGGTCGAATGCAAAGAGAAACATGAAACCCTCCGGGAGGTTCAGGTCGGAGCGGGATGCGGGGAGAACGGGCGGCATCTCGACCGGCAGGGTGACCTTGGTGATTGGAATGGATGACACTGGCGCCACGGCGCTGACTACATGCGCAGTCGGCAGCCATAGCTCGTCGACGTGGTCGAACGCCGAGTTCCAGATCTCGGGGAACTTCTCGACCTCCCAGAACCACATGCCGATCGAATAGCGTGAGGCGAAGAACTCGGGGCCCGCCTGTGCCGCGAACTCGCCTAGGACATCCGCGTTCATGCAGATCAGATTGACGGGATAGTGTGCGTCGGTATGGTCGAGATGCGTGAAGGAGTGGCCTTGTCGGTTGGGAGGAATAGTGCGCCCGTGGACTGGGAGCAGTGGGATGCTCCTGGCATCCAGAGCGCTGACGACCTGCCGCGCCGCCTCGCCGGTTCCCAGCTCCGAGCGGAAATAGCCAACCACATTCACACCCCACGGCCGGCTCAGCGATTCGGGGTCGCTACGCCGAACTGACACCTCAGCGTCCGCTACGACGGGCGGTCCGGGGCTGGCAATGACGTCGGCCTGCATGGTCACGGGCCGAGCGAAGCCCGCACTCGGAAGGAGCGCCAAAGCGGGTTCGTCAACAACGCCGCGCTCACTGGCCCAACGTAGAAACGCCTCGTGATCTTCGCCGGCGACGTCCGGGAATGCCGCCTGCAGGTCCGTCCGGGTTCCATAAAGGTCGGCCAGCAGGCGATTGACTCCCGCTGGGCCCCCCGGAGCGGCCTCGCCCAGCCATCTCATGAAGGACTCGTCTCCGGCGTCGGTAAAGGGTGAGCCCACCACCTCTCCCCTGTCCACGGCGATTTCATAGAGCTTGCGCAGGCGGCGGGTGAAGTTGACTCCCGAGGGAAGCGCATGGTAGCTGTAGGGCCAATCCTTGGCCTCGCGATATCCACTGGCGACCACCTCCTCGGAATATTCGCGACAGATGCGCTGCAGCGCCGTGTTGGGGCTCACCGATATACGGGATTGGTGACGACTAAGAACATCCGGCGTCAGTGGATCGAACCCGCTGAAATGGAAGAACCCCAGCGGTTCCCCGTCGACCGTATACCCGTGGCCATCATTGACCAGGCGGCGACCGTGGAGATTCCAGTAGGCGAGGTTGTACTGCGGTGCCCGCACGACCGCGTGGTCAGAGACCAAGCCTGGCGCCAAGTCGAACCAACGCTGGTCGACGAAATAGCCATTGAGGGGATCTACAAAACAGTCGTTGAGCAATCGCTCGCGCCACCATCCCAGCAGCGTACTTGTCTCCTCGCCGGCTCCCAGAGAGAGATACCCGAGGTTGTAGACGCCCGCGAGAAGAATGTCGATCTGATTTGGCCGATGGCCATCGTCTGGAATGGGCGTGGTGTTGTGGGGAATCAAGACGACGCCGTGAGCGCGCGCGAGCTCGTCGAGCCGGCTGAGGGCCGAATAGATTCGGATATCGGGGTCCAGATAGGTGATTGCCGACACGCCTTGGTCCAGTAGGTAGGCGAGTAGCCAAGGCTTCACCGCCGTGGAGAGCTCCAGCACGTCGTAGCGCAGGGCCATCTCGTGAAACTCCTGACAGCCCACCTGCTCCGGTGTCAGAATCCGAAAGGGCTCGGTCTCTGGATCGAGATAGCCGTCGTGCCCATCGATGACCAGCACCGCACAACGACCCTCGGGATGGTGTTCGGCGAAGGATCGAGCCAGCACGCGAGCCTGGGCGACGTAGTTCTTGGCGATGATGGTGCAGATGTCCATGCTCGGAAACTATCAGCGGCAGCCCGGGCAGCCGGAGCCTCAGCGCCGATACCAGTCCACCGGCTTGCCACAGGCTGCGCGTATCGGAACGATCTGGTCCGGACCGGCGCGGGTGGCTAGCAGAACCGTAGGTGTCGCAACGTCCGATTGAGGTGTCAGCCAGTACCTCTCGACGTGGAAGGTCACTGCGATCGGGCCTTCCTGCAATACGCTGACTTGACCGACTGGCCATCGCGGACCAGGCCGCTCGAGATTCGCCGGGAGCGTCACCTGAAGTCCCGGGGCGAGGACCTTGAGGGGAAGCGGACTCAGGTAGGGGGTCTCCAGATTCCAAGTGCCCGGTGCGAGCGGAAGGCTTACCGTCGCGCTTCGTCCAGGTGCGATCGGCGGCACCGCAACTGCGCTGGCCGGAGGCTTGATCGCAGCCGTCCCACCACCTCGGACGAGCGCACGGCCTGCGGCCGTCGCGCAGTCTAGAATCCCGGCAGCGTTAGGGCCCTCATCGAGGATCTTGCGCGGTTGTACCGTGCCCATCCGCCGCCATAGAGCGTAACTACGTGTCATTCGCACCAGCCGCATGGCAGGGGGCGGTTCACTCCCAGCCGCGTCGCGAGTCGTGATCACCCAGTCGAATTCGTTCAAGACGGCTGGTGCGACGGTGTCGAAGTCCAGGGGCTCTCCGTACGTGAATGCCTTTTCAGGCCGGAGGGCGACCTCGGCCGTGCCGGCAAAATACGCGGGAGTGACTCGGGCGCCAGCCAACTCCCATTGTATGAAGTCATCATCGCCGAGATAGAGCGTCCGCTTGCTACCGAGGAGCGGCCGCAACGTGCGGAGCTCCACTAGATGGTTGGTGGGCCCCACTTTGCTAAAGCGCATCGCTTCCCAGCTCGAGTCCGCGACACGCACGAAGAGCGCGACAGCGAGCAGGGGCGGCAGGAGGCTCCATCGCGCGGGCCGTATGGCCCGCGGGCCGACGAGCCCCAGCGCGGCCACGAGCAGAAGCAACGGTGAGGCGATGACCAGGGCCTTGGCAGCGACGTACGGCGACTGGCTGTGCGCCGCATACGCCCAGACAACCACCGAAGCAGCCGCCGCCAACGGGAGCATCCAACGTCGGCTGCGGAGCAGGACGGCGCAGCCGACGATGACCAACGCCAGTACAAACGCGGTCCACATGCCGCCGCTGAAGGCCGAGAGGGGAGGCAGCTGGTAGTCCGGGTTGTTCCAGACACCAAATGCCTCCCAGCCGGGGAGAGGCCCAACGAGGTTCCCCAGATTCGTCTTTGAAATGTTGTTGCTCGCTCCCCTCGACACAAACTTCTCGATGCGTGGTACCTGAGGGATGAGAACTACGACCAGGACGGCGACGCCGATGGCGCCCGGAACGAGCTCGGCACGTAGCTCCGCCCAGGCCTGCCGGAGTCCTCCGATCCACGTGCGGATGGCCGCGCGTCCCAGTACCCAGGTTCCTAGCAACACGCCTGGCCACGCCACGCCCTGTAGCGAGTAGACCGACACTGCGCCGGCTACAACGAGGGCAAAGGGTATCCAGCGCCGCCATTGCAGCTGCTGCTGATAGCCGGCCAGGATCAGGGCGGACGCCACGACGAACAAGGCCTCGAGTAGCTCCTTGAAAGAGCCCTGGCCATAATAGGCCGCTACGAGGAACGGGAGTCCGACCACTGTGCCAACTGTCACTTTCGCCAGCCATCGAGCGTGCCGAACCGTCGCGAGCGCGGCCCACGCCATCAACACAGGCACAGCCGCCGTAATGCCCGCGAAAGCTTGGTCGACACGAATTCCCAGGCCCTCCGAGAGCAGTGCCGCCAGAGCATGTGGCCCCAGCGGATAATCAGATAACAACGGCGTAATGCGGGCGACCGCACCAGAGCGATACGCTTCGGCCAGCAGAAGGTGCTCTCCCATGTCATTGTCAAATGACACACCCAAGGTCCCGCCACGACCCGAGGCCGCGAAGGGAACCAGCACGAGTAAAAAGACCGGCAGGCCGGCGAGCAGCCCGGCGATTGGGGGACGGTGCTGAGGCCGGCGGGCCCAAAGTAGTAATCCGCCTGCGACAAGCACGGCGGTCAAGATTGAAACGGTCGCCGCACGTCCGGGAAGATGGATCGCCGGCACGGCCAGCAGAATCAGGACTGCCATACCCACGGGCGCCGCCAACCAGCTCCACACCCTTGCGCCGCAGATAGCCAGCACACCCTGTCCAAGTGCGAGCGAGCCGAGGCAAGTGAGTATGGCGCTGAGGAGGATGGCCGACATCGATCAAGAACGAGGGCGCGGACGCGGACAGAACCCAACCATCCTCCGAAGCCCAGAGGGATCAGTACGCGTCAAAGTCCAAGAACTCGAAGTTTACGATCGATGCCGGACGCGTAACGTCTTCCAAGCGCCTGAATATGAGGTTCAGCGGTGACTCGCGCATGCGCTTCGGAAGTGGCACGCCCGAGAAGTACGCACGATGATTGAGCCCGACATGGAGGGCAACCGGCGCCCGATGAAACCAACAGACCGCCCGCACGATTGCCCGCCGGTTCGCTGCTGACATTGCTTTGTCCGCAAACACCTTGAGCAACACTGCGACGCGGATGCCGTGTCGCTCATCACAGCAGCTCACCGCGAGGATGCCGTCTGATCGGTGAACCGCGTACTTTGATCCGGGGCAGGCCAACCTCCAACGGAGAGTCTCGATCGTCCAGCGACGCGCTTCTCCGGCAGCCGGGGCATCAAGCAGCGCCTCCGTGCCGGCCACGAGCCCGCCGGGCGAAAACGCGTCCGGACTCGCCCACGCGCTGCGAATATCGCCGGTCGGCCCGGGTGTCGGCACGAGGACGTTCGCGGGGAGCGGCTGCACAAGTTCGAAATCCAGCCGCCGGACGAACCCTGGGGTGGAGTTGGCGTTGGCAACTCCGATCACCGCGCGAACTCCCCGCCTGCGCGCCTGCTCAATCGTTTCGCTCGCGAGGCGCACAAATGCACCGCCCCCCCGGGCACGCTCGTGGACGGCGGTGTTCAGAGACAGCGCGGCATCGAGGTTGGTGCCGTCGCGGGAAAGCGTCATAGGCACGAGCGCGTAGTGCCCGGCACGCCCAAGCTGGTCGTCTAGGTTCGTCTCGATCACGCCCCCGAACGGTGACTGTTCGTACAACCATTCGAGATACTCCGAGCGGCCAGCGGCCGATCCAGGAAAGACCTCGGCGAGCAGGGCCGCGGTAGCGGAAACGGTCATCGGCTTGCGCTCAATCGCTTCCGCTGTCGCGCGAGAGTTTGACCGGCCCCCGCGGACGTCGCTTATGCATCAGCTCCATGGCCACGATCACCCTTATCACGTGCCAGAAACCCGCAAGTCTGCCGGAGCTGGGATTGCCGTTTGCACGTGGTGCCATGGCGACGGGATGCTCCACGATCTTGGCGCCCGTATGGCCGGCATCCACCAAGGCCTCGACGCTGTCGAGATACTCGACGGGATAGTCGGTCGCAAAATGGGTCAACAGCGGTCGACGTATCGCGCGAAATCCTGAGCTAGAGTCCAACACCCGTACGCCCGTTATCCGCGCGACGCGCCTCGACAGAGCGTGCATCACCAATCGGCGCGCCCTGTGAACATCGTAATCTCCGGCGCCCTCGACAAACCTTGAGCCGATCACCATCTCGGCACCGGACTCGCGCATCACCTCTAGCAACAGCCCTATCTCGCCCGGATCGTGTTGGGCGTCCGCGTCAACCTGCACCACGCTGTCATAGCCGTGGGCCAAGGCCCAGCGAAATCCGCACCGCAGCGCCCCGCCAATTCCAAGGTTGACCGGTAAGCGCAACACGTGCGCGCCGGCGAGTGAGGCGCGCTGTGCGGTCTCGTCCGAAGAGCCGTCATCGATGACGCACACCTGGTAGCCGAGTGCTCGGGTCGCACGAACGACGTCTGCCACACTCTCCTGCTCGTTGAGAGCAGGGATCACCACCAGGGTTCGAGAAACGGTCATCGTCCGAGATGCTCCAGCTTCTGGTGCGCCGCCGCGCGGCCGGGATCGTCACCGTGCCCTTCAAGGATCCTCACCCGATGCTCTACCAGAGCGGCATGCTCTGTGAGGTCCTGGATCGCACGATGCAACCCAGACAGTGAAATCGAGAGCTGTAGGCAGATGAGTACAAGGAAGACGATGAAGATGCCCAGGGAGAAGCCAGTCGCAGTGAAGCCCAGACGACTCACCTGTGAAGCGGTGACGCTCAGAATCGGGGCCCCGAGCACGCCGAGAAGCGATACCGTCAGCCAACCGAACCCGTAACGGATCGAAAGCATCCGGTGGCGCACAAGTACGGTCGTGGAGATCATCAGCGCTACGGCGCCGACCATGATTATCACCGCCTGGACACTCATGGCGCGGCATCCCTGAGCGCCGGAGCGATGCCTCCTCGTGCGAGAAGGAGTGCACCCGGAAGGCTAACGAGGAAAAGCGTGGCCACGGAGAGGACTGAGATCAGCGTCGCGTCGGTCGCGCCGATCGAGGCGCCTCCAAGCAATATCACGTATGTACCCTCCCGAACTCCGAATCCCCCGATCGAGACCGGTATTAGAGTAACTATCGTCACAAGCGCAAGCGCAACGGCGGCGGTCGCGAACGGAAGATGCACGTTGATCGCTCGACCCAGAAAGACGAGTTGCAGGGCGACCAGAGCCTGGAACACGAGACTTGAACCTATGACCAGGACAACAAGGCGCGGATTTCGCGCGTAGTCACGCAGAACTGAGACGGCCTGGCCGGCAGGCCGGACCAGTCGCTCAGGGAGGATCCTGGCGACTCGCCTTGGGCTGCGCAGAGCGCAGCCGATCACCGCTAGGCAGCAGAACCCCACGGCGGCGGTGGCCCAAACTAGAAACGACCCTGCGTGCTTAGGCACGGAGCTAGGCCTCAGCGCGAGCGCGAGCCATGCGATGCCGATCAGCCCCAAAAGGCCCCCGGCACGGTCAACGACGACCGAGACGACCACTTTAAGTAGGAGCGGACCCCGGCGGACAACGAGCAGCGTCCGTGTCACGTCACCGCCAACGGTTGTCGGCAGGAAGGTGCCGGAGAAGGTTGAGACCGCATATGCGCGGGCTAACTGCGACGGGCTCAGGTTTACGCCCGCCGCGGCGAGCAGGCCTCGCCAGCGGTACGCCCCTACCACCAAAGAGCACAGCACGAGCAGGACGGCGATCGCGAAGTCCACTGGATGGCCGTGACCAAGGCGCTGCCCGACGATCGCCCAATCTATGCGCGACGCGACGATTCCAAGCAGTGCGAGCGTCACGAACAGGCGCACCCAGACAGAGCCAGCCACCCGGCGCGCGCGCGAGAAACGTAGGTCTCCACCCAATTCAGTCGACATCAACGTGGCCGCACGACGGGGAGGTCCGGCGGGACGAGCTGTCCGGCGAGCTCCCGAAGGGGACGTCCTGCTCCCCCGGACGCCGCGATCCTCGCATCCAGCGCAGGGAGTGTCGCGCCACGCCGCGTGTGGAGGATTCGACTTGTCAGCCAACCGGCGTATGGCATCGTGAAGAACGGCTCGTCCGTGTCAATGTCGTAGGGGTGCGAGTAGCTCCACGTAATCGCCTGGCGCTCGAGGCGGGCCAGAAAACGACTTGCGAGTGGCATGGGAACGTAACGCAAATAGATGCCCCCAAGAAACGGCACGCGCGCTCTTCCGATCCCACCTACGGGGCACGGAAGCTCGATCAGCCCGTTGTCCCAGCGAAAAGGTCTAAGCGGAGCGCCGGGCCACCCGTGCAGCGGATTCGCTGCCGGCAGCACACTTGAGGAATAGGTGAAGCCTGCGGCGGCAATGCTCTCCACGGCCCATGAAGTCGCTGGCGTGAGCGAGAAGATCGGCGCGCGGAAGCCTTCGACTGGCGTCTGGATGAGATCCTCGAGCAGTTCCCTGCCCTCGCGGAGATCACCCTCCAGCCGGTCGGGCCCGACCTCCTCCAAGGCGACATGGCGCAGGCCGTGCAAGCCGATCTCGTGCCCGCCCTCGGCCACCCTCCGGACGACCCGCGCGTGGGTCCGCGCGATCTCTCCGACGATGAATACTGTCGCGGTGATTCCCCGCAGCTCTATGAAATCCAGGAAGCGTTCGCTCATAGGCACGAATCGCGCCTCCTGCGTGGATGAGCGGCGGTTGTCCTCGAGATCGAACGTAACGGTCAACGGCATCGCGTACCAGCCTCGTCCCTGGGCCGACGACGACAGATGGGAAGCGTCGGGATGGGCGTAGCGACTGTCCGAACGTCGGGGGCACGCGACCGTGTGATCTTCATGCCGGACGAGCTTGGAACACGATCCGCTGGACGATACCGGTCCGACCGTGGCTCATTTCTGGTCCGAGCCCTCCGGCCCCGGCTCCCTGGACCAACGCCGGCCGAGCAGGGCGAAAGGCGCCAGCACGACGGATCCGAGACCACTGCGGCCAGCGATGCGCATCAGCCCGCGCTGCTGTGAGAGGCTCAGCAGACCGTCCTCGTCGATCAGAGGAAGTCCAGAGGACACACGGGCCTCGAGCTGGTGGTAGGCGTCCTGGTACTCCTGTGCGATGCCACGCAGGTGATCGACGTCCTTCCGCAGCGCGCCGATGTATGTCTCACGGTCCAGCTCCTGCCAGTTGCGGGGAGCCGCCTCGGCCGGCGGAGCGGTGACGGCCTGTTCATAGACCGTGACGAGGCTCTCGGCCACCTCGCTCCACGCAGGCCTGAAGAGCGAACGAAGCTCCGCTAGGTGACCCGCGCGCGCCGCGCCGTCGGTGAGCAGCGGCAGGACGGCGGTGGCGCTGGCGTCGGCATCCCACGGGACCAGGGTCGCTGCAGCGCCGGCGAGCTCGGCGAGCGAGGCCTGCGGGGCGAACAGGCACGGCACGCCGACCCGGGCCGCCTCCAAAGGCAGCAGCCCGAGACCCTCGTAGACCGTTGGGTAGACGAGCGCGCTGGCGTGCTCGAAGAGCCATTGCTTTACCGGCTCCTCCACCGGGCCGAGATCGAGCACGAGCTGCCCGATACGGGGGTCGGCGGCCATAAGCGCGTGCTCGCGCTCGCTGGAGGACCCGAACGGCACGTGCGGACCCGCGAGCACCAGCCGTCCGCCCCAGCCGGCGGTACGGAGCGTCGCCAAGAGCGCTATCGCGAACGGTCGGTTCTTGTGCTCGTAGTCCGCTCCGAGGCACAGCAGGAACGGCTCCTCCACCGGCAGACCCTCCGGGGGCGTGGCCTGTCGACCTACAGGCTCGAGGGCCTCGGCGCCCACACCAACCACATGTGTCCGCTCAGCGGCGAGGAGATCCTCCGAGAGCGCGTCACTGCGAGCGTGCTCGGAGAAAAAGATCACCTGATCGGCGGCAGCTAGCGCGAGACGCGTAGTGCGTCGGAAGCTCCGCCAGGATGCGACGTCTCGATGGTAGGAGTAGTTGTGGTAGGAGATGAGGTCCTGCTGTCCGATCACCACGCGCTCGCCGACCAGCCGCAGAACCGCCAGATCATCCGCGGTGAATACGGGCTGCGGCCTGTGGACGACGTCAGTCATGCGTGGGCGCTCAACGGCCTGCTCGTAGGAGAGGAGCTCGATGCAGGGAAATGCTCCCAGCGCGCTGGCGGCTCTCTCGGAGAGATCGGGAGGAACCAGGACCCTCAGAGCAATCCGTGGCTGCCGCGCGAGCGCCAGGATGAGGTCGAGGATATAGGTCTGGGTCCCGCCCACCGCCGGTACCAGCGCCCGTCCGTCGATCGTCACAGACAGGCGCCGCAGCGCGATGCGTCCCACCGCGACGGCGCGGTGAAGGCGCCCGCGCTCGTCGTCGACGATCGTCTCCTGTACGCGGCTGACACGCGCAGCTTCCCCGTCCCGCCTGGTAGCTCGTGAGGGCGGGCCGCCCGAGATCGCCACGAGCACGTCATCGGCGGCCACGTGCACCATGCCGGACGCAACGACGCGGAGCGCAAAATTGTCCAACGCAGCCTCCAGGTCAAGCGCCTCGTCGAGGGGTCCGACGAGCTGAAGGGCGGAGCGCCGCACATACGCGCATCCCTCGCCCACCATGGCAATGCGAGGTCGAAGTTTCAGCCCTCTTTCGGAGACGCGACGCGCGAGCTCGTCCGTCTCTCCCGCCACGCCCTCAGCGTCGGCACTGTCAAAGAGCTCCAACTCGCCGTTTACCAGCGAAAGGGGGGTCGCAGACGCGACGGTCGAGTCGCTGGTGGCAGCTCCGGCGAGACCCTCCAGCCAGCGTGGGGTCACCTCGGTGCCGGCCGCGAGGAGGACCAGATCGCTCGGGAAACTCGCCCGTGCCGCCGCATTGACCGCCTCAGCTCCAGTGGCGTGGGGATCCAGCGTCAAGCGAAGCAGCGTTCTCGCTGTAGTGCGCGCAGCCAGCTCGCCGGCGAGCTGGTCGGCGAGCGCGGCTGTCGCGGCGATCAGGACGGGCGTCCTCGGATCTGTGTGCTCGATCACGGCAAGCGCTGTAGCAAGTAGGCGTGCGGCGATCGATCCGTGATCCGCGTCCCCAGCCGCCTGAATGCATACCACCGGCGAGTCGCGCTCGAACAGGGCGGCGTCGTCCGCCCCGATAGGTCGCATCGGCATGGCTAGATCAGCGCCGTCACGGCGACCGGATCGCCAGCGAGTGAATGGGGAAGCGAGCTGAGTGCTTCGCACATCGTCATGGAGGCTGCTCAGCCTAGCTGGCCATCGTTGGTCGCCGTGCTACGACAGGATCGGCGCTGCTGCGGTCAGCGGACCCCGAGGCCCACGGTAATCTCTCTCCGATGCCAGATCTGACGAGAGGCACGCCGCTGGTCGTGGCGGAGTCCGTTTCCAAGACCTTCCGCGTGCCGGAGGAGCGGACGCACACCCTGAAGGAGCGCGCCCTGCACCCTCTGCGCAGAACGCGTCACGCAACCTTCCCTGCCCTGAATGACATCTCGTTCGAGATCCACGAGGGCGAGTTCTTCGGGATCGCGGGGCGCAACGGTAGCGGCAAGAGCACTTTGCTGAAGTGCCTGGCCGGCATCTACGGCGTCGACGCTGGTCGCATCTGGATGCAAGGGCGACTGTCCCCATTCATCGAGCTCGGTGTGGGGTTCAATCAGGACCTGGCCGCGCGAGACAATGTCGTTCTGAACGGCATCATGATGGGACTCTCGCCGCGAGAGGCTCGTGCTCGGTATGACGCGGTAATCGACTTCGCCGAACTACGCGAGTTCGAGGAGCTGAAGCTGAAGAATTACTCGTCCGGCATGTACGTGCGTCTTGCTTTCTCCGTGGCGATCCAAGTCGACGCCGACATCCTGCTCGTCGACGAGGTGCTCGCAGTTGGCGATGCAGCATTTGCGCAGAAGTGCTTCGACGTCTTCAACCGCATGCGCGACGATGGTCGCACGATCGTGTTCGTGACCCACGACATGGGCACGCTCAATCGCTTCTGCCATCGCGCGATGTTGCTCGAGCGGGGCTCCGTCGTCCACGTCGGGGAGCCGCATGAGGTGGCCGATCGCTACTTGGAGATCAACTTCGGCCGCGACCCTCAGACACCCGAGGATTCCCCCGACGACCGCGGCGGCGATGGTGACGCTCGCGTGGTCGAAGCGTGGATCGAGAATCGGCGCGGCGAGCGCGAGGCGTCGCTGCTCCAGGGCCAGAGAGTCACCCTCAAGGCGCTCGTCAAGTTCACTGTCGATGTCGAGAACCCCGTAGCGAGCGTCTACGTACTCAACGAGGAGCACGTCGCGATCGTGGTCGCAACGACTTCGCGCGAGAGCGAGCGCAGCGGACGGTTTAGAGCGGGCGAGGAGGTTCTGTTCTCCTTCGGGTTCGAGAACCTTCTTGCGCCGGGGCGTTATAACCCGCTGTTCACTCTCGCCCACCATGGCACCGGCCTGGACCTGATGGACCGCCTGGAGGGCGCCTTCTCGTTCATCGTCACAGGACCCGAAGCGCTGGGCGGCCTGATTGACCTACCCGTCGAGGTGAGCGTGACACGGGGTTCATCATCACTACCTCAGCAGGTGGGCGCTTGAGCTCGCACGCAACCGCCCCCCAGAGCCTCGGTCGTCCGATCAAGGGTCCACGCGCTCTAACCGACGACTGGTCGCGGTTCTGGCATCTCACGTACAACATCGCCCGTAACGAGTTCAAGCTGCGCTTCTTCGGCTCGGTGCTCGGCTACGTCTGGCAGCTAATGCGCCCCTTGCTGCTGTTTGGCGTGCTCTACGTGTTCTTCACGAAGGTGGCGCTGGTGAACAGACAGCACGGGCCTGGCCAGGCGCACTATGGAGCGCAGCTCCTCGGGTCGATCGTGCTGTTCACGTTCTTCGCCGAAGCCACCGGCGGGGCAGTGCGCAGCGTGGTGGACCGCGAGAACCTCGTGCGAAAGATCCAGTTCCCGCGGCTAGTGATCCCGCTGTCAGTCGTGCTCCTCGCGATGTTCAACCTGGCACTCAACCTGGTCGTCGTACTCGGCTTCACCTTGGCGGAAGGGGTTGAGCCGATGTGGAGCTGGCTCGAGCTTCCTGTCATCGTCCTCGTGTTGGCAGTGTTCGCCACGGGCATCGCGATGTTGCTGTCGGCCCTCTTCGTGAGCTTCCGCGACATTCAGCCGATCTGGGACGTCGCGAGCCAGATCCTGTTCTACGCCTCGCCGGTCATCATTTCGGTCGAGACCGTCCGCGAGAAGGTCAGCACCGCCGTGCTGCATCTTTACATGCTCAATCCCCTCGCAACCGTCTTCCAGCAGTTTCGTCATGCGGTGATCACGCATGGCGCGCTCAGCGCCGATCAGGCGATCGGTGGTTGGGGTGCCCTGCTGGGGCCGCTTGCCATCGTGGTCGGCGTATTCGCTCTTGGCTTCTGGGTGTTCAACCGTTCCGCTCCACGCGTGGCGGAGAACCTCTAAGCGCCGCGGTGACTCAACTCGGCGGCCTGCTCAGGGGTTCTCGGAAGCCTCGCCGGAGCGCGGCCGACCGCGCGAGCCGCCAAGAGCCGCGCCCCAGCCAACAGCAGGCGCAACAGACGCTGAGGGGTGGACATCGCGTCATGGCGTCCGACGTATCGAGCCGGCTTGGTCGCGATCATGTTCATCGAGACCCCTCCCCATACGTTGTTCAGCCAGGTCAGGTATGCACGGCGCGCAGTTCGGCGGGACCGTAGGGAGAAGCCGACCCGTTGCAGCAGCATCCGCGTGCGGGAGGAGCCGTCCCGTACGGTGATCTCGGCGTCTCCAAAGAACGGGCGGTAATGGGGCTCCGTCACCTCTGTGAAGAACCCTGCCCGGGTCGCCCCCCAGCGGTAGCGCAGCGCCCAATGAGCATGCTCGTAACCCTCGAACTCCTCGACTCCCTCTACGTGAACACCGTGCGGATCATGGAGCGTCTTGAGCGTCTCGTTGACCATCAGGAGCCGGCCTCCGGGGCGCAGCACCCGAAAGATCTCGCTGAACGTGCTCTGCAGGCTGGCGGCATCATTGTGGTGCAGCACCTCACAGCAATAGACGTAGTCGACGCTGCTTGATGCAAGCGGGATGGCACCCATCGAGCCGAGTACACGCTCGAAGAAGACACCGTCGTCGAGAAAGTACTCGGCCGTGTAGAGCCCTTGGAGCTCGATTGTGGCGATGTCCAAGGCGATGGCCTTGAGCTCACGCCGGGCGAAGTAGTTGGCCGCCCAGCACGTGTTCGAGCCAACGTCCACGATGCTCTCCCCGGGCATGAAGGGAACGGTCGAAAGCAATTGGTACATCGAACGCGCCTGTACGTACCAGTAACCGTTGTCGAGGTTTGGCAACCTGCGCACCTTCTCACGATCCCAACCCTCTAGGCGCATCTGCTGCGCGAAGCGTTCGAGCCCCGCGGCCTCGTTGACGATGTGCTGCGGCGCGTCGAACAGCAGCTCTGGAACGCCGCGACGCACCACGAACTCGCTCAGGCACGCCCTGCACCGCAGTGTCCCCTCGCGAACCTCACGTTCGTCGCTGGTCGCGGCGCGTAATTCCATGACCGCATCACGCCGACAGACTGGGCAGCGCAACTGTCCTGCAAAATCAGCCTTCACGCTCGCCGTTACCCGTGGACCTAGCCGCGAGTCCGTTGCTCCGCCGGGATAGCCACAGAATCGAGGCCAAGACGGCTAGGGCGCGCCACCCTCTCAAGAAACTCCTCAAGCGCGTCTATCCTCTGCTCCCATGCGTAGCTGTTCGCGGTCTGTTCTCCGGCTTTTCCGAGTCGCTGGCGCAGATCAGGCTCGGCGACCACACGCCCAAGTGCGGCGCAAACAGCGTCACGATCGGGCTCTGGCATGAGGCAGTTCTCACCGTCCACACAGAAATCACGGTTGCCGTGCGCGTCGGTGCACACAACCGCCCCCCCAGTCGCCATCGCCTCCAACGGGGGCAGGCAGAAGCCCTCGTGCGACGAGGTCTGTACGAACACCGTGGCCTGGTTGAACAGCTCGTTGACTTGCTCGTCGCTTGGAGCCGCCACATATCGGATGCCCTCGTCGCTCGCCACCTCCGGTTCAATCCCGAAAAGACAGAGTTCCGGACGCGGCTCCGGCAGCGCCTTCCAAGCGGCGATCGTAAGGGGCAAGTTCTTCAACGGGTTCGACCTTCCGAGGGCCAGCAGCATGTCCGTTCTGCGCTCCACCCCATCTAACGGATGGAAGGTCTCCAGGTCTACACCCGGCGGGATCAGCTCGGCCTCGAGGTTCATCTCGCGCAACCGGTCCCGGTTCCAGGAGGAGATCGTCATGTACCTGAACTCCGGCCGGTAGGAGTCCAGTACGGCATGACGGATCACCTCGTCGTCTGGGTAGTAAGACGTCTCAATGTCCTGCACGAAATAGACGGGTATCCCCCTCAGCACGCTGGCGCGCCAAACGGGTGCGGCCGTGTTCCACCACGTGGCGACCTTGATCGCGTCTAAGTCTTTGAGGGCGTCGATAAGTTCGTCGTAGTACTCGAAGCTGTGCACGGGCACACGCAGCGGAAACCAGTCTGGGGCACCGCCGAGCGAGTAGAGCGCGACCTCATGTCCACGATCGTGCAGTCTGTTCAGGTGCTCGAAGATGTCGCGGTGCCCGCCACCGATCCCCGTGTCCTCGGTGACGTAGACGACGCGCAGCTTGCCGTCCTCGGCGCGGACCTCGCGCGCATCGAAGAAGTCCCCCCAGGTCTCCCAGAACAGCCGTTGCGAAGCGCGCTCCCGCTCGCCCACGTTGGTCCCCCGGGTGACCGACTCATGGTGAATCAGCGTGGCAGCGGGGAAGTACATCACCCGGAAGCCCGCCTTCCAAGCACGCAGGCACCAGTCGACGTCCTCGTAGGCCATCGGATAGCGCTCGTCGAGGAGACCGATTGACTCGACCACCTCGCGCTTGACGTACATGCAGGCGCCGGTAACCGCGAGAACGGCTCCGGGCATCGCCGCCGGGCCCCACCCCTCCGGCTTGAACCGGTAGCGATGGTCGAACCACTCTGGTGCGCCGAGGTTCCGGACCGTGCCGGCGAACTGGATGCGACCGTCGGGGTAGAGCAGCTTCGCTCCAACGATGCCAACCTCGTCCTCCTGGGAGGCGGCGTACTGCAGGCCGGCCAGCCACCCGGCGCGTGCCTCCATATCTGAATTGAGAACCACCACATCCCGCTCCCCGTTGGTCGCGAGAAGCCCGCGGTTGACGTTCGCGGCAAAGCCACGATTCTCCGATCCTTCGATCACCTCGACCCCTGGGATCCCCTTCAGAGCGGCCACGTGCTCCGCGCCGCTTGCGTCATCGGCAACAATGATGCGTGCCCTTCCGCGCGGCACGGTGCGCTCGATCGATGCCACGAGCTGCGCAACGCGCTCCGCGTCGCGATAGCTCGGGATTACGATGTCGACCGGCTCGCCGTGCTCGCGGTACCACGCCACGGCACGCCGAAAGGAATCGTCGCCCCAGTCGGAGCGGAGCCTCAAGCGGCGCTTGAGCGGAGTGAGGCGAAGCGGCAGGGTGAGCAGGCGGAAAAGCAGGGTACGCCACCCCAGGTAGTGGTAGGTGAGGTAGATCCGGCGGCGAAGGCCAGCCAGCGGTCCGTGGTACTCACCGTCCAGTGCTGCGTCGGCGATCGCGTCGGGCCGCGTGATCGCGGCGCGGGGTTTCGGCGTCTGGCCGTCTGGGTGCTGTTTCTGGTCGCTCATTGGGTCGGTCCTTGGATCGCCGGCGAATCTGGAGCATCGAGTTCGAGCGGCGAGAAGCCTGCGCGACCCTCCAGCGACAGGCGGCGTCTCACCCCGGCGGGGAGCCGGTCGGCCCGCGAGCCTAGCAGTGCGCCAGTCAGGCGCGCGAGATGATGACGAGCCACACCAGCCAACGTGCTCACACGTCCTAGCGCCCCTGCGCGACCCAGTTCGCCGTTGGCCTGACCCAGGGCTCCGCGGAGCTGGCGCGCCACGTGCCTGGGGCCCGCGGGCTCGCGCCAGCCATACACCTCGCGCAGCCCTCTCCACTCGTCAAAGGAGCGCCGCAGCTGCTCGACTGTTGTGTAGTCATGGGAATGCCACACGGGCGCATCCGGGACGAACACCTTCTCGTAGCCATTGCGAAGCATGTCGATCGCCAGTAGGCGGTCCTCGGCGTAGGCGACCTCCCGGAAGGGCACACGTTCCCACGCGGAGCGTGCGATGCAGGCGTTGGCGTCGGTGAAGAAGCCGCGGGCGCCGATGAGCGCCACGGCAGGCAGCGGTCGCTGACCGGTCGGTGACGGCAGCTCGCGCCCCTCTAGCCGATCGATCCTAGGCCGGCCATCGCGGGACAGCGACTCGAACCACCGCTCCAGTTCCCAGCGCACCGCCGGCGCTGCCTCGGGGCGCGGCAGATACGGGCCGTACACGATCCCCACCTCCGTGCCGAACTCGAAAGCATCGAGCAGGCGCTCGAGCCAATTCTCGTCTGCGGGCTCGGCATCCTGGGAAAGGAACGCGACCCTCGCGCCCGATGCTTGTGACATGAGCAGGTTCCGAGTCCCACCGTGGTCGAATTGGGATGGGGGGATCTCGATCACCCGCGCGTTCCATGAGCGAGCCAGGTCCACTGAGCCATCGCGGGAGCCGGAGTCGCAGATGAGCAGCTCATGCGAGACCGACTGTCGCGCCGTCGCGGCGAGGGTGCGCGCGAACGCATCGCCACCGTCGCGGACTGGAATTGCAACAGTGATCTCGCTCATATTTCGCCTAGAGCGTGTCTCACGGCCGCACCACCTCGACCCAGTCGGCTTGGGTGCCGCACAGCGTGTGCCAGCGGCTCAGAGGAACTGTTCGCAACTGCTCGGGCGCTTCCCTCTTGAGGGCGACCGCGCCGATGACGCTGATGGCCCATTCCTCCGGACCAAGGTGACGGTGGCCGGCCGTCTTGATGACGCTGATCTGATGAGGCCCGGCCTGCAGGTAGAGCGAGGCGGCCTGGAGCCATTGATTCGGCGTGTTTGATCCGGACACCGACCCAATGACGCGCCCGTCCACCTTTACCTGAAGCGGACGCGGAAAGTCCCCTTGAACCCAGACTGCGTAGCGCCCAGCGTGCCGCGCGGTGAGCACACCGGTCGCGTGGCCGGGGACCGTGGCGGACACGGCGTTGGGCGCCGTTCCGGAGAGCGTCCACGCAAAGTTGCGGTCGGGCGCGTACAGGGGTTCGAACCAATTCGCTTCCGGTGCCACGGCCGCGACCAGCTCGGCCCCCGACGGAGCATGCGCGACTAGCGGTTTCAGGGCTTGGCACTGAACCGGGGCGGAGGAAGAGTAGGGCTGCTGCTCGGGCAGGTGGTCGAGAACCAGCGGCCGCGGGTAGCGGCGCCAGCCCAGGTAGTACTGGTTCTGATACACGAGCCGATAGTTCGCCGGCGGACGACTTGCGGCGTCAGAGCGACGCGTGACGATGATCGGATACGCCTCGACGAACGAGAGGAGCTCTTCGTCTAGGTCGAAGCTGTGCCCGTAGAAATAGGTGGGCACGCGCAACTGGACCTGCTGGGGCGTGAGCGCCTCGAATGGAACGCTGATCCGGGCGGCGCCCGCGAAGTACTTGGCGTACTCCTCGAACTCGTTCCACAGAACCAAGCCTTCCCCCTTGAAGTGATCCCCCGTCTGCCTCACCGCTTCGATTCGATTCGTCGGGGCGACCCGATCATGGCTGTAGGACAGCAGGTCAGACGCCCAGATCGCCACTGCCAGCGCGCAGCCGGCAACAAGAGCGAGCGGAGCGAGACGTCCCCGGAGGGCGGCCAGGGGCACCAGCGCCACGAGGACCAATGCCGGGCTCGCAATCGCGAGCAGCTTGCCCTGCGCGTAGGGACTCACCCTTGGATGAACGATAAGCAGCACCAGGGCCATCGCGCCCAGCAGAAGCATGGGACCGATCTCGCGCCGCCAGACGCTCCACAGAAGGCCAGGAATGATCAGCGCCAGGATCGCGACCGTCGCGATCACCGTCAGCGTCGCGGCGGGCTGCGGCCCTACCGGGAGCCGGTATTCGCCGGAGAGCCAAACGCCGCTTACCTGACTGAGGGGCAGCGGTCGCAGGAGCTGCCCGAGCTGAGTGGCACCAACTCCCGTCGAAGCCTGGCTTGTCTGCGCGACGTTGAAGAAGGTGTGGAGCGTGGCGAGCGCGGGAATCGCGAGCAGGGCCGCCACAACGGCGCCCGCCACGAGCGGGCCCAGCCAGCGCCGGTCTGGCCGCATCCAGCGGACCAAGAGCAGGCCCACAGCGAAAAAGACGAGGAGTGCTCCCAGGAACGGCGCCGCAACAGCGTTGTAGGTGGCCAGCGCCGCGGCTGCCGCTACCGCAACGAGAACAGCGCCGGCATAGGGACGGCCAACGTCGATCGCCTCGCGCGCGAGCGCGGCAATTGCACAGAGCGTGGCTAGCAGCCCGATCTCCTTGATGCCGCCCTGTAGCGCGTACTGGTAGGTGAGGTTGGCAGAGATTGCAAGCAGAGCCACGAGGGCAGCGCGGCGTGCGCCCAGCAGGTTCCTGGTGAGGCAAGCCATCGCCACTGCAGCCGACGCGGCGAGACCTGCGATGTAGCCTTGAAACAGGACTGCGACCGGCGTGCTGGTGAGGCCGCTGAAGGTTCCCAGAAGCGCCTGTGTTCCGAGGGGATAGCCGGTGCTGAAGTAGGACTTCAGAAACTCGCGGGCGCTGGTCTCGGGGATGTTTCCCAGCATGGTCCCGAACCCCTTGACGTGATCGGCGAGAAGCATCTCGAACGCCGAGTCGTTGACGAAGTCGTATCCGGACCATGTCCAGCGGCCGTAGGCAATGACGGGCAGCATGTAGAGGACGTAAGCCGCCAGGCCGGCGGCGCCGGGCCAGCCCGGGTTCAGACGCGCCCGCAGGCCGCCCTGCGCGAAGACGAGCCCGGCCAACGTGACGGCGGCGAGCAGCGCGATGGCCAGAGCGTCGCCCGCGCCCGCCGCGTACCCCGGCAGGACCAACACCATCGATGCGCACAGTCCGAGCGGCAGCAGCAGCGCGTTGTGCAGGCGCACGCGAAGCGCACGCTCCAGCGCCAGCCCGCAGCCAAGGCTGCTGAGCCACATGACTGCGAGCACGCCGATTACGGCCATGAGGTCGTAACGCACGGCGGAGCTCTCAGCTACCTGCGGGGTGGTGCGCTGGTCGATGATCGACAGCGGAGGCGCTGCCCTGGAGTCCTCCAAGCGAGCCGTTGATCGACTGCTGTGCGGTAACCATGATCATCGGCTGAGCCTCGGATGCTGCGCTTTGGGGCGGCCATACTTCCTTACAACGCCCCGATGAGCTAAAAGTGGCGATGCTCCAGGACGAGCGCTGGGCGCGCCCGGACGAGATCCTAACGAGCAGAACGCCCGGCTGGCGCAGGCCCGCGCGTCACGCATAGAAGGCCGTCAGGGTCAGCAGCTGTGCGGCATAGCTGAGGGCGATCATCGCAACAAGCAGCCCTGCTCCGACGACCGGCATGCGGCGACGCGGAAAGGCATGGAGGGCTCCGATGACGAGCAGCGCCAGCGGCCCGATCGCCGGGAAGGCGTAGCGGCCGAACTCGGCGATGACGGCTCTCGGATGCGGGTCGTAGTAGGCAGCCACGAAGCCGAGGACCACCGTTACCGGAAACGCGATGACCGCGAGAACCTCCAACCAATGCCGGCGCACCCAGCTCCATTCGCGCCGCGCCGCCCATACGCCGAGCCCAGCCGTGAGGACCATCGCGAGGAAGATCACGACGTACACCCATTTTTGGAAGAACACGACGTACCAGCCGAACGCTCCCCAACCGCGTTCGACAAAGATCACGAACCCTGGGTCGTTGAAGAGAACGAAGCCCGCATGGCTGGGATGAGGGAAGTAGCGGGTCATAAAGGGCAGTCGCGGCAGCATCGCCTGCCAGAGGTAGCCGACGAAGCTGGGTATGTGGTGAAGTGCTTCGCTGACCGCGCTCGCGTTCGAGCTGATCGCCGCGGAGCCGGCGGCTGACGCGGCCGGCTGGACGTTGCTGAGCACGTGCGCCGAGAACTCGCCGACAAGCACAGCAGCAAGCGCAACGGCCGCCCAGCCGTATAGATCGCGACGGGTGTGGTGACGCCAGAGCGATGCCAGGAAGACGAGCGCTGCGACCGGATAGAGCGAGAGACCGGTTCCCTTGATCGCCGGCAATGCGAGGAGCACTGCGCCGGTTAGCAGCCCCCATGGGATCGTGATCCCGCGGCGAAGCATCCGGATCAGCAGCAGCTCGAGCGCTGCCGCGCCGGCGTTCACGCCCACGTCGTTGTTGACGAGTCCCGAGACGAACCCGTACATGGGTTGGTACGCAACCAGCAGGCCCGCGAGCACCGCGAGCCATGGACGCTGCGGCGCGAGCTCGCGGGCGAGCAAGAACGTGAACAGGACGACCAGCGCGCCGATCAGCGCCGAAGTCAGGCGCATGAGGGTCAGCTGCGAGAACACCGAGCCGTGCCGGGCAGCTACGTACGCGGGCGCCAGGGCGAGGTAGTAGACGGGGCCGTGAGCGGCCGAAGTCGTATACCCGCCGCCGTCATCGGCCGGCGGGCGCGACGCGGACACTTCGGACTCGTACCGCCTCTGCTGCGATGCCAGCCAAGGCATCTTCGTGTCCCCGACCTGATGGTCGGTGAAGAAGCTCATGTCCACCAGGGCGCTGTTCTCGGAGGCGGACCAGCGCTGCAGCCGAGAGGAGGTGTCGTGGCTTGGGCCTTCGCCCCGCTCGACTAGAGATTGAACGTAAGCGAAATGGTCGACCTCGTCAGGCCCCTGAAAGGACGGGGTGATGAGCGCCCAGCAGCAGAAGTTGATGGTCGCAATCAGGAACAGCCATGCGCCCAGGCGGCGTCCGCGTCCGGCGAGCGCGATGGCAAGGCAGCGCACGGCGATCAGCGCGATCGCGGGCAGCAAAATGAAGAGGATCACTGGGTACGTCCAGGCGCCCACGATCCCGGGACGGAATAGCGCCGCGCGGTCGAAGATCGCGCCAGCGCTGTCCAGATAGCTGCGCCCAGCACCGGCGTGTGGCAGGTACCAGATCGCCACCCGTGCGGCCAGCGGCACCCCGCCCAGGGTCGGAGGCGATCCGCCGGGTTGTGGCAGGGACGACCCTCCAACCCTCAGCGGCCCGTCGGAGGTCAGACAGAGCGAAGCAGGCCTGGCTGCGGGCCGACCCGGGGTCTGAGGAATCGGGAAGTCGGCATTGATGGGACGCTTTGCGCTGGCCTGCAAGGGGGGCAGATCAGAGACGAACGTCTGCGCACCGACGCGCAGCACGAGGTGCAGGGACGGGCGCAGGGCTGTTGGCGTGGTGACACGCAGTCGCACAAAGGCGGTTTGCGCGGGCACTTCAAGACCCGGTACACAGATCGGGACATGACCGGGAGCGGGAAGGTAGTTGAGATCCTCGACGCTGTTGGTCCCGGTGAAGTAGAAGCGCTCTCGTAGTCCGTAGAAGCCGCCGATCAGCACCAGCGGCACTGCCGTGACGGCGGCCAAGCGCCACACGCGGCGATCGCCGGCGAACACCGCCGCCAACATCCGGCGGACCAGGTCCACCGTCAGCGCCGGCGCAGACCGAGAATCGAGAGCAGGAAGGACGAGAAGAAGATCTGAATGCCGACGATGATCAGCGAGGCGGCGACGACCGCGGCGCGTTCATCTGAGAGTGAGCCCAAGCCATCGGCGATCCACGTCGCCACGATCACCGCGCCCGTGATGATGCCTACGAGCATGAAAAGCCCGCCCAGCAGGAGACCATGCTCGAGGCGGAAGCGCGCGCGCATACGGTCGAACCATGGGTCTTGCTCCCCCATAAAGTAGGTGCCGTAAGCATGGGCGCACAGCCCAAGGGCAACCACCTGCGTTCCGACGATCATGAGGAGCGCGCCGCCTATCAGGGCGTGCAATCCCCACGCGCGTCCGAAGAAGTCGAGGCCCGCGCCGACAAAGACGACGAGCAAGGTGCCTAGCCCTGCCAAGACCGCACCCGGAATAATGAACAGGTGGTTAGGGCTGTGCACGAGCAGGAAGCGCAGATGGCGCCACCCATCGCGGAAGCTGGAGAGCTTGCTCTCACCGCCGCGCGGGTGGTACTCGATTGGGAACTCCGCAATCCTTAGGTTCTCCTTCGACGCCCTGATCACCATCTCCGAGGCGAACTCCATGCCCGTCGTGCGGAGATCTAGGCGCGGGAGGACCTCCCGGCGCAACGCACGCATGCCGCAGTGGGCGTCCTTGATGCCCGTGCGAAAGAATAGGTTCAGGATGCCGGTGAGGATGGGGTTCCCGACATACCGGTGCAGCCACGGCATCGCGCCCGGCTGGATGTTGTCCATCCGGTCCCCGATCACCATCTCCGCGCCTTCTTCGAGAGCCGCGACGAATCGTGGGATGTCGTCGAAGTCGTACGTCAGGTCGGCATCGGCCATGACGATGTACCGGCCCTTTGAGGCCGAGAAGCCGGCGAGATACGCGCTCCCGTAGCCGCGCCGCCGCTCGATGACGACACGCGCGCCGGCACGCTCGGCCAGACGCGCCGAGTCATCCTCGGAGTTGTTGTCCGCGACGACCACCTCGCCGTGCACTTTCATCCGCTCCAATGCCTCGAGCGCCGCGGTCACGCAGAGCTCGATGTTCTCCGCCTCGTTCAAGCACGGAATCACAACCGACACGAGTGGCCCAGCCGGATCCTCGGCGGCCACCGGGACGGTGGGTGTGCTCTGCTGTACGGCGCTCGTCATAGGCGATGGCGGCTCGGGAGGTCGGTTGCGTCAGCCGGGCTCGCTCTAGCGTAAACAGACGGCAGGGCGGAAAGTGGCTGCGTTCGAGCGGGAAGCCTAGCGCACCCTCATGCGTAGAACGACGTCAGCGTCAGAAGCTGGGCGGCGTAGCTCAGAGCGATCATGCCCGTGAGCAGTCCGACGCCGGCCACGAGCGCACGCCGCCGTCCGAAGCCAGACAACGAGGCAACGACGAGCACGGCGAGCGGACCGATCGCGGGGAACGTGTAGCGACCGAATTCGAGCACGGAGTGGCGGACAGCGGTCGTGTAGAAGGCCGCCTCGAACCCGGCCACCACCGCGATCGGCAAGAGCGCCAGCACGAGCACCTCGGCGCTCCGGCTGCGCACGAACGCCCACTCCGACCTGGCGGCTGCGATCGCCAGCAGTGCAACGGCGGCCATCGCCGCGAGCACGACCACGTACACCCAATGGGGGAACAGCACGTCGTACCAGCCGAACGCGCCCCACCCGCGTTCCACGAAGATCGTGAAGGCAGGCAGGCCGCTCGTTGCGAAGTGCGCGGACATGAACGGGAGCCGCGGGAGGAACACCTCCCACAGGTAGGCCAGGTAATCCGCGGGATGTTGCACCGCGCTGCTGGTCGCGCCTATCGTCGCGCCGACGCCCGGCGCGTTGCCCGTCGATGGGAAGGCGACACCTGCGAGGCTCCCGGACAGCGCAAGCACTGTCGCGGCGCCGAGCGTCACACCCGCCCACCCGGGAACGTCCGATCGGCTGTGGCGTCGTCTCAGCGCCGCCGCAAAGGCGAGCACCGCGACCGGGTAGAGCGAATAGGCGGTGCCCTTGACGATCGGCAGGACGATCAGCAGCCCGCCGGTGGCCAGCCCCCACGGGAACGTCATGCCACGGCGCAGCATCCGAATCAGCAGGAATGCGAGCGCGGCCGCTCCGGCGTTGACGCCGACGTCGTTGTTGACCGAGCCGGAGATGAAGCCGTACATCGGCTGGTAGGCGACCAGCAGAGCCGCGACGACTGCGAGCCATGGCAGCTTCGGCGCGAGCTCGCGCGCGATCAGGAACGTGAACAGCACCGTGAGCGCCCCGATCAGGGCCGAGGTCAGACGCATCAGGGTGAGCTGTGAGAACGGCGAGGAGCCGGCCGCCGCATAGGCGGGTGCCAGGGCGAGGTAGTAGATCAACCCGTGGGTCGCCGCTGTCTCGTTGCCACCGCCATCGTTGGCCCGCGGGCGCTCACTGGTGGCGAGCGCGCCATATTCCCGCTGATCGAGCGACAGCCACGGAGGCCGCGAGTCCCCCACCTGGTGATCGGTGAAGAAGCCGATCCGCGCCAGCGCGGACTTCTCGGAGCTTGACCAGCGCGCCAGCTGAGAGCGCGGGTTTCGAGAAGGGGCCTGTCCTCGCTCGACCAGCGACTGGGTGTAGGCGAAGTGGTCAACCTCGTCGGGAGCGTTGAACGGCGGCGTGATCAGCGCCCAGCAGGCGAGGTTGACGGCGGCGATCGCGTACAGCCATGCCGCCAGGCGCCGGGTGCGGCCGCTCACCGTCAAGGCGACGCAACGGATCGAGACGAGCGCCAGCGCCGGGAGCACGATCACGAGCACCAGCAGGTACAGCAACGGTCCTGCAACGCCGGGCTGGAGCAGCGACGCCCGGCTGAGGATCGTGCCCGCCTGTGAGATGTAGCTGCGCCGAGATCCGGCGGCCGGCAGGTACCAGACGGCGATGCGCCCGGTGCGCCCGGTTCCGTTTCTGATCGGCGACAGGGCCGACGGTCCCAACGGCGTTCCGCGCCAGTTGACGAGGCCGTCCGCCCTCAAGCACGAGGATGTCGAGACGACTGCGCGAGGGGCCGAGAGCCCCGAGACGGTGAAGATGGCCGTGCTGACCCGGTCGCGCCCAACCGGCGCGGGTGGAAGGCTCGAGCGGCGGGTTTGACCGCCGATCCGGAGCGCAACATGCAGTGCGGGGCGCTCTCTCCTAGCCGAGTCGAGCGCGAAGCGCAGTCGGGCGGTGCCGGCCGGGATCCGCAGGCGCGGGATGCAGACCCGGTCGTGCTTCTGAATCACAGCGACGCCGGTCAGATCCTCGACGCTGTTCGTGCCGGTGTAGTAAGCGCGCGGATACAGGCAGTAGGCCGCAAGCAGCAATGTGAACGGCACTGTGGCGACGGCCGCCCAGCGCCACACGCGGCGGTCGCCAGCGAACACAGCCACAGAGATCCGGCGGACGAGCCCCGACCTCAGCGGCAGCGAAGAGCGGACATCTACGGCGTGAACCGAACGGCCCATCTATGAGTGGCCGGTGTCGAGGGACGTGGGCACCGCCGGCGAGATGAGATGCTAGCGGGATGCGCGTCTGCGTCGTATACGACTGCCTGTTCCCGTACACGGTCGGTGGCGGGGAGCGCTGGTACCGCAACCTCGCCGAGCGCCTGGCGGCCGAGGGCCACGAGGTCACCTACCTCACCCTGCGCCAGTGGAAGCGCGGCGAGCGGGTCGTGCTGGACGAGCCCGTGCGGGTCCTGGCCGCCGGACCGCGCATGCAGCTGTACACGAACTCGGGCAGGCGGCGCATCCTGCCGCCGCTCGTCTTTGGGCTTGGAGTGCTTCTGCACCTGCTGCGCAACGGCGGCCGCTACGACGTAGTGCACAGCTCTTCCTTCCCGTACTTCTCCCTGCTCGCGGCCGCACTCGCGCGTCCGCTGAGGCGGTTCGACCTGGTGGTTGACTGGTTTGAGGTCTGGAGCATCTCCTACTGGCGCGATTACCTCGGCGGCGTCGGCGGCCGCGTCGGGGCGCTGGTGCAGCGTCTCTGCGCGCATGTGCCGCAGCAGGCGTTCTGCTTCTCGGAGCTTCACGCTCGACGCCTGCGGGAAGAGGGACTGCGCGGCTCGGTGACGGTCCTGCGCGGGCTTTATTCCGAGACGATCGAGGTCGCGGCGCCGCGTGACGCAGACCCGCTCGTGGTGTTCGCCGGGCGCCTGATACCCGAGAAGCAGGTAACGCTCGGCGTGGCCGCGATGGCGCTCGCCGCTCCGCGCATCGAGGGGCTGCAAGGAGAGTTCTTCGGCGACGGACCGGAGCGCACCGCCCTGGAGGCGGCCATCATCGAGCACGGGTTGGCCGGAGTCGTCGCGGCGCCTGGATTCGCCGACGCCCGCACGCTGGACGCGGAGATGAGACGCGCGCTGTGCGTGCTGCTGCCCTCCCGCCGCGAGGGCTATGGCATGGTGGTGGTCGAGGCAGCGGCGCGCGGCACCCCTAGCGTCGTCGTCGCCGGCGAGGACAACGCCGCCACCGAGCTGATCGAGGAGGGCGTCAACGGCACGATCGCATCCAGCGCGGACCCGCAGGCGCTGGCGGATGCGATCGTGCGCGTTCACGCGGCCGGCATCGGCCTGCGGGAACGCACCGCTGGCTGGTTCGCGCAGAACGCTGAGCGCCTTTCGCTCAGCTCTTCTTTGCGGACGGTGCTCGAGTGCTACGCAGGCGGCGAGTCCATCGGCGACCCGACGGGCGCGGGTTCGCCGGCGCGAGGCTCGAGCCCCAGCACACGCGCATAGCTCTCGAGCGTCAGCCGGCCGGTGCGCGCCCAGCTGAACCTCCCCGCCTGGGCCCGTCCCAGCGACACCAGCCGCTCACGCAGTCCCTCGTCGCTCAGGATCCGACGCAGGGCGCCGGCCATGGCCGACTCGTCGTCGGGGTCGAACAGCAGCGCGGCGTCACCGGCGACCTCCGGCAGAGAGGAGGCGCTCGAGCAGGCGACTGGCACTCCGCGCGCCATCGCCTCGAGCACCGGCAGCCCGAAGCCCTCATAGAGGGAGGGAAAGACGAAAGCGCGCGCGAGCGCCCACAGCCCCTCGAGCTCCGCGGTTGACACCCAGGCGGCGAAGCGGATGTCCTCCTCGACGCCGAGCTCGCGGGCACGCTCGCGCATTTCAGCCTCGTGGGCGGTTGGATAGCCAGGGAGAACAAGCACCGGGCGCTCCTCGGAGGCGATCCTCGCGAGCGCTCCGATCAAGGAGAGCAGGTTCTTGTGAGGACGCTTTGCCGAGAGCGCGAGCACGACGGGACGCTCGCCGAGGCCGAAGCGCTCACGCACGTCTCGCTCGGCGAGCGCGGTCTCGCGTTGTGTCGTGCCGATACCGAGAGGCACCACGTCGATCTGGCCCGCAGGTATTCCGAGCAGCTCGACGAGGTCGTTACGCGTGCTGTGAGAATCGGCGATCACGAGATCGGCGCGACGTGCCGACCATGGGACGAGCAAGCGCATGCCCTTGTCTCGCAGGCCGGAGTGCGCCTCGGGGAAACGCGCGTAGATCAGATCGTGCACCGTCACGACCCGGCGAAAGCGTCCCCACAGTGGCGCTGTGCTGGCCAGGCTGTGCATGAGATCGACGCCGTGGCGCCGCGCCAGCGTCGGCAGCAGCGCCTGCTCCCCGAGGACCCATTGGACCCGGTTGCGCGCGCTCACGGGGACAGTGACCGCCGCGATCAGCTCCTCCCACGGCCCGCTCCCCTCAGACGCAGCCTCGCGGTTGATGAACGCCGTGAAGCGCATGCCTGGCGGGGCCTGAGCCAGCAGCGCCGGGATCAGCTCCCGCGCGTAGACCTCCATGCCTCCCGTCTCGCCGGGGACCAGGAAGATCAGGTTGAGCCCGACATGCGTGGCCGGGCTCGCGCGCCGGCCGGAATCGGAGCTCCCTCTCGCTGTGCCGGCAGCCATCTCAGCCGCCGTCGAGGGCGCGCCCGTAGCTGGCAAGCGTGGCCCGGGCGGTGCGCTCCCAGGTGAACAGCCGGCAGCGCTCCTGCCCGCGTTTCACCAGGTCGCGCGCGAGCTCGCTATCACGCGCGACACGAGCGATCGCATGGGCGATGCCGGCGGGATCCTTGGGATCGAACAGAACGGCGGCGTCTCCCACGACCTCGGTGAGGGCGGGGATGTCAGAGCATGCCACCGGCAGGCCCCGGGCCATCGCCTCGAGCACGGGCAGCCCGAACCCCTCCTCGAAGGTCGGCAGCACGAAGCACGATGCGATCCCGTAGAGGCCCTCGAGGTCGGTGTCGGAGACCCAGCCCGGGAAATGCACGCGATCCTCGACGCCGAGCTCGCGGGCGAGCGCGCGCAGCTCGTCCTCGTACTCGTTGGGCGAGCCCGGCAGGACCAGCTGCTCGCGATCGCCGAGATCCGATCCGTCGGCCAGGAGCGCGAAGCCGCGAATCAGACCGTGGAGGTTCTTGTGCGCGCGCTTGGCCGCGACGCACAGCACGATCGGCTCCTCACCAAGGCGAAGGCGATCGCGCACCGCTGCCGGGTCTGCGGCCGCCGGGGCCACCTCGGCGGGGAGGATCCCGAGTGGAGTGACGTCGAACTTCTCGACGTCCAGCCTCAACGTCGCCGCAATATCATCGCGCGCAGCCTCGGAGATCGCGATCAGGCGAGTGGATCGGCGCCCGACCAGTGGCGCAAGCGTCCCCATGACCGCCTGGAAGCGAGCGCCGGTGGCCTCCGGGTGGTGCTTCCAGATGACGTCGAGGATCGTTGCCACCGTCGCCACGCCCGGATGCACGAGCGGCGCGAGGTATGCGAGGCCGTGGACGATGTCGAGCCGTCGCCGGCGCGCGTCGAGGCCGATCCCGGCGAGCTCGTGCCACAGATGCCATGGAGTCCCGATGCCGGGCACGGGCAGCCTCACCCAGCGCACCTCGCTCGCCCAGGGTTCGTGCGCGAGCCACTCCGGGGCCGTTGTGCCGATCCACGCCGTGAGCTCGACGTCCGGGGCAGCGCTCAGCAGATGGGGCAGGAGCTGACGCGCGTACGTCCCGGAGCCACCTGAGTCCTCGACGAGATAGGCGAGGTTGAACCCGACCTTGAGAGTCAAGACCTGGCGACCGTCATCTGCGATCCCTGCGATCCCTGATTCGCTCTGCTCGACGGCGTCAGGGGACCTGAAGCGACTCCGTTTCGGCGGGAAGGCGACCAGACACGGGCCACGGGCAACGACGGAGCCACGATGGTTATGATGCCAGCTTCGTGACCGCGATAGCTAGCTCAGCAGCAGCCGACTTCGGCCGCATCGTCACGGTCCAGACGCCTGAAGGGGCGCGCGATATCGACATCTACAGCGACGAGGGCTACAGCGTGCTGTCGCAGCTGTGGACGCGTTCCGGCTGGCAACGCAAGTCGACCTACGAGCTCGTCTGGATGGGAATCCCGATCATCCAGCTGCCCGAGGACATCCTGATGATGCAGGAGCTGATCTGGCGAGTCCGGCCCGACGTGATCATCGAGTCGGGCGTTGCGCACGGCGGGGCGCTGATTCTCTACTCCTCGCTGCTGGACGGGATCGGCAAGGGCCAGGTGATCGGTGTCGACATCGAAATTCGCAAGTACAACCGACTGGCGATTGAAGCCCACCCGATGAGCAAGCGCATCAAGCTGATCGAGGGGGACTCGGTGAGCGATGACACGCTCGCCCGCGTGCGCGCCGAGATTCCCTCCGGTGCGACCGTGATGGTGGCCCTCGACTCCAACCACACCCGCGAGCATGTCGCCGCGGAGCTCGAGCGCTACGCGCCGTTGGTGACGCCCGGGAGCTACTGCGTCGTCTTCGACAGCGTGATGACGATGGTCAGCGACGCGCCGAACGCAGGCGAGAACTGGGAGCAGGACAATCCGCTGCAGGCGGTTTCCGCGTTTCTCGCCGAACACAACGAGTTCGAGGTCGACCGCTCGTTCAATCGGCTCGAGGTGACCTACTGCGAGAGCGGGTTCCTGCGTCGGCTCGAGGCTGACACCGAGCTGCGCTAGGCGGTGCCTGCCGCGCCGGCGTGTTTGACGGTACTCCTGCCGACCTACAACAGGGCCGCGTCGCTTCCGCGTGCGATCGACTCGGTGCTCGAGCAGACCCGTGGTGATCTGGAGCTGTTGATCTCCGACAATGCGTCTGCGGATGAAACCGAGGCCGTGTGCCGCGGTTACGCCGAGCGCGACCAACGAGTGCGTTATTTCCGCCAGGAGGTCAACCTCGGCCCGATCGGGAACTTCAACTGGCTGCTGACACAGGCGAGCACCGAGCTCGTGCTGATGCTCGCGGACGACGACTGGCTCGACGCCGACTACGTCGAGCGCTGCGTCGCGATCATGGCGCGCAATCCGGCCGTGTCGATCGCGACGGGCGCAACGCGCTATTTCGAGGGCGACGCGCCCCCCGATCTCGTGCTCAACACGAACCTCACGGAGGGCTCGGGCGCTCGGCGCGTGCTGCGCTACCTGCGACACAGCTGGTCCAGCGCGGCGTTCTACGGCGTGCTGCGCACGAGCGCGGCACGTGACGCGCTTCCGATCCCGAACGTGATGGGCGCAGACTGGATATTCGTCTCGGCCCTGGCGTTCGCGGGGCAGGTGATCACCACGACCGAGACCCACCTGAATCGCACGCGGGGTGGAACGAGCGCCGACTTCCACCGAATCGCAGAGGTCTCAGGACTGTCCAAGCGGGCCGCGCGCAACCCGCATCTCGCGATCGCGTTCAACCAGTTTCGCGACATCGCGTTCGCCTCGCCGGTATACGCGCGACTGCGCCCCCCGTCTCGCGTCGCGCTCGGCCTAGCGGCCGTGGGCGCGATCGTCGCGGGGCATACGTTCGACATCCTCTGGGACGCGGTTGGACCTCTAATCCTGCATCGGCGGGTGATTGCGGTCACGGGGCCGCTTCGTGACAGATGGCGCGCGCGCCATCCCATCTGAATCAAGCCTGCCCGAGCCTGAGCGTCGCTAGGTGCGGCGGTCGCGGCGGAGATTGCCCAGCAGCTCGCGGATCTCCGGGGGCATATATCCGCTGAGCATCAGCAACGCGACGAAGGCCAGTGCGCCCAAGGCGGTTTTCACGACGGGCGCCAGCCCCGGAATCAGCGCGACGCCGCATGCGGCTGCGCCCATCGCGAGGATGACCAGGGGTCGCAGGACAAATGCGCGCAGCAAGGCGGGTCGCAGTCGCACCAGCGTCACGACGAGGGTGGCGGCCAGGCTGAACTCGGCGAACACGACGGCGATCGCCGCCCCCTGCGCCCGCAGGCTGGGGATCAGCGCGACGGAGAGCACGACGCTGACAACGAGCGACACCCCGTTTGCCAGGAGAATCGCGCGATGCCTGTGCAACGCGAGCAGCACAAACCCTGAGGCGACGGCCACGCATGTCGCCATGAGCGCTAGTCCCTGGATGCGCAGGACGGGAATGCTCCCGGAGAACGCAGCGCCACCGAGGACGTCGATGACAGGCCTCGCCCCCAGCACGAGCAGCACAGAAAGGAACGTTCCCAGCACCATGGTTCCCTCCACCAGTCGGCCCGCGGCATAGTGCAGACGCTCATCGTCGTTCTGCGCCGCCGCACGGGCAAGGATCGGGAAGGCGGTCCCGGCGATCAGCGACGGGACGCCAACGAGAACTTCGATGACCCGGAAGGACGCGGCGAAGTAGCCGGTTTGGACGCTGCTCGCAATCAGTGACATCGCTATGACCCCGACACGGAAATAGAGGACGCTGACGGCGATCGCAGCAGCGAACGGAAGCGTGTCTCGCAACAGCGGCCACCAGCGCGCGAAGTGAAAGGCCGGTCGCAACGGGATCAGCCGGCGGGTGACGCGCAACGTCAGCGACAGCGTCGCGATGCCGGCGGCCACGGGTATCGCGAAGAAAGGCAGAAGGCCGGCGCCGGCCAGGACGAGCACGACTATCAGGGCGACGGTGACGGTCTGGCGCACGAGTTCCAGGGCTGTGATCCACCCGAAGCGCATCTCGCCCTGCAGGCTCGTGCCGAGCAGCGTCTGGAAGACCTGAAGCATCTGGCCGGCGACCGCGACCGCCGTCCCGAGGACGAGGGTGTGTCGGTAGCCGAACGCGGCCGCCAGACCCACCGCGATGAGCCCGGCGACGACCGACAGCGCGAGGCGGATGCCGATCAGGTCGCGCATCACAGAGGCGCGCTCCGGACCGCGACGCGCGACGTATTCACGTACCGCGATCGAGTTCAGGCCTCCCTCGGTCAGGCCGGCGACAATCGTCACGAGCGAGATGACGGCGACGTACTCGCCGAATCCGACCGTCCCGAGATGGCGGGTGAGGAGCGGTGCCGAGATGAGTGACAGGCCAAGACCGGCGACGTATCCACCCGACCGCAGCACGCTGCCGCGCACCGCTGCCGATCCCGCTTGCGAGCTGTCGAGCAGATCGACCGGCTCGGACTCTGCTGTTTCAAGACCGACGCGGCCCGGCTCCACGGTCATGGCTGTGACGCCCCCACGGGCATCAGCCGCTCGGCGCGCCGGACTCGTGCTCACGCCACCATTCGATCGTGGCGGCGAGACCATCTCTCAGCCCGATCGTCGGCCGGTAGCCGACCTCGGCGAGCCGCTCCACGCGCGCCACGATGCGGGCCGGCTCGGATGCCGGAGTCGGGCGCGCGCCTCGATCGATCAGATGCGCGGCTCCGGTGAGCTCGCCGATCGTGTCGAGTACCTCGCCGACCGGAATGCCCCGACCGGATGCGACGTTGACCGGACCAGTCAGATCGCTTCGCAGCACGGCTGCAAGCGCTCCGGCCACGTCGTGCACGTGCGTGAAGTCACGCTCCTGCGTGCCTGCGGTGGTCGCGACGCGCTCACCGGCGATCAGGGCGCGAATGACCGCCGGCACAAGGCGATCTGGCTGCTCGCGTGGGCCATAGAGGAAGAAGAGGCGAGCCCAGGCGAGCTCGACACCGCCCTCGCTGGAGTAGGCGCTCGCAATCCTGCGCAGGCCGTCCTTGCAGACGCCATACAGCGTGCGTGGCTCGAGCGGAGTGCCGGCCTCATCGAGATCATGCTGGGCGCCCCATGAGTACTCGGCGCATGAGCCCACGAGCAGCGCCCGGCGGCCGCCCGCGTCGGCAAACGCACGGAGCAGTCGCAGGCTCGCCTCCACCCACTCGGCATTCTCGAGCGCCGACCAGAAGCGGCCGTGCGACACATACCAGGCGAGGTGCACAAGGCGCTCCGGCCTCACGTCGCCCACGACGCGCTCGACCGCGCCAGGGTCAAGCAGGTCGCCGCTGTGCCATTGCACGCCGCCTGCGTCCGGTGCCTGGCGAGCGCGCGTGCTCAGCGCATGCACCTCCTCGCCATCGGCGAGGAGCCGTTCCACGAGCGGTCCGCCGACAAACCCCGACGCTCCGGTGACGAGCACACGGCTCACTTCGCGGGCTGTGAGCAGGCCTGGCCCAGAGGGTTGCCGGCCACTGTCATCGCGTCGCCCGTGGGTCGAAGTCGGGGTAGCTCAGATCCTTCTCTGAGATGCTGCGCTCGACCGGCGCGGGCGGCCATTCGATCCCGAACGCGGGATCGTCCCAGCGCACTCCCCGGCCGGCCTCGGGGACGTAGCGATGACCCATCTGGTAGAGCATCTCGCAGTCGTCGGTCAACGTCTGGAAGCCGTGGGCCATCCCCGCGGGAATGTAGAGCGCGAGATGGTTCTCGGCGCTGAGTTCCACGCCGTGCCACCTGCAGAATGTCGGCGAGTCGCCACGCAGATCGAGTGCCACGTCATACACGCTGCCCCGCACGCAACGCACGAGCTTTGACTCGCCGTGGGGCTCTGCCTGGTAGTGCATTCCGCGCAGGGTGGCGCGCATCGGGTTGAACGATGCGTTGCACTGGACGACCCGTGGGTTGAGGCCGCGGGCCTCGAACTCCTCGCTGTCGAACGTCCGCGCGAACCACCCGCGCTCATCGGCGAGGAGATCCAGCTCTATCAGCCAGGCGCCCGCGAGCGGGGTCTCTCGGAACTGCATCAACTCTCCCTGCTCATGACGGCAACCGCGGCCCGATCTGAGCTGGCGCGGCGATCATGGGAGCAGCGTCATCTCCGGACTCCGGGCAGCAAACCGGCCCCCCCACTCGCGAATGAAGCTCAGCTGCTGCACGATCTCCTCCTTGAGGTTCCAGGGAAGGATGAGCACCACGTCGGGCTTGTCCTCGCGAAGTGACTCGGGCGAGCGGATCGGGATGTGGCTGCCCGGGAGAAAGTGGCCCTGCTTGTGAGGGTTCAGATCGCAGGTGTAGTCGAGGAAGTCGCGTCGCACGCCGCAGTAGTTGAGCAGCGTGTTCCCCTTGGCGGGCGCTCCGTAGCCGACCAGGCGCAGGCCCTGTTCCTTGAGGTCGGTGAGAAAGCCGAGGATCTGACGCTTGTCCCGCTCGACGCGCTCGCCGTAGCCGAGGTAGGTCTCGAGCTGCTCGTAGCCGGCGGCGCGCTCGCGCTCTCGCAGCTCGCGCGCCGACTCGCTCTCCGCCTTCTTGAGATCCTCGGCATGGCTGCCGTAGATGCGAAGCGAGCCGCCGTGAGTCGGCAGCTCCTCGACATCGAACACCCGCAGATCATGAGCCTCGAACACCCGGCTGACGGTGAGGAACGAGAAGTAGGAGAAGTGCTCGTGGTAGATGGTGTCCCACTGGTTGTCCTCCATCAGGCGCATGAGGTGCGGGAACTCCATCGTGATCACGCCACCCGGCTTGAGCAGGATCTTCATGCCCCCTACGAAGTCGTTGAGATCCGGAACGTGGGCGAGCACGTTGTTACCCAGCAGCAGGTCGGCCGAGGACTGCTTCGCGAGAGATCGGGCGGTTTCGCGTCCGAAGAACTCCACCAGCGTGGGGATGCCCTTCTGGAGCGCGACCTTGGCGACATTGGCCGCCGGCTCGATCCCCAGCACCGGAATCTGGCGCTCGTGGAAGAACTGCAGCAGGTAGCCGTCGTTGGAAGCGATCTCCACCACATGACTGTGCTCATCGAGGCCGAGCTGCCCGACCATCTGGTCGGCGTAGCGATGGCTGTGCTCGATCCAGCTTGATGAGTAGGACGAGAAGTAGGCGTACTCGGAAAAGATTTGCTCAGGCGTCTCGAACTCCTCGAGCTGAACGAGAAAGCATTTCCCGCAAACCAGCGCACGCAGGGGATAGAAGGGCTCCATGCTGTTGGCTCGCTCCGGCGGGAGATAGGAGTTCGCGAGTGGCGACATCCCGAGATCCGCGAAGACGGCATCGACCGGCGCGCCACAGAAACGGCACGTTGTTTGGCTCATCGTGAATCGCCGGCGTGTTCGAAGGCCTCGATCTGCCGGACAGTCACGGCGCGCATGTCGGCACCGGCGTGCAGTTCCGTGTACCAGCCGACAGTCGCCTCGAGGGCCGCGTCAAGCCCGAGCAGGGGACGCCACCCCAGGCGCGCCCGCGCGCGCGACGAGTCCAGCTTCAGGTAGCGCGCCTCGTGCGGGTGAGGTCCCTCGTCGAGGACAGAGCGGAGCTCCTCGGGCCACAGCTCCGTTGCGCGCTCGACAATCCAGCCCACAGGACGCGCGTCCTCCTCAGACGGCCCGAAGTTCCAGCCACAGGCGTGCTCGGGCGAGTCCCATAGGGCCTGCGCCAGGACCAGGTAGCCGCTCAGGGGATTCAGCACGTGCTGCCAGGGTCGGACCGAGTTCGGATTGCGCACACGCAGCTCCTCGCCCGCGAGCGCGGCCCGCATGACATCCGGCATGAGCCGGTCCCTGCCCCAGTCGCCGCCGCCGATCACGTTTCCGGCTCGGGCAGACGCCAGCCGGGTGCCGTCGGGCTCGGCGAAGAACGAGCGGCGGAAGGCCGCGGTGACAAGCTCGGCGCATCCCTTCGAGCTCGAGTAGGGATCGTGCCCGCCCATGGGCTCGTCCTCGCGGTAGCCCCACTCCCACTCACGGTTCTCGTAGCACTTATCCGAGGTGACGTTCACCACGACGCGCACCACGTCCCCCGCGCGGCGCACCGCGTCGAGCACGTTGACGGTACCCATCACGTTCGCCTCATAGGTCTCGCGCGGCTCGGCGAAGGAGAGGCGCACCAGCGACTGCGCGGCCATGTGGATCACGACCTCGGGCGCGGTCTCGCTGACTGCCGAGGCGATCTGCTCGGGGTCGCGGATGTCCCCCACGATGCTTTGCATGTCATCTCCCACGCAGGCAAGCTGATACAGCGACGGGTCCGACGGCAGGCCGGAGGAGAAGCCGGTTACGCGCGCGCCGAGCGACTGCAGCCAGAGCGCGACCCAGGCTCCCTTGAACCCGGTGTGACCGGTGAGCAGCACCTTCCGGTCACGCCAGAAGTCGCGATCGACCCTCGCGCGTTCGCCCGAAAGGGCGTGGCTCTCGTCTGCGCTCATCCCCGCTCCCAACGCCGCCATGGAGCACCACCGGAGCTCCACAGCTGCTCGAGGTGGTTGCGGTCGCGCAGAGTGTCCATCGCCTGCCAGAAGCCGCCGTGGCGATAGGAGACCAGCTGCCCCTCGCGCGCAAGCGTACGCATCGGCTCCTGCTCCCAGACGGTGTCGTCCCCATCGATGTAGCCACCGATCTCCGGAGACAGCACGAAGAAGCCACCGTTAGTCCAGGCGCCGTCCCCGCGGGGCTTCTCCTCGAAGTCGCGCACGACATCGTCCTCGAGATCGAGGGCACCGAAACGGCCGGGAGGCTGGACGGCGGTGACCGTCGCGCGACGCCCGTGCTCGCGATGGAACTTGATTAGGGCCGTGATGTCGACGTCAGCCACACCATCGCCGTAGGTGAAGCAGAAGTCCTGGTCTCCGACGTAGGTGAGGACGCGCTTCAAGCGACCACCGGTCATCGTCTGATCGCCCGTATCGACCAGCGTCACCCGCCAGGGCTCTGTCTCGGAGCGATGGACCTCCATGTCGCCCTTGGCGAGGTCGAAGGACACGTCGCACGTGTGGAGGTAGTAATTGGCGAAGTACTCCTTGATCAGATAGCCCTTGTAGCCCAGGCAGATCACGAAGTCATCGATCCCGTGCGCCGCGTAGATCTTCATGATGTGCCAGAGCATCGGTTTGCCGCCGATCTCGACCATCGGCTTGGGTCGCACGGCGGTCTCCTCGCTGAGTCGCGAGCCGAACCCGCCTGCCAGGATCACGGCCTTCACAGGAGCGCAGGGTAGTGGACGGGTCCCCGGCGGTGCGTGTGCAAACCGGCTGGCGCGGCGAACGTGCCGTTGTTCAGCGGCGCATCATCGGTGCGCCGCCGCCGAGGCGCCGAGCACTTCGCCCGCGCCGCCGAGAGCCTGCACCGCGAAGTTGGCGTCCGGCCTCTGCAGGGCGATCGCGGTCTCAAAGCCGGTGCTCGTGGCGGTGGTGATCGGGGCGAGGGTCGCGGGACTCGCTCCCGCGAGGACCCTCCAGGCGCGCACGCCGGTGGCACCATTCCAGCTGGCGTAGACGGTCACGCCGGCGCCGCTCGACTTGACCGCGATGGCGGGAGGGGCGCCCGGCGTTGCGCTCCATGGGAAGCGGTACGCGCGGTAGGACTGCCCGGGGGACGGGATGTAGCCATCGAGGAGCATCTGCCCGGACGCGCTGAATTCCGTGAAATGGGGATCTTCGCCCCAGCCCACAAACGAGTTGCCGTTCGGCAGCATCTGGTAGTTGCCCTGGCTGCCGGCGAGCACCGCCGGGCTGCGCACCTCGCGACCGACCAGCGTGACCTTGCGGTGGCGCCAGTCGATCCGCTCGCGGATCACGCGCGAGGCGGAGTGGGCCTTGGGAGCCGCTCCGTTGTCGAAGAGGGTCAGCGTGCGGTCGGGCTGCCAGCGGGCATCGTGCTGCCAGGCGGTGCCGGTGCCAGGCCCCATCTTGAAGCTCGAGCGCTTGCCCCCAAGGCGCCAGAGCACCGCTCCACTGGTGTGGCTCAGCTCGTAGGCCGCCCAGGTGTTGCGCGCCGAGACGATGAAGTTGCCGTCGCCCCAGGGGTCCGGAGACACGGAGTTGATGTGGAAGAAATCCCACGGCTGCCGGGCCGAGCGTGGCGGAGCGGAATAGGAGGCGTCGAGCGCGACGTGTCCGAAGGCATGCCACTCGAACATCACGAGGCCGGTGGGGATATCGATCTCCTGAAGGATCGCGTCCTGAAGTGTGCCGCTGCGCGATCCGCCTCCGGAGGAGAGGTCCGCGTCGACGACCGAGTAGGCGGTGATGAAGGCGGACCCCTGAGGCGTGATCTGCATGTCGTGAAGGTCGGCCTGGTAGCCGTTGCCGGCAGACACGGCCGCGATGGGCGTGTAGCCCGAGCTGTAGATCTCATTGGTGCCGAACCCCACGCCGAGTTCGTCGGCGAGATTGCCCTGCCACCAAACGAGCACTGGCTGGCCGTGATAGCTCTGCACCTGGAGGTTGGTCGCGACCTGACCTGTAGGCACGGGCCGGTACCAGATCAGCCTGCCCTGGCCGTCGACGATCATCGGTCCCGACTGGCCCAGGCCGTGTGTCGGAGTGATGAACACGTCGCCGGACGCACTGCCCGCCGCTGCCGCCGTGAGCGCGAGCTTCGGCGGATGCAGCGCCGGCTCGGAGACGAAGCTATCGACGGTGCCCGGCTTGGCCGGCGCCGGGCCGCTCGTGGGAGGCGGCCTGTAGCCGGACAGGCGCGCGATCGTGAACCTGGTCGTCACCCGCCTGGTATGCCCCTTGGCGCCGACGATGGCGCTGGCCGTGACCCGCTCGCCTTGGGTGAAGGGGTGAGCCGGGAGGAAGCTCGCACCTGGACTGCTCGCGTAAGCCTGGAGGCGCCCACTGTGCCGACCGCTCCTCGAGCCCACCACTGAGACGCGAGCGATCTCACTCGAGGGGATTCCCAGGAAGCTGATCTGCGTCCGCGGTGATGCATCGGGGGCGCCGTTCAGCGGCGAGAGGGCGAGCCCCTGCGCGCCGGCAGCCGGGCCGGCGAGAGCTATGACCGACGAGAGGAGCGCAACTGCCCCGACCCAGCCGCTCACTCGCGCTCTGATCACCGTCGGCCCGGTCCTGCCCATGCTCCTCCGCCTGTCGAGATTTTCGACGCCGGCGGACACTATCCAGAGCGTTCCGCTCTGGAGGCTCGACGATTCGCCGACACGCCGGTAACCACACCTGCCGCAGGAGAAGGTAGCGTCGTGACGCGATGCTCACATAAGAATTAGCCTCGAATCCGAGAGCTCAGCAGCGCGTCGGGCGGTCGTGCGCTATCGCTCTCGCACAGTCACCAGGTTTGAGGTGCCGGCAGCGAACGGATAGTCCGACTCCCCCTCCGACAGCACGCGGAACTGATAGCGAGCGGGTCCCGGGAACTTGAAGCGATAGGAAGCGCGATACCGTCCACGCGCGTCGGCGCGGATCACGTTGAACTTGATCCACGCGCCGCCCGGCGAGCGCGCCTCGAGCACCAGCTGCTTGCCGCCGCGCGGGATTGAACCGCCGAGCAGGCGCCCGCGGAAGAAGATGCTGCGCCCGACGCCGGCGGTGCGAGGGCTTACGATCAGCGCGATCCCGGCGCCGACGCTGAGCGTCAGGGTCTGGAAGGTCACCGGCAGCGCATCGGCCAGGTGCGTGCGATAAGAGAAGCGCAGCGTGCGGGATGAGACGGCGCCCGGCAGGCGGACGGTGAAGCGCCCGTCCGGCCCCGTGCGGGGACTCGGCATCGCGCTCGGCGTGGCGCCCGCGTAGTCCGCGGTGGCGAGAAGGTCGATCATCGCCCCCGCGATCGGCAGGCCACCCGGGCCGGTGAGTCGGCCAATGACCGTCTGGGAGCGGCCATAGGCACTCGTCAGACGCCGGCTCCTCGTGCCCTTCCAGCTGACGGCCAGGGTCGCCGGAGCCGAGGCGTACGTCCCGTTCAACGGCGAGCTCGTCGTTCCGGCGGCCGCAACGGCCGAGCCTCCTGTCCCGTTCGCGAGGCTCGAGATGCTCGGAAGGGTGGGGTTCACGATCGTGACGTTGCGGTCGAGCACCGGCGCCGAGTTGCCCGCGGCATCGGTCACGCTGACGACAAGATGGTGCGTCCCGTTGCCCAGCTTCGTCGTGTCGAAGCCAACGTCCGCGCTCACAGAGGACTTGCACGGCTGGACGTAGAGAAAAGCCGGCAGCCCGTCCGTGGATTGACCAACGTCCCTGCAACGGCCGCCGTTTTCGTCGAGCACTGCGGTCTGCATCACTTTCCCGTCGACGCTGAACGCGACCTCGTACACACCCGACCCCGGATCGCTCGCGCTGAACGTCAGGTCGCTCGTGCCGCTGATCGAAGGCGCATCAGCCAGTTCGCCGCCCACGTTTCCCGCGCTCGGTCCCGAAGTCTGTTCGAGCGTGATGTCGGCGGCGTAGAGGTAGACCACGGCGGCGTAGCCGCTTCCATCACCTTTCCCTTCCGGGCAGTGATATTCAGATACGCCTCCGCAAGAAGCGCTGAGATAGAGACGGGATCCAAGATGAGAACTTGGAACGACCACGCGATTCTGCAGCGCGAGAGGTTGGCTGGTGTCCCCCTCTCCAGTGCTGCAACTCGACACGTAGGCGCACTGATCGAACGCTTCGTTCTGGCCCGGCCCCGCAAACCAAAACTCATACGTCGCGTTGATGGCAGCCCCACCATCGGCGTCGCCGGCTCGCCAAAGCGTCGCGTCAGCGATGCGCTCGCCTGTCGGTGCTCCAAAGGCCCAGGTGGCAACGTCGGTGTTGGCTGTGCGCGCCGGCTGGTCTCCGAGCGCCGCGACCAGCGCGCCGCCGGGCTGCTTGCAGGTGTCTTCCGCATAGGTGTATGTGCCGGTCTTCGACCCGCTCCACCCATCCGCCGGGGCGCTTTCGCCAGACGGGGTGCGGCAGGTGTAGACGTGATAGCTGCCGGCCTGCGCGCACGGTGCAAGCAGCGCCAGCGCGAGGATCACGAGTGCCGTCGACTTGAAGATTCGCAAGAGCCACTCCCATCTGATGTCGCTTTGAGGCGCGTCAACGGCGCCGGCGCAGATGGAGTCACAAGACAGCGAATTGCGCAAATGTCAGATCTGGCGCTCGCCGCGATGCCCCGTATCTGCGGGGGAAACGCATGGCACAGGCGCGTGAAAATGTTTCTGACTCGGCCTCGCCGAGGGCGAGGGCGCGCTCCGGAGGCCTGCTCAGACGGAGAAACGGACCGGCAGCTTGTCCAGTCCGTAGATCCCCGAGATGGTTCCGAACTCAGGGTCACCGTCGAGCTGGAGGTCCTTCAGGCGCGCAGCGAGGAACGCCAGTCCCTCCTGCAGCTCGAGCCGCGCGAGGTTCGCGCCGAGGCAGTAGTGCACCCCGGCTCCGAACGTCAGCGCGCGGGCACTGCCGCCGTCCGAGGCGGCGGCGATGTCAAACCGGTCCGCGCCGTTCTGCCCGCGTTCCTCCGAGCCGAGATCGCGGTTCCCGGTGAACGCGCACACCATCACGATCGTGTCCTGCGGGAAGGTCACGTCACGGTAGGAGATCTCCTCGGTGAGGATCCTCGCGGTGAACGGGGTGATCGGCTCGTACCTCAGAGCCTCCTCGACCGCTCCGCCGGCCAGCGACGGGTCCTGCTGGAGCTGCTCCCACTGTCCGGGGTGTTCGGCGAGGAGCCTGATCGCGTGCGCGAGCTGGCTCTGGCTCGTGTCGACGCCGCCGACGAGCACGTTGAAGACAAGGTTGATGCACTCCACGTCCGAGAGGCGCTCGCCCTCCTCCTCCGCGGCGATCAGCTTCGAGATGAGGTCGTCGCCGGGAGTCTGCCGACGCGTTCGCAGCAATGACTCGGCGTAGCCGTAGAACTCGTCAACTGCCCGCTCGATCCCCTCGCGCTCGTTGGCCATGCTGCCGGCATCGAACTGCCTCTGGATCCAGTTGGACCAGTGGTGCAGCTTCGGAGCGTCCTCGAGCGGCGCGCCCATCACCGAGGCGATCACGAGCGACGGATATGGCTTCGCGAACGCCTCGACGAAGTCGCAGCGAACCACCCCGTCCGCACCCGCCGAAGCGCTTGCCTGGTCGAGCAGCTCCTGCATGAACCCGCTCATCTCCGGCCTGTATCGCTCCACAGCGCGCGGCGAGAGCGCCGGGTTGACAAGGCTTCGCAGCCGCGTGTGGTCAGGGCCGTTTACGTGCAGGATGTTGCGCTTCATCTGCTCGTAGAGGGGCCCCTCGGTCACGCCGAAGATCTCCGCGATCTTCATACCCGGGAAGATCGCGGCGCGGGTGCGCAGGAAGAACTCGGCCGAGTCGCGGTCGAGCGCTATGTAGCCGTACGGTCCCTCGGCCAGCCAGCCCTTCGCACGCACCTGCGCCATCTCCCGATGGAAGCGCTCTCCGCGAAGCGACTCGTCGGTGTAGTCGAAGCTCGGGAGCTCGAGCTCGCTGACGAGGGTCATCGGATCCCGCCCGCCCCTATTTCCTCTTGGGGCTGATCGCCTGCTTCAGCGTCGCGCCGGCTGCGAACTTCGGAGCCTTGGAAGCTTTGATCTTCACGCGCTCGCCCGTGCGCGGGTTGACGCCCCGGCGGGCGGCACGGTGGACGACCGAGAACTTGCCGAAGCCCGTGATGCTCACCTCGTCGCCTTTTTTGAGGGTCCTTGTGACGGTGTCGAGCAGCGAGTCTATGGCGCGTGCGGAGTCGACCTTCGAGAGACCGCTGTCGGAGGAGACAGCTGTGATGAGCTGGGACTTGTTCATTGTTCTCGGTCCTTTCTTTCGCGGAGACGTGGTCGGCGAGCGGGCAGGCTACCTTGCAAGCTTCGTCCCCGGGTTGAGCAGGCCCTTCGGGTCGAACGCGCGCTTGATCTCCTCGTGCAGCTCGACGGCCCGCCGGTCCCACTGCGACTGCAGGCGCCCACGCTTCATCCAGCCTACGCCGTGCTCGCCGGCGATAGAGCCCCCGAGCGCGGCGACGAGCGCATAGAGCTCCTCGCTGACAGCCTCGGCGGCGTCGAGCTCCGGCTCATCCGCGGGGTCGACGAGCACGGTCGCGTGCACGTTGCCCTCGCCGCCATGCCCCCACGCACACGAGCGCAGGCTGTGGCGCCGAGCGATCTCCTCGAATCCCTCAAGTCCCTGCTCGAGCCGCTCGAGCGGGAACACCACGTCTCCGCTGACCTTCCCGCCCCGCACCGACGTGACCGCCGGATTGACGCCCTCCCGCCAGCGCCACAGAGCCTCGCTGTCCTGCGGCTCGTGCACCGCCACCGCGGCTGCACCGAGCAGCTCCAGCAGCGCCTCGCGCTGAGCGGCCGCCTCCTCGCGCGTGCCGTCGACCTCCGCGATCAGGGCGAACCCTGCATCGCCGGGCACGCCCGCCGCCTCGCCGTCTGCCCCCTGGCGCGCCGCCGGGTAGGCGCCGGCGAGCATCGCGAGCGTCTCGCCGTCCAGGAAGTCGAGGACCGAGGGTCGCAGGCCCGCCGCGAGCACGTTGCGGATCGCCGCGCAGCCCTCCGCGCGTGAGCTCAGGAACACGACCAGCGGGATCGCCGCTTCCGGCGCCGGAAGCAGGCGCAGCCTGACCGCCGTGATCACGCCGAGCGTGCCCTCCGAGCCGATCAGCAGGCTGCGAAGGTCATAGCCCGCGACGTCCTTGCGCACCCAGCCGCCCAGGTCGACGAGCTCGCCGGGGGCGAGCGCGGCCTCCAGGCCGGTCACCCACGCGCCCGTCACGCCGTACTTCAAGGCGTGCGGGCCGCCCGCGTTGGTCGCCACGTTGCCGCCGATGTGCGACTGCTCGGACGCTCCTGGATCGGGCCCAAAGAACAGGCCGTTCTCACGCGCGAGCCGCTGGACGTGGCGCGTGGTGACGCCGGCTTCGGGAAAGATCCGCCACAGCGCCGGCTCGAGCTCGCGCACGCGGCGCAGCCGCTCGAGGGAGCAAACCACGCCACCCTGCGTCGCCACGGCGCCGCCCGCGAGGCCCGTGCCGCCGCCGCGGGCGACGAGCGGGACGTCGTGCTCGTAGCACCAGCGCAGCACCGCCGCGACCTCCTCGGCGCTGCCGGGCAGCACCACGGCATCGGCATGGCCGACGACACCCCGCCTGCGCGAGGAGTCGAGGTTGTAGGGCGATCCCGGCGGCGCGTCCAGCACGTGCTCGGCGCCGAGGAGCCGGCTGAGCTCACTGCGCATCACGAATGCCGAGGCTACCGCTACGAGTAGCATTGAAGCCGGTTATGGCCGTCAGCGCGAAGCCTCCCAGGCCCGCGAGCACCGCAAGCTTCCGGACCCTCTCCGGCGAGCCCGTGCGCGAGCTCTACACGCCCGAGGACCTTCCCGAGGGGGTCGGTGGGCCCGAGGACCCCGTGGGGCGGCCGGGTGTGTTTCCGTACACGCGCGGGATCCACAGCTCGATGTATCGCGGGCGCCTATGGACGATGCGCCAGTTCGCCGGATTCGGCACCAGCGAGGAGACCAACGAGCGCTTCCACTACCTGCTCGACCATGGCCAGACCGGTCTCTCAACGGCGTTCGACATGCCGTCACTGATGGGTCACGACTCAGACCACGTCCGCTCGCTCGGCGAGGTCGGGAGGGAGGGCGTGGCCGTGGACACGCTCGACGACATGCAGACGCTCTTCTCGGGCATCGACCTCGGCGAGGTGTCCGTGTCGATGACGATCAACGCGCCCGCCGCGATCATGCTCGCCTTCTACGTCGCCGCCGCCGAGTCCGATCCGGTCCATCCGACCGGCCCCGAGCGCCTCTCCGGAACGATCCAGGCGGACATCCTGAAGGAGTACATCGCCCAGAAGGAGTGGTGCTTCCCGATAGACCCCGCGATGCGCCTGTGCGGCGACATGATCGAGTGGTGCACGCGGCGCATGCCCCGGTGGCACCCGATCACGATCTCCGGCTACCACATCCGCGAGGCCGGCTCGACCGCCCAGCAGGAGCTCGCCTTCACGCTCAAGGACGGCCTCACCTATGTCGAGCAGGCGGTTGCCCGCGGCCTCGACGTCGACGAGTTCGCCCCGCGCCTGTCGTTCTTCTTCAACGCCCAGATCGACTTCTTCGAGGAGATCGCCAAGTACCGCGCC
>JAXDGO010000049.1:0-3466 GCA_034665005.1 Solirubrobacteraceae bacterium | reverse complement strand
ACATCCTTTCCAACCGCACCCGCGACGAGCTGGCGGCGGCGATGCGTGAGCACGGGCTGGAGGTGCCCGACGCCGACACATGGGCGCAGCTCGTCGATCTCGAACTGATCTCCAAGCACGTCGAGCCGAAGCTGATCCAGCCCACGTTCCTCATGGACTACCCGGTCGAGCTCTCGCCGTTCGCCAAGCGCCACCGAGAGCACGAGGGCCTGGTCGAGCGCTTCGAGGCGTTCGTCAACGGCGTCGAGATCGCGAACGCCTTCTCGGAGCTCAACGACCCCGACGAACAGCGGGAGCGCTTCACCGCGCAGGCGGCCGAGGCGCGTGCGGGCGACGAGGAGGCCCAGCCGTTCGACGAGTCGTTCCTCCGTGCGCTGGAGCACGGCATGCCGCCGACCGGCGGGATCGGCATCGGGATCGACCGCCTCGTGATGGTGCTGAGCGGCGCGCGCTCGATCCGCGAGGTCGTGCTGTTCCCGGCGATGCGCGACTGACCCGTTCGCAGAACAAGGCGGTGCCTGCGGCCTCGGCACGCAATGGGGTATCCCCGGCGCCTCGAAAGCAGTCGATGGGTACTGCAATGGCCGCCGTTGGTGAAGCGCCCCGAAAGACACGCCTCGGACTCGTCGCCCTGGGCGGGTTCCTCGTGCTCTACGCGAGCTGGCTCGCATTCCGTTGGATCCCCGGCTCGCAGCAGCTCGTCGGCGACCTCGCGTTCGTTCCCCTCTACAGCGCCGCCGCCTGGCTCGCCTGGCGGGCGTCGCGCCGGTGCTCCGCATCGACGGGCCTACGCCGCTGCTGGCGGTTCGTCGCCCTCGCGCTCGTCGCCAACCTCCTCGGCGACGTCGTCCAGACCTTCTACGAGGTGGTCGGCAACCAGAAGCCCTACCCGTCGCTCGCCGATGCCTTCTATCTGGTCTTCTACCCGCTGCTGCTCATCGGCCTGCTCTCGATCCCCACGGCGCGCCGCACGCGCTCGGGCGCTGTGCAGCTCGCACTCGATCTCGGCACGGTGGCCCTCGGCGTCGGCACGATCGTGTGGTACGTCGTGCTCGGCCCGGCGGCGATCGCCGCCGGCCAGAGCGGGCTGCAGACCGCCATCTCGATCGCCTATCCCGTCGGCGACGTCGTGCTGATCGGCGGGGCCGCCGCCATCCTTCTGCGCAGCGCGCCGGTCTCCAGCCGGCGCGCGCTCCAGGTCATGACGGCCGGCCTCGTGGCGTACGTCGCCGCCGACCTCGTCTACGGCTACATCACGCTCCACGGGACCTACGCCGGCGGCGATGCCGTCGACGGCCTGTGGATGATCGCCATCGCGCTCTTCGCCGCGGCCGCGCTCGTGCAGCGCGACGCCAGGAAGGCGGCGCCGGTCGCTGCGACCGAACCGCCTGGGGAGGCACGGATCAGCTGGCTCCCCTACGTCGCGGTTGCGGTCGCGTACGGCATGGTCGCCATAACCGAGTCGGGCGACTCCTTCGTGCCCGACGGCGCGCTCGTGGCCGCGGCAAGCCTGCTCACCGCCGTCGTCGTCCTCCGCCAGTTCCTGGGTCAGCGCGAGCTCTTGAAGGTGCACCTCGAGCTGGGCCGCGCCCACGAGGAGCTCGGCGCGCTGGCCACGACCGACCCGCTGACGGGCATCGCAAACCACCGCGCGCTCCAGGTCGCGCTGCACCACGAGCTCGATCGCGCGCAACGCCACGATCGCCGCCTCGCGGTGCTGTTCCTCGACCTCGACCACTTCAAGGCGCTCAACGACACCGTCGGTCATGTCGCCGGGGACGAAGCGCTCCAGGAGGTCGCGGCCGTGATGGCGAGCTGCCTGCGCCCGAGCGATCTCATGGGCCGCTGGGGCGGCGAGGAATTCCTCGTGCTGCTGCCCGAGGCGGACACCGAGGCCGCGGCGGCGATCGCGGAGCGTGTCCGGCGTTCGGTCGCCGAGCGGGCGTTCCAGGTCGGTCACGGCTATCACCTGACGTGCTCGATCGGCGCGGCCGTCTACCCCGACGACGCGCAGGGCCGCGACGCTCTGATCAGCACCGCCGACCGCGCGATGTACGTCGCCAAGCACCTGGGGCGCAACCAGGTCGTCACCGCAGCGAGCGTCGACGGCGACACGCTGGCTCCCGACGCCGTACTCAGCTCGCGTGACGAGCACGCGATGATCGGCGCCGTGGAGGCGCTCGCGGCCATGGTCGACGCCCGTGACCATGGCACGGCGAGCCACGCCGCCGACGTGTCTCGGATGTCCACGCAGCTGGCGTTCGGCCTCGGGTGCACCAGCAACGAATCCCACTTCATCGGGCTCGCGGCACAGCTCCACGACATCGGGAAGGTGATCGTGCCCGATGCGGTCCTGAAGAAGTCCGGGCCGCTGACCGATGTCGAATGGGACGTCATCCGGCAACACCCGATCGTCGGCGCCGAGGTGGCGAGCGGCGCCCCCGCGCTGCGCTCGATCGCGCCGATCATCCGCTCGCACCACGAGCGCTGGGACGGCACCGGCTACCCGGACGAGCTCGCCGGCGAACAGATCCCGTTCGCCAGCCGGGTCATCGCCGTCGCCGACGCGTACAGCGCCATGACCAGCGATCGCCCCTATCGCGAGGCCATGTCCGACGCAGCCGCGCGAACCGAGCTCGAGCGGTGCGCCGGCACGCAGTTCGATTCTGCGGTGGTCGCTGGGCTCGACGAGCTCCGCGAGCCGGAGCCGGAGCCAGAGCCCGTCGCCGCCTAGAAGTGGCCGTGCACCGCCTCGGCGGTGACCCGGCGCTCGTCGTCACGAGCGGGGCGCCACCGCGATACCTGCCGCCGTCGAGGGACGCTGGCTTCGCAGCAGCAACGGTCGACCTCGCTCCGCCATGCCGGCAGCGTATGTTGTTGTCAGACCGACGCTCCACGATCTCGCAACCTCCGGAGATCGCCGCCACGCCCCGCGGAGGCGCCGGACCCTGTTGCTAGACTGGCGTATGCCCGGCGACCGACCCCGTTCGCTCATCCAATCGGCCTTTTTGGCCGAATACGAAGAGCAGGCGGGGTTTCTTCTGACCCCGCGAACCGTGGCCTTGACGGCTGCGGAACCCTGAAAGCTCCCGCCAGCCGGCAATCAACCCTCGACCGCAGCTCTCCGACCCCGCTCACAAAGGAACGCAGGAAATGTTTGAGCGATTCACCGAACGAGCCCGCCAGGTGGTCGTCCTCGCCCAGGAGGAGGCTCGCACGCTCAAGCACAACTACATCGGCACCGAGCACATCCTGCTTGGCCTGCTCCGCGAGGAGGAGGGCCTTGCCGCGCGGGTCCTCGAGTCGCTGGACATCACCGTCGAGCGCGTGCGCGCGCAGGTCGTGCGCATCGTCGGCTCCGGTGAGGAGGTCACCTCCGGGCAGATCCCGTTCACCCCGCGCGCGAAGAAGGTGCTCGAGCTGGCGCTGCGCGAGGCGCTGAGCCTGGGCCACAACTACATCGGCA
>JAXDGO010000048.1:0-105310 GCA_034665005.1 Solirubrobacteraceae bacterium | reverse complement strand
GAACGGCAGGGTCGCGCAGTTCGCCGCCTGGAAATGACTGGACGGGGCGACACTCGCGCCCTGAGCCGAGGCGATCGTGCCGCCAACGCTCTGCGAGCTGCAATTCGTCGGGTTGAAGATGAACCCGGGACGGTCGATCGTGACATTGACGGTTCGCAGCTGCAGCGGCACCCCCTTGAGGATCGTCGGCAGAGGATCGCTCGCGACGGTGACCTGCGCCGTGTGCGGGTCGACGCTGATCGCTGCCCGGACAACCACGGTCCCAAGGTCGAACGGCCCGGCGAGTGCCGGCACCACGACGCTCAGGCCGAACGGGGCACCCTTGTAGGGCCCGGTCAGATACACGCTGCCGCCCAGGTAGAACGGGTTGGCGCCTGGCCCGGCGCCTACAGTCGTGTGCCCGACCTGGCTTTCGGGTCCGCAGTTGCCTGCTGCCGCCTGCGGTTCGGGGCATTGCTTGACGCTCTTGAGGACACCCAGCAGGCCGCGTGCCATCTTCACTGCCACGCGACCGAGTGTCTGATCCTGGTCGGAGCGCGAGAGCGTGAGTGTGAACGGGCTGAACCCGCCCGCCTGCGGGTCGGTCGTGCCGGCGGTGAACGTCGGGGCAAAGACACTCCCCGGACAGGGGCCGCCGTCCTCACCGTGGATGATCGCGAAGCTGCTGTCAGACTCCACCAGCTTGCCGCTCCACGACGTCAACTGAGCCTTGGTTTCATACGTGCCGCAGGCAGACGGATTGGACAGCGGTGCCCGTGGGCCGCCCTTGAGCTGGAGGTGCAGGCTGTTGAACGGCAGCTGCGGGTTGTTGTCGAACGTGGCTGTCAGGCGGCCGGTCCCTGGATCGGGGACGACGGAGCCTGCCAGCTTGATGGTCAGGCCGCGTTCGGGCTGCTGGGCGACGATGAAGAGCCTGTACATCTGCCCCGACGCCGGATCGCTGGAGGCCTGTGTGCCGAGGTACACGGCACCTTGCAGCGGCTTTTCCAGGAGCGGCGTGTCGATGCTGACCGTTCCTATCCTCGAGGCGTCAGGGCAGGACGCGGCCGTGTCGGTGTGCAGCGCGATCTGGCCGTCGGAGCAGCCCTGCAGGCCGGCTGCGGCGGACGGAGATATCGCCACGCCTTCCGGCAGTGTCACGACGGCCTTGCGCAGGTGCGCCTCAGCGAGCCCCGTCGGGTTTTCGTTCTGTGGGACGACAAGGTCGAACCCGTAGCCTGACGGCTGACTCGCACCCGGAGCGTCCGGGGCGGCTCGGAGGGATGCGTCGAAGGGCAGCCTCTCGCAACCCGTCAGAGCGACCGGATTGGCGGGTGAGGCGTTGTCGTGGGTGACGAAGCTCGCGGTGCGGAACACGCCGGGGTGCTCCCAGGAGTCGGCAGTTAGGGTGGTGGTCACCGGACCGGTCGAGCAATCCGTGGGATTCGTCAGGAACGGCTTCACCGCAATTCCCGCTGCGACCCCGGGCGACTCGACGAGCTGACAGAACGTTTCGGTGATATCAAAGCCCGGTTCCCCTGGAAACGCGGACACGAACCCGCACCCCAAGCCTTCGGCGCGTAGCGGGTCGTGGCTCGCTTCGGCGGGCACTCCCCACAACGTCAGGACGGTGCTCGTTATCGGCGTTGTTTGGGGGATGTTCGGGATTTCGACGGTGACGCCGTTGTCGCCAGGACGCACATGCGCCTGCAAATGCACCGTGGCGCCCCCGAACGGCACTTGGAACCCGAAGGTGGCGGCGGAGCCCGGCGTCGGTTCCATGTTGTAAACACCGAGGAGGAGCTTGTGGAAGAAACTTGCAACGTCTACGCCGACCCAGCCGATCTGGGAGTTGGCGGGACAGGTCCCGCCCTTGCCGGAGCTGGTGTTCTCGAGCTGGGCCTCCGAACAGGTGGGCAGAGCCCTCGGGTCTCCCACGAACCCGAGTGGGAGGTCCACCCTGATGTCCTTGACCTCCTCGTCCGGGATTACGATCGAGCCGTCGATCGGATCGGGCCTCGTGTTGAAGTCGATCCTCGTGCTGATCTGGTACGGATGCCCGCCGCCCTGTGTGTACGGGCTTCCTGTTTCGTCCGTCACCGATCCGTCGAAGCCTGCGATGCCGAAATCCGCTGAAGACGCCGAGGCGAACAGCAGGGACATGCTCAGGGCGGCGACAACCGCGATGACCAGCCGAACTACGGCTCTCGAGCTTGGCGGGCGAATCGCCGTGCTTTCCACAGCCCTCGGATTGTGGGGTCCGTGTACGAGATGATCGGCAGCGATGACGGGCCGCCGGAGGAGGCAGAACGTGACTCGTGTCATTTACTTGGTCCTCCGCGTCGCGCTGGTTGACTTATGCCCCTTGGATGTCCGGCCGTACTTCCGTTTCGCTTGGGATTCGCAGGCGCGTCGCCTTTTCTTTGGTTTCTTCCTGCATGTCTTCAGCGCATTCGCGAGCTTCTGCGCCCTGGTGAGCGGCTTGTGGGCCGCCAGAGGCTTGGGAACGGGTGGCGTGAGATTGCCGTTTCCGAACACCGAGGCGCTCGAAGGGGAAGGGAGACTCGGCTGTGAGCTCACGCCGCCCTGACATTCGTCACCCGAGCATGTCGTGGGTATGGTCGGCGCGGGGAAGCCGCCGGCGACCCGAGCGTCGTAGAGATCCATGTTGGTGTCCGTGTCCTGGCCAACGAGCGATTCGCGTGTCAGGAAGAACGCGTTGTCGCCGTTTTCGCTTGCTTCGGCGAAAAACGCGTCGTCCCGGCTTTTGCCGCTCGAGATCAGGTGCACCTCGCCGCCCTGCCACTCGTACACGTCCATTTTGCCGTTCGTGTCCTGCGGGACCAGCGCTTCGGGCGTGTCGAAGAACACGCGATCGGCATCCGCCGACAAGGTCCGGTTGTAAAGAGCGGCCATGGTGGGCCCCAAGTTGATCGGCACTTCGCTGCTGGCCTCCGCCGAGGAGTGTGACGCCATCGGGTTACACGAAACGCATGTCATCACACGTGTCTGGGCGTCATACAGATAGAACTGGCTGTAACCGGCCGTGTCGTAGCCGGTGAGCGGCAGTTTTGAGGTCAATAGGAGAAAACGCCCATCGGCGCTCACCCGCGACGGCTTGCCTCTGCCTCCTAGGCCGTAATTCACCTGCCAGTTAGCGGCGTCGGCGACGACGCCGAGCCAACGCACCTCCCCTTCATGTGAGACATAGAGGTTCTGTGTTTTATTTCCTATTTCCAGCTGCACGCCGCCTTCTGCGAGCCTCCCTGCGGCGGCGAAGTACACGTACGCTCCATCGCTGCTCGAACCGAGCATGCCTTCAACTCCTGCCGATTCGCCGGAGTGCGAGTCGACCGAAAGGTCGGTAAGCACGTTTGTGTTGACGTCGTACTCGTAGAGGTCGGGGGTCGGAGGTACGGAGGTGCCGCTCGTGGCGTTGTCGGTCAGCATCTCGGTGCTCTTGAAGAACACCTTGGAAGCGTCGGGCGTCGCGTCGAGGAACAGGGCTGGCCGGGTTCCCTGCGGGTCTGGCGTCGTCCGCTTCGAAGCAGAGATCTGCACGGTTGTGGTGGCGTCGACGCGCATGTAGAGCTGTCCGGTGGCCTCGTCGGTCCAGATGATTCGCGACCCGTCGCTCGACACGGCGTGCTGGATGTAGCTCTGTCCCCTCGCGCCCGCCGGGAATAGGTTTTCGGGGCTTTGTGGACCGACCGCCCCGCCGCCGGCCGCGGGCGTTCCACCGGGTAGCACGTCGACCAGCTTCAACTGACCGGCGGTCCATTCATAGATGTTGTTGACGTTCGGCGGAGCGCCGGGCGTCAGCGGAAATTCGGATTCGAAAACAATGTGGCTAAAGTGGGCGCTTGCCCCGGCGAAGGTGGGCTGGTAGTTGCGTACGGTGTCCGGGCCTGTGGGCGTGAGCAGGTCGTAGGTCCCAGCATCGTTGTGGCGCAGGTACAGGTTGACGGTGTGCGGCTGTGCGCCGGCGACAAGCGGCGGATCGGCGTCCGCGAGCACCTCTCGGGAAAGATCGCTGGAGATCCCCTGGACGGCGGAGGTCTCGAAGACGAAGCCCGGCGGTGAGGTCGGGGGCAGTGCCGTGTGCGTGACCCATCCCCCCGGCTCGCGCGATGCGATGTAGTTCAGAAAGGACGAGTAGGACTGGGCCGCGTCAGCGAAGGCGCCGTTGGATACGTACATCACGCCGCCGCCGGTGGGAGTGGCGCGCGTGGGGGAGATGCCGCCGCTCTGTGCGCTGATGTCGTTGCCGTTCTTCTGGGGCGGCGAGACCATCTCATACGCGCGGCAGTCCGGCAGCCCGGTCGAATTGTCTTCGACGCGCAGCTGTTCGTTGGGGCAGCTTTCAGCGGATGCCGTCGCCGGAAGAACCACCAACGACGCGAAACCCACAAGCACAAGCACGATTCGACGCAGCATCAATCCCCCGCTCCTGTAGACCCTCCCGCTCCCTTATTCCGGCCCGACGCACGGGACGGCTCCTCGGTCAGCGGCTTCTAGTTCTGTAGTGCAGCGGAGTTTTTACACGGAGATAGTCTCGTTGTCAAGGAGCAGGCAACGGATCGGCTAGGTGTCGGCGAAATAGCCGATTGGCGGTGGTAGTGTCAAGCCGCCGGTTTGGATGTGCCGCTGGCTGTAAGCTATTGGTAGATCACGAGGAAAAATGCTGTGGTTCGAGTTAGAGGGTTCCTCTATGCTGCCGGACGATCCCCGATGCCGGAAACCCCCCGCCCACCGCGCTCCACCCGACGGCGAAGCCCGGGCCGAGCCCAGAAACCGCTGTTGGCGGAAAGGCCGAAGCCGACCCAGCGTGAGCGGCTGATCCGTGCCATGACCGAGCTGGCGGCGCTGGACGGCTTCAGCGACGTGAGCATCACCGGCATCGCCTCGCATGCCGGTGTTTCGAACGCGACGTTCTACGAGCAGTTCGCGGACAAGGACGAGTGCTTCGCCGCCGCCTACCGCGACGCCGGGGCGCGCATCCTGGGCCAGATGCAGAGCACCTCGAGGACGGTCGAGCGACCGCAAGCGAAACATGCCGCGCTCAAATACCTGCTGAACGCCGTCACGGAGAGCCCGGCGGCGGGCTGGATGGTGTTCATCGAGGGTCTCGCAAACCGGGCGCAGATGCCAGCCGAGCGCGACCGGCTGATGGACGCGTACGAGCGCGCCGTGGAGGAGTTCCTCCGGGAGGCACCCAAGGCCGAGATGCTCCTCGACGTGCCCGCGATCGCGCTCGTCGGCGCTGTCCGGGCGATCGTCTCGCGCCGGCTGCGATCGGGGTCCGCGGACCAGCTGCCGCTGCTGCTCGAGGACCTCGAGAGCTGGATCCAGTCGTACGCCACTCCGGCCGGCCAGGCGCGGTGGAGCACCAGCCCCGCCTCCATGCTCGCCTCCGCACCCCGTTTGGATGGGGTGGCTCAGATGCCCTCGGCGTCGAAGCCCGGGCCGCTGCCTCGCGGACGTCACGGGCTGAGCGCCGCGGTAGTGGCACGCAACCACCGCGACAGGATCATGTACGCGACCGCCGAGGTGGTGCGGGACAAGGGGTACGCCGAGATGACCGTCGCGGACATCGTGTCCGCCGCCCGGATCACCCGCAACGCCTTCTACCAGCACTTCGCCGACAAGCACGACGCGTTCCGCGCCGCGCAGCAGAACAACCTGCACGAGAACCTGGCCGTCGGGGCGATCCGTTTCTTCGAAGGCGCCACGTGGCCCGAGCGGATGTGGAACGTGCTGGACTCGATAACCACGTTCGTCGCTCAACAGCCTCTGGTCGCCTACCTGCGGTTCGTCGAGCCGTACGCCGCAGGGCCGGAAGCGATCCAGCGCATGGACGACGTGACGCTGAACTTCACGTTCTTCATCGCCGAGGGCTACGGCTACCGCCCCGAGGCCCGCGAGCTGCCGCACCTGTGCTCCGAGGCGATCGCGGGCGCGACGTTCGACACGATCCGGCACGAGATCGCCCACGGCCGCGCCAGCGAGCTGCCGCGCCTGCTGCCCCGACTCACTTACGTCGCGATCGCGCCGTTCACCGGACCGGCCGAGGCGGTGAGGCTGATCGAACGGATCGCGGGCGACCGTGTCGCTGAGGTCAGCAAATGAGAAGCAGCAGGGATGCAGAAGCGTCGAGGCGTGGAAGAGCGCGGAGACTCAAACCGAATCCCTCGGTCTCGTCCAGCGCGAGCGGGCGTGAACGGCTCGTAGAGGCCATCGTCGAGCTCGTCAGCCACGGGGCCTATGGCACGACGACCGTCGGCCAGATCTCAAAGCGCGCGCGTGTCTCGACCGCGACCTTCTACACGCTGTTCGACGACAAGGAGGAATGCTTACTCGCCGCCTACCAAGGTGTCGCGGCCGACCTGCTCGGCGAGCTTGAGCGCCGAGCCGATGCGACCGAGCCGTCCGAGGTCTGGCGCGCGGGAGTCGACGTCGTCTTCGAGTTCGCCAAAGAGCGGCCCCAGACGATCATGCTGCTCGCCGCCGAAGCGAAGCTGTCGACCCGCCGTGCGCTCGAAGCGCGGGACCGGCTGCTCGCCGATATGGAGTCGACGATCGACCGGCGGCGGGCAACGCCGGGCGAGGTCGCTGTGCCTGACATCCCCGCGAAGGCGCTGGTCGGCGCGACCCTCAGGCTGCTCGTGCGCCGCATGCGCGAAGCAGACGCCAATCTCGAGGCGCTTCACGTCGAGCTGGTCGGCTGGATCGAGGGCTACCGCCGGTCCGGCTCGGAGCGCTGGCAGACGCTGACACCCACGGACGGGCTCCGTGCCGGTCCACCCGACTACGCGGCAGGCCTCGCGCCACCGCAGCGCCCCTCACGCGGGCGCACGCGGCTGTCCGCAGAGCAGGTCGCCGAGAACCAGCGTCAGCGGATCCTGCACGCCACGGCGTCGGTGACCGCCGAGCAGGGCTACGCCGAGACGACGGTCGCCGACATCGTCGCCGAAGCGGGCCTGGCGCGCGAGGTGTTCTACCGGCACTACCGCGACAAGCAGGACGCCTTCATGAACGCCTACGAGACCGGGTTCCAGACCCTGATGGCGCTCGCCGTAGGCGCGTTCTACACCTCCACGGACTGGCCGGAGCGGATCTGGCGGTCGCTGCGCGCCTACACCGACTTCATGGCGAACTTCCGGAGCTTCGCGCACCTCGGGATGGTCGAGGCGCACACCATCTCACCCGAGCTCGTGGAACGGGTCGACGAGCGGGTCATGGCCTTCACTTTCTTCCTCCAAGAGGGCAACGTGTACATCGAGACGCAAGACGACGCCAAGCACCGAGTCGCGAGCGAAGCTATCGCGATGGCGGTGTACGAGATCACGTCCCACCTCATCCGCCATGGGCGGAATGACGAGCTGCCCGGCCTGCTGCCGCTGATGGCCTACATCGTGCTCACGCCGTACACCGGCGCCGAGGTCGCCAGCGAGTTCGTCGACCGCAAGATCCGCGAAGCCCTCGACGACAGCGCCGCGTGAGCAGCGAGATCTTCCGTCTGCCCTACTTCGAGCGCTCGCCGGCGTCCTGTGCGACGGTTCGCTCGAGCTCCTTGCCGCGAGGGGTGAGCTGCCACGCGTTCGGCAGGCCGTTGGCCTGGCCCGCGCGGACGTTCTCGGCCAGCCCGAGTCGTGCGAGCCGAGCGAGCAGCTTTGAGATCTGGCCTTGATCATTGACCCCTGCGCGTTGCCCGATCTCGCTGTTGCTGAGCCCGGGCTGGGCCGCGATCGCGGCGAGCACTCTCGTAGTGCGGTAGGTCACGCGCATGTTGCGCTCCGTCAGGCGATCGGGTCGACGCGCGTCGCCAGCGACGATCGAAGTCGCCTGGGTGGGTGTGGCGAGCGGGACGCCACGGCCGATGGGGGGCTGGCCACGGCGTCCCTCTCGCTCAGGGACCCGGCACGCCAAACTTGACGTACATGCGACGGGCCCCCGCCGGGCGTCGCGTCGTCAGGCGAGGCGGCGCCAAGATCAGCAAGCGGTCGAGCGATAGCGCCCCTACGTGTGGTGGCCCTTCCGGCGCTTGGCCTTGTGGGCCTTCCCCTTGTGTCTGGCGCAGCCCGTCACGGCGATCGTGGTGGTTTGCGTGACCTGCGCGCCGTTCTGCCCGGTGATCGTCGTGGGCATGCTCAGCGGGCTCTTGCAGAGGTTTCCGTTGGCGGCGAGCGCCGAATGCGGGCCCTGCGGCAGCACCAGATCGAACGTGCTGATCGGAGCGTCGGGCACCGAGTTGAACGTCGAGCTGGTGATGCCCTTTTTGATGTCCGTGTTGCCGTCGAGGTAGAGCGTGATCCCTTCATCCTGCAGCACCACCACGAGATCGGGGAAGGCCGCCCCACCGTGGGAAACCAGATAGGCGGGACCGGTGAGCGGGTGCGCGAGCACCGGCGTCACCGCCGTGCCGGTGCCCACGACTGACGCCGCGGGACACAAGGCGGGGTTCGCGTTGAACGTCGCCTCCCGACAGGCTTTCTGAAGCGTGGTCAACCGTGACGGCAGCAGGTTCGGCAGCAGCACCCTGACTTTCGCGATGTTCGCCTGGCCGGCACCGGAGACGACCTTTACATGCAGGCTCTCACCACCGGCTTTGCTGTACTTCGCCTGCGTCAACGCGGTCAGCTTTGGCTTGAACGGCAGGCTCGCGCAGTTCGCCGCCTGGAAATGGCTGGAGACCGCAGCGGTCACGCCCTGCACCGAGGTGATCGTGCCGGTCACGCTGAGCGGAGCGCAGCTCGTCGGGTTGAACAGGAACCCGGGACGGTCGGCCGTGACATTGACCGTCCTAAGATCCAGCGGGATCCCCTGCAGGATCGTCGGCAGCGGGTCGCTCGCGGCCGTCACCTGCGCGGTGCGCGGGTCGACGTTGATCGCGGCGCGTACGACGACGGTGCCGAGGTTGAACGGCCCCGCGATCGCGGGCACCACGATCGACAGGCCAAACGGCGCGCCCTTATACGGGCCAGTGAGGAACACCTTCCCCCCGAGCCAGAACGGAGTCTGGCCCGCGCCTGCCGCGACCGACGTGTTGCCGATTTCGCTCGCAGCGCCGCACCCGCCGTTGGACGCCTGCGGCTCCCGGCACTGCGGCACGCTCTTCAGCACACCAAGCAGGCCCGGCGGGAGCCGCAGGGTGATGCCGCCGAGCGTCTGGTCGCCATCGCTACGCGAGAAGGCGAGCGTGAACGGGCTGAAGGAGCCTGCCGGGTTGCTCGTGGTGCCGGCGGTGAACGACGGGGTGAACGCGCCTATCGGGCACGGGCTCCCGTTTTGGCCTTCGGTTATCTGGAAGCTGCTTTCGGACTGGGCCGTCTTTCCACTCCAGGACGTCAACTGCGACCTGGTGGTGTATGTGCCGCACGCCGCGGGGTTGACTAGAGCCGCGTGCGGGCCGCTCTTGAAGGCGAGCCTCAGGTCGCTGAACGGGAGCTGGGGGTTGTTGTCGAAGGTCGCCGTGAGCTGGCCCGTGACGGGGTCGGCGTCGACCTTGCCGGGAAGCTTGATCGTCACGCCGCTGCCTTCCGCCACCAGGTACACGGCGAGCAGCGTCCCGAACGGGTTGTCGCCCTGCCGCGCGAGATACACGGAGCCTTCGAGCGGGTGTTCCAGGAGCGGCGTGTCTATCGTGACCGAGCCGATCTTCGAGGACTCCGGGCAGGAGGGGCGGCTCATGTTCCCCAGGCTTATCTGTCCTGGGGAGCAGGCGCCAAGCCCTTCGGCCGCCGAGGGCGAGACGGTCACGCCCTGCGGGAGTGTCACGACGGCGGTCTCCAGGTCGGCGGTCGCTAGGCTGCCGGGGTTCTCGTTCTGCGGCAGCTGCAGGTCCACTTGGTAGCCCGCCGGGGCCGACGCCTGCGTGCGATCTGGCTGCACGTCCAGCGACGGGGCGAACGGCAGCCGGTCACAGCCTGTGAGCGGCGGCGTGGCCGACGTTTCTTCGTCGAACTGGCCGGGTGACTGCCACGAGTCGACGCTCAACGAGGTGACCTCAGGGGATCCGTCGCAGCGCGTGGGGTTCGTCAGGAATGGGACCAGGGGGGCGCTTGACGAGACACCGGTTTCTCCTGCGGCCACGAACCCGAGGCCGCGTACTGAGCGCTCAGCATCGTGGCTCGGATCGGCGGGCACGCCCCAGAGGGTCAGGCGCGCTCCGAACATGAACGGCAACAGCTCCGAGGGTAGGTCTTTCAGCGCTACGTGGAGCCCGTAGTCGGAGCCGCTGCGGACGGAGGCGACGGCGAGCACGTTGCCGATGCCGCCGAGCGTGAAGCCGAACTCGGCGGTGTTCCCTTCCGACGGCTGGAGGAGATAGACGGAAAAGTCGGCGCTTCCCGAGGTGCCTTCCGTCAAGAAGGCGGCATTGCTGATGACCGTCGCCGAGCCGACCTGCGAGGTCACCGGGCAGTTGTGAGCGGCGAATTCGGTGAGCGTGCACTTCGGCGCGGCGGTCGTGCTGCCGACGAACCCGGGAGGCAGTTCGACAGCCACATCCTTCGTCGTCTCGGCTTGAATTGGCAATCCGAACAAAGTGGCGGCCGGGTCGACGGCGGTCATGAAGATGGCCTGAACGTCGGCGTGCGCACCGGCCTGTGTGGCATTCGGGCCGGTGGGCCCGGCTGTGAACGAGGTGACCTGGATCTTTGCTGAGGCAGTGCCGGGGATCGCCCCGGCCGCGGCGAAGACCACGAGTGATGCCGCCAGAGCCGAAATGTATCTACGGAGAGGTTTACGGCCTGACATTTTTCAGCCTCCTGGAGCCCTTCTTCGCCTTGAACGTCGATCCATACCTCTTGCGGGCCTGCGCCTGACAGACGGCTCGTTTATGCCTGTTGCGCTTCGCGTTGCATGACCTGAGCGCCCCAGCGAGCTTCTGGGAGCGGCTCAGAACCTTCGGTCTCGCAAGGGTCTGCTGGGACGGCGCAAGGTTTCCCGCACCCGCGAACAAGGCGCTGGCGGGCGCCGTGAGCGGGGGCGGTGCTGTTGATTCACCTTGGCAGTCAGCCGAGCATCCCGGCGGAGCCCCTGGCGGGGCCGGGAAGCCTCCCCCGATGCGGGCGTCGTAGAGGTCGTATGCCGTGTCGGTGTCGCTCGGCGTCAACTTGTCGACCGTGAGGAAGAACACGTCGCGCTTGTCGCTCCCGACATCGGACCCAGCGAAGAAGGAGTCGTCTGACCCCTGGCCGCCTGAGAGCAGCGAAACGATGCCGTCATGCCACTCGTACACGTCCTGCTTGCCGTTGACGTCGCCGGGCACGAGCGCGTCGCCGGCTTGGAAGAAGATCCAGCTTCCATCGTCGGAGATGTTCCTTGCCGGAGCAAAGAACGACGACCGAACTTCGGTGCTGAGGCTCGCATCAGCGGTCGGGGCAGCGCTGACGATCGTGCATGAGATGCAGGAAAGTGACTTCGATGGGAGCGTGTAGGTGTAAATCTCTCCGAAGCCAGCGTTGGCGAACGACGTCACTTGGGCATGGGTTTGAAACAACAGCTTGGCGCCGTCCGGCGTCGTCTGCGCCTGTGGGATGTAAGAGATCCCGCCGGTTGAATCGTTCGGCGCCGACTGCGCGACAACATGATCGAGCGTCGAAAGCGTGGCGACGAAGCGCACGGTGCCGCGATCATTGACGTACAGGTTGGGGGCGCCGGGAGTGCCGTGGCCTTCGAGCGTCGCGGTCGACACGAAGTACGCGACCTGACCATCTTCCGAGGCCGCTACCAAGCCGATCTCACCGTCGAACGAGGTGCCGGCACCTAAGCCGCCGGAGATGCGGGTCAGCGTGCCTCCGGTGGCGGCGGCGTTGAACGTGAAGCGGTAGAGATCGACGTTGCTGTCAGTGTCGTCGTCGGTCAGTTGCGCGTCGGAGAGGAAGAACACGGACGAGCCGTCGGCGCTCGCGTCCTGGTAGCGCACCCCCACGGTCGGAGGGGCTCCTGCGCCGCCGGTACGCTGAGGCGCGGAGAGCTGGATGGTCCGCTGCGCGTCGATGCGGTCATACAGCTCGGGAGGGCTGCCTTCCGCGGGGCTCGCCGAGAAGACCACGTGGCTGCCGTCGACCGAAACGGCGTGCCGCACCATCGCCTGGTGCGCCGAGGCGTTCGGAACGTCATAGCCGCCGCTACCAAGGATCGCCCCGCGACTAGCGAGACTCCCGTTCGGGAGGATCCCGACCACGCGCGTGAGGCCCTGGGCGGGCAGACGCTCGTACAGCATCGACGCTCCGCCTTCGAGGCCCGATGCTCCGCTCTCGAGCGTCGCTGAGCTCTGAAAGAAGAGATGCGACGCATCGGTCGACATTCCGGCGAAGGCAGCTTCACTCAGATCCGGCCCTCCGAGGCTTCCCTTCGAGGCTTCTGCGTATGCGCCATCCGCGCCAACCAGCTCGAGTCGTTCTGTGACGTTGAAGCCTTCGCTGGTGTCAAGGTGCCTTCGTGAGAAGAGAAGCTTGGACGTGTCACTGGACGCACCGAGATAGAAGGGAAGTTCACCAAACGGAGAGCTGGGGCGTTCATCGGCGCGGGGCGGCGATAGCACCGATGACGTCCAGCCTTGAGCGGTCCGCGTCGCGCGTAAGCTCGTATAGCCGCCGTACTTCGATTCGGAGACGGCGCCATTGAACTCGAGCAGCGCGGAGTTGCCATCTTCTCCGATCAGGAGCGGATCATCGATGCTGTCGTCCCCCGCGGCGGAGAAATCGTCGGTGGTCGAGCCGTTCTTGTCCCGAGGCGAAACCTGCTCGTAGGCGCGGCAGTCAGGAAGCTGCGTCGAGTTGTTTGCGACTCGCAGCTGCTCGTTGGGACACCCTTCAGCCGACGCCGCGGCAGGGAACAACCCGAGCGAAACCAAGGCCATAAGCACAGGCACGATCCGACGCAGCATCAACTTCCTCCTCGTTCCTCGATCCCAGTTCACCGACGTGCGCCTCCCCGTGGCGATCGCCGGCAAGCCCCTCTCGTCCCGGCGAGATGCCCGGGGCGCGTGATGGCCGGGCGGCACAGTACACAAATCAACGCGAGCATGTCAAGAGCCCGGTCTGAAAATCCAATAGCATTGTGTTGAGTCCCCCGCTCCGACTACCCCATCTGGAGGATGCGGCTATCTTGCCTTCGGACATGTCGCCCGGATCGCCTCCCGCCGACGAGGACGCGGGCTTCGCACCCCTCCCCGCGGGGCGACACGGCCTAGCCCCGAGCGTCGTCGCCGATCATCAGCGGGCGCGGCTCGTGCAAGCGATGATCCAGCTGGTCGCCGAGCAGGGCTTCCAAAAGGTCACAATCGGGACGCTCTGCAAACGTGCACGGGTGACAGAGCGCACCTTCGCCGCCCAGTTCGACAGCCTCGAAGCGTGCTTCCTCGAAAGCTACGACTCCATCCTGGAGGACTACGGCGGCAAAGTGCTCGAAGCGTCCACGGCACCAGTCCCGTGGGATGAGCTACTGAAGGGCGCGGTAGGGGCGGTGCTGCAAACCACGGCGGGGCACCCGGAGCAGGCGCGCCTGGTGCTCGTCGACGCACTCACGGCAGGACCGCAGGCCATGCAGCGCGACCGCCGGCTCACCGACAACTTCCAGGCACTGTTCAAGCAGCACGCCGCCCGCGCACCCGGGCCGAACCCGGTATCCGGCCTGATCCTCCGCGGGCTCGTCGGCGGTGTCCGCGAGGTCGTCTACAACCGCGTCGCCAGCGGCACAACCGACGAGCTTCCGGACCTGCTCGACCCGCTGTCGGAATGGATGCTCAGCTATCTGACGGACGCGCCGATTGAGCTGGCGCGCGCGAAACGGTCTCGCCGTCCCCCCGCGGACCCTCCTGCAAAGCCGCCGCCGCCGCTGACGGGGCTCGGCTACCCCCGCGAGTACGTACGCGAGAACCAGCGCCAAAGGCTCATGGACGCGGTCGCCGCGATCAGCCGCGAAAAAGGCTACGGCGGGCTCACACTCTCAGGCGTGGCGCGCCACGCCAAGGTCTCGCATCAGACCTTCTACGAACATTTCTCAGACCGTGATGAGGCCTTTGTCGAGACCTACCGGCACGACTGCCAGGAGGCGTTCGCCTTCACCGCCGAGGCCTACCGCGCCCACCAGGAGGACTGGCCGCGGGCGATACACGCCGGCATGGCCCAGCTACTCGAGTGGTACGCCGCGCGGCCCGACCACGCCCAGCTCGTCTTCGTGTCATTCCTCGGCACAGGCGCCGACGCCCACCACATACGCCAGGAAGAGCTGCAGCCCTTCACAGGGCTGCTAGACCCCGGATTCGAGCTCGCCCAGGTCCCCGAGATCACAGGTGAAACGATCGCCGGAGCCCGCTTCGAGATCATCGCCGAGGAAATCCACCGCGGACACACCGAGCGCCTCCCCGAGCTCCTCCCCCTCATCACCTACATCACCCTCGCACCGTTCACCGGACCCGAGCAGGCCGCGCGGATCGCCGCCGAGAAGCCGCTTGGCGTCGAGGCGCAGGCCGCCGTCGACGCGACGTAGCTCGCGGCGGTTCGCGGTCCTGGTGACCGCCGCAGATTGCGCCAGTTTGGCGCCCAGCCAATTTACAGTCAGCGCCAATGCTCGCGGCGACCCAGCCCAGAGGGCGGCATTGAGGGAGGCGACGCCGGTGACGACCCGGCCCGCCGCCTGTCGATGCTGCTGTCGGCGCGGAGCGCCCGGCAAGCATGCCCGGGAGAGCAAGGGCGGCACTTCACGGGCAGCGAGGGAGCGCTCAATCACAAGACGTCGGGGCTAGGGCTTCGGCGCGTCAGCCGCTTCTCATATGCCGACCGGCCGGAGACCGCGCAGTGGCTGGCGTGGGCTCGCCAACACGTCTCCCGGATCGACCCTCTCGCGCAGCCTCACGCCATGCCCCCCGAGCCAGAGCCCACGCCAGAGGCCCTGCAGCCCTTTCTCCCGGACGGCGGAGCGCCGAAGGACCGGCACGTCGAGCCGCACCGTGGCTTTGCGGTCCCACCAGGGCGGCCATCTCGGAGAGCGGGCCATCCTTGCTTCGTCCCGAGCTTGAAACGAGCGGAAAGCAATGACGGGACCGGTCCAGCCGGCGCGAGAGTACCGTCGGGATAGGCCGGTACGTTGAGCGGTCCATGAGCGAGATGAGCGCTATCTCTCTGTTCTCAGGCGCGGGTGGGCTGGACCTAGGCGCAGAGGCAGCGAGCTTCAAGATTCAGGCGGCAGTCGAGTCCGACGCGGTCGCGCGCGAGACGATGCTCGCAAACGCGCCGAAGCACTTCCCTGAGCTTGACGAGACCAGGCTGCTCGACGACGTGATCTCGCTGAGCCCTGAGCTGCTGCTCGAGCGCGCCGGACTCCGCGCCGGCGAGGCGGCTCTCATGGTCGGTGGCCCGCCCTGCACCCCCTTCTCCAAGAGCGGCAACTGGCTGGAGTACAAGCGCTCCGGCTCAGACCCACGCGCGAGCCTGCTCGATGAGTACGTGCGGCTCCTTGACGGGGTGCAGCCGAGAGCGTTCGTCATGGAGAACGTGTACGGCCTCGCCTACCGAAACCAGAACCGCCCCGTCCTCAAGAGGTTCCTCGAAGGCGTTCGCACCGCTGGATACGCGGCCGAGTTCCGAATCCTTTTGGCCGCCGACTTCGGCGTGCCTCAGCTCAGGCAGCGCATGCTTTGTGTCGGGCTACGGGCGGATCTTCTTGACGTGCCGGTCGATCGCTGGCAGATGAGCTGGCCCTCACCCACGCACTCCGGGCCTCACGAGACCAAGACCGTCTGGGACGAGTCACTCCCACCACACGTCACATCCGGCGTCGCGCTGCGCGGCCTACGCAAGAACCCCGCCGAGCCCGAGGAGCATGTCTCGGGCACCTACGCCGAGGAGCTGCGCGAGGTGCCTCCAGGAGAGAACTACCTCTTCTGGACTGCAGAGCGGGGCCATCCGGCGCCGCGGTTCGAGTGGCGCTCGCGCTATTGGAGCTTCCTGCTCAAGCTCGACCCCCAACGCCCCTCGCCGACTATCCAAGGACAGCCAGGACCATGGGTCGGCCCATTCCACTGGACCTCCCGCAGACTACGAGTGGCTGAGCTCAAGCGGCTAATGACATTCCCCGATAACTTCGCGGTGCTGGGGAGCCGGCGGGAGCAGCAGCTCCAGCTCGGCAACGCAGTCCCGCCGCGGTTCGCTGAGGCCGTAATCCGTGCAGTCGCCGATGAGCTAGCGCGACGTGGCGCCGGCTCCCCACTCGCCCTCGCGGCCTGACCCACCGAGCGCTACCCAGAAACGAGTCCGCCGAGGCTCAGCGCCCAGCTGTCATCGACTCGTTGAAGTGCCGCCAGGCGCGTCGGGAACTCCTTGTGAGCGGCAAGTCGCTCAGCGAGCTGGTAGCGGAACTCCCAGGACCCCGTCGGCGAGAACAGACACGCTGCGACCGCATCGAACTGGTCGCGTCGGTAGTAGCGGCTTTCCGGGTCCCCCTTGGAAGCTCGCGTCTTCTGCACCTCGACACGGAAATCCCCGTTGCTGTACCGGTTCGGGCTCGCGTTCTTGCACTCAACACTGAGTTCACGACCTTCAACCAGCCGAACAACGAAGTCACCGCCGTCACGATCGACCGGCTCGACCTCCGCCACGAGCGACTCGCGCTTCAGTGACCGCTCGAGATGGTGCTCCGCGACACCCCCGCGGACCGCCATGGACAATCGACCGCGACGCTCGACGATGTCGAGAATCTCGCTGCTCTTGAGGGCGAACTGGCGCTCGAGCATGTGGCGGGCGCCGTCACGTTGAGAGGCCCGGTCGGCCGCGGCCTGACCGGCTGAGAAGCGAAGCGGCGGCTCAAGGGCGAGCGCGTCGGCCTGCCGCTCGAAGCGGACATAGTCGATCAGCCGCTCCGGGGCAAAACCGATGACCGTCTCAAGACCCTCCATCGCACGCTGGTCCCTGACCCGTCCCTTGTGTTTTTTGCGCTCCCAGACCGCCCAACTGTCGCGCTGGATGTCGGCAACGTGCTCGTCCTTGAGCTCCACCGAGATCCCCATCGGCAACGGGTCATAGAGCAGCGGGTCGAGGCCCAGGATGACATCGTGCTCCAGATCGATGCCGATCACGATCGTGACGTCGACGCCCGCCACGTCGCGACCCAAAGGGTGCTCCTGCGTGTGCCACGTCCCTTCGCCGCCGTAGCGGACCTGAAGCCGCGCCTCGTCAGCCGGACGGTTTTCAGTGAGCACGCGAGTGACCCTAAAGACGTAGGCGAGCACACCAATTCGCTCCTCGCCCACCTCGATCCCCAAGAACGTCGGCGCACGTGTGTGGACGCTCGCGTACACGACCTCGCCGCCGGCCGCCTTGACCGTCCCGAGCAGCCAGTCGTGAACGTCCTGCTTGTCCTTGGTGCGGTAGACCCGGGCGTACGCCCGGCCAGCGAGCTGCTCATCGCTCATCGCCAAATCATCCCGGTCCCGCCGGCGCACACACCACTACCCCAGCGACTTGTCCGTGCACAGCTCCTACGCGACGGCCTTCAAGTCCAGGACTCTCGCGACACGATCGGCCGCGGGGCTGACGGACTCGTGCTCCCACACGCGCACGACGGTCCAGCCTGCCGCTGAAAGGTCCGCGTCGTTCCGCCTGTCGCGCTCGACATTGCGGTCGAGCTTCGCCTGCCAGTAGACGCTGTTGGTCCGCGGTCGAGTTCCGTGGTCGGCGCACCGGTGCCAAAAGCAGCCATCGACAAACACCGCGACGCGCTCTCGCGAGAACACGAGGTCCGCACGGCAGCGGACACCCAACACCGGTGCCTTCCCCTTGCGAAACCGATAGCCGCGTCGGTGTAGCTCCGAGCGAAGCGCGCGCTCAGGGCCCGTGTCAACAGACCGATTGGCCTTCATGACGGCCCGAACAGCAGGAGAAGACGGAGGCGGTGGTCGTGGCAGATCCCGTGGCATAGGCGGCAGCGACGCAGGCCGGCAGGGGCCCAACCTAGCCGACGGCGCACGGAACGCGGGCATGGAAGCTCGCAACGACCGGCGAGTATGTCGACCGACGCACGTCGCTCTGACCGTTCTCACCCGTTAGCGATGGCCGAGCGATCCGTCTGCTGGGCTTATGATCGCCGCGTGCTCCGTAAACGGAAGGGCGTGACACCTTCGCCTGAGGAACCGCATCCGAGGCGACGCGCGGCAACTCCGGACCTCGTCGGCGCGTATCGCCTTCAGGACCAGACCTTGTTGCGGCCAAGCTCGGCCATCGACGCCGTCCGCTTCTCGATCTCGTCTTCGCCCCATTCGACGGCTCCCACGACATCTGACGGTATCCACTCCGCTTTAGCCTCCTTCAGAAGCTTCTTCTTCGCAGAGAACGACTTGTCGTCGAGCTTTTTGTTAAGCGTCTCAGAAACGTAAATTAGATTCCCAAGCTCTCCGACTCGCTCCCCGCCCTTGTTCTGGGGGACAAGATGCTCAATCGTCATCTTCTGGTAATTGACAGGCATTGAGCCGGCTTCGAATTCATAGAAGCGTCGCAGTACGTATTGAATCTTGCGCTTGTCGGCAGTGAAGTCTTCTGTAAACTCAAGCGCCGCGAAGGCAGCGTCGAACTCTTCGTCCGTTGGGCGTTTTCCGTCGAGGTCTGCGATGAAGTCATCGAGGACGGCGGCTCGCTGATTCTTATCGCTCGCCTCTGTGAGCTTGAGCGCTCGTGACGCGTAGAGAGCGGACATCCCGCCAGTCGAGCTACGCCCCGCTAGGACATTGAAAGTAAAGTGATAGTTCTCAATCGCACGCAACGCTCGTCTGAGTTGCGGCACGGTGATGTCTTTCGCTGTGTAGGCACGTAGCAAGGACAACAGCATGGGCCTCGGTTGACGGATTCCGAATGACAGAAGGAAGCGGAGGGAGTCAGCCAGCTCGCCGTGCTGACCCCATTTTCGATAGCCCGGCTCGACGATGGCTCTGAACAGGACCGCGTCTTCCGTCAGTCCCGTGAGAAAGGTGTCGGCATTCGGTTTCCTGATCTTCTTCCGTACGGCCTTATCGAGTGACTTGGCAGTCGCAATTCCGTATCGGGACCGCCACACCGCAAGCAGAAAGTCACTCATGTCGGGGCGGTTTTCGCTCGCGTCGAACAGGTCTACAATCTTCTGCCAACGCTCCAAGGGTCGATCGAGGCTACCTTTCTTCGGAAGCTGCGACAGTAGATGCGCCTTGACTAGGTCGGCCGGCTCAAGATCCTTGCCGCGAGAGTTGAGGGTGACAAAGACGGTCGTTGCGTCGTCTTGACTGCCGGTCTCTACGAAGACCACCTGAAGACCCAGCACCTGCTCGCGCACGTCGCGTAGTTCGGCCTCTATCCGCGCCGGCCGCTGCTCTTCCTTGACTTTTGGGTTGGTTTCGACCGCTGTGACAATTCGTTGTACGTATCGTCGCGCGAGTTTGAATGCGGCATGGATCGCCTCCTCCTCCTCACCCTCAGGGGGTCCCAGCTCGGCTTCGCCCCGGTTGAAGACAAGGTCTTGGAGATATGGGTGCGCCGTCTCACTGTGGAGGACCGAGCGAAGCTGGTCCTCGGCATCTTTCCTCTCTACGAGGTTGTGCGTTCCATTGGCGAACGTCGCTAGGCCCTGCTCATCCGCCTCATCTCGCACGGCACATAGGAACATCAGAAGGGTCGTGACCCGCTGTTGACCGTCTACGACGGCGACCGTATCGCTCGTCTTCGATACGGGATGGACGACCATGGACCCGATGAAGTAGTCGCCCTCTCGCTCTTGAATTGCGTCATCCCAAAGGTCTTCAACGTTCTCGCGGCTCCATGAGTAAGGCCTTTGATATCGCGGGACCACGAAGAACGTCTCGGCGAGGATTCGGCGGAGCGGTCGATCATTGCTCGAGAGCTTCATGCCTCGGAGAGTACGTGGCGCGCGACCTGCGCGTCGCGCGATTGCTCGACGACCTAGAGTGCTTCCGCGACGACGGTGGATCCCCGGGCCTGTCGGCACCTCCGGAGCGAATCGGGTCGGGGGGCCGGCCGATTGACTACGGCACAAACAGACGCAGAGGCGATGCTCTTCGCCCTCAGCGCGCACGACTTCTACCCCTCGGCCGAGTGAACTAAAACGCGCACCGAGTCGGGCGCCCCGTCTCATGCACCTGGCGACCAGCCCTGCCCGTCGCGTATCGCGTGCCGCGGTGGCCGGGGGCACGGTCGGACAGGCCCGAACGGAGGCGGGCGCATCACCGTAACCATTAGACGCCGACTACGGACGAGGCCTTCGGCCCCCCGCGGACGAGACCGGGCACGCCGTGGCAGTAGCTCAACGGTCAAGCGTCCCGGAATACTTCGTCCTCCAGAGCTGTCGTGATAGGCCGTAAGTCCGTAGCCGTCGGTCATAAGCGCCATCGCTATGTCTCTCTTGCCGCTGTCTGACTCTGGTTTCGTCGCGCTCCGAAACACGTACGTGATGGCTCCGAGGACAAGATCAGCGAGTTGTAGACCATCGGTCCCTGCGGATGCCACACGTTGCATGGTCACAGCGCCAAGTCGCTTCTTCCTGTCGTTCGCAGCTCTGACGATCTTGGACTCGAGCTCCGTTCCAACTGCTGTGTCGAACTGGTCTGCGATAACAGCGATCAGCTCGGCCGGATCGGCGACGCAGGTGGCAATCGCTTGAGTCGCGAGCTGAATGTAAGCGCTCGCTCCCGAACCGTAACTCCGTAGGCCGCCAACCCGTCGTAGATCCGTGAGGACGCAGTTGAACTCCACCGCTGGGTCGCGGGCAAGCATAAGCACCGTATCTCGAACAAGTTGCTTGCGTGGTGCGGAATAGCCGCTGAGATCAGCCCAGCGCAGCTTTCCTTGGAACCTGTTCTCCGACCGGAGCTCTGCGAACGCTGTGAGCACGGCGTGCGGGTCACGCAACTTGAGGCAACCTATTCCGAAGTAGAGGTCATCACTCGTCTCGTCGACAAAGACGAGCCCGGTCGGGTGAGTTTGAGACAGGACGGTCATGGAGCCAACGAGCATACGGCGACCCGAACCGGTGCTACGATTTTGAATGCGGCTGGCCTTTGGATGCGATCCTCCGGCTAGACGAAGCGCCGACGAACCAGCGTCTCAGATGCGGCGTGCGGTACGAGGATTCGGGAGGTCCGCTCGCAAGAGCGGGCCTCCCACCATTTTTGCCTGTCTGGACGGTTCTACCGGGCGAATGTGTGGAGCGGCTTTCGGCGCATAAGGGCACTTATCGAGCGTTGGCATCCAGGTATCCCCGCGGCGGCGCCGACAGTGTTGCCCGCGTGGGTATCGCTAGGACTTCTACTTGATCCGGCGCAGCGTGACGCGGCTCGGCTCAGCTACTCCGGGGAAGTCGATAGGCAGAAGATCAGTCAGGCGAGAGTACGGGAGCCCGGCTACCTCGCTAAAGGTCTCTTCGGTCCAGTTCGCCTCCCGGAGCAGTCCGATCGCGTCCGCGAACACCGTGGGCTGCTCCGGGCCCTGATCGTCGCCGGGCTCGTGTGTCCGGTGTCCCAAGGACTGGCGAGTGATATTCAGTGACCTATAAGCGGCGTCGCTGAGCAGACTCAGATCACGCGCGCGACGGGCGAGTGCCGCAGCTGAGATGCCCCACCGCTGACGCAGACGAAGGAAGTCCTCCCACCGCCGTTTGGTGTGCACGACATCGCGCGTGAAATCCGTGGCAGGGACCATCAGGGCCAGCGCAAACGAGTATGCCTCCGCCTCGCGGTGGCGCTCGTCCGGCACGCTGAACGCGTCCCAATGGTGGAGCATCGCGTGGCCTAGCTCGTGTGCCAAAGTCAGTCGCGAGCGCGCCCAGTCAGTGACGTACGTGTTGACGAGTATCCAGCGCCTCGCGTCTCGCCTCGGGTGAGCGTAGGCCGCTTCAACCTTGGGGTGTCCAAAATCCGCACGCAGCACAATCGCGCCGGCCGACTCAACAAACCGAGTGAGATCAGGGATGGGGCCAGCCGGAATGCGCCACACGCGGCGCAGCGTCGCAGCCGCTTCCTCGGGGTTGTAGCCAAGCGGATCCTCCACCGACGGCCAGCTAATGCTGGGTTCGACATCGACCGCGCTGAGGATGCGGGAAGCCGCCAGGCGCGCAAGCTCCGTCCGTCCTTCGATGCGGTACTCGTCACCCTTTTTCTTGACGCCAGACGCGCGGAACATCGGGGTCGTCGTCGCAACCGAACTGTCAACCAGGGTGAGCGGGAGCACGTCGAGGGCGCCCGCTATTCGCTCGACGAGATCGCCCTCAGGAATGCGCGTGCCCTTCTCCCAGTGCGAGACGGCTGCCTGCGAGACCCCGACACGTTCTGCGAGTTTGGCTTGCGAGAATCCCTTAGCGCGCCGTGCGAGCGTCACGGCGTAAGGGTTGAAGTCCGGTTGCATGACGTTATCCGGAGCTGTCTTCGGTGCGGCCTAGGCCGGGCACCGTGATGCGTGGTTTTGGTGCGGTGGCGGGTACGACACGCTGGACCTGCATCTCCGCAATCGTCCGCAGCGGGATCGGCGTTCCTAGTTGACCACGGGCGCCGAGCGCTACGGCGTCCACGCTCGCGCCGTGCAGCGCGTTCCCCATCAGGCGGATTAGGATCTCGTCTCGCGGTCCGCCCGCCTGAGCTGCCGTGTCGAAAAGAGTGTCCTGGACGCCCTGGAGCCCCAGTGACGCCCTCACGTCCTCAAGGCGAGACTCCCGGTTGGTCTTGGAGAGGCGCACGAGGGTTTTTCCAGCGAGCCATTCGTAGGCCCCCGACTCCAAGTGCTCCGTGATCAACTCCCAGCCACAACCTGGTGCGATCTCCTTGCGCAGCTGAGTCGCAACTACCGCTCGGCGCTCCAACGCCATCGCGGTGGCGGCCGGCTGCGCGTCCATATTTGCATAGACGTCACGCCGCGCAGCCACTTGGGCGAGAGCGCGGGCGTCGAAATCGAGGAGTGCTGCGACGACAGGCTGGACGACGTCGATTAGCTGCGGATCTGAGATCATGGCGAAAATATAACACCGATTTCATAACAGGTCAAGGGCCCTCTTTCAAACCGACCCCATCCATAAGCCTCCGCCGAGCCGCAGTTCCCGTCCCTCTCTCCCTGTAGCTATCTCTACGCCAACCTACGCCGAGTCCGCACCGAAACGTGCAGGCCGGGTGGCCTTGTCCGTACTGCGAGGCGGGGCGGAGCGTGCAAACCCACACAGCCACCCGTGTGTCCGCGACCGCTGTCGCTACTCCTCATTCTGAGTCGGGTATATCGACGAGTGCTCGCGTGGGTGCTTTGCACATCTTCGAGAAACTGCAGGCCGCCACAGGCCGGTCTCGGTCTATACCGACATGACCCAAAGGCACTCGAGTAGGGACCGACGACTATGCCTACGAGGGGTGAGCGAGGGGACTCGAACCCCCGACCGCCTGGACCACAACCAGGAGCTCTACCAACTGAGCTACGCCCACCACGGTTTTGCGAGAGCCAAGTCTAGCGGCGAGTCAGTGGTCCTCTCCGCCGCCGGCTGCGATCTCGCGTTCGGCCAGCGCGAGGCTCTCGCTGGGAGTCAGGCCGGCGCTGCGCGCGACGACCGCGCGCCACGCGTCGAGCAGGCGCGCGGCATCCTTGCCGAGCAAAGACGCGAGCTGCACCCCTAGCGCGAGCGGGTCGGCGACGCCGGGGGCGACGGCGTTGGGAGAGGGCCGCTCCTGCGCGGGCGCGGCGGCCTTGGCCGCGGCCAGCATGCGCTCGGTCACATCCTCTCCCCTGCGCTCGGCTGTGCGCCACCCACGGCCCATCGTGAGCTCCTCCACTGCCAGCCGCGGAGCCTCGAGGATCGTGAGCCTCGCCTGGTGGGGGCTCCACTTTCGTTCCCCCACGTCGACCACCTGCTCGCGCGCCCACGGCGCGGTGACGGCAAGGAGCTGCTGCTCGCTCAGGTTGAAGCGGCAGACGTTGTGCGGAAACTGGCGCAGCTCGAGGTGGTACACCGGCCAAAGGCTCGCATGTCGGCGGCCCCGGCGAGGGCCGCTCTACTCGCGCGCGGCAGCGGCCGCCCGGGCGCCGTCGCCGGCATGCGGCCGGCCCAGGCGGGCACGCATGACCTCTACGGCCTGCGGGTTGGAGTCGATCAGCACGTAGCGGCGCCCGAGCTGCGCCGCGACGGCGCCGAGCGTGCCGCTGCCGGCGAAGAAATCCAGGCACCAATCGCCCGGCCGAGTCGAGGCCTGGACCATCCGGCGCACGATGCCCTCCGGCTTCTGTGTCGGATAGCCGGTCTTCTCGTGACCGCTGGTCGGCACGATCGTGTGCCACCAGACGTCGGTCGGCAGCTTGCCGCGCTGCGCCTTCTCGGGTGTCACCAGTCCCGGCGCCATGTAGGGCTCGCGGTCAACGCCATCGGAGTCGAAGTAGTAGCCGGCCCGATCCTTGACATAGACGAGGATCGTGTCGTGCTTTGACGGCCAGCGGCGCTTGCTGCGGCCGCCGTAGTCGTAGGCCCAGATGATCTCGTTGAGGAAGCAGTCGCGCCCGAAGATCTCATCGAGCAGCAGCTTGCAGTGATGCGCCTCGCGATAGTCGATGTGGAAGTAGAGCGTGCCCTCGCCGCGCAGTAGCCGGTGGGCGTGCTCGAGCCGCGGCGAGAGGAACGCCAGGTAGTCGTCGAACTCGTCCCCGTACGAGGACTGCGCGAGCAGCTTCGTGCGATAGCGACGACCCTTGAATCCAGTGCGCTCGCCATCCTCGTCATGGACGGCCCGCAGGGTCCTGCGCGTCTGCGCGCCGCCGGTGTTGAACGGCGGATCGATGTAGATCAGCTGGAAGGATCCGTCCGCGAAGCCACCCAGCAGCTCGAGGTTCTCGCCGAGCAGGATCTGGTCCACCGCCTGTGATTCGCCGCCGCCGCGCACGCCACGAGGTTACGTTGAGACGCCGACGGGCTCCAGTGTCGGTTTACTGCAGGGTGCATGCAGCACATCGAGATACCGCGCGCGCGGGCTGCCGGGCGCAGGCGCATGCGCCGCACGGTCATCGCCTTCGTGCTCGCTGCGGCCGGCGCGCTTGCGCTCGTCGCGAGCGGGGTGGGCGAGGATGCCGACCGGGCGCGGACCAGCGCGTCCCTCCCCCCCGCGCAGTCCGGCGCGGTGCCGATCTCGGTGCGTATCACGCTGCGCCACCCCGGCCGACGGGTTCCGCCTCGCTTTCTAGGGCTCTCCTTCGAGGCCTCCTCGCTCCCGCAGATCGCGACCTACGGTGCGAGCGGCAACTTCGTGCGCCTGCTGCGTTCGCTGGGGCCGGGGCTGCTGCGCTTCGGCGGCGTGTCGGCGGACACGAGGATCGCGTGGACGGACGCCGCCACGCCAAGGCCCGCATGGACGAGCAGCGTGCTCGAAGCCGGCGATCTGCGCAGGCTCGGCGTCCTGGCGGCGCGCAGCGGCTGGCGGGTCCTGCTGACCGTCGGCCTCGCCCACTACGAACCGCTCGCGGCGGCGCGCGAGGTGAGGGAGGCCAAGCGCGCTCTCGGGTCCTCGCTCGCCGGCGTGGAGATCGGCAACGAGCCGGACGCGTTCGCGCGCCACGGCCTGAGACCGCTGCCCTGGAATCCTGCGGTCTACGACGCAGAGGTCCGCGCCTACCGCACAGCGATCCGCAGGCTGTCGCATGGGATTCGCTTCGCCTCCCCCGGCGTGTCGGGCTCCCACAGCTTCCTCAAATGGGGACCGGCCTCTGTGCGTGGGCAGAGACCGGCGCTCCTCACCGGGCATCACTATCCGCTCGGCTGCCATCAGTCCCCGCCGCCGTCGATCGCCGACCTCCTGAGCGAGCAGACGCGCCACCTGGAGGCGATCTCGCTGGTGCGCTACCTGTCCGTGTCGCGGCGCAGCCGGATCCCGTTCCGTATGGACGAGGCCAACTCGGTCTCCTGTGGCGGCCGCGCAGGGGTCAGCGACACGTTCGCCTCTGCGCTGTGGGCGAGCGACTACATCTCGCAGGCGATGGCCGCCGGTGCGACGGGCATCAACCTCCAGGGCAACCCCGCGAACTGCCTCGGATACACCCCGGTGTGCGGGAGCAGCCCGGCCTACCTGCAGGCGGGCGTGTTGACGGCCCGCCCCGTCTGGTATGCGCTGCTGCTGACCAAGGGCCTGATCGGTGATCGCCCGGTGCGCACGTCGGTCTCATCGACGCAGCCGGCGAACGTCGCCGTGAGGGCGCTGCGCACCCCGAACGGAGGGCTGCATATCGTGATCGTCGACGAGGACCCGCCCGGCTCACGTCCCGTGTCATTGAGCCTGCATGTCGGCAGGCGCTTCCGCGCGGGCTCGGTGCTCGAGCTCTCGGCGCCCTCCCCGCAGGCGAGCGCCGGCGTGACGCTCGGCGGGCGAGCTGTGGCGCGCGACGGGTCGTGGCAGGCGCTCAGGCCGCTGCCGCGAGCCGCTGTTCGCGCGGGCGTGATGGGGCTCACGATGGCCCCCAGCAGCGCCGTGCTCCTCACGGTGTCGCGGACGCATTCGCGGCGCCGAGGCTAGGCCGGGAGCAGCTCGATCCAGTCGTAGCGCCGGCCGCAGAGCGCGCGCCATTGCCCCAGAGGGACCGTGCTGAGCCGTCGCTGCGTCCCGGCGCCTGCGGCGGTCAGGAAGATCGCATCGAGCACCGCCGAGCCGCCGCTCCCGGGCGCGAGGCTCGTGCCGCCGCGTGTGAGCGTCAGGCGATGAAGCCCCGGCTCGAGGCGCACCGGGATCGGTGGCACGGTGTCGGCGACGAGCGAGTTGCCGCTCAGCTGCCCGCCGATCGACGCCAGCGGGCGCCCGTCGAGCGCCAGCTCGACCGTAGGCATCAGCTGCCCCTGGATCCAGACCTCCCATGAGGAGCCGGCGGGCAGCCGGAAGCTCGCCGAGAGGCGCCCCGGAGTCGTCATCACGAGGCCCTGCCGCCGGTGTCCCCAGCGGGCGGGGTGGGAGGCGTCCGCCAGCGGGATCGCGACGATCTGCGGCGCGTCGGCGGCAGACAGCACGCCTCGAGCGCCGGAGGCCTGCGCCAGCCGGCGGATGCGCGCGCACTGCACCGACGGCGCGCCGCTCAGCCGCACGTGCGCGATCGCAGGCGGGGAACCCGGCCGGCGCCCCCAGACCTCGTAGTAGGCGCCGTGCCAGAGCAGGCGATAGGCGGACGGCGGGTCGCCGGCCGCGGGGTCGCGGCGTGTGACGATCAGCGGATAGGAGCGAAGCGCGGCCGGATTGGCCCGATCGAGCTCGACCGGCTGCCCGTAGCCTCGCGCGATCGCTGCGAGGGCCGGCGGCGGGTAGACGAAGTCGGCTCCGCCGACGTCGAGGTCGCGCAGCTCATACATCGAGTATTCGTCGAAGTCGGTAAACAGCGCAGGACCCCTTCCGGCGAAGCGGCTGTTCACGGAGGCGAGCTCTTCATAACGGGCGGTCGGCGCGAGGTTCGAGCTGTGGTACTGAAGCGCGTCGGAAGCGAGCACGCCACCGGCGATCGCGATCGCGACCGTCCACACCGCCGCGCGGGCGATCGGGCGCGGCGAATAGGCGCGCAGTGCCACCAGCCCGCCCCAGGCGAGCAGCACGATCACCGGCGAGGTCAGCACCAGCGCCTTCGCGCCCGCCCAGGTGGTCACCGACACGCTGACAGCGAGCCATGCGAGCAGCATGCACGCGAGCCAGCCGGCGAGCGCGTATGCGCGGATCCGCAGCAGCTGCACGGCGCCGAGCACCGCGGCGATGAGGACGACGAGGCTCAGCGCGTGCGTGAGGTCGAGCGCCGCGCCCGCCGGTGAGAGCTTGTAGCTGCCCCGCAGCCACACGCCGAGCACCTGGATCGTATGCAGCGGCGTGTGCAGGTTGCCCGAGTTGCCGGTCGAGGCGATGTTCTGGGCGACGCGAACCGATCCCGACAGGTGGACCCAGGTTGGCCAGGCGGCGATCAGCACGGCGAGCGCTCCCGCCGAGGCCGTGAGCAGCGGGCGCCGCGCCGCCTCCCCGCGGCGCAGCTGCAGCGCCGTGATCGCGACGAGGACCGCAACCGCCGCCAGCGCCCAGGCGCCGAATGCCACGCCCAACGCGGAGACCCCCGCGGCGAGCACCAGCGCGAACGGGATCGCGCGGGCAGGAGCGCGGCCGAGCCACTCGCGATGCACGACGACGAGGCAGCCGAGTGTGAGGATCATCGCCAGCGCGGTGATCTCCTTGACCGACCCGAGCAGCTCGTACGCGTAGACGAGCGCGGGCAGCACGGCGGTCATCGCTGCCACCGCAGACCAACCCGCTGCGAGGCCCATCCGGCGGGCGAGCAGCCACGCCGGCCCGGTGGCGGATGCGAGCACGAACGCGTTGAACGGCTGAAAGGCCCAGATCAGCGGGAGCCGTAGCAGGAAGGCGCTGCCGCCGAACAGCGTGTCGGCGCCGGACGGGTAGCCGTTGTTGTAGTAGGCGTTGATGAACTGGCCGTAGGAGTTGCGAAGGTCAAGATGCGCATAGTCCTGGCCATGGCGAATCAGGAAGTCGGCGCCGATCATGTGCACGGCCGAGTCGCTGAGCGCCATGAAGGAGGAGAAGCTGGGCCGCCCGGCGAGGAGCACAGGAGCGATCGCGATCACATAGACGGCGGCCGACGCGAGCACCGGCCAGGGCTGCTCGCGGGTGCGGCGCATGAGCGTCCGCACCCTCGCCCTCGAGAGCGCGAAACCCGCGATCGCGGCCGCAGCAAGCAGGTAGGGCGTCGACGGCGCGAGCACGTGGACGTAGGTGCTCAGCTGCGAGACACCGATGAGTGTCGCCGCGCCGACCGCCGGGAGCAGCGGCGCGGGCAGGAAGCCGCCGCTGAAACGGTCGGTGAGGAGCCCCGCGCCGAGACACACTGCTGCGAGCAGCACCGGGTAGACCAGCGTGGTCACGACGAACATCGGCGAAGGCTAAGCTAGCCGCGTCCACGTCGAGCAGGAGAGAAGATGCGCTTTCGATCGGGGCTTACGCTGGCGCTCGCGGTGCTGGCGAGCGGATGCGGGGGAAGCTCGCACACGGTGAGCACGGGCGCGGCGGAAACCACGACGTCCTCCGCCGCCGAACAGGCTGAAGCCGCCGAACAGGCGGAGGAAAAACGCAAGGAAGAAGAAGAAAAGGTCAAGGACCAGCGCGAAGAAGAAAAACGGATCCACGAACACGAACCCGGCCACTTCGGCCCGTGAGCCGCTCCTGAGCTCGCGGGGCCCGGTCGCCGAGTCCGCGACCGATCTCAGCTCCTAACGCGAAACCGCCTCGCCGCGAAACTCCCAGAGGGCCCGCTGCTCATCGAGCCTCAGAAGCCGCCAGCGCGCCGCCTTCGGCACCCACACGTAGATGCGGACGTCGACCACGCTGCCGACCTCCGCGAGCACCTCGACCGTGGCGCGCGCGTCGATGTCTTCGCCCAGCACGCGCCCGCTCCTGATGTCGAGCACCTTGAAGATCAAGGGCCCGGCCGGCTCCTCGGGCGGACGCGGCGGTCGGGGTGGGCGCTCGAGCGTCACGGTGGCCAGGTCCTGGTCCTTGCGCGATCCCTCCTGCGCCTTCTCGAGCGGCACGATGTGTGCGCCCGTGCCCTTCGTCTCCGTGTCGAGCCGCCATGTTTTTGCCATCTGTTCCAATCTAGCGACGTTCCAGCGACTGCCGGCGTTGCACTTCCTCGGCGTCGCTGACCGCCCAGGCGATGCGCTCGCTGAGAGGCTGAGTCGCCCGCCCTGCAGGTCGCGGGTGACTCGCCGAGGCCGTCGAGGGCCCCGCCCCGAGGCGCCGAAAGCACGTAGAGAGCAGCCCCGGGACGGGCGCACCACCTGAACTTCCGGCCTAGAGGGCAGCCGGAGGGTCCGCCCCGAAATTACTCCGCTCCCGGGCAGGCGGCGGTGAGAAAGCTCACATCTCCGCCGGGCCCGAGCCGTCCCGGTCGCCAGCGGCCACGGCGTGCGGCACCGCCACCGAGTCGTCCCGCAATGCCACCGGGTCGTGGAGCTCCGCCGCTCCGCCGTCCAGCTCTGCCAGGTCTCCGTTGGTCGCTGCGCCCATCACGAAGGACTCGACAGCTACGTCGGGATCGAGGTGGTTGGCGCTGAGGAACGCGAGGACACGCCGGCCCGAGTTGAGCTCGACGGCCGCGATCAGCGCCGGGCCCATCGTGTCCTGGTAGGCCTTGCGAACCGACAGCACGAGCTCGCCCTTGCCTCGCCTGCACAGGCCGCGCTCGCCCGTCGTCATCGTGTCCTTCAGGACGATGCTGATCAGATCGTCATTGACGTATGTACGCGCCTTGGTGGGACCCCTGCCGGTGTATTCGCTGAGCAGGCGCACGGCGGCGTTTGAGATGGATCTCATCACGGCACCGCCGAACGCAGGCTCCTCTTGAATCTCGGACATGCGAGGCTCGCTTTCTCGCCTCGCTCCTGAGCGTTGTGCGGCGCGGCGAAGGGGGGAGAAAGAGACGGATGAATCCGTCCGCCGCAGCTGCGGATCGCCGACCGTCTGAGCGCCGAGACCCATCCACACCGTACCACCGGCTGAACCCTGCGAAGCACATCCGGCTGGCGGCGGCCGAGAGCCGCGATCCACTGGTCCAGTGCCCCCGGCTGGATTCGAACCAGCAACATCCGGCTTAGAAGGCCGGCGCTCTGTCCAGTTGAGCTACGGGGGCGCGATCCCGGGCTGCGCGGCAGCCCGTCCAGCCGGGGATTTCGCGCAGTTCCCGTGCATCGTGGCACGTGGCGGGGATCGACCGCGGGGCCCGGTCCGCGCGTCCCGCGGCGGGGAGGCAGCATCCTTAGGCGGCGTTGATCAGAAATGTGTAAAAGTTGGCGCAATGAATCGCGTAGAGAGCGAAGAGGAGGACCTCACGCGCAAGCAGCGCCGCGAGCAGGCGCGCGCGGAGCGCAAGGCCGTGGAGCAGGCGCAGCTCGAGAGCGCCGCGCGGCGCACCCGCCTCACGCAGCTCGGCGTCGTCGTTGCGGTCGTAGTCGTCGCCGTCGTCGTGATCCTGATCGCCTCGGGCGGCAGCGGCAAGAGCAAACCGGTCGCAAGCCACAGCAAACAGGCGAACAAGAACGTCGCCGAAGTGAGCGCGCTGCTCGGGGGGATACAGCAGGGCGGCAACGTGCTCGGGAGCCCCACGGCTCCCGTCACCCTCCGGTACTTCGGCGACCTGGAGTGCCCGGGCTGCCAGCAGTTCACCGAGGGCGCGCTCTCGCCGATCATCCAGAACTGGGTGCGCGGCGGCAAGCTGAAGATCGAGTACCGCTCGCTCGAGACGGCGACCCGCGAACCCGAAGTCTTCAAAACGCAGCAGGTGGCGGCTCTCGCGGCCGGCAAGCAGCAGAAGCTCTGGTACTACATCGAGCTCTTCTACCGCGAGCAGGGCGAAGAGGGATCCGGATACGTCACCGAAAGCTACCTGCGCAACCTCGCCGAACAGGTCCCGGGGTTGGATCTGACGCGGTGGACCAACGATCGCGGCGACGCTGCGCTCGCCAACGAAGTGGCGACCGACGCGCAGGCCGCGAACAACGCCGGCTTCAATGGCACACCGGCGTTCCTGATCGGCAAGACCGGCGGAGCGATGGGCAAACTGGAACCAAGCTCGTACACCGACCCGGCCTCATTCAACGCCGCGATCGAAAAGCTGCTTAAAAGCTAGGGCCGCGATGAGCGCACGGACCCTGCGGATCACGCTGATCGTGCTCACGGTGATCGGGCTCGGCGTCGCCAGCTACCTGACCTACGTGCACTATGCGGGCATCAAGCCGGTGTGCACCGCCGGTGGGAGCTGCGCGAAGGTGCAGACCTCGGTCTACTCCAAGCTCGCCGGCGTCCCGGTGGCGCTGATCGGCCTGATCGGCTACATCGCGATCCTGGGCTCGCTGCTCGTCCGCGAAGGCGAGACGGCGCGCCTGGCGACGATGGGCTTCACGCTGGTCGGCTTCGGCTTCAGCGCCTATCTGACCTACCGCGAGCTGTTCACGATCCACGCCGTCTGCGAGTGGTGCGCGTCGAGCGCCGTGATCATGACGATTCTGGCGTGCCTCGCGACCTGGCGCTTCCTGCGCGGCGAGCCTCCTGCCCACGACACCGGGCCGCCGGTTCCGCAGGGCGCGGGCGCGGAGTCGCCAGCCCGCCTCGGCAGCGCTTCCTGAGCGCCCGCCGGGCCCTCTCGGCGACCCGCCTCCTGGCCCCGCCGGCGGCGTGGACGGGCCTTGGAACATCTCGAATACGTTTAGGCAATCCGTCCACTGGCGGGCGTGTCGACGGGCCAGCGCCCCGCGCCGGTCGACGTGGTTAGCAGGAATGGGATCGACCGACACGACCACCCCTGCCAGCGTTAGCTCGGCCGACTTCGTCTACGGCGAGGCCCGCATCTCGCGGCTGTTCGAGATGACCAGTGACCTGCTCGCGACGATCTCACTCGACGGCCGCTTCACGCTGCTGAACCCGGCATGGGAACAGCTGCTGGGCTGGACGCGCGAGGAGCTGCTGGCACGGCCGATCCAGGAGTTCATGCATCCCGAGGACGTCGAGCACACGCTGGCGCTGCTGCTCGCCGGCAACGAGCGCCCGGCGCAGCTCGAGCAGTTCACCAACCGCTACCGCCATCGCGACGGATCCTGGCGCTGGCTGATGTGGAGCACCCGCTGCGACGGCGACACCTGGTACGCCGCGGCGAAGGACGTCACCGACCGCATGTGGCTCGAGCGCCAGGCGCTGCACGACCCGCTGACGCGACTGCCGAACCGCCTGCTGCTGATGGACCGCGCGCGTCAGGCGCTCTCGCGCCTGCATCGCAGCCGCGGCGTCGTAGCGATGCTGTTCGTGGACCTCGACAGGTTCAAGGCGGTCAACGACAACCTCGGCCACGACGTCGGCGACCAGCTACTGATCTCGATCTCCGAGCGCCTCGCGGAGCTGATGCGCGACAGCGACACGGTCGCGCGTCTCGGCGGCGACGAGTTCGTGATCCTCGCCGAGGACATCGACAGCGAGGGTGAGGCGATGGCGCTGGCCGAGCGCGTGCTCGACGCGCTCGAGAAGCCGTTTCCGCTCGCGTCGGCAGAAGTGGCGATGCTGGCGAGCGTCGGCGTGTCGGTCTCGCACGACGCCAACGCCGACCCGGAAAGCATGCTGCGCGAGGCCGATGTGGCGATGTACCGGGCGAAGGCCGCGGGCGGCCGCCGCCTGACGCTGTTCGACGAGAGCCTGCGCCAGGAGCTGATCATGCGCATGGAGATCGAAAGCCGCCTGCGCGACGCGCTCCCGCGGCACGAGCTGCTGCTCGCCTATCAGCCGATCCTCCCGCTCGCCGGCGGCTACGCGGTGGGCTGCGAGGCGCTCGTGCGCTGGCGCCCCAGCGGAAGCGAACAGCCCGGCGGAGCCGACATGCTCCCGGCGATGTTCCTGCCGCGCGCGGAGGAGAGCGACCTGATCGTGCAGATCGGCAACTGGGTGCTGCACACCGCCTGCGCGCAGGCCGAGCTCTGGCGGCGCAACGGCATCATGATCCCGATCTCGGTCAACGTCTCGGCGCGCGAGCTCACCGAGCTCGATCTCGCCGAGCGCGTGCGAGAGGAGCTCGCGTACTGCCGGCTCCCGGGCCGCGCGCTGTGCCTGGAGGTCAGCGAGGACGCCGTCATGCGCGACCCCGAGCGCGCGCGCGACGCGCTCAAGGACCTCAAGCGACTTGGGGTATCCATCGCGCTCGACAACTTCGGATCCGGCGAGTACTCGCTGCGCCTGCCGAGCAACCTCCCGCTCGACATCCTCAAGGTCGACCGCGCGCTTGTCCAGAACTTCGATCGCGACAAGGAGCGGCGCGCCGTGTTCGCCGGCTCGATCGCGCTCGCCAAGGAGGCCGGCCTCACGGCGGTGGCGGTCGGGATCGAAACCAATCGCCAGCTCGCCCTGGTGCGGGAGCTCGACTGCTCCGTCGGCCAGGGCTTTCTGCTGCACAACCCCGCCGCGCCTGAGCGGCTGCGTCTCAGGGACGCCTCCGGGTCGGTAACGTCCGCCCCATGGCGGCCCCTCGTGCGACTCGGCAGCGGCAGCCGTCGCTGAGCGAAGACGACGAGATCTCGCGCCTGAAGGCCGCGGCGGCGACGGCTGCCGCCGAGCTACTCGAAGACGGGATGCGGGTCGGCCTCGGGACCGGCACCACGGTCGCCTATCTGCTGCCGGCGATCGCCGAGCGCGCCTTGAAGGACCTGCGCTGCGTCGCCACCTCCCCCGCGACCGAGCGGGCGGCGCTTTCGCTGGGAATGACCGTGGAGACGCTCGACGAGGTCGCTGAGCTCGACATCGCAATCGACGGCGCCGACCAGATCGACCCGGGCGGCTGGCTCGTAAAGGGCGGCGGCGGCGCACACACGCGCGAGAAGATCGTCGCCTCTGCTGCCAGGCGCTTCGTCGTGATCGCATCCGCCGAGAAGGCGGTGGCCGAGCTCGGCCCCCCGATCCCGCTCGAGCTCGTGCGCTTCGGAGTGCGACACACGCTCGAGGCGCTCGGCCACGCGCAGCTGCGCGGCACGGCGGAGAGTCCCGATGGAGGCCTGATCGCGGACTACCTCGGCCCGGTGGGCGATCCTCGGGAGCTCTCGGCGACGCTCAGCGCGACTCCCGGGGTGGTCGACCACGGCCTCTTCCCGCCGGAGATGGTCAGCCTGATCCTGATCGCGAGAGCCGGCGGCGTGGAACGCCGCGCCGGCGCCAAGCAGGGGGCCTAGCGAGCCTGCTCGCGGGGACGAAGCTCCTCGAGGTGGGACATCGCGTGGCGTGCCAGCACGCCGTCCTCGCCGATCACGTAGGCGCCCATGCGCAGCAGCGGCGGTGAGTAGGCGTGGAGCGTGACCGCGGGATCGGCGCCGGCGTGGCGCACGCGATGGATGTCGGCGGCCGAGAAGTGGAAGCTGGCGCCGGCGGCGAACGTCCGATCTCGCGGCGGCCCGTCGATCGCCAGTCGCTCCTCGCGGACGGAGCCGCTGACGATCGCCACGGCGCCGGCGGACAGATCGTGGTCGTGGAAGCCCGTGTCGTGGTCATCCATCCAGCAGATGAGCCAGGCCGTGACATGGGCGTCGCTGAGCAGCTCCTGATAGAGCCGCTGGCTCGAGTCGTGCTTGACGAGATCGATCCACAGCTCGGGGCGGTCGGCGAGCTCCTCGACGAACGCCTGCAGCTCGGGACCGGAGAGGCTGCGCCCTCGCGGCCGCGGGACGGCCGACGGCGACGGGCCGAGCGCGGAGCGCTCCGCGTCGGCGGACAGCGCTCCTGAGATCGGTGGATGCGCGAGGGATGTAGGCACGCGCGAGCTCATCGCGTGCTCGGCGCCCCGACCCGGCCGAGGGCGCGGCGGGTGCCGTCGGATACGGGATCCCAGTCGAGCTCGCACGGCATGCCGAGCTCACCGGGCTCGACGACCGGGCGGTCCGAGCCATAGAGCAGCTGCTCGGGCCCCACGACCTCCTGGACCGTCCGTACGGCGGAGGGCCCGTAGGAGGAGGTGTCGTAGAAGAGGAGCGGGTCCGGCGAGCGGGAGCGCGAGCCGCCGCGCGAGGAGAGACGCTCGGCGTGCAGCGGGGCAAGGCCGGCAAGCATCGAGAAGACAACGCGCAGTTGCGGATGCTGGGCGCGCCCGGCCGCATGGAAGGCGAGCCAGGCGGCATGCATCCCGGCTACGTAGCGCGTCAGCGACGCCCACCACAGCGGGTCACCCAGCGACGTCTCCCCCGCTCCCAGCGGCGCGCCGCCGCTCTGGGAGGGGCCGGGCCCCGGATGCACGAAGAGCGGCGCACCGTGCGATTCGAGGCGAGTGAGCAGCGGGCCCAGAGCGGCGAGCGCGCCGACGCTCGCGAGCGCGCCCGCCGGGAGCGAGACGCCGATGCAGCCCCTCGCGAGCGCGCGGTCGATGTCGGCAGGATCGGGGCGGTCGAGTGCGATCGCGCCCCACACGCCGAACGGGCCACGCAGCGCCAGGGCGCCGTCGAGATAGGCATCGATCAGCACAAGCGACTGCTCGCGCGGCAGCAGCTCGATGCCGAGCGGGCTCGAGAGGCACAGCAGCGCGCCGTCGAGTCCGTCGAGCTCGACCAGGGCCGCGCGGCGGGTCGGCGCCTCGCTCGACAGGTCGATCACGTAGGGGCGCTCGCCGACGAGATACAGCACCGTCAGGCCGTGCTCGCGGCGCACGAACGGCAGCTCGCTGCGGTCGCCGAGCGCCTCGACGAGCTGCGCGGTCCAGAGGTGCTGATGGACGTCGATCTTGATCATGCCGGTGCCTATTCTAGAGATTGTCGATCCGTTTTATGCAGATTAGCAGAGCCCTCGACGGCCGGCCGCCTGCGCGTGGGCGTGCCGCGCTTTTCGCCGCAAACTGGGGCAACCGCGCCAGAGGGCGAATCCGATCGCCGCTATGAACTGTGGGCGCGTGCTCGGCCACTGAGCCCAGGGCCGGTGCGTAGATGCGGCACACGGGCGCCTCCTAGCGTGTGGTGCGAGGTTCCCTCCGTGACCAAGCCCGTGTGCCGCGTCGAAGCGTATCGCGCTCGAAGCGCCTCTGCCGCATGCCTGGCGAGCCCCGCCTCGCGGCGTGGTTGACGCTCAAGCCTCGCCCTGGCCGGCGCCTCCGGGGCGAGCCGGGCGTTCGATCGACGCCAGCGCGGTGTGCGGCTCGCTCGGGAGATCCGCCAGCGAGGCCGCGACCTCGGCGGCGCGCTCGATCGTGGCGCCGGAGGTCTCCCTGATCCAGCGCTCCAGCCAGCGCAGCGCCCACGCGTCGTAGTCTCCTGAGCGCTGGGCCGCCAGCAGCGGTAGGAAGCGCAGCGCGAGACCCAGGTCGATCGGCCTGCGCCGTTCGCTTGAGAGCTCGGCGGCGAGCGCGGCGGCGAAATCCAGCTCACCCCGCGCCAGCGCCGCCTCGAGCTCGACGACGGGACGGTAGGGTCGAGGAGCCATGCGAACGTATGTTCGCATATGCGCGGGCGGCTCGCCCAGCGCAGCGGCGGACGTCAGATCACCGCTCACGGCCTCAAACACGAGCGGCAGACGATCGTCCTAAACGCCGTCCGGCGCTCGTCTTCACCGGCCAGCCGGGGACAGGCCGAGGGACAAAGGTCCCCGCCCGGAAGCGGCGTCGAGCGGTTCCATGCCGATCTCGGCCGGCGGAGGCGGTGAGGGTGGATCTGGCTCTACAGCGCCGGATTTGGCTCTACGAGTGCCGTCCGGGAAAGCGGGGGACCCAGGAATCGAACCTGGCGTTGCGGTTTTGGAGACCACCGTGTTACCGATACACCAGTCCCCCGGAGACCCTGGAAGTTTAGGCGCCGGGCACTCGGCGGACGAGCAGGACGCCTCGAAGGCCGAACGCCCGTGCCTGCGGCTAAAGCCGCCGGGCCTCGATGTCGAAGAGATTCACAGGCGAGCCAGTCAATGTTTGCATCGAGACGACGCACATCCTTCGGCGGGAATCATCGCCACCCCGGCGGGGGGCGGGGAGGCCACACGCGCCTGGACGAGGAGGCCGGCTTCACGCTGATCGAGGTGCTGATGGCCGCCGTGGTCCTGGTCGTCGGCATCACCGCGCTGTTCGGTCTGCTCGACAGCTCTGTCAAGGCCACCTACCAGACGCGTGCGCGCGAAGGTGCCACGAACCTCGCCCGCCAGGTCCTCGAGGACGCGCACACGATTCCCTACGCTCAGCTCTCGCCGTCCGCGATCACCGGCCAGCTGCAGGCGATGAACGGGCTGGCCGACAGCTCCTCGGCCGCCGGCTGGCAGATACAGCAGCGCGGCATCACCTACACGGTGACCGTCAGCGAGTGCTCGATCGACGACCCGAAGGACGGCGCCGGCGTGCACGACGCCACTTTCTGCGAAGAAGGCGGGGGAGCAGCATGGAAAGCGGGCGAAACGGCCGACGCGCAGCCCGCCGATCTGAAGCGGATAACGGTGTCGGTGAAATGGGTCGCGCAGGGACGTACGCCGGTGGTGACCCAGACCCAGACCATCTCTGCGGCCGGGGAGGCCATCGGGCTCAGCGCAACCAACCTGCGGCTGCTCACTCCGTCTGTCTCAGAACCGACGTCGCCCGTGATCGTCGCCGAACCGGTGAGCAAAACGCTCGTGTTCACGGCCACCGGCCCGAGCGGCACGAGCGGGATGAGCTGGTCGCTCGACGGGAACCGCCAGTCGCCCGCGCCGACCCTCAAAGAAGGGACCACCTGGACGTTCTCATGGGTGATCAGCGGCCTCTCGGACGGTACCTACAAAGTCACCGTGCAGGCGATCAACTCGACCGGCGTGGTCGGCCCTCCGTTCTCCATCTCCGTCACGCTGATCCGCGGCGAACCGGCCGCGCCGACGGTGATCGCGGGCGGGTTCAACACGATCAACGTCTCCGGCACGCCGAAAAAAGTGGCCGAGATCCAGTGGCACGCCAACGCCGAACGCAACGTCATCGGCTACCGCGTCTACAACCCGAGCAAACAGCTCGTCTGCCCCCAAAGCACCTCGACGCTCAGCCTGGCGCTCAGCTGCATCGACTTCAACCCGCCGTCCCCCACCGCCGCGAACCTGAAATACACGGTCGTCGCGCTCTACCGCCAAAACGTCCCGGGCAAAGAAGAACTGAGCCCCACGGTCTCGGAGAGCCCGGCCGGGACGTTCACGCTGGCCGGCGGCGAACCGCCTCCGGCCGGTCCCGCCGTCCCCACATCCCCGCTCACGCTCGTCCACAACGCCGACGGCTCGGTGACGCTCAACTGGGCCGCTCCGAAATCGGGGGCGAGCGTGGCCTTCTACAGGATCTACCGCGGGTCCACCGACTACACGAGCCGCTATGACGTCACGGGGTCGGGCGCAACGACGACCTACACCGACACCGACGCCGTCGCCAGCCACAGCTACTGGGTCACAGCGGTGAGCTCGAACCTGACCGAGTCGCCATTCCTGGGGCCGGTGACCGGATGACCGGCGCCGGGCGAGAGCACGGATTCACGCTGGTCGAGGTGCTCGTGTCGATGGCCCTCGCCATGATCGTCTTCGGCGCGACGCTCACCGCGCTGAACGTCTTTCAGACCAACAATCGCTTCGACGTGCTGCGAAACGAAGCTCAGGACAACGCCCGCAGCGCGATCGACCGCCTCTCAAAGGAGCTCCGCAACGTCGCGGCCCCGAAGTCGGTCAAAGAACTCCCGGGCGCTCTCGAGAGCGCCCAGCCGTACTCGATCACCTTTCAGACGATCGACCCATCGCCGCTTGCAGTTACAAGCAAAAACGCGACCAACGCGATGCGGGTGCGCTACTGCCTGGACGACTCGAACCCCAGCAATGAGGTGCTCCGCAGGCAGGAAATGCGCTGGGAAATACCCACGGCGCCCGCGATACCCGCCGAAAACGGCTGTAAAGCCTCGGAAGCCGGCTGGGACAGCTCGTCGCAGCTGGTGAACTACGTCACCAATCGCAACGGAGGCCAGGACCGCCCGCTGTTCCACTACGGGCCGACCGGCTGGAGCGAAGTGTCACAGGTCGTGACCGTCGAACCGACGATCTACCTCGACGTGAATCCCGGCCAGTCACGGCCGGGTGAGACGCAGCTGACGAGCTCCCTCTCGCTGCGCAACGCCAACCGTCAGCCGATCGCGGCCTTCACCGCGGAATCGCTGCACAAGCACGTGCTCCTCAACGCCTCGCAGTCCGAAGACCCCGACGGCCTCGCCCTGACCTACACCTGGTCGGAAGGCGCGATCGAAGGGGAAACCCCGCTTCCCACCAACGCCCTCACCTACGAAACGCCCGAAATGACCGAAGGCAGCGTGCACACGTTCTGGCTCAAGGTCAAGGACCCGGGCGGCCTTGAAGCCACAAGCAAACAGAAAGTGACAATCAAATGAGATCCGCCCGCAGCGAGAACGGATTCGCGCTAATCACCGCCATCGTGCTGCTCACGGTGATGATGGGCCTCGGTCTCGGGCTGCTGTTCCTGACCGACACCCAGCGGAAAGCCTCCACGCGCGAGCAGGCGAGCGAGACGTCGTTCAACGTGGCAGAAGCTGCGCTCAGCGCCCAGGTCGGCCAGCTGTCGCGCTCATGGCCGGGGAACGGCGGACTGGAATACCCGACGAGCTGCACCGCGGCGACGAGCACCACGACGAACGGCTGCCCGACCGCTGAAAGCCTCAGCGTTGCCTACCCAAACACGGGCTCGGCAAGCTGTCCGGCTGGCACGCCGAAAGACTCCTGGGGGTCGTCAACGAGCAACGGGTGGACGACCTACGTCCGCGACAACGGCCCCAAAGGCGCTGAAACCCAGCTGTTCAACTCCACGGTCGAGAAATCGATGCCGGCCTATGACGCCAACGGCGACGAAAAGGTGTTCGTTCGCTCGGTCGGCGTGGTTCAGTGCCGCCTCGTTGTCCTCGTGGCCCTGGCCTCGGCGCAGTACATCACCATCCCATTTCCCCAGAGCGCCGTCTCCGGCAACTGGTTCGAAACCACCAACAACGGAAAAAAGCTCATCATCAACACCCAGGGAAGCGCTTCGCAGCCGGGCGGTGTGAGCATGCGATGCACGGGGCTGTCGGTTGCCGAATGCGAGAAGTATCCCCCGGGCAAGGAACAGATCGTCCCTGACACGACCGGCGTCAGCGCCAGCCCGAGCCCGACGTGGTCCGCGAGCGAACTCGCGACCGAGAAGAAAGCAGCCGAATCGGCCGTGCCATCGACCTACTTCAAAACCGGGACATGCCCGGGCAGCCTCGCTGAACTGACCGGCAAACCGACGTACGTCGAAGGGCCGTGCGACCTCAGCTTCACCGGCGGCACGGGTAACTCGGCGGAAAAACCGGGCTTCCTGATTCTCAACAACGGCACCCTCAAACTGAACGGGAACGCCGAATTCTTCGGCACGGTCTACGGCGTCAACGCGCAGGCCTCCTCCGGGATCATCGTCGAGGTCCACGGCAACGCCCAGATCACAGGCACGGCCGTCGTCGACGGCAACGGCGGGCTGAGCTTCGGCTCCTCCGGCGGGCAGAGCAACGGGAACATCATCTACAACCCGTCTGCGGTCGCCGACCTGAAAACGCTCGCGGGCGCGTCCGCCACGCGCAACAGCTTCCGCGTGCTGCCGATAAACCAGTGATCACGGCGCCGGGGCTCCCGGCGCCGTGACGCACGAGACGAGTACCGCCAGAGCGACGCATCAGCCCGAGTCGACTCGAACCGCCGCACAGCCCACGGGCTAGGAGCGTTCGCCGTAGCCTTGAGCGATGAGCGTCGTCCTGATCACGGGTGCCCGCGGAGTCATCGGCAGCGTCCTGGTGGGTCGGCTGGGCAACTACGAGCTTCGATGCGCAGACCTTCCCGAGGTTGACCTGCGCGACCCGCGTATCGCGGCGGAGGCTGTGGAGGGGTGCGACGGGGTCGTGCACCTCGCCTGGGACACAAAGGCCGAAGGCGTTCAGTCGGGGGCCCTCTGCCTCGGCAACGCGCAGATGACGTTCAACATGCTGAGCGCATCACTCGCCGCAGGCGTGCGCCGCTTCGTGTTCGCGAGCTCTGTGCACGCACACACGTTCGCGCCGGCCGAAGCGCTGCTCGAGCTATCGGGTGGCCTGCTCGGCAACGAGACCGAGCGTGCTCCCGTGCCGGACAGTCCCTACGGGGCCTCGAAGCTCTTCGGCGAGGCGCTCTGCCGATGGGCCGCTGCACACGGTCTCGAGACCGTCGCAATCCGCTTCGGCGGCGTGAACCCCCGCGACGAACCCCCGGTACACGATGCCGCCGAGCGGAGCGTGTGGCTGAGTCACAGAGATTGCGCCGGAGTCGTCGCGGCGGCACTCGAGGCCAAGCTGGAGCGCGGCTCGGCGACCATCACCGCGGTGTCGAACAACGCGGGGCGCCTGCATTCCTTGGAGAACGGGCTGGGGTGGGCACCCCGGGACGGGGCGCCCACCGACCAGAGCACAGAGCTCAAGCGTTAGGAGCCTGCGCGTGCCGCCGCAATCTCCGGTGGCCGTGCCAGCTATTCCCCGCCGCGTTCTCCCGCCTCTTCTGCGGCGAGATTGATGCCGAGCGCTGTCGCGAGCGGGTCTGCCGCGGCGACCATCTTGAACACGCCGACATTGGGTCCGACCGCCGTCAGGATCGCGGTGACCTCGTCTACCGATGCGCCGGCGTCGAGGGCTGCGCGCACGTGAAGCAGGTATGAGGCTTCATCGCCGCCTGTGGCTATCAGAGCGGCGATGTTCACGAGCTCGAACGTCTTGGCGTCGAGCTCTGAATCATCGACCGCCTCCTCTACTCGGATGGCGACCAGGTTCGCGATCGCCGAATCGTCGCTCTCGGAGATGTCGCGCAGCCTGTCGCGCTGCTGATCGTTGGCCTGCGGGTCGTTGGCGGCCATATGGGCCTCCTTTTGGTCTTGCCTGGTTGCTTGAGGCCTCCGCGAAACGGACACCACCTCATGCACTAGATCGGCGAGGCGTGCGCTCCAACCGCCATGTCGCATTCGCGGTGCAGCCGGCTCGTGGCGAGGACGACCCTGAGCGAGAGAATGCGGGCGAGAGGACTCGAACCTCCAAGGACTTGCGTCCACCGGCTCCTAAGGCCGGCGTGTCTACCAATTCCACCACGCCCGCTCGGCGTTCCAGAGCCTAGCTCGGGTGGGCGGCGCGCCGGAGCGCCCGGCGCAGGCGTCCGGCGCAGGCGCCGTCGCGCGTGTCCCCCACGCGCGGCGCCCGAGATTGTATGGTCATGTGCGCGATGTCCTTCGCAGAGCCATCAGCCCGGGAACCGTGATCGTCACCCACCCCAACCGCGACAAGCCCGTCGTCCAGGGCACCCGCGTCGCGGTCATCCTGCTGCTGCTCGCGAGCGCCGCGCTCATACTGATCATCACCGTCGGCGGCTGGAGCGTGCTGCAGGGGGCGGTGCCGATCCAGATCGGCTACATCATCGTCTACCTCACGCTCGCCTTCTTCGCAGCGCGCTGGAACCGCGGCGTGCTTCCCGTTTCCGCGGCGCTCGCCGTGCTGCTGGCGATCTTCGCGCTCGTCGCCGGCCCGAGCTGGTTCGCCCGCGACAAGACCGGCTTCCACGAACCCGCCATCAACGCGGGCCTGCTGGGCCTGCTCACGCTTCTGCTGGTCCCCCTGCAGATGCTGCTCGTCGCGTTCGCGATGCGCGGGTTCAGCCAGGGCTGGAACGTCGAGCTCGAGCGGCGCGATCCCGACGCAAGCGCCGGCGCCGATCTCTACGGCGCACCCCCGCCGCAGCCCGCCTGAGCACGCGCCGGGACCTCCCGCTGGCGCGCGATGCCCTCCTGGCCGCCGGTGCCCTCGCATACACTGGGCTGCCGCATGCGGCGGTGGCGGAATGGTAGACGCGGGGCCCTCAAAAGGCCTTGCCCGAAAGGGTGTGTGGGTTCGACTCCCACCCGCCGCATCCCCGGTGCTAGGGGCCGCCCACGAGATCCAGCAGGCGATCGGCCAGCTCCGGGCGCGCGACGAGGATCCCCCACGGGAGGCTCTCGTGCACCGGGAGCTCACGCACGTGCAGCCCGGCCCGTTCGCAGATGAGCGCTCCTGCGGCGATGTCCCACGGCTTGACAGTCCGCTCGAAGTAGGCGTCGTAGCGACCCGCCGCGGTCCACGTCAGGTCGAGCGCGGCGCTGCCGAAGCGACGGATGTCCCGCACGCGCGGGACGAGCCGCGCCAGCACCTTCGCCTGGGCGGCACGCACGCCGGCGTCGTATGCCAGGCCCGTCGCGACCATCGCCGTCGCGAGCTCCTCCTCGTCGGGGCGCACGGCGCCTCCGGCGGCCATACCGGCCGGATCGCCGCGGCGCGTCCCCCCCAGCTCGACCGTGCCCATCGGTCCGACGAGCCTCGCGCGCCCGTCGCGTGTCGCCGTGAAGAGCTCGTCGCGGTTGGGATCGTAGACCGCGCCGGCGAGCGTGCCCTCGCCGTCGCGGACCGCCACGCTCACGCACCACTGCGGTATCCCGAACAGGAAGTTGACCGTCCCGTCCAGCGGGTCGACGACCCACACGAGGCCGCTGGCGCCCGCCTGATCGCCGCCGCCCTCCTCTCCCAGGAAGCCGTCGTCGGGGCGGCGCTCGGACAGGAGCTCGCGGATCGCGCGCTCGGACGCGATGTCGGCCTCGCTCACGAGGTCGGTCGGCGTGCTCTTGCTCGTCACCTCCCGCTCGACGCCCTCGCGGACACGATCGGCGAGCAGCGCGCCAGCCATGCGGGCCGCGTCGACCGCCACCCCAAGCAGCGTGCCCGCGTCGCTCGCGCCGTGCCCTGCGCCGCTTGCGCTGCGCCCTGCGTCGCTCACGAGAATCCGGGCGGGCGCTGCTGCGCCCACGGGCGCTCCGCCTCGATCTGCGCGGCCAGCGATAGCAGCGTCTGCTCGTCGTTCGGGCGCGCCACGATCTGGACCGCCCGCGGCAGCCCGTCGGCCCCGAAGCCGGCGGGGACCGAGGCCGCGGGCTGGCCCGTGACGTTCCACACGCCGTTGTAGGGGACCATGCCGGCCACGGCGTTGAGCGTCCACAGAGCGCCGCGGCCCTCCAGTTGGCCGATGCGCGGCGGTGGCGAGGCTGTCGCCGGAGTGAGCAGCAGGTCATGGTCCTCGAGCACCCCGCCGAGGCGCCGCGCGAACTGCTCCTCGCCCGCGAGCGCGCGCTCGAGCAGGGCCGGCGGGATCATGCCGCCGAGGCGCGCCATCCCGCGCGTGCGACGTTCCAGGCGCTCCGGGTGCGCGATCGCGCGAGCGTCGTCGTGGATGCCGCGCAGATAGCGCACGGTGACCGCGCCCATCGCGGCCGCGCCGTAGTCTGGATCGCGCTCCTCGACGTCGTGGCCAAGAGACCGCAGCAGCTCGACCGTCTCTCCGAGCGCGCGCCCCGCATCGCCGTCGAGACGCGCGATGACCCCCGGGGGAAAGCGCGTCGAGTAGGCGATCCGAAGCGCTCCCGGCGCCGACGCCGCGGCCTGTGAGAAGGGCACCGAGGGCGCGGGCGCGCGGTCCACGTCGACGTCGATGGCGCCTGATGCCACGTCGTGGAACAGCGCCGTGTCCGCAACCGATCGCGTCAGCACGCCGTTGACGGAGAGGCCGTGCCACGCTCGCGGGCGAGGCGCCAGCGAGACCCGCCCGCGCTGGGGCTTGAGCCCGAACAGCCCGCACCAGGCCGCCGGGATCCGGATCGACCCTGCGCCATCGGAGCCGAGCGCAGCTCCCACAAGACCGGCGGCGACCGCCGCCCCGCTGCCGCCGCTGGATCCTCCCGGCGCGCGCTGGAGATCCCAAGGGTTGCGCGTGGCTCCGAACGTTGCCGTCTCGGTGAACGGCCACTGCGTGAGCTCGGGGACGTTCGTCTTGCCGATGATCAGCGCCCCGCCCTCGCGCAGCCGGCGGACCACCTCGGCGTCGGCCGCCGCCGGCCCGTCGACGGCGTTGGTCCCATAGGCGGTCACCTCGCCCGCCACGTCGATGTCGTCCTTGACCGCGATCGGCACGCCCAGAAGCGGCCGTCCGCCTCCGGCCCCGCGCCTGGCGTCGGCCTGGTCGGCTTCCAGCAGCGCGCGCTCGGCGAACACCACGCGAAACGCGTTCAGCTCTCCGTCGAGCCGGGCGATGCGCTCGAGGCACAGCTCGACGAGCTCGCGCGAGGAGACTTCCCCGGCGGCGATCAGCTCCGCCTGGCGGGCGATTCCGGCGTAGGCGAGATCAGTCGCGTCCATCGCGCTAGACCGGGGTCACGGGGTTGTGCTTGGCGGGCCACTCGCGGCGCTTGCCGGTCGCGTGGCGGAAGCGGCGGATCAGCTCTGCGCGCAGCGCGTCGGCCTCGACCACCGCGTCGATCACGAGCTCGGACGCGAGGTGCATGATGTCGATGTCCTCCGCATACTCGCGGCGCAGCTCCTCCGTCCTGCGAGCACGGTCCTGCTCGTCGTCGATCGCCTGCAGCTGGTTGTAGTAGACAGCGTTGATCGCCGCCTGCGGGCCCATCACAGCGATCGACGCGCTCGGCAGGGCGATGCAGCAGTCGGGGTCGAACGCCGGCCCGGCCATCGCGTACAGCCCCGCGCCATATGCCTTGCGCACGATCACCGAGATCTTCGGCACCGTCGCCTCGCTCACGGCGCTGATCATCTTCGCTCCGTGGCGGATGATCCCCTCGCGCTCGACCTGCGTGCCGATCATGAAGCCCGGCACGTCAGCGAGGAACAGCAGCGGCACGTTGAACGCGTTGCACGTCCAGATGAAGCGCGCCGCCTTGTCCGCCGAGTCGCTGAACAGCACGCCGCCCTTGTGCTTCGGCTGGTTGGCGACGATCCCGATCGCCCTGCCGTCAAGGCGCGCGTAGCCGACGATCAGCTCCTTCGCCCAGCGCGCGTGTATCTCGTGCAGCGAGTCCTCGTCCACTAGCGCCTCGACCATCTTCCGCATGTCGAACGGCTTGTTCTCGTCGGCCGGGATCAGCCCCGCGATCGTCTCGCCGTCGGGCAGCGCGCGCGGCGGCGCAGGCGGCGTCAGCGGGGGCTCCTGCCGCCAGCTGCCCGGCAGGTAGGAGAGGTGGCGCCGCGCCGCGGCGATGCCCTCCTCGTCGCTCTTGACGAGCTGGTGCCCGCAACCGGAGACGCCCGTGTGCATCCGCGCGCCGCCCATCTCCTCGAGGCTGACGCGCTCGCCGATCACCATCTCGGCCATCCGCGGCGAGCCGAGGTACATCGACGCGTTTCCCTCGCGCATGATCACGACGTCGCAGAACGCCGGTATGTATGCGCCACCGGCGGCGCTCGGGCCGAACAGCACGCAGACCTGCGGCACGACGCCCGAGAGCTTGACCTGGTTGTGGAAGATCCTTCCGGCGCCGCGCCTGCCGGGGAACATCTGCACCTGCTCGGTGATGCGCGCCCCCGCCGAGTCCACGAGGTAGATCATGGGTATCTCGAGCGAGAGCGCTCGCTCCTGGATGCGCAGGATCTTCTCGACTGTCTTCGGCCCCCACGAGCCGGCCTTCACCGTCGGGTCGTTCGCCATCAGGGCCACCGGACGCCCGTCCACGTCGCCCACGCCTGTGACCACGCCGTCGGCGCCGAGACCATCCTCCTGCCAGTTCGCGAGCAGCGCCTCCTCCGCGAACGAGCCATCGTCGAGCAGCCGTGCGACGCGCTCCCGGACGGGCAGCTTCCCCTGCTCGCGCGCCTTCTCGCGATGGCGCTCGGGGCCGCCTTCCAGGGCGCGCCCGCTGGCCTCTGCTAGCGGCACGGCGACGACCTCGGACTCGCCGCCGCTCACCTCAGCTCCCGCCCACAGTGCTCGCGCAGGCTCTCTGCGGCGAGCTCGCGGTCGGCGTCGGATGCGCGGATACCTGCGTCATCGCTCATCTGCGGAATGTAGCTGGCTGCCACGAGCGGGGCGCGAGCGCACCTGCCGTCAGATGCCCGCGTTCTCGCCGGGCGCCTCGCCTGAGTAGTCGTAGAAGCCCATCCCCGACTTGCGCCCGAACCAGCCCGCGCTCAGCATCTTCCGAAGCGTCGGCGGCCTCGCGAAGCGGCGCTCGCGGAACTCGTCGAACAGCACGTCGCAGATCGACCCGAGCGTGTCCAGGCCGACGAAGTCAGCGAGCGTCAGCGGCCCCATCGGATGCCCCGCGCCGGCCTTCATCGCCTCGTCTATCTCGCCGACCGAGCCGACACCCTCTTCATGGGCGCGGATCGCATCGAGCATGTACGGCACGAGCAGGCGGTTCACGATGAAGCCCGCCTTGTCCTTGGTCGGGATCGCGAGCTTGCCCTCCGAGCGCGCGAATTGCAGCGCCGTCTCGAACGCCTCGTCGCTGGTCGTGACGCAGCGGACGACCTCGACCAACTTCATCACCTGTGCCGGGTTGAAGTAGTGCAGCCCGACGAAGCTCTGGGGACGGCCCGTGGCAGCCGCCTGGTCGATCACGGCCAGCGAGGATGTGTTGGTCGCGAACACCGCCTCTCCCTTGACGATCGGATCGACCTCCCGCCACATCTCGAGCTTCAGCGGCAGGCTCTCCGTGATCGCCTCGATCACCAGGTCGCAGCCGGCGAGGTCGCCATAGCTCACGGTGCCCTCGATGCGGCCGCGGACCGCGTCAGCCTCCTCCTGGGTGGACTTCTCCTTCTCAACCGCGCGCGCCAGCTGCTTCTCGATCTTGCCGATCCCCTTCTGCAGCGCCGCCTCGTCGACCTCCCGCAGCACGACCGCGTAGCCGGCCTGCGCGGCCACCTGCGCGATGCCATGACCCATCAGGCCGGCTCCGAGCACGCCCACCTTCTCGATCTGCTGCGCCATGAGACCTCCGCTCGAATTCTCTTGTCGGGGACGGGTGCGAGAACGGCAGCCTATTACGAGCCCGAGCCGTCCGCCCGCGACGCGGCGGCTGTAGGCTCAGGTGAGCATGTCTCTCGGCATCCGCCGATCCGCCCTCCCACCGTCAGGAGCCGCCCGATGAGCATGGTCGTCACCGAGGATCGTGGGCCGGTCAGGCACGTCGTGCTGAATCGACCTGAGAAGCGCAACGCGATGAACCAGGAGCTGCTGCTCGAGCTCGGAGACGTCCTGCGCGCCGCCGCCGCAGATCAGGCCGTGGACTGCGTCGTCCTGCGCGGCGAAGGGCCGGTCTTCTCGGCCGGCGTCGACCTCGTCGAGCTGATGTCCTCGACCGGCGAGCCCGGCATGCTGCGCCCGTTCCGCAACGTCTTCCTGGAGTGCGCGAACCTCTGCGAAACGATGCCAAAGCCGGTCGTCTGCCAGATTCACCGCACCTGCGTCGGCGGCGCGCTCGAGGTCGCGCTCGGGTGCGACCTGCGGGTCGCCTCGAGCGACTCCCAGCTCGGCCTCCCGGAGGTCAAGTTCGGGATCATCCCGGACGTCGGCGGGTCCACGCGCCTGCCGGCCGTCGTCGGGCTCGGCCGCGCCAAGGAGCTGATCATGACCGCCCGCCTGATCGACGCCGCCGAGGCCGAGCGGATCGGCCTCGTGAACCGCGTCGCCGCTCCCGAGGAGCTCGAGGGCGCGACCCAGGCGCTCGTGGACGAGCTCCTCGCGAACTCGCCGATCGCCGTCGGACGTGCCAAGCGCGTGATCGACGCGTCCGCCCGGCCGGCGCTCGCGCAGACGCTCGAGATGGAGGTCGCCGTGCAGGAGTACTGCGTGGCCGAGGCGCGCGAGCGCGCGCGCCGGGAGAGCGAGTCCCAGACGGCGCTAGCCGGCTAGGGCCGCCACTGCACCGGCCCCGCCACGAGCGTATGGCTGCCGAGCGGGCGTCCCAGGAGCTCCCGCACGCGTCGCGCGCAGGCGAGCAGCGCCGGCAGGTCGATGCCCGTCTCGATGCCCATCTCGTGAAGCATCGAGACCAGGTCCTCGGTTGCGATGTTGCCGGTCGCCCCCGCCGGTACCGGGCAGCCGCCGAGCTCGCCGAAGCTCGACTCGAAGCTGTCCACCCCCTCGTCGAGCGCCGCGAGCACGTTCGCCAGGCCCTGTCCGCGCGTGTTGTGGAAGTGCGCCGTAAGCTGCGTGCCTGCCCCGAGGGATCCCCGGGCCGTCCTGAAGAACTCGCGAACCTGGCGCGGGTTGGCCATCCCCGTCGTGTCGCCGAAGCCGATCTCCTGCGCGCCCGCGTCGCGCAGGCTCGCCGCGATCTCAAGCACCCGCTCGGGCGGCACCTGACCCTCGTAGGGGCAGCCGAAGGACGTCGAGATAACGCCCTCGCAGCGCAGTCCCGCCTCGCGCGCGCGGGCGAGCACCACCTGCAGTCCCGCGAGCGACTCGGCGACAGACCGGTTGACGTTCTTGCGGTTGTGCGTCTCGGAGGCCGACAGGAAGACGTTCACCTCGTCGAATGAGTCGCGCTGCTGCAGCGCGGCGTCGAGTCCCCGCTCGTTCGGGATCAGCACCGACACGCTGACCTCCTCCGGCACGTCGATGCGGGCCAGGACCTCGGCCGCGTCGGCGAGCTGCGGGATAACGTCCGCGCGCACGAAGCTCGTCACCTCCAGCCGCCGCAGGCCCGTGCGCGCGAGCGCGTCGATCAGCTCGACCTTGTGCTCGGTCGAGATCACCTCCGGCTCGTTCTGAAAGCCGTCGCGCGGGCCGACCTCCCTGATGCTGACGGCGCTCGGCTGATCGGACACGGAAGCGCTCACCACATCGACAGGCCGCCGCTTACGTTCAGGGTCTGGCCGGTGACGTAGGAGGCGTCCTCGCCCGCGAGGAACGCGATCGCGGCGGCGACCTCCTCGGGCTCCCCGGCGCGGCCGAGAGCCGTGGCGTTGACCATCGCCTGCTTGAGCCGCTCGCCGACCTCGCCGAGCACGAGCGGCGCCGCGTTGAGCAGCGGCGTCTCGATCGGCCCCGGCGCCACCGCGTTGCAGCGCACGCGATAGCGGGCCGCTTCACGCGCGATCGCCTTGGTGAAGCCGATCACGCCCGCCTTCGCCGCCGAGTACACGGCCGAGCCCTGCGACCCGACGCGGCCGGCCTCGCTGGCGACATTGACGATCGAGCCGCTGCGGCGCTGCTGCATGGTCGGAAGCACCGCGTGGGTGACCGCCAGCACGCCGCGCAGGTTGACGCCGAGCACGAAGTCCCACAGCTCCTCGTCGGAGTTCACGAAGAAGGAGAACCGGTCGGTGCCGGCGTTGTTGACGAGCACGTCGATCTCGCCGAGCTCCGCGACCGTGGCAGCGACCGCGGCCCGCACGGACGCCGTGTCCGTCACATCGAGCGGGCACGCGAAGCCGTCCAGCTCGCCTGCGACCTCGCGCGCGCCGTCCTCGTTGACATCGCCGATCGCCACGCGCGCGCCCTCAGCCGCGAGCCTGCGAGCCGTGGCGGCCCCGATCCCCGAGGCGCCGCCGGTCACGAGAGCGGTCTTCCCGTCGAGGGTCATCGGCGGGAGCCTATACTCGGCCGCCGTGCCCCCGTCGCCTCCCGATCCGGTAGCTGTCATCGGCGCCTCGGGCGCGCTCGGCTTCGGTCTCGCGATCAGGCTCGCCCGCGCAGGCGTGCCGATCGCGGTCGGCTCGCGCGAGCGCCTGCGAGCCGAGGAAACGGTCGAGCGGGCGGCGTTCGTGGCGCCCGAGGGGGTGTTCTCGGCGCACGACAACGCCGGCGCCGTGGCCGCCGCGTCGACGGTCATCCTCAGCGTGCCGTTTCGAAGCCAGTCCGAGACGCTCGCCAACCTGAAGGCCGCGTGGCTCCCCGGCCAGCTGCTGATCGACGCGACCGTCCCGCTCGCCGCCGCTGTCAGCGGCAAGGCGACGAGGATGCTCGGCGTGTGGCAGGGCTCGGCTGCCCAGCAGGCCGCCGAGATGGTGCCCGCCGGGGTGCGCGTCGTCTCAGGGCTCCACACAGTCAGCGCGGCATCGCTCAGCGACCTGCAGCATCCGCTCGAGCAGGACGTGCTGCTGTGCGGCGACGCGCGCGCGGACAAGCTCGAGGCAGCCGGCCTGATCGAGCTGATCGACGGCCTGCGCTGCGTGGACTGCGGGCGCCTGGAGATGGCGCGCATAGCCGAGTCGCTGACCGCGATGCTGATCTCCGTCAACGCCCGCTACAAGGCGCACGCGGGCATCCGCCTCACGAGCCTGCCCGAGCGGCTGTGGGAGTGAGCGCCACAGAGGTCGTCGTGCTCGCCGGAGGCACCGGCGGAGCGAAGCTCGCCAGGGGCATGGCCGACGCCGTGGGAGCCGAGCGGGTCGCGGTCGTCGTCAACACCGGCGACGACATCGAGATCTACGGCGCCTACGTCTCGCCCGATCCCGACCTCGTCTCCTTCTGGCTCGCCGATCAGATCGACGAGCGCGGTTGGGGCCTTCGGGGCGACACGTTCGAGGTGATGGACGCGCTGCGCGGGCTCGGGTCCGACGTGTGGTTCAACCTCGGCGACCGCGACCTCGCGTGGTGCCTGGAGCGCGCGAGGATGCTCGCGGAGGGGATCTCCCCCACGGCGGCGCTCGCGCGGCTCAACGAGGCGATCGGCGTCCGCTCGCGCGTGCTGCCGATGAGCGACCATCCGGTGCGTACCTGGGTCCGCACCGGCGAGCGCGGCTGGTCCGGCTTTCAGGAGTTCATGATCCGTGAGCGGGCGGCCGGCATGCTCGAGGCGCTGGAGTACCGCGGGGCCGAGCAGGCGGCACCGAGCGCCGACGTGCTCGAGGCGATCGGCTCGGCGCGCGCGATCGTGATCGGCCCTTCCAACCCGCTCGCCTCGATCGCCCCCATCCTGGCCGTGCCAGGCATCCACGAGGCGCTGCTCGCCGCCGACGCGCCCGTCGTGGCCGTCAGCCCGATCGTCGGAGGCGAGGTGCTCAAGGGCCCGACCGCGTCGTTCATGGCGTTCGCGGCACTCGATCTGAGCGCCGACGGGGTGGCGGACTTCTATGGCGAGCTGCTCGACGGGATCGTCGCCGACGAGAACGTCGGCAGGCTCGCCTGCTTCCAGACGGACATCCGCATGGCGGACGCCGCCGCGAGGGCGCGCGTCGCCGAGCAGACGGTGTCGTTCGCCGACGGGCTGCGCAGCTAGCCCTGCGCCCGGAGCCTCGCTGGATACGCTCTGGAAATGAGGACAGCCGCGGTGCTCCCCGTCAAGCGCTTCGACCGCGCCAAGCAGCGTCTCGGCGCAAGCGTCGACGATGCCCTGCGGACGGCGCTCGCCCGTGCGATGGTCGCCGACGTGCTGCGAGCGCTGGCCGAGGCGGAGTCGATCGAGCGCACGATCGTCGTGACCCGTGAGCCCGCCGTCGCCGCGGCGGCGCGCGAGCAGGGCGCGATCGCGATCGACGATCAGGCCGAGAGCGGCCAGCCGGCCGCGGTGACGCTCGGCGTGCGACGAGCGCTCGCCGAGGGGTTCGAGCGCGTGCTCTGCGTTCCCGGCGACTGCCCTGCGCTGGACGCAGGCGAGCTCGATGCGCTGCTGCGCGCGGCGCCGTCAGGCGCGAGCGAGCGCGGCGAGCCCGAGGTGGTGATCCTGCCCGATCGTCACGGGACCGGCACCAACGGGCTGCTGCTCGCTCCGCCCGACGCGATACCGCCCGCCTTCGGGCCCGGCAGCTGCGAGCGCCACCGCGAGCTCGCGCTCGCCGCCGGCATCTCCTGCCGCGTGCAGCAGCTGCCGTCGCTGCTGCTCGACGTCGACACCGGCGCCGACCTCGCCGCGCTACGGGAGCGGCTCTCGGGGCACGGCGCGCGCGCCTCCCACACGCGCGCGGTGCTCGGCCAGCCCGAACGCACGGACGTCCTCCCGATCACGACCTCCGCCTGACCCCGAGCCCGTCGTGGCGAGCCTCTCCGCATGCGGCCTCAGCGGCATCCCCGAGGTGCGCGCCGGCGATGACCTCGCGGCGCTGATCGTCGCCGCGCTGGACGGCCGCCTGCCGAGCGAACGGCAGGTCGTCGCGATCGCGCACACGGCCGTCTCCAAGGCCGAGGCGGCGGTCGTCGCGCTGGACGACGTGACGCCGGGCGAGCGCGCCCGCGAGCTTGCCGCCGAGCTCGCCGCGGGCGCCGGCGAGGACAGGGATCCGCGCGTCGTGCAGGTCGTGCTCGAGGAGTCCAGCGAGGTGCTGCGCGCCGAGCGCGGCGTGCTGATCTGCCGCACGCGCCACGGCCTCGTGTGCGCGAACGCCGGCGTCGACGTCTCCAACGCCGCCTCGCCGGGCACCGTGATCCTGCTCCCGCGCGACCCGGACGCCTCGGCGCGACGCATCCGCGCGCGCCTGCGCGAGCTGGGCGGCCGGCGAGCGGCCGGCCGCACCGAGACGGGCACCGCCGCGGTCCTGATCAGCGACAGCTTCGGGCGCGCCTGGCGTCACGGTCAGTGCGATGTGGCCATCGGGCTGGCGGGCATGCAGCCGCTCGACGACTGGCGTGGACGGACCGATGCGGACGGCCTGGAGCTGAGGGCAACCTGGCTGGCAGTGGCCGACGCCGCGGCGGCGGCCGCCGATCTCGCTCGCACGAAGGACTCGCGCGAGCCGGTCGTGCTGATCGATGGCCTCGAGCGCTTCGTGACCGAAGCGGACGGCCCCGGGGCCGCGGCGCTGATGCGGCCGCTCGAGGAGGATCTGTTCCGCTAGTCCTCCCTCAGGCCGCGGCGCTACGCGGGCACGCCGGCGCCCAGCTGCCGCCGCAGGAACGGCACGACCGCGGCCGCGACGGCCTGCGGGTCGTCCTGGAAGGGCCAGTGGCCGCTCTCGTCGAGGATCAGCATCTCCTGCACGTCGAAGAACTCCCGCTGGCGCTCCGCGAACTGGACGCCGATGAAGGGGTCCGCGGCGCCCCAGACGACCAGCGCCGGCTTGTGCATCTCCGCGACCGCGCCGCCCAGCTCCTCGGCTGTCTTGCCCGGATCGGGCGTGGCCCGATAGAGCTTCAGCACCGTCTGGCGTGTGACGCGGTCGTAGTCGTCGTACATCTTGTCGACGAAGTCCTCCGGCAGTCCCCTCGGGCTCGATTTCTGCATCGTGCGCCGCCAGCCCCAGCGGGGGATCCAGGCCTGCACGAGCTCGCCGAGCACGGGCGTGCGCCAGCGTTTGGCCATCGAATGCCACGTGTAGCCAGGCATCACGCCGATGTTGATCAGCACGACGCTCGCCCACGCCTGGGGATGCTGGACGCCCCACAGCAGGCCGAACGGACCGCCGAAGTCGTGCAGCACGAGATGCGCCCGATCGACGCCGAGCTGCTTCAGCGCGCCGTCGAGGAAGTCCGCATAGGAGGACACCTGGTACCCGAATCCGGCGGGCGCATCCGCCTTTCCGAAGCCCGGCATGTCAACGGCGAGCGCCCTGCCGAGCTCGCCCGTCGCCTCCACGAGCGCTGTCCAGTCGCTCGAGGACCCGGGGTTGCCGTGCACGAACACGACGGCCTCGCGGGCATCCGGCGGACCCGCTTCGATCATCGGCGAGCTGCCGCCGCGCACCTCCACGCGGCCGTGGCGCAGGCTGCTCATCGGGCGGCCCGCGTGGAGGAGCCCTGCACGACCGGGCCGTCGCCGACCGCCGAGCCGACCGGCGTTGAGCCGGAGCGCCTCCCGCCGCGCCGGGACAGCGAGCGGCGCGCCCGCGCGCGCAGGGCGAGCGGCATGCCGCGCATCATCATCTGCAGCGGCCCCATGTTGCGGGTCCCGAACGCCTCCATCACCGCGGCCATGCGGTCATCGTAGGTCGCCGTGGAGAACAGCAGACGCTCGGGGGCGTTGAACTTCCTGCCACCGGCGTAGTCGTAGATCATCGCCGCGTGCCCGCGCAGCGCGCGCGCGTGCCTGCGGCGGTAGCGCTTCAGCGCGGCCGGCAGCGGCTCGGAGCCGCGCAGAGCGGGCGAGACGCTGTCCGCGAGCCAGCCCGCCGACTGCAGCGCCCAGCCGCAGCCGACGCCCCACAGCGGGTCGATCGCCAGCGCCGCGTCGCCCACGAGCGCGAGGCCCGGAGCCACCGGCTCGTTGGCGACGTTGGTCATGTCGAGCTTGCCCTGCGGCGGCTGGACCATGCGCGAAGCCCTGATCGGAGGACCGTCCGGCAGGCCCTCCAGCAGCGCGACGAGCGCGTTGCCCGGATCCTCGCGAAACGCGCCCGCGTGCTCCTTGACGGGCATCGCCGCGTAGAACGTGAGGCCGCTGTCCGTCGGGAACGCAGCAGCCATGTCGGGATCGAGCAGCCAGAACGAAGCGTCCGGCGAGCCCTGCGGCGGCGGGCCCTCGAAATAGCCTCCGTAGGCGATGCGGCCGTGCGGCACGGTCTTGCTGGCGACACCGGCGAGCTTGGCGATGCGCGAGCCGCGCCCGTCGGCGCCGACGAGCAGCCTGCTCTTCAGGCGCAGCTCCTCGCCGGCCGTGTTGCGCGCGAGCGCACCGCACACGACATCGCCATCGCGCAGCAGCTCGTGCACCGTGTGGCCGAGGATCAGCTCGACGCCAGGGGTGTTCGCAGCCGTCTCTCGGATCATCGGGTCGAGGATCTCGCGGCGCAGGTTCACGCCGCTCGGGACGAGGCTCTCGGTGGGGGGCTCGATCCAGCCCCACGGCGTGTTCAGCCGCACGCGCGAGCGGACGGCGCCAGCCTGCATCATCGGCTCGAGCAGGCCGAGGCGCTCGAGGCTCGCCACCGCCGAGGACTGGATGTAGTGCGAGCAGATCTTCTTGTACGCGGCCTGGTCGGGCCGCTGCTCGACCAGCGCGACGCGCGCTCCGTCGCGAGCGAGGAGGATCGCCGAGGCGCAGCCGGCGAGGCTCGCCCCCACGACGACCGCGTCATAGTCCTCGCCGGTCGTTACCGTGCCGTTGACTTTCGCCTGACTCATGTCCTCACCTCCGGCGCCTTGCGCCTGGTCGATCAGCATCAGCAGTTGCCGCGGCTATAGTACGGTGCGTACTATACAGATTGAACTATGAACGTCAAGCCCCCCACATGCAGACGATGAGCGAGAACGGATCCCGCCTCACGGGGACGTCGTTCGCCGTCCTCACGCTGATCGAGCTGCTCGGCCCGTCCACCCCCTACGACCTCAAGCAGGCGCTCGAGTCGTCGATCGCGAACTTCTGGATGGTCCCGCACACAACCTTCTACGCCGAGCCGACGCGACTCGCCGAGGGCGGCTTCCTCTCCGAGCAACAGGAGGACGGCGGCAGGCGGCGCAAGGTCTACTCGCTCACCGACGAGGGACGCAGGGCGCTCGATCGCTGGAGGGCCTCCCCCGAGCTCACGCCTCCGCAGCTGCGCGAGGAAGGCGTGCTGAAGATCTTCGCCGGCAGCGACCCGATTCCCATCTTCAGGGTGCGCTGCGACTGGCACCGGGCGAAGCTGGCCGAGCTCGAGGGATATCTCGAGGCCGTCAGCGGCGACGATCCCGCCTGGGACGGCGTGCGGGCCAGCCTGCAGGTCGGCGTCGCCTACAACCGCATGATGCTCGAGGCGATAGAGCGCTTCCTCGAGTCTCAGGCGGCCAGCGGCAGCTCGTAGCGGCGCCTGATCTCGTAGAGCGTCGTGCGCTCGGCCGCCGGCCGCCCCGCGGCGTGCGCAGCCGCGACCAGCTGGTCGGGGTCGAGCCTGGTGCCGTGGTAGCTGCCGGCCAGACGGCTGATCGACTCCTCCATCAACGTCCCGCCGAGGTCGTTGACACCCCAGCGCAGCGCCTCGGTCGCCGCGTCGATCCCCATCTTCACCCACGACGCCTGCAGGCTGGGAATCGTGCGCCCGAGCGCCAGGCGGAAGACCGCGGTGTGCTTGAGGTTCTCCTCCCGCGAGATCTCCTCCACCCCGTGGGTGCGCCCCAGCAGCGTCTGGAAGGGGATGAACGAGAGCGGCACGAACTCGGTGATCCCGCCGGTCGCTTCCTGCAGCTCGCGCACCACGCGCATGTGCTCGGCTAGCTCCCACGGCTCCTCGATGTGCCCGAACATCACCGTCGCGGTCGAGCGCAGGCCGGCCTCGTGGCTCGCACGGATGATCTGCACCCAGCGCGCGACCGGCAGCTTGTTCGGCGAGATGCGTTCGCGCACGCCGTCGTGCAGCACCTCCGCGGCCGTGCCCGGCGTCGATCCGAGGCCCGCGTCCTTCAGCTGCGCGAACACCTCGGCCGGCGGCAGCTGCGAGATGTCGCACATGTGGGCGATCTCCATCGCGCTGTAGGCGTGCAGGTGCAGCTGCGGCGCGGTCGCCTTGGCCAGCCGCAGCCAGCCGAGGTAGTCGTCGAGGTCCCAGTCCGGATGGATCCCCGACTGGATGCACAGCTCCGTGGCGCCGTATTGGACCGCCCCGTCGATCCGTCCCACGAAGTCGGCCTGGTCGTGCTCGTAGGCGTCGGGCGAGCGCTTGCCCTGCCCGAAGCCGCAGAACGCACAGCCCACCGTGCAGACGTTTGAGATGTTGATGTTGCGGTTGACGACGAACGTGACCTGCTCGCCGGCGAGCTCCGCGCGCAGCTCGTCGGCGGCCTGGCGCATGTCCTCGATCGCCTCCGGGCGCGTCTCCGCGAACATGGCCGTGAGCTCATCGGCCGTCAGGGCGAGACCCTCCCTGCCGCGCTTCACCGCACCGGCGAGCAGGCTCGGCCGGATCGGCGCCGGCGGCTCGGTGCGCCCGGACCCGCGCCGCGGGATGAAGCTCCAGTACTTGACCTTGATCGCGTCGAGCACGCCCTGCGCCACCCACTCGGCGTCGATGTAGCGGGGGTAGACGCAGAGCCGCTCGGTCAGCGCGTAGCCGTCTCGCTGCAGCTCCTTGCGCACCTGGTGCGGCGACGGGAACGGATGCTCCGGGGAGATGTGGTCGCCGTTGGCGCTCAGTCCGCCCAGGTCGGTGGCGCCGGCGGCGACGAGCTCCCCCCACCAGTCGGCGAGGTTCGGCGGGATCTGGATTCCCACGTCGGGCATCAGGCGGCGGGTCTCCGCGATCAGCCGCTTCATGTCCTCGATGTTCACCGGAGAGGCCCAGTCGGGCAGCGGCAGCTGCGGGCGGCCGTCGGCCACTCCCGTTCGCCAGTACTCGCGCGCGGCGGCGTCGGCGATCTGCGCCGGCTCGCGCCCGTAGTAGCGCTGGTGGGGGACGAAGTTCTGGAGGATCACCTCCTGGATGTGGCCGTGCTCGGCGTGGACGGCGGCGAGCGCTTCCAGCGACTGGACCCGCTCCTGCTCGGTCTCGCCGATGCCCACGAGGATCCCGCTGGTGAACGGGATCCGCAGCTCGCCCGCCGCGCGGATCGTCTCCAGGCGCCGCGCGGGGTGCTTGGTGGGCGAGCCGGCGTGGACGGTGTCCATCAGGCGCTCCGACACCGACTCGAGCATCAGGCCCTGCGACGCGGTGACCTCGCGCAGCCGCGCCAGGTCGTCGCGGGAGAGCACGCCCAGGTTGGTGTGCGGCAACAGGCCCCGCTCGAGCGCCCGCTCGCACACCCACACGACATATGCCGTGAAGTCCTCATGCCCGTAAGCGAGAAGCCGTTCGCGCACCTCCGGGTTGACCTCCGGCCGCTCGCCCGTGAGCACGAGCAGCTCCTTGACCTGCCGGCGAGCCGCGCCATCGAGGATCTCGAGCACTTCATCCGGCGAGTAGAGGTGTGCCGCGTGCGTCGCGAACGCGCAGTACTTGCAGTAGCAGCGGCAGGTCCGCGACAGCGACAGCGTCAGGTTGCGCGAGAAGGTGACCCTGCGGCGCATGGTTGGAGTCTATGACGCCTCGCGCTCGGCCCCGTGGAAGCGGTGCGGGGGCGTGGCTAGTCTGGACGTATGCGCGCGGTGAGGTTCGAGCGCTATGGCGGAGCGGACGTTCTCGAGGTGGTCGAGGTCGGGGCCCCGACGCCCGCCCCCGGGCAGGTGCTGGTGCGCGTCAAGGCGGCGGGCGTCAACCCTGGCGAGGTCGCGATCCGCGAGGGCCGGCTGCAGGACCGCTGGCCGGCGAAGTTCCCGTCGGGCGAGGGCAGCGACCTGGCGGGCGTCGTCGAGCACGCCGCGAACGGCGTCGAGGGCTGGGGCCCGGACGCGGAGGTGATCGGCTGGAGCGACGAGCGGTCGAGCCAAGCCGAGCTTGTCGTGGTGCCCGCCGACCACCTGACGGCGCGACCGGCGGAGGTTCCGTGGGAGGTTGCGGGTGCGCTGTACGTCGCCGGGGCGACGGCTTGGGCGGCGGTGCGCGGTGTAACGCCGCAGCTCGGCGAGACGGTCGCCGTCTCGGCGGCAGCCGGGGGCGTGGGCTGCTTGGCGGTGCAGCTCGCGCACCGAGCGGGCGCTCGTGTCCTGGGCATCGCAAGCGATGCGCACCACGAATGGCTGCGGGCGCACGACGTCGTGCCTGTCGCTTACGGCGAGGGCCTCGCGCAACGACTGCGAGAGGAGGCGGCCGAGGGGATCGATGCGTTCATCGACACCTTCGGCGGTGGCTATGTCGACCTGGCGGTCGAGCTGGGCGTCAGGCCCGAGCGGATCGACACGATCATCGACTATGAGGCCGCGCAACGCCACGGCGCGAAGACCGACGCCAGCGCCGCGGGCACGAGCGCGGAGGTGCTGGCGGAGCTGGCCCGCATGATCGCGCGCGGCGAGCTCGAGCTGCCGATCGCCGCGGCCTACCCGCTCGAGCGGGTGCGCGACGCCTATGAACAGCTCGAAAAGCGTCACACGCTCGGCAAGATCGTTCTGGTGCCGTGACGTCGCCCCCAAGCGCGCGACGCTCGACCCGAGGTCAAGGAGTTCCCTGTCCATACGTCACGAAGCCCTGAACGGCTCGAAATCGGCGGATGTGCTCGGCGCACGTGCCGTCCCGCCGATTACGCCTCGATCCCACTTCCATCGGTACGCTCGTTGCTAGCCGAGGGCGTCGGTCTCCCGGCGACCGACCAGAGGCACCTTTGACCAGAAACGGGACAGGAGCAACATGACTGAGAGTGTCAGCGAGAGCGAGAACCCGGCGATCCCCAGCCCGACTCCCGAGGCGCACCGTCCGCGGACAAACCACGACTGGTGGCCGAACCAGCTCGATCTGAGCGTGCTACACCGGCACTCGCCCCTCTCGGACCCGATGGGCGAGGACTTCGACTACGCAGAGGAGTTCGAGACCCTCGACCTCGACGCGCTGCGCCGCGACCTGATCCAGCTGATGAGCTCCTCGCAGGACTGGTGGCCGGCCGACTACGGCCACTACGGACCGCTGTTCATCCGAATGAGCTGGCATGCCGCCGGGACCTATCGGATCGCCGACGGACGGGGCGGCGGCGGCAGCGGCGCGCAGCGCTTCGCCCCACTCAACAGCTGGCCCGACAACGCGAGCCTCGACAAGGCGCGCCGGTTGCTCTGGCCGATCAAGCGAAAGTACGGCCGCAAGATCTCGTGGGCCGATCTGCTCGTGTACACGGGCAACGTTGCGATGGAATCGATGGGCTTTCAGACGTTCGGCTTCGGCTTCGGGCGCGAGGACATCTGGGAGCCCGAGGAGATCTTCTGGGGCTCCGAGGACACGTGGCTCGGAGACGAGCGCTACAGCGGCGAGCGGGAGCTCGCCAAGCCGCTCGGCGCCGTCCAGATGGGCCTCATCTACGTCAACCCGGAGGGCCCCAACGGCAAGCCCGACCCGCTGGCCGCCGCCACGGACATCCGTGAGACCTTCGGCCGCATGGCGATGAACGACGAGGAGACGGTCGCGCTGATCGTCGGCGGCCACACGTTCGGCAAGACCCACGGCGCCGTCGATCCCAGCCACATCGGGCCCGAGCCCGAGGCCGCGCCGCTGGAGGAGCAGGGACTTGGCTGGAAGGGCAGCTTGCAGCGCAACGGCAACGGCGTGCGCATGCTCACGGGCGGGCCGGAGGGCGCCTGGACGAGCGAGCCCACGAGGTGGGACAACGGCTTCCTGGACAACCTGTTCTCCTACGACTGGGAGCAGACGACGAGCCCGGCCGGTGCGAAGCAGTGGACCCCCAGGGAGGCTGATGCGCAGGGCACGGTGCGGGATCCCCACGACCCATCCGCGCGGCACGCGCCGATGATGCTGACGACGGACCTGGCGCTGAAGGTCGACCCGATCTACGAGCCGATCGCACGGCGCTTCTATGAAAACCCCGACGAGCTCGCCGAGGCATTCGCCAAGGCGTGGTACAAGCTGCTGCACCGCGACATGGGACCCGTGTCGCGCTACCTCGGGCCGTGGATCGCAGAGGCGCAGCTGTGGCAGGACCCCGTCCCGGCCGTCGACCACGAGCTGATCGCGCAGGCCGACGTGTCGGTGCTGAAGGAGAGGGTTCTCGCCTCCGGGCTCTCGATCTCGCGGCTGATCGCCACCGCATGGGCTTCGGCGGCGACGTTCCGCGGCACCGACAAGCGCGGTGGGGCGAACGGGGCGCGCCTTCGCCTCGCCCCGCAGAAGGACTGGGAGTGGGGCGAACCGGCCGAGCTCGCATCCGCGCTTGCGACCCTCGAGCAGATCCAGAAGGACTTCAACGACTCACAGTCGGGGGGTAAGCGGGTCTCCCTGGCCGACCTGATCGTGCTCGCCGGATGCGCGGCCGTCGAGCAGGCAGCGAAGAACGCCGGGCACGACGATGTCCAGGTCCCCTTCAGCCCGGGGCGCACCGATGCCTCCCAGGAGCAGACCGACGTGGAGTCCTTCGCGGTGCTCGAGCCGACCGTCGACGGGTTCCGCAACTACTCCCGGCCGGGGGAGAGCTTCCCCCTGGAGCACGGGCTCCTGGATCGGGCCTTCATGCTCACGCTGACCGCCCCCGAGATGACGGTGCTGATCGGCGGCATGCGTGCCCTGAACGCGAACTTCGGGCAGTCTCGGCATGGCGTCTTCACCGACCGGCCGCAGACGCTGAGCAACGACTTCTTCGTCAACCTGCTGGACATGGGCACGGAGTGGAAGGCCTCCGACTCGGCGCAGAGCCTCTACGAGGGGCACGACCGCGCCAGCGGCGAGCTCAAGTGGACGGCCACGGCGGTCGACCTCGTCTTCGGCTCCAACTCCGAGCTGCGGGCGCTGTCGGAGGTCTACGCCTGCGACGACGCCGGCGAGAAGTTCGTGCGCGACTTCGTTGCCGCGTGGGACAAGGTCATGAACCTCGACCGATTTGATCGACCCTGACCGGGCGGTCCGACAGCGGCGTCTACCTGGCACGCCACGGCCAGACGGCATACAACCTCGAGGGCCGCTTCCAGGGCCAGCTGCCGGTGCCCCTCGATGAGACCGGCCGCGCGCAGGCCGTCGATCTCGCCGAGCGCGCAGCCGTGCACGGCTTCCGCGCGCTGTGGTGCAGCCCGCTGCTTCGCGCACGCGAAACCGCCGATGTCATAGCGCTGAGGATCGGCCTCGAGCCCGAGGAGGACGCGCGGCTGATGGAGACCGATGCGGGCGACTGGACCGATCGCAGCTTCGCCGAGGTCCAGGCCGAGGCGCCCGAGCGGTTCGCGGCCTTCGCCACCGGCGATCCGGACTTCGCGTTTCCAGGCGGGGAGTCGTTCGCCCAGCAGGAGGAGCGGGTCAGCGCGGCGCTCGAGGATGTCGAGCTGGCAGAGCTGCCCGCCCTGGTGGTCTGCCACGGGATGGTCATCCGCGCGGCGCTCGCGACCCGCGCCGGGCACCGGGACCGGCGTTTCGAGCGTGTCCCGAACGCGGCGCTCGTGCCACTGGACCCGGTCGAGGCCGAGCATGCCGATCTCGGCGGCGGCGCGGCCACGCAGCCGAGCTGAGCGCCCGCGCGCCGTCCTGTGCCTAGCGCAGGATCATGCAGCCGGTCGTGGCGTGCGCGATCAGGGCGTCGCCGTCCTCGGCGAACAGCCGCCCCTCGGCGGTCGCGGTGCGCCGCCCGCGGTGCAAGACGCGGCCCTCGGCGAGCACGCGGCCGGTCGTGTCGCTCATCGCGCGGATGTAGCGGACCTGCAGGTCCGCGGTCGTGAACCCCACGCCCGCCTCGAGTGTGCTGTGCACGGCGCAGCCCATGCACGTGTCGAGGATCGTCGCGGCGACGCCGCCGTGGACGGAGCCGAGCGGGTTGTACATCCACTCCGCCGGGCGCATCTCGAACAGCGCGCGCCCGTGGTCCACCTCGACCATGTTGAAGTCGAGCAGCTGCGCAATGGGCGGCGGCGGCAGCGCTCCGTCGATGATCGCCTGCATGTAATCGAGGCCCGTCAGGCTCGCCCCCGCCGCGGCCACCTCGGCGGGGTCCTCCCAGCTGAAGCTGCGCGTGCGCAGCTGCTCTGTCGCGCTCATGCTGCTCCCTCCGCCGCCGCCGGGGATCGCACCGCGCTGAGCGCCGATGGCCCGAGGGCCGTGAGCGCGGCGCCGGCCGCGAGCCCGCCGATCACGCTGATCAGCCACGCCGTGTGGAAGTCGGCCGCGCTGCTCGCATGCGTGCCCAGCACCGCGACGAGCACCGCGACGCCGAGCGCGGCGCCGATCTGGCGGCCCATCGTCAGCACGGCCGCGCCGGTCGCGAAGCGCTCGGGCGCCAGCGAGGAAGCGCCGGCTCCGGTGAGCGTCGGGATCACGAGGCCGACACCGGCTCCGCCGATCAGCATCCCGGGGAGGTACTCGGAGGCGTAGTGCGGGTGATCGCCGGTCTGCGTGATGTACCAGAGCGAGCCGGCGGCGAACAGCACCGATCCGACGAGCCCGGGGATGCGATATCCGACGCGCGCGCCGAGCCGCGCCGAGGGGACGCTGAAGAGGGTCGCCATCGCGGGGCCGGGGAACAGCATCAGCCCGGCGCGCAGGACGCTCTCGTGCCACACCGTCGTGAGGAAGAGAACCCCCGAGAGCAGCATCGCCCCGAATCCGCAGAAGAACAGCAGAGAGGCTCCGACCGCCAGGCCGAAGCTGCGCACGCGCAGCATCGACGGATCGACCACCGGCGCCGTGTGACGCTCAGAGCGCCACCAGATCGCCGGAAGCAGGAGCGCCGCGACGGCGAGCAGCCCGAGGATGGCCGGGGAGCCCCAGCCCCAGCTCTGCCCCTGGACGATCGCGACCACCAGGGCGCCGATCGCCACGATGATCGCCACGGCGCCGAGCACGTCGGGGCGCTGGGCGCCGAGCTCGCGGCGCTCGCGCAGCGTGCGCGCGCCGACCAGCAGCCCGGCCAGCCCGACCGGCACGTTCACGAGGAACACCAGCCGCCAGTCGGCCTGCACGAGCAGCCCTCCCAGCGGCGGCCCGGCCGCGGCCGCGGTGCCACCGGTCGCGGCCCAGACGCCGATCGCGGCGTGGCGCTCGTGTGGCGCGAACTCTGGCAGCATCAGCCCCAGCGAGGTGGGGAGCATCAGCGCGCCACCGGCGGCCTGCAGCACCCGGGCCGCGATCAGGAGCCCGACCGATGGCGCCGCCGCGCATCCGGCGCTCGCGGCCACGAAGATCCCGAGCCCCAGGAGGAATGCGCGCTTTCTGCCGAACGCATCGGCCCATCTGCCGGCCGGCACGAGAAGCGCCGCGAACACGATCGCGTAGCCGCTGAGGATCCATGAGAGCGAGGCGAGCGACGCCCCACCGAAGTGTCTGCCGATCGCCGGGAAGGCGATGTTGACGATGAACAGGTCGAGGCTCGACATGAACACCCCGACGCAGACGACCAGCGTGACGAGCCACTTGCGTTGCATCATGAAACGGACGCTAGCAGAGTGGGTTGCATGATGCAATGCTGAGCGGCTATGATGTGGAGAGATGCTCCGCAACGACTACGACGGCCAGACGTGCAACATCGCCGCAGCCCTCGAGGTGGTCGGCGAGCGCTGGTCGCTGCTGATCGTGCGCGAGGTCTTCCTGGGCGTGCGCCGCTTCGATGAGATGCAGTCCGACCTCGACATCGCGCGCAACGTGCTGCAGACGAGGCTGACGCGACTCGTCGAGAACGGCGTGCTCGAGAGGCGCCTCTACCAGGAGCACCCCCCGCGCCATGAGTACTTCCTCACCGAGAAGGGCATCGACCTGTGGCCCACGGTCGTCGCGCTGATGAGGTGGGGCGACGAGCACGTGTCACGGCCCGGCGGGCCGCCCGTGCTGCTCGAACACCGCGGCTGCGGCGGCGGGGTCGACGAGCACCGCATCTGCGCAAGCTGCGGCGCGCGCCTGTCGGCACGCGACGTGACCGCCAAGCCCGGCCCCGGGGCCTCGCCGCGCCATCCGCTGGTGCGCCGCGCGCAGCGGGCGCCAGCGCCGGCGGCCTAGTCGCCTCTCGGCGTGCCCTCGGCGGCCAGGCGGGTAACGAGCTCAGCCCCCTCGCGAGCCATGCGCGAGCGGGGCACCACGAGGTCGAACCCGGCCTGCTCGGCACGCTCGCGAACGGATCCCTCCACGTGCGCGTAGAAGGCGAGGGTGCGGGTCTGCCCGAGGGCTTCGCCGCGCGAGAGCGATTCCACGATGCCCGCGCCGTCGAACGACCCGTCCGCCAGGTCGACGATCAGCACCGCCGCGGGCGGCGCGTCGGCGTCGGCGAGCCGCTCGACCAGTCCCGCCTCGCCGCCGATCAGCTCGACGTCATGGCCGGCGGCGATCAGGCTCCCCTGCACGCGCGACCCGAACAGGAGGTCGGGCACGAGCGCCAGCACCCGCGCCATCGCTACTGCGCCCGCAGGCGGCGAAACTCCTCGCGAGCGGAGTACGGGCGGCCCCACATCTGCGTGACCTCCACCCGCCCGCTGCGCATCTCGCGCACCGCCAGCTCGCCCTCGATGCCGGCGTCGTCGAGCAGCCGCAGGGCGCCGTGAACGGTGGGCGCTGCGGCGGCGTGGCCGAACTGGTGCGCGACGAGCAGGCGCCAGTGCCAGTCGTGATGGGAGTAGGGCCGCGCATTGCACGTGGCGAGATACAGCGCCGCTTCCACGTAGCGCGACTCGTCGGCGATCCTCAGGTCGAACTCGAGGTCCGTCCAGTCTCCTGGGAGCGCGTCGACCGTGTTCTGGAAGATGTCTGCGAGGCCCATCGCCGAGAAGCGTAGCGTGGCTATTCTCGAAGACATGGCGATCACCGATGTGGACACGCTGAGCTCCGAACACCGAGTCCTGCTGGAGGGCTGCGGGCTGCTCGACCGCTCCGAGCGCGGCAAGCTGGCGCTGAGCGGCGACGGCGCGGCGGAGTTCCTCAACGGCCAGGTGACCAACGAGCTGATGACGCTGCGCCCGGGAGAGGGGTGTTACGCGGCGTTCCTCACCCACAAGGGCAAGATGCTCGGCGACCTGCGCATCCTCGCCGTCGGCGCCGAGCCGCCGGGGAGCTCGCCCGAACTGCTGCTCGACACCGAGCGCAGCGCTCTGCAGGCGCTGTTCGACATGATCCGGCGCTTCAAGGTGGGGTTTGCAGTCGAGCTTCACAAGCGCACGCTCGAGCGCGGCCTGTTGTCGCTGATCGGGCCGGACGCCAAGCGCGTCGCCGGCGCCGCGGAGCTGGGCGACGCGGAGCACGCAAACGCACCCGTCGAGATCGGCGACCTGCCGGCGCTGGCGGTGCGAACCGACGTCGGCGTCGACCTGATCTGCGAGTCCGCCGACACCGAGCGCCTCTCGAGGACGCTTGTCGAGCGCGGCGCGATCGCGATCTCCGAGGAGGCGGTCGAGTGCCTCAGGGTGGAGCTGGGCCGTCCTCGCTTCGGGATCGACGTCGATGAGACGGTGATCCCACAGGAGGCGGGCCTCAACGATCGCGCGGTCAGCTTCACCAAGGGCTGCTACGTCGGGCAGGAGACGGTCGCGCGCCTGCACTACAGGGGCAAGCCGAACCGCAACCTGCGCGGCCTGCGGCTGTCCGAGCCGGCGTCCCCCGGAGAGGAGCTCCGTCTCGGGGACCGCACGGTCGGCCGCGTCGCCAGCATGGTGGTCTCCCCGAGGCTCGGCCCGATCGCGCTCGCGCTCGTGCGCCGTGAGGCCGAGCCGGGCGCCGAGGTGCTGGTCGGCGCCCATGCGCGCGCCGAGGTCGTCGCGCTCCCGTTCCCGCTCGACTGAGCCGCCGGCCGCCGCCGTCTCTGCGTCCTGGCGCCCGGGTGTCGCGACACCGTGCTGGCCAGACAGCCAATGGTGGAGTATGCTCAGTGACGACGGGTTGGTATCTCACCGTCTCCTCTTTCTCCTCGACAAGGAGCCTGCTTCCGGTGGGCTCCTTGTCTTTGGCCGAGCCCGCCGGCTGGCCCGTGTGTGACGCACCACACACAAGCAACCATTGCGCGAGCGATATATTTCCGCGGATGCAAGCAACTGCCGCCTCCCCGCACACCGACCGGCCGGCGCTGACACGCGACATGTACGCGCTGGCCAGCTATCTGATGCGCCGCGCCAACGTCGGCACGTTCAACGCGATCGCCGAGCTCGACCTCTCGTTCACCCAGCTCAAGGCGCTCTGCGCGCTCGAGATGGATGGCGACGAGCGCTCGCTGAAGGCGCTCGCCGAGTCCCTCGGCGTGTCGCTGCCCGCGATGAGCCGCGCCGTAGACGGCCTGTTCGATCGCGGCCTGGTCGACCGGCGCGAGGACACGGTGGACCGGCGCGTGCGGCGGCTGCGCCTCACCGATGCCGGCCGGGCCGTGCCGCGGGCGCTCAACGAGGCGCGCCTGTCGGCGCTGCAGGAACTGATCGGCTCGCTCGGCGACGAGGAGGCCGCGGCGCTCGAGCACGCGCTGGGCCTGATCCTCGGCGGGCGCGAGGAGATCGCCGCCTACAGGCCGGCGGAGCAGGAGCCGCGCACATGACCGAGAGGATCCGCGCGCTGCAGATGAACGAGCAGAACCGCCGCTGGTGGGCGCTCGGCGCGATGTGCTTCGCGCTCTTCATGATCATGCTCGACAACACCGTGGTGAACGTGGCGCTGCCGTCGATCCAGCGTGGGCTGCACGCCTCGACGGCGTCGCTGGAGTGGACGGTCAACGCCTACACGCTGTCCTTCGCCGTGCTGCTCGTCACCGGCGGACGCCTCGGCGACCTGTTCGGCCGCCGCAGGGTGTTCCTCGCGGGCGTGGTCATCTTCGCGGCCTCGAGCGGCGCGATCGGCTTCTCGCCGAACGACAGCTGGCTCGTGGCCTGGCGCGCGGTGCAGGGCGCGGGCGCGGCGCTGATGATGCCGGCCACCCTCTCGATCATCACGAACGCGTTCCCGCCGGCTGAGCGGGGCAAGGCGATCGGGACGTGGGCCGGGGTGTCCGCCATGGCGCTCGCGATCGGCCCTGTGTTCGGCGGGTTCCTGGTGGAGAGCGTCAGCTGGCAGTCCATCTTCTTCTTGAACCTTCCGGTCGCCGCGGGCGCCGTCCTCGTGACGCTGTTCGCCGTGCGCGAGTCGCGCGATGAGACCGTCGCCCGCACGGTCGACGTTCCCGGCGTGCTGACCCTCACGCTGGGCCTGGCCGCGCTGGTGCTCGCGCTGGTCGAGGGCAACTCGTGGCACTGGGGCTCCGGCAGGGAGCTGGCGCTCTACCTCATCGCCGTGACCGGCCTCGTGAGCTTCGCGGTGGTGGAGCGCCGCCGCCGCGTTCCGATGGTCGACTTCAGCTTCTTTCGCTCCCGCACGTTCCTCGGCGCCAACATCGTCGCCTTCATCGTCAGCTTCGCGATGCTCGCGATGTTCTTCTTCCTGGCGCTCTACATGCAGAACATCCGCCACTACTCCCCGCTGCAGGCCGGCGTGCGCTTCCTGCCCTCGACGATGATGATCGTGCTGATAGCGCCGATCGCGGGCCGTCTCGCCGACCGCGTCGGCCCGCGGCCGCTGATGACGTTCGGGCTGCTGTCGGTCTCGGGCGCGCTCTTCTGGCAGTCCCAGCTGACCGTGTCGAGCGGCTACGGGACGCTGCTCCCGGGCTTCGTCCTGATGGGCATCGGCATGGCGTTCGTGATGTCGCCGATGAGCATGGCCGCGATGAACTCGGTCGACCAGGCCAAGGCGGGGGTCGCCTCGGGCATCCTCTCGATGAGCCGCATGGTCGGCGGAACCTTCGGCGTGGCGGTGCTCGGCGCGATGGTGAGCACGCTCGGACGCTCGAAGATCGACCAGCTGCTCCCGGGCGCGCCGGCCGGCGCCCGCGAGCGCCTCGCCGGAAGCCTCGGCTCGGGCGGCGTCCTTCACGGCGTCTCGGCGCAGGCGGTCGACGCGAGCCAGCGCGCCTTCGTGTACGCGCTTCAGTACGGCCTGCGCCTCGGCTCGGCGGTGGCCCTCCTCGGCGCGCTGCTCGCATGGACGCTCGTCTCGCGCCGAGCTGCGCCGGCGTTGTCCCCCGAGCCCGCTTCGCCGGCCGAGCCCGCTCAGGGTCCCGCCCGCGGCCGCGCGGCCGAGACCGTCCAGGCCTGAGCCGCCCGCGGCGCCCTGATGCCGTCGCACCCGCGCGCCCCGCGGCGAGCAGCCACGGGTAGGATTGAGCTCCTTCCCTGATCCCGACACACGAGGTTCCAAGCACGTGGCAATCGATCTCCAACAAGTCTCGGCCGTAGATGTCGAGCCCGGTGAGCTGCCCAAGACGATGGCCGCCTGGGTCATCCGCGAGGAGCGCTTCGGCGAACCGAAGGACGCCTTCCAGATAGAGGAGATCGAGGTCCCCGAGCCGGGGGCCTTCGAGGTCATCGTGCGCGTGATGGCGGCCGGCGTCAACTACAACAACGTGTGGGCCGCGCTCGGCAAGCCGGTGTCGGTCATGCGCTACGGCGACCACCCGGAGTTCGGCCATCACATCGGCGGCTCGGACGCTTCAGGCGTCGTCTGGAAGGTCGGCGCAGGCGTCACCCGCTGGAAGCCGGGCGACGAGGTCGTCGTGCACTGCAACCAGGCCTCATACGAGGATCCCGAGGTCCACGGGCTCGACCCGATGGCCGCCCCCTCCCAGAAGATATGGGGCTATGAGACCACCTGGGGCTCGTTTGCGCAGTTCACGAAGGTCCAGGCGCAGCAGCTGCTGCCCAAGCCACACGCGTTGACCTGGGAGGAGGCCGCTTCCTACGGCCTCGTCTACTTCACCGCCTATCGGATGCTGATCACCCGCTGCAAGCTGCAGCCCGGGGCCAACGTGCTGATCTGGGGCGCGGCAGGTGGCCTCGGCGTTTTCGCCACCCAGATCTGCTCCCTCGCCGGGGCGCACTGCGTCGGCGTCGTGTCTTCCGCCGAGAAGGGCGAGCTCGTCAAGCGCCTCGGCGCGGTCGACTACATCGACAGGGGCGAGTTCGCGGGGATGATGCGCAAGGGCGGCGAGACCCCCGAGGAGGAGAAGGCCCGTTTCGGAGTGTCACGCGACTTCGCCAAGCGCGTGAAGGACATCCTCGGCGACGCGCCTGACATCGTCTTCGAGCACGTTGGCAAAGCGACCTTCCCGACGTCCGTCTTCACGGCAAAGACGTTCGGCAAAATCGTCATCTGCGCCGGCACCACCGGCATCGACCTCGACTTCAACGTCGCCTATCTGTGGATGCGCCAGAAGGAGATCCTCGGCTCGCATTTCGCCAACGCGTATGAGTGCACCAAGGCCAACGAGCTGATCGAGAGCGGACAGATCCGCCCGGTGCTGTGGCGCACGCTCGGCTTTGAGGGCGTCGCCGAAGCCCACCAGCTGATGCTCGAAAACAAGCACCTCGGCAAGATCTCGATCCTCGTCGGCGCCGACGCCGAGGGCCAGGGCAAGACCGCCGAGGGCCCGGGCGCGATCCACGCCGAGGTGGGCGCCTGATGGCAGGCACCGTGGTGATCCCGTGGTACGCGACGGGCTTTCGCGCTGACGCCTTCGAGCAGGCCGTGAACGAGGTCGCCGCGACGGCGCTGCGCTACGGCGCGAGCTCCTACGCGGTCTACCGTGCCCGCGACGACCGCTACAAGTTCCAGCAGCTCGCGTCGTTCGTCGAGTACCTGGACTGGGAACGCTATTGGGACGGGCCCGAGATGATCCACTTCCGGGCGCGCTACTCCAGCTGGTACCAGGTCCCGGTGCTCTACGGCTGGTGGGATCTGACCGCGCACGGCGCGGTCGCTCCCGAGCCGGTCACCGCCGGCAACGGGATGGGCAACGGCATGGCGACCGGGGAGAGCGCCTAGCCCTGCTCGAGCGGCGCCATCGTCAGACCGGCGCCCTTGAGCTGTTCCCAGTAGTGCTCGGCGGCCTCCTGGTGGCCGCTGTAGACGGTCGCCCTGCCCGCCTTGTGGATCACGTTGGCGATCTCCAGGCCCCGCTCGAGCGTCACCCCCGGGATGAACCGGGCCAGTGTGCGGGCGACATGATCGAATGTGTTGTGATCGTCGTTGCGGACGATCACGCGCCATGGGCCCCCGGACCCGGTGCCGGGGCCGCCGGCGCGCGGAATCTCAACTGTCTGATTCATCCGTGGGCAGGATAGAGGCCGCGGCGCAACCGTACAATTGACATATGAGCGGCGATCACTCCTCTCCGCGCCTGCCCGAGCGCGATCGCCCGTGGATGATGCGCACCTACGCTGGCCACTCGACGGCAAGGGCGTCCAACGAGCTCTACCGCCGCAATCTCGAAAAGGGGCAGACGGGCCTGTCGGTCGCATTCGACCTGCCCACTCAGACCGGATACGACCCCGACGACGAGCTCGCGCGCGGCGAGGTGGGCAAGGTCGGCGTGCCGATCTCCCATCGCGGCGACATGGCCGCGCTGATGGACGGTATCCCGCTCGCCGAGATGAACACGTCGATGACGATCAACGCCACCGCCGCCTGGCTGCTGGCGCTCTACATCGTCGCGGCGGAGGAGCAGGACGTGGCGCAGGAGCAGCTCCAGGGCACCACGCAGAACGACATCATCAAGGAGTTCCTGGCGCGAGGCACCTACGCCTTCCCGCCGGCGCCGTCGATGCGACTGATCGCGGACATGATCGCCTACACGGTCGAGCACGTCCCCAAGTGGAACCCGATCAACATCTGCTCCTATCACCTGCAGGAGGCCGGCGCGACACCCGTCCAGGAGATCGCCTACGCGATGAGCAACGCGATCGCGGTGCTCGACGCCGCCCAGCAACGGGTGCCCGAGTCGCGCATGGAGCAGGTGTTCGGGCGCATCTCGTTCTTCGTCAACGCGGGCGTGCGCTTCATCGAGGAGCACGCCAAGCTGCGGGCGATGTCGATCCTGTGGGAGGAGATCGGACGCGAGCGCTACCACGTTCAGGAGCCGCGGCACCTGCGCTTCCGCTACGGCGTGCAGGTCAACTCGCTCGGCCTTACCGAGGCCCAGCCCGAGAACAACGTCCAGCGGATCGTGCTGGAGGCGCTCGCCGTCACGCTCGGCCGCGACGCGCGGGCGCGCGCGATCCAGCTGCCGGCGTGGAACGAGGCGCTCGGTCTGCCGCGTCCGTGGGATCAGCAGTGGTCGCTTCGCATCCAGCAGGTGCTCGCCTACGAGACCGACATCCTGGAGTACCCCGACATCTTCGCCGGATCGAAGGTCATGGAGGGCCTCGTCGCGGAGCTGCTCGAGGGATCACGCGCCGAGATGGCGGTCGTCGCGGAGCACGGGGGCGCGGTCGAGGCGGTGCCGTACATGAAGGGGGCGCTGGTGGACTCCCACCGTGAGCGCATCCGCCGGATCGAGTCCGGCGAGCAGGTCGTGGTGGGGCAGAACCGCTTCAGCGAGTCCGAGGACTCGCCGCTCACGGCCGACGCCGAGGGCGGCATCCTGGTCGTCGATCCGGCCCTCGAAGCCGAGCAGGTGCAGGCGCTGCACCGCTGGCGCGCAGAGCGCGACCAGAGCGCCGTCGATCGGGCGCTCGCCCAGCTCGCCGCTGCGGCCGGCTCGGACGAGGGCGGCGAGAACCTCATGATTCCCACCATCGCTGCGGCGCGCGCCGGAGCGACCACGGGAGAGTGGGCGCACACGCTGCGCGAGGTGTTCGGCAGCTACCGGGCGCCGACGGGCGTCGGCGAGGCGGCCGCGGCGCCATCCGACGGCGAGCTCGGCGAGCTGCGCAGCGAGGTCTCGCGCCTGCAGGAGAAGCTCGGCCGCCGACCGAAGATCCTCGTCGGCAAGCCGGGCCTCGACGGCCACTCAAACGGCGCCGAGCAGATCGCCGTGCGAGCGCGCGACTCCGGCATGGACGTCGTCTATGAAGGCATCCGCCTGACGCCGGCGCAGATCGCCGCCTCGGCCCTGCAGGAGGGCGTCCACGTGATCGGCCTGTCGATCCTCTCCGGCTCCCACCGCGAGCTGATACCTGCCGTGATCGCGGCGCTGCGCGACGCCGGCGTGACCGCACCGGTCGTCGTCGGCGGGATCATCCCCGAGCAGGATGTCGCAGCGCTGCAGCAGGCCGGCGTGGCGGCCGTCTACACGTCGAAGGACTTCGACATCACCCGCATCATGCGGGACATCGTCGAGCTGGTCGGGAATGGCGTGGGCGACGGATCCCCGGTCACCGCCGGCGGCTCGGCCGCCAACGGCTCGGCGTGAGCGCCGACGGGGCGGCGCTCGGCGCGCGGCTGCGCGACCGGGACCTCAGTGCCGCGCCGGCCGCGCTCAACCTCCTGGAGAGCACGGCGCCGGCCGACCGCGAGCAGGCCGCGGCGCTGCTCGGCGAGCTGTCCGCCGCGGCCCTCGGCGGCGAGGCGCCGGGCCACGTCATCGGGGTCACGGGGCCGCCGGGCGCCGGCAAGTCGACGCTGCTCTCAGCGCTCCTGCGAGCCTGGCGCCGCCAGAGCCGCACGGTCGCGATGCTGGCCGTCGACCCGAGCTCGCGCCACTCCGGCGGCTCGCTGCTCGGCGATCGGGCGCGCATCGACTTCGACCCGGCCGACCGCGGCGTGCTGATCCGCTCGACGGCAGCCGGGGAGCGGCTGGGCGGGCTCGCGCGCGGCACCCGCTCGGCCGCGCATGCCCTGGCGGGCGCGTTCGACATCGTCGTGATCGAGACGGTCGGCGTCGGCCAGGCGGAGACGGAGGTCGCAGACGTCGCGGACACGGTCGCGGTCGTGGTGCAGCCGGGAGCCGGAGACGTCCTGCAGTTCCTGAAGGCCGGGATCATGGAGATCCCCGACGTGCTCGTCGTGACCAAGGCGGACCTCGGACAGATCGCGATGCGCACCAGGCGCGACCTCAGCGCGGCGCTGCGCTCGCTCGGCTCGCGCTCGACGCAGGTGCTGGCCGTCTCTTCGCTGGCCCCGCCGAGCGGGGTCGAGGAGCTGGTGGCCGCGCTCGAGGAGCACCGCGCCGGCCTCGACCTCCCCAGCCGCCGCGCCGCCGCGCGGCGCGCCGCCGCCCTGACCGACTTCGCCGTGGAGCACGGCGAGCTCGGGCTGCGCGCGCTCGGCGGCCGGCAGACGGCAGACACGCTGCTCGCCGGGCAGGATCCCGGCCTGGACGTGGCCGCGCTGGTGGCGGTGCTCGAGCGAGGCTCGCAGGGACCGCGACAATGACCGGCGCACCTCGGGAGCATGGATGACGGTGGCGCGCGACCTGCTGATCATGTTTGGGGCGTTCGTTCTGGCCAGCGCTATCGCGGGCGCGCTCGGCGCGCCGAACCTCGGCACGGCGCTCTCCTTCGGTCAGATCGCGTTCGCGGCGAGCGCCGTCTACGTGCTGCTCAAGCGCTGAGCGTCAGTTGGACATCACCGGGGATCGGCGCCAGAGCCTTCTCAGGATCTCGCCGTCCGCCACTCGAGCGCGATGACAGGGCGGGTTGAACGGCAGCACGTCGATCAGGCCGGTGACCTCGAACAGCGTCTGCACGTGACGCGGCGCCGGAACGAGCGAGCAGCTGTAGCCGCGCCGCTCGCAGAGGTCGTTGGCGAAGAGCACCGAACGCAGGCCGGCGGCGTCGATGAACGTGATCCCGCTCAGGTCCAGCACGACCGCGCTCGTTCCGTTCGTGCAGAGCTCGCGCAGCGCCGCTTGGAGATCGGGTGAGGACAGCAGGTCCAGTTCGCCGCTGAGCACGAGCGTGTGGCATGCGTCGCTCACCCGGTCCTGCACCGCGAACCGCGTCGAGGATGAAGGCGCGCTCACGGGCCTGCAGACGCGCGCTGCTCGCTCATCGTCAGCCAGGGGCGATCACTCCACGGGAGCGGGTCCCGGCCGCGTGGGTGTGCCGAGACGAAGAGGTCCACCATCCGCTTCGCTCGCGACATGCATCGCGGGCAATGCTGCATGGTGCCTTGTGGACCCGCCATGGCCACCGTGAGACGGCATGTGGGACAGTTCAGATAGGGCATCGGTGCCTCCGCACGTGGAAGTCAGATGTGCCAGTCCGCGGGCGGCCCTCAGCCGATTGCCCCCTCGTCCCACCGCTTTTACGCGCCAACCCCCGGGCCCTTCTGCAAAACCCAGGGACACCTTCGATACTAATCCGCGGTCGATCCCTGTCAAGGCCGATCGCGCGGGAGCAAGCCCCGTCTAAGTGCTGTCTCACCGCGGCTTGACCGTGCCCGCCTCGTGGAGCGCCGGGCACACGTTCCTCGCCATCGGCACCTGCGCAGGCGGCCGTAGCCGTGCGCCATAGTCTCTCGCGCGATGATCGTCCTCCTCGGCTTCGCAGTGCTCGCCGGCGCGGGCACCGCGCTCTCGCCGTGCGTGCTGCCCGTGCTCCCGGCGCTGCTGTCCGCCGGAAGCGTCGGAGGGCGCCGCCGGCCGCTCGGGATCGTGCTCGGGCTCTCGGTGACATTCACGGTGACGATCGTGGGCGTCGCGAACCTCGTCGACGGCGTCGGCCTCGGCAGCGATCCGCTCCGCGACGTGGCGATCGCCGTCCTGCTGATCTTCGGCGTCGTCCTGTTGCTGCCGGGGATCGCCGCGCGCCTGGAGGCGCCGCTCTCGCGGCTCGCCCGCTTCGGACCGCGCTCGGCGGGCGATGGCTTCGCCTCAGGGTTGCTGGTCGGAGGGGCGCTCGGCTTTGTCTACACCCCATGCGCCAGCCCGATTCTCGCGGCGGTGATCTCGGTCAGCGCCGCGACCGGACGTACGGTCCTGATCGCGCTCGCCTACGCGGCCGGATCGGCGCTCGTGCTCCTGCTGCTGACCCTCGGCGGGCGCCGTCTGTTCGACCGCGTGCGCAGGGCCGGCCGCGGCCCGGCGCTGCAGCGCGCGCTCGGCACGGTCATGGTCCTCACCGCGGTCGCGATCATCACGAACCTCGACGTCAGCTTCGACCAGCTCGTCGCCCAGCACATACCCGACGTCAACCTCACCGCCGGCCTCGAGTGCTCGCCGACCGTGACCGGCCGGCTGCACGAAATCAGCGGCCGCCAGCCGAAGTTCGCTCCGGCGAACGGATCCTCTACCTGCGGGAGCTCGGGCGGCTCTCTGCATGCGGCACCCGCCGGTGCCAGCCAGCGGACCCTGCTCGCGGCCGCCCAGGCCCTCCCGTCCCTCGGCGCCGCGCCCGAGTTCACCGCAACGCAGGACTGGTTCAACACCCCCGGCCGGCGTCCACTCACGCTGGCCTCGCTGCGCGGGCACGTGGTGCTCGTGGACTTCTGGACCTACACGTGCATCAACTGCATTCGCACGCTGCCGTACCTGAAGGCGTGGGACGCCACCTACCGGCGCAACGGCCTCGAGATCGTCGGTGTCGAGACACCCGAGTTCGCCTTCGAGCGCGACGCCGGCAATGTGGCCAGCGCGATCAGGCAGTTCGGGCTGCGATACCCGGTCGCGCAGGACAACAAGATGGGCACCTGGAACGCCTACGGCAACCAGTACTGGCCGGCCGACTACCTGATCGACGTCCACGGCAAGGTGCGCTACGCGGCCTTCGGCGAGGGCGACTATGCCAAGACCGAAACGGCGATCCGCGCGCTGCTCGCCGAAGCGGGGCGCCCGGTCGGCGGTCGGGGCCATCCGAGCGGGGTGGTCGTGCCCTCCTCGCAGGCCACCCCGGAGACCTACCTCGGCACCGCGAGGGCCGAAGGCTGGCGCGGCGCTCCGAGATCCGGGGTGCACGACTACGGGGCGCCGCCGACCGGGCAGCTGGCGCTCAACGAGTTCGCGTTCAGCGGCAGCTGGAGCATCGGGGCCCAGCCGGCCGAAGCGCGGGCGTCGGCGGGGATCGACGTCGAGTTCCAGGCCAAGGACGTCTATCTCGTGCTGAGCTCGCCGGGCGCCCGCCCGCTTGCCGTGCGCGTGCTGCTCGACGGTCGCGCGATCCCCTCGGCAGACGCCGGCTCCGACGTTCACTCCGGCGTCGCCTCGGTCCGCGGCCAGCGCCTCTACACACTGGTCTCGCTGCGCCATAACGAGCGCCACCGCCTCAGCCTGCGCTTTGCGCCGGGGGTCTCGGGCTACGCGTTCACGTTCGGCTAGCGCAGGGCGGCGTCAGCCCGCGATGCCCCCAAAGGGCGCCACGGCGCCGGCCGGCGTGGCCGGCGCCGCGCGCGAAGAGCTATTTGTGTTTTTTGTGGTGGCCCGGAATGCAGGTTTTGAAGGTGCGGGTATCCCCGTAGGTCAGGCCCTTGTTGGATTCCGCGAGCATCGTGACTTTGAAGGTCCCCTTCGGCAGCCCGCGCAGGTCGATCGTCGTGTGCTTCCCGACCAGTTTGCCGGCGAACTTGAGGACACCGCTGATGAGGATCTTGACGCTGACGAGCTTCACGTGCCTGGGCGCGCGCGGGTGCGCGATGAAGTGGCGTTTGCTCAGGCACTTCTTGTTGGACGGCAGCCCGAGGTTGCTCACTCTCTGCGCGACCGTCAGCACCTCGGTGGCGCAAGGACTCACCGCGGCCTGGTTGTTGATGTCGCCCGAGTAGCTGGCCTGCCAGTAGTACTTTCCGGGGGCAAGGCCGGCCTGTGGCAGTGACGGCGCCGCGACGCCGTTGGTGACTTCCTTGACGCCGGCTTCGACGGCAAGCTGCGTGCAGGCGGGATCTTTGAAGGCCTTGTAGGTGACCGTGCCGGACGCGGTCGGCGCTGCCGGGCCGCCGACGGTGGCCGTGTCGGTGACCGGCGTTCCCCGCACGACCCCGATCGCTGGTCCGGTCTGCCCGCCGCCCGAGAGGGCGGTGGAGAGCGTGCTGGCGGTTCCGACCGTGATCGACTTCCCCGCCGGCGGAGACTCGAGCGTGAAGTAGGTCGACTGGCCCGCGCCTAGCGCCGGAGAGAAGTTGACGACGCCGCTGGTGAAGCCGGTGGGCGCGATGCTCGTGAACCAGGAGGTGGGCCCCTCGTATCCGCTCACCGCGTCACCGTTGGCAGCGAAGCCGTTGGCGATCACCCCGGGCGGGAAGGTCACACCTGCCGGCTCGCCGGCCGGTGGTGGAAAGCCGCAGGCTTCGGTAGCGGGCGGGCATTTTTCGCCGGCATGTTCAGTCGCCGTGCCGGAGCTGTTTTTGGGAAGGACCACGCACCCGGGCGCAATCGGTTCGCCGCCCGGGCTGCAGACACCATCGCTCTCGAAGCCGAAGAGCGCGTTTTCGGTTGACAGGGGAATCGAGGAGATCGTTTTCGAGGAGCTGTTCAGGATGCCGATGAGGGCGTCGTCGGAGTTCTCGTACGGCAGCTGCGCGGGGTCTTGGGCGACCTGGACGCCGGCGTTGGTCACCGTGATCAGGAACTGGCAGCCGGTGTCCTTGTAGATCGGCGGGCACTGCGGGAACTGTGCCGCCCCCGCGCCAGACGGTGCCAGCACGGCCACTGCCAGCGCTGAGCACAAAGCTAGAAACACGACGACACGTCGCATGCCGATCCCCCCGGTTCGATGTTGAGCCTGCCCCGACACGTCGACCGAGGCACCGCCTGTTCTGTCCAGTCATGTTGAAAGCTATCTCGTGCTGCGGACATGTGGCCGCGGGCGGCCGAACGTTCTAGCCGCAGTTTGCGGCGAGCAAGGGCGTTGCCGGCGCATTCCGGAAGCGGCCCACATGCAAAACCGATCCTTTAGCATCTGTCGAGGGAAAGGGCACCGGCCGTCCGCCGGCGAACTTGGAGATCTTGATGCACATGCACGGAAGCTCGCCTAGGAGGAGACATTCGCCACCTGTCCGCTACCTGCTGGCAGCAGGTGCCCTGCTGCTCGCGGTCGGGTTCGGGCCGGCGGTCGTCCCTGCGCACGCCGCGACGGTGCTCAGCCAGAGCTGGGAGACGGGCCTGAAATCCGAAGTTCCGGCGGCGACCGAAAACGACTTGCTCACGGGGCAACCGAACCAGTGGCTTGTCTTTTCCGGAGGGTTCCCGGTGGTCGGTGGCTCACAACCCCACGAAGAAGGCGGTCAGGGCACGCCGGACACTAACCAAGTCGGCAATGACGGCATTCCCGGATGGCCCGCCGCTGTCGAATTCTTCGGCGATGGTGGCCTGCCGACGACTGACGTCCCCGCGAGCGACCGGCACAACCTCTGGCACGTCCAAGAAGACCCGCAGAGCGTCGAAATCAACGCGTTCGTCAAGAACCTCATTTCGCTGCCAGAAACCGACCAAGGCAAGCTACCCGAACCACCCCAGGGGAGCGGCAAAAACGTCGCTTGGTTCGGCGATGTATCCACCGGCACGTACTGCGGGCCGCTGAACGACGTAGAAGAAAACGCGAAAAACAAAACCGAACCAAAGAACGGCTGCGAAACACCTGAAGACAAAGCTGAGGAACCGGCCGGCGGCGCCACCCAACCGGTCCAAGAGGGAGAGCTGGTCTCGCCCCCGTTCAGCCTCAAGAATGCAGAAAGGGCGGAGTTGCAGTTCGAATCGTGGTTCGAGATAGGAGCAAAAGAAGCAACCAAGCTCGACATCATGGAGATCGACTACACAACCAACGAAGGCACAACAGGAGATCCCTTCCACTGGCAGATACTCGAATCGCTCAAAGGCGTTGAAGGCAGCAGCCCGACCGCAACGCCCGACAAGAACTACACGGACGAAGGCGAAGAGAAGCAGGCGAGCTGGAGGCTGCTCAAAGTGGACCTGAAAGATGCGCTCCACAGCGAACACGTCCGGTTGCGGTTCGTTTTCGACACCTGGAACGCTCAGTCCAACGGCTTCCGTGGCTGGCTGATCGACAACGTGAACGTGGTGGCTCAGGAACCAACGCCGCCACCGCCGCCCACTGAACCGCCGGTCGTCACGACAACGTCCCCCCCGCCGAAACAGCCGCCGCCAACGCCTGCCCCAGCCCCCACGCCGACACCTGTCCCCGCTACCAAGCCCCCGTTCGCAAAACTCATAATCATCTACGAAAAATCGGGCGAAATCGAAACGGAATACGACTTCCCCGAGGGGGGAATCGCCGAAGAAGGCGCGGAAGTGCTCCAGGGCGCAAGCATCGCGAGGGTGCACGCTGGTCTGCTGTCGCCTCTCGGCGGCGCCCTCGCAACCGCCGCGGCGAAGAGCAAGAAGTGCAAGCAGGGATTCGTCAGGAAGGGCACGAGGTGCGTGAGCAACAAGCCGGTCACCTACGGGCGCACCCGGATGACGGTGCCCAAGGCCGGGCACTACAACCTGCGGATAAAACCGAGCAAGAGGATCATGACGGCGTTGAAGAGCGGTAAACGGCTCAAAGTGCAGCTCACGCTCGTGTTCACGCCTGCGGGCACCACGCACCACATCCGCGTCGTGCACAACGTGGCCGTCCAGATGAAGCACCGGCCCAAGAAGAAGTAGACGACGCACCCGGGACCCGCGGCGCGGCGCTCATCGAGCGAGCCATCCGTCCGGACGCGGCGGCGCACCAAGGCCCGACCGGCGGCGGCGCCTACAATAGGGCCCCATGGAGGGCTCGATGGCAGAGACAAGCGCGCGCAGCTGGCTACGCTGCTACCGCTGCTGGTCCCAGGACCTGGAGGTACAGGTCCACTACGAGGGCATCCACAAGATCGACCCCGACACCGGCGAGCGAGCTGAAGTCGTCGACGAGCTGCAGGAGGCCGTCGTGCAGTGCCTCGACTGCATGCACGACCAGCCGCACCTGGGGTTCAACAACGGCCGCGTGGAGCCGATCGAGGATCGCTGGGAACGGATGATCGCGGGCACCCCCTGGGTCGCCTCCTGCACCGTCGGGGTCGACGCCGAAGACGTCGAGAGCTGCTCCGGCCCCGAGGCCGGCGACGCGCTCTCATACGCCGCCTTCGGAGATCACGGCGTGCGCGAGTTCTTCACGCATGTGCGCTTCCACAAGCATGAGGACGACGCTCGCATCATCGTGCACCTGCTCGTCGAGCTCTACGCGCGCTCACTCGAGGAGGCCACCGACGTGCTCGAGTCCTCCGCGCGTGGCGCGCTCACGATCACCTCGCTAGCTGAGGAGTCACGACCGCCGGCCGCTGCCGCGGGCGAGAGCCACGGCCACGACTGACGCCGGGCGCCCTCCCCTACCCCGCCTCATCTCGCCTCTAACCTAGACAAAGGTCTAGCCACACCCCACGAAGGTGCGGTTGTGCTCGCCCGACAACTGTCGATCCTTGTCCTAGGTTCTCAAGCGTCGCGCAGCGATCGTCGTTGTTGATGCTGAGAGCCTTGAGATAGGGGCGAGTGACTATGGATGCGACATTGAAGGTCCTCATCGCGGACGACCATCCGCTCATGCTGCAGGGCATCCGCCGTGCACTCGAGGCGAGCGATGACATCGACGTCGTCGGTGAGGCCCACTCAGGCGAAGAGGTGCTGGCTCTCGTCGAGCGCAGGAACCCGGACCTCGTGCTGCTCGACTTGCACATGCCCGGTCTCGGCGGGCTCGAATGTGTCGCCGAGCTGAAGCGCTCCCGGCCGGACTTGAAGACCGTCGTGATCTCGGCCTCCGACGACCGGGCGAGCATCGACTCGGCCCTCCTCGCCGGCGCGAGCGCGTACATCCTCAAGAGCGTCAGCCCGATGGACATCCCCTCGGTGCTGCGCCAGGCCTCGGCGGGTGCCGTCTACCACGTGCCGTCCACCCCGTGCCCGCGCTCCACCGATCAGCTTGAGGCGAGCGGGCCCGACCTCACCCCTCGCGAGACCACGATTCTGATGGCGGTGGCCGGCGGTCTCACGACCAAGGCGATCAGCGAGGACCTGTGGCTGAGCGAGCACACGGTCAAGTTCCACCTCACGAACATCTATCGAAAGCTCGGAGTGTCCAACCGCAGCGCCGCCGTCCGATACGCCTTCGAGAACGACCTTGCTCCGTCCGGCGGATTGGCCGCCGCGAGCGCCTAGCTCTGCATCGCGCCGGACGCCCTAGCTCCACCTAGGTCTTCTCGACGAGCGGCTCCCAGCGCTCGAGCGTGACAGAGACGACCGTCGGTCCGCCGGGTCGGCTGTCGATCCGGCACTGCCCCCCTAGAAGCCGCACTCGCTCATGCATCGCGACGAGGCCGAGGCGACCCTTGGCGGCCGCACGTATCAGCGTCGGCTCGAGATCGAAGCCGCGGCCGTTGTCAGCGATCAGGGCCTCGACGGCCTCGGCGTTGACCGACACCGCAATCTCCACGTCGGTCGCGCCGCTGTGCTCGCGGGCATTGGTCAGGGCCTCGTGAATGATGTTGAGCAGGGCTATCTGCTGCGACGCGGAGAGCAGCCCCATATCGCCGTCGAGCTTCACACGAGGCTCGATGTTGGTGCGGGCGGCGAACGACTGTGCGACATCGCGCAGCGCGCGCGGGAACGGCCGGTTCAGCAGGACCGAGGCAGCATGAACTTCGTTTGAGATGCGGCGCAGCTCGGTGTCCAGCGCCGAGAGCTGGGCGTCGAGGTCATCCAGCCGGCCGTGGACCCGGGTGCGGTTCCTTTGCCCCCGGACGACCAGGTCGAGTTGGTCCCTGAAGAGGCGGAGGTCCTGGGCCAGCAGTACGACGTCCTGGATCGGCCCGTCGTGAAGATCGAAGCCCAGTCGCGTCAGCTTGCGCTCGCTCGACTGGACGAGCGCTCGCTCGGAGGCCGCGTTGCCGGCAAGCAGGGCGTCGCGCTCCAGGATCGCGCCGAGGGTGGGCACCGCCTCTTGAACGTATGGCTCGCATTCGTCGCGCATTCCCGGTTGGGCGCAGCCGACGAGTGCGGCGAGCGGCTGCTGCCAGCGGCCGACGGGCAGGCCGAGGAGAAGGCGACGCGCCCCGGGGTCCGGGGTCTCGCCGGCCAGCAGTTGCCCGGCCAGCTCCTTGGCGCCCCTCGACAGGCCGCCCTCTCCAACGTGACGGACGCAGGTCGGCTGCTCAGTGTCGTCGAGCGTCCAGAGCGACGCGCTGCGCAATGGCGCGAACGCGACCAGCATCGCGAGTTGAACCTCGATCGCGGCGACGGGCAGCATCGTCAACAGCTGGGGGGCTCTGAGCACCTCCCTTGCAAGCGCGATCTGCGGCAGGCCGATGACGTCCTCGAGCTGGCGCACTAGGCGGACCGCGGCCTCGGGAGACGCCGCGAGCTCGGTCCTCATGGCGCCGAACATCTCTGACGCGGCGATCAGAAGCGCAACGCGGCCGGCTTCAGCGCCGCCGCCACGGTCGAGCGCCTCAAGCGCCCGCCCGGAAGCATGTTTACGAGCACGTAGGAAGGCGCGGCGGTCCGGCCACTCGTTTTCGCCAAACAGCCGCTCGATCTGCCGAAGGTCCTTCAGGACCGCGCGCCGGCGGTCGCCGGCCGACTCTCCAACGGGTCCCCGCCGGGAGCGTGTGCTGCTCTTGGCCGGCATCTTGGTGGAGACACCCCCCTGCCGGTTCGGTTGGCTGGCCATCGTCATCTCTCGATTGGGTTCTGGATGCAGTCGCCAGGCGCACCCCCGGCGACACTGTCCCTATCGACAGCGGCATCGGAGGACTCAAGCGGGGCGCGACCGATTGCCGGCGGTTTCGGGCCTCTGCTTCACAGGCCGCCGACAGACCATGAACCTAGGCGTTATGTACACCAAACTCAGACGAAAGGGCAACCAGGAAGCTGCGCATCACGTCGCCCGCCGGCGTCCACGCCTCGGGCCCGTGGTGGCTGAGCGGGTCGCCGCCGGCATCCGAGAAGCCGATCTCGATGTGCCCGTGGCCGAGCAGGACTGCATCGCCGGTGTGGCCGATTATCGCGATCGGCTGACCGGCTGCGACAGGCTGGCCGGGCCGAACGAGCGACTCCGCGACATGGCCGTAGTAGATGTGCTGGCCCTTGAGTGCCCCGCTCGTCGCTTCGATCACCGGGTAGTTGGGACCAAAGCCTGCCGGATCGGCGGCGACGGCGCTGACGACACCAGGCGTCATCGAGTAGACGAGGGCGCCGTCGGGCGCCGTCTCGATGTCCACGCCGTCATCTGTGCGCCCCAGCTCGCTCATGTAGCGCTCGTCGAGCGGAAGCGAGTATCCCTTCTCGATCCGCGCGAAGCTGGCCACGCCGCCGAGCATGCGGGCACGCAGCAGCACCTCGGTTACGTACCAGTCGGCGTGGTTGTAGGCGAAGATCGCCGCCGGCAGATCGCGCGCCGCGCCGCTCGCCTGCAGATAGCGAGCCGCGGTGAAGATGGCGTCCTGCGGCGAATAGGGGTTCATCTGCCCGTCGTTGTCGGCGTCGACGGCCCACTCACGCCAGGTGTCGGGCATGAACTGCATCCAGCCGACGGCGCCTGCCGAGGAGACGGCAAGGTTGCGTCCGTAGTCGCTCTCGATGGCGTTGATCGCGGCGAGCACGCGCCATGGGACGTCATAGCGGCGTCCGGCCTCCCTGTAGATCGGGACCAGGTACGCCGGCGGCGCGTCTTCGTTGCTGCCGTCGAGACCCGTGAGCAGGGCTGAAAGCACCGGTGGGATCTGCGATAGCGCCGGTATGGAAGCGGCGTCCGGGAGGACCTGGGCCTCCGAGGGCGCCCCTGGGCGCTGTACATGACGACCTGCTCGGTGGCGCAGCACTTTGGCGGCACGGTGGGCAGGTGCGCGAGACGGGGTGATAGGAGATGCGGCGGACGAGCCCCCTTCATGCGAGATCTGGCTCTCATCTGTGACCGGTCCGCCACTCGTGCCCGATGCAGGCTCCGACGTCGCGTCGTGCACGGGACCGCTCGCCGTGCCTGCGGTCGCCGGCTGAGTTTCCGGGCCGGCTTCGGCCGGGCCCGACGTGGGTGCGGTCGGGGTTTCGGGCGCTGGCGGCCCGGGGCCGCCGACTGGCGGTTCGAGCGGCGCTTCGGTCGGCCCTTCCGGCGATGGCGCAGGCGGCGTTTCAGCTGTCAGTTCTTCGCCGCTCCCCGGAGCCGCTGGCCCATCGGCCACCGCCACGGCAGCCGACCAGCCCGGCGCCACGCAAAGCTGGCAGCTGACGAGGAAGAGCAGCGCGCCCCGCCGCCCTGCACGGGGCCGTCCCCGCCCGGTGCGCACGGGCAGCATGGGAGCCCGCGAATCGAATCCGCGAAGGCTTGGCCGCGGGAGCGCCAGCCACAGCGCATCGCTCAGCTTGAGCGCGAACCATGCACGTGGATCGGATGCGAGGTCCGAGGGAACGGCGAAGGACCCCCGCCACGACGAGCCGTCCGGCTCGTGCGTCGGGAGACCACCTGTGCAGTACACGAGTGGCATGAATGCGTGCTCGCGCCCTCCGGAGCCGGCGAAGAGAACCGGAGCCGACGAGGGAAGCTCGAGGGAGATGTGCATCGCGAGGCGCAGCAGCAGGTCGCAGGGGGCATATTCGAACCGGTCCACCAGAAAGCCATCCGTCTGGAAGGTCGCATGCGGGAATCTCGGCGCGTCGAGGCCGGGGGGCGACACCATCTGCTCAGCTCGTTGGAAGACCGGCGATATGGGGACCGAACAGAACGATGAGCGCGCCCAGCGAGAGGAACGGCCCGAACGGGATCGTCATGTTGCGCGCAGAGCTGCCGTGGCGAAGCAGCACGAGCAGGGCAACGGGGAACAGGCATAGGAAGGCGAGCAGCACGGCGCCGAAGACACCCCAGCCAAGCGTCGCGCCGAGCAGCAGGGCCAGCTTGACGTCCCCTACCCCCATCCACGCGCGATTGAGCAGCTGCGGGATCATCAACACGAGCGCAGCGCAGATCGCGGCGAGTATGCATTCGGGCGCCCGGTCGGTGAAGAGCGCGATCTGCGCGACGAGCACCACAGCGGTGGCCGGCAGGACGATCCGGTTGGGGATGGCCCGCCGCTGGAGGTCGATTGCGGAGATGACCACGAGCACCGCGCCCGCGAAGCCGGCAATCAGGGCTTCATCGGCGGGGAGTGTTGCGAGCGCCAGGGCCACAACTGCGACCACGAACGCCATCAACGCGGCCGGGTATCGCAGAAGGTGACCGGTCGAGGGCGTCGGCGCCGCCGTCAGGCTGGACTCAGCCACGACGGCCGTCCCGAGGTCCGTGACGATCGCCGGCGGCTTCGACTGCGCCGATGAGATCCTCGAACGGACCCCACTTGGGCAAGTGCGGTCTCGAGTCGGCCGAATCCTCGACGAGCACGACGCCGAGCGGAGGCCCCAGCGCCTCGACGGACGCAAACGACGCCGCTACCGCGGGCTCGCTTACATCGATCACCGCGACGTCGGGGCGTTCGCGGAGGACGATCTCGGGAACGCGGCCCGCGTTTCCGGTCGTCGTGACGGAACAGTTCCTCCGCGCCAGCAGCAGTGACATGACGCTGCGAAACTCGTGATCCGGAGAGAGGACCAGGACCCGCAGGGGTCGCAGGCGCGCAACCTCAGTGCTCTGGGGTTGTACGCCTGCCGCCGAGTCGGCGGACGCGGATCCGTCGATGACCTGAGGGCCAACGCTGTCCGCGACCATCGGCTCGCGGTCGCGCAGCTCGAGCCTGTGGCCGACCTCGACCCGGCGTCGCGCGCATTCTCCAGCTGCCAGCTCGAGCACCGAACGAGCCGTGCGCTTCGATGCCAACCGCCAGGGCGCCAGCGACTCACGGATGTCGAGCACGCGCAGCTCGCTATCGAGAAACAGCGCGTCGATCGGGAAGCGCATGAACGCCGTGTGGATCGCGGGCGCCGGCGTAAGCAGCAGCCCCTCGCCGGCCGGAAGCCCCGCCCGCCCCATCAGGCCTCGCATGCGCGGCAACGGACTGTCAGCGAGCTCGCTGACGCAAAGGCATTGGCCTTGTGTGAGGTTGACTATGAGCTTTGTCTTGGCCACGGGCTTGGGTGGTTTCCCTTTTCTGCGCTCCGGCCGGACGATCTCGGGTGAAGTTCCGCGGAGGCTCGACCACGAGAAGTGTCTGCGCGCGAGGAGGGAAAGCAAACTGCCCGTTTGTCTAGTTCGAGCTAGCGCTTGGTCCGCTGGGCCTAGACGAACCCCACCTTCGTCTAGGTGGAGTTAGAGCTTGGTGGCATTTGCGAGCCGCCGTGTCGAGCCTACGATCCACGTCACCTTATGCGCAGGATTCTTCTTTTCGCGTGCATCGGCGTCTTCGCGACGGCGGCCGCCGCCGACGCCCGCGGCCTCACTGCCCCCGGGCTACTCAGCCCCAGGAATGGAGTCAGCGCGCAACAGCTGCCGACGATCAGCTGGAACGCGGTTCGCGGCGCGGCGCAGTACGAATACCAGATCGCTGCGGACCCGCACTTCAACTCGATCGCGCTGGGAACAGGGGTGGGAAAGGGCACCAGCCGAACGCACAACCTTGCCGCGGCGCTGGACAAGACCGTTCCCGACGGCACCTACTACTGGCGCGTGCGCGGCCTCACGGCGGCCGACAAGGTCGGCGGATGGTCGCGCGTGCGCCGGATCGTCAAGGCGTGGAGCAACACTCCGCAGATCACCGGCGGCGACGGCGCCAGGGTCGCCTGGCCGACGACCCCTCTCGTGCTGCGCTGGAGCTCGGTGCCATATGCCGCCAAATACATCGTCAGCATCGCCACCGACCCCGCCCTGTCGAACATCGTCATCGGCTCCGCGACACAGCCGAACGAAACCCAGGGAACCAGCTATGCCCTGCCGATATCCCTCGCCCCGGGCGCCTACTACTGGGCAGTGAGGCCAGTTGACGCCGAGGGCCATCGCGGCGCCCGCTCACGGGTGGCAAGCTTCCAGTGGACCTGGCCGACCACCACCACCACGTCGCTTACCGATCTCGATCCGGACGCCCGTGTCTTCGATCCGATGTTCTCATGGGGCCCGATTCCCGGGGCGGCCCGCTACGAAGTGGAGGTCAACGCAGCGGAAGACTTTCCGACCGGCTCGAGGTGGTGCTGCGGGGGCACTACCACCGGCACCTCGCTCGCGCCGCTGCTCGAGCTCGGAAACAACCGCTACTACTGGAGAGTGCGGGCGATCGACGCACGCGGCAACTCCGGGGTCTGGAACTACGGTCAACCGTTCACGAAGGCGTTCGACTCTGTGACCCCGAGCGTTCCGAACCTGACCGTGCGTGACGTCAGCGGGAACGCGTTGCCGGCAGCGCCCGCAACGAGCGTGCCAATCGTGACCTGGGAACCCGTCGGCGGGGCGTCGCGCTATGAAGTACAGCTCGGGAGCTACAACGGCACGGGCCACTACTGCGACTGGAGCCTGGCCGGCACGCCCGGTTATCACGCCGACACCGCCACTACCGCATGGACGCCGCTCGCCCGGACGTCCTTCCGGCCTTACTCCTCTGCGTGGCCGGCAGCTCAGGGGGATACGGCGCTACCTACCGGCCCGAACGCGAGCTACTGCGTGCGCGTGCTAGCCCGAAGCGATGACGACGCGCAGCACAAGCAGGTGACGAGCGAATGGACCTATCTCAATGGCTACGACAATCCCGCCTTCACCTTCACGACCCCTTCGCCGGGATCCGGCTGCCCGGTCACGCCAGCGAGCGCCTATCGCCTGCCCACGAACGGGACGGTGACCCCACGCACCCCGTACTTCACGTGGGACCCGGTCCCTGGGGCGGCCAGCTACTACGTGATCATCGCCCGCGATGCCGGCTTCACACATGTCGCCGACGTCGGCTTCACCGACGTCAACGCGTACGCTCCCCGGCTCGCCGGCGGCACACCGCTCTCGGATGACACGACCTCCTATTACTGGGCGGTCATCCCGGCGGTAACACCCGCTGGCTCAGGCGTCTGCAGCGACGCTCTCCACAACAGTCCTCAGAGCTTCAACAAGTCCTCGGTCGCGCCGAGCCCGCTCGCCCCGGACGCGGGGGCTGATGTCACGAGTCAACCCACCTTCCGCTGGACCTCCGCGGAGAACGCTCGCAACTATCGCCTGCAGGTGTCGCAGGATCCCACTTTTGGCAGCCCGATAGATGACGTGACCACCGACGCTACCGCCTTTACGAGCTCCTCGACATATCCCGCCGACACGGTCGTCTACTGGCGCGTTCGCGCAAACGACTGGAACGGACAGGGCCTGAACTGGTCCGCGACCCGCACCTTCGTCCGCCGCCTGCCGGTGCCCACGCCCGCGCCCCTCGGCGCCGCGCCACAAGGTCTCCCACCGTTCTCCTGGAGCCCGGTCCAGGACGCGATCTCCTACGACGTGCACGTCGACCAGGCCGACGGCACTACCAGGGATTTCAACTTCGAGTCGCCCTCGTTCACCGCCGCCAAGTACTACGGCATCGGTATCTGGCGCCTACAGGTCCGCGCGGAGTTCCCGACCGGGGCGGGCAGCAAGGTAGCCGGCGGCTACTCGCCGCTACAGCCGTTCCTGCTCAGCCTTGCTCCGCCCAGCGGCGCGCGCGGCGTCAAGTCCGGCGGACGTCTGGTCATCTCCTGGAACCCGGAAGCAGACGCGAAGCAGTACCGGGTGGAAGTGGCTACAACGAGCGGCTTCAACTCGCGGATCGACTCGCACAAGCTCGACGGCACCAGCTGGGCGCCGAACATCGACCTCACGCAAAAGCGCAATCGCAGCACCCTCTACTGGCGTGTGGCCGCCGTCGACTGGGGCGGCAACGTCGGAAGCTTCTCAACCGGCACCGTTGGCGCTCCGCGCCGGCGCTGTGCTTCATCGCCACGCGCCAAGAAGACCGCACTGGGCCACGAGGCCCGCAAGAAGCTCCCTGCCTGCGTGAAACCTGGCGCTGTGAAGAAGCGCCACAAGTAACGCAAGAGCGGATCGCCTGTTGGGCCATTTCGAGACACTCTGATGGTGTCGTCAAATAGCCCCTGCCTTCACTCTCACGGCCTACTGAACGTTTGTCTAGGTTGAACTAGCGGTTCTTCTCGTTCCGGCTCGGATCATGCGTACTTACGATCCGTTTTGCACACAACAAAGCCGACCATTGGCCAAGAGCGACGATGCTCCGCCATAGGTGTCGGCAACGATCAGCCTGGGAGACGGTGAGTCGCCGGGCGTGACGTTCGAAGGGGGGTGAATGAAAATATGTTGCACGACATCAGGCACTTTGCATCGTCTCTCATGGGACGTGTGATGGCCGCCAAGGAGGACGGGCAGGCACTCGTTGAGTACTCGCTCATCCTGGGGCTCATCTCCGTCGTCGCGATCGCCACGCTGGCAATCATCGGCGGGGACGTCCTGGAAGTCCTCGAAAAAGTCGCGACAGAACTCGCGAAAGCCGCCTAACGCATAGCTCCTCAGGCGCCGCCTCGGGCACCAAGGCCACTCCAGACGCGCGGGGCGGCGCCTGAACCACCGATCCATCCACCCACCACTTCATCCACACGATTCTCAGTTCACTCCACTCAACCGCCGCGCTGAACGCCATGACACATATCCGCTTCCCGAACAGACTGCGCCGCACAGCCAGACGCTCCCGCCTCGGTGGCGCCGAGGATGGGCAAGCGTTGGTCGAGCTCGCGCTCGTGTTGCCGTTGCTGCTCGTGCTCGTCTTCGGAATCGTGCAACTGAGCCTTGCGGCGAACTCGGCCAACGACGAGACGCACCTCGCCAATGAGGTGGCGCGCTACGCGATCGTCAACGAAAACCCATCGAGCAAAGCACTCGCTCGGTGGGGCTCGGAACAGCTCGACAGCAGCGTCCTGAAGAACCAGACGGTTTGCATCCGATTTCTTGAAAACCAGGTGACAAAAACTTCGAGGCAGGTCGGCGACCCAGTGGAAGTGCTCGTCAAGGGCACGATGAACTGGCTTGCGATTCTCAAATTGAAAGTCACGAGCACTGTCGTCGAAGGCAAGGCCGTCATGCGACTCGAGGCGCCGCCCAGCAACTATGGCGAAGAATGCGCATGAGCCACTCCGGTCGGATCCTGGCGATGCTTGGAGGCGATGACGGCGCGGTCGTCGTCATCTTCGCGGTGTTCGCGCCGGTCGCGATTCTGCTGGCGTCGTTCGCGATCGACAGCGGCAGCTGGTTTCTGCAGAAGCGCCACCTCCAGATCCAGGCCGATGCCGGCGCTCTCGCCGCGGCACAGGCCTTTCAGCCGTGCGCGAACGAATCAATCTACAAGCTCGCGGGCCAGTACGGCGGCACCGCTACCGTCACCACACCGCAGGGCACCGTGACGTCGGGCACGCCGCTCTACAACGACCCGGCGGGCCATGGCTCGCAGTCGACCACCCACGAGCTGATCAACTCCAAGAGCTACTTCGGCCGCTCAGCGCCGGTCGACGGATCCGCGAGCACCGAACCGCCGTGCACCCCAAAAGCGCAGATGGTCGACGTCAAGATGACGCAAACGGACGTGCCGTGGTACTGGCGCGCGCTCTCGAGCGTTCCCTACATAGATGCGCATGCGCGCGTTGAAATCCTGCAGGCGACCTCGGTCGCGGGCGCCGAGCCGTTCGCCGAGCCCCTTCCAACGCCCAACACGCTCACCGCGACGTTGTGGGATGAGAGCAAAAACGCCGCGCTCGCAGGCCCAGTCACCCTGACTGCCTCTCCCGACCACACCACCTGGACCACCTCGAGCCCGCTGCCGGTCACGTTCAGCAACTCGGCGAGCGGCAGCTTCCCCGTCGGTCTGAGGGTGGCGATGACGGGCGGCAGCTCTGCGGCCTCCTGCGGCGGCGGGGTGACCTGCTACGACAACAGCGGCTCGACCCCGAAAATCGGCGTGACATACACGCGCGTGTGGTCGAACAGCGGGACACCCGGCTTGCCCTTGAGCGCGCCGGCGGCGCCGCAGGCCAGTGACGTCATCCTTGAACCAACCGGGACCTCTCCGTGTCCGAGCAGCGGCGCGGTCTTCTCGAACTTCGTCACCTCGGAATCAAGCTGCACCGTGGCGTTGAGCGCCAAAATGGCCTTCACGAGCGCCGGGGGCACCGCACTGAGCTGCACGACTGCCGCGCTGACGCTCACAGCGGGGGCGAACACAATCACGGTGCCCTGCCCCGGACAGCCAAACGGCACCTGGACGTCGGCCGTCGCGACCGTCCCGGCAAACACCGGGCCGCTGAACTTCACGCTCGGGTGGCGCCTCAGCGCCGGTAACAAGCCGCCCGGCTCGAGCGGCGGCAGCGGCAGCACGTGCACCGTGGCCGCTCCCTGCACGGGCACCTTCGGCGTCGTGCAGCGCTCATATAGCGGCGCATACGACTCGGTGAGCGTCGAAGCTGCGGCGAAACGCTCCGGCCCGATCCTCGAAGCCACGATCACCGACGCCGGGGGGCGTCAGGTGATGTCGGTTGCCCGCGGCACAAGCAAGAACGTCAACGTCACGATCAAAGTCCTCGGCTTTCAGAACTCAACGACGATCCCGAGCGCTCCGGTTGAGCTCTCCTTCGGTGGCAACCAGGCCAATGGTGGCCTGCAGTGCGAAGGAAGCGCCGGGGTCCCGACGCTTGAAAAAGCGCTACGCGAAGGCTGCGCCGATACGTACGGCACCACCAGCGCACCCGCGGCTGAAGCGTGCCTCGGGACTCCCACTCCACCCGTATGCGCGACAGAGAACCCCGGCAACGGCAAGCTGGACAAGGTTCTGGACGGCGCGATGAACCAGCGCATCAACGGCGGTGCCAACAAATGCGTCAACCCCAACCGCTGGGCCGCGCCGAACACGGTGAGTCAGATCGCGACCCAGTCGCCCAAAGACCCTCGCCTGATCATCACGATGATCACCGACAACGGCGCCCTGAGCAACGGGTCCAACAAGATCCCGATACGGGCTTTCGCGACCTTCTATGTGACCGGCTGGGCGGGCGACCCATGTATCGGCCTGAAACCAGGCACCTCCAATGGCTTGGCGTTTACGGGGGACGACGACCCCGGATCGGCGAACACGGGTGTCCTTCTCGGGCACTTCATCAAGTACATCGACACCGTCGGTGCGAAAGAAACCGGAAGCGGCCCATGCGACGAACGCTTGCTCGATCGCTGCGTGGCCGTCCTCACGAGATAAGGAGCAGGACACCGTGGAGCTCACTGGCAAGAATTACACACGCAACGACTGGCGCAAGATGCTCAGCACACGCCGCGGCACAATTCTCGTCGCTGGCGTTTGCGCAGCCGTTGCGGCGGTCATCCTGGTGGTGGCCATGAACGGTTACCGCCGATCCGTGAACACGGCAGGTAACCCGGCGACGGTGCTCGTCGCGGGCAGCCTGATTCAGAAGGGCACCTCGGGAGACGCGATCGCCAGCGGGCAGCTCTTCAAGCCCACGACGGTCGTCTCCAAGCAGGTCACCGCCGGCGCCTTCGCCGACAGCGCTCAGCTGCACGGCAAGGTCGCGGCCGTCAACATCGAGCCGGGCCAACAGCTCACCGCCGCCGAGTTCACCGGTAACGGCGGGCTTGCGACTCAGCTCGGCCCGAACCAGCGTGCCGTCACGATCACGGTTGACTCGGCCCATGGCATGGTCGGCCAGATCCATGAAGGCGACCACGTCGACGTCTACGCGGATCTCGAAGCGGCAACCGGGCGCAGTGGATCGGTCGTTCGCCTGCTCACGACCAATACGCCGGTGCTCAAAGCGCCGAGCAGCGGCAGCCAGAGCCTTGGCGGCGGCAACCCGCAGAACCAGCAGAGCAACGTCACGTTGAAGGTCAGAGACGAGCAGGCGGGCGCGCTGGCATTCGCATCGGACAACGGCAAGGTCTGGCTCGTGCTGCGTCCAGCCAACGCCTCACGCGCGAAGCCGCCCTTCATCGTCACAGGACCGTCGTTGCTCCTTGGCAAGGAACCCATCAACACGGAAGGCACGAAATGAGGCTGGCCGCGCAGGCGCGCGTCGTTCTGGACGACACGGTCGACCGTGGCGTGATTGAGACGTTGGTGACGTCGAGCTCGGAGCTCGCCGTCACCGACTACGTCGATCTTCGCGACGCGGAGCCGGCGAACGGAGAGGCAGGCGACATGCTGATCGTCGCATGCACGGCGTTCACAACCGTGGTGGGCGACTACGTGCGGGCGGCCCGGCGCGCCTATCCGCAGCGGCCTGTGCTGCTCGTGTGCGCGGCGGACACCAACGGCTACGTCTCGGACGCGATCAAATCCGGCGTGGACGACATCATCACGCTGCCCGCCCAGGCAGATCCGACGCTGGCATACGCGATGTCCGAGCAGCTGCTGTTCACGGTCGAGAAGGCGCTGGCGCGCGCCCGGGGAGAGCAACCGGCAACCGGCAAGAAGCTCGGGCGCATGATCTGCGTCCTCGGCTTGAAGGGCGGGGGCGGGAAGACTCTGACCGCCTCCAACCTCGCCGCGTCTCTCGCCGACAAGGGTCACACGGTGGCGCTCGTGGACCTCGACCTCCAGTTCGGCGATGTCGGGTTGGCGCTCGGCGTGAGCCCTGACCGCACGCTGTACGACCTCGTTCGCTCGGGCGGGTCACTCGACGCGGAGAAGCTCGAGGACTTTCTAACGGTTCATCCCTCGGGCGTCCGCACTCTGCTCGCGCCCGCACGGCCCGATCAGGCCGGGGTGGTGACCGCCGACTTCCTCAAGGACGTATACCCGCTGCTCCGATCGATGCACGAGTTCGTGATCATCGACACGCCGCCGAGCTTCACCCCCGAGGTGATCGGCGCGGTCGATGCGTCCACCGATGTGTGCCTCGTCGCCATGCTCGATTCGCTGTCGTTGAAGAACAGCAAGCTCGGGCTCGAGACCCTCGAGCTCATGGATTACGGCGGCCGCATCCGCCTCCTGCTCAACCGCGCCAACACTAACGTTGGTATCACCCGCGAGGACGTCGTCACGATCATCGGGCAGCCGCCCGACGTGCTCGTGCCCTCGGACCGGGGCATCGCGCGCTCTGTCAATCAGGGCGAGCCCATCGCGCTGCTGCATCGCCGGTCCGAGGCCGCTCGCGCCTTCAGCATGCTTGCAGACCTCTACGTGGCCGACGACGCCGTCGCTGAGAACGGAGCGCGCAGGCGCCGTCGCCGGCCATTTCGGCGGACGAGACGGGAGCACTGAATGCAACTTCATGAGCGTCTCGCCTCATCGGAGGCCAACGAGGTCGCGCAGCGGTTCCACGATCCATTCGCAACACTCAAGAACCGCATCCATCTGGGCGTGATCGAAGACCTGGGGCGTCAGATCTTCGGCGAGGAGATCGAGCAGGACGCGCTCAGGCTGAAAGTCGTGGAGGAGATTCGTGGCCGGCTCAGTCTGGAGCCCGGTATCTCGCGCGGCGACCGTGAGCGTCTGGTCGAGGAGCTGACCGACGACATCATGGGCCACGGCCCGCTCGAGCGGCTGCTGGCCGATAACACGGTCTCTGAGATCATGGTGAACGCGCCGGACGACGTGTGGATCGAGCGCGAGGGAATCCTGCATCGGACGACCGTGCGCTTCACTGATGAGTCGCAGCTCAGGCGCATCATCAACAAGATGGTCGCCGCGGTTGGCCGGCGCATCGACGAGAGCCAGCCGATGGTGGACGCGCGGATGCCGGACGGCAGCCGCATCAACGCCGTCATTCCGCCGTTGTCGCTGTCGGGGGCGCTGCTCACGATTCGTAAGTTCGGCGCCGAGCGCATGGAGATCGAGGCGCTCGTGCGGCGTGGCTCCCTCACGCCCGAGACCGCCGACCTGCTTCGCCGCTGCGTCGAGGCTCGTCTGAACATACTCATCTCGGGAGGCACCGGTGCGGGCAAGACGACGTTGCTGAACGCAATGTCTGCGTCGATACCTGACACGGAGCGGATCGTGACCATCGAGGACGCAGCAGAGCTCCGCCTGGCGCAGCGGCACGTTCTGCGGCTCGAGTGCCGCCCCAAGAACATCGAGGGAGAGGGCGAAGTCACAATCCGGGATCTGCTGCGCAACACGCTTCGCATGCGTCCAGACCGCATCGTCGTCGGTGAGGTGCGCGGTGCCGAGGCGCTCGACATGCTCCAGGCGATGAACACGGGCCACGACGGCTCGCTGTCCACCATCCATGCGAACTCGCCGCGCGACGCCCTCGCCCGCGTGGAGACGATGGTCCTGATGGCGGGCTACGACTTGCCGCTTCGCGCGATCCGCCAGCAGGTTGCCTCGGCGCTCGATCTCGTGATCCACCTCGAGCGTGCCCATGACGGTTCGCGCAAGGTGATGGCGATCACCGAGGTGCAGCGCATGGAGTCCGATGTCATCACGCTGCAGGAGCTCTTCTGCTTCCACATGGACGCGGCCGCCTCAGGTCGCGTCGTCGTCGGCGAGCTCGCCAGCACGGGCCTGCGCCCCGGCTTCCTCGATAAGTTCGAGAAGCGAGGAGTAAAGCTGCCGTCGTGGCTGTCCGCCGCGCCGACGGCAGACCCCGCGCAGCGGATGCGAAACGGTGAGGTGGTGACTTGAGCGCCCGCGTACGGACCCGGCGTACACGATGGGCCATTCCCGCCAGCGTGGTCGCCGTCCTTGCCGGCTGCCTGCTGATGGCGCCGATCAGCAGCGCGGACGAGAACATACGCATCTCCCAGGGCGGCGGGGCGAGCTTCCCGGCCCGCTCGCTCGTGTTGTCGGTCCCGAGCCGGTCGTCGCTGCGAACCTCGAACGTTCACATCACCGAGAACGGCCGACCCGTCGCCGGCACGGTCGTGACGCCGATCACCAAGGCGGGCGCCCGTGACTTCGGAGTGGTCCTGGCGATCGACGTCAGCCCGAGCATGAAGGGGGCGCCGCTCGCCGAGGCGATGGTGGCCGCTCGCGCGCTTGCCGCCCAGCGCAGCGGGAAGCAGGAGCTCGCGGTTGTGACCTTCGATCAACACGCCAGGGTGACGCTGCCGCTCACAGATGACCCGCGCGCGATCGCCCGCACCCTCGCGCACCCGCCAGCGGTGGGCCACGGCGCCTACATCTACAACGCCATGTCCGTTGCGGTCCAGCAGCTCGCCCGCGCAAGAATCGCGGCTGGAGCGGTGATCTTGCTATCGGATGGCGCCAGCCAGGGCGCACGGCCTCGCTCGGGACACAACCTCACGGCGACCTCGGTGGGCGCCGCCGCGGCTGCGGCGCATGCCCAGATCTACACGGTAGGGCTGCGCGACCGCTCATACACGCCCCAGAGGATGGACCTGCTGGCGCGGGTCGGCGGTGGCGCCTTCATCGAGTCGACGTCCTCGGAGCTGTCCGGCGTGTTCACACGGATCGAGGCGAGCCTGACTCATGCCTACGTCGTGCACTATCGCTCCCTGGCGCCGCTCGGCGAGCGCGTGAAGGTAGACGCCAGCATCGATGGCATCCCACAGGTCGCGTCCCTCGAGTACGACTCGCCGCCGGGCCCGCGCGCGCCGAGCCCGAGTGCAGTCAGGTCAAGATCGTTCTGGGCCTCGACGCTCGCTCTCGTGCTCGCCTCGTTCGGTGCTGCCCTGCTGATTGTCCTGGGCCTGTTCGCGGTCGTCGCTCCGCGCCTCAGGCGCGGCGGCGTGCTTGGGCGTGTGCGCGAGTTCACCGCGAGAGCCACCTCGGAGGCTCCGGAGACGATCGCAGGCGCGTCTTCGCCCCCCCTTCCGTCGTCTCTGGAGCGGCTTCTGGAGCGAACCCGCTGGTGGCCGGGGTTCAAGATGAACGCGGAAATAGCCCGAATGACGCGGCCGCCCGTCGAACTCGTCGCGCTGACCGCAAGCGGCACGATCGTCGCCGCTGTGCTTCTGGGAGTCGTCATAGGGGTGCCCGTGTCGATCGTCGTACTGCTTCTCGGGCCGTTCGCGTTGCGATCTCTCGTCATGCTCCGGCTACACAGGCAGCGCGACCTGTTCGCCGAGCAGCTTCCAACGCTGCTGCAGGAGCTCGCGTCTGCAATGCGGACGGGGCACAGCCTCGTGGCCGGTGTCACCTCGATAGCGCAGGGGGCACCCGAGCCCTCGCGCAGTGAGTGGGCTCAGGTCGTTGCCGATGAGCAGCTCGGGCGGCCACTCGAGGAGGCGATGCAACCGATGGCGGTGCGCATGGACTGCGCGGACATCGGTCAGGTCGCGATCGTTGCCTCCCTTCAACGCCGCACAGGCGGCAACATGGCCGAAGTGCTCGAGCGTGTGGCCGATTCCGCACGGGAGCGCGCCGACCTGCGACACGAACTGCACTCGCTGACCGCGCAGGCGCGTCTGTCCCGTTACATCGTCACCGCGCTCCCGCCGGCCATCACCGGCCTGATCGCGATCATCAATCCGAGCTACATACGCCCGCTGTTCGACACGACCGTGGGCGTGGCGCTGCTCTTCGTGGCCGGCGGCCTACTGTTCGCGGCATCGCTGGTGATGCGCGCGATCACGGACGTGAAGGTCTGAGGCGCCGATGATCCTGCTGTTCGCAATCGGAACGATGCTCCTGGGCGTGGCAGCCGCGCTTGTCGCACGGGCACTCACGCTCTCGCGTGTGCGCATGGCCGCACACGTGCAGAAGATCGAGGCGTACGGGTTCAGCACGACGGAGATGGCGGACGACCTGCCCACGCTCGCAGCGCGGATGAAAGCACGCGTCACGACGCTCGCCGAGCGCATCGGACGCTCCACACGGGGGACGGGCTGGCGCGCGCCGGTGACCGCTCAGCAGCTGCGCGGTGCCGGCCTCTACACGATCACTCCCGACATCTTCCAGGGCTATCGGGTAATGCTGACCGGCGCCCTCACCACCCTGATTCTGCTCGATATGGTCGCGGGCTCGTTCTCGCTCAACACGGTCCTGCTGTTGTTCGTCTCGGCGGCACTTACGTGGTTTGGGCCCTTTCAACTCGTGCGAAGCCGCGCTCAGCGCCGCATGGACAAGCTGGACGGAGCGCTGCCCGAGCTGATCGATCTCCTGATCGCGACGATAGAGGCAGGCCTCGGGTTTGCGGGCTCGCTACAGCTCGTGGCCGATCGCTTCGACGGGCCGCTCGGCCAGGAGCTGCGCCTGACTCTGCGCGAGCAGAACATGGGCCTGTCCACCGAGCGGGCACTCGAGAACCTACTCGCGCGATGCGAGACGCCGTCGATGCGCGCCTTCGTACGGGCGGTGTCTCAGGGTGAGTCGCTCGGCGTATCGATCGGCGCGATGATGCGCAACCTCGCTTCGGACACTCGCAAGCGGAGGCGTCAACTCGCCAACGAGAAGGTGCAAAAGGCACCGGTGAAGATGCTCTTTCCGCTGGTCCTCATGGTGTTTCCGGCACTGCTCATCGTGCTGCTGTATCCAGCCGGCCAGCAGCTGCTGCAGCAACTTGGCGGCCACTGATGCGCGCGCCGCTGGCGCCCGCGGTCTTCGGAACCGCGGCGGTTCTGACCGGAGCCGCTGCGGTCGATGCCGCGCAACACGCTGTCGCGAATCCCAACAGCCGCACGGCGCTGGTCGGTGTCTACTGCCTGCTCAGGGCCTGCGTCGCCGTCGCGTTTGCAACGTGCACCGTGGGGCGCCGCGCCCCGCACAAGGAGTCGCGTCAACCTCTCGCGATCGCCGCATGCGCGCTGGCACTCACAGCGGTGGTTGCGATGAGCGCGCCAAAGTCGGGCACGCCGCAGGAGCTCTCGCTCGCGGGCGAGCTCATCGCCGTCGTGTTCTCGATCTGGCTCCTCGTGTCAGTCGCGACGCTAGGGCGCTGCTTCGGGGTGCTGCCCGAGGCACGTGGCCTGGTGACACGAGGGCCCTACCGCTGGGTGCGCCATCCCGTCTATCTCGGAGAGATCGGTGCGTGTGCCGGGCTCGTGATCGCGTCGCCGACTCTCGCCAACGCGACGCTGCTGGGACTGTTCGGCGCGGCGCAGGCCGTGCGCATGCGCTTCGAGGAGCGGGCGCTGGCAGGCGCCTTCCCCGAGTACGCGGAATACGCGGCTCGCACGTCTGGCCTTGTGCCGCGGGTGCGTCTCCTCCGAACGGCGCGATTTGACACCACACCACACCTGCACCCTGATTGAGCTCCAACCGTTGTGAGTAGGTATCACACGGCTTTCTGATGTATGAGCAGTTAAGAGGGCGCTGCGCCTGCACGTAGGTCTAGGTTCGTCGCGCGCTTCGTCTAGTTGCTCAGTCGTGAGGCTGGCTCTAGCTTCTTCGCAACGGGAAAATCATCTTCCGGTCAGGGGGGTCTCGCTAGGTAAGTCGAGGTGCCGGACCGTGAGGGGAAAGGAAGCCCCAGCATGGAGCACTCGCTCCCAAGCTCAGCACCAGCAACTAGGAAACGGCTCATCTGGCATCTTCGCGCAGCTGCGGCCGTGGCGGTTGCCATGGGCGCCTTCAGCCTGACGGCGGCGACCGCGTCTGCCGACGACCAGGCTCCCCTCGCCGGGCCGATCACGCCGCCGCTCAGCACGGTGGCAGCCCCTGCCCCGATTCCCGACCGTTACCTGGTCACCTTTTCAAGCGGCGTGTCAGGCGCCCAGCAGCAGGCTGCTATCGCCGACGTCGGGGCGACCGACGTGTCGACGACTTCTGCGCTGCGGTTGCACGTCGTAGACGCATCGGAAGCGTCTGTCACCGCGCTCAGCGCGAACCCGGCGGTGCAGGCGGTGGAGGCCGACCAGGTACGCAACGTGCAGGCCGCTCCGAGCGACCCGGGCTACAGCTCGCAATGGTCGCTCTCGCGCATCGGCTGGGATCAGGCCTTCGGATCCGTCAACCCGGCCGGCTCGGCGACGGTCGCGATCCTCGATACGGGGGTCGATGCGTCGCATCCGGATCTCGCAGGGCAGCTCGCGCCAGGCACCTCGATCGTCGACCCGAGTTCGGATGGGACGACAGACCCCAACGGCCATGGCACCTGGATGGCCGGCATCGTCGCGGCCGCGACCGACAACGGCACGGGGATCGCCGGCATCGGCTACGCAGGCGTGAAGGTCATGCCGGTGACGGTCCTCGGCGCAGGCGGCACGGGTAGCGACGGCGACATCATCAACGGCGTCATCTACGCCGCCGACCACGGCGCGAACGTGATCCTGATGTCCTTCACGAACCCCGGCTTCAGCCAGAGCCTTCAGGACGCGATCGACTACGCCTGGTCAAAGGGCGCCGTCGTCGTCGCGGCGGCCGGCAATGACGAATCGGCGACCATCAACTACCCGGCAGGCGACCGCGGCGTGGTCGGGGTTGCGAACAGCGATGAAAGCGATGCGCTGAGCCCGACGAGCAACTACGGCCAGGACGTGTTCATGGCCGCCCCGGGCACCAACATCTACACGACTTCGGCGGGCGGCGGCTATTCAACGATCAGCGGCACGTCGGCCGCGGCCGCTGAGGTCGCCGGCGCCGCGGGGCTCATGAAGGCGAGCTCACCTGACGCAAGCAACGGCGTCATCGTGGGACGCCTTGGCGCTGACGCCGAAGCGCTCACCGCCGGCCAGCAGGCCGGCAACGGGCGGCTGAACCTGGCTCGCGCGATCAACGACAACTCGACGAGCTCGATCGAGCCGGCTGGATCGGCGCCGGTGGGCGAAGGAGGGCCCGTCGTCGGGCCCTATGTGATCGCGGCCAAGAACCTTGCTCTCACGATGGCCGGAACGGGTGCCGGCAAAGTCACGGTGAGCGAAGAATTGCCATTGAAAACCACTACGAGCTGCGAAAAAACCTGCGGCGTCTCACTCGACAACAACGGCATCGGCACGATGACGGCAGCGGCGGCGGCCAACTCGGCCTTCGCCGGCTGGACTGCTCAGTCGGGCGGCGTCACGGCCTGCACGGAAGGCGCTGGCGAAGGCGCATGCAAATTCAGCATGGGCAACTCGGCACAGAACGTGACGGCGACGTTCACCAAACTTGCGGCTGATGGGTCAGGGTCGATGGTGGTCTCTCCCACCTCCGCGGTGGCCGGCTCGGGGGGCAATACGCTGGCATTCACATACACGGCCGCGGCTGGCGGCCTTCGCGCCGGGTCCATTCAGCTGACAGTGCCGTCGGGCTGGTCCGTCCCGTCTACGACTTCCGGAACCAAGGGTTACGCGACCACCTCAGGCGGGACCCTTGGTGTGACCGGGCAGAACATCACCGTGTCCGGCCTCACGTTGGCCGGCGGCGCGACGGTCACGATCACCTACGGTGACAAAACCGGCGGCGGAGCCGGTGCTGATGCGCCTAGCGCAGGATCGTCGGGCACCTCGACGTTCGGCGCGTCCGAGAAATCAGGCAGCGCCGGCACACTCTCGGCGCTCGCCACCTCGCCAAGCGTCACGGTCACGAACTCGGCAAACGGCTCAGGGTCCATGGCGGTCTCGCCGACTGCTGTGGTCGCTGCCTCCGGTGCCAACACGCTGACCTTCACCTACACCGCTGTGGCCGGTGGCCTCAACAACGGCGCGCTTCAGCTGACGGTGCCGTCCGGCTGGTCGGCCCCATCGACGACCTCCTCGAGCAAGGGCTACACGACGAGCTCAACCGGCACGCCGAGCGTCGCTGGCCAGGTCATCACAGTCAGCGGGGTCACGCTGTCGGCCAACGCAACGGTGACGATCACCTATGGCGACAAAACGAGCGGCGGCGCAGGTGCCGACGCGGCCGGGGTCGGGACGTCGACCTTCAGCACGAGCGAGAAGTCGACGAGCGGCGGCGCGCTTACGCCGATCGGCAGCTCCCCGAGCGTGCAGGTGAGCGCGCCGACCGTGTCGATGACGTTCCCGGCCAACAACGGGACCTACAACGCGGCCGGTTGGACGGCTGGATGCGCGAGCGCCGGGCTCTGTGGTACAGCAGCCGACACCGGCGCAACGATTTCCGGCGTCCAGGTGTCGATCAAGCGCAACAGCGACAACACTTACTGGAACGGGACAAGCTTCGTCGCGGGCTCTGAGAGCTACCTCGCAGCGGCGGGGACCACGAGCTGGAGCTTTGCGCTCGCAGCGAGCACGTTGAGCGACGGCGTCGGCTACACCCTCCACGCCAAGGCGACCGACAGCGTCGGCAACGTCTCGAGCGTCGCGAGCAGGACCTTCACCTACGAGACGACGGCACCGAGCCCGACCGTCTCGACTCCGGCGAACAACTCGAACATCAACAAAACGACGCCGACAGTCTCTGGAAGCGCGGGCACAGCGACCGGTGACAATACGACGGTAACGGTCAAGATCTACAACGGCACCGGCACCGGCGGCTCGGTGGCCCAGACGTTCAACGGCGTCGCGGTCACAAGCGGCAGCTGGTCGGTGATCGCCTCGGCACTTACACAGGGCACCTATACGGCCCAGGTGACGCAGGGCGACTCTGCCGGCAACTCGGGCTCGGGCACGAGCACGTTCACCGTCGACACGACGCCAGCCGTCACCACCGATGATGTTCCGTCGGCCTACGTCAACCACGACGTGACGGTGACGCTCTCCGCCAGCGACATCGGCGGCTCCGGAGTAGACAAGACCTACTACACGACTGACGGGTCGACACCGACGACCTCGAGCTCCGTCTACAACCCGGCGAGCAAGCCCGTCCTCACCAGCGACGGCCAGAAGGTCACCTACTTCTCCACCGACAAAGCCGGCAACGCCGAGAGCGCACACTCGGCGACCGCGCACATCGACCGCAGTGCGCCCACGACCACCGACGACGTGCCGTCCGCCTACGTCAACCACGACGTAACCGTGACGCTGACCGCGAACGACACCGGCGGCTCCGGCGTTGACAAGACCTACTACACGACTGACGGGTCCACACCAACGACCGCAAGCACTGTCTACAACCCCGCGAGCAAGCCGGCCCTGAGCACCGACGGCCAGACCATCAAGTACTTCTCGACCGACAAAGCCGGCAACGCTGAAAGCGCACACTCCGCCACGGCGCACATCGACCGGTCGGCCCCCACAACGACCGATGACGTGCCGTCTGCCTACGTCAACCACGACGTGACGGTCACGCTCTCCGCCAGCGACACCGGCGGCTCCGGAGTAGACAAGACCTACTACACGACCGACGGGTCGACACCCACGACCTCGAGCTCCGTCTACAACCCGGCAAGCAAGCCCGTCCTCACCAGCGACGGCCAGAAGGTCACCTACTTCTCCACCGACAAAGCCGGCAACGCCGAGAGCGCACACTCCGCCACGGCGCACATCGACCGCAGCGCGCCAACGACCACCGACGATGTTCCGTCGGCGTACGTCAACCATGACGTGACGGTGACGCTCTCCGTCAGCGACACCGGCGGCTCCGGAGTAGACAAGACCTACTACACGACTGACGGGTCGACACCGACGACCTCGAGCTCCGTCTACAACCCGGCGAGCAAGCCGGTGCTCACCAGCGACGGCCAGACGATCAAGTACTTCTCCACCGATAAAGCCGGCAACGCCGAGACACCCCATGCAGCCATCGCGCACATCGACCGCTCGGCCCCCACCACGACCGATGACGTGCCGTCTGCCTACGTCAACCACAACGTGACGGTCACGCTCTCGGCAAGCGATACGGGCGGTTCAGGACTGGACAAGACCTACTACACGACCGACGGATCAACACCCACGACCTCCAGCCCGGTCTACAAAGCCGCGAGCAAGCCCGTCCTCACCAGCGACGGCCAGACGATCAAGTACTTCTCGACCGACAACGCCGGTAACGCCGAGAGCGTGCAGTCGGCGACCGCTCACATCGACACGCTCGCGCCCACGACGACCGCCGCCGGCGCAAACGCTGACGCGAGTGTCTACACGAGCGGCGATTGGACCCACCAGGCGGTGATCCTGACGTTGACTGCGGCCGACGCGCCGCAGCTTGGCTCGGACGCGAGTTCGGGTGTTGAGCACACCTTCTACAAGGTCGATTCGGCAGCCAGCTACAGCACCGGCACGAGCGTCACGATCGACGCTCC
>JAXDGO010000047.1:0-117166 GCA_034665005.1 Solirubrobacteraceae bacterium | reverse complement strand
GTTCGTTCATGGCTCGAGGCTTCGCGCCTGGCTCGAAGACCGCCCCGTCGTGCTCGACGAGAGCAAGCGGCTTCAAACATGGGCGGCGATCGAACACATCGGTCAACGAGACCCAGTCGCGACGAGCCCATCCCAATAATCTCCAACGCACTCCCCACTTGCGGTCACGGCAAGAGGGGCTTGTGCGGTAAGTCACAGACGGGGTCCAATACGGGGTCCAATGTGAGCGAAACTCAGAGATACCGAGACCCTCGGCGACCCAGTAAACACGGGACCTAAGCACTCGCCGCCCCCCGCCTGCCCTGGCTGGGGGCCGGGCGGTCGCAGGTTCAAATCCTGTCTCCCCGACCATTTGCCCGAAGGTCGAACCACCCCGGCTCCTTGTTCAGGAGCCGGGGTGGCGCGGCCCGGCGACAACGGTGCGCCGGTTTGGCGTCTGGTCGAAGCTCTGACAGCGGCGCCGGCCTGAACGCCTCACCCCGGCAGATCCTCGGGTCGCTTCTTCGCGAGCTTGCCTTCGCGGAGTCCTGTGGACTGGCCGACCTCGATCAAGTAGCCGTCGGGGTCGCGCATGTAGCAGCGGATCTCGGCGCCGCGATCGATCGGCGGCGTCACGAATTCGGCCCCCTTCGAGCGCCACCTCTCGTAGCACGCCTGAACGTCGGCGACGCGCAGGTTCATGAAGCTCGAGACCGTGTCTCGCGGCTCGTAGTTGACGACCGAGATGTCGGGCTTGTCGGGGGTGGGGCCACCGCCCGGGTTCATGATCACCCATGAGTTGGAGAGCTTGATCATGCACGGGTTTTCCTCCAGCACGACCTGGCCGCCGAGAACCTCGGAATAGAACGCGCGAGACCTGGCAATGCTTCGCACGGTGATGAACTGCGTAACGAGGAAGCCCTCGCTCGGGGCCGGCAGGTGCTCGTAGTCGATGAATGGCGTGTGCTCGGTCACGGTGCTGTCCTCCTGGACGCGTTTTGGCTGCAATGTCGATCATCTTGCATCTGTGAGCGTCGTCCCTCCCGGCCCGCGGCGAGAACGATCGGGTGAGAGGTTCCGCTTACCGCCGCGCCTGGGCCCGGCCGGGGGTTCGGTCGGATCGGCGTGGAATAGCCTCTGAGCCCCTAGTGGAAGGAGGCCTAATGCCGAACGATCACCCATCTCACGCTGTGTCCGAGCCGGCACACAACGGCTCATCCGCGCACAAGCCCGTCCGCCGGTTCCTGGTCCCAAACAGGCTGCCGCAGCCGATCAATCCGGCTTTGGTGAAGCACGCCGAGGAACGCGCCTCGGCGAGGCAGAACCGGGTCGCGGACGCGATCACCACCTTCGCTGGCTCGATGCACTTCGTGTATCTACACATCGTCTGGTTTGGCTGCTGGATCGGCTTTGGTGTGGAGTCCTATCCATTCGGCTTGTTGACGATGATTGTCTCGCTGGAGGCGATCTTCCTCTCGACGTTCGTGATGATCTCCCAGAACCGCGCCGACGCGAGGCGCCAGGTGGTCGCCGACCAGCAGTGGACCACGGTTCAAGAGGAGGACAAGCAGAACGACGAGCTGCTCGACCTCTCTAGGCAGATCTTGGCGCTGACGAAGGAGGTCCGCTTGCTCGCGGGCCCGGGGGTATAATCGTGCGCGAATCGAGACCGCTCGCGAGCGGCGCTCGCGGGTAAGTCTCCCCAACGACACCTGAGGGGAGTTGTGCGATGGCCGTATCAGATCAGCTCACGAAGCTCGCGATCCGCGCAAAGCAGGCCGAAGAACATGCCGCGGAAGCGCAAGCGAAGGAGAAGGCCGAGCTGCAGCAGGAGGTCGAGACGGCCCGGGCCTCGGCGCAGACCCAGGCGAAGAAGCTGCGCGAGAAGGCCGACGCTGAGCAGGGGAAAGTCTCGGCGTCGTGGAACGACGCGCAGGAGACATGGAATCGGCACATTGCCAGTGCCCACGAGAAACTCGACGCGAAAAAGGCGGGGATCGACGCGAACAGAGCCGAGCGAAACGCCGACGACGCTGAAACTGAAGCGCTGTTGGCGATCGAATGGGCCTTCGCGGCAGTCGAGGAGGCTGAGTCTGCCACGCTCGACGCGAGCCTCTCGAGGCTGGAAGCGGACGAGCTCGCCGGTGCGACTGCAGGAAGCTGACATAGCGACCCCGTGAGCCTGGGCCTCGGTGGGAGCGAGAATCCTGTCGAGGTCTTCGCTCATGGGCTGCGCAGCCCTAACTGAGCGCGGGGATGGATCCCACGCGAGTCGCGCGTTCAAGGAGGCGACCGATTAAAAGGCGCTCGCGGGTCACTCGCATTTCACGCTCGGCCAAAGGGCGGGGAGGAGGTCGCCGACTACGGACGACTGAGCTGGTCGACAGAGCATGCGATGGCCGCACACCCGCATGAGCTATGCGGGATCCGAGCGTCTCTGGCGAATCGCCAGCCTCGGGCCGCGGGCCGCGCGGCCCGAGGCCTGGTCGTACTCCTCGACGGCCGAGTCTACGTAGTCACACCGGCGTCGAACGCCGGGGCCTTGACGTCGTGGCGAAGCGAATGCACCACCCATCCGAGAGCGAACGTAGCCACCCCATTGGCGATCAACGAGATTCCCACCAGGAGCGCGAGGGTGGCGAACCCGATCGGGGGGCTCGACACGATCACGATCCCGGCGGCGAGCTCGAGCAGCGCCAGCACGATGTTCCAGGCACGTTGTTCGCGTTCGAACGCGCCGACCAGTCGGACGATGCCGATCGCGATCAGCCAGATGCCGATGAGCAGGGCGATCGCCAGCACTCCACCGATCGGATGGCGGATGAGCAGGACGCCGATGACGACGTCCAGCACGCCCATCACCGCAACTAGACCCCGGTTCTCCGTGCGGCGGCCGAACGACGCCGCCAGATCGAGGATGCCGTCCACCAGCACGAATATTCCTGCGACCACGGCCAGCGTGGCCAGGCTTTCGCCCGGCTTCGCCAACACGATCACCCCGGCTGCGATGCCCAACAGCCCCAACAGCATGAACAACCACCAAGCCCACGTCGCCTCGTGCAGCTCCTCCCGCAAGAGAGTCTGACCGGACATGCCTGCCTCCTCGGTGTTTGAATCCTCGCGCGAACCGACTGCCTGGCGGCGGTCGCGCTGAAACCAGCAGCCGCCCCAGCTCCGCTGCGTCGTATGCAGCCGAGCCGCAATCACAAGGATTGTCCCACTATGAGCCATTGATCACAAGGGTGGCATGGGGTGCGGAGCCGGCAGGCAGTTTTGGTCCGCGCACCGATCGACGCTCCGCTCAGGATCCCGCCAGCCCTCACGTGATCGAGCTCCCGTCCGGCGCCGGCCCTAGACTTGCCTAATCGTGGGCAGCGGCCCGTCAACGCGCAACGTCGTGCGGATCGCGTCGGCCGTCGCGGGAACGGCACTGGCTCTGTACCTGCTGTACCGCGTCCGCTCGGTGTTGCAGTTGATCGTCCTTGCGGTGTTCCTGGCACTCGCGCTGGGGCCGTTGGTCGAGCTCCTGACGCGTCGGCGCGTGCGGCGACCGCTCGCGATCCTGATCGTGTACTTCGCCCTGGTCGGGTTTCTGTTCCTGTTGGGGCTGGTCTTCGTACCACCAGTCGTGCGCCAGATCAACGCGGGAGTCCGCGAGCTCCCGACAGGAATCAGCCGGCTTCGCGAGAACCGAACGTTCCGCAAATACGACAACAAATATGAGATCACGCACAAGCTGCAGGGCCAGGCGCGGAAACTCCCCGAGCGGCTCACGAGCATCGCGAAGAAGCTATCCGCGGTAACGGTGGGCGTGTTCGCGGTGGGGACGAAGCTCATCAGCGTGCTGGCGCTCGCATTCTTTCTGCTGCGCGACGGACCGAGGCTCGCAGACCGCCTCTACCGCATCCGCGGACCCGATCAGGAGGCGCGCTTCCGCGCCCTGGGCGGTGACATCTACCGCTCCGTCTCCGGCTACGTCGCGGGGAACGTCGCAATCAGCTTGATTGCGGGCCTCGTGGCCTACGCGACGCTGAAGGTAATAGGTGTCGCGTTCGCAGCGCCGCTGGCGGTGCTCGTCGCGGTGTTCGACCTGCTCCCTCTCGTCGGCGCGACGATCGCGGCGGTGATCGTCGGGATCGTCACCCTCTTCTACAGCTTCCCGACCGCCACCATCGCCTGGGGGATCGTGGTGGTCGTCTACCAGCAGGTGGAGAACCAGATCCTCACGCCCGTCGTGTATAGGCGCACCGTTCAGGTCCCGGGGATGCTAGTACTGATCGCGGTGCTGGTCGGCGCAACGCTTGGCGGCGTCATCGGCGCCCTACTGGCGATCCCGGTCGCAGCAGCGATCCAGACGGTCGCGAGGGATCTCTACCGGCACCGTGCCATGACGAGCGAGGTACTGTAGCGCCGCAGAAGCGGGGGGCTTCCAGCGGTGGCGCCACCCCGCCGCGCGCCGATCCTAAGTCCCGGTCAAGGAGGCTGGCCCGACCGGCGATCGGGGGTTCGACAGCCCTACCCGTTCGGCTGCTTGGGCCCCCTCCGACCCAGCCGCCTGGGGAAGATCCACGGCGGTGGAGCGGATCTGAGCCGCGAGCTACCACCGGCGACGCTCGTTCCCCTCCGGGACCGGTGGGAGGACGGCGAAGTTCGCGGCACGACTTCTATCGCGTGCTGGTCGGCACCAAGGTCATCTTCCAGGACCAGGTCGGCGCATGGCTGTCAAACGACGATGCCAACCACCGCATCGCGCTCCTCGCGTTCCCCAACTTCGTTGACGATCCCGACAAGGAGACCCGCACGCCGAGTTCGGCGACCTGCGGCCCGACCATTTGCCCGAAGGTCGAACCATCCCGGCCCCTGGTTCAGGAGTAGGGGTGGCGCGGCCCGGCGACAACCGTGCGCGGGTTTCGCGTCTGATCGAAGCTCTGACGGTAATTCGGCACCGAGGGCGTCGGCGTTTGGCCGACGCTGCTCATCGCCCGTTGCAGAAGCGCGCCGAACCTCGGCCGACACGCTCGCTCATCGTCCGAAGCAGGAGCGTGAGCAGCGTCCGCCGACACGCTCGCCATCACGTGAGAGCGGTCGCACAGGCTTGCCCTGTGAGCCGTCTCACGGGCGAGCAACGGCCCCCCCTTCTCGGCGGGTCCCCCGCCCTCGCCAAGCAAGACGACGAGGCCCGTTACGTCGTAACGGGGCCTCTGCCGTCTCCGAGTCCTTATGGACGAATGCGGATGACTGTCTTCCCGTTGCGTCGCTCGGTCGGGTTGAGGGCGGCGACGGCATCGTCGAGGGCCGCGACGTTGCCGATGTTCGTTCGCAGTCGTCCGTCCCGCACCCGCTGGACGATCTCACCCAGTTGGGCACGATCGGACTCGACGACGAAGTCGATCGCCAGGCCGTCGGCGGGCCGCGCCTCGGCCGGGCCGACGATGGTCACCAGTGTTCCTCCAGCTCGAATCACGCCTGCGGACCGCTTCTGGATGTCTCCGCCGATGACGTCGAATACCAGGTCGACGCCGCCGACGTCTTCCAGCGCGTCGTTCTCAAGGTCGACGAACTCCTGCGCGCCGAAGTCGAGCGCCTTCTGACGATCGGCGGCGCGTCCGGTGCCGATGACGTAGGCGCCGAACTCACGTGCGAGTTGCGTCACCATCGTCCCGACTGCGCCGGCCGCGCCGTGCGCGAGGACGCTCTGCCCCGCCTGAAGGCGGCCGTGCTCAACAGTCCCTGCCACGCGGTCAGACCCGAGATCGGCAAGCTGGCGCCCACCGTGAAGTCGATGTCGCCCGGCAGCGGCGCGAGGTTACGCGCCTCGATCGCCACATACTCCGCCAGGGTGCCGTCGCGATGCCAGTCCGCGAGACCGAACACCCGCTGTCCCACCGACAGCCCGGTCGTGCCATAGCCGAGGGCGGTGACCACGCCGGCCAGCTCGTGCCCAGGGATCGACGGTGTTCGGTCACGGTTGACGCGATCGGCCCAGGTCGAGGGCCACTCCATCTCAGTCGGGACGAATCCCGACGCATGAATCTGAACGATGACGTCGTTTATCGCTGCCGGGGGCTCGGGCCGCTCCACCAGCGTCATCCCGGCCGTTCCCGCAGCCTCGTCCGTCACCACAATCGCCTTCATCTGGCACCTCCGTACGTCGAGTTCTCGCAGTTACCCGCTTTGAGGAAAAGCAGCACCGTCTGGCCTGACGCCACTCGCGCCTCCCTTGCGCGAGAAGCAGGCGTCCGCATCAGACGCGGCTCGCTGCCGCTGCGGACGAGAAGCGGACGTGTCCGCTGACGCTCCGTCGCTCTCGCTTTGGGCGAGGAGCGGTGTCGGCCAAACGCCAACCGGCTCAGCGCCGGACTGCCGTCAGAGCTTCGATCAGGCGCCGGACCCGCCCGCCGGTGTCACCAAGCCTCGCCATCCCGGCCCCCTCATCTGGGGCCGGGATGGTTCGGCCTTCGGGCAAATGGTCGATCGTGCCTGACCGTGGTTGAGAACCTCGCAGCGACTTCCTCCGGCGCCTTACGAGTACCGACGATTCGTGCAAGCTCCGCTTCGTGGCCTCGACGGTCGCGAGAAGGGCGTCGCTAAGAAAAACAACTGTTGTACGCGCTCCGGACCTGTCCGATCGTGTTCACCGCCCCCAACATCCCCACGCCAAAATGACCGGCCTGACGGAGCGACGAAACGACGGGGCTCTCCGATGTCTCGGCAAAGCTGCTGGCGCCCGAGACAACGTTGGTCGCGACCCCCGACACGGTGATGGGAAATGGCGACTGCTCCGCGGCCAAGTTCACGCCGGAGTTGAAACAACGAAGGTACTGGCGGACCGTGTCGCATGCCCCACTATCCCCGAGTGAGCAGGCCCCGTTCCTGTCCGAATAGTGCCCGTTGGCGCTCCCGAACGCGGCGGCGTACTGGGCCCACGGGGTTTCCGAATGGTCACAGTTGATGGTGCTTTCGGTCGCACTGTGATGCGTTTCGCCTGATCGGTCGCTCGATTCATAGTAGGGCGTGATCGTTACGGCGCCGCAGACATTGGCTTCCGACGGACCCGATGGCGCGTCCCAATAACTGTACGCCGCGTCGACCAAGCATGGCGAGCTTGGGACGCCCCAATTGCAGGCCTGGATGCCGTAGCTATCGGAGACGAAAGACCCACGAAAGGCGAGGAAGCCCTCGGGGGCCCGGATGGCTAAGGCGGACGAACGTGGCTAGGAACTACACCTAGCCGAGCCGCTGGATGACAAAGAAGGCGGAGGCCGCATGCGTGCCGCCCGCTACTGGCGTGATCGTGAGCGCCGGCGTGTTCCCCGTTGGGTTGCGAAGCTCGATCGCCGAGTTCGACGCGACTGTTTTGACGAGGGCCTCGCCGGAGATCGGGGTGGTCCCGGTGGCCCTCCCAATAACCGTGTAGGGCAGTTCGATCATGCCGCTCCCTGAGTCGAGAGCGATCACGAGCTGGCCCGCCTCGGCCACTGAGACCGAGAAGGACACCCTGTATACACCCGCGCTGGGCAGCACAAATTCCGTCGCATTCCGTCTAACAATGCCGCCCATGGTGGGCCCTGTCTGGGGAAATTCGACGGGTATTCCCGCGCCTACCGTCGCCGCATTGTCCGGCGGCATGAGCGCGTAGAACTCGGCAAACGACGGCTGTGTGGCAGGCCCTTCCGGACCAATCAACCCGCGAGGGCCTTCCGGCCCTGCTTCGCCCGCAGATCCTTTCAGGCCTTTGGCACCGCTGGGGCCTTCCGCCCCTGCCGGTCCTGTTCCGCCCGTCGGTCCTTTGGGGCCTTCAGCCCCGTTGGCGCCTTCCGGCCCGGGTAGTCCAATGAACCCCCTTAGTCCTTCAGAGCCTTCCGGGCCGATCAGCCCGGCAAACCCGCGGGCGCCTTCTGCACCTGTCGTTCCTTTGGCTCCCGCCGTTCCTTCCGCTCCAGCCGCTCCTTCGGCTCCAACGGCGCCTGCTGCACCGGCGGTACCTGCCGCTCCGGGGGCTCCGTCGTTGCCGTCCGTTCCCGGTGTCCCCGGTGTTCCCTTCGCTCCGTTCGTCCCGGGCGTGCCCGCCGTGCCGGTGAGTCCCGTGCGGCCGGCGGGACCGAGTAGACCCTGCAAACCCGACGGACCGGCCAGCCCGGGAAGACCCGCGAACCCGTCGGGACCCCTGCCGCCAGTGCGCCCCCGCGGTCCCAGAGTCGTTTTTGTCCCTGTGCGGCAGAAAGCCGGCCGCGCGGGTCCGACCCGCCCTGTGAACGCTGCCTTGTTGCAGGATCGTGGCGAGGAAGGCTGGGCCGCAGCGATCGCCGGAGTGAGTACCCAGACCCCTGCGAGTGCGCAGGCGCACGCATACGTCGCCAGCCTGCGGCGAAGTAGGTGTGGTTCGCTTATTGGCAAAATATCCATTATTGGGATTTCGACGGGGGAGGTAGTGAGCATTAGCCGAAGGGCCGCAAATAGCTGAATCGGCGCCGCGGACTTTTGGCCTGCACCCAAGGCAAGCGCTTATCTGTGCGCGCCAACGGGTCGATGTGATTTAGGTAGGCCCGTTAACGCCGGCACAGATTCGACGAGGATGTCCTCGACGCCCTCCTGCGAGGCCTCGGTGATCTCTCCGCCCGAGCGCCCTCAGTCCTGAGGTGATCGCCACCGGTGGCGTCAGTTGGGGTGAGAGGCGAACGGGCGTGCGAGGAACAAATTGGGGAACAAACCGAGCGAAACCGAGAAGCACCGGTGGGCGGAAAAGCCAGTCAGATCGAGCGTCTGCCACTGAGCAGCACCGGATCTCGCAGGCTGGGGTCCGGGCGGTCGCAGGTTCAACTCCTGTCTCGCCGACTCGAAAGAAATCCCCGTCGCTATTTACTCTTCGCAGGGTTTTCGGCGTGGCGCTGCCGCAGCAAGGCGCTGTGGTACAAGCGCGGTGCCAAACGAGTGGGCGATCGCCGCCCCATCGAGCTTACGCTGGCTCGGGGGCGTGAAGTCCAGCTGCGTCGAGTGGCGCTCCTGCGAGCTGGCCGCCGCGGCAATGTTGGGCTTGGACCACTCGCCGAGGGTTGCGGATTCCGGCGCCGCCAATCAGGCCGCCGATGATCACAAGTCCGCCGGCAACCTCGATTCCCAGCCGGAAGGCATCGACCGATGCAGTGTTTGAGCCGGCGGTGATCGTGGCCGCCTCGCGCGGTGGGACGTTCGCGACCGACGGCCGGCCCAGGGTGAGCCGCTTCGCTTCCGCCACCGCCGCTTGACCGGCCGGAGTCAGTGGTCGCCGCGCAACGCTTTGATCCAACGAGGAGCTGAACTGCGCAGCCACCAGAGCGCCGAGGGTGACCGTCGCGATCAGCCCCGCAACGCGCGCGACGGCGTTGTTCACAGCAGACCCGATCCCGGCCTCGCGCTCGGGCACTCCAGCGAGGATTGCGGCGGTAAGCGGAGCGACCGTGATCGAGAGGCCAAGCGAGAACACGAGAATGGCGGGAAGGACCGTCGTCAGGTAGCTCACATGGACGCCGACCGTGAGCAGCATGAGCATCCCGGCTCCGGCGATCAGTGGTCCCACACCCATGAACACGCGCGGGCCGATGCGGTCGGCCAGTGCGCCGAAGCGGGAGGAAAGCGCGAACATGACGATGCTCTCAGGCAGCAGCGCCAACCCGCTCTGTAGAGGCGTGTAGTGCGCAACCTGTTGGAGATACAGGACGAGGAAGAAGAAGAGCGCCGACAAGCCCCCATAGAGAGCCAGCGTCTCTACATTGCCGACAGCGAAGTTTCGGCTCTTGAACAGGTCCAGCCGCAGCATCGGATCCTTCGTGCGTGACTCGTAGAGCAAGAACGCCGCCAACATGACCACGCCGCCGATCAGCGAGCCGAGGACAGCTGGACTCGACCAGCCGAGTCGCGGCTGCTCGATCAACGCGAACACCGAGCCTCCGAGTCCGAGGACGCACAGGAGCGCACCGATGACGTCGACATTCCGGTGCGCCTGGGTGTGTCGTCCCGGCGGGACCGCCTTCGCGATCAGCCACAGGCATCCGAGTACCAGGGGCACGTTGATCACGAAGATCCAGCGCCAGGAGGCGACGTTCAGAATGGAGCCTGCGACGAGCGGACCGAGGGCCCCGGCGATCGTTCCCCATGCCGTCCACGTACCAATCGCGGGGCCGCGCTCGCGCTCGGGGAAGGTGGCGACGATGATGGCGAGCGAGCTTGGTGTGAGCAACGCGCCGGCAACTCCCTGCAAAGCGCGGAAGGCGACCAGCAGTCCGATCGAGGGGGCGACCGCGCACAGAAGCGAGGTGGCGCCAAAGGCGCCCACGCCCAGCGCGAAGATCCGTCGCTCTCCAAATATGTCGCCGAGTGACCCGCCGAGCAGGATCAACGAGCCAAGCGTGAGAAGGTAAGCGTTGCTTACCCACTGTTGGCCCGCCAGACCTCCCCCGAGGCTCCGCTGAATCGAGGGCAGCGCAACACTCACCACGCTACTGTCGAGAATCACGATGCTCGAGCCGAGGATCGTCGCGACGAGCGTCAACCGCTTCGTCGAGGCGGCCACGTCAGTGGAGGCAGGTGCGATCGAGGGCTGCACGTGGGCTTGGTGCACCGGTGCGTGGTGCCGGTCTGTGTTCGCTCACCTGTGGACCTTAGGGCGCAATCACCGTCGGTGTGAACTCTGCGGCGCCGAGTTCCCGTTGTCGTTGCGAACTTCGATCTTGATCGAAGCGGTCCCGGGGTCTTCGGCGCGCCGCACCGTGACACACGATCACGTGAGGGCGCACGGACAGCGATTGTTCTGTCTTTTGGAAAAGTCAATCCCGCACAAGCCCTCAGGCTGGTTGGGCCGTCATCGCGCCGCAGCCGCAGCCTCGCCGCCGAATCGACCTCGACTCCGCTTGCTGCGTCAGGCGGCCAAGGGCGCCGCGGTGTCGAAGAGCGCCGCCAAGCGTTCGGTGCCCATGTGGCGGCCCTTAAGGTCGGAGATCGTGGCGGCGTCGGCGACGCCGTCGCCGAGGAGGCCGGCTCCGCCCTCGGGCCCGAGCGGGATCGCGATCATGGGTGGGAGCTTCTCGTAGCCGGTGAGCTCGCCGGTGCCGGTAATGAGCGCTCGGACGTTGGCCGCGACGACGGCGGCCTGGCTGCTGGCGATGCCCGCCATGTCGCGGTCGGCGTCGGCGAGGTCGCCGAGGGCGAAGGTACGGGTCTCGCCGACGACGCGTAGATACTCGTCGACGCGAACGTAGCCGCGCGCGTCGCGGCGGTCCTCCAGCGCTCCGCCCTCGAGGTACTCGCTGTGGGCTCGCACGCCGAACGCACGGAACCAGATGTCGGCAATGAGCTCGCCGCCGTTCGCGGTCGCGACGGTGATCGGGGCGAGTGTCGCAGGCGGGGCGCTCGGCAGCTCGGTCAGCGCCGCGCCGAGCCGCAGCTCGACGCCGAGCGCGTCGAGTTGGCGGTGCAGCTCGTCGCGCAGGGATTGGTCGTAGGGACCGACCAGGATGTCGTCGGAGACGTCGGCGACGATGACGTGCTTGTCAGGGAAGAACGCCTTGATCTCGCCGGCGAGCTCGAGGCCGGACGGCCCGGCGCCCACGATCAGCGCGCGATCGGCGGCCAGCAGCGCCTCGTGGGCGGCGCGGTGCCGGGCCCTTGCGGAGGCGATGTCGGGCTCCTCGGTCTTCGCCGGGAAGGGATAGGCCGACCCGGTGGCGAGCACGAGATAGTCAGGCTCGAGGATGTCACCCGACGCCAGCGTGACCCGGCGCCCATCGACCGCGACGGCGCGGTCGCGGAGGAAGCGGCCATGCGCGAGCAGATGCTCGTAGGGAAAGAAGATCCGCTCCAGCCACTCCGGCTCGACGAGGGCGCGCCAGGAGGCGATGTTGTGGACGAATGCATCGGTGGGGTCGACGAGCGTGACGTCGGCGACATCGTCGAGCGCCTTTGCAGCGTGGATGCCGCCGTAGCCGCCGCCGACGACGAGGACGGAGGCGCGTGGGGTGGGCGTGGTGGCCATTGGGACCTCTCTCATGCTTGTAGCTCAGTAGTCACAGCGTGCAGCAAAGTCACTAGCGAAATCCTAGCAGCATCCGGCAAGCTAGTATGCACCTATGGCCACTACGCGCAAACTGAGCCAGGCGCAGACCTCTGCAGCCTGTGAGCGGGGCACTGTCGCGCTGGGACGCGCGTTCGAGTTCCTCGGCAAGCGCTGGAACGGCGTGCTCCTCGGGACTCTGCGCAACGGCCCCGCCGGCTTCCGTGAGCTCTCACGCGCGATCGACGGGATCTCCGACTCCGTCCTGTCAGACCGGCTCGGCGACCTCGCCGCGGCGGGCCTCATCACCCGGACCGTCGACGACGGGCCGCCCATCGCAGTCTCCTACGCCTTGACCGAACGCGGCAAGGCGCTGCTGCCCGCGCTTCAGCAGATCACGCTCTGGGCGGAGGAGCACCTCGTCGACGACTCGACCTAGCGCCGCCTGTTCACCCGGGCGCTCCGGCGAAATGCTCGCTGTTCGAGCATGTAGGATTGCGCCAGAGCCACCCCGGGGAGGGGCAATGGCGCAGGAGGTTGAGTTCGGCAATGGCGGCGAAGCGAAGATTCGGAGTTTCTTGGTCGGCCTTGGCCTGACCGTCGTCACATTCGGCATCTACGGCTTCTGCTGGTACTACTTCGTCAACAACGAGCTCAAGGACGTCGGGCTCTCCAAGGACGACCAGAACCTCGGCCAGTCGAGCCCCACGCTGTCCGTGACCGCCCTCGTCTTAGGCGGTTTCACGGCCTGGGTGGCGCCTCTATTGTCGATCTACAACTACGGTCAGCGCATCAAGCGAGCCCAACGTCTGGTCGGCATACCGCGCGAGCATCAGATCGACCCAACCACGGCATTCCTGCTCTACTTCCCCGGCATCATCCTCATCGTCCCGATGTTCTTTCACTACTGGTACGTGACCAAGCACCAGAACATGGCGATGCGGGCGGCTGGTGGGCTGCCGTACGAGGACGATCCGGAGATGGGACCAGGCGCTCCGTAGGCTCCTCCCGGCACAGAGCCGGCATGAAAGGGCGGCGCGAGGGACCGAATGCCCTGCCATTTGACTCAGCGCGCGACCTGGTCAGCGAGCTCGGGTGGGCCTCCGGGGCCGGCAACCTTTGGAGCCTCTCTAGTGATCGGTGGGCTGTTGGCCGACGAAATCGAGCAGGCTCTCGTGGTCTTCGTTGCACGCCGGGCAGCCCTGCAGGTGTGCCCGCATGCCTGCGATTTGCTCGTCGGCCGCTGCGTTTGCCAACTCCAGCTCGACGTACCGGTCGAGCTCCTCGAAGCACTCCTCGCAGGTCAACTCGGGTGCTGCCGGGCCGACCAGACGGGGAACGAGGAGATTCGGATCGATCGGCGTCGGCTCGCTCATGGGGCTCTCTTTCCCGCATAGCGGCTGATGTCCAGGTCGCGGGCAGCGAGCGTTACGCGGAGCCTGTGTCGCGCGTCGTGGAGCGTCTTGTAGAGCGCCCCGCGTGTGGTGTTCAGCCGCTCGGCCAGGACGTCGATCGGGACGTCGTTGATCGTGATCGCGACGAGCACGGCGCGCTGGTGTGCCGTGAGGTCGGCTTGGATTGCCTGTTGCAGCGCCATGAGCAGCTCGCGCGTTTCGGCATCTTGATGAGGCGTTTGCGCTCCGTCGGCGATCAGGGGCCAGGTTTCGGGCTCGAGCTGCACCTCTCGTTCCTGCCATGCGCGCCGGCGGACCTTTACCGCGGCCTCGAGCAATGCGAACTTGTAGGCCCAGGTCGTGAATCGGCTCTCTCCACGGAAGTCGCCGAGCTTTCGCAGGATGGCGACGAGAGCATCATCTGCGCTCTGCTGTGCCAGATCGTCGTGATCGCTGGCAGGCAGATGCCCCAGCGCCGCGCGGCGGCGACGGACCTCGAACCGCGCTGCTTTCAGGAGCAGCACGTGGAGGTCCTTGACGGCCGCGTCGTACTCCGGGTTTCCGGCACGCAGCCGGTCGATCCAGGTCTGGGATTCGGCGTCGTGCCGCGGGGGGGTGGTCGCGGGGGCTTGTGGACGGGGCATGGAGGCGACGGAGACGCTACCGAAGCGCGCGCCGACCTCCGTCGGGGCGCCGGGCGATCGCCGTCTGTGGTCGGCTCAGCCGGGATGTGTCCGGTGGTTCGCACGTCTTCTTTGCGTCAGCGGCCGCACGCTTCTTACCAGCTGTAGAGGCCCGAGGTAAGACAGGGCGATCGCCGGACACTAAGAGGTGTGAACGAAGAGCACGGGTAAGACGCGGCCGCCGGGCGACGCAAAGACGTAAACGGAGCTGCTTTCACTCAGAGACCAAGGAGGCCAGATGTCGAGTATGCCTGCCACACCGACGATCCGCACCGAAGCGCGGTCACCAACATTCGGACGGCTCAAAGACGACGCTGCCTATCAGGGCTACGTGCTGCTGCGCATCGGGTTCGCTGTCGCTCCGATTCTGTTCGGAGCAGACAAGTTCGCCAATGTCATGGTGAACTGGGAGCAGTACCTTGCCCCCTGGGTGGCCCACCTCAGCCCTCTCAGCGCTGCCCACACCATGCACGTTGTCGGCGTGGTGGAGGTCCTCGCGGGCCTCTCGGTTGCCATCAAGCCCCGCTACGGCGCCTACCTGGTGGCCGCCTGGCTCGGCGGCATCGTCGTCAACCTCCTCACCTACTCCGGCTATTACGACGTCGCGCTGCGCGACTTTGGGCTGATGCTCGGTGCGTTGACCCTCGCGCGACTCGCGAGCAAGTTTGACCCGCCCTTGGCCGGCTTGGGCGAACGGACCTAGCCGTCAGAGTCCGCGGCAAACCGACTCGTGGCCGTGGCGAGGCTGGGAGACGTAGCTCGGTCCACGCTCCTACCCGCCGGATGGACACCTCATGGGCGTGATCCCAGCCGGGTCCAGGCACTCGTCGAGACGTAGCGGCGGCCTCCGATGGCGAATCAACAGGCGTGTGTACTCGCCGACTCGCCCGGCCTTCGAGACCCGGACCTCCAGGACGACTCCGGCCGGCAACAGGCGCTCAAAACGGTGGAAGCGCAGGGTGACCGCTTCAACGCTCGTCGTCGTCGCGGCCTGCCTTTCGGAGCTGAGCGGGCAACCACGCCCCCTGCATGCGACTGAGATCGAGGCCCCCGGCGGCGCCTCGACGGAGAGCAGCCGTATTTTCAGCCCCGAGCGAAGTACGTTGCCGACCACCCGCACCACCGGGAACGGCAGCAGGACACCGGCAGGCGGATCAGTTACCTGAATCGTCGCGGCGGCGATGCTCGAGGACCCGTCGGCAGCAGTGACCAGCAGTCGCACCACGTGCGTCCCGGCAGTCGGGAAGGTGGTGGCGATGACAGGGCCCGCTTCGCCAAACGCCCCACCCCCGGCGAGGTCCCAGGCGAAACTCGTGATCGGGCTGGTGGCGTCGGTCGCGGTCGAGGCCAGTGAGATCGGTTCGCCGGTGTGCGGAGCGGAAGGGAACCACGAGAAAGAGGCCACCGGAGCTTCGGCGCGCGCGATGCCCGCTGGCCCCGCGGCGCCGAAGACGAGCACGAGGACCGATGCACGCAGGAGAGCTCCTAAGACGCGCATGGGTGGCTCATCACGATGGACAGGCGATCGGTTTGATCCCCGTCGGATCGAGGCACGAGTCGGCACGCACGGGCAGCCTGGAACGGCGGACGGCAAAGCGCGTGTACGCCCCGACTTCTCCGTTTCGAGTCACACGCACTTCCAGGACGGCTCCGGCTGGGAGCAGTCGCTCGAATGGGTGAAACCTGGCCCAGACCGCGCGGGCTCCGCGCGTAGCGGCTGGTTTGCGCGCCGATCTCGCCGGACAGCGACGACCTTGGCAGGTGATCGTGATCACCGCGCCGGCCGGGGCTTTCACTGCCAGTTGTCTGAGCTTCACCCGGGAGTGAAAGACGGTCCCCACGATGCGCACGATCGGGAAGGGAGACAGGACGCCCGGGGGAGGGGTGCTCATCTGGATCGTCTGGGCGGCGATGCTCGAAGCGCCGTCGGCCGCCGTGACCCTCAATCGCACCTGGTGGCTCGCAGGTGTCGAAAACGTCGTGGTGGTCACTGGCCGCCCTCCAATGAACGGCCCGAACGGTCCGTTATCGGCAACATCCCAGGCGTAGGCGACGATCGGGCTCGTCACACCTTTCGACGTTGACACGAGCGAGATCGCTTCGCCGGTATGCGGAAAGCGAGGGAACCACGTGAACGAAGCCAGCGGATACGCCTTGAGGTTGTAGAGGGCAGCGGTGAGCGCCCTCGGAGGTGCGCCGGGCGCCGCCGACGTCCACCCAATAATGCCGATCAGGAGCGCGGTCAGCGCGGCAACCAGAGACCTGCCGACGAGCCGTCGCATCCTTCTCGCTCTCCTAGATCTGCCCCACCGTTCTGGTAGTCGGTACCCGACCAGGGGATTGGCGAAACCAGACAGGTGTGGAGAGGGTGATGTAGCGGGGGCACGAACGGCAGGATCCGCAAGGCACGCATCGATCCGCAGCCGCTAACCACATGTCCAAAGCACGACGTCAGGATGCTGGCCAGCCGGCCCTACTTTCTCGACGACGAGCAGTCATGCTGCAGCGATGGCTGGCGATCTCGAGATCATTGCCGGGCCGACTCGCATCCCGGTCCTTCGCGCGCCCGGCGACCTCTATCGGTGGAAGGTGCAGAACGGCTTCGCCGAACAGCATGTGTACGTGCAGATCGCCGACTCGTTGAGAGCCGAGGCTTTCGAGGAGCCGCTCCGGTCGGGGATCGAATCAAAGGGCGAGTCCGTGCTTCGCAAGCTGCTCGAGCGCGGTGACGTTCCGACGCGCATCAAGATCACATCGGGTGGCATCACCGAGGTGGGCGTTGACCGCCGCACGCGTCCCTGCGTCCTCTAGCTCCTGCATTCACTCTCCGCGGTGGGCGCTAGCGCTCGGTCGGCTCGATCAGGCCGGTCTCATAGGCGTAGATCACGGCCTGGACGCGATCGCGCAGCCCGAGCTTGCCGAGCAGCCGCGAGACGTGGGACTTCACTGTCGCGTCGGAGATCACGAGCGCTTGTGCGATCTCTGCATTTGACAAGCCGGACGCGAGCATTCTCAGCACCTGCTGCTCGCGCTCGGTGAGCGACTCCAGCCGGGCGGGCGATTGCGACACCGCTGCCGGCAGGCGGCGAGCGACCTGATCGAGCAGTTGGCGTGTGATCGGCGCGGAGAGCACGGCGTCGCCGGCCGCCACGGCGCGCACCGCGGCGAGTACCTCCGAGGTGGGTGCGTCCTTGAGCAGGAACCCGCTGGCGCCGGCCCGCAGCGCGCTGATGATGTATTCGTCAAGTCCGAAGGTGGTGAGGATCAGCACCCTCTGTCGTGGCAGCCGGCGCGTCGCCTCGATGCCGTCCATGTCAGGCATGCGAATGTCCATCAGCACGACGTCCGGGGAATAGGAGTTGGCGGCCTGCACAGCCTCCTCTCCGGTCGCCGCTTCGGCCACCACCTGGATGTCGCCTGACGCCTCCAGCACCGCCTTGAATCCGGCTCGCATCATCGGCTGGTCATCGGCGATCACTACTCGGAGCGTCATTGACCCGGCTCCTCATAGGGCAGCGTCGCACTCACGGTGAAGCCCCGCTTGACACCCGCTGCCGCGGTGAGCGTGCCGCCGAACAGCGTGGCGCGCTCGCGCATCCCAATCAGCCCGTGTCCCTCGGCCCAGTCGTCCGGTGCGTGCTCGTCGTCCTGTGCTCCCTCCTCGCCGCTGTCGACGATCGTTACCTGCAGCTCGTCGGCGCCATAGGACAGGCTTATACGGGTACGTGCGCGACCGGCATGCTTGAGCACGTTCGTGAGGGCCTCCTGGACGATCCGAAACGCAGAGAGGTCCACGCCCTGGGAGAGCGGCCGGGGTCGGCCCTCGACGCTCAGCTCGATGTCCAGACCCGCAGCGCGGGTCTGCTCGAGCAGGCGCTCGAGCATCGCCAACCCCGGCTGGGGGGCGAGCTCGGCGGACGCGGGCCCGTTGGCGCGCAGCAGGCGCAGGGTGCGGTGCATCTCGGTCATCGCTTCGCGGCCCAGGTCGGCGATCGCGTCGGTCGTGCTCTTGACCGGCTCCTCGTCAAGGGTCGCACCGAGGCCCTGCGCGCGCACGACCATCAGGCTGACGTTGTGCGCGACGACGTCGTGCAGCTCCTGGGCGATCCGGACCCGCTCCTCTGCGACGGCGCGGTCGGCTAGCAGTTCGCGTTCGCGGTCCAGGCGCTCGGCACGTTCGTGGAGCGCATCGACCTCCCGCCGCCGGGCCCCGACGTAGAGCCCGAGCGCGATCGACGCGGCGGCCTGCGCGGTGTTACCGATGACGAAGCCCAGCACGCTCTCACCCCCGCCAGTGTTGCCCCACGCCAGCCACGCGACGATCGCCGCAAGGACCGCGCCCATGGCGAGCGCGGCGAGCCTGAGAACCGACCAGGATCGCCGGGACGCGCTCGTGTAGAGGACGAGCAGCACCGGGAAGACCAGCGCGCGGTTGTCCGGCATGGCCACGTTCACGGCCACCGCCAGCGCCAGCGCCACCGGCGGGCGGCGGCGTCGCAGGAGAATCGCTGCGAGCGCGGGGAGTGCCAGCAGCAGCACAACCGGTGTTTCACCTTCGCCCACCCGGACGATCAGCGATGCCACGACGGCTAGCCCGATCACCACGGCGAAGACCGCTTCGCTGCGGCGCGAGGACGGCGCGGCGGACGCTGCGCGCAGGGTCAGGGGCATTACCTCAGCCTACCCCTGCCCTGCCGGTGCACATGTCTTCTCTCCCGGTCCGAACCAGTTACACGTCGCGCCTGACGAGGAGAACCGCCGCGACGCCGATCGCCGCCGCCGCGTAGCCCGCGAACAGCGCAAGGCCAGCCCACGGGGAGAGCATGTGGGCCTGCTGGCCCACCTTCATGATCGCTTCGCCGGCCTGGCTCGGCAGGTAGGGATTGATCGCATTGGCGGTTTCTGTCGGCAGGATCGACACGAGCGGCGGCACCACGTAGAGGATCCCCACGAGCGTGGCAATACCGGCGGCCGTGTTACGCAGGATCGCGCCGAGACCAAGCCCGAACAGTCCAACGAGTGTGAGATAGAGGGCGGTCCCCAGCACCGCGCCCGGAACGCCCGCGCTCGAGAAGGCGATCTGGAGGTGCTGCGAGGAGAGCAGCGCCTGCCCCGCGAAGAACGCGATCAGGGTCGAGGGCACCGCCAGGGCAAGCCCGACCAGCGAATACACGCCGACCTTGGCCCACAGCACCGGAAGGCGCTTGGGCACGGCTGCGAAGGTCGAGCGCACCATCCCGGTGGCGTACTCACCCGTGATCAGCAGCACCCCGAGCACTCCTATCGCGAGCACCCCGAACCTGACCCCGAGCAGGCTCGTCGAGAGCGGATTGAAGCCAGCCTTGTCGGCGGCCGTCATCGAGCTCCAGCGCGACGCTGTGATCGCGCTGGCGAGAATGCCGAAGCCGATGGTGAACGCTGCGGTGGCGAGCAGGGCGTAGCGGGTGGAACGCAGGGAGCGCAGCTTTGTCGACTCGGACAGAAACACGCGCGCCTGGGTGACTCGGCGGCTGGATGTGGGATAAGGCAATGTGATCGCTGCGGCCTGCACGCTCATGCTGGGATCCTCTCGTAGTCGATGTCGGTGTCCTCGGAAGCGACAGCCGAGTTGCGATACTCGACCTCGTCCCGTGTGAGTGCCATGAAGGCCTCCTCGAGTGACGGTTGCTGAGGCGTCAGCTCGTAGAGAACCAGCCCGTTCTCGGCTGCGGCCGACCCGATCTGATCGGAGCCCAGCCCCTCGATCTCAAGCGTCCCTGGCTCCGCGCTTGAAACCCGCACGTCCGGGCCGAGCACCAGATCCCGCAGGGCGCTGGCCTCGGGCGAGCGCACGAAGACCACGTTCTTGGAGGCCTGGCGAACGAAGTCAGCGACGCTGACATCACGGATCAACCGGCCGCGCCCGACGATGATCAGGTGCTCGGCCGTGAGCGCCATCTCGCTCATCAGGTGCGAGGAGAGGAACACGGTGCGGCCCTCGGCCGCCAATGTCCTGAGCAGATCGCGGATCCAATGGATCCCCTCGGGATCGAGCCCGTTGATCGGCTCGTCGAGGATCACCACACGCGGATCACCGAGCAGCGCCTGGGCGATCCCCAGCCGCTGACCCATGCCGAGCGAGAACTGCCCGACGCGCTTGTTGGCTACATCGCCGAGCCCGACCAGCTCTATCAGCTCCTGCACGCGCGTTCGTGGGATGCCGTGCGTCTGGGCCAGCGCGAGCAGGTGGTTGTAAGCGGATCGCCCCGTGTGAACCGCTCGCGCCTCGAGCAGCACCCCGACCTCGTGAAGCGGCGACGCGTGGTCGCGGTAGGACTTGCCGTTGACGGTCACCGAGCCGCCGGACGGGGCGTCGAGTCCCAGGATGAGGCGCATGGTGGTCGACTTGCCCGAGCCGTTCGGACCCAGGAACCCGGTGACTATGCCGGGGTTCACCTTGAAGGTGAGGTCATCTACTGCGAGCTTCTCGCCATAGCGCTTGGTGAGGCCGCGTGCATCGATCATGGCAGGCATCCTTTGGAGGGTTGGGCGGGGTTTGAGGCCATGAGTCGAAGCTAGAGCGGCGTCGCGGGTATCACATCGGCCATGCGGTAGATCGCTGTCCCGTCCTGCGACGGAACTCCCTTTCAGCTCTCATCCACAAGGATGAGACGCTCGCGCGGCGGCGGCCTCTTGGATTCCCTTGAGACCGGGGTCAAGCACTGCCTGCCGATTCCCCGCGCAGGTGTCCGAGCTCGCCGTACTTCTTCTTCTGAGGATGATCAGGCGGTCTATCTGGGCGCGTCGGGGGTTACAACCGGCATCGCCGACGCAGGCGCCGGCCCGTGGCGAACCGTCCATATCGGACGTTATGGTGCGCCGCTGGTCGTCAGGCCAGGCAAAACAAGGAAGGGAGAGCTGCCTTGCGCAAGTGTGTTTCGATACTAGTCACGGCTTCCATCGCGCTCGCTGTTGTGCCGGCGACGTCCTCCGGGCTGCAGATGGGGATCGGCGACAACAGCTCGAGGATGTTCGGCCAGCCTTTGTACCTCGCGCTCCACACGAAAGTCTCGCGCTACGTCGCCCCGTATGACGTCGCGGACCGGCCACGTGATCTCGCGGCGGTCAATGCATGGATCACCGCCGCCGACGCCCACCACGTGCAACCGTTCATCGCCTTCTATCACTCGCGCGCGCGGCCGAACGACCTGCCGAGCGTCGCGAAGTACACGCTCGAGGTCAAGCGCTTCATAGCGCTCCACCCACAGATCACCGTCTACTCGGCGTGGAACGAGGCCAATCGCGGCCGTGCGACCAAGTCGCCCGGTGACGGCTCCTTTCGGGGCCCCGATCCGCGGCACGCGGCCGGCTACTACCTAGCCCTCAAAAACGCCTGCTCCAAGTGCACCGTCGTGGGACTAGACGTGCTGGATTCGACGAACATCGCGTCGACAATCCGCTACATCCGCGCGTTTCAGCGCTATGCACGTGGACGGCTACCCACGATCTGGGGATTGCACAACTACTCCGACACCAACCGGTTCCGCAGCGCCGGCACGAGAGCCGTGCTTGCCACGGTGCGCGGCCAGCTCTGGCTGACCGAGACCGGCGGCGTGGTGAAGTTCGGCAGCGAATTCCCCAACCACCACGGCGCAGGGCTCAAGCGAGCCAAGCAGGCCCTCACCTACATGTTCAGGCTCGCAGCCTCCAACCACCGGATCACGCGGTTGTACATCTTCGACTGGTTTGGCGGCACCAGCTCCGTTCGCTTCGACGCCGGGCTGGTTGACAGGAAGGGCAAGCCCCGTCCGGGCTACGCCGTGGTCCGCAAGCATCTACGGTGATGGGCAGGGGAAGCTAGCGCCTATCCGTCGCGTCGGCCGCTCCACGACCGCACTCGCTCGGCATCGCGCAGCGATCGCAGCCATGCGGGAGACCGGCCGGACGAGCTCGATCTCACTTCGCGGAAGCGGTCAGGACCGCGGCGCTTGTGGGCCGCGCCGGGATGGCCTCCTCGGCACCGTGCGCCGTGCCGATGTCCGTCGTGAGGTGGCGACGCAACCGCCGGTAGCCCAGCAGGCCGCCGAGGCTCGGAATCCAGAAGGCGATCGCGTGGTAGATGAGCACCCCGGCAGCCGCCTCGGTGACGGGCGCGCCGTAGAGGACGAGCGTTCCAGCGAGGCCTCCCTCGAGCACGCCGACCCCGCCCGGGACCGGAATCACGTTGGCGAGGTAGCCGATGATGTAACCGAGGATCAGGACCGCGAGCGGTGGGCTGTAGCCGACCCCGCTCAGCGTCGCCCAGAGAACGGCTATGTCGAATCCGAGATAGCCGAGCGCGCCGATCAGGCGCCAGCTCGGATGGCGCACGGCGCTTTCAGCCGAACTGAGGCCGCTCAGGAGCTGAGCGGCCCACGAGGAGCCAGCGGATGCGGTCGAGCTTCGCCCGCGGCGCCGTGCCGTGACCAGGACCATGGCGATCGCGATCGACCCGGCGAGGATCGGGAGCCCGGCGCGCAGCAGGTCGTGCCGGCCGGCGGACACGCCGCTTGCGAGCAGGGCGCCGCCTCCGACCAGGGCCGCAACGTTCACAGCGCTGGTGAGGAAGAAGAGGCCGCCGGAGCTGCGGAGGATCTTGGGAGTCGGCATCCCCGCGAGGTGAAGCAGCCACCCGCCAACTGCGAGCGACCCGACGCCGCCGCCCGGCAAGAGCGCGCCAGAGCCCATCTCGGTCCACGCGAGGTCCCTCGCCGGCTGCGGTGGGACTCCCGCGAAGAAATGCCGAAAGACGACGACGAAGCTGGCGCATGACGCCAGCTCCAACGCCGCCGCGAGGATCACCCAGCCGGCGCTCAGGTGGCTGATCTCGCTCGCGACCGTGTGCAGGCCGGGGACCTCCAGGAGCACCGAGACAAGCGCGGCGACCAGCAGAGCGATCGTCAGCAGACGCTTGGCCACCGGGGTTTTGAGTCGCTGCGTCCGGCCGCGCGCGGGCTCGCGCGGCGCGGCCCTCAGCCCAGGGTTCGCCCGGAATCGCCGTATGGCGTCGGTCCCCTCCGACGTGGCGCCCGCGTCACGGGCGAGTGCTGGCGCCGCGCTGGCCACGAGCTCAGCCGATCGCGGCGCGATCGTCGGCGACAGCCGCGGCCAGGAGCGCGACCGGGTCCTCTATGGCCACTGCGGGGGAGAGTGCTGCGGGGCTGGACATGCCGGCGCCTTTCCTCGATGGTCATGATTCAGTGGACGACAGCATCCTAGCAATGATTATTGTCTACCAAGAGTTTCGGAGTGCTACGATTTTCTGATGGACGCGACAATCGCCGAGGGGGTGTGCACAGAGCGGGAGGCGCAGCTCACAAAGCACGCGGGTTTCCTTCTGGCGCAGCTCGGGCGAGCGGTGACCCGCCAGTACCGCTGCGCCCTGTCGCCGATCGGGCTGAAGCCCCGCGAGACGCAGGCTCTGCTGCGTCTGCGTGCCGACGGTGCGATGAGCCAGCAGGCACTCGGAGCGACGCTTGACATCGACGCGAGCAACCTCGTCGCGCTGCTCAACGATCTCGAAGCGGACAGCCTGATCAGCCGAAGTCGCGACCCCGGGGACAGGCGCCGTCATGTCGTTGAGGTCTCCAAGCGAGGCACCAAGCTCCTGGACGAAGTGGAGCGCGCCGCCGCCGAGGTCGAGGATCGGTTCTTCGCTGCGCTTGACGAGGATGAGCGGGTCGAACTACAGGCCCTGCTCGCTCGCGTGGCCCGGAGCGCCGACGTTCCCTCGCCGGCCGAGATGTCCGGCGACGACGCAGGCTGCTAACGGCGAGCGGCGAAGACCGCCACGCTCACGCGCCGACTGAGACAGTCACTCGCGCGAGCGTGTGTCGCTGTCGCCTAGGCTGCGCTGAAGCCTTCAGCGGGGGCGGCGAATCGCCCGGTTGACCCGCTCGGAAGCACCAGGCCCGTCTCGTAGGCGAGCGTCACCAGCTGCGCGCGATGGCGCGCGCTGAGCTTGCCCATGACCCGGCTGACATGCGTCTTGGCCGTCGCGCGGGCGACGACCAGCTGCTCAGCGATCTCATCGTTGCTCAAGCCGGCGGCCACCAGCGCCATCACCTCGCGCTCGCGGGCGGTCAGCTCGTCAAGCTGCTCCGGGCTGGGCATCCGGGGGTCAGGTTGCGAGGCGAGCACGTCGATCACCCGCCGGACACCGCTCGGCGAGAGCGCCGCCTCGCCGGCGGCGACGGCGCGTACGCCGTCGATCAGGTCATCCGGCTCAGCGTCCCGGGACAGGAATCCCTGCGCTCCCGCGCGCAGCGACGGGAAGATCTCCTCGTCCGGCTCTGACGCGCCAAGGATCAGGACGTGGACCGCAGAGGTGTCGTCGTCGGCGAGGATCCGCTGCGTCACCGAGATGGCGTCGAAGCCGGGCATCGTCATGTCAATCAGCAGGACGTCCGGTCGAAGCTGTCCGGCAAGCTCGACGGCCTCCGGGCCGTCCGACGCGGAGCCCGACACTGTGACGCCGGGCTCTGCCTCCAGCAGCGCACGGAGTCCCGCTCGCGCCAGTCTGTCACCGTGCGCGACCAGTACGTGGATCAGCTCAGGCTCGGTCCGGCTCGTCGGATCGACCAGAACGAGGTTGCGTCGGCGGGAATCCGGATGGGCCTGAGGTGGCCTGCTACGGAGGCTCTCTGGCATCTTCTCTCCAATCTTGACGCGGTCTAGCTACTTCCTGCAGATTGTGGCCCGGACCCGTCGCTCGCCCCATACCCCCCTGCCCCAGACAGCCCTCCGGGCGACCCCACAAGCCACCTAGGGCAACCCCTACTCGCCGTCCGAGGCTAGGGTTTTCCCTACCACGGCGGCCCAGGAGCGGTGCGATCATCGCTGAATGGCCTGCTCCGTTCTACTGGTTGATGACGATCCCAGCTTCCTGTCCCTCGCCACGCGGATCCTCGCGGGCATGGGAGCCCAGGTGGTGGCGACCGCCGATGACGCTGACGGTGCGCTCGCCGCGGCGAACGCCACGCGGCCCGACGCTGCCGTGATCGACGTCGGACTGCCCGACCGCGAGGGCATCGACCTGGCCTACCAGCTCGCAGCGCTGCCCTGGGAGCCGCGCGTCGTGTTGACTTCGACCGACAGCGACGCCGGGTGCGCCATCAGCGCGGACGACGGACGCCCAAGGCTGCCCTTCATTCCCAAGGAGCAGCTCGCCAACGGAACGCTTCGCCGGCTGCTGATGCTGCTCTAGCGCGATTTCGCCCCTGAGGGCGCACGCGGAGTAACGTATCGTCGTGTCAAAGCCCGTCCGGGTCGTCATAGGCGAGGACGATGTCCTCATGCGCGAGGGAATCGCTCGTCTGCTCGTGGATGGAGGTTTTGACGTCGTCAGCCAGGCGGGCGACGCGGAGGCCTTCCTGCGCAAGGCGCTTGCCCACCGCCCCGATGTGGCCGTCGTGGATATCCAGATGCCGCCGGGTAAGGGCGACGATGGCCTGCGTGCCGCACTCGAGCTCAGGCGCCGCCTTCCCGAGACGGGTGTGCTCGTGCTCTCGCAGTATTACGAGGAGCAATATGCGCTGGACCTGATCGGCGACAGCGCAGAGGGCGTCGGCTACCTGCTGAAGGAGCGCGTGGGAGACGTCGACGCCTTCAGGGATGCGGTCGCCCGCGTGGCGGCAGGAGGCAGCGCCCTCGATCCGGAGGTCGTGGGACGCATGCTCGGGCGCCGCCGCCGCGAGGGCCCGCTGGACGAACTGAGCCCGCGCGAGCGTGACGTCCTCGGTCACCTCGCCGAGGGCAGGTCGAACCAGGGGATCGCCGAGGCGCTGGTCGTGACGACCGCGGCGGTGGAGAAGCACGTCACCAGCATCTTCCAGAAGCTGGGGCTCGACGTGAGCCCCACCGAGCACCGGCGGGTGCTCGCCGCGCTCACCTACCTCCGGGGTGCGACCCGCTAGCCGACATGCACCGCCCGCTCGAGCGCGGCTAGACGAACGGCTCGCAGGCTCTCCGCCGAGGCCGCCACCAGGCGCCCGCAGCCGCAGCAGCTCCAGTCGCCATCCTCATCGCGGCTCACGACGAGCTCGCGCGCCGCGCACTGGCAGGTTGGGGCGGGACGCGGCGCGAACGCAGACGGCTCCTGCCCGGTCCCGTCCAGGCGAACATCAGGCATGGTCATGGCTGTGCTCCTCGTCGGTTTCGGCGCCACCTCGGTGTGCTGTGAGCTCTCGCTTGACCGATGCCTCGAGCTCGTATCGCAGACCCTCGAGCTCGCATCGCAGACCCTCGAGCTCGCGCCTTTGAGCGTGCAGCCACGCTCCGCCGCCCGCGCGGTTGTCGCCGCGCGCTTCCCGGACGAGCTTTCTCATCCGCTGCAGCAGCCGTGCCGACTCACCCGCGGGCGCCGTCCTCATAAGCAGGGCCGCCATCACGCGGCCTCCAGGCTCTGCGCGTGTTGGCGCGTGCCGGCTCGCGCGAGCGCGTCGCGACTCGCCGCGAACGACTCCTCGGTGAGGCGGCTCGAGTGGTCGAAGTCCGTCGGCTGGACCTGCCATGTGTTCACCGCCGGCAGGACGATCAGCTCGACATCCCGCTCGTAGCGGGCGACGTCGGCCTCGAGCCGGCTCCCCATCAGCAGGCTGAGTGCGTAGATCGCCGCGTCCAGTGCGGTGCGCGGAGGCGATGGCTGCGCGTACGGGAGCTCCTGGGTCGGGAGCACGTAGATCCGCTCGGCGCCGATCTCCACGGCGTGGCGGATCGGGGTGTTGTTGACGACGCCGCCGTCCACGAGCAGCTTCTCGCCGATGGCCACCGGCGGGAAGATCCCCGGGATCGAGCAGGCGGCAACGATCGCGTCGGCTGCCGGCCCATCGCGGAGCACCGCCTCGGTGCCGGTTGTGATGTCGAAGGCGACGAGGCTCAACGGAACCGAGGCATCCTCGAGATCGTCCAGCTCGACATGCCGCTCCACGATCTGACGAAGGCCACGTGCCGGGACGAGGTGGTCGCGCTGCCCCGACACCCCGCCGACAACGGTCCGCAGGCTGAGCGGAAACGCGTCGCCCCGCTGGATCCCACGCCAGGCCTTCGCGAGCTCAAGCGCGGTCTGCGGCGTCTGCGGCCTGGACGCGACAAAGGCTGCGTTGAGGGCGCCAACCGATGTTCCGACGAGCAGGTCGGCCGTGATGCCGCGCTCGTACAGGGCGCGCAGCATGCCGGCCTGAAGCGCGCCGAGGCTCGCGCCACCCGAGAGGACGAAGGCGGTGCGCCGAGCGCGCTTGCGGGGCGTCGTGCGGCGGGGCGGTGTGCCCGTCCTCGCGCGACGCGCCGGGGGCATCTCGCGCGGCTCGGATCTCAGCGTCCGTGCCGTGGCGGACTGCGTCATCGAGCCGCCTCCAACTCAGACACGGCGAGCTCGTGCGCGGCGCCGACCAGGCGCTCTAGCCTCTCGATGACGGCGCCATAGAGGGTCGCGGCCCATTCCTCCCTGTCCAGCGCGGCCCGGTAGGCGGCAAAGCGAAGCGCACCTTCTGCTGCGACCCAGCCCCGGTAGGCCTGCTCGACCGATTCGCACTCCACCCGCCAGTCGAGGTAGCGTTCGAGCGCCTCATCGACGAGGTAGTCGTGCATCGCCTTCTCCGGCCGAGGACGTTGAGGCGCGCGCCGTCTCATGGCCGCGCGCTCTCCGCCAAAGTCGGGCTGCACTCAGCGTTTGGAGGCATGGGTGCACTGTTGCGCCGACGCGCCGCTCCCGCCATACCCATCCGCCCCACGCTGCATTCCGCCCGACCGGAGCACCGGGGTCGGGACAGCCATAGGTCGTTGCTGCTCACGCCGCCACCGGTGGCGGCGCGACGGCACGAGGAGGAGGGGGTCTTGTGGCGATTGTCACGGCGCTCGGCTAGCCTTGGCGGTGTGACGGCATGGAGGCGCTTGGGGCGGCTCTCTCCGGGCGTCGAGGTTGCGCTCGCCTTTTGCGCTGGGGCTGGGAGCTTCGCGCTCGTCGCCGTCAGCGTGGTGGCCGTCGACACGGACCTGAGGGCCGCCGTACTTGGAGTGATCTACGTAATCGCAGTCGTTGCGCTGTTCCGCTACTGCGGTGTCGCCTACGCGATTCCAGCGGCGGTGGCGATCCTGCTCGCATACGACTGGTATGTGGTCCCACCGACGCACGCGCATGTCTTCCCGGACTCCGCGGACCTCGCGTACCTGCTCGCCTATCTTCTCGCCGGCGTCCTGATCGGCGAGCTCGCCGCCTATGCGAACCGGCGTGCCGACGTCTCGGAGTCGGCGCGGAGCGAGCTGGCCGAGGAGCAGGCCGTCCTGCGCCGGGTCGCGACCCTGGTCGCGCGCGGCGCGCCGCCGGATGCCGTCTTCGCAGCAGTCGCAGAGGAGGCCGGCGTGCTGCTCGACGTGGACGGGGCGCGGATCGTGCGCTTCGTCGGCGAGGGTGAGATCCTGCAGCTCGAGGGATGGACCGCGCCCGGGGGGGAGCGGCTGCCGGTGGGCCGGCTGAAGCTCGAAGGAACCTCAATGTCCAGCGAGGTGCTACGCACCCACCGGCCCGTCCGCATCGAGGACTTCGGAAGCGTCAACCGCGTGGTGCCCTGGTTCATTGGGCAGCTCGGCATCCGCTCCGGCGTCGCCGCCCCGATCCTCGTCGACGGGCGGCTCTGGGGCGCGATGCTGGCATGGTCGCTGCAGCCCCGGTTGCTCCCGGAGAACGCCGAGTCGCGCCTCGCCGCCTTCACCGAGCTCGTCGCGACGGCGATCTCCAACACCGCGAGCCGGGAGGAGCTGGCTCTGCTCGCGCGAGAGCAGGCCGCGCTGCGACGCGTCGCGACGCTCGTCGCGGGCGCCACCCCGCCGCGCGAGGTGTTCGCTGCGGTCGCGCAAGAGGTCGGACGGCTGCTCGGCGTCAACGCCACCCACATCGGGCGTTACGAGGGCGATGGCACGGTGACCGGCGTCGGCGCCTGGAGCGCGGACGGAGCGCACGTGTCGCTCGGGACGCGTGTCACGCTCGACGAGGCGAGCGTCTCGTCGCTGGTGTTCCGGAGTCGCCGCCCGGCGCGGATGGATGACTACGACGACGCCGTCGGCCACGTCGCCGACGTGACACGGGAGCTGGGGATCGTTTCGGCGGTCGGAGCGCCGGTCGTTGTCGACGGGAATCTCTGGGGGGCCATGGTCGCCTCGTCAAACGATCCGGAGCCGCTCCCCGCGGACACGGAGTCGAGGATCGCCGCGTTCACGCAGCTCGTCGCGACCGCCATCTCGACCACCGAGGCGCGCGCCGAGGTGGCGCGCCTGGCCGAGGAGCAGGCGGCCCTGCGGAGGGTGGCCACGCTGGTCGCGCGCCAGGCCTCCTCGACCGAGGTCTTCACAAAGGTCGCCGAGGAGGTGGGCCGGCTGCTGGGTGCCCAGAGCGCCTGGATGCTGTTCTACGAGCCCGACGGCAATGCAACGGTCGTCGCGAGCTGGGGCCCAGGGGGGAGCGATTTGCCGGCTGGCGCTCGATTCAGCATTGATGGGGACAGCGTCGTTGCGCTCGTGGGTCGGACGGGGCGCGCCACCCGGATGGACGACTACACGCATGCAGCAGGCGAGACCGGCGACATCGCGCGCAACCTGGGCCTGCGCTCCGCGGTCGGCAGCCCGATCGTCGTCGGGGGGCGCCTCTGGGGCGCGATGACCGCCGTTTCGGTGTCGGCCGAGCCCCTGCCGGCGGACGCCGAGGCGCGCATCGAGGAGTTCACCGAGCTGGTCGCCACATCGATCTCGAATATCCAGGCACGCTCGGAGCTGGCGGCGTCACGCGCTCGGATCGTGGCGGCCACCGACGAGGAGCGCCGGCGCGTCGTGCGCGATCTGCACGATGGCGCGCAGCAGCGTCTGGTGCACACGGTTGTAACGCTGAAGCTTGCGCGCGACGCGCTGGAGCAACACGCCGCCGGCGCGCCCGCGCTCGTGACCGAGGCCCTCCAGCACGCACAGGAGGCCACCGGCGAGCTGCGCGAGCTCGCGCACGGGATCCTGCCGTCGGTGCTCACCCGCGGAGGACTGCGCGCCGGAGTGGCGGCGCTGGCCTCACGCATGCCCGTCCCGGTCGAGATTGGCGGCGTGTCGGCCGATCGCCTTGCCAGTACCGTCGAGGCAACGGCCTACTTCATGGTCGCCGAGGCGCTGACCAACGTCGCCAAGCACTCCCAAGCACACAGCGCCGTCGTCACCGCGCGAGTCCATGACAGCACGCTCGAGGTGCAGGTGCGCGACGACGGAATTGGAGGCGCACAACCCGGTGGGAGCGGTCTGCTGGGCCTTGGCGACCGGCTCGCCGTGCTCGACGGCAGTCTCCGTGTTGAGAGCCCTGCCGCGGGCGGCACGCTCGTCGCGGCCGTCATTCCGCTCCGCTAGCCCGGCGCCCGGTCTACCGCTCAAGGTGTAGGCGGCGCACCGCGACGCTGCGCAGGGAGCAGCCGAAAGAGTCGCCCCCTGACCGATGACAAGGGCGAGCGGCGAGTCCAACATTTGGGAGACCGTCAAGCGTCCCCGACACCAAAGGAGCGAGCATGACTCGCCGAATCCGACCCATCAAGTTCCTCACCGGCGCGGCGCTGCTTGCGCTCGCTCCGATCGCCGTGGCCGCATGCGGCGGCGGCGGCGCGACCGCCTCCACGACACCCCCGAAGGCCGCGAGCGCCGCACCGGCGAGCGTCGGTGTTGCGAACAGTAGCCTCGGGAGGATTCTGGTGGACTCCCACGGCCGCACGCTCTACCTGTTCAGCAAGGACTCGTCGACGATGAGCGCGTGCAGCGGCGCGTGCGCGAGCGCATGGCCGCCGCTGACGACCGGCGGCACGCCCTCGGCGGTCAGCGGCGCGAACGCCGCGCTGATCGGTACCGTCGCGCGTCCCGAAGGAGCGTCGCAGGTCACCTACAAGGGCCACCCGCTCTACCTGTTTGTGAAGGACCAGAAGCCGGGTGAAGTCAACGGCCAGGGAGTGAAGGCGTTTGGCGGGACGTGGTTCGCGGTGTCCGCCGCCGGAGACCAGGCCGGGCAGCGTTCCAGCGCGGCCGGCGCACCGGCGTCGCGGCCGGCGCCTGCGGCTCCACCCGCTCCAAAGCCTGCACCCGCACCTGCCGTCTCACAGCCGGCGCCGCAGCCGGCTGCGCCCAAACCGGCACCGCCGCGCGCCGCGCCACCTGCCCCGAAGCCGGCAGCGCCCGTCCAGAGCGGCATCCCCCAGAACAACGGCGGCGACGGTGACGCCGATAACAACGGCGGGCCGAGCGACGGCGATGGCGAAGTCTAGGACGACCGGACAGACGCGCGCCGGCGCCGGCATCATCGCCGGCGCCGGCGCGGCGGTCCTGGTGACGGTCCTCATCGCCGGCTGTGGAGGATCGAGCACCCGCCGCGCGTCCGGACCGTTCGCCTGGCTGCATCCAGCATCGCCGCCGACCGGCTGGAGCGTCGCCCGCACAGCGGGCGGCGCGACACTCGCCTACCCGCCGGGATGGAGTCCGATCAAGACCGATATCGGGACGGCGTCGGCGGCGCTCCTGGGAAGGGGCGGGCGGATAGACGGCTACCTCAACGCGACTCCGAGACAGGGGCCTGAGACGCTTGCCAACTGGAGCAGCTTCCGTCCGGCTCACAACAGCCGCGAGGGCTCGCGAAACGTGCGGCTCATCGCCTCAATCAGCGATGCTCGCTTCCGCTCCGGGCGCGGCTCCTGCGTGATCGACAGCTACACAACCTCGAAGGACACCTACCGGGAGATCGCATGCCTGGTCACGGGTCCGGGATCGAGCGCGGTCGTGGTTGCCGCGGCCCCGAACGCGCTGTGGGGACAGCAGGCCGGCTCGCTCGAGCGAGCCGTGTCGAGCTTCGCCGCATAGCTCGAGTCGATCAGCGCCCGTCGGCGTCGTCGGGCCATGGCAGCGGCAACAACCGGCGATAGGGGCGGCCTCGTCGATGACCCGGCCAATTCGGCCATACGTGCGCGATGGCCGCCTCGCGCTCAAGGCGGCGGGAACGCTGCCGATGGCATCGATGCGTTCGAGCCGTGCGCATCAGCGCCGCTGGCGCAAACCCGACAGCTGGAGAGAAGCAATGAGCAGTGCCGGCGTGATCAACGATCTGCAGGACCGAGCGAGCGGACGGGTCGGCCTCGACCGCGTCGTCGAGCTGAGCCAACGCCACCTCGGCGTCGACGCGGTCTTCATCACCGAACTGGCGGGTGGGGGTGAGATCTGTCGCGCGGCAGCAGGGGACGCGGCGTCCTTTGACATCGTCGTGAACCATCGCACCGCGCGGCAGACGACATACTCACGGAGGCTCCTTGCGGGCGAGATCCCCAGCGTCGTTCCTGACGCCGGCGCCGACCGGCGGGTCGCCGAGCTGGCGGCAGATACGCCAATCGGCTGCTTCATCGGGGTTCCGCTCCACCTCTCGGACGGAACGCTCTATGGAGCGCTTTGCGGCCTCAGCCACTCACCGGCCCCAGGTCTGGACGAGCGCGACGTACGGTTCATGTCGACGCTCGGCGAACTGGTCGTGGAGGACCTCGACGAGCGGCGCAGGCAGGAGCAGCTTCGCTCTGACCTGCTGGGTCTGATCGAGGGGCAGGAGGTCGAGGTCGCCTATCAGCCGATAATCGATCTGCGAAGCCACGAATGCCTCGGTCTGGAGGCGCTGGCGCGCTTCCCCGAGCCCTACACGAGACCCGATCGGACGCTGGCGGCGGCCCAGAGCTTCGGGCTGAGAGTCGAGCTCGAACGGCTGGCGGTGAGCGAGGCGTGGCGCATCATCCCGCTGCTCGGTCGCCGACAGTTCCTCGCGCTGAACCTCGCGCCTGATGCACTGGTCGAGCTGGCGCGGCGAGCGAACGTGCGCGACGACGTCCCGTTGTCGCAGGTCGTGGTCGAGGTGACTGAGCACTCGGTCGTCGACTGCTACGAGGTGCTGCATCGTGAACTCGAGCCGCTCCGGAAGCGCGGGTTGCGCATCGCGGTCGACGATGCGGGTGCGGGCTACGCGTCCCTGCGCCATGTCCTGGAGCTGCGGCCGGACTTCATCAAGGTCGACAGATCGCTGATCCATGGGATCGCCGACGATCGCGCCCGGCGCGTGGCGGTTGGTGCCTTCATGTCGCTCGCCAGGGACCTCGGGTCGATGGTCATCGGCGAGGGAGTCGAGCGGCAGGCGGACCTTTCGGCCGTTCGCGCGTTGGGGCTCCACGCGGTCCAGGGATTTCTTCTCGGCAGGCCAACCACGAACCGAGAGCGGCTCGCGCGGTTCCTCGCTCCAAAGGGGTCCCGCCAGGCCGACCCAAGCGCCCGCAAGCGCAGCGCGTTGCTTCGGCGTCGCCGGCCCGTGAACGTGTAGCGGCGCCCAACGACAGGCGCTCGCGTGAGCTAGTCTCGGCCTCGGGTACGACGTCGATGTCCGCCGAAGCTGCTCCCTCAGTCTCCCGCCCGGCCTCCCGCGCCGACCCTAACGTCGTGCTGGCGCTCGTGGCGGTGGCCCAGTTCATGGTCGTTCTGGATGCGACCGTGGTCAACGTCGCGCTGCCCACGATCAAGACCGACGTCGGCTTCTCCGAGCAGAGCCTCTCCTGGGTCCTCAACGCCTACACGCTGATGTTCGGTGGCTTTCTGCTGCTCGGCGGGCGCCTCGCCGACCAGCTGGGGCGCCGGCGGCTGTTCATGGCCGGGATCGCGCTCTTCTCCGGTGCTTCGCTCGTCTGCGGGCTCTCGCAGTCCGAGGGCATGCTGCTCGTCGCGCGCGGCCTGCAGGGGCTCGGTGGGGCGCTGGTCTCTCCGGCGGCGCTGTCGATCCTCCTCACCACCTTCGCCGAGGGGACGGAGCGCAACCGGGCACTTGCCGTCTGGGGTGCCATCGCGGGCGCGGGCGGTGCACTCGGGCTGCTGCTGGGCGGCGTGATCGTCGAGGTGCTCAGCTGGCGATGGGTGTTCTTCATCAACGTGCCGATCGGGGCCGTCGTGCTGGCGCTGGCTCCGCGTGTCCTGCCGGAGAGCCGCTCCCAGTCGGCCGCGCGGGGCTATGACATCGAGGGCGCGGTCGCGATCACCGTCGGGACGATCGCCCTCGTCTTCACGCTCATCAAGGCCTCCACCTGGGGGTGGACGTCGGGACGGACGCTGGCGGGCTTCGCCATCGCCATCCTGCTGATCGCTGCGTTCGTGGTCATCGAGCGCCGTCAGAAGGACCCCCTGATCCCGCTGCGGATCTTCTCCAACCGCAGCCTCGCGGCCTCGGACGCAACGATGCTCGTGGTTGCGGCGGCGCTGTTCGGAGTGTTCTACTTCTGCACGCTCTACCTCCAGCAGGTGCTGGGCTTCAGCGCACTCAAGACAGGGGTCTCCTACCTGCCGCTGAGCCTTACGCTCGTCGGCGCGTCGGCCCTTGCTTCGCGCTTCGTCGACCGCTTCACGCCCAAGCCGGTGCTGATCGTCGGCCTGCTGATCTCGACCGTCGGCTTCGCGCTGCTCACCCGCATAGTCGGCCATGGCGACTACGCGAGCCACGTCCTACCGGCCATGGTCGCCCTCGGGGCGGGGCTGGGGATGTCGTTCGTCCCGATCACGATCGCGGCGACGAACGGCGTCGAGGCCGGAGACTCGGGCCTGGCCTCGGGCCTGCTCAACACCACCCAGCAGGTCGGCGGCTCGCTCGGGCTGGCGATCCTCTCCTCGGTCTCCACGAGCCGGGTGACGAGCGCAGTGCACGCCGGCTCGTCCCTGCCGCTCGCGCTGACGCACGGCTTCAAGGGGGCCTTCATCGTCGCGGCGGCGCTCTGCGCCATCGGCGTCTTGGTCGCGTTCGGGCTGCTGCCGCGTCGCCACAAGGAGCCCGGGGACAGGAACGTCGCGGCGCTCGCGATGTCCTTTGCCCGCTGCCCCGGCGCGCCGTATTGCGGACATCTCACGCGCCTGGTAGCCCTCGGCCGGCGCATGCGCGGCGCCGGCGCCGGCTCCTAGGCCGCGTCGTCGCGGGCCGTGCTGGCGGCTAGAGGAACTCGGCGTAGCCGGTGAGGTCGACGTCCGGGAGCTCGAGCGCGCGCACGAGGCGCTCGGCGACCTTGCGCCACGTGAACTGCTTGGAGCGCTCGCGCGCGAGCGCTCCAAGGCGCTGGACGGTGGCGGGATCAGACAGCTCGAGCATCGCCTCGAAGAGCTGTTCGGGCGCATCGGGATCAACCACGCGGCCGGCATCGCCGATGCAGGTCGCCGAGCCTCCGTTACTTGTTCCGATCGACGGGATGCCGGCGGCGGCTGCTTCGACGTGCACCGTGCCCGCCGGCTCGTGAACCGAGGGCATCACGAAGACGGTGGCCTGCCGGTAGAGCCCGGTCAGCCGGGCGCGTCCCTCCGGGTCCTTCATCCCGAGCAAGCCGTGACCGGTCACGCCCTCGATCCCGACGCGCGGGTGTCCGCCAACCAGATCGAGCCTGGCCTCGGGGAAGCTCTCGCGCACCTTGGCGAAGGCATCGAGCACGAGCTCGCCGTTCTTGCGCGCCCAGTCGAATCCCACGAACAGGAACCGCGGACTGAGCCACTGCCGGTCCCCGTTGCCGGCGTCGGCGAGGGACGCGTTGCAGCCCAGGCCGACGACGTGAACCTTGCTCGCCGGGATCCCGTAGTCCGAGATGATGCTGTCTGCGACCCAGTGCGAGAACGTGCAGCATGAGACGGCCGACTCGTAGGCGGCCCGTTGACGGCGAACGAGGCCGTCGACCTGGCGTCGGGTGAGCCCGCGCAGGTGCGGCCACGGGTACGCGTTGGCCGCCTGGATGACGGTTGAGTCCTGGTAGGTCACCATCGGAATCCCCAGCGGGGCCCGGTAGTCACCGCCGTTCTGGACGAACCCGTCGAGCGGCCCGGCGCTAGCCAGGCCCGCCTTCACGGCGCGCGCCCTCGCGAGGGCGTAGGGCCAGCTGGCCTGGGCGACCGCCCAGAGCCTTGCCTTCGCCTGCGCCGGCTTGCCGAGATCGGACGGTCTCAGCCCGAGCACGGCGCCGGCGGCGAAGGCCGCGCGGGAGGTCCCGTGATAGGGGGTGTCGCTGACCGCCACAACGCTCCCGGCGAGTTCTCGCAGGCCACCCAGGACCGATGCAGGCCAGCCGGATGACGCGGCCGGGTTTTCGGGATTGGCCATCGCTGCCATTCCGAGCGCCAGGGATTGCGGCGAACGCCCCATCAACGTAAATTCTACATAAGGGGATTCTAATTATGCTAACTCGGGCCGAGCCCGGCTACCGGATCGTGACGCTGGCGGTGTGGCCGGTGTTGCCGGCCTCGTCGCGCGCCTGGATGGAGAGCGTGCGCGCACCGGATGCGAGCGTGACTTCGGCGCTCACGGGCGTGCCGCCGGCGGGGGGCGCGCCGAGGCCGAGATCGACGATCCGGCCGTTGACCCGCGTCAGGTACGTGGCGGGAGCTCCGCACGGCCCGTCGTCGCCCGGCGCCGTGAAGCCGAGGCGGTACCTGCCGCCGCCGAGCGCTGCCAGGGTGATGCCGGCCGGCGCGTTCGGTGGCGTGCCGTCGTGGTTGTAGTTGCCGCTGCCCTGCTGATCGTGGCGGAACGACGGCCACTCGGGCTGGCAGGCGCCGGCATTCGTCTGCCACTCGAACAGATAGCCCTCACGTGTCACGTCCGCCAGGCGGCCATCGAAGGAGAGCGCCGCCGGCGCGGCCAGCCACCCGCCCGTCTGCTTGGGGAAGCCCGCGATGTCCAGGCCGCTCGCCCCGTCGTAGGCGTGCAGCAGTCCCAGCCCCGTTCCGGCCAGGATCTGGTTGGTCGGCAGCTGGGGTTCGAGCTCTGCGACGTTGTTCGCCGAGAGGAACTGGTAGTCGTCGGTGACGGTGGGATAGGCGGGCAGCGTCGCGCCGGTGGCCCCGTCGAAGGCGCCGATCAGGTGGTTGTAGGGGAAGTTCTGTCCCACCAGGAGCAGGTTTGCGGCCTGGGAGAGAGACAGCTCGTACTTGACGACATCGGGTGTGCCGGTCCCCAGCAGGTCGCCGATCGAGGCCGACTCGAACAGGTTTATGGCCGCGCTGCGGTCGGTGGCGTCGGAGGAGGCACCGAAGGCCTGCGAGCCGGTCTGCTGCATGGTGCGCAGCACCTGCCCGGTGGGGCTGAGCTCCTCCAGCGCCCCGCCCGTGGCCGACGCGACGATCACCGGTTCACCGCCGATCCGGGCGATTGCCGCGTCCTGACCCGGACCGACCAGCGGCAGCACGTTCTGGATGATCCCCGGCATCGCCACCGGCCAGCCCGGCATGATCTTGCCGGTCTTGCCGTTGATCGCGTAGAGCCGCCCGCTCGAGCCGGCGGCCGACGCGGTCACGCCGGCGAAGCTGACATCGCCGCCGCTTTCCGGTGCGCCGTAGACCTCGTTGCTCGCCACCACCACGTCATCGTGGCCGCTGCCGGTGAGATCCCCGATCGCGGGGTCGTTGATCGACTCGGCGATCATCTGCTGACCGGCCGCCACCTGGGCCGGATCGACCAGCGCGACCGGGTAGCCCGGCACGGGCGTGCCGTTCGGCCGCCACGCGTAGAGGTGCCCGTCGAGGCTCGGCTCGACGATGTCCGCTCGCTTGCTGAAGCCTTCGAGATGAGCGATCGCGGGCGCTGCCAGGAAGCCGCACTTGGGATGACTGCTGCCGGTCTCAAGCGCCGGGCCGCAGAACGCGGGGCTCGAGGACACAGGGAACCCGACCACGGGTTTGCCGTTGGGGAGCCACGCGTAGACGTGCGTCCCGGCAGCGACGATCACCTCGGGCTTCCCGGTCCCGGCGGGATCGGCGATCAACGGGCCGCGCGGGGGCTCGCGAGGCACTCCCAGCGAGGCGAGCGCCGGTGAGCCGGAGTGCCCCAGCGCGGCCTGCTCGGTTTCGGTGTGAGCCGGCCAGCCGCGAAGCTCCGAGCCGTTGGGCTCATAGGCGTGAACGAGGCCGTCCTCGGTGGGGACGATCAGCTCCTGGACGTTGTCGCCGTTGAGGTCGGCGTAGCGGCTCGGCGATTCGCCACCGGACCCCAGCCGCTTGGGATAGCCGGGTCGCAGCGACGGGTCGGTGAAGGTGTCGAGCACGCGCCTGTCGATGCCCGTCAGCGGGATGCCCTGCCCGCTGACCTCGAGCTGCACCGTGAACTCGTGCTGGAACGGGTTCGGCTCGCCGGGCGCGAATGTCGGCCCACCCGAATCCGGCGGGACGACGTAGCTTGCGAGGGCACTGCGGACGGCGTTCAGGTCGATCGAGCCGAAGTCGCTGACCGTGCCGCTGGAGTCCCCTTCGCGCACCGTCGTCCACGATGACGGCGTCTCTCCCGGGCCCCACATCAGCTTCCAGTGCAACTGGCCGCCGCTGGCAAAACGCGCGCGGGCCATGCCGGTGATCTCGGCGCTCGAGCCGGTCAGCGGCGCGTACCAGTCGGGCGAGTCGATTGCGGCCTCGGGCGGGATGTTGCCGCTCAGCACCGCGCCGACCGCCGCGCCGAGGTTGACGCGGCCCCAGCCGAAGTGGGTCGTCCACTGCTGTTCGGCGGGCAGCGCGGGATTCGCGGCCGGGTCGGCGACGCCGGCGCCTTCGGTGTTCCCGCTGAGCGCCCGCTCGGCGGTCTGCTCGAGCAGCTCGCGGGTCTCATCGGGTCGCAGCGCGACGCCGTGGTCGAGGCCGGCGCTGACGACGAGCGCCGCGGCTCCGGCCGCCTTGCTCGTGTTGACCGAGCCCGTGGGGCCCTCCATCGCGATCGAGCTCTTGCCGCCGTACTGCGTGGTGTTGGCGCCGCGGAAGAACGTGCCGACGGGAGCGTTCGATCCAAGGCAGGCGGGCTGTCCCGACGCGCCGCAGAGCCTCTCGCCCTGCAGCCACTGGCTCGAGTCCGTGCCGAGGCCGACCGTGTCCGGGACCGTCCCCTGGATCAGCATCGCGTGGCCGTAGTTGGCCGGGTAGTTGTGGTTGCCGGTGTTCAGGTCATCGCCCGAGAAGGTCTGCACGACGCCGTGGTCGTAGGCGTACTGCGAGGCCGCCTCGGCGAAGGCGGAGTGGTAGAGGCTGCCGTTCGCCCCCTCGATGACCTTCACGCCGTTGTCGGTCGCGTAGAGGATGCCGAGGGCGAACGTGTTGGCGTCTGAGACGAACGTGTCCCAGATCCGCACGGGCGTGACCTGGCAGTGCGGGCAGACGCCGATCGAGCCCTGGCCGTCGTTGCCCTGCTCGGTCGCGTCCTGCGCGCGCCCCGTCCCGTGATGGTGGGCGGCGAAGTAGCTCGACAGGTCGGTGGGGTCGTTGTTGTTGTCGAAGAAGTTCCAGCCCGCGATGTCGTTGGCGAAGCCGTTGCCGTCGTTATCGAAATGCTGTCCCGCGGGGCACTGGATGCTCAGCCGGGTGACGGGGTCGATCTGGCAGTTGCCGAAGGCGTGGATCAGGTCCTGCCCGGTGATCAGACCGGCCGGGCCGATGCGACCGGTGTAGGAGAGGCTCACGCGCGGGTCCGCGGCGTAGTCCTCGACGTTGACGACGCCGTCGCCGTTGCAGTCGTAGGCGCCGCAGGAAGAGCCGTCGGCCCGCTGCGGATATGGCAGCTCGCCGGTGTTCACATGGACCTTGTCGCGCAGGCCCCGCTCGCTCCAGTCCACGCCGGTGTCGAGGATCGCGACGATCGCATCGGGGCGACCCCGCTCTGCCTTCCAGGCGCCGGCTGCGTTGAAGCCGGCGACCATCGGCTTGCCAGCGTTGGGGCCTGCGGCGTAGGTCGCGTTGGGCGTCAGCTGCGACGGGAAGCCGAACAGGTCGAAGCGCTCGTCGTAGAAGTTCGACGAGCGGTTGGCCGAAGGCTGCTGGGTGTCTGGCTCGGACTGGTCATAGCTCGGGTCGTTCGGCGTGTCCTGTCGCTGCACGCTGCCATAGCCGAACTGCTGGGCGGTCTCGTGCGAGCAGGGGTTCTCGAACCCGCCGCATTCCGCGGCGCTGGCGCCGCCGGCGAACAGGGTTCCCGTGGCGGCCAGCAGCGCGGACGCCGCGACCGCCGCCGACGCGGCGATGCCCGAGCGGCGCCGTGCATCGACGGCCCTCATCCATCCCCAGCGCAAACTGTCCCCCTGTTCACCCGTGGCCCCCTTGTCACTCCCAGCGAAACGCCAATACCCGCGACAGGCCTGCGCGAAACGCTGGAGCCCGCTATGCGTCGAGGTCCGCCCCTCCGGCGTGGCTCGGAGGCTGGGGCGCGGCGGGCTGGCTCTCGCGCCCGGTCGCCGCGGTCTCGACGGACCCGAGCCCGAAGAAGGCGCTCGCATAGAGCGTCACCAGGCCGACCCCCGAAAGGACCTCGACGGTGGCCGCCGTATGGCCCGCACGCGTGTTCGCGATCAGGTCCGGGGCCGGGTTGGCGAAGGCCATGTTGGCCGAGTAGTAGAGGAAGTCGCCGAACGTCGGGCGGGTGCCGGCGCCGAGGAACGCCGCCCCCGCGCAAGGGTGTGCCGGATCAGCCGGGCAGGCTGCCGGATCATGAGACCAGATGAACAGGTACACGACGGCCCAGAGGCAGAAGAACAGAAGCGCGGGAAGAGCCAGCCCGGCGCGACGCATCAGAGCCATGACGCCTTCGAACAGGCGTACCTCCCGCCCGAGGCTCGGCACCTCGACCTCATAGCGCCCGAGCCGCAACTGGCCTCCCTCGATGAAGCGGTCGAGCAGCCGCCGGAAAACCGCCGCGGTGGTGAGCACGCTGAGCGCGACGGCCGCGAGGACGATCGCGGTAACCACCCTCGCCGAGTGCGGCGAGAGCCGAAGCGGCAGCAGGCAGAGCGCCGAGATCAAAAGCAGCAGGGTCAGCACGCGCCGTAGCCCCGCTGCCGGCCGTCGAGCGTCGAGCGGCTGCGTGATCGCAGACACGATCCTCGAGAGCACGCGGGCGAAGATCGCGGCCAGCACGCGGCAAGGGTAATCGCCGCCGGCGACGTCTTCGGAGCGCCGGCGACGTAAACGAGATGATGAGCCCCGGCTTTCGCTGCCGGACATTTGCCGCAAGCATCGAAAGGTTGCCTATCAGCCCCATGCAGCCAACAGCTCTGATGTTGGGTACCCATGCCAAGACGGCGGTCGCGCTCGTCCTGGCACTGGCCTCGACCACCCTCATCAGCCTTGCTTACCTGCGCGAGCATCAGGCCGTCGGGTCGCTGCCCGCCCTGTCGATTGGCCGGCCTCTGAGCTCGGTGCGCGTGCTTCTCGCCAGCCGCGCTTGGCTCGCCGGCTTCGCGATGGAGTCCAGCGGGTTTGCCCTCTACGTCCTCGCCCTCGCGCTGGCGCCGCTGGCGCTCGTGCAGAGCGTCGCCGCAGGCGGCATCGGCATCCTCGCGGTTGCCTCGGCGCGGCTGGGGCACCGGCGGCTGAGCAAACGCGAGGCGCTGGGCGCAGGCGCCTCTGTCGCCGGCCTGCTGTTCCTGTCGCTTTCGCTGATCGGCGGCGGCGATCAGGGCGGTAACGGCTCACTCGTCGAGATCGGGCTGTGGCTCGGCACCACCTGCGCCGCGGCGGTTCTCGTCTTGACGGTCGGCCGGGCGTTCGTTGGGGCTGCAGCGGCGGACGGGATCGCGGGCGGCCTGTTGTTCTCCTGCGGGGACATCTCGACCAAGCTGGCTACCCAGGGGGGTTCGCGTGCGGCCTTCGCGCTGGCGGCGGTGTTCGCGTACCTGCTCGGCACGTCCCTGCTGCAGATCGGCTACCAGCGCGGCGCGGCGCTCACCATCGCCGGCATCGCGACGCTGCTGACAAACGCGCTGCCGATCGCCGCCGGCCCCGTCCTGCTGAACGAGACGCTGCCCAGAGGAGGGCTCGGCGCGCTGCGGATCCTCGCGTTCGCGACGGTGATAGCCGGAGCGATCCTGCTCGCTCGGCCGCAGAGCGACGCTCGGGCCGCCGATCCGGCCGCCAAACCTGCGACCTTGTGAGCCCAGGCAGGTTCACCAAAACTCGGCCAGGAGGCTTCATGAGCTTCACACTCGCCCATCGCGACGACTGCGAGACCACCGGGAACTGGCGCCTCGTTCGCCGCACGCTGGGCCTGAGGGCGTTCGGCCTCAACGTCGTTGAGATCCCTCCCGGCGAGCAGATCCCAGAGCATGACGAGACCGACCGCGACCAGGAGGAGGTCTTCTATGTGCTCAGTGGCAGTCCGACGCTGATCATCGACGGCGAGGACCATGCCGTGCGCGCAGGAACCTTCGCGCGGCTCGATCCCGTCCACTCGCGCACCGTTCGCAACGATGGCCAGGAGCCGGCAAGCGTGCTGATCGCCTCGGCGCCCCGGTCGAGCGGCTATGAGCCGATGGCATGGGCATGACGGGCGACGACGCTGGGCTGCGCGGGACGATCGACGCCTACAACGACGCGTGGAACGCGCATGACGTGGATCGGATCGGATCGATGCACGCACCAGACATGGTGTTCGAGAACCACACGGCCGGCGAGCGAGCCGAGGGCGCCGAGGCGCTGAGACACATCGGCCGGATCTTCGAGTCCTGGCCCGACCTCCATTTCGAGACACGAAGGCTCTACGTGCGCCGGGACCTGGTGGTCCAGGAGTGGACCGCCACGGCCACTCACGTCAAGCCGCTCAGCCGCGGTGAGATCGTCGCCGAGCCGTCCGGCAGGCGCATCGAGTGGAACGGCATGGATGTGATTCCGTTCGAGGCCGGCAAGGTCAAGCGCAAGGACGTCTACTCGGACTCGGTGTCGATCCTCCGCCAGGTGGGGCTGATGTAGCCGGCGGGGCGCTGCGCACGCCCGCTCCCACGGCTTTGGAAAACGGCGATTGACCAGTATCCTTGCCGCCTTCTAAGGCAAAGGCGCCGGGTGACGAGGCGACCAGGGAAGGGGGGGTGAATGCGCGGGACGCGCGTCGCATCGGTCGTGTGCACATTGCTGTTTCTGGCGCTTGCGTCGCAGGCGTCGGCGTCCGGGATAACCAACTCGAGCGACGACCTCCGCACGGGCTGGTACCCCGACCAGGCATCGATCACGCCGCAGCTCGTGAGCGGCAGCAGCTGGGGTCAGATGTGGTCGACGCCCGTCGACGGCCAGGTGTACTCGCAGCCGCTGCTCGCCAACGGGGGCCTGTTGGTGGCGACGCAGACCAACAACGTCTACAGCCTCGATCCTGCGACGGGCGCGGTGAGATGGAAACAGACGCTGGACAACTGGTGGAATCCGAGTGACATCGGCTGCGGCGACCTCACACCCTCGATCGGTGTGACGTCCACCCCAGTGATCGACCCGGCGAGCGAAACCGCATACCTGACGCACAAGACCTACGTCTCAGGCACCTCAGGGCCGGCCAGGTGGTTCATGGATGCGCTCGACCTCGCGACCGGCAACGAGAAGAGCGGCTTCCCGGTGGAACTCGCGGGGACGGCCCAGAACGCGTCCGGCCAGAGCTTCCATCCCACGACCCAGCTTCAGCGCCCCGGCCTCCTGCTGATGGATGGGGTCGTCTATGCCGCCTTCGGCTCCCACTGCGACGTGTCTCCCTGGCAGGGGTGGGTGTTCGGCGTCTCGACGGCGGGCGCGATCAAGGCCCGCTGGGTCTCGGTGCCGTCCGGCGACGGGGCCGGCATCTGGCAGTCGGGCGCGGGCCTCACGTCGGACGGCTCGGGGAACGTGCTGCTCAGCACGGGCAACGGCGGCGCCCCCCCGCCGGCGCCCGGCACGAAACCGCCGTCTAGCCTCGGCGAGTCGGTGGTCCGCCTGAGGGTCCAGGCCGACGGCTCGCTCAGGGCGACGGACTTCTTCGCCCCGTTCGACGCCGCCTCGCTCGACGAATGGGACGCCGACTTCGCCTCCGGCGGTGTCACGGGGCTGCCCGGCGAATACTTCGGCACGCCCGCCACGCCGCATCTCGCGGTCGCCGTCGGAAAGTCCGGCTACGTGTACCTGCTCAATCGCGACAACCTCGGCGGGATGGGACAGGCGTCAGGCGGCGACAACGTCGTCCAGCGCATCGGCCCATACGGGGGCGTCTGGTCGCGGCCGGGCGTCTGGCCCGGCGAAGGCGGCTGGGTCTACATCCCGACGGCATCGGGCGGGACGACGGGCTCGGCCACAGCCGGCAACCTGCGCGTCTACCAGTACGGTCATTCCGGCTCGGGTGCGCCGACGCTCTCGCTCCAGGCAACCTCGCCGGACGTGTTCGGCTTCTCCTCGAGCGCGCCGGTCATCACCTCTGACCACACGACGTCGGGGTCCGCGCTCGTGTGGATGATCTGGACGCCCAACGGCGGCGGTTTCGGCGCCGAACTGCGCGCCTACGACCCGATCCCGGTGGGCGGGCAGCCGGTCCTTCGCTGGAGCGCCCCGATCGGCCGGTCCTCGAAGTTCGCGATGCCCGGCGTCGGCGCCGGTCGCATCTACGTCGGCACGCGCGATGGCCACGTGATGGCCTTCGGCTCGCCGGTCACGCCCGTGCTGAGCGGGCCGGCGACGTCCTTCGGGGCAACGACGGTCGGCACCACCGCGCAAAAGACCCTGACCCTCACGGCCAACGAAGCTCTCAAGCTGAAGACCCTCGTCTCTAGCTCCTCTCAGTTCGAAGTCGGCGCGCCGTCGCCCGCGCTGCCCGCGACGCTGGCGGCGGGCGAAAAGATCAAAGTCCCCATCACATTCGCACCGACCGCGACGGGCCCGCTCGGCGCGACCCTCACGGCCACCACGGAAGCCGGTAAGACGGCGCAGTTCGCGCTCAACGGAGTCGGCCAGGCGGCGAGCGCCCAACTCGAAGTGACGCCGCCGACGGTCAGCTTCGGCGGGACTACCGTCGGCGGGCAGCTATCCGGCAGCGCGACCTTCCGCAACGTCGGCGCGGGCTCGCTGAAAGTCAATCGCGTGAAGCTGCCGGCATCGCCGTTCAGCGCCGAAGGCGTTCCCACGGTCGGCTCGACGATCCCGGCCGGTGGCTCGGTCACGATCACGCTCACCTTCGAACCCACGAAACTCGGCACCTTCAACGGGGAAATCGGGCTGGAAACGACCGGTGGCAACAAGGCCGTCGGCCTGGCGGGCAGCGCCGGATTGCCCGGAGCCCTGTCGATCACCGGCGAGCAGAACGACTTCGGCCAGGTCTCGGTCGGCTCCAGGGCGACGCGGACCTTCACGGTCGCAAACGTCGGCGGCACCAGGGTCACGATCATGAAGTCCAAGCCGCCGATCGGAGGCGCGTTCGTGGCGGCCAGCCCGCTTCCGGAGGGGACGGCGATCGAACCGGGTGAAAGCCTGACCGAGACCGTCGCCTTCGCGCCGTCGGTCGCGGGTGAAGCCACCGCGACGTGGCCGATCAACGGCGACGATCACACGGGGCTGCACGACGTGCAGTTCAGCGGGATGGGCATCGTCGCAGCGCCGCCCGCCACGGTGTCCGGCCTCGGGCAGCCGGGCCCGGTGCTGGAACAGGGGCTGCTGGCGCCGCAGGAACTCAAGGCGCTGTTCGCCGGCGCCAAGCTCGCCGGCGCATCGCTCACGGCAAGCGCATCGGGCGCGGTGAACGTGAAGGTCAGCTGCCCGGCTGGGGAGATCAGCTGCGCCGGCAGGGTCACGCTGCGGACGCTCAATCCCGTCACCTCCGGCGCGGGGTCCCTGTTCAAGAAACCCAAGGCCGCGACCCTTGCCCTGGCCGCCGGCTCGTTCAGGATCGCCGGGGCGCGGATGGCCACGGTGAGGCTGCGCCTCTCCACGAGGGCCCGCGCGCTGCTCGCACGTTCGCGCGTGCTGCGGGCCCGGGCGATCATCGTCGCCGCCGATCCGACCGGCGAAAACCACGTTACGCGTACGATCGTCACGATCCGCGCGGCCAAGGCGACATACGGCCGGCGCGCGCGCTGATCGTCTCGACGAGCTCGACGGCGGCCTGCTGCGCCCGTCGGCGACGCAGCCCGCTTGTACGATTGTGCGCCGAGCGCACTCCCTGATGTCCGCACCAGCAACAGCCGATCACGAGCTCGTCGACCTTCTTCATCTCGGTCGCCCGGCGGTGATCGGAGCCTGGCGCGTGGGCGACGTGATCGTCGACCCCGGACCGAGCAGCTGCCTGGAGACGCTGCTCGCGGCGCTCGACGGCCGGCCGCCGCGCGTGCTTGCCCTCACGCACATACATCTGGACCACGCGGGCGCCAGCGGCTCGCTGCTGAGGCGCTTCCCCGACGCAGAGGTTTGGGTTCACGAGCGGGGGGCGCCGCATCTGGTCGACCCCGGCAGGCTGCTCGAGAGCGCGGCGCGCCTCTACGGCGAGGACATGAAGCGGCTGTGGGGCGAGGTGCTGGCGGTCCCAGCGGAGCGGATTCGCGTGCTGCGCGGCGGCGAGTCTCTGGGGCCGTTCCGCGTGGCCTACACGCCCGGCCACGCCTCTCATCACGTGTCCTACCTGCACGAGGCGAGCGGCCGCGCGTTCACGGGCGACGTGACCGGGGTGCGCATCGGCGCCGGCCCGGTGCTGGCGCCAACGCCACCGCCGGACATCGATCTTCAGGCATGGCGGGCCTCGCTTGACCTGATCGAGCAGTGGGGTCCCGCAAGCCTCGGCGTCACCCACTTCGGCGCCTACGACGACGTCGCAGGCCACTTGGCGGAGCTGCGCAGGGAGCTCGACGCGGTGGAGGCGCTTGCAGGAGAGCTCGACGAGGCGGCGTTCGCGTCGATGATCCGCGCTCGAGCGGCGGGCTCGGCTAGCTCCGAGCATGCGGCGGCCTACGAGCAGGCGCTGCCTGCCGGGCAGAGCTTCCAGGGCCTGCGGCGATATCTGCAACGGCGCGTCATGGCCCAAGCCGGCGCCGGTAGCGGTGAGCGATGAGCGTCGAAGGGGAGGGCCGCTACGAGCAGCTGTGCCGCGAGCACCGCTGGGAGGTGCCGGAGCGCTTCAACATCGCGGCCGATGTCTGCGATCGCCGCCCGGCGGATGCGCTTGCGATGGTGCACGAGCGTCACGACGGTGCCGTGAGGGAGCTCTACTGGGGGGAGCTGCAGGCCCTCGCCAACCAGGCCGCGAACCGGCTCGCGGCGCTCGGCGTCGAGCGCGGGGACCGCGTCGCCGTCGTGCTTCCGCCGACGCCCGAGGCTGCGGCGGTGTTCTTCGCGACCTGGAAGCTCGGGGCGATCCTGCTCTCGATGTCGGTGCTCTACGGCGACGAGGGGATCGCGCACCGGCTGGGCGACTCCGAGCCGAAGGTGCTCGTGACCGACGCTGCAAACGCGCCACGCTTCAGCGGCGCATCCGTTCCGGGCGTGCTCGTCCTCGATGCCGCCACGCTGAGCTCAGAGAGCGATAGCTTCGAGACAGCCGACACCTCGGCCGAGGATCCAGCCCAGCTCTACTACACGTCGGGAACCACCGGCCTCGCCAAGGGCATCGTGCACGCCCACCGCTACATACTCGCCCACAACGAGTTCGTCCACTGCCACGACGTGCGGGAGGGCGAGCGGTTTCATGGCATGGGCGAGTGGGCGTGGGCCGCCGGGATCTGTCCGCTGCTCGGCCCCTGGCGGCTCGGCGCGGTGCAGCTCGTGTATCAGCGCGAGGGCGGCTTTGACCCGCACAAGCAGCTCGACTTCCTCTCGCGCCATGGAGCTCAGAACGTGTTCGCGACCCCGACCGCGATCCGCTCGATGATGGGCATCGACGACGCGAGCGAGCGCTATCCGCAGGAGTTCCGCGTCGTCTGCTCGGCGGGCGAGCCGCTGAACCCAGAGGCGATCCGGTGGTTCCGCGGTCAGTACGGCCTGACCGTCCTTGACTTCTACGGCCTCACCGAGTCCTATCCGCTGTGCGGCAACTTCCCCTGGATGGAGGTCAGGGAGGGGTCTATGGGGCGCCCGATGCCCGGCTGGGACGTCGCCATCCTCGACGAGGACGAGCGTCCGGTGCCCGATGGCGATCGGGGGGAGATCTGCCTGCGCGCGAGATCCAACCCGCACTACCCGCTCGGCTACTGGCGAATGCCGGACGCGACCGACGAGGCGTTCGGCGGCGACTGGTTCCATACCAAGGACGCCGCCCGCATGGACGCCGAGGGGTACGTCTGGTACGAGGGGCGCGCCGACGATGTGATCATCGCGGCCGGCTACCGGATCGGTCCGTTCGAGGTCGAGTCGGTCTGCCTCGAGCACCCGGCGGTCGCCGAGGCGGCAGCCGTGGCCGCCCCCGATGAGCGCCGCGGAGCCGTCGTCAAGGCCTGCATCGTGCTCGCGGACGGTCACCGGCCCTCCGACGAGCTCGCCGAGGAGATCAAGGTATTCGTGCGCGAGCGCCTGTCGGCCTACGCCTACCCCCGGATCGTGGAGTTCCTGCCCGAGCTGCCGAAGACGCTCACCGGCAAGATTCGCCGAATCGAGCTGCGCGAGCGCCAGGCGTGACCACCACGCTCGTGACGGGAGCGAACAAGGGCCTCGGCCGTGAGGTCGCACGCCGCCTGCTGGAGGACGGCCACGACGTCTGGGTGGCCGCTCGGGACGGTGCGCGTGGGCGGGCAGCCGCGCAGGAGCTCGGCGCGCGCTTCGTCGAGCTCGACGTCACAGACGACGCGAGCGTCACGAGCGCCGCGCGGCACGTCGCCGTGGAGGGAGGTCTCGATGTTCTGGTCAACAACGCCGGTATCGTCGGCGCACGCAGGACGGTCGCCGAGATGACGGCCGAGGACGTCGCCGAGGTGCTCGCCACGAACGTGCTCGGGGTGGTGCGGGTGACGCGTGCCTTTCTACCGTTGCTCGAACGGGCGGCGAGCCCGGTGGTGGTCAACGTCTCGAGCGGCATGGGCTCGCTCGCGGTCACGAACGACCCGGCGAGGCTTGAGTCCTCGTTGATCGCGCTCGGCTACGCGACCTCGAAGGCGGCCGTCAACATGCTCACCACCCAGTACGCGAAGGCCCTGCCGGGCATGCGCATCAACGCCGTCGATCCTGGCTACACCGCCACCGACCTGAACGGCCGGAGAGGCACGCAGACCGTCGAGGAGGGGGCCGAGGCGATCGTCGCGATGGCGGAGATCGACGCCTCCGGGCCGACCGGCACCTTCACCGATCGGCACGGCGTCGTGGCGTGGTGAACGCTCCGGCGGGGTGAGGCGCTCAGCCCGCCGCGTGGCCCTCGAGGGCCGCTTCCCGTGCCTGGCCGTCGCCCGGCGCGAGGACGTGGCGGCGCAGGAAGTGCAGCTGATCGGCGATCGCGCGCTCGAACGGCTCCCCGGTGTAGATCTCGAAGTGGCCGATCGGGTACGTCCGCACCTCGGCGCGCCCAGTCGCGCGCCACGCCGCGTCCTGGGCCGCCTTGACCGGCGCGACGCTGTCGCGGTCGGCGATCTGGACGAGGATCGGGCACGGAAGCTGATCGGCCTGGAGTCCCGGCCGGTATGCGCCGGTCCTCAGCGCGATGCGCGCGGCGACCTCGTTGCGCCAGGACGGCCCGGCGATGGAGCGGTAGCCCGCCTCGGAGTCCGGGGCGGTCATCGCGGCCACGCTGCCGGGCGGGCCCACCACGGGCACCATCACGGGCGGCCGTCCGCGAAGCGATGAGGCGACATCGCGAAGGCCGGCCAGTGTCAGCTTGGCGAGATGGCCCGGCCCCGCATAGCGGGCGATGTTGATCAGCGCCGCCAGCCCGTCCATCGCGGGGATCTGCGCGATGACCGCGGCCACGCGACCGTCGGCGACGGCGACCGGCACCACATGGCCGCCGGAGTAGGAGGACCCCCAGGCGACGATCCGATCCGGGTCCACGCCGTCCAGCGAGCGCGCGAAGGCGATCGCTGCCGCGTAGTCCTCGAGCTGCCGCGGGATCGAAAGCAGTTGCCGCGGCTCTCCGTCGCTGGCGCCGAAATGGCGATAGTCAAACGCGAGCGCGTCCACGCCGGCGGCGGCGAAGCGCTCGACGTAGGGTTCGAGACCCGAGTCGACGGTGGCGCCGAAGCCGTTGGCCAGGACCACGCACGGGCGACTGCCGTCCGGCCCGGCGAACGCGTCGCCCTCGCCGCGAAGGTGGACGCCGGCGCAGCGAACGCCGCCGCTGTCGAACTCGACCGCGCTCATGCGGCGAGCTCCGACGCCTCCAGGACGGCCGCGCGTCCCGCCGTGTCGCGTCCGGTGGCGGCGCCGGCCCGCGCGCGCGCCTGACCCGCCGGGATCGAGCGCGTGTTGAGCTCGTGCTGGAAGGCGTACCACTCGAGCTGCATGGTGTGCCGCGGCTTGTTCATGAAGTGACCGGTGTGAAACGCCTCGTCGCGCCGGATCTCGTGCGCCATCTGGTCCTCGGGCGGCGGAGCCCAGTCGCCGCTAAGCCAACGCGCGGCGATCTTCGACTGCAGCTCGGAGAACGGGAAGATCGTGGGTATCGGCTGACCCAGCCCGATGAAGGCGAGGTCGTCCAGTCCCGGCTTGAGCATCCGCTTGTAGAGAGGCAGCACGTTTTCCGGCGCCGAGAGGAAGTCCGGATCGAAGAATGGGAAGCGGATGTTGTATCCGGTGGCGTACACGATCGCGTCGAACGGCTCCACGCTCCCGTCGGCGAAGCGCACACGGTCGCCGAGCAGCTCCGCGACGTCCCCCTTGGCAACGGCATCGCCTGCGCCGAGCCGTCCCAGCAGCTCACTGGAGACGGTGGGATGGGCGTCGAGGAAGTTGTGATTGGGGGTCGGCAGCCCGAAGTCCTCCATGCGGCCGGAGAAGATCCGTGGCAGGGCCCGCGCGAGCCTGCGCTGAAGCGAGGCCGGCAGCCTGGGGTTGGTCTTCACGACCTGATCGGCGGGCTTGCCGAACAGGTACTTGGGCACCACGTATGCGCCGGAGCGCGTCGAGAGGAACACGGTGTCCGCGACCGTCTTGCGGGCGAGCTCGGAGACGATGTCGACCGCGCTGTTGCCGATCCCGACCACCAGCACGCGCTTGCCGTAGAGGTCGAGCGGGTTGCTCGGGTCGATGTAGTCGTGCGAGTGGATCTGCGGCCCGTCGAAGGAGCCCGGGAACTCGGGGTAGCGGGGATCCCAGTGGTGCCCGTTGCAGACGAGCAGGGCGTCGAAGCCGTGGCGCGCGCCGTCCTCGAGCGTGATCTGCCATCCGCCGCCCGGTCCCCGCTCGGCGTTCGTGACGCGTGTGTTGAAGCGGATCTGCTCGCGAAGCCGGAAGGCGTCGGCGTAGTCGCGCAGCCACTCGAAGATGTGAGAGTGATGCGGATAGTCCGGGTAGCGCTCCGGCATCGGGAAGTCGCGGAAGGAGATCGAGGGCTTGGAGATGTCGATGTGCAGCGACCGGTACGCCGAGGAGACGCCGTTGGGGTTCTGGAAGTACCAGTTGCCGCCGACCTCGTCGGATGCCTCGAAGCAGGTGTGCGGCACACCGAAGTCCGCCAGCGCCTTGCAGGCGGTGAGACCGCTGACGCCGGCACCGATGACACACACTGTTGGCAGCTCAGCCATTCGCAGATCCTACGCTGCCGGGAGCGACCGACGCTCCGTCGGGGCAACGCTGCCTGGCGGCGGCGTTTGCCCGGGGTTGCGGCGTGACCTATCGATGGCCGTATGGACCTCGGCACGAGCCCGCGCATCGCGGTGTGCTCGACGCCGCCGTGACCGACGCGGCCGAACAGCTCCCCGAGACACCTGATCACGACGGCGCGTTCCCGAGGCTGAGCGAGGCTCAGCTCGCGCGGCTGCAGGCGCAGGGAGAGCGCCGCCGCACCCAGCTTGACCAGGTGCTCTTCCGAGAGGGCGACGAGCGATACGACTTTCATGTCGTGCTGGAGGGCAAGGTCGCCATCGTGGACGGCTACGGCCGTGTGGATGAGCGCCTCATCGCCGTGCATGGCGCGCGGCGCTTCCTCGGCGAGCTCGGTCTGCTCACCGGCCAGGCCGCGTTCTTCACCGCGGTCGTGCGCGAGCCGGGCGAGGTGCTGGTCGTTGCGGTCGAGCGCCTTCGGGCGCTGCTCGTGCAGGACTCGGCGCTCGGCGACCTGCTCCTGCGCGCGTACTTCCTGCGCAGGGAGCTGCTGATCGGCCTGGGGGCGGGGTTCAGGATCATCGGATCGCGCTTCTCGCCCGACACGAGGCGGTTGCGCGAGTTCGCCGCTCGCAACCGACTTCCGCATCGCTGGATCGACCTCGAGGACGACTCCTATGCCGAGGCGCTCCTGCGCGAGGTGGGCATCTCTCCCGAGGAGACGCCCGTCGTCGTCTGGCACGGCGAGGTCCTGCGCAACCCCTCAAACGATGAGCTCGCGCGGGCGGTGGGGCTGCCGAGCCTCGTGCCCGAGCGCACGACGTGCGACCTGCTGGTCGTCGGAGCGGGCCCGTCCGGGCTGGCCGCGTCCGTCTACGGCGCGTCGGAGGGGCTCGACACGATCACGATCGACGCCGTCGCAACCGGCGGCCAGGCGGGCACCTCGTCGAAGATCGAGAACTACCTCGGGTTCCCGACCGGCATCTCCGGAGCGGAGCTCGGGGAGCGCGCGACGATCCAGGCGAGGAAGTTCGGCGCCCGCATCATCGTGCCCTCGGAGGCCGTCGGGATCGAGGCGGAGGGCGACGGCTATGTCGTGCGGACCGGGGACGGCGGCGAGATGCGCGCCCGCACGGTGCTCATCGCAAGCGGCGCGCGCTATCGAAGGCTCTCGGTTCCAAGGCTCGAGGAGTTCGAGGGCGACAGCGTCTACTACGCCGCGACGCTGATGGAGGCGCAGATCTGTGCGGGCGGTGCTGTGGTCGTCGTCGGCGGGGGGAACTCGGCCGGTCAGGCGGCGCTCTTCCTGTCGCGCTACGCGACCGAGCTGAGGCTGGTGATCCGAGGGGGGTCGTTGGCCGTGGACATGTCGCGATACCTCGCCGATCGCATCGAGCGCAGCCCCGTGGAGGTGGTTCTAAATGCAGAAGTCCGCGAGCTCGAGGGGGAGGGCGCGCTGGACGGGGTGATCGTTGAGAGCAGGCTCACGGGGCGGCGGCGGCGGCTGCCGGCGCAGGCCCTGTTCGTGTTCATCGGCGCCGATCCGCACACCCGCTGGCTGGGGGGATGTGTTGCGCTGGATCGCAGCGGGTTCGTGCTGACGGGTCCCCAGGCCGCGGACGCCCTGCGCGACGACGGCCGCGCGTCGCGCCAGCCGCTGCTGCTCGAGACCACGAGCCCCGGCGTGCTGGCGGTCGGCGACGTCCGCAGCGGATCGATCAAGCGGGTTGCCTCGGCGGTGGGCGAGGGCTCGATGGCGGTGCGACTCGTGCACGACTATCTCGAGCGGGCGCACCAGCACCCCCACCACGTCCCCTAGACACAGCTCTCAGGCGTCTCGCCGACGGCTAAACGAAGGCTTCGTCGATGTAGCACCAGCGCCAGTCCTCGCCGGGCTCGAAGGACTGCACGATCGGGTGGCCGATCGCGTGAGCATGGGCGCGCGCGTGACGGTTCGGCGAGGAGTCACAACAGCCCACGTGCCCGCAGGTCAGGCAGAGGCGCAGGTGCACCCACGACGATCCGCTCAGAAGGCACTCCTCGCAGCCCTCCGGCGTGCGTGGAACGACCGGCCGGATGGCGTCGAGGTGTGTGCAGATCGAGACCTCCATCGATCGGGTCAGTAGGCCGGCGCGAGCCCATGCCCAGGCGAGGCGCTGGGCCGTCGGTAGGCTTGACAAGGTGCTTCCCGAGGAGATCGCACCCGGGCTCTTTCGGTGGACCGCGCCACATCCCGACTTCGATGCGCACGCCGTCCCCGACAGCCCCGGGGATTGGGCGCAGGACGTCGGCTCGACGATCTACGAAGCGCCCGATGCGGTCGTGCTGATCGATCCGCTGCTTCCGTCCGATGGTGGCGAGCGGTTCCTGGACACGCTGGATGCGCTCATCGCCGCTCGTCCCGTCAGCATCCTCACGACCAACCGCTGGCATCGCCGCGACCGTGAGGAGCTGGCCGAGCGCTACCGGTCCACGACGCGCCGGGCGTGGAACGCGGTGCCGCCGGGCGTGGTCCCGCGGCCGCTGCGGGGGGCGGCAGAGACGATGTACTGGCTCCCCGGGGTGGCTGCACTCGTCGCGGGCGACCGGCTTCTGGGCGACGGCGCGGGCGGGTTGCGCCTCAGCCCGCAGAGCTGGCTCGAGTGCGTCCAGGTGGATCGTGCCGGGCTCGCCGAGCTGATGCGGCCGCTGCTTGAGCTTCCGATCGAGCGCGTCGTCGTATCCCACGGCGAGCCGCTGCTGCATGACGGCCGAGCCGCCATCGCGCGGGCGATCGCCGAGGCCCGGCAGTGAGCACGCGGCCCGCGCGGGGCTCTAGTGCCCGTCTGCGGCTGGCTTGACGCGCGTGGAGAGGATCGCGACGTCGTCACGAGCATCATCGGTGAGGCCGACCAGCTCCAGCAGCGTGTCGATCGCCTCCTGGGCGAACCGGGGTGGGCTCGCCGCGAGCCGCTTGAGCATGTCATCCGCCGTGAGCGTCCGATCGGGCGCGTGCGCCTCGGAGAGCCCGTCGGTGTAGAGCGTTAGCCCGTCGCCCGGGCGCAGGATCGTCGAGGCGTCGTTGATCGCCGGGTCCGCGAACACGCCCAGCAGCGTGCCGCACGCGCCGAACTCCTCCGCGCGGCCGCTCGCTCGCGAGATCAGGGCCGGCGGATGCCCGGCGGCGGCGATCGTGATCTTCTCCTGCGAGCTCTGAAACGCAAGGTGGGCGAGGATCGCCGTCGCGAAGCGCCCGTCGAAGTCCTGTTCGAGCATCGCCTGGTTGACCTGCTCGAGGACTTTCGCCGGGCTCGCCCCCTCCCGCGCATAGGCGACGATCGTGTGGCGCAGGAAGCCGGTCAGCACGGCCGCGTCGGCGCCCTTGCCGCACACGTCGCCCACCACCAGCCAGCAGCTCGTCCGGTCGCCGAAGACGTCATAGAAATCGCCGCCCACTTCGTTGCCGGCGCCCATCGGCTGGAAGAAGCTCGCGAACTCGAGACCGGGAATCACGGGCAGCGCCGCCGGCATCAGGCTGCGGCGCAGCGTGTGGGCCACCCGTGCGCGCTCGGCATAGAGCCGAGCGTTGTCGAACGCGAGCGCCGCGCGCCCCGCGAGGTCCTCGAGGACATCGAGCCGGCCGCGCTCGAAGCGGGCGTCGCCGCCGAGGCGCAGGAAGGAGACGGCTCCCAACATCCGCCCGCGCGCGATCAGCGGGAACACGGCCGCCGAGCGGCATCCTGCTTCGCGCATGAACCGGGCCTGCTCGTCGCCCTCGGCCGCGCGCTCCAGTGCGCCGGAGTCGTCGAGCCCCTCCACGATGAAGGGCTTCCTGGCCTGAAGCGCGCGCGCAATCGGATGCTCGCCACGGATATGCAGCGGGTGCTCGCGCCGAATGCCTTCGAACGTGCTCGCCAGGCCGGGGTCGACCGCGGCGGCGACCGTTCGCGTGATCCAGCCGCCCGCGTCGATCAGGTCGATGACGCAGAGCTCGACGAGCTCAGGCACCGCGGTGCGAGCGATCCTCTGGAGGGTCTGCTGTGGATCGAGCGAGGCGTCGAGGTTCGCGGTCGCGGCGATCAGGAATTCAAGGCGCCAGCGTTGTTCGCGCATCCGGTCGAGCGCGAGGTGCACCAGCGTCGTGGCGAGCAGCGCCAGCACCACCCCGACGCAGGCGATCGCCCCGAAGCTGCTCGGCACGTGCGAGTAGACCAGCGGCGAGAGGAACGCGACGAGTCCGGCGAGGCCGACGACGAGCAGCCGCGGACGCGACTGGAAGGCCGCGGCGTGGCCGATCGCGAAGAAGTAGATCAACCCGAACGGGCTGCTCGCGCCGCCGGTGGCCGCGCAGAGCAGGGCGACCAGCACGACCCCCCACAGGTCCGCGAGCCACGCGAGGGTGAGGCCGCGACGCTTTCGCGCGTAGGCAAGCATCAGAGCTGCCGAGGTGAGGTAGGCGCTCACCGCGATCGCCACGACGCCCGCGGGGGAGCTGACGTGCGGGAGCAGCACGGCGGTTGCAGTGAGCGTCGCGCCCACGAAGTAGAGGCCGGCGGCGCTCGCGAGCGCGACGCGTGCTTCGCGGTCGCGCGCTGCGCTGCCGATGGGCCCCGCACCCTGCGGTCGCGAGGCTCCGCCAAACATGATCCCCAGCTTCCTCATCGGCCCCCAGTGAGCCCCAATCCTCTCTCGATAGCCGCGGCCCCCTTGGCAGAGCCGGCCCGCGGACGACTCCCATCGCGAATCGTATGTGCAAAAAGGATGAGGCTGTGCAACTTCGCCAACCCCTTGCCGGCGGCGCCGCGTCGGGGCGGTCGGAGAGCTCGTGCGCATACTCACCTGGCGCGGCCCCCGGAGCTATGATCCGAGGCGAAACAGGGCGCCCCGCGGCCAGCGCGGGTCGCGGCCGCGAACGGGAGGAGCTAGGAATGGATGGCGCGGTCACGCAGCCGATCGCCGGCGGGCGTTTCGCGGTCAACGCGGAGAACCTGGCGGAGGCCTTCCGGGCGACGGCCGCCGAGCGCGCCGAGGAGGTCGCGATCCGCACGAAGGGCGACGAGTTCACGATCACCTGGGAGGCGCTGCGCGGTCGCGTCGACGACCTCGCCGGCGGACTGGCCAAGCTTGGCCTCGGGCGCGGCGAGACGATCGCTCTGATGCTCTCCAACCGCCCCGAGTTCCACATCTGCGACCTCGCCGCGATGATGCTCGGCGCGGCGCCCTTCTCCATCTACAACACATACGCGTCCAACCAGATCGAGTACGTCGTCGCGGACGCCGATGCGCGCATCCTGATCTGCGAGCAGCAGTACCTGCCCCAGGTGCTCGAGGCGCGCCGCGCCCTGCCTGGCCTCGAGCACGTGATCGTGGTCGACGGGGAGGACTCCGAGCTGCAGCAGGGAACGATCGCGCTGTCGGAGGTCGAGGGCTCGAACCCGGGCTTCGATGTCGAGGCTTCGGTCGCGGAGATCAAGGCCAACGACGTGCTCACCCTGATCTACACCTCGGGGACGACCGGGCCGCCGAAGGGCGTGCAGCTCGTGCATCGCAACCTGCTCGCAGCCTGCGAGGGCCTCGATCAGCTGATCGAGCTCCCGCGCGACGGTCGCGTGATCTCGTGGCTCCCAGCCGCCCACGTGGCGGAGCGCAACGCCCATCACTATCTGCCGATCGTCTACGGGCTGCAGATCACCTGCTGCGATGACCCGCGTCAGGTCCTCTCATACCTGCCGGAGGTGCGCCCGAGCTGGTTCTTCGCGGTGCCGCGCATCTGGGAGAAGCTGAAGGCGGGCCTGGAGACGATGCTCGCAGGCCAACCCGAGGAGGCGCGCAAGGCGACGCAGGCGGCGCTCGACGCGGGCATACGCAAGGTGCGCCTGGAGCAGGCCGGTGAGCCCGTCCCTGCGGAGCTGGCCGAGCAGGTCGCCAAGGCCGATGCGGAGATCTTCGCCGGGCTGCGGCAGATGCTCGGCCTCGACCAGGTCGAGGCCATCAACGTCGGCGCTGCGCCGACGCCGATCGAGGTGCTCGAGTTCTTCCACGCGATCGGGCTGCCGCTCGCGGAGCTGTGGGGCATGAGCGAGACCTGCGGGGCCGGCAGCGTGAACCCGACCGGCAAGATCAAGATCGGGACCGTCGGCCCGCCGGCGCCGGGAGTCGAGATCAAGCTCGACACCGACGGCGAGGTGCTCGTGAAATCGGACGTCGTGATGCTCGGGTACCGCAACCTGCCGGAGAAGACGGCCGAGGCATTCACCGAGGACGGGTGGCTGCGCACCGGCGACATCGGCTCCTTCGACGAGGACGGCTATCTGACGATCGTCGACCGCAAGAAGGAGATCATCATCAGCGCGGCGGGCAAGAACATGTCTCCCGCGAACATCGAGGCGACCTTGAAGAGCGCATCGCCGCTCATCGGCCAGGCGTGCTGCATCGGCGACCGGCGTGCCTACAACACCGCGCTGATCGTGCTCGACCCCGACTTTGCGCCCGCCTGGGCGTCTCAGCAGGGGATCGAGGAGTCCTCGCTGGAGGCGCTCGCGCGCGAGGAGCGTGTTCGCGCGGCCGTGCAGCAGGGTGTGGACGACGCCAACAGCAAGCTGGCCCGGGTTGAGCAGATCAAGAAGTTCACGATCGTCGAGGGCGACTGGCTGCCCGGCGGTGAGGAGCTGACGCCGACCATGAAGCTCAAGCGCAAGCCGATCGCCGCCCGCTACGCCGACGTCATCGAGGGGATGTACGCGAGCTAGACCTGCTGCGCGTCCTCGCCTGGAACCTCTTCCACGGCCGTTCCCTCCCGCCGGCCGGGCGTGCGCTCGCAGCGGAGTTCGCCGGGCGGATCGCCGGATGGGAGTGGGATGTCGCGCTGCTGCAGGAGGTGCCGCCGTGGTGGCCGCGGCAGCTGGCTCGCGCGGCCGGAGCGCAGCAGCGCACGGCGCTGACCTCGCGCAACGCGATGCTGCCCCTGCGACGGGCGCTCGCCGAGCGCCGGCCCGACCTGATCAAGTCAAACGGCGGCGGCTGCAACGCGATCCTCTCGCGCCGCCCGATCGCCGAGCACCGCTCGCTCAGGCTGCGCACCTGGCCGGAGCGGCGCGTGGCACAGCTCGCGCGGCTCGGCGACGGGACGTGCGTCGCCAACTACCACGGGAGCGCACGCGTCTCCCTCGCGGAGGACGAGCTGCAGGCGCTGTGGGAGCAGGCGCTCTGCTGGGCCGGCGACGCGCCGCTCGTGCTCGGCGGCGATCTCAACCTGCGCTCGCCCGCAGCGCCCGCAGACGACTTCGTCCATGTCGCATCGCGCGATGTCGATCATCTGTTCGCGCGTGGGCTCGAGCCCGAGGGCGAGGCGCAGCGGCTGGATCGGCGAGTGACGCTCGACAGCGGCCGGGTCGAGCTCTCCGACCACCTGCCGCTGGCCGTGAGTCTTCGTAGCGCCGATCGCTGACTGCGCGTCGCGCAAGGGCGCAGCGGCTCGCCTCGGCGCTCAGTCGGGCCAGCGGCCGTGCCGGTCGAAGTACTCGCGCGCGGCGTCCTCGCGCTCGCGCTCGCGATCGCCCGAGGCGCCGATGCGGAACAGCCAGTTGAGCAGATAGACCGCCAGGCCCGCGCCCACGATGCCGGCGCCTCCCTCGAGGTCGCTTTCGCCGCCCATCGACATGATCACCACGCCGGCGATCACGACGGCTGCGGGAAGCAGGTAGCGCATCACCCTGAGCAGCCAGCGGTGCGAGGGGCGCTCTGGCCGATCGTGGCTCGGTGTAGCGTTCATCTCTGCACAGTTCTAGCGTCACCACAGAGGCGCTCCCGAGCGATTCGCGAGCGCGCCGCCGAAGGGATGGCATGCCGACACCGACGATTGACGAGCTCACCCTCGCCGACGAGCCCGGGCGCTGGGAGGAGCTCGGCTTCACCGTCGCGGACGGCTGCTGTCAGCTCGGGTCCGTGAGGCTGCGCTTCGACCGAGCAGCGTCCGGTCGCGGGATCGCCGGCTGGTCGCTGCGGGATCTGTCGAGCACAGCCCTCGACGGCCTGCCGACCACGGTCTCGGACTCCCCGGTCGCGCCCGAGGCGGCCGCGCATCCGAACGGTGTTCTCGGGATCGACCACATCGTCGCGATGTCGCCGGATCTCGAGCGCAGCATCCGCGCGCTTCAGAGCGCCGGGCTCGACCTGCGCCGCGTGCGTGAGGAGCCGACTCGCGCGGGCGCGCCGCGACAGGCCTTCTTCCGGCTCGGTCGCGAGATTCTCGAGCTGATCCAGGAGCCGGCGGAGGTGCTCGAGCGCAGCGGCGGACCCGGCCGTCCGGCACGCTTCTGGGGCCTCGCGCTGCTCGTCGAGGACCTCGAGCGGACGGCTGAGCGCCTCGGGGCGCACGCCGGAGAGATCCGGCCGGCGGTGCAGCCGGGACGGCGGATAGCCACGCTGCGACGCTCGGCCGGCCTGGGGCTCCCGGTCGCGCTGATGAGCTCGAGCCAAGACCCGGTGCGTGCGGCGTGAACCAGGAGCGCTGGAGCGATGTCGACGGCTACACCGCGGATCTGCTGGTGCGCGAGGACGATGCGCTGAGAGCCGCAGCCGCGGACAGCGCGGCCTCCGGCCTGCCGCAGATCGCGGTCACACCGAACCAGGGCAAGCTGCTGCACCTGCTCGTGCGAATGCAGGGCGCGCGCAGCATCCTCGAGGTGGGCACGCTAGGCGGCTACAGCACGATCTGGATGGCGCGGGCAATGCCGCCCGGCGGAAGGCTGGTGACGCTGGAGCTGGACCAGGACTACGCGCGGGTCGCGGCCGCCAACATCGCGCGCGCCGGGCTCAGCGACCGCGTCGAGCAGCGCGTGGGGCCCGCAATCGACTCGCTGCGCGAGCTGGTCGGCGAGGGCGCCGGCCCCTTCGACTTCATCTTCATCGATGCCGACAAGCGCAGCACGCCCCAGTATTTCGAGCTGGCGCTCGACCTCGCGCGGGATGGCACGGTGATCGTGGCAGACAACGTCGTGCGCGGCGGGGCGCTGGTCGATCCCGCGAGCGACGACCCCGGAGCGCGGGGCATGCGCGAGTTTCACGAGCTGCTCGCCGCCGCGCCCGGCGTGACCGGGACGACGATCCAGACGGTGGGCAGCAAGGGCTACGACGGCTTCACGCTGGCGCTGGTCGCGCCGCGGCCCTAACGATCGCGCGTCAGGCCACGCGCAGGGCCCGGCGGGTGGCGAGGCGGTAGCCTGCCTGCGATGGCGGGGGAGCTGAAGCTCGGATTGAACACCGGCTACTGGGCCGGCGGCCCGCCCCCCGGCGTGGAGCAGGCGATCGCCGAGGCCGAGCGGCTCGGGTTCGATTCGATCTGGACGGCCGAGGCCTACGGCTCGGACTGCCTCACGCCGCTGGCCTGGTGGGGAGCCTCCACCGGGCGCCTGAAGCTCGGCACCGCGATCGTGCAGATGTCCGCGCGACAGCCGGCCGCCACAGCGATGGCGGCGATGACGATGGACCATCTCTCGGGCGGCAGGTTCATCCTCGGGCTCGGCGTCTCCGGGCCGCAGGTGGTCGAGGGCTGGTACGGGATGCCGTTCGCCAAGCCGCTCGCGCGCACGCGCGAGTACATCGGCATCCTGCGCGACATCTGGGCGCGCAACGGGCCGGTGCATGCGCCCGGGCCGCACTACCAGCTGCCGCTGCCCGATGGCACCGGGCTCGGCAAGCCGCTGAAGTCCTCGATCCACCCGGTGCGCGAGGACATCCCGATCTACCTCGGCGCCGAGGGCCCCAGGAACATCGCGCTCTGCGCCGAGCTGTGCGACGGGTGGCTGGCGATGCTGTTCTCGCCGAGCGTCTACGAGGAGCTCTACAAGCCGTCGCTCGAGGAGGGCTTCGCGAGACCGGGGGCGCGGCGCAGCGCCGAGGACTTCGAGGTCGCCGCGACCGTCCCGCTGATCGTCACGGACGATCTCGAGGCCGCCGCCGACGCGCTGCGGCCGTTCTACGCGCTGTACTTCGGCGGCATGGGCGCCAAGGGCGCGAACTTCCATGCCAACGTGCCGATTCGGATGGGCTACGAGAAGGAGGTCGCAGAGATCCAGGACCTCTACCTGAGCGGCCGCAAGGACGAGGCGGGCGCCAAGATCCCGACGGCGCTGATCGAGGCGCTGTCGCTGATCGGGACGCGCGAGAAGATCCGCGACGACCTCGAGCGCTGGCGCGAGTCGATCGTCACGACGCTGCTCATCTCGGGCGACGCCGCGACGCTGCGGACGGCCGCCGAGCTCGTCCTCGGGTGACCTCTCTCGGCTGATCGTTCTTTGCTGGTTGTTCTTTTGCTGATCTGGAGGCCATGCCGCATGCGGCATGGCCCGGGTCGCGCATGCGCGACCCGACGGCAGGCGCATGCGCCTGCCGCACACACGAGGACAGGCGCGCGGCGCAGCGGCGGGTAAGGTCCAGGCATGGCCGACGCCGATCCCGTGCTCGCAGAGCAGCTGTTCGGGAACTTCCAGTACGAGATCTATGGGCGTGGCCTGGCGGGCGAGCGGCCGAAGCTCCCGATCTCCAGCCTCGAGCTCGAAGAGCGCGCCCGCGAGGTCATGACCGCCGAGGCGTTCGGCTATGTGGCGGGCGGCGCCGGCTCGGAGCGCACCGTGCGGGCGAACCGCGCGGCGTTCGATCGCGTGGAGATCGTGCCGCGCATGCTGCGCGACGTCTCCTCGCGCGACCTCTCGACCAGCGTGCTGGGCACCGAGATGCCGGCGCCGCTGCTGCTCGCGCCGGTCGGCGTGCAGTCGATCGTCCATCCGGACGCCGAGCTCGCCACGGGCCGAGCGGCGGCGTCCGTCGGGATCCCCGCGATTCTCAGCACGGCCGCTTCGCACTCGATGGAGCAAGTGGCCGAGGCGATGGGGGAGGCCAGCCGCTGGTATCAGCTCTACTGGCCCAAGGATCGCGACCTCGCCGCGAGCTTCGTCACGCGCGCCGCCGACTCGGGCTACGCCGCGATCGTCGTCACCCTCGACACGTGGATGCTCGGCTGGCGACCGCGCGACCTGCAGGGCGCCTACCTGCCGTTCCTAAAGGGCGAGGGCGTCGCCAACTACCTCGGCGACCCGGTGTTCCGCGCAGCGCTCGAGAAGCCGCCCGAGGAGGATCTCGGACCGGCGATAGGGCATTGGGCGCTTCAGTTCTCCAACCCGACCATCACCTGGGACGACCTCGAGTGGCTGCGCGACCAGACGGCGCTGCCGATCCTCCTGAAGGGGATCCTGCATGGCGAGGACGCGCGGCTGGCGGTGCAGGCCGGTGTCGACGGCGTGATCGTCTCAAACCACGGCGGCCGTCAGGTGGACGGCGCGATCGGCGCGCTCGATGCCCTGCCGGCTGTCCGCGAGGCCGTCGGCGAGCGCTTCCCGGTGCTGTTCGACAGCGGCATCCGCACCGGCGCTGACGTCTTCAAGGCGCTCGCGCTCGGCGCCGACGCCGTGTGCCTCGGCCGCCCGTTCGTCTGGGGCCTCGCGCTCGACGGGCAGGCCGGCGTCGAACACGTGTTGCGCTGCCTGCTCGCAGAGCTCGACCTCACGCTCGCGCTGAGTGGCTACACGTCCCCCGATCAACTGGACGCGAGCGCGCTGACGCGTAGCGGCTGAGCGCGGTTAGGCGTGGCGCGAACGTCGCGGCGAGTCGCCCGCGCGCGGCCTGCCGTTGCACTACCGTCCAATGGGTGCTGAGGCTGGACGAGGCGAGGACGAAGCAGCTCACGCTGGTCGCCACGATCATGGGCTCGGGGATCGCCCTGCTGGACGGCACCGTCGTGAACGTCGCCCTGCCCACCATCCAGCGCTCGCTCGGCGGCGGGCTCGCCGGGCAGCAGTGGGTGTCCAATGCCTATCTGCTCACGCTCGGGTCGCTGATCCTGATCGGCGGCTCGCTCGGCGATCTCTTCGGCGAGCGGCGCATCTTCGCCATGGGTGTGATCGGCTTCGGTGTCGCCTCGCTGCTCTGCGCGATCGCTCCGTCGATCGGCTTTCTGATCGGCGCGCGCGCGCTGCAGGGAATCGCGAGCGCGCTGCTCACGCCCGCGTCGCTTGCCGTGATCGTCCGAACCTTCCCCGAGTCCGAGCGTGGAGGGGCGATCGGCAGCTGGACGGCCTGGGGGACGATCGCCGGAGTGCTCGGTCCGCTGCTCGGCGGCGAGCTGCTGGCGATCGGCTCGTGGCGGCTGATCTTCCTGATCAACATCCCGTTCGTGATCGTCTGCGCGACGCTGATCATGGTCGTGATCCCGCGCGCCGAGCCGCGCGCTGCGGGCGCGCGGCGGGTCGACGTCCCGGGCGCCCTGCTCGGCGCCGCCGGCCTCGGCGGCTTCGTCTTCGCACTGATCGAGCAGCCCCGCCTCGGCTGGTCGGGCGTAATCGTCCCGCTGGTCGCCGGCGTGGCGCTGCTCGGCGCCTTTCTGGCCTATGAGTCACGGGCGCGCGATCCCATGCTCCCGCTCGGCCTGTTCCGCCACCGAAACTTTGCGGCCGGGAACATCGAGACGTTCTCGATGTACGCCGGCCTGTCCATCCTGTTCTTCTTCCTCGTGCTGTTCCTGCAGCAGGTCGGCGGCTACACGCCTCTCGAAAGCGGCCTGGTGTTGCTGCCGATCACCGTCGTGATGTTCCTCACCTCAAAGCGCTTCGGGGCGCTCGCCGACCGCTACGGGCCACGCTTCTTCATGGGCGCAGGCCCGCTGGTAGGGGCGGCCGGGCTGCTGCTGTTCCAGCGCGTCGGCGCACACGTGGACTTCGTGACCGACGTGCTGCCGGCGCTGCTCGTGTTCTCGGTCGGCCTGTCGATGACCGTCGCGCCGCTCACGGCGGCCGTGCTCGCCGGGGTCGACGGCTCACAGGCGGGCATCGCCTCCGGCGTCAACAACGCGATCGCCCGGGTCGCGGGGCTGATCGGCACGGCCGCCGTCGGCGCCGTGGTGGCCGCCTCGTTCGCCTCGACGCTCGATCAGCGGCTGTCCAACGTGCCGCTCGGCAGCGCCGGCAGGACCGCCGTTGAACAGGCCAAGCGCCTCCCGCTCGGGCTGCCAGAAGCGCACGGCCTGCCGGCGGCTGAGGCGCGAGCGCTCAGGGTCGCGGCGGAACAGGCCTCCGTGCACAGCTTCCACCTCGGCCTCATGATCGCCGCGGTCCTGCTCGCCGCCGGCGGACTCATCGGCGCGCTCGGGATCCGCAACCCCCGTGGACGAGTGCGCGCCGAGGAATGTCCCCAGGGTCAGTTCGTGGAGGTCGGTGCGCAGGTTCCCGAGCCGGCCGTGGTCGGGGCCCAATCAGCATAGGAGGTGGGGGGCGAGAGGAATGGTCAAGCTTCGCCTCGCGACAACGAGCAGCCTCATTACGGCGAAATGGAGGGAGACGATGCCGCTCTATCTATCGAGATTCAGCTACACGCCGGAGGCCTGGGCGAGGCTGATCGACAAACCAGAGGACCGCCGAGAGGCAGCCCAGTCCTACATCGAGTCGGTCGGCGGGAAGCTCCACGGGTTCTGGTACGGCTTTGGGGCGCACGACGGCTACAACCTGTGGGAGGCCCCCGACAACGTGTCCATGGCGTCGGTTGCCCTGGCGATCAGCGGCGGCGGAGCGCTCAGCTCGTTCGAGACGACCGTCCTGTTGACCGTCGAGGAAACGATCGACGCGTTGCGCAACGCCAAGCAAATCCAGTACCGAGCCCCGGGAGCCTAGCGGCGAACGGCTCAAGCAAAGAGGGGCCCCAGCTGTGGGCCCCTCGGAGGTGGTGCAGCTCAGGCGACCGGCTCGCGCGCGTAGTCCTGCATCGCCTTGATGATCGGGCCGAGCCTGCGCCCGCGCGCGGTGAGCCGGTACTCGACGGTGGGCGGGCTCGAGGGAATGACGTTCCGTTCGACAAGGCCGGCCGCCTCGAGATCCCGCAGCCGCTCGGAGAGCATCCTGGGGGAGATGCCAGCCACGGCCTCGGCGAACTCGCTGAAGCGCAGCGCTCCGCTCAGTGCGGCGTAGATGATCGACAGCTGCCAGCGCCGCTCGAGGAGGTCCGCCATCTGGCGGACCTCCACGGGGACGGGCTCACATCTACGAGACATGCGCGACATCGCGAGCCGGCTCCAGTGCGCGGTCGAGGACCTCCTGGACTGTCATCACCGGATGGAAGGTCATCTGGTCGCGGACCTCCTTCGGGATCTCGTCGAGGTCGCCCCTGTTGCGCTCGGGCAGGATCACGTCGGTCAGGCCCGCTGCATTGGCGGCTAGCGCCTTCTGCTTGAACCCGCCGATCGGCAGCACGCGGCCCTGCAGCGTGACCTCTCCGGTCATGCCCACCGTGTGCTTCACCGGACGTCCCGACAGCAACGAGGCGAGCGCCGTGACCATCGTCACGCCTGCGCTCGGCCCGTCCTTGGGGATCGCGCCGGCCGGCACGTGCACGTGGAACTCCCGGTTCTCGAACGCGCTTTCATCGATGCCGAGCTCCTCGGCGTGTCCGCGAACGTAGGAGAGGGCGATCCTCGCCGACTCCTTCATCACGTCGCCGAGCTGTCCGGTCAGAACCAGGCCGTTTCCGCCCGATCCGCCCTTCATCGCTGTGGCCTCGACGAACAGCACGTCTCCACCGGACCCGGTGACGGCCAATCCGGTCGCCACTCCCGGCGTTGCCGTACGGGCCGCGGACTCCTGGAAGAACCTCTGGCGACCGAGCGCGTCGCGCACGACCTCCACGTCGATCTTCACAGGTGCGCTCGCCGTCTTCGGCTTCGCTGCCTTTGAGCGCTTCGCCGCCTTCGCGGGCTTCTCCGCGTCGGCTGTGGGTGTCGACCCGTTCGCCGCGGGCTCGCCGTTCTCGGGAGGCCGGACCTCCGCCACGTCAGGCGACGCCACGCTGTCGGCCGGCGCCGGAGTCTCCTCCGCGACCGGCTCCTGGGCGTGGTCGTCCTGGCTGGCCTGGCCTGAGGCGATCTTTGTCGCTGTCTTGCGCAGCACGGTGCCGAGCTCGCGCTCGAGGTTGCGTACGCCGGCCTCGCGGGTGTACTCCGCGATGATCGTGCGCAGCACCTCGTCGGAGATCTCGACCTCGTCCTCGCGCAGGCCGTTGCGGTCGCGCTGGCGCGGCCACAGGTAGCCCTTTGCGATCGCGAGCTTCTCCTCGGAGGTGTAGCCGTCGAAGCGGATGACCTCCATGCGGTCGAGCAGCGGTCCAGGGATCGTGTCGGCGACGTTCGCCGTGGCCAGGAACATCACCTGGCTCAGGTCCAGCTCGACGTCGAGGTAGTGGTCGCGGAAGGAGTGGTTCTGAGCGGGGTCGAGCACCTCCAGCAATGCCGCCGAAGGGTCACCTCGCCAGTCCGCTCCAACCTTGTCGACCTCGTCGAGCAGGATCACCGGGTTCATCGTCCCCGCGTCGCGGAGCGCTCTGACGAGCCGTCCGGGCAGGGCCCCGATGTAGGTACGCCGGTGCCCGCGGATCTCGGCCTCGTCGCGCACGCCGCCCAGCGACATGCGTACGAACTCACGTCCGGTTGCGCGGGCGATGGACTCGCCGATAGACGTCTTGCCGGTGCCCGGGGGACCGATCAGGGTGAGGATCGCGCCCGACTTCGGGTCGGCCTCGATGCCTCGGTCCTGGCGCAGCTTGCGCACTGCGAGGTACTCGGTGACCCGGTCCTTGACGTCCTCCAGCCCTGCGTGGTCGGAGTCGAGCACGGCACGTGCGCCGACCGGGTCCAGGTGCTCATCCGAGCGCTTGGCCCACGGCACGGCGATCAGCCAGTCGAGGTACGTGCGGATCATGCTCGACTCACCCGTCTGGTCGCCCATGCGCTCGAGGCGCGCGAGCTCCTTCAGCGCCTGCTCGTTGACCTCCTCAGGCATCTGGGCCTCCTCGATCTTGGCGCGGTACTCCTCCGCCACCGAGGCCTCGTCGTCGCCCAGCTCCTTGCGGATGGACTCCATCTGCTTGCGCAGGAAGTACTCGCGCTGCTGCTTCTCAGCGCCCTCCTGGACGTCGTCGCGGATGCGCCTGCGCACCTGCAGCTCGGCGAGGCTCTCGCGCTGCAGCCTGACGGCAAGCTCGAGGCGCTCGGTCACGTCGATCGTGCGCAGCAGCTCGACCTTCTGCTCGTATGAGATCGTCGGCGAGTAGCCGGCCGAGTCGGCGAGTGCGCCGGGCTCGGCGATCGCGCGCAGGAATGCGGCGATGCGACCATCATCGCCGCGCAGCTCGAGGATCTCCTCGACCGTCGCTCGATACTCGCGCTCGAGCTCACGTGTGCGTTTGTCGACGGGCACCTCGTCGGGGCGCTCATCGACCTCGACGCGCAGCTCGCCGCCAGCGCCGGTTTCCGCGGCGCCGATCAGGGCACGATGCTCGCCCGAGATCGCGACGGCACGGCCGCCGCCGGGGAGACGGATCTGCTCGGATACCTCGGCGATCGTGCCGACCTCGAGGAACTCGTTTTCATGGCGCGGGACGAGCACGACGCGCTCGTCATCGCCGACGTCGATCGTCAGCGTGATGCCCATGTTGGGGAACACGACGGTGTCGTCTAGCGGGATGAGCCGCAGGCGCGGCCTGGGCTCGGAAGTCTGGATCGTTGGGTTCTCAGGGGGAGATGACATAGGTAATGGCTCCATATGTGCTTACGAAAGTTTAGTTAGTATAGCGCGCTGTCGTTGCGTGTGCAAGTACTTCCTCGTCACCCCGCAAACCCGCATTCCAGAGCCAAAACTCAGTTATCGGGTCCGTCGAAGTCGACGTCCACGTGCTCCTCGTCGATGCGCTCCTCGACCTCAGCAGAGGAAGTAAGCGCGCGGCGGTCGGCGTCAAGCAAGGGACCGGAGAAGAAGCTTCGAGGCCACAGGCGGCGAGCTTTGACGACGTTGATCTCGGCCGCGAAGATGATCAGCTGGGCGCCCAGGTAGAGCCATGCGAGCAGGCCCAGGACGAGGGCGAAGACGCCATAGAGGGGACCTGTCCGTTTCAGCTCGTGATCGAGGTAGTAGCCGCCGAGGTGCTGCAGCAGCTGCCAGAAGACGGCCGCCACGACGACGCCCGGCAGCAGCTCGCGCCAACTGACATCGGCCGCCGTCAACAGGCTGAAGGCGGCCATGAAGACGACGAGGTTGAGGACGAACGCGACGAGGACGCCCGCGATCACGGCTGAGGCGCCGTGACTGGCGGTGGCGACGAAGCCGGCGGCGACCGTCGAGAGGATCGAGAGGGTGCCGAGCACCGCCAGCATGCCGAGGCCACGCAGGCGGGCGTAGAGGAAGTTCGGGCGGCGCTTGAACGGCACATCCCAGATGCGGTTGAAGGCGTTCTGCGTGGTGTTGGTGAAGCCGAGGCCTGCGAGCAGCGAGCCGACGATGCCGATCACGAGAGCGACGGAGCTGCCTTTCAGCGAGTGGAGTTTCAGCTGGTCGCTGAGGATCGGGAACTGCCCGAGCGTGCCGTCGAGGATGCGCTGCTGCTCGCTCGGGTTTCCCTGCAGGACGAACCCGAGCACGGTCACCATCACCAGCAGCAGCGGAAAGATCGAGACGAAGGCGTAGTAGGAGATCAGCGCGGCGAGCTGCCCGGCCTGGTCATCGCCGAACTTCTTGATCACCGCGGCGATGAAGCCCAGGCGCGGCCGCCGCTGCTGGTAGCTGTCGAGGTCGCGCAGGCGGTCGCCGAGGCTCACGGCAGGCCCTCGCCGGCCGCGGGCTGGCGCGGGCTCACCAGCCAGCAGTGGACGAGATGGGAGGGGGGTGTACCGGGGAGACCTGGCGACACCCGTGTGTGTCTACCCGAAACGAGCATCCGACACGAGCCCAGGAGGGCCGGCGCGACATCGCGAGGAGACCGATCTTCTCCACAGACCCGGCGGAGGAGGTGGCGCTGGTGGCCCGAGCGCGGCGAGAGCTCATGCTGCGGGTGCACCGCCACCGGCTGCGGCGCGAGGACCTGGAGGACTGCTACAGCCAGGCCGCGCTCGAGCTCGTCTCGCGGGCTTTGAAGGAGGCGAGGTTCTCCTCACGCTCGCACATCGCGAACACCCTCGAGCAACGCTTTCTGGCCAGGATTCTCGACCGTCGCCGAGCGCTCGCGGGACGCAGCCCGATGCATGCGGCGCTCGAGACCGCCTTATCCATCGGCGAAGCCGGCGAGCAGCAGATCGCGATAGCCGACACCCGAGCCGACGTCGAGAAGCTCGTGCTCCTGCGCCACGACCTGCATCACCTCGGACTGGTCGCGAGGGAGCTCACGGCCGATCAGCGGACGGTGCTGGCCGCGCAACTGGCGGGAATTCCTCGCGCCGACTTTTGCAGCCGCTTTCAGTGGTCTGAGGAGAAGTACCGCAAGGTCGCGCAACGCGCGCGCGCACGTCTGAGGCAGCTGATGTCGGCTGACGATCAATGTGTCCCGTCTGGCGGGCCTGCGTCGGAGCAGGGTGACAGAGGGACCTGCCTATGACCTTTTCTCCCCCCACTCATAGTCGCGTCCCTCTTGTACGCCGGCGGTCGGTTGAACGGACGAGCGCTCGGCGACGCCAATCCGCGCGCAAGGCGGCCGGAGCTCGAAGAGTCCCCCTCACGGGCTCCGGTCGCCCGCGTGCGAGGAAGGGGGCGGGTGCGATGAGCCTCCTGCGGCGCGAGCAACGGGAGGTCTACCGGGTGTATGACGAGGACGAGTTCCTCGCGGCGGACGGCGTCGGGACCGACGATCACGAAAGCCCGGCGGCGCCGCAAGCCGAGGTCTCTCGCCCGAGCGTCTCGATGGCCGAGGAGGGGTCCGCGTTGCCCACGGGCGCGCGGCGCTTCGCCGTGCCGGCGGTGCTCATCGGAGCCGTCGCTGCCGTCGCAGGTCTCGTGGCTGTAAGCATCATGCCGTCCAGGCGTGACATCGCGCGCCGGCGCGATGTCGGGCGCGGCGCCGCAGCCGCTCCCGTGACGACGGTGGGCACCTCGCGGGAGCAGATGACCGCGGAACGCGCCTCGGCACGACCGGTCAGGAGCGGGCAGCATGTCGGCGGGCGACAGCCCTCAGCGGGGCGAGCTCCCGCAAGCCGACGCGGGGGCCGTGCCGGCCAGCCGGGTCACGGTGCGCTCGCCCGAGACAGAGCCACGCTTCACGACGCCGCGCTGCTGACGGCCAGCTCGCGGCGAGAGGGACCGCAGCCGGTGCTCGGCGAGTTTGGCTTCGAGCGCTGAAGCCGATGGTCGGCAGTCCATCGCGCGCCACCTTCACGACGGTCACCCGGCCCCTGTGGCGGCTTCGACTCGCGCGGGAACTTCCTCGCTACCTGCTGTGCGCGCTGTCGGCCGCCGGCCTAGCGGCAAGCGCCCGCTACGCGATCGCCCCACCGCCGATGGCGGCCCCGGTGGCGATTCAGAGGGGCCCCGCGCCGCGCGACCAGGCGGCGGAAGCGTTCGCGGTGCTGTTTGCGCGGCGATATCTGACCTGGGATGCGGCCAACCCACAGGGCAGCGCCAGAGCGCTCGCGCCGTTCGCCGGAGCAGGCATGGAACTCGATGCCGGCCTTCAGCTCCCGCTCAGCGGGCGCCAGCAGGTGAAGTGGGCTGAAGTCGTGCAGCAGCGTGTGGCGGCGCGCGGCGAGCACGTCTATACGGTCGCGGCGCAGACAGACGCGGCCGGGCTTCTCTACATGACCGTGCGCGTGGCGCGAGTAGCCGGTGGGAGCTTGGCCCTGAGCGGCTATCCGGCGTTCGTCGGCGCGCCTGCGGCGAGTCCGGCCCAGCTCTCCGGGCACCAGCGGGAAGTGACTGACCCCGCGCTCGCGATCGTGGTCGAGCGCGCGTTGCGCAACTACCTGGCGGCCTCTGACAGCGAGCTCGCAGCAGATCTGACCAGCGGGGCGCGTGTCTCCCTCCCGGCGGTGGCGCTGAGCCTCGAGTCGGTGCAGCGACTCGACTGGTCGCCCGATGGCCGCTCGGTGGTGGCCGTGCTACGGGCCCAGGACGCCAGGGGGGTGCAGTACACGCTCGCCTACGAAGTGGACGTGGTTCATGCGCAGGGCCGTTGGGAGGTCTCGGCCGTGCAGATGGACCCCGGCGAATGACCACCCAACAAAAGGAGGCCTGATGAAGATCGAACGTCTCGGCCGCTCGACCATCGCCCTGATGGCGTGCGCATGTATCGCGATGGCGCCCGCGACGGCCGCTGCGGCCGTCACCGGCTCTAACGCCGGAGGCGTGGCGCGCGCGACCAGCCCCGAATCGGGAGGAAGCTCTCTTGAATCGGCTGCAGCCAAGGCGGGAAACACGGGGCGCGCCGTCGCAATGAGCCTGATTGGCCTCGCGTTCGCGGTCGCGGCGACGGTGCTCGCCTTCCGGCGCGACTTCAAGGAGGCGGCCGGCGTGTTTGCCGTGGGCATCGTGTCGGTGCTGCTCGCAACACCGGCAGGAGTGAGCCTGCTGCGCGACACCGTCACGTCGCTGTTCGGCTCGTCGTGATCGAGATCCGATCCTACCGGCGCGTCTTCGACCTGGAGCGGCGTCTGTATCGCGTCGATCGGTTGCGCCTGAATCCCGGCGGGGTGCCGGTGCGAGGGCTCGTCTACTTCCTGGCGCTACTCGCGGCCAGCCTCATCGCTGCGGCGCTGCCGCTGGCGGGGGGGATCGCGCGAGCCATGCCGTGGTATCTACGCGACGTCGCCCTCCCTGGCGCGAGCGCGACGCTGCTGAGCATGATCCGTGTGGAGGGACGGACTTTCCACCTCGCGGCATACGCGCTTCTGCGGTATCGGATCTCGCCGCGCCATCTCGCCGGCGCTCGCCCATGCAGGCCTCCCGGCGGACGCTGGCGGCCGCGGGACATCGTGGTCCTTCCGGACGGCTCCGACAGCCGTCTGCGACGCCTTCGCTACACGGGGCCGGGCGCGGTCCTCGTCGCGGTCGAGCACGAGCGTGCCTGCGACAGGGTTGAGCGTGCAGCGGGTGTGATTGTCGGGCGGCGTCCGGCAGTGACGCTCACAGGGCTGCCGGCGGGTCGTCCGCTCAGGAGGGCGCAGGTGATCTCGCTGGGTCCAAGGGCGCGACTGTTGGTGCGTCCCGGCGCGGCCGGCCGGTGAGAACTTGAGGGGGCCAATTGCGTTCATCTACGGCAACTGCCTGTTCGCCGAGGACCCGGACGATGCGTGGGCTGCATTCGCCGTCGAGGTCTCCTCCTATGCGTGGCTGAGCGAGGAAGCCAAGCGCGCTCCGTTTCTGGCACTGATCGGCGCCCTCGAGGCTATCGAGGCAGATGTTCAGATCCTGCGCGTAAGCAGGAGCTGGCCGCTCGATCGCTACACCGTCGAAGTCGGGGAGGGCGGGCCCGGCACGGCGGCGCCCAGCGCTACGGAGCACACGCGAGCGCGGACGCGCTACCTGGAGGAGCACGTCCGCCGACTCACCGACATGAGTGCCACGCAGCCGGCGGTGTTCATCCTCGTCAGCCTGCGTGAGCCGGAGCGCGACGTGGCCTCGTATGTATCTCGTGCCGCGACGCAGAACCCGAGACAGTGGCTTAGCGGCTTGAGGCATGGGCTCTCGCTCCGCGCCAGGCGCCTGCTCAAGCTCTCCGAGCTCGAGCACGCTCGGGTTCGAGCCGACCAGGTCCACGCGCGCCTGGGGAGCCTGCTCTCCGTTCGACCCGCCCGCGGCGTCGAGCTGCAATGGCTGGTGCGCAGGGCATACTGCCGCGCGCTCGGCGAGCCGCTGGTGGACGCCTGGCACGAGCCGCGAGCGCTTGCCTTCGAACGCAACGGGGAGGCAATGCTGGCTCCGCTCGAGGGCGACGTGATGCGCTGGATGGACGGCTACGTCGAGAACATGGGCCGGTCGCTGAAGGTCGAATCCGAGCTCGGCACGAGCTGGCAGGCACAGCTGGTGGCAGGCGCGCTGCCGGAACGCTCGCAGTTTCCCTCGCCGCGGGCTGAGCTCATGTTCGCCCCGCTCGAAAGCCTGCCCTTCCCGGTCGATGTCTCTCTGAACGCGCGCTATCTGCCCAACGAGCTGGCGCTGAGGATCGCGCGAAAGCGGATCCAGGACGCTGACCAGATCGTGAGGGCGGAGTCCGATGGCGAGCAGGGGGTCTCTGATCTCGGATACGAGCGCACGCAGGAGGCGAGGGACCTGCTCGCGTATCTGCAGGCGTCGAGCAGGCCACCACTGCTTCGGGCAACGCTGGCGATCGCGATCGCAGCACAGGATGAGGAGGAGCTGGAGGAACGGGTGGAGATGTGCAGGCGGGCGTACGGGGAGATCCGCCTGCACCGGCCGCTCGGCGACCAGCTTCAGCTCTTTCTGCAGCACCTGCCGGGCCAACGCACGAGGGTTGTCGGCTACGACGACACCCTGACCGCCGAACAGGTCGCGGCGATGATGCCGACCGCCGCCCACGCCGCCGGCTCGAACAGGGGCTACTACCTCGGACACACCCTGTCCGGCTCGAGGCAGCCGATCAGGTTCAACCTGAGGGAGGGGTCGGACAATGACCGCAACGCCACGATCCTCAGCGTCGGCGCGCTCGGGTCCGGCAAGACGACGCTCGCGCAGAAGCTCGAGTACGAGGCGTTCCTACAGGGGGCCAGGGTGATCGACTGCGACCCCAAGGGCGACCACCGCTTCCATCTGCTCGAGGAGGTTGCGCCGCACACTGAGTGCGTGGCGTTGCGGCCGGACCCGGCGCTGCGGGGCGTGCTCGACCCGCTCAGGGTCGCGCCTGAGAATCTGCGGCAGGACGCGGCCGTGTCGTTTTTGCGCGACCTGCTTCCGGGCAGGGCCGAGCCCGCGTGGGAGACGGCGGTGCTGGCGGCGGTCGACCGCGTGGTTGGGCGCTCGAGCGCCCCGACGTGCCTGGACGTTGTCAGGGCGCTGCTCGAGGGCGATGAGACCGACGTACGCGTCGGCAGAACGCTCGAGGTGTACGCGAGAACCGGCCTGACGCAGCTCGGGTTCGCGGACTCCAACGTGACTCTGCCGCCCGTGGGGCACCGCCAGGTGACTTATCTGCCGATCCGCGATCTGCCCGGGCCAGAGCCCGGAACCCGGCGCTCGGACTACTCGCAGGCTGAGCGAATCGGTGAGCAGATCGTGCGGCTGATCGCGATGTTCGCGATGCATCTGATGGGTACCGAGCGCGACCGGCTCAAGCTGTTCTGCTTCGACGAGGGATGGCGGCTGCTGGGCGACCCGGTGGGGCGCACGCTGCTCGGCTCGCTGCAGCGGATGGGTCGGTCGGAGCTGGCGGTGCCGATCATCAGCACGCAGCTGGTCACCGATGCCCTGATCGGCGAGAGGGAGTCACTCGAGAACCTGATCGGTGCGACGTTCGTGTTCGGGATGCGATCCGAGGCGGAGGCGGCACGCGCGCTCGCCCTGCTCGGACTCGACCCGGACGACCGGAGGACGCGCCAGAGCCTGCTCGAGCTCGACGCTGGGCGGTGCCTGTTCCGCGACCACCGTGGACGTGTCGAGGCGATCCAGGTAGACGTCGTTGCGCCTTCACTGCTGCGCGCCTTCTCGACTACGCCCCGGCGCGCTTGAGCCACAAAGCGGATGACTGGCGCCATGTCGCGGGTCGTCGTGAAAGGGAGCCTGCTCGCCTTCCTGTTGACCGCCGCGTCCGGATTGGGCGCCCACGCCGCCGCCGCGCTCGAGCACGGCCGGGGCCACGGGTCGCAACGCACGGCCGACGCGCCACCGGCAGCCGGTCACCGCAGCGCGGTCGCGAGGCGTGCACCGAGCAGCCCACCCCTGACCGCCGCCGGCGCAGGAGGCGCCGCTGCCGAAGAAGGACCCTCGCCCCAGGCAGAGACCGATCCCCTGGTTAGCAACGGCCTGGGCAGTCCACTATGCACAGGTTCGCTCGGGGCGGGACGCCTGCCCGCTGAGAGCAGGCGTCACTGCGAAACCTCCGGCTTCGTGGCGGCGGCCGCGCCGACGGGCGACTACGCCATCGACGTGCACATTGACACCGGTGTGCTCGGGCTGAGCTCGGGAGGGTTGCTGAGCACCGTCCAGGACCTGTTCGTGACGCCGGTCTGGCTTGCCCTGGTGTGGGCCGTGCATGCCGTAGTGGTGATGCTCGAGTGGTGCTTCACGGTCGACCTGCTCGACAGCGCTGCCGCGGGCAGCATCGGCAGGGGTCTGCGTCAGATGCAGACGGCGCTGACCGACCCCTGGCTCGCGGTCGTGCTCGCAGTCGCCTCGGTGCTGGCCGTCTACAACGGCCTGATTCGGCGCCGCGTGGCCGAGACCGTCGGCCAGGCGCTGCTGATGACGGCGATGATGGTCGGGGGGACGTGGGTGATCCTCGACCCGATCGGCACCGTGGGGGCGCTTGGCCGATGGGCAAATCAAGCGAGTATCGGAACGCTGGCCGTGGCGGCGCAGGGCACGCCCGTAAGCGCCGGTGGAGTACTCGCTCGCAGCATGGGCACAGTCTTCGCGGTAGCAATCGAGGCGCCCTGGTGCTACCTCGAGTTTGGCGATGTGGGCTGGTGTCGCGACCCAGGGCGGCTGGATCAGACACTGCACACCGCCGGGCTGAGGATCGCCGCGGGCGAGGTCTCGCTGATCAGCTGCAAGCCGGGATCGAGCCAGCTGGTCGCCTGCGTTGGCAGCGGAGGCCCGCAGGCGAGGGCGCTCGAACACAGCGTGGAGCTCCTGCGGGAAGCGCGGAGCAACGGTGCCGTGTTCCTGGCACTGCCAGCCAACGGCTCCGCTCGAAACTCGATCAACGAATCCGGCTCTCTGCTCAGGACGATGTGTCAGAGCAGCGACGCGACGCGCTGCCGCGGGCCGACTGCCGCACAGGCTGAGTTCCGCACCAACGGGGGGACGTGGTCTCGGGTTGGCGGCCTGCTGCTGATCGTCGTCGGCGTGCTCGGGATGATGCTGCTGCTGGGCTTCCTCGCGATGCGGCTGCTCGCCGCGGCGGTCTTCAGCCTGCTGTACCTGCTGCTGGCTCCGGGGATGGTGTTGACGGCCGCGCTCGGCGAGAGCGGCCGCGCCGTGTTCCGCAGATGGGCCGCTCACCTGCTTGGGGCAGTCGTCTCGAAGCTGCTGTTCTCGTTCCTGCTCGGCATCGTTCTCGCGGTCGTCTCCATCCTCTCCAATCTGCAGTCGCTCGGATGGTGGACGCAGTGGCTGCTGATGTCGGCGTTCTGGTGGGGTGCGTACCTGCGCCGGCACCAGGCGCTCGGCGTGGCCGAGGGCGCGCTGGGCCGTGAGCCTCGTCCCGGGCACGAATCGCTCACACGACGCGTGAGCGAGCGCCTCGAAGCTCCGCGCAGGGCCTTCGACGCTGTCCGCTCGACGATGAAGAGGCAGCGCCGACCCGCGTCGGAGCTCGTGGAGGGCGAAACGCCCGCTCGGGGCCGCCATCCGAGGCCGAGAGCCGGCACGGATGAGCAGGTGAGGCGCACCCTGCAAGTGGACCAGCGCGACTCGCACGCCCGGCTGCGGGAAGCCCCGGCTCTCCGCAAGGAGCTGTCCGCCAAGCGATCGCAGCTCGACCGCGTGCGCAGGGAGCGGGTCAAGGCGCTTGCCAGCGGCGACACTCGCCGTGCGGCCGAGCTGGATCAGCGCGCCCGGCGTGTCGAGGGGCACGTCATGCGCAAGCAGCGCGAGCTGATCGAGGCGCGGGAGCTGAGCGCCGCCGGCCGGCAGACCCTGCGTCGCACAGGCAGTGCTCACACGCCAAGGCAGCTGCAGGAGCGCGAGCGCTTCCTCGACCAGCAGGCGGCACTTCCACCGGCGGTTGCGGCGACAGGCAGGCGGGGCACTGACAGGGGCCCGGGAGGGCGTCGCGATTACCCTGCGCTCGCGGGCCTGGCCGGGTACGGACGCGCGGAGTACGAAGCGCTTGCGCCCGGCCGCCGGCGGGACGTACGCCTGGAGATCGATCGGGAGCTGGCTCGGCGTCTCGAGCGCAGCGACACGGCTGCGGGCGTAACGGCGAGCAAGGCGTCGCCGAGCCTCGGGCGCCGCGCCACACAGACGGAAAACACGTACCCAAGCAGCTCTCCCCGCGAGCGTCGGCAAGGGGCGAGCCTCCGCGTGCCGGCGTCGCGCAACGAGGGCCCCGACCCAGGGCCGCCGCGCGTCCCCCGACGGCCTGAGTCCAGCGTGATGCGCGACGCACGCGAGGTGGCTGCCAGGCGCAAACGACAGCTGGGCACGGACAGGCCTTGAACGCGGCGTCCGACCGGTGCGACGCCTCGAGGCCCCACGCGTTCTGCGAGCGGCGCAGTTGACTCCGGGGCCTGCGGCGGCGCGGCCGAGCGCGCATCCGGCGCGAACGGGAATCGCCACGGCCGGTGGCGCGTTCATCCTGTTGATCGGCCTGATGGTCGTGGCGGCGCTGGTCGCCGCCGGAGCCTCCTCCTCCGGTGCGATCGGCGTCGAGGGCGAAGGCGCCTCGCCGCTCGCACAGCGCGAAATCCCCGCGGCCTATTTGGCCCTCTATAAGAGCGCCGCGCGACGCTATGGACTGGACTGGGCGGTCCTCGCCGGCATCGGCAAGGTCGAGTGCGACCACGGTCGCGACCGAGATCCGTCGTGCACCCGCGAGGGTGCCGTCAGCGCGGCCGGTGCGGGCGGGCCGATGCAGTTCATCGCCTCGACGTGGACCGGCTTCGGCGTGGACGGCGATGGAGACGGCGCGGTAAACCGCTGGGATCCCGCCGATGCCATCTTTGCGGCGGCCAACTATCTCCGCGCATCCGGGGCGCCATCGGCGTATCGCAAGGCGATCTTCGCCTACAACCATGCCGGCTGGTACGTAACAGCTGTTCTGGGCTGGGCGGCGCGGTACCGCGGCCGGCAGGCTGCTGCGGCCAGCGCCGAGGCCGATGGCGGCGAACAGGCAGACGTCGGCCTTCAGGCCGGGAGTCCGACACCGGTGCATTTCATCGCGGGGGAACGCGCCGCGCTGGCCCCCGAGGACGGACATGTGGCGCTCATTCCGGCGGGCGTGCCGCCGACCGTGCAGGCAATGGTCGTGGCCGGCAATGAGCTGCAGGAACTGCCCTACGGCCCCGGAGGTCATCCGGATCCAAGGGGCGCGACCGAAGAGGACTGCTCGAGCACCGTGAACTATGTGCTCTACCGCGCCGCGGTGCGCCCAATCGCAGAAATAGTGAGGCGCAATCCACTCGCTGAGGACTACACGCGCTGGGGCGAGCCCGGCCCGGGACGGTGGGTGACGGTCTATGCCACCGGCCAGCACGTGTTCATGGTCGTCGCAGGACTGCGACTCGATACGAGCCACTCCGGCACAGACGTCGGCCCCAACCGCTATGAAGACGGCCCCCGCTGGCGCATCCTCGACCGCATCCCGGGCTGGGCGCGCTGGTCGGTTCGCCACCCCCCGGGGTTGTAGGCTCCCGCCATGTCCCCTCGGAGGGTCGACTACCTGCTGATCGGAGGAGGCCTCGCGTCGGGGAACTGCGCGCGCTGGCTGCGCGAGGAAGGCGCGGAGGGAGAGGTGCTGGTCGTCGGGCGCGAGCCCGACCCGCCCTACAACCGCCCCGAGTGCTCGAAGGGCTACCTGCGCGGGGAGGAGTCGAGAGAGGACACCTACTTCCGTCCGAACGATTGGTGGGCGGAGCAGGGCATCGAGCTCATGACTCGCACGAGCGTCACGGGACTCGATCTCGGCAAGCGCACGGCGAAGCTCTCGAGCAAGGAGGAGGTCGAGTTCACCCAGGCGCTCCTCGCGACCGGCGCGAACGTGCGGCGGCTGAACGTGGACGGGTGCGACCTCGAGCAGATCCACTACCTGCGCACGCTCGGCAACGCCGATGCGATTCGCGAGGGCGTCGCAGACGCCGAGGAGGTCGTGCTGATCGGCGGCTCCTACATCGGCTGCGAGGTCGCCGCCTCGCTGACTGCGATCGGCAAGCGCTGCACGATCGTGATGCAGGAGGGCGTGACGCTCGAACGGAGCTTCGGCCCGAATGCCGGGCGCTTCTTCCAGGGCCTGCTTGAAGCCCACGGGGTGACCGTCCACGCCGAGGACGAGCTCGAGCGGTTCGAGGGGTCGGGGAGGGTGGGGAAGGTCGTGACGAGGGGCGGCCTGGAGCTCCCGGCCGAGGCCGTCGTGATCGGCGCCGGCGTCACGCCCGACGTGCAGCTCGCGCAGAAGGCAGGGCTCGAGATCGGGGAGCGGGGCGGCGTGCGCTGTTCCTCGCGCCTTGAGAGCACGGTGCCCGGCATCTACGCCGCGGGAGACATCTGCGAGTACGACTCGGTCGTTCACGGCGGCCAGCCGGTGCGCATCGAGCACTGGGACGTCGCCTTCAACCAAGGCAAGACAGCCGCGCTGAACCTGCTCGGCAAGGATGTGCCGCACGAGGAGGTTCCGTACTTCTACTCCGTGTTCGCCGACTGGGGCGAACTCGAGTACGTGGGGCCTGCTTATGAGTGGGACGAGGAGATCGTGCGGGGATCCCTGGAGGACGGCAACTTCACGATCTGGTACCTGAAGGACGGCATCGTGAGGGCGGCGCTCAGCTTCGGCCGCTCCGACGACCTCGAGCACGCCCGCCGGCTGATCCGCGGCGCAGCGGCCCTGGAGGAGCGACAGCGGGCCGCGCTCGGCGACACGGACGCAGACCTCGCAGGCGTGTCCGGATAGCCCTCGTAATGCACGGACGCTGACCGACCACGTACACGGGGGACCGGGCCGCAAAAGAGTAGGATTCGATCGTTCATACGGTCGGTGGCGAAGGGAAGCCGGTGCGAATCCGGCGCGGACCCGCCACTGTGACCGGGGATGCCCACCGCGGCGCGCCTCAACGGCGCGCGGCCACTGATCAGCCTCCGGCGGATCGGGAAGGCGCGGAGGGGTAGGCCCGGGAGCCAGGAGACCTGCCTCCGACCGAAGCCCACAAGCCCTCGTGGAAAGGGGTTGGCTCCATGCATCTCTCTCGTCCCAGCGCTCACCGCGCGATCGTCGTGCTCGCCGTCCTTGCGAGCACAGCAGCCTTCGCGGCTGCAGCGTTCGCGGGCCCGACCGTCACCGTCCGTGTGGAGGGCGAACACTCGACGCTGCTCTCCGCCACCACAGTCACGCTCGGTACGCCCGACCCGCTCAATACATGTCCCGCAAACTCCGTCGCCGCCGCGATCAATCTCGCCACGGGCGGCAACTGGGATCACAAAAGCTTCACCGAAACGATCCTGGGCGAGAGCCATTCGTTCGCGCACTCGGACACGTGGGCCGAGTGGGTCAACTACAAATGGGGCGGGGGTATCTGCAACGACCTCCTGGGCGAAGGCGACGAAGTCTTGATGGTGGCGGACCTCGAGCCGCCCCCGACGTTCGCGGCCAGCGTCCTGCCGCTCGTCGTAAGCGAAGCTCCGAGCGTCGCACAGGTCGGCAGCCCGGTCTCCGTGAAGGTCAGCATCGTGCACCTCCCCCCGGGCGAAGTCCCGCCCGGCAGCGGAACGCTCGAACCGGCCGAAGGCGTGACCGTGTCGCTCGGTGGCGCCCATGCGACCACCGGGCCGGGCGGCGTCGCCGATATCACCCCCATCGGCATCGGCTCCCAGACGCTCCAGGCCACCAAGGCCGGGGATGCTCCTTCCAGGACCCTGTCCGTCTGCGTCCACAACGGCAACGACGGCAGCTGCGGCACGCAGGCGCCGGGCTCGGCCCCCACGGGCGCCTCGACTGGCGGCGGCGTCGCTGGCCTTGTGACCCGCTACACCGGACCGTTCGCGCTGGTCGCCAAGGCGACCGGCCTGGCGGACGGGCGCGTCTACCGGCGAGGGCAGGCGCCGCGGGTGCTCTCCGGGAGCATCCTCGCGCACAGCGCCGTCACGTCCGTCAGCCTCGAGCTGCGCCGCCGGTACAGAGGGCGCTGCTCCGCCTATGACGGGACCGCCGAGCGCTTCCGCAAAGCGCGCTGCGGCGATGGGAGCTTCTTCAAGGTCTCCTCGAACGGCTCCTTCTCCTACCTGCTGCCGTCGGCGCTCGCCCCCGGACGTTACGTGCTAGACGTGCAGGCGACCGACGTGGCGGGCAACCACACGACGCTCGCCCGTGGCACATCGCGGCTCGTCTTCTATGTCCACTAGGCGCCTCGCCCTTTCGCTGCTCGCCGGCGCCGCCGTCGCGTTGACGGTGGCGGCGCCGGTCGGCGCGCAGCATGCCGCCGCCGGCAGCTCGGCCTCGGCGCCGACGGTGAGGGCGATGGTCGTCGGGGCCGGCGGGGTGATCCTCTCGCCGGCGCGACCGGTCACGGCCGGCGCTAGCAGCGTGCACGCCGGCAGGAAGAGCTGCGCGGTCGCGGCCGGCACCCCGCTGGCCGTGCTCGACGCGCTGAGGCGCAGCGGCGGACCGGGGTACGCGCTGCGCGACTACGGCCGCTGCGGCTCCTCTGCGATCAACTCGGGACAGCTGTTCGTGTACTCACTGGGAGCGGAGGCCAACAGGGGACAGAACGGCTGGGAGTACAAGGTGGACGACGTCTCGGGCACGACCGGAGCGGGCGACCCGAGCGGCCCAAGAGGCGACGGGCGGCGCCTGCGCTCGGGTGCCAGCGTGCTCTGGTTCTGGTGCAACGCCTCAAGCGGCGGCTGCCAGCGCACGCTCGCCGTCTCGCCGGCGCTCGCGACGGTGGCGCGCGGCGGCCGGCTGCGCGTCACCGTGACCGGCTACGACAACGAAGGGCGCGGGGCGCCGACCGCCGGGGCGATCGTCACGCTGGGGTCGGACTTCGCCTCGACAGACTCGCGCGGCAGGGCGACGGTTCTCGCGCCTCCCACGCCCGGCCGCTATCTCGTCGACGCGACTCGCCGCGGCCTCGTGCCCTCCTTCCCGGAGACGATCGTGGTCAGGTGACGCGCGTGTCTGCGACGACCCCAGCGCTCCTAATGCTGGGCGCGCTCGTGCTCGCCGGCTGCGGGCTCGGCGCGGGCCGGGCGCCGACCGCGATCCAGCTCCGCGTGACCCGCGACTTCGGCGGCCGGTCGCTGCAGCAGGCGGCAGCGCCGAAGCTCAGCGGCCAGGACACGGTCATGAGCCTGCTGATGCGCAACGACAAGGTGACGACGCGCTTCGGCGGCGGCTTCGTCCAGAGCATCGACGGTGTGGCCGGCGGGCAGGAAGGCGGCCACCCGGTCGACTGGTTCTACTACGTCAACGGCGTTGAGGCCGGCCGTGGAGCGGCGGCGACGAACGTGCACCCGGGGGATCACGTCTGGTGGGACAGGCACGACTGGAGTCAGACAGACCATGTCCCCGCCGTCGTTGGCTCGTTCCCCGAGCCGTTCCTGAACGGGACCGGCGGCAAGCGCCTGCCCGTGCGCGTCGAATGCGCCGCCGTCACAGGCCCCGCCTGCCGCACCGTCAGGAAGCGCCTGCGATCGGCCGGCGTGCCGGCGGGAGTCGCCGCGATCGGCGGCGGTGGCGCGCCGCAGACGCTGCGCGTGATTGTCGCGCCCTGGGTGAGCCTGAGGGGCGATCTGGTGGCCGGCAGCATCCTCAGCGGACCGCGCGCGAGTGGCGTGTACGCGCGCTTCTCAAGGGACGGAGGCACGCTGACACTGCTTGACCAGGACGGACGCCCGACACGCGCGCTGCGGTCCGGCGCGGGGCTGATCGCCGCCACTCGCCACGCCGAAGACGCGCCCGTGTGGGTGGTCGCCGGGACCGATGCCACGGGAGTCGACCTGGCGGCGCAGGCATTCGGCAGCGGCGTCCTGCAGAATCGCTTCGCCGTGGCAGTCACGGCGACCGGCACCGTCGCACTGCCGGAGGCGCCTTGAGCCGATGAAACCGACGCTCCTCTTCTATCGCCGCCTGGCGAGCCCGCTGCACGCGACGCGCGCCGGGGTCGGGGCGCTGTGGGCCGCGGCGCTCTCGGTCACGGCGATCGCCCTGTATCACCCGCTCATCCTGTTGGTGCTGCTCGCCGCCGTCCTCTGCGCGGGCGCTGGAGCGGGGGTGGGGCGTATGCTCGCCCGCTCCATGCGCATCGCCGCGATCGTGTGGCTGCCGATCGTCGCGGTGAACGTGCTCGTCTCGCGCGACGGCCTGACGGTGTTCGCGCGCCTCGGCGACCTGGGCCCGTTCGGCCAGGGCAACCTCACGCTCGAGGCGGTCGTGTTCGGCGGGGTGATCGCGCTCAAGGTCATGCTCCTGATCTTGATCACGACGCTCGCGAGCCTCGCCATCGACCCGGACGAGGCGCTGAGGATCCTGCGCCGCCTGTCGTTTCGCTCGGCGCTCACCGCCTCGCTGGCGACGCGAATGATCCCCGTGCTGGGAGCCGACGCCCAGCGACTGGCAGAGGCACAGAGGACGCGGCCCGAGGGAGCCCCGCGTGGAGCCCGGGCCCGGGTCGCGCTGCTGCGGGCCGTGATCGGCGGCTCGCTCGATCGCGCGATGGACGTCGCCGCGACGCTCGAGGTGCGCGGCTTCGCCACCGCGCGCCGCGCCCCGCGTCTGTCGCGGCCCTGGTCGCGCCACGACATCGCCTTCCTTGGATCGGCCGTGGCCGTGCTCGCGCTGAGCATCTTCGGCAGGCTCGGCGGGGCCGCCGGCTTCGACGCCTATCCGGAAGTCCACGCGCCCGTCAGCGCGGCCACGCTGGCGCTCTCGCTTGCACTGCTCGCGGCGGTGCTGCTTCCCTTCGCCGATCGTCGCGGGGTGGACGTATGACCACGCCGCTCCTCTGCTTCGAGCGCGTCACCTACCACTACCCGGGCCTCGAGGAGGCCGCGCTCGAGGAGGTCGACGTCGAGATCGGACCCGGGGAGTTCTGTCTGCTGGCCGGCCTCTCCGGCCACGGCAAGTCGACGCTGCTGCGCGCGGCATGCGGCCTCGTGCCGCACTTCCACGGCGGACGTTTCACAGGCAGGGTCACGCTCGCCGGTCTCGACACGCGGGAGCACGGCCCTGCCCGGCTGGGGGGCCTCGCCGGGGTGCTGTTCCAGGATCCCGAGACGCAGCTCGTGATGAGCACAGTGCGCGCCGAGCTGGCGCTCGCGCTCGAGAGCCGCGGCCACGGCGCGGCGTCGGTCGCGCGCGGGGTCGAGGAGGTCGCGCTCGCGCTCGGCATCGACGCGCTGCTGGACCGGTCGACGCACGATCTCTCGGGGGGCGAGAAGCAGCGCGTCGCTCTCGGCGCGGCGCTGGCGGGCAGGCCGCGGCTGGTTCTGCTGGACGAGCCCACCTCCCAGCTCGACCCGGTCGCCGGCGACGAGCTGATCGGCCTGCTGCGACGGCTCAACCAGGAGTGGGAGACGACGATCGTGCTGGCCGAGCACCGTCTCGAGCGCTGTCTCGCGGCCGCCGATCGCGTGATCGCGCTCAAGCACGGCCGCGTCGCGTGCGACGGCGAGCCGGGGGAGTTCCTCGCCTGGGCGGGCCGTCACGCCCCGCCGCTGCAGACCCCCGCAGCGAAGCTGTTCGCGCACGCGGGGCTTAGTCCGGCCCCGGCCGGCGTGCGACAGGCGCGCGCGACGCTTCGCGCGCACGGGCTGCTGCCGGAGGAAGCCCAGCCGCCTGCCGCCGCCCCGGAGCCGAAGGGGCGCGCTCGCCGCGGAGCCAGGCGGGCGCCCGCGCTCCAGGTCAGCGGAGTCTGGCACGAGCTGCGCGACGGGCCGGCGATCCTGCGCGGCGCGACGCTTGCGCTGCAGGAGGGCGAGAGCGTCGCGCTGATGGGACGCAACGGCGCCGGCAAGTCGACACTCCTGCGCCATGCCGCCGGCCTGCTCGAGCCGACACGAGGGAGCGTCGAGCGCGCTGGGAGGGTTGCGCTGCTGCTCCAGAATCCCGGCGACTACTTCATCCACGAGCGAGCCGGCGAGGAGGCATCGGCGGCGGCGCTGGCAGCGGTCGGGCTGGCGGGCGTCGCCCAGCGAAACCCGCGCGACCTGTCCGGCGGCGAGCGCCAGCGCCTGGCGCTCGCGATCGTCACCGGGTCGGGCGAGGACCCGGCGGTGCTGGCGCTCGATGAGCCCACACGCGGCATGGACCGCCAAGCGAAGGCGGCTCTGGCAGCGGAGCTGCGAAGGCGCTCGGCGAACGGCCAGGCGGTGATCGTCGCCACGCACGACCCCGAGTTCGCCGCGGCCTGCGCCGACCGTGCCGTGTTGATGGCCGACGGGCGCGTGATCGCCGACGGTCCCACCTCGGAGCTGCTCTCCGGAGGCTGGTACTTCGCCACCGAGACGGCCCGCATCCTCGGCGGCGCCGGCGGGGCGCTGCTCCCGGAGCAGGGCGCCGAGCTGCTGCGCCGGCGCTCGTCGTCTACGCCGGCGACCGCTGTCACCGCGTCACAGGCCGACGCCGCCCGGCCGCCTGGCCCGCTGCAGGCGCCATCGACGCTCGCCCCCGGGGTGCGTCCGTGAGCTGGCAGCTCGCATCGTTCGCGGTCATCGGTCTCGTGCTGGCCGTCGGCTGGCTCGCCTATGAGCGCAGGCGTCCCTCTGCGCGGATGGCGGCGGTGGTGGCCGTGATGGCCGCCCTGGCGGCTCTCGGCCGAGACGCGTTCGCGGCGCTCCCCGACGTCAAGCCGATCACCGCCATGACCCTCGTGGTCGGCTACGCGCTCGGGCCGCTTCCGGGATTCACGGTCGGCGCGCTCGGGATGCTCGTCTCGAACTTCATGCTCGGCCAGGGGCCGTACACGCCGTGGCAGATGGCTGCCTGGGGCATGGTCGGCCTGGGCGGCGCCGTGCTCGGGTGGCTGAGCCGGCGACGCCTCGGACGTGTACAGCTGGCGCTGGCCTGCGGGCTCTCGGCGCTCGCGGCCAAGGAGGTGATGAACCTCTACACGTGGACGCTCGGGGCAAGCCACACCCCCGCCGCGTTCCTCGCCGTGGCTGGCCAGGCGCTCGCCTATGACATCACGGACACCGTCGCGAGCTTCCTGTTCGGGCTCGCGTTCGCGCCGGAGCTCGCACGGGTGCTCGCCAGGATGCGAGCACGCATGGACGTGACCTGGGTGCAGGCGCCGCCGCTTCGCGCCGCCGAGGACCGAGTCCACCGCCGCGGCGATCGGGCGCTGGGCGCCGCCGGGACGCTGGCCGCCCTGGCGGTCGCCGCCACGCTGCTGCTCGGCGGCGCGCACGCAACAGCCGGCCCGGCCTCACAGGCTCGACCGGTCCCCGTCTCGCAGGCGCGCCTCAGCGCCGTCTCGCCGGCGCGCGTCGCCGTCTCCAGGGAGCTCGCCTTCCTCGCCGGCGCCCAGAACGCCGACGGAGGGTTCGGTGGGGCGCGAGGCCAGTCCAGCAGCGAGCTCTACACCGGCTGGGTCGCGATGGGCCTCGCCGCCGCGGGGCGCGACCCGCTGAGCCTGCGTCGTGGCGGGCACACCGTGCTCGACGCCCTCCGCGCGGAAGCGTCGAGCGTGAACGGGGCGGGCGACCTCGAGCGGACGATCCTCGCGCTTCGCGCCTGTGGCGCGTCACCGCGCTCGCTCCCCGGGGGGCCGGGAGGCGATCCCGTCAGGAGACTGCTGGGGTTCCGCTCCAGCGACGGCTCCTTCGGCCATCTCAGCAACCTCACCGCGTTCGCGATCCTGGCGCTGCGCGCCGCCGGCTACCCGGCGGCAAGCCAGGTCGTTCGCGGCGCGGCCGGCTGGCTGGCGAGGCAGCAAAACGGCGGAGGCGGCTTCGGGTTCGGCGGGCGCGGCGGGGGCAGCGACGTCGACGATACCGCCGCCGTCGTACAGGCCATCGCCGCGGCCGGAGCGCACGGCGGCGCGGTGCTCGCGCGCGCGAGCACGTACCTCATCCACGCCCAGAACCGGGACGGCGGCTACCCGCAGCAGCCGGGCGGCCAGTCCAACGCCCAGTCGACGGCATGGGCGGTCCAGGGCCTGATCGCCGCCGGTCGCAACGTCGGCTCGGTCACGCGCGAAGGCAGCCGCTCGCCGCTCGGTTACCTGCAGAGCCTGCTCGCTCCCGACGGCAGCGTGCGATATTCGCGGACCGGCGCGCAGACGCCCGTCTGGGTCACCGCGCAGGCGCTGACCGCGCTCGCCGGCAAGCCGCTTCCGATCGCGCCCGTGGCGGGCCGGGCGTCGCCGTCGAGCGCCGGCCCGGGCGGGATGAGCCCCGCCGGGGGCGCCCACGGCCGATCGGCACGGTCGGCGGCGGCCGGGCGTCCGGCGCCAAAGGCGGCGTCCACCGCGCAGACACCGAGTAAGCGCCTCGACACCCTGGCTCGCGCGATGGGCTTGCTGCTCGGAACGGCGCTCGCGCCGATCGCGCGCTGAGCGTTCAGGCGTCCTTTAAATCGCGCGCCTACCCTTTCTCGCGATGAGCGAAAGCGCATACACGACCGCGGCGCTCCGAACCAGGGGCCCGGCGGGGCGATCGAACGCCGCGGGGCCGCTGGGGCTGGCCGGCCTTTGCCTGCTGGCACTCGCGCTGATCTGGGCCGTCGCACAGCTCGTGCCGGCCGCGCACCTGCGCGACGCGCTGGCGCTGCGCGACTTCACCCTGCTCAGCCGCCCCCACGTGGACGCCGCGGCGAACTTCCTGCTCGCCCTGCTCGAACCCACCCTGTTCGTACTCTGGGGCGCAGCGCTCGTCGCTCTGGCCCTCGCGCGCCGCCGCCCGCGGGTCGCGCTCGCCGTGGTCGCCGTGCTGGGGCTCGCGCCGCTCACCTCCGAGACGCTCAAGCCTCTGCTGGCACACCCCCATGTTCAGCTCGACGCCGTCCACATCGGCCCGGCGTCGTGGCCAAGCGGGCACTCGACGGCGGCTCTCGCGCTGGTGCTGTGCGCTGTGCTCGTCGCCCCGGCGCGGCTGCGGCCGATGGTCGCGGCCGCCGGAGCCGCCTTCGCACTCGCCGTCGGCGTCTCGCTGCTGATCCTCGCATGGCACATGCCGAGCGACGTGCTCGGGGGCTATCTCGTGGCGACGCTCTGGGCGGCGCTCGCGGTGGCCGCGCTGCGCGCCGGCGAGCGTCGCTGGCCCTCCCGTCACCGCCGGCAAGCCTGACGCCGCCTCGCGGCGCGCCATGGCGCGGATCGCCCTCTCAGCCGGGCGGCTCGGCGTTGGAGCCGTGCGCGCCCGGCTCCCAGAGCGGCTCGGCGCTCCTGGCGGCGCCGGCGGGCAGGTTCACCGCGCGGCTCAAGATGAACAGCAGGTCGGAGAGCCGGTTCAGGTAGCGCACCACCTCGGGGTTGGCGTCCTGCACCGCGATCGCGCGGCGCTCCGCGCGCCGGCAGACTGTGCGGCACACGTGCAGATGGGCGCCGGCCGGCGTCCCGCCGGGGATCACGAAGGAGCGCAGAGGGGGGAGTTTGGCGTTGACCTCGTCGCATGCCTGCTCGAGCCACTCCGTGTAGGCCGGGCCCACGCGCAGCCGTTCGCGGCCCTCGCCGTCGCCGGGACGGTCCGTCTCGGCCGCAGGCACCGACAGGTCGGCGCCGACATCTAGCAGGTCGTTCTGCACGCGACGCAACCACCTCACAACCGTCTCGGGGAGCGGCTCGAGGAGCGCGACGCCGATCGTCGCGTTGAGCTCATCTACGGTCCCGTAGGCCTCGACGCGCGGGTGGAGCTTCGACACCCTGCTCATGTCCCCCAGGTGGGTCTCGCCGCCATCGCCGAGCTTCGTGTAGATGCGGGTCAGGTTCACCGTCATCGCGTTTCGAGTCTCGCACACCGGGCCGCCTCCCCGCCACGGGATCGGATACGTTCTCGCACCTCATGCGGATAGGCGTACCGAAGGAGACCGCGGCGGGCGAGCACCGGGTGGCGCTCGTGCCGGAGGTCGTGGGCAAGCTGAAGGCAAAGGGCCTCGATGTCGTGGTGCAGAGCGGCGCGGGTGCCGATGCCCTGCTGACCGACGCCGCCTTCGAGCAGGCGGGCGCCCAGATCAGCGGCGACGCAGCGCAGATCTGGGGCTCGGACGTGGTCGTCACGATCGCCCCACCGGACCCCGAGCAGATCCGCGGCCTCGGCAACGGCTCGATCCTGGTGGGCTTCCTGGCGCCGCTGACGAGCCCGCAGACCACGCGCGCGCTGGCAGACGCCGGCGCGACGGCGTTCGCGATGGAGGCGATCCCGCGGATCTCCCGCGCCCAGTCGATGGACGCGCTCTCCTCCCAGAGCAACGTCGCGGGCTACAGGGCGGCGCTGCTCGGCGCCGAGGAGATGGGACGCTTCTACCCGATGCTGATGACCGCGGCGGGCACGATCCCGCCCGCCAAGGTGCTCGTCCTCGGGGTCGGCGTCGCCGGTTTGCAGGCGCTTGCGACCGCCAAACGCCTGGGCGCGCGGACCACCGGCTACGACGTCCGCCCCGAGGTCGCCGAGCAGGTGCAGTCGCTCGGAGCCCAGTGGCTCGATCTCGGGCTGGAGGCCAGCGGCGAGGGCGGCTATGCGCGCGAGCTGACCGACGAGGAGCGCGCTCGCCAGCAGCAGGCGCTGACCGACGCGATCAAGGGCTTCGACGTCGTGATCACGACCGCGCTCGTCCCGGGCCGCCCGGCGCCGAAGCTCGTGACGGCCGAGGCCGTGGAAGGGATGAAGCCGGGATCGGTGATCGTCGATCTCGCCGGCGAGGCTGGCGGCAACTGCGAGCTGACCGAGCCGGGGCAGACGGTCGTTCGACACGACGTGAAGATCGTCTCTCCGCTCAACCTGCCGGCGAGCATGGCCGAGCACTCCTCGCAGCTGTTCGCGCGCAACGTGCTCGCGCTGCTCGAGCTGTTCGTCGGCGAGGACGGCTCCCTGGCCCTCGACTTCGACGACGAGATCATCAGCGGGTCCTGTGTCGTGCGGGACGGCGAGATCGTGAACGCGGGCGCCAAGGCCGCGCTGGAGGCGCTCGCGTGATCATCGCAAGCACGCTCACCACCAACCTCTCGATCCTCGTCCTGGCCGGGTTCATCGGCTTCGTCGTGATCTCCAAGGTGCCGAACACGCTGCACACGCCGCTCATGTCGGGTACCAACGCGATCCACGGGATCGTCCTGCTCGGCGGCCTGCTGATCGTGGGCCTGTCGGGGAACGACGCCTTCAACAAGGTCATCCTCGTGATCGCGATCACCTTCGGCACAATCAACATCGTCGGTGGCTTTCTCGTCACCGACCGCATGCTCGAGATGTTCAAGTCCAAGCCCAAGCCGCCTCCGGCCGGCGGCGACGGGGACGCCGAGGCGAGCGAGGAGAACGTGAAATGAGCGCGGTCGCGCCACCGCTCGCCACGTCCTTCCTCCAGGACCAGAACTTCCTGGATGTCCTTTACATAGTCGCGTTCGCGCTGTTCATCCAGGGCCTGCGCGGGCTCTCGGGACCGACCACGGCCGTTCGCGGCAACCGCATCGCCGCGATCGGCATGGGGATCGCCGTGATCGCCACGCTGCTCAACCCCAACGAGGGCAACTGGGGGCTGATCGCGCTCGGCATCGCGCTCGGTGCCGCCGTCGGCGTGCCGGCGGCGCGGCAGGTGAAGATGACCGCGATGCCGCAGATGGTGGCGCTGTTCAACGGGGTCGGCGGCGGAGCGGTGTTCCTCATCTCCTGGGCCGAGTTCCGCCTCACCCACGGATTCGCCCACACGGCCACCTACATCACCGTCTTTTCCCTGTTCGCCGCGATCGTCGGCTCGGTGTCCTTCTGGGGCTCGAACATCGCCTTCGGAAAGCTCCAGGAAATCATCCCCGGCCGCCCGATCAGCTTCGGCTCCGCGCAGCAGATCGTCAACCTCGTGCTGCTGGTGCTCGCGGTGGCGGCCGGCGCCGACATCGCGGCCGGCGACCACTCACAGGGCATCTTCATCGGCATGCTCGTGTGCGCCGCGCTGCTCGGCAACGCGGTCGTCCTGCCGATCGGCGGCGCCGACATGCCGGTGGTGATCTCGATGCTCAACGCCTTCACCGGGCTCTCCGCGGCGGCGACCGGGATCGCGCTGAACAACCCCGCCCTGATCGTCGCCGGCATGATCGTCGGCGCGTCCGGCTCGATCCTCACGAACCTGATGGCCGTCGCGATGAACCGCTCGATCCCGGCGATCATCGCCGGTGGCTTCGGCGGAGGGGGGGCCGTCGCGGGCGCGGAAGGAGCCGGCGAGCATGCCGGAACCGTTCGCTCGACGACCGCCGCCGACGCCGCGATCCAGCTGGCCTATGCCAACCGGGTGGTGATCGTGCCCGGCTACGGGATGGCTGTCGCGCAGGCGCAGCATGCCGTGCGCGAGCTGACCAAGGAGCTTGAAAAACGCGGCGTCGAAGTCAGCTACGCGATCCACCCGGTCGCCGGGCGCATGCCCGGGCACATGAACGTGCTGCTCGCCGAGGCCGACGTGCCCTATGACCAGCTCAAGGAGATGGACGAGGCCAATCCCGAGTTCCAGCGCACCGACGTCTCGCTGGTGATCGGCGCGAACGACGTGACCAATCCCGCGGCGAAGAACACGCCGTCCTCGCCGATCTACGGCATGCCCATCCTCGAAGTGGGCGACAGCCAGTCGGTGATCGTCATCAAGCGCTCGATGAACCCCGGGTTCGCCGGCATCGAAAACGAGCTCTACTACGAGCCGAAGACCGAGATGCTCTTCGGCGACGCGAAGTCCGCAGTGACCGAGATCACCGCGGAGCTCGCGCAGATCTAGATTCGGTTCCCGCCCGCCCAGCTGCGAGACTGCGCTCGATGATCGAGCGCAGCCAGGCGCTTGCCGCGATGTCGCAGGACGAATTCGACGTGGTGGTCGTGGGCGGCGGCATTACCGGTGCCGGCGTGGCCCTCGACGCCGCCGCGCGCGGCTACAGCGTGGCACTGCTGGAGCGCGCCGACTACGCGTCCGGCACCTCGAGCCGCTCGAGCAAGCTGGTCCACGGCGGCCTTCGCTACCTGCAGAACTTCGATCTCGGGCTCGTGCGCGAGGCGCTGCTCGAGCGCAGGCTGATGGTCGCCCTCGCCCCGCATCTGGTTCGCCCCCTGCCGCTCGTGGTGCCGGCTTTTGACGGCGCGCGCCCCGACCGCCTCATGGGCGTCGGATTGAACCTCTACGACGTGATGTCGGTCGAACGGGAGACCCTGCGCTCCCGGCGGGGACGGCGAGCGCGCTCCGAGCGAGGCCAGGCAAACGGGAGCGCCGCGGCCGGCGAGCCCGGGGCAGCGGGCGGATCGCCCCAGCCCGACGGCGGAGAGTCGTGGAGCCCCGAGCGCCACCGCGTGATCTCCGGCGAGGAGGTCCTCGAGCTCCTGCCTGCGCTCGCCACGCGCGAGCCGACCAGCGGATACCTGTTCTACGACTGCCAGACCGACGACGTGCGCCTGGTGCTGACCGTGCTCGGCGAGGCCGAGCGCTTCGGCGCGGTCTGCGCGAACCGCGTCGGGGTGACCGGGCTGCTCGAGCGCGACGACCGCGCGTGCGGCGTGCAGGCGCTCGACGGCGAGAGCGGCACGCGCTTTGAGGTGCGCGCGGCGAACGTGGTCAACGCCACTGGCGTCTGGGCCGACGAGCTTCGGCCGCAGGAGCTGCACGACGAGGCGGAGCTTCCGCGGATCCGGCCGAGCCGCGGCACGCACGTCACGATCCGCAACGACGACCTGCCCCTGGTCGGCGGCGCGATCGTGCCGGCCGGCGCGGGGCGCTCGATCTTCGCACTCCCATGGCTCGGCCACACGCTCGTGGGGACCACGGACAACGACTACGAGGGCCCGCTGGACCACATCCATCCCTCGCGCGCGGACATCGACTACCTGCTCGAGGCCGTCAATGGGTTCTTCGGCACCACGCTGGACCCGTCGCAGCTGACCGGGGCGTTTGCCGGGGTGCGCCCGCTGATATCCACCGGTGACCCCAAGAAGTCGGTGGACATCTCGCGCAAGGCGGAGCTGTACGAGACCTCCTCAGGGATGATCACGATCACCGGCGGCAAGCTCACCACCTGGCGGCGCATGGCGAAGATGACCGTGGACCGACTGGTCGAGCGCGACGCGCGCGACGCGCCCTGCCGCACGCATGAGATCCCGCTCGGGCAGGCGATCAAAGTGGATGAGCTGCCGCGGGTCGAGGGCGTGCCCGCCGAGTCATACGCGCCGCTGGCGAGCCGCTATGGCCACGCCGCCCACGACGTGCTCGCGCTGGCAGCCGAGCGCGGCGAGCTCGCCCAGCCGATCGTGGCGGGGCTTCCGGACCTGCTCGCGGAGGTCGCGCTGGCGGCTCGCCGAGAGCAGGCCCGGAGCATCGGCGACGTGCTGCTGCGCCGTACGCGCCTCGGCCTCCTTGCCGCGCGCGAGCTCGAAGCGCCGCCCGCGCCCGATTCCGGCGCCGAGCCGGGTCCCGTGCAGCGCGTCGGAGACGTCATCGCGCGAGAGCTCGGCTGGGACGCGGCGCGGCTGGCTGTCGAGCTGGGCCGGTTCGCCGACGAGGCAGACGCGGAGGGGATCGTCGCCGACTCCACCCCGGCGGCCGGCGTCGCCGGGGCCGGTGGGGCCCCGCGCGAGGCCGCGCCTTGAGAGCGCCGCTGCATCGCCTGCGCGCCGTCGATCGCGTGCTCGAGCTCGGGAGCCGGCCGTGGCTGATGGGGATCGTCAACGCCTCACCGGACTCCTTCAGCGATGGCGGGCGTCACTCGACGCTGGATGCGCAGGTCGCGCTTGCGCGCGAGCTGCTTGCGGCCGGCGCCGACATCCTCGACATCGGAGGCGAGTCGGCCTCCACCGACCGGGCCCCTGTCGAGGTCGAGCATGAGATCGAGCGCATCGTGCCGCTCGTGGAGCGTGCCGCGGGCGAGCTCGGGGCGATCGTCTCGGTCGACACATACAAGCCAGCCGTCGCACGCGCCGCGATCGCCGCCGGCGCGAAGATCGTCAACGACGTCAGCGGGCTGAGGGACCCCGGGCTCGCCGAGGTGTGTGCGCAGACCGGTGCTGGGCTGGTGGTGATGCATACGCTTGCCGCTCCGAGGGAACGGCTCCAGGATCCCGACCTCTACGGCGACATCTCGGCCGAGGTGCTGGCCTTCCTGCGCGAGCGGATCGCCACCGCCGTGTCGCTCGGCGTGGACCCAGAGCAGCTGATCGTCGACCCGGGCCCGGACTTCGCCAAGACGCCGGCCCAGACGATCCGGCTGCTCGCAGAGGTCGGCCGCATGCACGAGCTCGGCCGCCCCCTGCTCATGGCGATCTCCCGCAAGGACTTCATCGGCGCGCTGACGGGGCGCCCGCCCCGCGAGCGGCTCGGCGGGACGCTCGCCGCGCTCGCTCATGGCGTCGAGCACGGCGCGCACATCTTCCGCCTGCACGACGTCGCGGCAGCCGCCGACTTCCTGGCGGTCCGTGCCGCCCTCTCCGGCCTGGCCGAGGCCGACAGGGACCTCGCGCTCGCCCAGGAGATGCGCTACGACCGGCTCGCCGGGGAATGAGGCGCACGGGCCGCGGATCTCCGCGGGCGAAGGACCGGCCGGGCCAGTCGCTACGCTGGACGGCAATCACGGGTGCCTGTCGCTGTCCAACGCGGCGGGACGCCAACCGCCCATCCACAACGAAAGAAGGAACATCCCATGGCAGTTCTCGAGCGCTCTGACCTGGAGGCGAGCCCCCTGGCCGACCTCCACGCAATCGCCGACCAGCTCGGCCTCGACGGCTTCAGGCGCCTGCGCAAGGACGCGCTGATCGACGCGATCCTCGACGAGCCCGGCGGCGTCGAGGCGCCGCAGCGCAGCGACAGCGCTGACGCCGACGAGGACGAGGAGGCGTCCGAGCGGCCGGAGACCGCGCCCCGCGCGCGCCGGCGGCGTCCCACGCGCTCGCGCCGATCGTCCACGTCCGATAGCGCGGAGCAGGATGACGCGCCGGCTCGCGCACCCGCAGGACGTGAGCGCACAGCCAGGCCCTCCGGCGCGCGCTCGGCCGGGGGGAGCGCTCCGGAGGAGGCCTCGGGGCGCACCGCCGAAGGCGTGGTCGAGGTACTGGGCAACGGCTCCGCGTTTCTGCGCGTCGACCCGCCCGAGCCCTCCGACGAGGACGTCTACATCTCCGCCGCTCAGGTGCGCCGCTGCGAGCTCGTCTCCGGCGATCGCGTCACCGGCCCGGTGCGCACGCCGCGCCGCTCCGAGCGCTACCCATCTCTCGTGCGGATCGACACGATCAACGGCGCATCGTCGGAGTCGGTGTCGGACGGCACCCGCTATGACGAGCTGCCGGTCGCCTTCCCGAGCGAGCGGCTTGCGCTTGGCTCGAAAGACCCGACGCTCGAGGCGATCGAGTGGTTGACACCGATCGGTCGCGGCTCGCGCGCGGTGATCGTCGGAGATCGGCAGTCCGGCAAGACGGAGACGCTGCGGCGCATGCTCGAGGCGGTGCACGGCCGCGAGGAGCTCGAGGTGAGCGTCGTCCTCGCCGGCGCGCGGCCCGAGGAGATCGCCCAGTGGCAGGAGGGTCCCGTGGCCCCGGCCGCGGCGCTCAGCTTCGCCGCGTCGGCCGACTCCCAGGATCAGGCGGTCGAGCGCGCCGTCGAGGCGGCCAAGCGCCTCGCCGCCCGCGGCGGACATGCGCTCGTGCTGATCGACGGCCTCGATGGGTTGCACCCGCACGCGGCGCGCAAGGCGCTCGCCGCCGCACGCAACCTGCGCGACGGCGGCTCGCTCACCATGATCGCCACCGCCTCCCGGCCGTTCGGGGGAGAGACGACGGTGATCGCGCTCGACGCCGCGCTCACCTCGACCGGCCGCCAGCCGATCCTCGACCTCGTCAACAGCGGAACTCTGAAGCCCGAGCTGCTCGTCGGCGAGGACGGCGCCAAGGCGATCACGAAGGCCCGTGCCGAGGCGGTGGAGGCGGCGGGCTAGGGGAGATCGGGGGCCGCGGCCGCGGTCCTGATGGTCCGCGGCTGCCCCGGCACGACCGGCGCGCCGGCCTCAGCGGCGGTAGGCGACTCGTCCCCAGGAGGGCTCTGGGGCGAGCTCGATCGGCTCGCCGCTGCTCGGCGAGCGCGGATCGGCCGGCTGCACGTAGGCGAAGCCGCCCGTCTCCTCGTCAAAGGCAACGCCCAGCTCGCCCTCGTTGACCCGCTGGTCGAGCCAGGCGCCGCGGAACACCAGGCGCCTGAGCCAGTGGACCAGTGAGCGCTCCGCCGGCCCGACGAGCTCCGGCCAGCAGTCGTTGACGTGTTCGCCGAGTGCCGAGGCGGGGTCCAGGATCTCACCGTTCACCGCGAGGTTGACGAGGTCTTCGAGCTCGTCCTGGCCAAGCCGGCCGCCGACGAAGCCGAGCTTCAGCGCCGCCTGCTCGCAGCGCTCGGCGAAGTCCTCCTCGTTGAAGGTAAAGCGAAGGTCGCCGTATTCGAGGACGAAGTCCTCACCCGAGTCGTAGTTTCCGCGTCTAGCTGTTTCCATGTCAGAAGCCGGAATCGCTCGGGACCGGCCGTCGGGATCATAAGGCGCGTTCCTGCGCGGGCGACTGCAGTGCATGGGATTTTGCACCGCATCGCCGTGCGGCTCGCTCTTGCGGATCGGGTTCTGTTCGAGGCAGCCTCTATACGCTGCGCTGATGGCGCGGCTGAGCGAATACGGACTGCGGCGGGTGCTCGGCGCCCCCGCGCTGTTCTCGACCGCCTACGGGAACGTGGGCTCCTCGATCTACTACGCGCTCGGGCTCGTCGCCTCCTACGCGCTCGGCCTGACGCCGATCGTCTTCATCGTCACCGGGGTCATCTTCTACCTGACCGCCGCGACCTACGCCGAGGCGACCGCGATGTATCCCGAGGCGGGCGGCTCCTCGAGCTTCGCGCGCCACGCGTTCAACGAGCTCTGGTCGTTCTTCGCCGCCTGGGCGCAGATGCTCAACTACACGATCACGATCGCGATCTCGGCGTTCTTCGTGCCGCACTACCTCGGCGGCCTGTTCTGGCCCGCGCTCGCGCACAGCCCCGGGGACGTGCTGTTCGGGATCGGCGTCGTGATCCTGCTCTCGGTCGTCAACGTCGTGGGCGTGCAGGAGGCGGCGCGGCTGAACATCGTGCTGGCTGTCACCGACCTCGCGACCCAGCTGCTGCTGGTGATCGTCGGCCTGGTGCTCGTGTTCTCGCCGGACGTGCTCGTGCACAACGTGCACCTCGGCGTGGCCCCGAGCTGGAAGAACTTCCTCGTCGCGATCCCGATCGGGATGATCGCCTATACGGGAATCGAGACGATCTCGAACATGGCCGAGGAGGCCAGGGACGAGACGAAGACCGTGCCGCAGGCGATCAAAGCCGTTGTGATCGCCGTGTTCGCGATCTACGCAGCTCTGCCCATGGTCGCGCTCTCCGCGCTTCCCGTGCACCGGCTGCCCGACGGCCACTACAGCACCCTGCTGGGCACCAGCGAGGCTCACGGCGGCTTTGCCGGCGACCCGGTGCTGGGCATCGTCAAGCACCTGCACCTCGGCGCGCTGCAATCCGCCGGGGAGATCTACGTCGGCCTGCTCGCCACGACGATCCTGTTCATCGCCGCCAACGCCGGCATCATCGGCGCGTCGAGGCTCGTCTACTCGATGGGCCTTCACCGCCAGGTGCCCGATCGGCTGAGCCGCCTGCATCCGCGCTTTAGCACCCCCTGGATCGGAATCCTGCTGTTCGGCGGCGTCGCGTGCCTGACGATGATCCCCGGCAAGGCCGAATTCCTCGGCAACATGTACGCGTTCGGGGCGATGCTGTCGTTCACGATGGCGCACCTGTCGGTGATCAAGCTGCGCATCAAGGAGCCAGACCGCCCGCGGCCCTACCGCGGACCCGGGACGCTCCGCGTCGCGGGCCGGGAGCTGCCGCTGTTCGCGCTGCTGGGCATCGTCGGCACAGGCCTCGCCTTCGTGACGGTGACGATCCTGCATCTCGACGTCGCGGTCGCCGGCGTTCTCTGGCTCGCGCTCGGGATGGCCCTCTACATCGGCTACCGGCGCCGGCATGGGCTCGATCTGCGCACGACGACGCGCGCGCCGCGGCACGAGCGCCCGGCTGACTTCGAGGAGCTCGAGTACAAGACGGCCCTCGTCCCGATCTTCGGCGACGATGTGAGCGCCTCCGCGCTGAGCAGCGCCGCGAAGCTGATCGGAAAAGAGGGGGTGGTCTATGCGATCTACGTGCTGCCGGTCCCGAGCCAGCTGTCGCTGGAGGCCGGCATGGAGGAGGAGGAAGCGCACGGCCGCTCGGTGCTCGAGACGGCCCGCATCAAGGCGCGGCGAGCCGGAATCAAGATCCACACCGGGCTGATCCGCACGCGCAACCCCGGCGCCGCGCTGGTCGAGCAGGCCGAACGCGTGCGCTCGGACGTGATCTACTGGTCGACGATCCACGCCCCCGCCGGTGAGCAGCGGATCGGGCCCACCGCCGCCTATCTGCTGAGCAAGCGGCCGTGCCGCGTGATCATCGAGACCGAGACGCGCGCGGCGCAGGCGCACGAGCGAGTCGCGCAACCCGCCTGAGCAGTCGCTCGCGCCCTGGGACGCGCGCAGCAGGAGCGGCGATTGACGATCATGCTTGAGGGATGACCGCACCGGTGCTCTCCCCGCTGATGCTCAGATCGGAGCGCCCGTCGCGGCTGGCCGGTGTGCTCGTCGCGATCGCGAGCGTCGCAGCGGCGACCGCTGTGATCTACCCACTGAAGCAGGTCACCCCGGTGCTGTCGCTCGGCGTCGTCTACGTGCTGGCCGTGCTGGCGGTGTCGACGGTCTGGGGGCTCGGCTTCGGGATCGCCACCAGCGTGCTGAGCGCGGCGGCGTTCAACTTCTTCCATCTCCCACCGGGCGGCCGCTTCGCGCTGGCCGATGAACGCGAGTGGGTGGCGCTCCTGGCGTTCGTCGTGGTCGCGATCGCGACGGGCCTTCTGGCCGAGCTTGCACGCGTGCGCAGTCGTGAGGCCGAGCAGCGTCGCCAGGAGGCCGATCTCGCATCCGAGATGGCCCAACTGCTGCTGGGCACGGCCGAGCTGGAGGGCGCTCTCGAGGTCGCGGCGCAGCGGCTCGCCGCAGCGGCCGGAGTCAACTCGGCGGAGATCTCGCTGGACCCGCTCGACGATGCGGACGATGGGGCGCTGCTGTTCTCGCTGCAGAGCGCGCAGCGGCAGATCGGCACGCTCCTGCTGGAGGGCACGCTTTCGGGCACCGAGCGCGTGCGGATCGCCGATCGCGTCGTGCCCTCGCTCGAGTCGATCCTCGCGGCGGCGCTGCACCGCGCCGAGCTCCAGGCCGAGGTCGTCGAGACGGCGGCGCTACGGCGCAGCGACGAGCTGAAGACCGCCGTGCTGCGATCGGTCTCGCACGACCTGCGCACGCCGCTGACGGCGATCCTGATGGCCGCCACAGCGCTCGACCCCGAGCGGCCGACGAGTGAGAACGTCGCAGATGTGCGCGAGCAGGTGATCGACGCGGCCACACGCCTGTGGCGGCTGGTCGAGAAGCTTCTCGACCTGTCGCTGCTGCAGGCCGGGCACGCCGAGCCACGCCTGGTGTGGTACTCGATCGACGAGGTCCTGCAGGAGGCGGTCGAGCAGCTGAGCGCTGAGCCCACCTCCTTCAAGCTGTCGGTGGAACCCGGGATGCCGCTGCTGTATGGCGACCCAGGCCAGCTCGAGAGGGCGTTCGCCAATGTGCTCGAGAACGCGTCGCGCTACGCCTGCGAGAAGTCCGTGTCGGTGCGCGCCCGGACGGTACGGGACCGCATACGCGTGCTCGTCGTGGACCAGGGGCCAGGCATCCCGCGCGGCGAGCAGGAGCGGATCTTCCTCCCCTTCTACCGCACGCCCGGTGCTTCGCCGCAGCACTCCGGGTCGGGCCTGGGCCTCGCGATCACGCGGGGGTTCCTTGAGCTCAACGGCGGGCGGATCAGCGTTGAGTCACAGCGAGGTCAGGGCACGACCTTCGTCGTGGAGTTCCCGCTCGTCGAGCAGCAGGCCGAGCCGCTCGCTCACGCTATCCCCGGCGGACCCGACGCACGGGCCCCGGGCGCCTGATGGCTGCCGAGCGGATTCTCGTCTGCGACGACGATCCTCAGATCCGGCGCGCACTCAGCCTGATCCTGCGCGAGGCCGGCTACGAGGTCCTGATCTCCTCGACCGCCGAGGAGGCGCTCGATCGCGCCGCCGTGGCAGGGCCGCACCTGGCGATCGTCGATCTGCTCCTGCCCGACCACCATGGCATCGAGCTGTGCAGGCGCCTTCGCGAGTGGAGCGAGATGCCGATCCTTGTGCTCTCGGCGATCGGCGAGGAGCAGACCAAGGTCGAGGCGCTGCACCACGGGGCCGATGACTACCTTACGAAGCCGTTCGGCCCCGGCGAGCTCGTCGCGCGCGTGAGAGCCGCGCTGCGCCGCGCGGGCCGTGACGCGGCCGAGCCGCGGGTCGAAGCGGGCGGCCTGATCGTCGATCTCGCTGCGCACGCGCTGTGGGTGAACGGCGTGGAGGTCCACCTCACGCCCACCGAGTTCTCGCTGCTGCGCGTTCTGGTGCTCAACAGGGGCCGGCTGATGACCCACGGCCAGCTGCTGACGGAGGTCTGGGGTCCGGAGTACGCGGACGCCACCCCGGTGCTGCGAACGCACATCGCCAACCTACGCGGCAAGCTGCAGACCGGCGAGGGGCAACGCCGGCTGATCCGCACAGACTCCGGCATCGGGTACCGCTTCAGCGCCTGAGCGGCGCCGCGATCTTTTCAAGATCTGAACGTTTCACCCGCGAATCTTGATGTGGGCTTGACGGGGCCAGACCTAACGTAGGAGGCGTGAAGATCCTGGCCGTCGCGGTCGCATGCGGCGCAGAGGACGGGCGCTAGGTGGCGCGTCTCAGCGAGCACGGTCTGCGCCGCTCGGTCGGCGTCCCCGGGCTGTTCGCCACGGCCTACGGCAACGTCGGCTCGTCGATCTACTACGCCCTCGGCCTGGTCGCCGCCCACGCCCTCGGTCTCACGCCGCTCGTGTTCATGTTCGCCGGCGGGTTGTTCGTGCTCACGGCCAAGACCTACGCCGAGGGCGCCGCCATGTTCCCTGAGGCTGGCGGCTCGTCCTCGTTCGCCCGCCATGCCTTCAACGATGTCGTCTCGTTCTTTGCCGGCTGGGCGCTGAGCCTCGACTACATCATCACGATCGCCATCTCGGCGTTCTTCGTGCCCCACTACCTCGGCGCGTTCTTCCCCGGCCTCACGCACAACCCGGGCGACATCATCGGGGGGCTGGTCACGATCGTGCTGCTCGCCGCGCTGAACATCCGGGGGCTGGGGGAGTCGGCGAAACTGAACCTGTTCCTGGCGGTCGCCGATCTGTGCACCCAGGTGCTGCTGGTGGGCGCGGGTGCCGTGCTCGTGCTGAACCCGTCGCTGCTCGTCGATCAGGTGCACCTCGGGGTCGCCCCGACGTGGACGCAGCTGATCTTCGCGCTGTCGGTGGCGATGGTCGCCTACACGGGCATCGAGACGGTCTCGAACATGGCCGAGGAGTCCAGGGACCCCGGCCACGACATACCCAAGGCGGTCAACCTCGTGCTGATCGCGGTGCTCGGCGTGTACGCAGGCATCTCGGTCGTGGCGCTGTCCGCGCTGCCTGTCGTGCATCACGGCGGGCACTACGTCACCGAACTCGGGACGACCTACGAAAACGATCCTGTGCTCGGGATCGTCTCGCGCCTCGGCCTACACGGAACCCTGCTGACGATCGCGCGCTACTACGTCGGCGTGCTCGCCGCGACGATCCTGCTCATCGCCACCAACGCCGGGCTGATCGGCATCTCGCGACTGTCGTGGTCGCTGGCCGAGCACCGCCAGCTGCCGAGCCTCTTCTCGCGGCTGCACCCCACCCACCGCACGCCGTGGTTCACGATCGTGTTCTACTCGATCCTCGCGGGCGTGCTGATCCTGCCCGGCGAAACCACGCTGCTGGGCAACCTCTACTCGTTCGGGGCGATGCTGTCCTTCACCACCGCGCACGTGTCGGTGGTCGCGCTGCGCATCAAAGACCCCGACCGCGAGCGCCCCTACCGGATGCCGTGGAACCTGAGCATCCGCGGCCGCTCGATCCCGCTCACGGCGGTGCTCGGCGCGATCGGCACGTTCGCCGCCTGGATCGCGGTCGTCGCGCTGCACGGCGAGGCCCGCACGATCGGCATCCCCTGGATGGTGATCGGCATGGCCGGCTACTTCCTCTACCGCAGGCGTCAGGGGCTCGACCCGACCAGGCACTACCGCATCGCGCGCCCCGAGCGGCCGCCCGACTTCGAGGAGCTGGAGTACCGCAACGCGCTCGTGCCGATCTTCGGCGACGACGTGAGCGCCTCGGCGCTGCGCAGCGCGGCCAAGCTGATCGGCAAGGAGGGGATCGTCTATGCGGTCTTCGTGCTGCCCGTGCCGAGCCAGCTGTCGCTCGAGGCCGGCCTGGAGGAGGAGGAGGCGCATGGGCGCTCGGTACTCGAGACCGCGCGGATCCAGGCCAAGCGCAGGGGCATCAAGATCCACACCGGGTTGATCCGCACGCGCAACCCGGGCGCGGCGCTGGTCGAAGAAGCCGAACGGGTGGGCTCGGACGTGATCTACTGGTCGACGATCCACGCCCCCGCCGGCGAGCAGCGGATCGGGCCGACCGCCGCCTACCTGCTCAGCAAGCGGCCCTGCCGCGTGATCATCGAGACCGACCCCCGCCGCGTGCGCCAGCCCGAGGAGCCTGTGCTGGCCCGGGCATGAGTGCTCCCATGCGCCGGGCGCCCGGAGCGTGCGCGTGCGTCTCGCTCAGGCGGCGTGGTGAGCGCCGGCAAGCGAAGGTTGGTCAGCCGCCGGCGAGCGCTGAGCCCAGCGCCTCCTGCACATGCGGGTGCAGGAACTCATAGCCGAGCACGAGCGGCTTCGCCGGGACGACGCGGGCGCCTGTGGTGATCATCAAGGCCATCTCGCCGTAGAGCAGGCGCAGCACGGCGCCCGGCACCGGAAGCAGCGATGGACGGTGCAGCGCGGCGCCGAGCGCTCGTGAGAAGTCCCGGTTGCGGACCGGTTCCGGCGCCGTTGCGTTGATCGGGCCGCTCCAGCGCTCGTCCTGGAGCGCTGCGAGCATCATCGCGATCAGGTCCTCGGTGTGGATCCAGGAGATGAACTGCCTGCCCCCGGCGACCGGGCCGCCGACGCCGATGCGGAAGGGCGCGAGCATGCTCGAAAGCGCCCCGCCCTCGCGGTCGAGCACGACGCCGGTTCGCACGAGCACGACGCGCATCCCGAGCCCGGTGGCGCTTGTCGCGGCCGCCTCCCACTCCACGCACACGCCCGCCAGGAAGTCGCGACCCGGTGGCGCGTCCTCGTCGAGCGGCTCCTCGCCGTGCGCTCCGTAGTAGCCGATCGCCGACGAGCTGACCAGCGTGCGTGGCCTCGGCTCGGCCTCGCGCAGGCCCTCGAGCAGGTTCCCCGTGCCGGTCACGCGGCTCTCGCGTATCGCTCGCCTGGCGCGCGCGCTCCAGCGCTGCGCGACCGGCTCGCCGGCCAGGTGCAGCACCGAGTCGCGCCCGGACAGCGCCTCGGCGGGAGCAGGCTCGCGCATCATCTGCCACGCGACGGCCTCGACCTCGCCGAGGCGTTCCCTTGCGCCTACGGGGTCGCGCGTGAGGACGGTCACCTGCGCGCCACTGTCCTGCAGGGCGCTCACCGCCCGGCGGCCGATCAGCCCAGTCGCTCCCGTGACGGTCACGCGCGGGGCGCTCACGCCGCCCAGCATCTCACACGCGTCTGTCGCTCAACTGTGCCGAGGAGCTGCCCGTGATCGTGTCACCAGGGGCGAAGCCAACCTCGTGACCGGCCAGCGCCGTGCCCGCGGCCCGCGCCTGGTCGGCCACCGCGGCGGCGACGGCCGGCGCGACGTCGCGGTTGAAGACGGAGGGGATGATGTAGTCCTCCCGCAGTTCGCTCTCGTCGATGATCTCCGCGATCGCCCGGGCGGCCGCCATCTTCATCTCCTCGGTGATCGCAGACGCGCGCACGTCGAGCGCGCCGCGGAAGATGCCGGGGAAGCACAGGACGTTGTTGATCTGGTTCGGGTAGTCCGAGCGTCCCGTGGCCATGATGCGGACGTATGGCGCCGCTTCCTCGGGATTGACCTCCGGGTTGGGGTTGGCCATCGCGAACACCATCGCGTCGGCATTCATGCGGGCGAGCGCTTGCGCCGGCAGCGCTCGCGCACCCGAGACCCCGATCAGCAGGTCCGCGCCGTCGATCACGTCCGCGGGAGCGCCCGAGCGGCGCTCGGGGTTGGTGCCCTCGGCGAACCACCGCTTGACGCTGTTCATCGAGCCGTCGAGGTAGTCCTCGCGCTGCACGTGCAGGGCACCGCGCGAGTCGGCGCCGATGATCTCCCGGACGCCCGCCTCGAGCAGGATCCTGGTGACGGCGATGCCGGCTGCGCCCAGGCCGATGACGAGCACCTTGAGGTCCTCGAGGTGGCGGCCCGTCAGCTTCACCGAGTTCAGCAGCGCGGCCATCACGACCACCGCGGTCCCGTGCTGGTCGTCGTGGAACACCGGGATGTCGAGCTGCTCCTTGAGCTGCTCCTCGATCTCGAAGCAGCGTGGCGCCGAGATGTCCTCCAGGTTGATCCCCCCGAAGGCCGGCGCGATCAGCCTCACCGCCTGGATGATCTGCTCGGGATCGGTCGTGTCCAGGCAGATCGGGAACGCGTCGACCCCGGCGAACTCCTTGAACAGGCAGCACTTTCCCTCCATCACGGGCATCGCCGCGCTGGGCCCGATGTTGCCCAGGCCGAGCACCGCGGTGCCGTCGGAGACGACGGCCACCGTGTTGCGCTTGATCGTGTACTGGAACGCCTTGTCCTCGTCGTCGGCGATCGCCAGGCACACACGCGCCACGCCCGGGGTGTAGACCATCGAGAGGTCGTCGCGCGTCTTCAGCGGGTGCTTGTTGTGCTGTTCGATCTTGCCGCCGACGTGCAGCAGGAATGTGCGGTCGGTGGTGTCGATCACCTCGGCGCCATCGAGCGCGTCGATCGCGGCGATGATCCGGCCCCAGTGGTCCCTGTCGGAGGCGTCCACGACGATGTCGCGCAGGCTCTGGCCGTCGTCCACCTCGACGAGATCGACGGCGCCGACCATGCCGCCGGCCTCCCCGATGGCGCTCGTCACGGCTCCAAGCAGCATGCCCTTGGAGTCGTCGAGCTTGACGCGGATGGTGAGGCGGTACTGCGCGCTTGGTGTTGCGCTCACAGGGAGTGCTCCTCGGTCGTTGGCGGCAGGGGATGTTAGGACCTAACCGCGCCCGGACATGCATTCCCGCTGTGAGCGACTCGCTGTCGATGCTCCGGCGGCCGATCCACGATCGGTCCTCGTAGAGTTGTCGGTCATGGCAGCCAACATCACACGCGAGGCGCGGGCCGACGGCAGGGCCGGTCCGTCCGCGCGCGCCACCGACCAGCCGGCAGCGGGGCGGCGCCTGTTCCTGATCGACGGCCCGAGCCTCGTCTACCGCGCGTTCTTCGCCCTGCCGGAGTCGATCGCCACCTCAACTGGAGAGCCGACGAACGCGATCTTCGGGTTCGCCTCGATGCTCGTGAAGATCGTCAGCGAGTACGGCGTCTGCCCGACGGTCGTGGCGTGGGACGCCGGCACCTCGGGACGGACCGAGCTGTTCGCCGACTACAAGGCGCAGCGCCGCTCACGGCCCGACCTGCTCAAGCAGCAGTGGCCCGCGATGGAACCGCTCGTCGAGGCCTTCGGCTACAGCAACGTCCGCGTCGAGGGCTACGAGGCGGACGACCTGATCGCATCGCTCTCCGAGCGGGCGCTGCAGGCGAGCCCGCCGATTCCGGTGATGATCGTCACGGGCGATCGCGACGTCTTTCAGCTGATCGACGATCGCGGCCTGGTGAAGGTGATGGCGACCTCGCGGGGGATCACCGACACGAAGATCTACGACCGCCAGGCGGTCATCGATCGCTATGGGATCGCCCCCGAGCTGATCCCCGACTTCTACGGCCTCAAGGGCGACACCTCCGACAACATCCCGGGGATCCCCGGCATCGGCGACAAGACCGCCAGCGAGCTGATTCAGAGCTTCGGCTCACTCGAGGGCGTGCTCTCCCATGTCGACGACGTGAGCGGGCCCAAGCGCAAACAGAACCTGGTCGCGCACGCGGACGATGCGCGCGTGTCAAAGCGCCTCGCCACGGTCCGGCGCGACGTCGCCGTCGACGTCGACATTGCCGCCGAGGCGGTGCGCGAGCCGGACCGCTCGCGCGTGCGAGAGATGTTCCGCCGCTACGAGCTGCGCGACCCGCTCCGCCGCCTCGAAGAGGCGCTGGGCGATCCCGACGTCGCGGCGCCGCGGGGCGCCGCGCAGGTCGCGCTCACCGCGCGCGTGCGCGCCGGCACGCCCGCCGACGTCGGCCGGCTCGCGCAGGCCACCCCGGATGGCGCCGAGCTGTGCGTCGCCGTGCGCGCGCTCGAACCGCCCGAGGGGGCGCTCTTCGCGGAGGGGTCGCCCTGGCGCTTCGCCGTGGCCGGCGCCGGCGTGGTTCTCGCCGGCGACGTCTCCTCGCCGCGCGAGGTGGTCGAGGCCATAGGCGAGGGGGCGGTCGTCGTGCACGACGCCAAAACGCTCGATCTGATCCCGCCCGCCCTGGCCCACGACACCCTGCTCGGCGCGTATCTCCTCGAGCCCGCCAGGCGCGGCTACCCGTTCGCCGAGCTGTGCGAGGAGCGCGGCCTAGCGAGCGACCTCGAGGACCCGGTGGCCGCCGAGGCCGTGCTGGTGGGGGCGCTCGCCGACTGGCAGCGCGAGCAGATCGCCGAGCGGGGCCTCGAGGGCGTGATGAGCGACATCGAGCTGCCGCTCGTTGCCGTCCTGCGCGATATGGAGCTGCTCGGCGTGAGGCTCAACCTCGAGCGTCTGGCGGAGATCACCGGCCGCGTCCGCGAGGAGATCGCGCAGCTGGAACGCGAGATCTTCGAGCTGGCGGGAGAGGAGTTCCTGATCGCCTCGCCCCAGCAGCTCGGCGAGATCCTGTTCGTCAAGCTCGGCCTCTCGCGAAAGCGGCGCGGCAAGACCGGCTTCTCGACCGACGCGCGCGTGCTGCAGGCGATCCGCGCCGAGCATGAGGTCATCCCCAAGATCGAGCGCTGGCGAGAGCTCTCGACGCTGATCAAGACCTACCTCGACGTCCTACCGGATCTCGTCGACGAGCGCGCACGCATCCACACGACGTTCCTGCAGGCCGTCGCCCAGACCGGGCGGCTCTCCAGCACCAACCCGAACATGCAGAACGTGCCCATCCGCACGCCGCTAGGCCGGGAGATCCGCGGCTGCTTTGAGGCCGAGCCGGGCGCCGTGCTGATCTCGGCCGACTACTCCCAGATCGAGCTGCGCGTGCTGGCCCATGCCGCCGGCGAGGACGTGCTCATGGAGATCTTCAGCCGCGGCGAGGATGTGCACACGGCGACCGCCTCGCGCGTGTTCGGGGTCGCGCCCGAGGACATCGACCCGGGCATGCGCTCGAAGGCGAAGATGATCAACTACGGCATCGTCTACGGGCTCTCGGACTACGGGCTCGCCGACCGCCTGAACATTCCCCGCGAGGAGGCCAAGGAGTTCATCGACGCGTATCTCGAGCGCTTCCCGCGCGTCGCCGAGTTCATGGCCGCGACCATCGAGCAGGCCAAGGAGGACGGTCACGTCAAGACCCTCTGGGGGCGCCGCCGCCAGATCCCCGAGCTGCGAGCTCGCAACTACCAGGTGCGCACGCTCGGCGAGCGCCTCGCCGTCAACACGGTGATCCAGGGCACCGCCGCCGACATCATCAAGCTCGCGATGGTCCGCTGCCACGACGCCCTCGCGCAGTCGCAGCTGCGCACCCGCCTGCTGCTGACGATCCACGACGAGCTGCTGTTCGAAGGGCCGCCCGAGGAGGCGGACGCCGCGCGCGAGCTGATCGAGCGCGAGATGTGCGGCGTATGGCAGCACGACCCACCGCTGGCCGTGGACGTCGGCGTCGGTGCCAACTGGCTGGAGGCGAAGTGAGCGTCCTGGGAGGAGCGCGGGCATGAGCAGGGGACTGGCGGTGCTGCTCGGCGTAGGGGCGGGCTGCCTGGTCGGCATGCAGGCTCCGATCAACTCGCGTCTGGGACGGGTCGTGGGCAGCGTGCAGGCGGCGACCTTCTCGTTCCTCGTCGGCACCGTCGTGCTGGTCCTGATCGCGTCCTTCGTGCGCGGCGGCCTCGGGAACCTCGCGCACGTGAACCGCGCGCCGTGGTGGGCGCTGATCGGAGGCCTGCTTGGGGCCGTCTATGTGACCGTCGCGCTCGTCGCCGTCCGGACCCTCGGCGCGAGCGGCCTCACGGCGGTCGTGATCACCGGTCAGCTGGCCATATCCGTCGTGATCGACCGTTTCGGGCTGTTCGGGGTCGCGCGTCAGTCGATCAGCGTGCAGCGCATAGCCGGTCTCGCGCTGCTCGTCGCCGGGGTGCTGCTCGTCGTGCGCAAGTAGCTAGCCGAGCGCCGTGCGAAAGCCCTCGCGCCAGCTCGCGTGCACGGGGCTCCAGCCCAGCTCGCGCTTGGCGAGCTCGTTGCTCGCGCCCTGCGCCCGCGTCATCGTTGAGGCGCCATAGCTGCCCGCGGCGATGCGCGCGACGAACGCGGGGACCCGCATCGGCCTCGGCGCGCCGAGCGCGCTCGCGAGCGCCGGAAGCCACTGCGCGACGGGCGCAGGCTCGTCGTCGACGATGTTGTAGGCGTCCGGCCTGCCGCGCTCGAGCGCGGCGGCCGTTGCGCGCGCGGCGTCATCGACGTGGATGAACGACCACACGCCCGCGCCGCGTCCGACGATCGGCAGCCGCCGGCGGGCGAGCTCCTGGGCCATCGATCCGCCGCGCGAGATGGCGCTGCCGGGGCCGTAGAAGTAGCCGTAGCGGAGCACAACGCCCCCGACGCCGAGGACCGCTCGCTCGAGGTCCGCCACCGCGCCCGCCGAGCGGGCGAACGACTCCGGCGACTCCTGCGCCGCCAGCAGCGGATCGCTCTCGCCGTGCACGGTGCCGGGAGGGCCGGGCGCGTACATGAACGCGATGCTCTGCGCGAGGATCCGCGTCGCGCCGGCGGCCTGGGCGGCGTCGACGAGGATGCGCGTCCCCTCGCTGCGCAGGCGGTCGTTCAGCGCGAAGTCCCGCCGGATCTTGCGAGGGTCGATGCGCGACGGCAGCGACGTGAGCTGGTGTACGACGGCATCGGGGCGGGCCTGCCGGACGGCTGAGGCCACGGCGGGCGCGTCGAGCGCGTCCGCGATCACCGGCTCCGCGCCCAGGGCGCGGATGGCCTCGCCGCGCTGCTCAGAGCGCGTCATGCCGGTGACATGGTGGCCTTCGGAGATCAGCAGCGCCGTCAGGCGGCGGCCGATCACGCCGGTCGCGCCGGCGAGGAACACCCTCACGCAGGTGCCCCGGCGGCCACCTGCTGCGCGTCGCTCCCCGGCTCTGCAAGCGCGCAGACCATGCCGTCGCTGAAGCCGGCCGACCCGAATCCCAGCGCGAGGTTGAAGCGCCCGCGCATGTTCTCGAGCGCGATCACGTTCGTCAGCTCGACGAGCTGAGCGTCCTCGAACGTCTCGCGCAGCTGCGCGAACAGCTCATCTCCGACCGCGACGGGAGTGCTGCTCATGCCGACGGCGTAGTCCATCACCAGCTTCTCCAGATCGTCGAACTCCTCGCTCTCGCGGTACCGCGGGAGCGCGAGCAGCTCCGCGTCGCTCAGCCCTGCGCGGCGTGCGATCTGCGAGCCGATGTCGATGCAGTACTCGCAAGTGGTCATGGTGGCCGCCTTGAGCTCGGCGAGCAGCTTCAGCCGCTCCGGCACCCGATCGAGCGTGGCCGTCGCCTGCTCCAGCATGCCGTAGCCGAGCAGCAGGCGCGGGACGTGCGCGTACGCTTCCAGCGGCCCGATCATCAGCTCGGTCTCGCGACCTGTGAGCTGCCTCGTCTTGCGGCGGGCCAGCCTCAGCAGCAGGCCAGCGAGCGGCCCCGCGTGCTGGGGGCTTCTGCCTTCGATGCGACTCATGGCGTGCCTCCTTCGGGGTGGTGTTGGGAGCTCGGCGCCTGCTCCTGCGGGTGCTTCAGCGCGAGCCATGTCAGCCAGGCGAGCTGCACCGTCGCCGCCGCGAGCGCGAAGAAGTCGAAGTAGCCGACCCACGCCGGATGTGCGCTTGAGATGTCGAGCAGGTGGTTGAGGCCGTGGAGCGCGAACTGGATCGTCGTGATCGCCAGCACGGGCACGCGCCAGGACGCATGGCGGACGGCGATCAGCAGCCCGGCGCCGAGCGCCGCGTTGTAGCTCGCGACATCGCGTACGTAGTGGTCGTTGCGCGCGCCGAACGGCCCGATCGCGATGTAGAAGCGGTGCGGCGCGAGCGCCATGAAGATCGCGAGGCCCAACTCGACGGCGGCGAAGGCGACCAGTCCCGCGACCACCGTGGTGGACCAGCGCTCGGGCGCTGCGATCGCCCGCCGGCTTGCCGCGCTCGCGTTCATTGGAGCCCCACGATATGGTGAACGTGGTGCACCGTAAAGGACCACTTTGAGTACGAGAACGGGTACCAGTTCTGGACCCGAGCTGCTGCTCGAGCTGGACAGGGACGCGCGCAGGCCGCTGCGCGCGCAGCTCGAGGACGGCCTGCGCGACGCCGTGCGGTCCGGCCGGCTGGCGGCAGACGTGCGGCTGCCGGCGACGCGTGCGCTCGCGTCCGACCTCGGCGTCTCGCGCAGGCTGGTGGTCGACGCCTACGGGCAGCTGCTCGCGGAGGGCTACCTGACGGCGCGTCGCGGCGCCGGAACGTTCGTCGCCGACGCGGCGGGAGGCTCCGCGGCGGCTGCGGCGGAGCCGCGTCCGAGCGTGCCTACGTTCGATTTCTTCCCCGGCTTCCCGGACCTGGCGAACTTCCCGCGCCGGCCCTGGCTGCGCGCGCTGCGCGCCACGCTGAGGGAGGCTCCCGATCGGGCGTTCGGCTATCCCGACCCCCGCGGCGCGGTAGAGCTTCGCCGCGCGCTCGCCGCCCACCTGCGCAGGGTGCGCGGCGTCGTCGCCGACCCCGAGACGATCGTCGTCTGCTCGGGCGCGGCGCAGGGCTTCTTCCTGCTCGCGCGCGCCCTGCAGGACGGACGCATAGCGGTCGAGGACCCCGGATTGCCGGCGCACCGCGCGATCCTGGCCGCCGAGGGGGCGCGGCTCCTGCCGTTGCCGGTGGACGAGGGCGGCGCCCGCGTCGAGCAGCTTGCCGGGATGACCGCCGCCGGGGGCCCGATCGACGCGGTGCTCGTCACCCCCGCGCACCAGTCGCCGACCGGCGTCGCGCTCTCGCCGCCGCGCCGTGCCGCGCTGCTGGCCTGGGCCGGCGAGCGGGGCGGGGTCGTGATCGAGGACGACTACGACGCCGAGTATCGCTACGACCGCGCTCCGCTCGGCGCGATGCAGGGCCTGGCGGCCGACCGCGTCGTGTACATGGGGACGGTCTCAAAGACGCTCGCGCCCGCGCTGCGCCTGGGGTGGCTGGTGCTGCCCCCGCGCCTGGTGGAGAGCGTCGTCCAGCACAAGCTCCTGGCCGACCACGGCTCTCCGACAATCGACCAGCTCGCGCTCGCACGGCTGATCGAAAGCGGCGCCTACGACCGTCATCTGCGCCAGGCGCGGCGCCGCTACCGGCTGCGGCGCGACGCCCTCGTACAGGCCGTCGCGCGCCACCTTCCCGCCGCGCGGGTCACCGGTCTGGCGGCTGGCCTGCACGCGATCGTGCGCCTGGGACGCGCCGTTGACGGGCTCGAGCTGATGCAGGCCGCAGGGCGCCGATCGGTCGGCGTCTATCCACTCGGCTATGCCTACATGGACGTGAGGGCCGTCGATGACGGCCTGGTGCTCGGCTACGCCAACCTCGCCGAGCCCGCCATCGAGGAGGGCATCCGCAGGCTCGGCGAGGTCCTCGGCAGGCTCTAGCGGGTGCTCTGCCCGCCTGTCCCGCCCCAGGAGTAGAGCGGTGCCCCGCAAACTCACGCATCGAGGGCCGCAGGGCACCGCATGGGGGTTGGAGAGGCGACCCTAGCTCGCGTGGGCCGAACGGCTGTCGGCCTCCGCCCAGTTTGCGGCGACTTGCGCACGCCGGTCAACGAACGTATTAGCGCAGGCCCGCTCGCGCTACGCGGCGGCGAGCGGTGAGCGCCGGAGCGTCCTCAGTCCGGCGCCTGCGAACGAGGGCGGGGCGATCGCGAGGTACTGCTTGAAGATCCATGTGGCCAGCCGCCGATTCTCCACGGCACGAACGGCCGCCGTCATCGCTCGGCTCGGGGTGAGCTGGCCCGCCAGCCGCTGCGCGTTCAGCAGCCAGCGGTACTTGCGCGCGTGCGAGTCCGAGAACGCGCCGTAGCTGGCGAGCGCCTGGTCGCGCGTGCGGCGCCCATCGAGCACCGCGCGCAGCTCCCGGCCGCAGGCGAGGCCGAAGTACAGCGCGGTGCGTATGCCCTCGGCGGTGAGCGGCAGGCAATGGCCCGCCGAGTCGCCGGCGAAGAAGACCTCCTCCTCGACGGCGCGGCGCAGCTGGTGCGGAATCCAGTTGCCCTGATATCTGACCGCCGGCAGGTCGAGATCGTGCGCGAGGCGCACGGTGGGCTCCTTCACGTGGTGCGATGGCCAGAACGAGCCGACGCCCACGCGCAGCTCCTCGCCCGCGGGGAAGCTCCAGGAGTAGCCGGCGCGGACGTAGCCGGCGTCGATCCACAGCTCGAGGTCCTCGCCCCGGCCGGGCGGATGGACCTCCAGCCCGCGCGAGAGGCGGGCCTTCGGCGGCTGGATCGGGGTGGCGTTGGACAGGACCCGCCGCCAGCCGAGCCCGTCCACGATCAGCGGCGCGCGCAGCTCGCCCCGGTCGGTCTGCACGGCGGTGCCGGTGCGGCCCGTGACGGTGGCGGTCTCGAACTCGAGCTCCGGCGAGACCGCCTGCTCCCAGAGCAGCGCGCATAGCTCCCGGTAGTCAAACGTCGAGAAGGACCACGGCAGCGGCCAGCGGGCGGTGTGAGACGGAGTATGGACGACCAGCTCGTCGAAGCTCTGGCGGAGCGAGGACATGAGGTCGAGGGCCGCGAGCCAGCCGGTCGGCATCGCGCAGGCCGACGTCTGGCGCTCGCCGAGCTCGTAGCGGTCGATCACGAGGACGCGCGCGCCCGAGCCTGCGAGCTCGCGCGCGACGGCGAGCCCGGCGAAGCTGGCGCCGCAGACGAGCACGTCGCAGTCGCGCTCCAAGCGGGTCCGCTCGTCTCCCCGCTTCGTAGCTCGAACAGGCATCTGCCCCGCAATGATACGGCTGCGCTACGCTTCGCCCGGTGCAAACAGTGATGGAGAATCCCCAAGCCCGCGTTGTCGACGGGTCGAATGGGCTCTTGCTGGAGGTCGACGGGCAGATCGTCCCCAACTACGACGCCACCTTCCGTCCGATCGAGGAGGGCGAGGTCGTCACCGGCCATGTCGTGAGGATCGACAAGGACGAGGTCCTCGTAGACATCGGCTACAAGTCCGAGGGCGTCATTCCGGCGGGCGAGCTCTCGATTCGCAAGGCGGTCGATCCAGGCGAGGAGGTGCACCTCGGCGAGGAGGTCGACGCGATCGTCCTCACCAAGGAGGACCAGGACGGACGCCTGATCATGTCCAAGAAGCGCGCGCGCTTCGAGAAGGCCTGGCGACGCATCGAAACCGCAGCCGAGTCCGGCGAGCCGGTCGAGGGGACGGTCATCGAGGTCGTCAAGGGCGGCCTGATCATCGACCTCGGCGTACGCGGCTTCCTGCCCGCGTCACTCGTGGACATCCGGCGCGTGCCGAACCTCGACGAGTACATGGGCACGAAGATCGAGACCAAGGTGATCGAGCTGAACCGCTCGCGCAACAACGTCGTCCTCTCGCGCCGCGCGGTGCTCGAGGAGGAGCGCAAGGAGGTTCGCCAACAGATCCTCGACCGCCTCCAGCCGGGGCTAGTCGTCGAGGGTCAGATCTCCAACATCGTGGACTTCGGGGCCTTCGTCGACCTCGACGGGATCGACGGGCTGATCCACATCTCCGAGCTCTCCTGGTCGCACGTCAACCACCCGAGCGAGATCCTCTCGATCGGCGACACCGTCAAGGTCAAGGTGCTCGACATCGACCGCGACCGCCAGCGCATCTCTCTCGGCCTCAAGCAGACGCAGGAGGATCCGTGGCAGCGGATCGTCGACACCTACACCGTCGGCGACGAGCTCGAGGGCAAGGTCACGAAGGTCGTCACCTTCGGCGCGTTCGTCGAGATCCTCGACGGCGTCGAGGGCCTCGTGCACATCTCAGAGCTGGCGCCGCACCACGTCGAGAGCCCACGCGAGATAGTCCACCCGGGCGACGGGATTCGCGTGAAGATCCTCGAGATCGACTCCGAGCGCCGCCGTCTCTCGCTCTCCGCCAAGCGGGTCGAGGACCAGATACTGCCCGTGTCGCGCCCGGGCGAGCCCGACCGGGCCGTCGCAGACGAGGACGAGCCGGCCGGCGATGCCGAGGACGCCGCAGCGCAGAGCGCAGCCGCCGAGGCCGAGGCGAGCGGGACCGCGGAGGCGAGCGAGACTGCTGTAGCGAGCGAGACCGCCGAGGCGAGCGAGACTCCCGAGGCGGGGGAGCCGGTCGCCGCCGCGGCAGGAGAGGCGACGGTCGAGGCTCCGGGGGACGAGCAGACGGCCGACAGCGGCGATGCGCCCGAGGCCTCGCAGGCGGAGCAGACGGCCCCCGCCGAGCACAGTGACGCGGCGCAGGACGAGGATGGCGGGCCCGCGTCCACGGCCGAGTCCGCTCAGCAGGGCTGACCCGGCCTGAGCGGCGGCGCCGAGGCGATGCGACCGGCGGTCCCCTTCGTAGGGCTGACCGGAGGCATGGGGGCCGGCAAGTCGACGGCTCTGGCGGCGCTCGAGCGGCTGGGCGCGGCCGTCATCTCGAGTGATGCCGTCGTGCACGAGCTCTACGCCGGCGAGCTGCTGCGCGATGCCGTGGTCGGCCGCTGGGGCGCCGAGGTCGCGCCGAACGGCGTGATCGACCGCGCGGCCGTCGCCGGGCGGGCTTTCGCGAGCGCGGAGGATCGAGCGTGGCTGGAGGGCATCGTGTGGCCGCTCGTTGGGGCGCGGGTCGCCGGCTGGCTGGAGGAGGTGCGAGCAAGGACAGAGCCGCCGCGCGCCGCGGTGGTCGAGGTCCCGCTCCTGTTCGAGGCGGGGATGGACGGCCTCTACGATGCGACGATCGCGGTCGTGGCGGAGGAGCAGGCCAGGCAGCTGCGAGCCGCCGGCCGTGGGCACGCACTGGCCGATGAGCGAGGAGAGCGACAGCTCCCCCAGGAGGAGAAGGCCCGGCGCGCGACGTTCGTGGTGCGAAACGACGGCAGCGAGCACGATCTCGAGCGCGAGCTGTCGGCCGTGCTTGCAAAGCTGGGACGATGACCCAGCGCAAGCTCGGGACGATCGCGGTCCTCGCGGTCACGGCTCTGCTCGTGGCCCTGCTCTTCTCAGTCGTGCAGAACGTCAAGCGCAACGCGTCGCTGCCCCTCAGCCATGCGAGCATCATCCGCGAACAGGCGGCCGCCAAGCGGGTCGACCCCGCGCTCGTCGCCGCCGTCATCTACGCGGAGTCGAAGTTCGACCCGCGTCCATCCAGCGCGGGGGCGCAGGGGCTCATGCAGATCCTGCCGGCCACGGCCTACTACCTGGCGCATCTCTCTGGAGGCCGCCGCTTCACCGCCAGCGACCTCGCGACCCCGAAGATCAACGTCGCCTACGGCACCTACTACCTGCGGTACCTGCTCGACCACTACCACGGCGACGAGCTGCTCGCCGTCGCCGCCTACAACGGCGGCCTGGCGAACGTCGACAGGTGGGCGGAGCGGGCGGGCGCCGGCGGCACGCGACTCACCGCCGAAGCAATCCCGTTCCCCGAGACGCGCGCATACGTGCAGCGGGTGTTCGCGGCACAGAGGGCCTACCGTTCCACCTATCCGAGGGAGCTGGGCCTGCGGTAGCGGCTTGAGCGGTCGCTACGGTAGAGGGCCATGCCGGCATTCAAGCTCGATTCGGTCTTCACCCCAACCGCCGACCAGCCCAAGGCGATCGAGTCGCTGGCCGAGGGGGTCCTCGGAGGCGAGCGCTTCCAGACCCTGCTGGGCGCGACGGGGACCGGCAAGACGATGGCGATGGCCGGGGTGATCGAGGCTGTGCAGCGCCCGACGCTCGTGATCGCGCACAACAAGACGCTCGCCGCGCAGCTGTGCAACGAGTTCCGGACGTTCTTTCCGGATAACGCGGTCGAGTACTTCGTCTCCTACTACGACTACTACCAGCCCGAGGCATACGTCCCGAGCAGGGATCTCTACATCGAGAAGGACTCGGCGATCAACCAGGAGGTCGATCGGCTGCGACACGCCGCGACCGCAGCCGTGTTCGCCCGCAGGGACGTGATCGTGGTCGCGTCGGTGTCCTGCATCTTCGGGCTGGGCTCGCCGGAGACCTATGAGATGAACATGCAGATCCTCAACCGCGGAGAGATGATCGACCGCGACAAGCTGCTGCGCAAACTCGTCTCGATCCAGTACACGCGCAACGACACGGTCCTCTCGCGCGGCAGCTTCCGCGTCAGGGGCGAGACGCTCGAGGTGTTCCCCGCCTACGCCGAGACGGCCTTCCGCGCGAC
>JAXDGO010000046.1:0-28484 GCA_034665005.1 Solirubrobacteraceae bacterium | reverse complement strand
TCGACGAGCACGGCGCCCTCGGCCTCGATGACCTCGGCGTCGAAGTTGATGTCGGTGACTTGCATGAGCGTGCCGGCCATTGCCTCTCCTTAGTAGCTTGCCTACCACTATACAAAGTGAAGGGGGGTACGCCGGGAGAACTGGGTGAGTTGCTCGGAAGCGCCGAAGGACGTGTCGTATCTGGTCGGTGGGATGATGCCTCCCCTGTTGGTCCTTCAACGAAGGGACGCGCAAATGGCGGGGCCAGAAGACGAGGCTGATGACACTGGACGGGAGGGCACTCAGCCCGACCCCAGAGCCAAGCTGATGCACGAAGTGGCCGAGCAGATGGACGCCATCGAAGCCGACTTTGGCGACGGCTACGCGATCGGTCGCGTGATCACCATCGTGGAGGTCCAGAGACCCGACGGCGAGGTGGGTATTCGCGTCCGAGCCGGTATGTACCCCTGGGTAGCGATCGGGATGCTCGAGGTCGCAAAGAAAATCGTGGAAGGCGGAGGCGAGCCGGGTTAGCGCCCGATCCCCGCGGCAGGGTCCCAGAGAGATCGCCCGGAACCGCCCGGCGCACTGGGCTGAGGATTGGTCCCCATAGGCTGAGCTGACGCATCGCGTGGCCGCCTACACTCGGAGCATGCGAGCGCTCCGCGTGTGCATCGCGAGGTTGCTGCGAGCAACTGTGCTGGTCGTCCGCGACAAGCGCATCCCGCGACCGGTCCGGTGGGCCGCCGGACTCGGGCTCATGCCGATGCCGGGGCCGTTCGACGAGCTCGTGCTCCTTGTGGTCGCCGTACCGCTGTTCGTGTTCTACCGGGGACCCCTGCGCGAGGCTTGGCACGCAACCGCTGCGCCCGCCGAGGCGCGGACGCGAGTTCCGGCGCACACCCCGTTTTAAAGGCGGTTCGTCCCCCACGTCCGCGGAGTCAGCATAAGCTCATGCGGACCTCCATGTCAACCCGCGTTTACGATGCCCGGGACGCTGGTGAGAGCGCCTCGGCGCCCGCCTGGTGCTGGCGCGAGGGCGCTCCGGAGCTATGGTCTTGTTGATGGTCCCCCTGGCGGTGAGCGGGCAGATCGCGATCGGCGTTGTTGTGGCCGGCGCCCTGCTGCTCGTGGTGCTCCTGCTGCGCAACGATGATCGCTATCAGGCCGAACAGGAGAGGGACCGCGACCTGTAGCTGTCGCGCGACGGCGCATCGCCGGCGGTGAGCCTCAGCGCACCGTGACGATCCAGCCTTCCGAGGCGCGGACGATCGGCGGATGGATGTGGGTGAGGGCGCTGAAGAGGTGCGGAGAGACGTACACCTCGACAAAGGCCGCCGCGACGAGGATCGGCACCGCGATCGCGACGGTCACCACAGTTGCGGCGAGCAGCTGCTCCCACTCGCCTCGCCGGCTCGCGATGATCCACGCGGCGAGCGGCAGGAACAGGGCGATCAGCTCCGGGACGGCATGCGGGAGGACGCCGAGCAGCAACAGGCCCGGAGAGACGTGCAGGAAGCCGGACACGCCGGCGAGCGTGTGGCCGATCAGGTAGGCCTGCGCGCTCAGCGAGAAGGTCGTCGCGGCGACGACGAACATGATCGCGATCCGGCCGCCGTGCTCGTGCACCCAGCGCGAGAGGCCGTGGTGGTGCTCCGCCTGCATCGGCAGAGAGCTGCCGGCTATGAAGCCGGCGACGCAGGCCATCGCATGCAGCGCCAGCACCAGCATGTTGTTTCGCAGGACGGTGAGGATGTTCATCGCCGAGCCGACGGCGAATGGCGGCGACAGCGAGACGACCTGCTGGTAGCCGTTGTCGAGCGTCGCCACGACCAGCACGGCGAGCAACAGCCCGGTGGCCGCCGCCGCTGCGCCGGCGAACCATCTCGCCAGCACGGCGCCCGGTCGCCGCTGCCACGCGCGAAGCGTCTCGCGGGTATGACGCACGCCATGGGCGAACGCATAGGCAGAGGCATCCATCGCCTCTGCATCGACGTTCGGCACGTCTACCTGAAGCGCAGGAGCGGCACGAGCCACATCGCCTCGGCGGCGATCCGCCAGGACATCTTGCTCGTGCCGTGCTGGCGATCGCGAAAGACGATCGGCACCTCGACCACCCGAAACCCCGCCTGCACCGCTCGGTAGGTGAGCTCGACCTGGAAGGCGTATCCGCGGGAGCGGACGCTGGCAAAGTGGATCGCTTCGAGCACCTCGCGGCGGAAGCACTTGAAGCCGCCGGTGAGATCGCGCACGCGGAGCCCGAGCACCAGGCGCGCATAGGTCGAGCCGCCCTCGCTGACGAAGCGCCGCAAGAGGCCCCAGTCGCTCACGCCACCGCCGGGCACGTAGCGTGAGCCGAGCGCCAGGTCGGCGCCGCCGTATACCGCCTCCAGGAGACGTGCGAGGTCCGCCGGGTCGTGGGAGAAGTCGCTGTCCATCTCCATCACATAGCCCGCCCCGCGGTCGAGCGCGTAGCGGAAGCCGGCGAGGTAGGCGGGGCCGATGCCGTTCTTCTCGGCACGGTGGAGGACCTCGACCCATCGGTGCTCCTCGGCGAGGCCATCGGCGAGCTCACCCGTTCCATCCGGCGAGCCGTCGTCCACGATGAGCACCCGAAAGCCGCCGGGAGCGGCGCTGGCGAGTGCCTCGCCCGAGGCGGTGACGATCGCCCGTATGTTCTCCGCCTCGTTGTATGTGGGCAGTATCAGCCAGGGCTCGCCGGACATCGGTCGGCGTACCCTAGAGCGTGGCGTCGATTCTCGGCCGGCTGTGGACGGCCGGCCGCCGCTCTCCCCTCGCCTCCTAACCTTGAGGTCGTGTCCCAGCCGCAACTGTCCAACGCCGCGATCGCGGACGCCTTCGAAGAGCTCGGCGACCTGTACGAGCTCGACGGGGCGATCGTCCATCGCGTGCTGGCATACCGCGGTGCCGCGAAAGCCGTCAGGAACGCCTCCGTGTCCGTCGCGGCGCTGGCTCGCGAGGGACGCGCGACGGAGTTGGCGGGGATCGGCAACACGCTCCAGGAGAAGATCGTGGCGCTGCTCGAGACGGGGTCGATCCCATCGGCGGAGCGGCTGCGGGCGAAGTTCCCGCCCGGCCTGATCGAGATCACGCACCTGCCGGGGCTCGGCCCCAAGCGGGCGCGGCTGCTTTATTCAGAGCTCGGTGTCGACTCGCCGGAGGCGCTCCGTGAGGCGGCGCAGAGCGAACGCCTGCGAACGGTGCGAGGACTCGGTCCCAAGCTCGAGGCGAGCGTGCTCGCCGCCCTCGACGAGCGCTCGAAGCAGCCCGCCGGCCGGCCGGCGCCGCGCATCCTGCTCCCCAGGGCGATCGAGATCGGCGAGGCGCTCGTCGCCGGCCTCGCCGAGCGGGGAGGGCCCGGCACCCAGGTGCAGCTCGCCGGCTCGGTCCGCCGCCAGGCCGACAGCGTCAAGGACATCGACCTGGTAGCGACGACGAGCCGCCCGGCCGAGCTCGCAAGCAGCCTCGCCGAGCTCGAGCAGATCGAGAGCGTGAGCTCGGCGGGCGAGGTCGGGGCGAGGGGGCGCACGCACTCGGGCATCCCCGTGGATCTGCGGATCGCCGAGCCCGACCAGCTCGGCAACCTGCTGCAGCACTTCACCGGATCGGGCGAGCACAACGCCGCGCTTCGCGAGATGGCGGTGCGCCGCGGCCTGCACGTCTCCGAGTACGGGGTGCTCGACGACAGCACCGGGACGAGCCACAGGTGCGCGACCGAGGAGCAGGTCTACGACCTCCTCGGCCTGGCCTACATCGAGCCCGAGCTGCGCGAGAACCGCGGTGAGATCCAGGCCGCGCGGCGCGAGCCGGGGAAGGCCGGCCGCCGGCGCGGTTCCGCTGAGGAGCCACAGCGCCTGCCGCAGCTGATCGAGCTCGAGGACATCCGCGGCGACCTGCACAGCCACACGGTGGCCTCCGACGGGCACAACACGATCGAGGAGATGGCTGTCGCGGCGCGCGGGCGCGGATACGAGTACCTCGCGATCACCGACCATTCGGCGAGCCACGGCTTCGGCAACGAGGTGTCGCCCGAGCGGCTGCGCCGCCAGGTGGAGCTGGTTCACCAGGCGAACGATCGCGTCGAGGGCATCGAGCTGCTGGCAGGAAGCGAGGTGAACATCCTGCCGGACGGGTCGCTGGACTACGACGACGAGCTGCTCGGCGAGCTCGACTGGGTGATCGCCAGCGTGCACACCTCCTTCGGCATGGGCGAGCAGGCGATGACGGAGCGCATGATCACCGCGATCGACCACCCGCTGGTGGGTGCGATCGGACATCCGACAGGCAGGCTGATCGAGCGGCGCGCCCCCTATGCCGTCGATCTCGCTGCTGTCTTCTCGGCGGCGGCGCGTACCGGCACGATGCTCGAGATCAACGCCAATCCCGATCGCCGCGACCTGTCCGATGTGCACGCTCGCGCCGCCGCTCGCGCCGGCGTGCTGATCCTGATCGACTCCGACGCGCACCGCATCGCGACCCTTCAGAACATGCGCTGGGGTGTCGCCACGGCGCGCCGCGCTTGGTTGACGAAGGACGACGTCGCCAATACGCGGCCGTGGCGCGAGCTGGCCGGCCTCGCCAAGCAGGCGAGGCGCCCGGCCGCGCCGCTAGCCGAGCAGGCGCGGCAGTAGCTCGGCGGCGACGAGGAGGTCGACTGCCTCGCGGCTGAATGGCGAGAGCGCCCGCCGCGCGCGCATGGCGTAGTCCTCCAGGGGAGCGTCAAGCGCGGCACGTAGCGCGGCGGCCAGGTCGTCGCTCACCAGGCGCGGGTCAAGCTCGCGGGCGATGGGAAGTGCCGCGTAGGGCCCGGGCGCCGGCGTGCTGACGAGCTGACATCCGTCGGCGAGCGCCTCGAGCTGCGCGATCCCGTAGTCCTCCCGCCGCGGCGCGCTCACGAACACGCGCGCGCGCCGTAGGAGCGCGCGGTACTCGCCCGGCGGGAGCGCGCCGGCCACCCGCACGCCCTCGCCCGCGGCGCCGTCCAGGGAGAAGCCGGCGCGCTCGAGCTCCTGCGCGCCGGCGCCGGCGACCAGGAGCTCGCCGCGGCCCGGGGCTCCCCCTGCGCGCACGGCTCTCCAGGCCGACAGCACCCGGTCGAGCCCCTTCTTCGACGGGTTCGCGGCGTAGGTGATCGCGGCGATGTCCCTGACGGGCTCCGGCGGACCGGAGGGCTCCACGGCGACCGGGACCACGAGCGCGCGATCGGTCGTGCGCCCGAGCGCCGCCGCCTCCTGCAGTCCGCCCGCGCTCCACGGAAGCAGAAGCGGCGCGCGGCGCAGCCGCCGGCGCTCCAGCGGCCGCTGCCACAGCCCGTGGCGGCCCGGCCGGTTGCCGGCGGCGGTGGCGTCGAAGCGGATCGCGCCGGGACGCGGCCAGAGCAGCGCAGCCGTCGTGCTCGAGTAGATGACCGCCCCCGGTGAGCCCTGCATCTCTTCCAGCGTCATGGTCGCGGCGGCGCGCGCCGCCCGGGCCCATGCGAGGTCGGTCAGCATCAGCGTGCGCACGGGCGCCGGCGCGCGCGCCCGCGCCACGGCCACGGTCGCGCCCGCTCGCTTCAGCGAAGCCTGCAGCTGCTCATCGGCCGCGCGCAGCCCGGCGGTCGAGCCGAGCGAGACGATCAGCACATCAACCGCGGGAGCCCCGCGCATCTCAGGTCACGGCGCCGTTCATGCGCTCGGGACGCGAGGTCTTGAAGCCCGGCGCACGAACGAGCTCCATGGGCCGCACCGGAGAGGTGCGGCGGACGAAGAAGCACGCGCCGTCGCGCTCCTCGATGGCCGCGACAGCGGCGTCCTGCCGGCGCCACGCCAGCGCCCAGATGATCGCGAAGCCCGCGGCGATCGCCGGTATCTGGGGAGCCAGGAAGGCGAGGCCGCCCGACACGAGCGTGAACAGCAGCAGCGGCCAGAGCCGGTTGAGCAGGATCGCGTTCGGATGGTGCTCCGGAAGCGTGGTGCTGGCCTTCGCGCTGGCGAGCAGCCGCGCGATCGGCGGGTTCGTCTGCGCGCGCCGGCCTATGCGCAGCCCGATCCCCGCGGCGATGATCCACCAGCCGATCGCGAACAGGATCAGAGATTTGTCCGAGCTCTCGCCGGCCGCGAGCACTGCCACCGTGGCGAGCGCCGTGGCCGCGCCGGCGCTGAGCATCACGGTCGCCCTGAGGAAGTCGACGAACCGCACGGCGCTACAGCAGCGCCTCGAGCAGGCGCCGCACGCCGTCGGGACCGTCGACGGTCACATCGGCCTCCTGCGCGAGCTCCGGAGGCGCTTCGTCGGAGCTCACAGCGACGCACACCGCATGCGACAGGGCGCCCGACTGCACCAGCGATCGCAGTCCGCGGAAGGCATCGAGATCGGTCGTGTCGTCGCCGACGTAGAGCGCCGCCGTCACCGGCGAGCCGCGCAGCAGCGCGGCGATGCCGAGTCCCTTGTCCAGGACGACCGGCGGGCGCACCTCGAGCACCTTGCGGCCCCAGTGGACGACGAAGCCCTCCTCCTGCGCCTGCCGTGCGATCTCCTGCACCGCCTCGGCGGCCGCCGCCTCGTCGGGCGCGCCGCGCCAGTGGAACGCCGCGATCGATTCCTTGTCCTCGCTGCGGACGCGGAGCCTCTGCAGCTCGCTCGTGTCGACGCGGGTGGCGAACTCGCGGACACGCGCCGTCCACTTGGCGACGTCTGGGTCGACCTCCGGGCGGGTGGCCCGCGGTCGCAGGAGTTCGCCGCCGTGGTTGCCGATGTAGGCGATCGTGCCGATCGCGACGATCTGGCGCGCGGTGCTGGCGCGACGGCCGCTCACGCAGCCGACGACGCGGTAGCGGCGGGAGATCTCGATCAGCAGCGAGCGGGTGGCCTCGGGCACGTGCGCGTCGGCGGCATGGCGCACGATCGGCGCGAGGGTGCCGTCGATGTCGAGCAGCACCGCTGAATGGGGAGGGTCGGAGCGGATCGGCTCGAGCACCTCCACGAGCGTCGCGGCTTGGGACACGATGTCTAGTATGGCGCGCATGGTCGCCGACCCGTCCGCTCGTGCAAGTGGTCGCTGACTCATCGCCCAACCGCACGCTGAAGCTCATGGCGATCGGCACCCTGGCGGGCATCTTCAGCGGCCTGTTCGGGGTCGGCGGCGGCAGCGTGATCGTGCCCCTGCTCGTGCTCTGGCTCGGGTACGACGAGCGCTCGGCCACGGCGACCTCGCTGGCGGCGATCGTCTTCATCGCGGCCTTCGCCGCGGCCGTGCAGGGCCTCTACGGCAACGTGCGCCTGCTCGACGCCGTCCTCGTCGGCGTGCCGGCCGTGGGCGGCGTGCTGATCGGCACCTGGCTGCAACAGCGCTTGCAGGGCAGGTCGATCGCGTTGCTGTTCGCCGCCGTGCTCGTCGCGAGCGCCGTCGAGTTGGTCCTGCAGTGACGGGCGCGATCGCGATAGGGCTGGCGGCCGGCATCGTCGCCGGCCTGCTCGGGGTGGGCGGTGGCGTTCTGTTCGTGCCCGGCCTCGTTCTGTTCCTCGGACTCAGCCAGCACGAGGCAGAGGCGACCTCCCTGCTGGCGATCGTTCCTGTCGCGATCGTGGGCACCTACCGGCAGGACCGCTATGGCAACGTGCGCCGCGGCGACGCCGTGCTGCTCGGCCTGCTCTCGGTCGCGGGCGCCGCCGGGGGCGTGGCTCTTGCGAACGCCCTCTCTGGCGCCGTGCTTCGCGACGCGTTCGCGGTGCTGATGGTGCTCGTCGCCGCGCAGCTCGTGCGCAGGGCGCTGCGGGACCCGGGGCGAGGCGATGGGGGTCCCGTGCGGGCTACAACAGGCGAACCTCGCAATGGCCTAGACTGAAGAAGCGCATGGGCCTCGACAATCCACTGCACATCGCATTCCTGGTCGTGATCCTGCTGCTCGTGTTCGGCGCCAAACGGCTGCCGGAAATCGGCCGCTCCCTCGGAAGCGGCATGCGCGAGTTCAAGGACTCGATCACCGGCGAGCGACCTGACAACGCTCAGCAGCAGGCGGCGCTTCCTCAGGCGAGCCAGCAGCCGGCCCCGATGCCAGCCGCGCAGCCCGCGGCGACGCAGGCTCCCGCACCGCCCCCGCCGGAGGCTCCGCAGGCGCCCCCGGCTGACGCCGCCGCGCCTCCCGCAGAGCCCACGCGCCAGGCGTAGGTCCGCTCGGCTCAGCGGCTGTGGATCGCTCCGCTGCGGACCGCTTCGAACGCTGAGCCCGGGACCCGCTTGATCTGTTCCAGGTCTGCGTCGCTCCAGCGCCGATCGGGCGCTCCGGTGATGTACCAGGGCGAGCCGTTGTCCGCGACGATCAGGCCGAAGCGCTTCAGCGCCCGCAGCACGATCAGCGACTCGCCGTGGAAGCCGGCGAGGCTGAAGCCGGCCTTCAGCCGCAACCGCAGGCCCATCGGCGGCAGGCTCGCGTCGAGGCTGCCCGAGGCGAAGTGCCTTGCGGGGAGTATGTAGCCGTGCTGCGTGCGCGGGACGGTCACGCGCAGCGCATGGTCGATCTGCCCTGCCCGGACCTCCGGGTAGCGCACGAGCAGGGGGAAGATCGGCAGGCCGGCGGCGTCAGCCGACGTCCAGCCTGCGGGACGCAGGGCGTTGCTGCGGAGGTTGAAGACGGCCCCCGATCCGGCTTCCCAGCCGGCGCCTGCTCGACGTGCGGAGTACAGCTCATACAGCTTGCAGCTGCTCTGCTGCAGCACGAGCACGTGGCGGTCGCCGGCTTCCCCGGCGCCCTCGACGGGCGCGCCTGCGGGGACCGGATAGGGGCCGCGGTCGGACTCTTCGCCGAATTCGGTGAACCTGATCGGCACCCGCGGCTGCTGCGCGCCGACCACTCGGTAGGGGATGCCGTACGCCGGATTGCTGCCGAAGTCGGGATGCAGGTGCGCGGTGGCGCCGATGCTCGCGACGTAGCTCGCGGACCTCGGATCGGCGGGCGCGTGGGAGATGTCGCGATTGAGCGGATTGCTCGCAGGGAACACCGTGCAGCCGCCTTCGCGCGGTGGGGCACCCGGACGGCTGCGATGGGAAGCGCCGCCCGAGGCGGCGGGCACGGCGAGGAGCGCGAGTGCCGCGCCCAGCGCGGCGCGCGCGAGGAGGGGCGGCGTGCAGGGCGAGCGCCGTGGAGGGAAGCGCCGCGGTCTCACCCGCGACACGCTAGGGGACGGGCCCGCTCGCGGCCGGCCCCTGGACGATCGTTGGCGGCGCGGGCGCTGCGGAATCCGCAGGCGACCTCAGCCCTCGACGTTCGCCCGGGCGCTCTCCTGCAGCGCCGAGGGGCGGGCCTCCTGAATCAGCGGGGCCCCGCAATGCCAGCAGAAGGCGGCCCCGCGACTGTGGACCGCTCCGCACGAGCGGCACTGGCCGTGGATACCGGCCTCGGCGCTCGCCAACAGCCTCTGCACCTCGCCGAGCTGCGCGTCGGCCTCCTGCAGCTCCGCGGCCCTGCGCGCGAGAACGTCGAGGCGGTAATGATCGCGGATCGCCATCTCGTAGGTGAGCCCGCCGAGATCCCACGTGAGCTCGGCCACCCGCTCCGCGAGCTGGCGTCGACGGTTGCGCAGGTCGGCCATCGAGCCGTTCGGCGCCAGGCCGGCGGCGCCCGGCGGCCCGCCGGCTGGGAGCACCACGGCGGTGGGAGGCTCCGCGCCACCATCGCGGGTGGGAGGCGGCACGGGGTTGCCGTTCAGCGTGGACACTCGATCGGCCGCCCGCTAGCCGCCGGTTTCGATCGGCTGGGCACCGAGCGCGTTGATTTCTTCCTGGTGCTTCTTGCCGGTCGTGGAGCTCAGTTTCTTGAGTTTGGCGGGTGTCACTTTCACCGGCTTCGGCGGCGGCGCCTTTTCGGCGGGGGTTTCCTTGGCCGCCGCCTTCGCTTCTTCGGCTTCGGCCTTCGCGTTCGACTTGCCGGCGCCGCCGGCAGATGGCGTCGTGCTCGCCGCGGTGCTGGCCGGTGTCGTGCTCGCGCCGGCGACCGAGCCGAGGCCCTCGACCTTGATGACCTGCTGACCGGGCGCCTTGGACTGCGTGACCCAGTGACCGAGGAGCAGGCCCACGATCAGCGCCATCAGCAACACCGACATCACGCCGAAGAGGCCGGAGTAGCGGCGCAGCCAGCCGGGCGCGCCGGACGGCTCGAGCAGCGGGGTGTACGCGAGTGTCGTCCCGGGCGGAGCCTGTCCGGCGTGTGGCTGACCGTGGTCCTGGAGCACGTCGAGAAACGCCAGCCGCACAGGCGAGCATGGCTGACCGCACGCCAGGCAATAGCGCTGATCGGCGACGAGCGCCGCTCCGCAGCCCGTGCACGTCGCGCCGGCCTGCTCGGAGGGCACGGGCATCAGGCTGACGTTCGCCGGCGGGCTCAGCCGAACGCCCCTCGGACGTAGTCGCGCGTACGCGATGCGCGTGGCCGATCGAAGACGTCCGAGGTGCTCCCGTACTCGATGAGGTCGCCCAGGTACATGAACGCGACCTTGTCGGCGACCCTGTGTGCCTGGGCGAGGTTGTGGGTGACGACGACCACCGCGAGCTCGCGACGCAGCTCCCCGATCAGCTTCTCGATCACGCTCGTGGAGATCGGATCCAGAGCGCTGCAGGGCTCGTCCATCAACAGCACCTCTGGACGCGGCGCGATCGCGCGCGCTATGCACAGCCGCTGTTGCTGGCCGCCGGACAGGCGCAGGGCCGGCCGGTCGAGCTCGTCGCGGACCTCGTCGTAGAGGCCGGCGCGGCGCAGCGCGTCGATCACCAGCGGCTCCAGCTCGCGACGCCGGGGACGCCTGCGCGACTGTTCGCGCAGAGCGAAGGCGACGTTGTCGAAGATCGACATCGGAAACGGGTTGGGCTGCTGGAAGACCATCGCCACACGCGCGCGCAGCGTCGTGTCGGCCAGCTCGTGGATGTCCTCGCCGTCGAGCAGCACCTGGCCGGCGCGCGACGCGCTCGGGGTCAGCTCGGTGAGGCGATTGAGCGTCCGCAGCAGCGTTGTCTTGCCGCAGCCGGACGGCCCGATCAAAGCGAGCACCTCCCCCTGATGGATCGAGAGCGATACCGACTTGACGGCCCGCTTGGCGCCATAGTCGATGCTCACATCCTCCAGCCTCAGCCGCTCGGGCCCCGTCGAGGACGACGCCCGCACAGCCTCGCGTTCCTGCGGCGGCAGGACCGCCGCGGGAGGACGGTCGAGCACGATGGTGCGAACGGGCGGCACCTCTGGAGCGGAGGCGCCGTCGCTCGCGGGCGACGGAACGTCGGGGTGGGCCGGCGCTCCGGATGCCGGCGGCGTGGATGTCGTCGCGGCCTCGCGCTCGGGGCGCTTGAGATCTTCCTCGGGGCTCATGGCCGGATTCGGTAGATCGAGCAGCAACTCATCAGGGCTCATCGAGCACCTTCTTCATCGAACTTATCGGCCACTTTCTCCATCGGCTCAATGAGAGTAGCGAGTTTCAGTGCGCTTGTGAAGACGATCATCGGCAGGCCCCGGGCAATCAGACGATCGCGCCGGCGGCCGTCAGACCGGTCGAGTCGGCCTGCGAGCGGCCGAACCTGTCGACGATCAGGTTCAGAGCGAGAACGAACACCATCAGCACGAACGCAGCGGCGTACGCCTTCTGCGGCGCAGCGCCTTCGCCGGCCGGCGAGTTCCCGTAGACGTAGCTCGTCAGGGTGGACCCCGTGCCCCGCAGAAGGCCAACGCCCGGGATCGAGCCCTGCGGGTCGAGGCGCAGCGTTTCGCCCAGCAGCAGCACCACGATCGCGGTGTCGCCGATGATGCGGCTGACCCCGAGCGTGACACCCGTGGCGATGTTCGAGCGAACGCTCGGCAACAGCACCCGGCGGATCGTCGCGATCCGCGTCTTGCCCAGCGCGAACGCGGCCTCGCGCATGTGGTCCGGCACCGACTGCAGGCCATCCCTGGTGGCGGTGAACAGCGGCGGCAGCGCGATCAGCGACATCATCGCTCCGGCGGCGATGAACGATTTCCCGAAGACGCCGCCGCCTGACGACTTGAACGAGAACGGCTCCAGCAGGTTCAACTGGAAGATCGCCAGGCCGAACAGCGCGATCACGATGTCGGGAGTCCCGGCGACTATCTCGATGCTCGACTCCACCACGCGCGCCAGCCAGGTGGGACGCCCGTACTCGGCGATCCACAGGGCGCTGCCCACGGCCAGAGGGATCGCGAGCAGGACGCCGATAACGGTCAGCAGCGCTGTCCCCAGCAGCGGATCCAGAAAGCCGCCCGATTCGCTCTGGGTCGTGCTGATGGCCGGTCGCTGGAAGATCAGGGCGGGCCGCACGTACTGCAGGCCTCGATAGCCCATGTAGAGGACGATCCCTGCGGCGACCATGCACAGCCCGATCCCGGCGATCCAGGCGAAGGCGAGCACGAGGCGGTCCTTCCAGCGCCAGCTCCATGGCGAGGAGCGCTTCCCCCGGCCGGTTCGCATGGGCGCTCCCGGCGGCTCGGCGGCGGGCATCAGGTGGGGGGCGACCGTGCTCATCCGCGCACCTGGTAGCGGCGCAGCGGCAGCTTGATCAGATAGCCGGCGATCGACAGCGCGAAGGCCGAGAACAGCAGCAGCAGCGCGAACGCGTAGAGCGTCGAGCCGAGCGCCGGCGCTCCGACGCCTTCGTGGTAGTCGACGATCGCCGATGCCAGCGTGCGCAGCGGCTCGAACAGGAACACAAGGCCGTCGCCCGGCCTCGGCGCGAACGAGCGCGAGCCGGAGACCATCGAGATCATGATCGCCTCGCCGAGCGCCCGCGCGGTCGCGAGCACCGCCGCGGCGACGATCGCGCCTCGCGCCGCGCGCACGGTAACCGCGAGCGCGGCCCGCAGCGGGTTCACGCCGAGCGCGACGGCTCCCTCCCGCCACGAGTTCGGCACCGACACGAACGCCTCGCAGATGAGCGCGATCATGATCGGCGTGATCATCACGGTGAGGATCACCACCGTCACCGCCAGGCCGGCGCCGGTCAGCTCTACGAAGTTCTGCACCGAGGCCTTCTGCGGGGTCGTGATCAGGTGATTGCCCACGAACGGGACCAGCACGAGGATCCCGATCAGGCCATAGATGACGGACGGCACCGACGCCAGCAGCCGGATCACGGGAATCGCGACCTTCCGCAGGCGGGCGGGCGCGAGCTCGACGATGAAGATCGAGGACAGCAGCGCCACCGCGAGCGCGAGCACGACAGATATGGCGGTGGTCAGCAGGGTGCCGTAGAGCAGCGGCCATGCCCGCAGGTGGAAGGCCGACGCGGGCGGGTGCACGCTCGTCGCCTGCATGTTGGCGATCTGGGTTTCCAGGCTCCCGCCCGGCCCCAGCCAGCCCAGGCCGTTGTGACGGAAGGTCGGCCAGGCATGGATCGCCACGAACACGACCATCGCCACCACCACGGCGGCGACCAGCAACGACACCGCGCCGAGCGAACGCTCGGCGCGGTGGTCGGGCCAGGGGTTGCGAAGCCGCTCGAGCACCCGATCGTCAGCTGATCGGGATCCATTGGGTCGAGATGATCTTGCGCGCGGCGGCGGCTTTCCCGATCCAGCCGATGAAGGCCGATGCGGCGCCGGTCGCCTTGCCTTTCGTCACCTCGTAGAAGCGGGCGATGCCGGCGTACTGGCCCGAGACGGCGTTCGCCCTGTTGCACTGGACGCCGTTCAGGGCGACCGGGTTCACGCCGCCTTTGTCCGACTGGTAGTTGGACAGGAAGCCGATCGAGTTGGCGTCGTTTTCGACCTGCTGCCTGAGCAGGCCCTCGGAGGGCTCTTCGGCAGCGATGCTCGAGACTTTCTTGCCTTCGAGAAGCAGCGTCTGGAAGTTCGTCAGCACGCCCGCGACGGAGGTGCGGCTGATCAGGTCGATCGGGCCGCTGGCGCTCGCTCCCGAGACGCCGCTCCAGCTGCGGGTCTTGCCGGTGAAGATCGAGATCACCTGCGCCTGCGTCAGGTTGGAGAGCGGATTCGCCTTGTTCGTCACGACACAGATCGCGTACTTGGCGATCGGGTAGAAGACGAGTCCTTTGGGGTCGCTCAACAGCGGGTCACGTGACACGTCGCCGATCGTCACGCGTCCGGCCGCGACGTCGTTGACGCCGATCTGCGCCCCACCCTGCGCGATCTTGAATTTCACTTTGTTCGGGTGCGTCTTGACGTACTTCTGGGCCAGCAGGGACACGAGCGGGAACGAGGCCGTGGCCCCGCTGATGGTGACCACGCTCACTGCGGAGGCGGCCGCAGGCGCCGCCACCCCGACGACGCCAGCCACCATGAAGGCGACGGAGAGACGGCGAGTTCGATGCATTGAAGAGGTGCTCCGTTCCGGAATGGGTTGACAGGTAGTTGACAACGTGCGGCCCGGAACATAGCATATCCCCATAGATCTGATCGAGATTAGCTATTTTATGGGAAAAGTGAGATACTTGACCCGCCTCACCTTCCACGTTTCCGAAGATGCACCGCGGCCATGGCCAACACGTCTGACATACAGATCCAGCCCGACGCCTCGGCAGCGCATGCGCCCGGCGCCTCGCCGGCGGGCCCGCAGGCACCGGCTCCAGGCGCTGCGCGGCCGCCGGTGGCACTGCTGCGCTCGCTCTCACCACGAGTGACCGCCGCGCTGGCCGGGCTGATGCTGGCGATTGGCGTGGCCACGGGCGCCGCGATCGGCCCCGCCCCGAGCACGTCGTTCGCGGGCGCGTCGCGGCTGCCACAGCTCCTCCCCACGTTGCTCGCAGCCGGAGTCGGCCGCCAGGCGCCAGTTCAGCCGCCGGCCGTGACGCCCGCGCCGACGCCGTCGCCGCCCGCCGGCTCGAGGCCTTCCACGCCGGCGGCGAGCTCACCGGCGCCCGCCGGCGCCGCGCCCGCTCCGGCCGCGCCCTCCCCGCCGGCCGAATCCGCGCCGTCCTCCCCCTCGACCCCCGGCAGCTCGCAAGGAGCGAGCACCGTCGCGCCGGTGACTCACGTATGGCTGGTCGAGCTGGCCGGGCCCACGTTCGCCAGCGCGCTCGCTCAGCCGTCCCTCGCTCCGTACATCAACGGAACGGCGGTTCCCTCGGGCACGCTGCTGAGCGGCTGGTCGGGCCTCTCTGCGGCCGCCTTCGCGGGCGAGGCCGCTCAGCTGGCGAGCCCGGCCCCGCAGCTTCTCCAGACGGTCACCCAGGCCCCGTGTCCCGAAGGCGCAGCTGGCGCCGCGTGCGCCCCCGGCACGCCCGGCGAGCTGACTGCGGCCGACGAGTTCCTGAAGGCTTCCATCCCCGCGATCACCTCCACGCCGGCGTACCGCGAACACGGCCTGATCGTCGTGACCTTCGGCTCCGTCGTGGCGGGATCGGCGTCCGGCCTGCCGGCCGGCTCCTCGGCGGTGACGCTCACCGCGCTGCCGGCCGCCGGCGTCCTGCTGGTCTCGCCGTTCGCTGCGGTAGGCGCGCGCTCCTCCACTCCCTTCAACGCAACTTCACCGAAGCAGAGCGTCGAAAGGCTTCTGCGGCGATGAGAGACCCATCAACCGACGAACGGAGACCCCTGTTGCACGCATTCGCAGCTGCCCACCGCAAGGCCACGTTCTGGCTGGGAGCGAGCATGGGCAGTGTCGCCCTGTTGCTCGGTGTCCCGGCGATGAGCCAAGCCGAAGAAGCCAACCCGAACAACTACAACTGCCTCGGCAGCCTGGCGGCCGGCACGCCCGAACCGGGCAACGAAGACCAGCAGGTCAAGTACACCTTCTACTGCAACGGCCCGGTCACCGGTTATCAGGTCCAGTCACAGATACCGGTGACAGGGGTACAGAGCCCGCCGTCCGTCAGCGACCTCAAAGCCAACCCGCTCAGCGACACCTTCTCGTGCTCGGGCGAAATCCCGGGCTTCGCGCTCAACTGCGTCGGCGCCGCAAAGGGCGGTTACGAGACGATCACGGGCCAGTTCTCGATCGGCACGAAGCTGTGCGCAGAGCCGCGCGTCGATGCGCTGCTGAGCGTCACCTACGCGTACCTGGAAAAAAACGTCGTCACACAGGCGATCTCAGGTCCGTTCGAGCTCGGACGACCGAATGGCTGCCGGCCCGACGGCTTCTCCGGGGGCACGCGGCTGAACCCCAAGACGACCATCACGAAACACAAGAAGTCCAGCAAGAAGCACAAGAAGGCCAAGAAAGTCACGCGGCCGAGCGCCATCCATCACTAGCTCCCGCTCAGCCGGGACGGCGTCGCGACCGCGGCGCCGTCCATAGGGGCGTCGCTACAGCAGGCTGTTGGTCATGCGTTCGACCTCGGCGATGGAGGTCAGGCCCTCGCGGACCTTCTGCATGCCGTCGTCGCGCAGACGCAGCATCCCTTCCTCGACGGCGACCGCGACCATCGCGTCGACTGAGGCGCGCTCGAGTATCAGGGCCCGGATCGGCTCGCTGACGCTCATCACCTCATACAGCCCGACGCGGCCGCGATACCCCGAGCCGCCGCAGCGCGAGCAGCCGACGGCTTCATATGGCTCGGCCCCTGCCAGCCCGTAGTCGGCGAGCACGAACTCCGAGACGTGCTGAGCGCGCTTGCAGTGGTTGCACAGCATCCGCACGAGGCGCTGGGCGACGATGCAGTCGACGGCGGAGGACACCAGGAAGGGCTCGATGCCCATGTCGATCAGCCTTCCCAGCGCGCTCGGCGCGTCGCGCGTGTGCAGCGTCGAGAGGACGAGGTGGCCGGTCAGCGCGGCCTCGACGGCGATGTGCGCAGTCTCACGGTCGCGGATCTCGCCGACCATGATCACATCGGGATCGGCGCGCAGCATCGAGCGCAGCCCCCGGTCGAAGGTGACTCCCGCCTTGGGGGCGATCTGCATCTGCTTGATGCCGGCGATCCGCTGCTCGACCGGGTCCTCGATCGTGAGGATGCTCCGTTCGCCGTCGTTCAGCACGTTCAGCGCGGCATAGAGGGTGGTCGTCTTGCCGGAGCCGGTGGGCCCGGTCACGAGCACGGCGCCGTTCGGGCGCTGGACCGCGGTCTCGAAGCGCTGCTGATCGGCAGCCTGCATGCCGAGCGAGTCCAGGCCCTCCACGACGGCGCCCTTGTCGAGGATGCGGAGCACGACGCCCTCGCCGTTGACCAGCGGCAGCGTGACCACGCGGATGTCCACGCGGCGCCCGTCGACGGTCAGCGCGAAGCGGCCGTCCTGCGGGACGCGCTTCTCCGAGATGTCGAGGTCGCCCATGATCTTGATGCGCGACACGACGCCCTGGGCCATCCTGCGCTTGACCGTGGCGGCGGGCGCAAGCACGCCGTCGACGCGGAACAGGACCCGCGTGTCGCCCTCTTCCGGGTTCACGTGGATGTCGGAGGCGCCCTGCTGCACAGCCTGGGCCACGATCGAGTGCACGAGCTTGATGATCGGCGCGTCGGTGTCGGCCTCCGAGACCAGCAGGTTCTGCTCTGCATCGTCGTCGGTGTCCTCCTCGACGATGTCCTCGATCGACTCGTCCATCTGCACGAGCCGTGTCAGAAGCAGGTTGAGGTCCTCGACCGAGGCGGCCGCCGGCCGGATCCGCCGGCCGGTCATCATGCCCACGTCGTCGATCGTCAGCACGTTCGTCGGGTTGGCCATGGCGAGCACGAGCGAGCCGTCGTCGGTGAAGCCGACGGGCACGGCTTGATAGCGCCTCGCGGTCTCGGCGCTGATCAGGTTGACGGCTCCCATGTCCAGGTCGTAGACCGCCAGGTCGACGAAGTCCAGGCCGAAGCGCTCGGCGACGACCCGTGCGAGCTGGTCGTGACGCAGGACACCGCGCTCGACCAGCACCAGGCCGGTCGGGCGACCCTGGGCGCGCGCTGCCGCGACCGCCTCCTCGACGGTCAGGCGGTCGGCGAACCCGAGGTCCACGGCGACCTCGCCGATCATGCGGGTGGAGCGGCCGGGATTGCGCGGCGGGTAGAGGCCGTTGCCGGCTGGCTCCGCCGCAGGCGGCGTCGTGACGTCGTCCGGACGATTGACAGGAGATGAAACGGCTGTGTTGCCCATCACGGCTCTATCGGCACCTCCGGCCGCAGGCTTGACCCGCTTTGCAGAGTGTTCAGAGCGCCGATCCGGCGGCGCCGCGCTCAAATGCGCCCTTGACCTGAGCATCCAGCGCGTTCAGCCGATGCAGGGCCAGTGCCTCGGGGGAGGCGAAGCGCTGGCCGGCGGCCGCATCGGGCCCGTGATGGAGGATCACGCAATGCTCGAGCGCCAGCCTGCGCTCGGCGTCCAGCGCAGCCGGGACATGGCTCGCGACGATCCGCAGCCCGAGCTCGACGTGGCCGAGCAGCCTGCCCTCGGCGCTGCGCTCGATCTCGGCGCCGTAGATGAACTCGCGCGTCTTGCCGAGGTCGTGGACGATCGCAGCGCTCAGCAGCAGGTCGCGATCGAGGCGCGGGTGCAGCGTGCACAGCTCGAGCGCCATCGTCGCCACCGCGACCGTGTGCTCGAGCAGGCCGCCGAGGTAGGCGTGATGGCCGAAGGAGGCCCTCCCGGAAGCGCCGGTGCCCGGAATCGAGCACGGTGCGCGCCGTATCTCGGCGCGCAGGGACGCATCGCCGAGCAACCGCTCCAGGAGCGCCTTGCACCCGGCCTCATAGACCTCGCGCGCGAGATGCTCGAGGAAGCCGTCGAGCTCGTCGAGGTCGCGATAGGCGACCGGCAGGAACCCGGCAGGGTCGGCGCCGTCGGCGCGGTCGATCGCACGGACCTCGATCTGGAGCGCGTCGCGAAAGCGCTCGGCGCGGCCACGCACGTGCACGAGCTGGCCGCGCTCGAAGCGGCCCGCGAGCAGGTCGGCGTCGCGAAACGCTCGCGCGAGGATGGTCCCGGTCCTGTCGCGCAGCTCGATCGTCAGATAGGAGCTCCCCGCACGCGAGATCTGACGCTCCTTGCGCGTGCACGCGAACACCGCATCGACCTCCTCGCCGTCGCGCAGCGTCGCGATCGTCTGGATCTGATCCGACGCGGGAAGGGTCGCGGAGGCCATACGCGCATGATGTACGGTGGTTCGGATGCAGCCGTTCATCTGGGACCGCCGTCCCGATGGCCTCAGGGCCCCGGCCATGGTGTGCGCGTTCCAGGGCTGGAACGACGCCGGCGACGCCGCCTCCAGCGCGGTCTCGTTCCTCGCCGACTCCCTCGACGCCAGCCGCTTCGCGAGGATCGACTCCGAGGAGTTCTACGACTTCCAGGCGAACCGCCCGTGCGTTCGCTTCGGCGAGGGTGAACGGCGGGAGATCGCATGGCCTTCGGTCGAGATCTTCGAGGCACGGGCGCCGCGGGCGCCGCGCGACCTCGTGCTCGTGCAGGGCATCGAGCCGTCGATGCGCTGGCGCGCGTTCAGCTCACAGCTGGTCGACCTCGCCGAGGCGCTCGGCGTGCAGGTCGTCGTCTCGCTGGGCGCGCTGCTCGGCGACGTGCCGCACACGCAGCCGGTGGCGCTCAGCGGCCACGCCTCCGAGCCCGCGCTGATGGAGCGCCTCGGGATCCAGGCCTCGAGCTACGAGGGTCCGACCGGGATCGTCGGCGTCCTGCACAACGCCTGCGCCGATGCGGGGCTGCCGTCGGTCAGCCTGTGGGCGGCCGTTCCCCACTACGTCGCCGCCGCCACGAATCCCAAGGCCGCGCTCGCGCTCGTGCGCAAGGTGGAAGGCCTGATCGGCGTCTCGGTAGACGTCTCAGAGCTCGAATCGGCCGCCGCCGACTACGAGCGACAGGTCGGGCTCGCGGTGCAGAGCGATCCCGACATCCAAGCGTTCGTCGAGCGGCTGGAGCAGGCGGCGCAGAGCGAGGCGCAGAGCGTTCCCGAGGACGTGCCGTCGGGCGACATGCTCGCCCGTGAATTCCAGCGGTTCCTGCGCCAGCGCGGGCGCGAGGGCAAGTAAGCGCTAGCGCTCGGCCGCGGGGCAGACGATGCGGTAGTCGCAGATCGAGCAGGCCGCATGGGACGGCGTCGGCTCGAATGCCTGGGCGAGGATTCCCTCGCCGACCTCCAGGACGATGTCCTTGACCGACTCCGCGTCCTGGTCGCTCCTCGGCACTGGCACCTTGAGGTCGTCGAGCACGTAGTAGTAGGCCTGACGCGAGGACTCGAGCTGCCAGGCTTCGCGCGCGGCCAGCGCGTAGAGGGACAGCTGCACGTCGTCGACGAGCTGCTCGGCGGTCTTCGGCCGGGAGGTCTTGTAGTCGATCAGCTCATACCGCTCGTCGGACCCATCGGCAAGGCGGTCGACGCGGTCGACGCGCCCTCGGAGGTGATGCGGTCCGAGACGGAAGTCGAACTGGCGCTCGAACCAGACCGGCTCGGCGTCGTGCTCGTGCAGCCGCGCGTGGTAACGCGTCAGCGCGATGCGCGCCTTCTCGCACAGCTCCTGCTCGCGCTCGCCTTCGCCGAGCCCGCTTCTGCGCCAGCCCGTCTCGAGCAGGTCGAGCATCTGCGCCAGCGTCGTGCCCCCTTCGGAGTGGTATCGCTCGAGCACCTGATGCACGACGATGCCGAAGCGCTGGTGGATGGTCTGCTCGGTGGGGATTCGCAGGACCCGCGCGAACTTGTACCTGAGAGGGCAGCTGCGGTAGGTGTGGATGTCCGAGGCCGAGAGCGCCAGGCCGATGCCCTTGCGCGGGAGGAACGGTCCCAGCGAGGCCTCCTCCCTCGGAGCGAGCGCCTGGGCGCGTGCGCGATCGTCGGTCTCGGCCGCCAGCAGCGTGTCGTCGAGCGTCGAGGTCTGGAAGATCTCGCGCTGCAGCGGCGTCGTGGCGGCGAGCAGCCGCACGTTGATGTCCGACAGGGCCTCCGCGAGGTTCTGCCCGTCGGGTCGCTGAAGCAGGGCCGAGAGCTTCAGCAGCTCGAGGTAGCGGACCACCCCGTGGGAGATGTCGAGGTCGGTGTCCAGCCGCAGCTCTCCGAGCCGGCCGCCGATGCGCGCGACGCTTCCGAGCACCTCCTCGCGCAACAGGTGGAGCGTCGACTCGAGCTCGCTGGCGGCGGCCTCCGCGGGCGATGGCTCGAGCCGGTCCAGACCGACGTCGTCATCCTCCCACTCGGCGTCGGGCACGACGGTCGCGAGGTGGCGCCCGAGCTCGCGCACGCTCGAGTCGGGATTGCGCGCTACGAAGTCGACCGCCAGGCGCCGGAGCCGCTCGAGGCTCGTCCGCTGCTCGGCCGCGTCCTCTGGAGCGAGCAGCCGCCGTCCGCGGGTGCCGAGCCGCTGGATCAGGCGGCCGACGAACACGTCCGGCGGGACCTTGTCGAGGTCGGCTGCTGCGCTTCGGTGAAGCTCCACGAAGCGCTGGATTCGGTCCCGCGCCTCGGGCGGCACGTGCGGCGACTCGGTGGCGGCCGCCAATCCGAGCACGAGATCCAGCTTTCGCCGCCGCGCCACCTGGATCACACGCGCCAGCTCGACCTGGCGCAGCTCGATCGGCGGCCTCGCGAGCGCCCGCACGACTGCGGCTGCGTCCTGCGGGTCCACGAGCAGGCGCATCCAGGCGAGCACGTCCCGAACCTCCGCCCGCTTGAGGAACCCCGATTGCTGCTCCCCGCCCGATGGGCCCTCGGGCGGCGCGGGCGCGATTCTGGGGCCAGACACGTTCCTAGGATACGCGGGGACGACGCCCGCGCCTGGCTACGCTCTTGGGATGGACCTGATCGATTGGAGCGCGGCGCAGCGGGTGGGAGAGCTGATCGCCGGATCGCCGCCCAACGGGGGCGTGAGCGCCGCCGCGGTCGAGCCGCTCGCATACGACTTCGCTCGGCGCGTGAGCGCCTACAGCGGGCTCCAGGTGCCGGACACGCTGCCTGCGATCGAGGCGGTCGACCGGCCGACATGGATCGCCGCCAACCTGAAGACGATGCAACCGCTGCTGGCGACGCTCACGGACCGCATGGACGATGACAGCGGACGTCTGATCGGCCCGTTGCGGGGCCCGATGCGCTCCGCCTCCGGACTGCTGCTCGGCGCGCAGGTCGGAGCGCTCACGGGCATGCTCTCCCAGCGCGTGCTCGGCCAGTACGACCTGGCGCTGCTCGACGCCTCCGCCCCGCCGCGGCTGCTGCTGCTCGCGCCGAACCTCGCACAGGCGGCGCGGAACCTCGGGGTCGATCGCGACGAGCTCGTCGTATGGGTGACGATCCACGAGATCACGCATGCGGTCCAGTTCTCCGGCGTGCCATGGCTGCGCGACTATCTCGGCGGTCTGCTCAAAGAGCTGATCGACGGGCTGCAGATCAGCGTCACCGGCAAGCGCGCCGGCGACACGGCCGGGGGGCGACTCCCGAGGATTCCCGACGCCGGTCAGCTTCGCGAGATGGTCGATCGTGCCAGACGCGGTGAGCTGCTACGGCTGACGATCGGCGAGGATCGCTGGCAGCTCGTCGAGCGCATGCAGGCGGCCATGTCGCTGATAGAGGGGCACGCCGAGCACACGATGGACGCGATCGGCGCGGAGGTGCTCCCGTCGCTGCCGCGGCTGCGAAGCGCGCTGAACCGCCGGCGCGAGGGCCGTGGCCTTCCCTGGCGCGTGCTCGAGCGCCTGCTGGGCCTCGAGTTGAAGCTGCGCCAGTACGAGATGGGCCGCAGGTTCTGCGACGCGGTCGTGGCCGAGGGCGGCCCGCCGGCGCTTGCCCGGGCGTGGCGCGGGCCGGAGTCGCTGCCCAGCCCGGCCGAGCTCGAGCACCCGTCCGAGTGGTTGGCTCGCATGCGCACCGATGACGCGGACGGCGATTCGATGTATCGAACGCATGTTCCTCCTGTTACAAGCTGATCCGCCGTACGTCCCCTGATAACGGGGATTTCACGCCGTGCTAGGATCGATCTGTAACGATCTCTCCAAGTCGGGTTACAAACATGTGTTCGCTGGGTAGCACAGCGAAGAACCTGAAACAAACCCGCACACGTTCCTCAGAGCAAGCGAGGAAGAAGAGGAGAACCGCTCCAAATGCCCACTGTTACCAACACACCCAGCGCCAGCAAAGCGCGCGCCAAATCTGCGCGCAAAACCCGCCGTAAACCCGCTTCGGCGAAAGCCTCCACGGCGCGGCGCGCGCGCTCCGCGTCGGCCGGCAGCACGCAGTCCAAGTCGACCAGGGCCAAGGCTGCGCGCACGCGTGCCACCCATCAGACCGAGGCTGCCCTCCGCCAGACCCAGACCGCCACGCGCGACACCGCCGAGGTCTTCGGCGACTACGCCGAGCGCGCCGTGCTGATTCCGGTCGGCGCCGCACTCATCGCGCGCGACCGCGTGGTCTCGAGCGTGAGCGACACGATCTCGAGCTACTCGTCCCCGTCCAAAGCTCAGGCCCAGCTGCGCCGTTTCGAGCGCCGCGGCGTCACTGCCCGCAACCGGCTCGAGCGCGAGATCCGCAAAACGCGCGTGCGCGTCGAGCGCGAGCTGCGCCAGCGCCGTCGCGAGCTCGAGGGCACCGTCGGTGACCTCGAGGCGCGCCGCGACGCGGTCGCCAAGAACGGCGGCGACCTCGCCAACCGCGTGCCCGAGCTGGCCAACCGGGTTCAGGAGCGGATCCTGAGCCTCGTCTGAAGCACCAAGCTTCCCCCGCCCGGCTCGGAGAGGCCGCGGGCGGGAAAGTCTGCCGGCCTCATATCCCGCCGGCAGTAGTAGCACCTCTCCTCCCCTCGACCCGCGGGCGGCCCCCACCGCCCGCGGGTCACTTTAACCCGCGACTACTTGGTGGCCACGACCATCGAATCGGGCCCGACCAGGTGCTGGACGTAGCTCTCGCGGAACCCGACATCGGCCATCCAGCCGCAGCAGTCGGCGCCGGTGTAGTCGAAGCCCTCGCGCGTCTCGATCAGCATGTTCAGGCTCATCAGCAGCCCGAACGCGTTCTCCTGGCGCTCGTCGTCGATGATCGCCTCATAGACGATCAGAGAGCCGCCCTCCGGCAGTGCGTCATGAGCTTTTCGCAGGAGCATCAGCTTGTCATCCATCCCCCAGTCATGAAGGATGTGGCCCATCACGAGCACATCTGCTTTGGGGAGCGGATCGGCGAAGAAGTCGCCGGCGGCGAAGCGCACCCGGTCCTGCAGGCCGAAGCTCGCGACGAAGTCATCGAAGATCGGCCCCACAGCCGGGAGGTCGAAGCCGACGCCGCTCATATGTGCATGGCGCATGGCAACGTGCACAGGCACCGCGCCCTCGGCAGCACCAACGTCGCACAGCGTCTGGTAGCGATCCCATGGGAACTTCTCGGCGATCGCGAGAGCCGTGCCGGTGCTTATGCCGGTCATCGCCTTCAAGAATCCGCGCAGGCGCGCCGGCTCTCTGTAGAGCGCGTCGAACAGGTCCTCCCCACCGCCCTTGGCCTCGTTCTGAAGCTCACCGGTCCGCAAGGCCTCCGTCAGAGAGCCCCAGAAGCCGTACAGCCGAGCGTTGGCCATCTCGAGTATCCCGCCGACGTAAGACGGCTTCGCGCGATCCAGGAACAGATCGCCGGCAGGGGTATTGCGATAGCCGGCGGGCCCGCGGTCGAGCATGCCCAGCGCCACCAGCGCGTCAAGGAAGTCGCGGCAGCTGCGCCCATCGAGCTCCAGGCGCGAGCGCAGCTCCTCCTCGCTTGCCGGCCCGTCCGCGAGCGCCGAGAAGACGCCGAGCTCGATCGCGCTCAACAGCGTCTTGGATCCCCAGAACCCGAACCCGAGCTGCAGGATCTGATCCGGCGTGACGGCGGGCGCAGAGCCCCCATTACCGGCCGAAGCCGACTCGACAGAGCTAATAGCCATGATCGCTGCCTTTCCCCTCGATAAGAAGCGCAGAACCCGCCACGAGACTCGTGGCGGCGAGGACCCCGCATCTATGCGCAGCCCCACCCCGTTAGGGGCCGAGCCTACCGGATCACGCCGAGGAAGTCCGGGCGCTGCGAACAGGTTTGCCACAATGGTCCGGTGACCGACACGGATGAGATCCGCAGCGCGCTCGAGGTGGTCATCGACCCCGAGCTCCACCGCTCGATAGTCGAGCTCGACATGGTGCGCTCGATCGACGTGAGCGCCAACGGGGTCGTCGACGTGACCGTGTCGCTGACGACGCCCGGCTGCCCGATCAAGGGGCACTTCCAGACGGCGGTCGCCGGCGCCGTCTCGGCGCTCGAGGGTGTCTCGCACGTGAACGTGTACTTCGACGTGCTCGACGACTCCCAGAAGGCCGCGCTCCAGCAGAAGCTGGGGCGCGCCAGCCTGCCGGCCGGGTCCCTCGCCCAGGTCGCCAACGTGCTCTGCATCGGCTCGGGCAAGGGCGGCGTAGGCAAGTCGACGCTGACGGCCAACCTCGCCGCATCCCTCGTCGGCGAGGGCAAGCGCGTGGGGGTGCTCGACGCAGACGTCTGGGGCTACTCGATCCCGCGCATGTACGGGCTCGGCTCGACGCGCCCCCCGGTGTCCGCCGAGCGCAAGATCGTCCCGCTCGAGGCGCATGGCGTGAAGGTGATGTCGATCGGCTTCTTCGTCGAGGAGGACGCCGCCGTGGTGTGGCGGGGGCCGATGCTGCACAAGGCGCTCACCCAGTTCCTGCAGGACGTCGACTGGGGCGCGCTGGACTACCTGCTCGTCGACCTGCCGCCAGGCACCGGGGACGTCTCGATGACGCTCGCGCAGCTGCTGCCCCAGGCTCAGTTCATGATCGTCACGACGCCGCAGCAGACCGCTCAGAAAGTCGCGCGGCGAGCCGCTCAGATGGCGCACAAGGTGTCGCTCGAGATCGGCGGCGTGATCGAGAACATGTCGACTTTCGTGACACCCTCTGGCGAGCGCTACGCGATCTTCGGGGAGGGCGGCGGCCAGGAGCTCGCCGACGAGCTCGACGTGCCGATGCTCGGCCGCGTGCCGTTGACGATGCCTCTGCGCCGGCAGTCCGACGAGGGCCTTCCGCTTGTGATCGAGGATCCCGACGACCCGGCCGCGCAGGCGATCCACCAGATCGCGCGCGGGCTGATCGCGATGTCGCCCGTCGAGCTGCCGGTGCTGCCGCTGGTCGAGGTCGCGACTGCGGCGTCCGAGCCGCAGGCGAGCTCGAAACCCGTGGGCATGTCGCTGCCGATGGCCTGAGCCTTCGGGCCGCCCGCGCGCAGGGACATGTCCTTCTGGGGCTTCATGCCCGGGCCGCCAAGGCCCGGCTCACGCGGCCCCGAACGGGCCTCGGCCGGCGGCCCTTCACGGGCCTGGCCCACGCGCCGGTCGCTTGTACAAGCGTGTCCCACCTGAGAGGATCGTCTTCGTTATGCCAGTACGCAATCAGCAGGAGGAGGAGCAGGACGACCGGCCCGAGGCCGGTCAAAACGACAGCGGCGGCATCGTCGAATTCGACGAACGCCGCGCCAAGATGGAACGCCTGCGGGCCGAAGGGATCGACCCCTATCCACCGGTCAGCCTGTGGAACACCCGCACGCGAATCGCGGACGTCCTCGACGCCCACGATCCCGCAGAGCTCGAGTCGGGGGAGCACCCCGACATCCGCTACACGGTGGCCGGCAGGCTGATCTCCAGGCGCGGGCACGGCAAGACGGCATTCCTCGACCTGCGCGACCTGTCCGGAACGATCCAGGTCGTCGTGCGGGTCGACTCCCTCGGTCAGGAGGCCTACGACCGCATCCTTGGCCTGGACATCGGCGACATCGTCAGCGTCGACGGGTGCGTCTACGTGACCCAGCGCGGCCAGCTGGCACTCGCCGTACAGGAGGCGACGCTGCTCACCAAGACGCTGCGCCCGCCTCCCGACAAGCACCACGGGCTCGGCGACACGGGCACCCGCTACCGCTACCGCGAGCTCGACCTGCTCGCCAACGAGGACACCCGCGAGCTGTTCATCACGCGCAACAAGATCGTCCTCGCGATCCGCGAATGGCTCGCCGAGCGCAACTTCGTGGAGATCGAAACCCCCGCCCTGCAATCGCTCGCGGGCGGCGCGGGGTCCAGGCCCTTCACGACCCACCACAACGCGCTCGATCGCGACCTCTATCTGCGCATCTCCGTCGAGCTGTTTCTGAACCGCTGCATCGTCGGCGGCATGGAGAACGTCTACGACATGGGCAAGGTGTTCCGCAACGAGGGGATCTCCCCGAAGCACTCTCCCGAGTTCACCATCATCGAGTTCATGTGCGCGTACTCCGACTACAACGACGTCGCCACGGTCACGGAAGAGATGTTCCGCGACGTCGCCCAGAAGGCGCTCGGCCGCACGGTCATCATGCGGGGCGGCGAGGAGATCGACCTCGCGAAGCCGTGGCGGCGGGTAACGATGCGCGAGCTGATCCAGGAGCGCTTCGGCGTCGACTTCATGGAGTCCACGCGCGAGCAGCTCGCCGAGCTGCTCGACGAGCCGATGGACCCGGACGCCACCTGGGCGGAGGTCGTCGCGGACATCTACTCGGAGAAAATCGAGAGCACGATCAACCAGCCGACGCACGTGTTCGACTTCCCGCTGGAGCCGTTTCCGATCACCAAGCGCCATTCCGAGCATCCCGAGCTGGCGGAGCACTTCGACGCGGTGATCGGCGGCATCGAGCTGGTCAGCGGTGACACCGAGCTGAACGACCCGGTGGATCAGTGGCAGCGCTTCGTCGACCAGCGCCAGCGTCGCATGATCGACGACGCGGACGTGCCGCATCCCAACGACGAGGAGTACGCGCGGGCGATCGAGTACGGCTACTCGCCGACGGCCGGGGGCGGCATGGGGGTGGACCGGCTGGTGATGATCCTGACCGAACGCGACACGCTGCGAGAGGTGATCCCCTTCCCGATCGTGAGGGAGCTCCGATGAGCGCCTCGAAGCTGGACCTGGATCCGGGGGTGGTCGCGGCCTCCCGGCAGGCCGCGAAGCAGATCGCCGAGCAGGTCGGCGAGCAGATAGCCGGCCGGACGACGGTCTCGGTCGAGCGCAGCGTGACGCGGCTGCTGGGAGTGGACGGCGCGGACTCGCTCGACGTGCCGCTGCCCAACGTGCTGGTCGACCACGTGCAGGAGCACGGCGGGCTCGGGCGCGGCGTCGCCTTCTGGCTCGGCAACGCGATGCTCCAGACCGGCCGCTCGCCGCAGCAGATCGCCGAGGCGGTGAGCGCCGGAGAGCTCACCCTGTCAGAGCTCGATCTGGGCGACGAGCAGACGATTCGCGATCGCGTCACCGACGAGTGCGCGGCGCACCTGAAGGAGATCGCCCGCCGGTTCGACGAGCGCCGCGCGCTGCGCGAGCGTCTCGGCGAGGCACCGAGCCCGCTGCGCTACGTGCTGACGGCGACCGGTGACGTATACGAGGACGTGGTTCACGCCAAGGCCGTGGCGGAGGCCGGCGGCGACATCGTCGCCGTGATCCGCTCGACCGCGCAGAGCCTGCTGGACTATGTGCCGCACGGACCCACGACCGAGGGCTACGGCGGGACGTTCGCCACGCAGGCCAACTTCCGGATCATGCGCGAGGCGATGGACGAGTGGTCCGAGCTGCACGGGCGCTACGTGCGGCTGTCGAGCTTCT
>JAXDGO010000045.1:0-21776 GCA_034665005.1 Solirubrobacteraceae bacterium | reverse complement strand
CCGATCGCCTTCGCCTGCTCGCGAGCATCGCGGAACATCGTCACGATCATCCCGAGGATCACCGCCGACGTCATCGCGCCGCCGACGCCCTGGACGAAGCGCGCGGCCACGAGCCACCACGCGGTCTGAGCGACGCCGCACAGAAGCGAGGCGCTCGTGAACAGCGCGACGCCCGCGAGGAAGATACGCCGGCGGCCCATCAGGTCGCCCACGCGTCCGGCCAGCAACAGCAGTCCTCCGAACGCGATCAGGTAGGCGTTGACGACCCACGCGAGGCTCGACGTCGAGAAGCGCAGGTCTTCCTGGATCGACGGCAGCGCGACGTTCACGATCGTCACGTCGAGAACGATCATGAGCATTCCCACGCACAGCACGTAGAGCGCCAGCCAGCGAGAGCGGTCGCTCCCATCGTGCACGGCACCGCGCTCGAGCGCGCGGCGCGTCGTCTGCGTCGTATCGGTCTCGCCGGCGCCCGCGCTCATACCGTCCCAGCCCCCTGCGCGAGCGCCTCGCCGAGCTTGTCGAGTAGCTCCTTCGTGCCGTGCTCGCGCAGCTCGGGCTTGTCCTCGCCGTCGAGGAACACGCCCTGCTCGGTGTAGCGCAGGTGCGTTCGGTCGGCGTCCGCGAGCAGCTCGACCGTCGTCACCGACACCGACATCCGCACGCCGTCGCGGTGCATGTTGTAGGTGTAGACGATCCGCTCGTCACGGACGATGTCTTCGTAGAGCGCGTCGTAGGAGTAGACCGCGCCCGCAACCGCCGCCTCGAAGTGCTCGCGACCGCCCTCGCGGAATTCGAGCTCGTGCGCCTGTCCGCCGCCCGGCCCGAACCACTGGCCCTTCGCGTCAGCGTCCGCCCACGCCGCGAACACGCGCGCGGGGGCTGCGTCGTAGTCGCGTTCGATCACGAACGTCGAGTGTGTTGCTGACCTGTTGCTCATTTCGATCTCCCTTTCGAGCTTGTTTTCTTTGACGGCGTGGATGGCTCGGACTCATCGGTTCCAGTCGCGAGAAACTCGCCGAGCCGGTCGAGCTGCGCCTCCCACATCGCACGCCGCTCGCTGATCCACCGCTCGGCGGTGCTCAGCGCTCGCGGCTCGATTTCGCACGTGCGCACGCGTCCCACCTTGTGCGAGCGCACGACGCCGCTCGCCTCGAGTACGTGCAGGTGCTGGACGACCGCCGGCAGAGATATCGCGAGCGGCCGCGCCAGCTCGCTTACCGACGCCGGCCCGTCGAGCAGGCGGTCGATCATCGTGCGCCGGTTCGCATCCGAGAGCGCGTGGAAGACCACGTCGATCGGCGGCTCGGGCGTAGGCTGCGTGGGCAAATACTGAAGCATTCACTTAAGTATTGCACAGGGCCGGCGTTTCGCCGAGCTGGCCGTCTTTATCCACGCCTTGGTGGCGCTACGCGGTCGCGGACACCCGTTCGGCCGCCTCGTCGCACTCAGCAGCGCGATGGACCGAGCGGTCCCGAGCGAACCGTCGGGCCACGCGCACGACTTCGCCGCCGAGCGCGATGAGCTGCTGTTCGATCACCGGGTCTTGCACTCGGCCCTGCTCGTCGAAAACGCGCGCCGCCGCTGCGACGGGAACAACATACGGGACGTCCCACGCGCGAAGAGCTCGAATAGAGAACTCCATCGTGTTGATCGCTTGGAGACCGTGTGTTCCACCAGCAGCACTGATCAGCCCGATCACCTTGTCGTACAGAAACGGCGGCTCGCGGGTGCCGAGCACGTGGAGCCAGTCAAGCGCGTTCTTGAATGCGCCCGAGATCGTCCCCTGATACATCGGGCTGCTCCAAAGCATCCCGTCGGCCGAGTAGCACGCCTCGATCAGGCGTTCGGCGGAAGGGGACGGCTCGTCGTTGTCAGGGGGGTACATCGGCAGGTCGAGCTCGCGGAGGTCGAGCATCGTCGTTTCCGCGCCCGCTCTCGCGGCCCCTTCGAGTGCCAACTGCAAAGCGGCGCGGCTCCTGGACACGCTCGCCAGCGAGCCGCCCAATCCAACAATCGTCAGCGGTGCAGTCATTGAGCGCGCCTCAGGCTACTCCTACGGCACAGCGCGGCGAGGCGATGCGGAGTCGGGGTGCGGCTTCTCTGCAAGCTGTCCGGCACCGAGGACGCCGGACCCGGCGGCAACAGAGGTGGGACTTCCGCCCCGCCCGCGCAGGATGAACGCGCACCCGACCGCGATCAGCGCCCCCGCGGTCGGCCCGAGCACGTACACCCAGTAGCTTGAGAAGTGACCGCTCACCAACGCCGGGCCGAACGAGCGGGCGGGGTTCATTGAGGTACCGCTGACGGGCGCGGACCAGAGGTTGGCGAGGGCGATGTAGCCGCCCACGCCCAGAGCGGCGATCCCACCGACGTTCTGCGCGGCCGAGGCCGTCCCCAAGATCACGCTCACAAGCGAACCCGTGAGGACTATCTCCATCAGTAGCGCCTGCCAGTTCTCATAGCCCGGACCGGGAACTGTCGCGCCGAGCTGCTGGATGTTGCCGAACACCGCGAGCAAAAACAGGCAGGCCAATGTGGCGCCTATGAGCTGAATTACGATGTAGCCCGGAACGCGCCTCCAGGGGAAATCTCCGCGCAGCGCGAACGCGAGCGAGACGACGGGATTCAGATGCGCGCCCGAGACGGCGCCCATGAACAGAATGATCGCCATCACCATGAGGCCAGGCGCGACAGCTGCAGAAGCCAGGCTGATCTGCCCCTGGCCGTGGAGGATGGCGCCACCGGCCGCGACGAGCACCAGCATGAAGGTGCCGAGCAGCTCGGCGAAAAGCCGGCGCCACTCAAGGCGCGGGTCGTAAAACTGGGCGCTTGATCCGAACTCGAGCGCGAGCAGATGCCGGGACCTCGGGCCGAGCAAGCCAAGGCCGGCGGCGTCCGTCGGAGGGACGACCTCGTCGGGCTCCGCTGCATCGGCGGGCATCGACCCAAACATAGTCACGGCTGCGGACAAGCGTAGGAGACCTGATCGCCTGAGGGCGCACCCGGTCCCGTCCAGCAGGATCCGATCCACTCCTCCCCCCTCGGTCCCGGGCGACAAGCCTCCCGGCTCGCGTCCCGTCTACGCCGTGGAAGGACGTCTGCCACGCCGCAGGCCGAGCCACAGCCACAGCGGGTATGTCGCGAACAGCAGAGCGCTGGCAGCGTGCGTGCGCCAGCCGGCGCGCCGCGGGTCGATGTGCAGCACCCCCGAGTTGAGCATCCAGTCACGACCGCTGTCTGCGCGGCAGGCCCTCCAGATCGGCCGCGTCCACGGACGGTCGAGGTACAGCGAGATGCTCGTGGTGAGGAACACGCCGGCGGTCGCGCAGCTGACGGCGCGCGCGCTCGGCGTCTGCTCCGGCATCAGGCGGGCATAGGTGCGGCCGGTGGCATACAGCCATGGCGGATCGATCAGGAAGGACATGTGACCTCCTCGGTCGCGGGACGGGGAGCGTTGCGATCGAGCAGCCGGAACGCCAGCCGTGTCGCAAGCGCCATGATCGTGAGCTGCGGGTTCACGCCGAGCGCGCTCGGCACGGCAGACCCGTCGGCGACGTACACGCCGCGCACGCCGTGGACTGCGAGGTCGCCATCGACCGCGCCGTGGCTCGCGCGCGCGTCCGCGCGAGCGGTGCCGAGCGGATGGAAGGCCATCAACCGCAGATCCCGGGCGCGCGCACGCTCCGGGCGAACCCCTGCGGTCAGCGGCAGGTAGACCTCGCGTGCGCCGGCCGCCAGGAAGAGCTCCTCGATGCGCCTCAGACCGACGCGGAACCTCTCGAGGTCCGGCTCGGACAGGTCATAGCGGATCACCGGACGGCCGGCGACGTGGCGCACCCGGCCGCGCGAGCTGTCGCTGACCATCAGGCCGAACTGGGCAAGGTGACGGTAGGCGGCCATGGCCTGCACGTGCCGGCGGCCGCTCAGCGGCAGCGCCATAGCCGCATACGCCGGTGGCCCCGCGACGCCCTCCAGCATGATCCCCTCGGCCGCGAACTCGTCCACGTAAAAGCTCTGCGGCACGCCGCGGGCCATGTCCACGACCTCCTCCATCCGCGCGAACGCCGCCGTGGCCGGGTGCAGAGAAAGGTTCCCCCCAAGCTGGCCGTAGCCGCCCGCGAGCCCGTTTCGCTCGAGCAGCAGAGGCGTGTGGATCGCCCCCGCCGCCACCACCACCCGCGGCGCGCGCACCAGCAGCGATCCGCCGCTCGCAAGCCGCGCGCTCACCCCGCGCGCCCGCCCGCGGTGAACGAGTATCTGCCGCGCGTCCGCTCCCGTGAGGATGCGCGCGCCGGCCGCACGCGCGCGCGGCACATACGTGATGCCGGTGTGCTGCTTGGCTGACGTCGGGCAGCCGAACACGCACACGCCCGAGCCGACACAGCCACGCGCGTTGCGGCGCAGATAGCCGTGCGACCAGCCGAGACGCTCAGCGCCTCTACGTGCCACCGCGGCGTTCGCCCCCGCCAGCTCCGGGGTAACCTCCGCGACCGACAGCGCCTGCTCGACGCGCTCAAAGCACGGCGCCAGCGTGGACTCGTCGACGTCCAGGCCGAACTCGCGCCGCCAGCGCTCCAGCACGCTCGGAGGCGTGCGAAAGCAGGTCCCCGAGTTGACGAGGGTGGTGCCTCCAAGGCCGCGTCCCAGCGGCAGCAGGATCGGCGGAGAGCCGAGCGTCATCGTCTGCCCGCCGTCGCGGTAGAGACTGGCCAGCATCTCCGCGGGACGTGCGTTGAAGGAGTCCGGGTCATGCTCCGGGCCCTGCTCGAGCACCACCACACGCGCGCCCCCCTCGGCCATCTCCGCCGCCAGAACCGCGCCGCCCGCGCCGGCGCCGATCACGCACACGTCGGCGTCCACGCGACGCGAGCCCGCGGTGCGCCTCATGGCCGGCCCTCGTGCCGTCGCAGCTCACGGCCACGGCCGACGACCGCCGCAGCGTCCCATCCCAGCGAGCGGCCCACCGTCGGATCTTCATAGCGGGCCAGGGAGAGCACCGAGTGCGCAGCATGGTCGGCCATCGGCACGTGGCTCAGCAGCCGCGCGCCGCGCGGACGACGCGCGAGCGCCACCATCGCCCTCAACCCCATGCGCTGCGGCATCGGGGCCGCCGCGAGAAAGACATCGAGCGCCCGCCTCACAGGCCGCTCACCATCCGGGCCTCCTGCGCGCCCGCGAGCCTGTCCATCAGCTCGACCGCGCGGTCCGGATCCTGGGCGCCGACCGCCTCAGCCACGGCCATGTACACCGGCGCGAGCTCGTCTCGATCGGCGACCAGGGCAGTGAACGCGCCTGCATGCGGCAGATACAGCTCGCGCACCGAGTTCATGATCAGCTGGAAGACGATGTTCCCGGCCGCCGCCACCAGTGCCGACATGAACGCCCAGTCGGCGAGAAGCGCAGCGCCGTCGTCGGGGGCGTGCGCCACCGCCGCCGCGAGCTCGCGCAGCTCGCCTGCCTGCTCCTCGGTTCGACGCCCGGCGGCCAGGCGAGCCGATTCCCCGAGCAGCAGCCGCCGCGCCTCGAACAGGTCAGCCGCGAGCCGCGCGTCCATGCTGCCCATCACGGCGAGCGCCTCCAGTCCACCGGAGCGCCGCCAGTCAAGCACGCGCGTAGCGTCTCCGTGGCGGACATCGACCAGCCGCAACTGCTCCAGGCGCCCGAGCGCCTCACGCACCGAGGCGATGTTCACCTGCAGGTCGGCGGCTAGTGCGCGCTGGGTCGGAAGACGCTCGCCAGGGACGTAGCGGCCCGCGAGGATCGCCTCGCGCAGCCGCTCAAAGACGGCGTCCGGCACTGATGCGCGGGGAAGCGGCGACTCCATCCGCGCAGGACTGTATCAGTGTTCCGAACAATCAGGGCGCCGCGTTACGGCGTTTTCCTCGCCTGCGCCTCGCGGTCTTCCCGTTCGGACGCGTCCGCGCACGCCCGGGCGCCGATCTGGTAGCAGCGGGCAGCGCGTGCGGATTCCGCGGCGTATTCGCTCGCCGACTCCCCCCTCGACCGGTGCGTCGTGCCGCAACCCGCGAGCGTGACAGCGCCCAGCACGACCGCGCACACCGCGCCACGCCAAGACGATCTCATCCTCATTCCCCCCAAGCCTCGACAGCACGAAAGCCTACAGCAGTTCCACTGGCCCGCACCCTTTGGAGGGGATCGAGTCGGGTGCGGGCGAACCAGCGGTCTGCGACGACGTCACGGCAGGCAGGCACTCATTCGTTGCGGACCGGGTTGACCAGCGCCCCGAGTCCGTCGATCTCGACTTCGACGGTATCGCCGTCGCGCAGAAAGCGCCCCTGTGCGGCGCCAACGCCGGCGGGCGTGCCGGTGGCGATTATGTCGCCGGGAACGAGGGTGATCGTCCGCGAGAGCCACGCGATGAGCTCGGCTGGGCCGAAGATCAGGTTGGCCGTCGTTCCATGCTGGAGGACCTCGCCGTTGATTCGCGTGCGCAGCTGGAGCCCGTCCAGGTCGGCGATCTCATCGAGGGTCACGAGGGCGGGGCCGCACGGCGCGAAGGTGTCGATCGCCTTGCCGCTCGTCCACAGCGGGTTCTGGAGCTGCAGGTCGCGCGCGCTCACGTCGTTGAACGGCATCGCGCCGGCCAGGTGGGAGAGCGCGTCCTGCACGCTGACGTTCCTGGCGGTGCGGCCGACGACCAGAGCAAGCTCTGCCTCGTAGTCGACGTACTCGGGGTGCGCGGCCGGCAGGACGATCGGTCGGCCGCAGCCGATGAGCGAGTTGACGAACTTGGCGAACCACATCGGCGAGGACGGGATCTCCTGGCCTGTCTCCTCCGCGTGGTCGCGGTAGTTGAGGCCCATGCAGATGATCTTCTGCGCGTCCGGGATCGGCGCGCACAGCGTCGCCTCCGCGAGCGGCACTCGCTCCTCGGCCTCCTCGGCGCGTCCGGCAAGGGCGTGCAGCCCTGCGCCGTCGAGTGCTTCGAGCATCCCACGAACAGTCGGAGCGGGCGCGCCTACGGCGGTCGCGGGGACAAGCGCGTCGCCAACCTGGATAGCTGCTGCCGGCCCGGCTGGGGTTTGGTAGCTGAGCAGACGCATGGCGGCTCAGCCGTTGGCTGGCGTCTCGACCGTTGGCTCGGGTGGGCAAAGCTCGCCGGCCATCGCGCGGCGGTGTATCTCTGTGAATGGCTCGCCGGCTGCGGCGGCCTCGGCGATACGGGAGGGATCCACCAACACGCCGATCGGGTTCGCGCGGAAGTCCGGGCTGATGCGCATCCACTCCTTCGAGGCCGCCCAGTCGCCGAAGTTGTCGACCTGCAGCTCGACGCGGTTGCCGTCGGGATCCTTGTAGTAGTACGACAGCGTCATTCCGTGGTCGACGCATATGTCAGGATCGATCCCGGTTTCGCGCAGTCGTAGATAGCTTGCGTTCAAGTCGGTGAAGCTGTCGTACTCGAACGCGCTGTGGTGCATGCCTGTTCGGGTCTCGCGGTCGGGGTCATCGGCAAAACCGGGGAAGCACAGCAGAGCAATGCGGTGGTTTGCGGCGTCGTTGGTCAACCATGCCCCGGTCGCGTCCTGATAGGTCACCTCCGCTCCCACTACCGTCGTGTACCAGTCGATCAGCTCTTGTAACCGGGTGGTCTTGAGGTTGAAATGGTGGAAGGTCGGCCTGATGGTTGTGTCGTTAATGCCCATCGGCGAGCCTTCCTATCGCTCGATCAGCCCTATTGCCGGGAGCGGCGACGCTCGCGTGTAGGGCCCGTGCAGGCCGGGGCGGTCGGCGGCGGCGTCTCACCACGGGATCGAAGCGCTGGTTTCGTGACGTAGGCCCGGGCCTATGTCGGCCTCCTTGTGAACGTGGCGCGGCGGCGTGTAGAAGGTGGCGTACGGCCGTAGCCGCAGCGCCACCCGGTTCTCCTGTCGCGCTCCCTCGGCGACCATCGGGCGGGCGTCCTCCGACATCGGTGTGCCTGCCATCACCCCCGCGATGCGCATCATCACGTCGACTACTGAATCAAAGTCGCTGTCGATCACCGCGTCGCAGTAGACCTGGAGATAACTGGGCGGCCATTGCTCATCGAGCACGCACAGGGATACCTTTGGACTGCGCGCGACGGCCTTGGCCTTGGCCCGCTCGGCCATGGTCGAGACGAGTATCTCGTCCTGGTCCATGCAGTAGAAGACGATCGACATCGCCGGACCGTCCTTGGCGCGGTTGTAGCCGAAGATGGCGGTGCGGTGATCGAGCACGAACTGCTTGCGCTGCTCTGGCGTCATGTTCCCGCCTTCCTCGTTGGAATGGCTCGGACAGGTAACGGCTACAGTATTACCATAAATGAGCGTGCATCCCCCCCGCGCAGAACCCCGACCACGATCGCTCGAGCGCCCCGGCAGCCCGACGTGGTGGTCGAGCCGGCCCGCGCCGCAGGTCTACCGGCGCGGACGCCCGCCGCGCTCACTCGAGCGCATCGTCAGCACCGCGCTCGAGCTCGTCGACGAGGTTGGCACGGACGCGTTTGGCATGCGTCTGCTTGCCGATCGCCTCGGGTCGGGCACCGCGACGCTCTACCGACATTTGGCCAGCAAGGACGAGCTCATGGCCTACGTCGTCGATCGAATCCTGGGCGAGGTAGACATCGAGAGCGACGCGGACACGCTCAACGTCACCACCTGGCAGCATGCGACCTCGCGCGGCGCCGAGGCTTTCTACGAGGTGCTGAAGAACCACCCCAACGCGTTACCGCTGCTCGTGTCCCAGGTTCCCGTGGGGCCAAACGCACTCACCAACCGCGAGCGTGGTCTGGCAGTGCTGCTTGCCTGCGGCTTTCCAGCCGATCTCGCTGCGCGCGCGTACACGGCGGTCGCGCACTACGTCCTCGGGTTCGCCCTGCAGCAGCATGGGCCCGAAGCCCCCCAACAAGAGGACGCGACCAGGTTGCGCGACTTCTACCTGGCCCTCGACGCCCAGACCTACCCCGCGACTCTGGCCGCCGCCGAGGAGCTCACGAGCGTGCCGCTCGGTGACGAGTTCCGATTCGGCCTGCAGCTCCTTCTCGACGGAATCGAGCGCGCTCGACGCGCCGCCGCCAGCTAGTGACAGTTCTCCGAGATTGGGTCCTGAGCCGGATATGGTCGGCTCGGCATGGTCGTCGGACCCGTCTCAGCTTCCGCCGTTAGCGTCGAGCGTGTTGTAAAGCGCTTCGGTGCAACCACCGCCCTCGCCGGGGTCGACCTCGAGGTCGCCGAGGGAACGGTCGTTGCGCTGCTCGGCCCCAACGGGGCAGGCAAGACGACGCTCGTGCGTGTGCTTGCGACGTTGCTCGAGCCGGACTCGGGCCGCGCCGAGGTGTTCGGCCGCGATGTTGTGCATGAGGCCGTCGCCGTTCGCGAGATGCTCGGGCTGACCGGGCAGTTTGCCGCCGTCGACGAGATACTCAGCGGGCGGGAGAACCTCCTCATGTTCGGCCGCCTGTTCGGCCTCTCGAAGGCCGAAACGCGCAAGCGAGCCGACGAGCTGCTGGTGCAGTTTGAGCTCGCCGATGCGGCAGACCGCCCGGCACGAACCTACTCAGGGGGAATGCGACGCCGGCTCGATCTCGCCTCGAGCCTGCTCACGAGGCCACGGATCCTGTTCCTCGACGAGCCAACCACCGGGCTCGATCCGCGCAGTCGCAACGAGATCTGGACGACGGTGCGGGGGCTCGTCCGCGAGGGCACGACGCTCCTGCTCACGACGCAATACCTCGAGGAGGCGGACCAGCTGGCCGACCGGATCGCCGTAATCGACCACGGGACGGTGATCGCGCAGGGCACCGGCAATGAGCTGAAGGACCAGGTCGGCGGGCAGATCCTCGAGGTCGAGCTTGCCAACGCCGCCGAGCGGGACCGCGCCCAGACCGTGCTCGCAGGCGTCGGCTGCGGCGATCCCGAGCCCAGCGAACGGCCCGACAGGCTGACGCTTCCGGCTCCGCGCGACGGCCTCGAGCTGATCGAGGAGGCGGCGGCGGGTCTGCGCCGCGCCAGGATCGAGGTGAGCGACCTCGGCCTGCGCCGCCCGACCCTCGATGACGTGTTCCTACAGCTGACCGGGTCGCCGCCAAGCGAAGACGGCGCGGGTTCGCGATCCGCGGCGGCCGAGCCCGCTCACGACGGTCTCGAGCAGTCGAGATCGCGCGGGCGTTCCGCGCCGCTCATCCGGCTCCATGCCCCTTCCCCGCGGGAGCTGCGCTCGGCGATCACGGACGCCGGCGTTGTGACCGCGCGCAACCTGCGCCACTTCATCCGCCAGCCGCAGCTGCTGATCTTCTCGACCATCCAACCGATCATGTTCGTGCTGCTGTTCGTGTATGTGTTCGGCGGCGCGGTGAAGGGCTCGCTGCCCAAGGGGGTCACCTACGTTGACTTCCTGCTGCCCGGCATCTTCGTCCAGTCGGTCGCCTTTCGAGCCACGCAGACAGCGATCGGCCTGGCGGAGGATCTCGAGCGCGGCGTCGTCGACCGTTTTCGCTCGATGCCCATGGCGCGGTCCGCCGTACTGCTGGGCCGGACGCTGGCCGACCTCGTGCGCAATGTGCTCATCATCGCGCTGATGATCGGGGTGGGCTACTTGATCGGCTTCAGCTTCCATGGCGGAGTGCTGCAGGCGCTGGCTTCGATCGCCGTCGTTGCCGCGTTCGGTTTTGCGTTGAGCTGGATCTTCGCGTTGGTGGCGCTGACCGTGCGCGGCGCCGAGGCCGCACAGGCGGCCGGCTTCGTCGTGATCTTCCCGCTCGTGTTCGCAAGCTCTGTGTTCGTGCCCGTCTCGACCATGCCGGCCTGGCTTCAGAGCTTCTCGCGCGCGAGCCCGGTCTCGTTGACGGCCGACGTCGCCCGCTCGTATGCGCTCACCCCCGGAGTACCCGGTTCGCTGGGAGAGACGGCCGCCTGGATCGGCGGGGTGCTGGCCTTCTTCATCCCACTGTGCGTATGGCGATACAGGCGGATGAGCTGAGCGTGCAAGGGCTCTGCACAGGGTCGAGCATGGCCGAGCATGCGCCGGCCGGGTCGGCGCCGTGTCAGCCTCGGCGGCCGATGTGACGGAATCCGGGATGCACGCCGGGCGCCAGATCCTGCTCCTCGGCGATCCGCCGCAGCAGCTCGAGCAGCTGGGCGCGCTCGTCGCGGTCGAGCGCGGCGGTCATCGCAAGCTCGTGCGCGCGGGCAACGCGGGCGAGCTCGCCTAACACCCGGCGACCCTCGTCGGTCAGCGAGATGGCGTAGTTGCGGCGATCGTCAGGGTCGCGGTCGCGTGCGACGAGGCCCCGGTCCTCGAGTTCGTCGATCAGGGCGACCAGGCGCGGGGCGTGCATTCCGAGCGCGTCCGCGAGCCCGCGCTGACTCTGGCCCGGGGCCTGCGCCAGGCGCCGGAGCACGCCTGCCTGGGGCGGCGTCAGCTCCAACGGCCTGATCCGCTCGGCGAAAGCGGCGGCCGCGTGCGCGCCGAGCTGCGCGAGCAGGAAGGCCACGCCACCATCCCTTCGCAGGTTCTCGTCGTTGGCAGGACGCGCAGTCATTGCGCCTACAGGGTACAGACACCTCATAACAATTACAATTCGTAATGGTTATTGCTAGTATTGATGCACCAACCGGCCGGCGACGGGCACCACCAGCCCACGAAAGGACCACGCAATGAACGCCACCCTCACCAACCAGGTCGCCGTCGTCACCGGCGCGAGCCGCGGGATCGGCGCAGCCACGGCACGCGCGTTCGCTGAGGCCGGCGCTGCTGTCGCCCTCGCCGCCCGCGATAGGGAGCGGCTTGACACCCTGGCCGCGGAGATCACGACGGCAGGCGGCACCGCACTCAGCGTCCCGACCGACGTCAGCGACCCAGCGGACGTCGAGCGCATGGTCACGCGTACGCTCGACGCGTTCGGCAGCCTCGACATCGCGTTCAACAACGCCGCCGGCGGCGGACACCCTCCGACGCCGCTCACGGACGTCGCGGTCGAGGACTTTGACAGTGCCCTGGCGATCAGCCTGCGCGGCACGTTCCTCTGCCTCAAGCACGAGATCGCGGCCATGCTCAACAGCGGTACAGGAGCGATCGTGAACATGACCTCGACGGCAGGGCTCGAGGCCGTCGGCGGTCTCGCCGCCTACGTCTCCGCCAAGCACGGGATCGTCGGTCTCACCAAGGTCGCGGCGCTCGAGTATGCCGCGCGCGGGATTCGCGTCAACGCGGTCGCCCCGGGGCCGATCCTCACCGAACAGCTCGAACGCGCCGGCGCAGCCGCACAGCAGGGTGCCGCGCAGGCGACGCCGATGAAGCGGGTCGGGCGCCCCGAGGAGGTCGCCGCCGCCGTCGTGTGGCTCTGCAGCGACAGTGCCTCGTTCATCACAGGCGCCACGATCCCGATCGACGGCGGCAAGCTCGCCGGGATGGCGCCCTTCGCCCGACAGGCACCCGCTCATTAGGACCGCGGAGAGCGCTTCGCGCCTCACCCGAGGAGGCCGGATCCCCGCGAAAGAAACCGCGGCCCCTGGGCTGCTGCTAACATTAATGGCTCAGGTTGGGCGATTGCCCAATATCGCAGTGCCAGCGCTCGTAGCCTTTGCTCAGCAATCTCCGCGTTCGCAGCACTAACGACGCAGGAGGAAAGAAAATGGCTACTGGAACCGTCAAGTGGTTCAGCGACGACAAGGGATTCGGGTTCATCACACCCGACGACCAGTCGAAGGACCTGTTCGTTCACCACAGCGCAATCGTGGGTGAGGGCTATCGTTCCCTCGCCGAAGGCGCAAAGGTGTCCTACGACGCCGAAGCCGGCGACAAGGGGCCCAAGGCCGCGAACGTCCAGCCGGTATAGCGCTCTCCGGCCTGCCCGCCCTCACCGGTTGGCAGGCCGCAGGGAATGTGAAGCGGGTGCGACGGCCACCGGAGGCTCGGGTCCACGCGGACGAGCCGGCGAGTACGCACGCGCTCGATCTCCACGACAAGGGACGGACAGACATGGCTTCAAGCGGCAAGAAGAAGACCACGATGGCAAAGCTCATGCGCGAAAGCCGGCTGCGTGAGCGTCGGCTCGACAAGCAGGCCAAGAAGGATGCGCGCAAGCTCGCACCGGCGCCTGATCCAGACCAGCCGGACGAGACACTGGAGGCACCGACCGGTGAGTCAGAGGCGACAGCTGCCGAGCAGCCGCCTCTCGAGCCCGTCACTCAGGCGGTCTCAGACGCCTGATCGCCCTCGCCGGCGCCCGCGCGGCGCCGGCCATTGACCACATTCGCCGGGCTCGCCGATGATCATGGGGCGAGACGATTCGCGAAGAACGAGACGATCTCGTCGCGAGCGGCGATCGTCGGCTGCCCCCCCTGGTAGATCAGGCGCGCCTGGCGAGCCGAGCTTGACCCCGGTTGACAATTGGGCGCGCGCAACCTAGGATCGGCGCGAGCAGGATGCTGGAGGGAGGGCGAGGGACTGCCGAGGGATGGGAGCCTGGTCTCTGCGCACAGCCTGCGCGGCCCTTCGGGCGCAGACACCGGGGCTCCAAAAAGATCTAAAGGGGAGCGGGGATTATGTACGGCCATTTGATCGAGCTTGCCGAGGAGCTGGTCTACGCCAGACCGGTCAGCGAGGACGAGGCCAGAGCGGCACTGGAATGGATTGCCGCCCGAGACGGCAAGGGGCTTGCCGAGCTCATCGAGGAGCGCCGGCGGCTGCACCGGGTTGCCTCCTGACCGAGGGCGACCCGCACGCCCAGGCGGCCGGAGCCAATCCAGCGGGCGCGTAGGCTGTGAGCATGCCCATCCGGTGGTTTCCAAAGCGCCGGACCGCGAAAGACCCGGCGGTTTCGATAGCCGACCCGCGCCTGGAGAACTGGGAGACGGTCAGCACCTTCGAGGATCAGACGACGGCGCTGGCGTGGCGCGACCAGCTTCGCAGGATGGGCGTCGAGGCGAGCTGCACGGCGGACCACCCGCTCGACCGGTTCGGCCGTGGCGACATCTACCTCGTCGTCCCGCCGGATCAGTGGTCGCGCGCGAACGAGATCGTCGAGAACCTCGACTGATGCCGTTCGAGCTCGGCATCGAGCTGGGTGACCAACGGCGAGTCCGGGAGGCGCTCGCGGAGGAGCGTCAGGCACTGGCGGTAATGCGCGAGACGGCGCTTGCGCGATCGGCCTTCGGGAGCAGGATGCTCGAGTGCGACAGCCGCTTCGGCGCGATCGAGGCCCAGCTCCCGTGCCTTTGAGATCTTGTCGGCAGCGAAGAGCAGCAGTGCCTCTTCGCCTGCGTGCGCGACCCGGTCACGAAGCGCTGCCTTGCGCGCGGCGTGGTCGGCGATGTGCGCGTCCTCGGTGACGGCGAGCACCAGCGCGGCGATCTGCCACCCGAAGCGCTCACGCAGGTCCGACCCGACGGCGGCGGTCTTCTCGATGACGTCGTGCAATGCCCCCGCGGCGATGAGGTGGTCGGGTGCGCCCACGTCATACAGCAGCGATGCGACTTCGCTCGGGTGAAGGATGAACGGGGCGCCGTCGGCGTCTCGCGACTGGCCCGCGTGAAGCTCGCGGGCGTATTCGAGCGCGGCCTGCGTCTTCGGCAGCCCATCCAGCTGGTCGAAAGGGGCCGGCGACGGGTTCAAGCTTGCCTCATGGGACGCGACGTCCCCGCGTCGACTCTCTCCTCGGCCGCAGGTTGCGCGTAGCGTGCCGAGATGTCGCCGGCGGGTGACCCGAGCGTCTTTGCCGCCTGCACCAGGGTCAGATGCGTGAACGCCTGTGGGAAGTTGCCGACCAGGCGCCGGCGCTCGATGTCGTACTCCTCGGAGAAGAGACCGAGGTCGTTGCCAAGCGACAGCAGGCGCTCGAACAGGCGCCGACCCTCGTCGCCGCGACCGTTCGTCGCAAGCGCGGTGACCAGCCAGAACGAGCACGCCAGGAACTGCCCCTCCGAGCCGGGCAGGCCGTCGTCGGTCGCGGCGGTCGAGTAGCGCGAGATGAACCCGTCGTGGCCGAGCTCGTCGCGGATCGCGTCGATCGTCCCGGTCACACGCTCGTCGCTGCCATCGAGAAAGCCGACGATCGGGATCATCAGGACGGCGGCATCGAGCTCGTCGGATCCGTAGTACTGGGTGAACGTCTTGCGCTTCTCGTCGTAGCCCTTCGCACATACCTGCTTGTGGATCCTGGTGCGGACGCGCTTCCAACGCGCGAGCGGAGCGTCGAGGTCGAAGCGTTCGGCCAACCGCACGGCGCAGTCGAACGCGAGCCACGCCATGACCTTCGACTGAACGAAATGACGGCGCGGACCGCGCATCTCCCAGATGCCGTCGTCCGGTTCGCTCCAGGCCGTCTCGAGGTACTCGAGAAGCGCGCGGATGCGTGGCCAGCCGCGACGGTCGGCAGCGCCGGTCACCATGCTCGTCACGTAGGCGACGCCTGCGACCTCGCCGAAGACGTCGAGTTGGAACTGCTTGGCGGCGGCATTGCCGATCCTCACCGGTCGTGAGTCCTCGTATCCCGGAAGCCAGTCGAGCTCGAGCTCGTCGAGGTGCCGCTGACCTTCGGTCCCGTACATGATCTGCACCTTCGAGACGTCGCCGGCGCCAGCGCGCAGCGCCCAGCGCCCGAAAGCGAGCGCCTCCTCGCTGTAGCCACCCTCGAGCAGCGCATCAAGGGTCAGCACCGAGTCGCGCAGCCAGCAGTAGCGGTAGTCCCAGTTGCGCACACCCCCGAGATCCTCGGGAAGCGAGGTCGTGGGCGCCGCCACGATGGCGCCGGTCACCTGGTCGGTGAGGGCCTTGAGCGTGATCAGCGAGCGCAAGACAGGCTCACGCCACTCGCCGGCGTACGTGCAACGCGACGACCACTCACGCCAGTAGGCGTCGGTGCGGGCGAGCGCGGAGTCGGGATCCTCCACCGGAGGCGATTCGCCGTAGGACGGAAACCACATCAGCGAAAAGCGCTCGCGCATTCCCTCACGGACGCTGAAGCTGGCCACCGTCGTCAGGTCCTCCGCCCGCATTGGAACGGTCGTCGATAGGTGGAGCTCGTTGGCACCGCCCAGAGCGAGGATGCCATCCGCGGTGCGTTCCACCCACGGGACCAGCGAGCCATAGTCGAAGCGCGCGATGAACTGCATTCGCATGGGCACCTCGCCGCGCAGGCCCTCGACGATACGAACGAGCTGCGGCGCTCCGCCGTTTCGCAACGGCATGAAATCGGTCACCCGTGCGGCACCGCTGCCGGTCTCGAAGTCTGTCTCGAGGATCAGCGTGCCCTCCCGGTAGCGCCTGGCCACATGGCGCACCGGCTCGGACGGGCAGATCAGCCAACGACCATGCTGCTCGTTGCCGAGCAGCGCCGCGAAGCACGCCGAGGAGTCCGTGTAGGGAAAGCACAGCCAGTCGACCGAGCCGTCGCGCCCCACGAGCGCCGTCGTGCGTAGATCGCCGATCAGCGCGTAGTCCTCAATCTTCATAAGCCGTTCCCCTCGAGCATCATCCCACCGGGACGGCGAGACGGCATCGCGGTCTGACGCGCGAGCGCTTCTCGTTGTGGTGAGGCGCGCTTCTCACCGCGTGAACCCACCGAGGTGCTCGGGCAGAATGGTCGTCGGAACTCCCGATCCCGCCGCCTGGCTCAGCATGTCGAGGATGGCAGTGCTGGGAGTGCCGTAGATCCGGATGTTGGTGGTGCCCTCTAGGGTCTCTGTATAGGAGCGGCCGGAGCTCTCCACGACGCGCATGTGATTCTCGAAGGAGTCGGTGTCCGGATGCACCTGGAGGAACTCCACCTCGCTACCGTCCTCGCTCAGGTACTCGTGGAACGCAAGGAGACGCGGCTCGTTGGAGCGGATGAAGTCGATCCACTCCGGCACGCGTTGCCTCTCGGCTTCGAGCTTGCCCTGCCTGATCTTGTTGGTCGCGACGACGATGAACGGGCCGGGCATGTCTCAGACCTCCATTTCGACGGGCGTGGTTACGGCTTGGACATGGGCATCTACGCCTTCCGGCACGTGGCCTTTGGCTACGGCGCTCGTATGTGATCGAGGGCTCGGCCGGCATTGGAGCTCAGCTTTCCCTGCTCGACGCGCCACGGTTCCACACCGCCGGAATGATGCGAACGTCGCCCCCGAGCTGAAAGACGAGATTGTGGATGTCAGCCGCCGCCATCGCGCGCAGCGTGGGAAGCTCTGCCGCTGCCTGCTCCTCATCGAACACGTTCAGCGGCCAGTCGCCGACCGTGCCGCTCTGCAGATGCGGGTGCAGGAACGCGCGGCCGAAGTAGGAGCGGATGAGGACCGGCTTGATGCCCGCCGCCTGCTGCTCCGGCCATGAGAGAGCCCAGACCGCCTCGGGACCGCCGTCCGCCGAGTCCCGAACGCCTGTGGCGCTCACCTCGCCTCTGTCGAGCAGGAGAAACGTGTTGATCTCCCCCAGCACCCGCCTGGCGTGGGGATCGAGCAGCGGAACGGCGGCGGCGTACAGGCGCTCCTTGTCCCGTCGAGAGCTGGCGCCGCCGTGGGTGCCATCGCGCAGATCGGCGAAGTGGCGCAACAGCGCGGCGGTGTAATCCGGACGAGAGCGCTCGGTCGGTGACGAGTGCGGTGAGACCTGCGGCGTCATTTCCTCACGACCGATTCACAAGGGGCCAGGAGCGCTGCCCGCGACATGACAAGCGTCGCCAGGCCGATCAGCGCCAGGTCGGCCAAGACGATCACGGTGATTGCGAGTTGGATGGACATTTCACACCTTTCGCGGTTGGTGAGACAGGCAGCCTCACGACGCTCTCCCGAGGACACCCTGATACTGGTCCGATGCGATGAGGCTCAGGTGCCTGGCAGCGGCGTCGTCTCGGTCGAGCAGAACACGGCTCGCCGTGTGCGCCTCGCCGATCAGGCGGCCGGCATGATCAAAGTCGGTTGGCTGCACCGGCAGCGAGTTCGGGGCTGGGAGGGCGACGAGCTCGGCATCGCGCGAGTAACGCGCGATGTCTGCCCTCAGCCTCCCGTCTACGTGCAAGCCGATCCCATAGATCGCTGCGTCGAGTGCGCCATAGGGCGCACGCCCGAGCGGGTGCCAGCGCTCCTGGGTCGGAAGGATGTAGATGCGCTCGGCGCCGAGAGCCACAGCGTGCGAGATCGGCGTGTTGTTCACGACACTCCCGTCGATCAGACGCCGCTCGCCGATCGAAACCGGAGGAAAGACGCCCGGGAGCGCGGCGGCCGCGGCGATCGAATCCAGCGCCGGGCCCTCGGAGAGCAGCTGCTCGCGCCCCTCGATCACGTCGAATGCGAGGAGGTGCAGCGGGACGGGCGCCTCGGCAAGGTCCTCGAACTCGATGTAGCGGCGCGCCTGGCGGCGCAGAGCGAGATCGGAGACGAGGTGATTGCGCTGTCCGGAGAAGCCGCCGACGAGCGTGCGCACGCTTACCGGGAAGACGTCCTCGCGCTGAATGCCGCACCAGACGCGAGCGAGCTCGCCGGCCGTCGCCGGTGTCTGCGGCCGCGAGGCCACAAACGCAGCGTTCAACGCGCCCAGGCCGGTGGCCACGAGCACGTCGGCGACGATGCCTCGCTCATATAGCGCGCGCAACATGCCGACGTGAAGCGCTCCGAGGCTTGCACCACCCGAGAGCACGAACGCCGTGTATGGAGCGTTCGATCGACCCGCCGGCGTGCGAGAGACATGCGGTCGCACCGGCGCGATGCTCCTCGCCGCAGTCATCTGAGAGCCTCTCCCGAGTCGGCCAGGTCTGTCGGAGGCGCGCGGTTCGGTGTGACGCCGCCCACCTGCTCGATGCTGCCGGCATACAACACCGAAGCACGCTCCTCGCGGTCGAGCGCTACCTCATAGGCGCGCCACGCCATCGCGGTATCAGCCTCTCCCGCCTCTGTCCAGCGGCGGTACGCATCCGAGACGGCGGTGGACTCATCGCGCCAGTCGAGATAGGCGTCCATCGCGGCGTGCACCAGTCGCCGGCGCCGCTGGCCCCTTCCGATTGCCTTGGTGGTCATGTCTTACCTCGCTTTTGCTTGCTGCGAGCCTCGGCCGCCCGTCCCCTTGGACGTCTGCCTCGGCGTTAGGTGGACGGTCCATGGCACGTAGTGAGTGTCATGGCGGCGCCGCTCGCTCGCATCCCCTCACTCCACAGTGTCGGTGGCCAGTCCCGGGCAGTCAGCGGGGCTCGGGCACTGGCCGGCTGCGGCGATTTGCCCGAGCGCTGAGGGCGGTGTACGTTAGGTCGGGACAGATGGCGAGACACACTCTGAGGGGGCGCCGAGAAGCGCCGTCCGCGCGGCGGGGCTGCTAGGTGTTGCGGGGCCGGCGCAGCGAGCTCGAGCTGCTCGACCGGCTGCTGGAGGGGGTTCGTGGCGGCGAGAGCCGCGTGCTGGTGGTGCGCGGGGAGCCGGGTGTGGGCAAGTCGGCGCTGTTGGACCACGTGAAGCGGCAGGCGTCGGAGTTTCGTGTGGCGCACGCCGCGGGTGTGCAGTCTGAGATGGAGCTCCCGTTCGCCGGGCTGCAGCAGTTGTGCTCGCCGATGCTGGATCACCTGGAGCGGCTGCCGGCGCTGCAGCGCGATGCGTTGCATACCGCGTTCGGGTTGACGGACGGGACGGCGCCGGATCGCTTTCTTGTGGCTCTCGCCGTGCTCGGCCTGCTGTCGGAGGTGGCCGAGGAGCGACCGCTGGTATGCCTTGTGGATGACGCGCAGTGGCTCGACCGGGAGTCAGTGCAGGCGTTTGAGTTCGTGGCGGGGCGGCTCTATGCGGAGTCGGTCGCCTTGGTGTTCGCCGCCCGGCCGTCAGGCGAGGAGCAAACGCTCGCGGGATTGCCGGAGCTCGTGCTCGAGGGTCTATGCAACGGCGATGCGCGCGCGTTGTTGCAGTCGGTGGTCATATGGCCGCTGGATGAGCGGGTGCGAGATCGGATCATCGCGGAGACGCGCGGCAACCCGCTCGCGCTGTTGGAGCTGCCACGGGGGTTGACGCCGGCGAAGCTCGCGGGCGGATTTGGACTTCCCGACCCGATGCCGCTCGCCAGTCGCATCGAGGAGAGCTTCCAGCGGCGCCTGTCGCCGCTTCCCGCGGACACACGGCAGCTACTGCTGCTGGCGGCGGCGGAGCCGGTCGGGGACTCTTTGCTCCTGTCGCGTGCTGCAGAACGACTCGGGATTGCCAGCGAGGCAGCCGGGGCGGCCGAGTCGGACGGCCTTGTGGAGTTCGGCTCGCGGGTGACCTTTCGTCATCCGCTCGTGCGCTCTGCGATCTACAGGTCGGCCTCGCCGCCGGAGAGGCGGACGGCGCATCGTGCGTTGGCGGATGCCACCGATCCGGAGATCGATCCTGATCGCCGCGCATGGCACGCCGCCCAGGCGGCCGAGGGGCCGGACGAGGCGGTCGCGGCAGAGCTCGAGCACTCTGCCGGCCGCGCACAGGCACGCGGAGGATTGGCGGCGGCGGGCGCATTTCTCGAGCGTTCCGCCGCGCTGACGTTCGATGCGGGGCGACGCGCCGAACGCGCGCTTGCTGCAGCTCAGGCAAGGGCGCAGGCCGGCGAGCCCGATGCGGCCCTGGGACTCCTGGCAATGGCGGAGGTCGGGCCGCTCGACGAGCTCGAGCGCGCCCAGGTGGACCTGCTACGAGCCCAGGTCGCTTTCGCGGTCAACCGCGGCAGCGAGGTTCCGCCGCTGCTCCTCGCGGCAGCCAAGCGGCTTGAGTCGCTCGACATCGGGCTTGCACGCGAGACCTATCTGGACGCGCTGTGGGCGGCGTTGTTCGTCGGCCGCCTGACCAGCGGCGCCGGTTTGCTGGACGTGGCGCAGGCCGCCCGCGGCGCGCCCCCGTCATCACAGCCGCCACGCACAGCCGACGCGCTCCTCGACGGCCTGGCGCTGCTGATAGCGGAGGGCCACGCGGCTGGCGCGCCCACGCTGGTGCGGGCTCTGACTACTTTCCGCAGCGAACGTATGTCCCGGGCGGACGAGATCCGGTGGCTCCACATCGCCTGCCGCGCCGCCGTTGACCTGTGGGACGACGAGTCATGGAACGTGCTCGCGACCCGCCACGTCCAGCTCGCCCGTGATGCCGGTGCCCTCAATGAGCTTCCAATCGCCCTCAACACGCGGATCGGCGTGCACCTGAACGCCGGCGAGCTGACAGCGGCCGCGTCGCTGATCGAGGAGGTGGACGGCGTAACCAAGGCGACGGGGACCCATGTTGCGCCCTACGGTGCGCTCGGGCTCGCTGCCTGGCAGGGCCGGGAGGCTGAGGCCTTCGAGCTGTTCGAGGCAAGCCTCAAGGAGGTGGTGTCCCGGGGCGAGGGCGTGGGGCTGACGGTCATCGGGTGGGCAAGTGCGCAGGTCTACAACAGCCTCGGGCGCTATGAGGACGCGCTAGCGGCGGCCCAGCAGTCGACCGAGCACCCCGAGGAACTGCTGTTCGCCACCTGGGGGCTTGTCGAGCTGATCGAGGCGGCGACCCGAACCGGCAAGGCCGCGCTTGCAACCGACGCCCTCGAGCGGCTCGCGCAGACGACTCGCGCGACTGGCACCGACTGGGGTCTGGGGATCGAGGCCCGTTCACGAGCGCTGCTGAGCGAGGGCGAGGCCGCCGAGCGCCTTTATCGCGAGGCGATCGAGCGCCTTGGCCGTAGTCGCGTCCGGGTCGCGCTCGCCCGCGCACATCTGGTGTACGGCGAGTGGCTGCGGCGCGAGCGCCGCCGCACGGACGCGCGCGAGCAGCTGCGCACCGCGCATGAGATGTTCATGACGATGGGCGCCGACGGGTTCGCCGAGCGCGCCCGACGCGAGCTGCTGG
>JAXDGO010000044.1:0-2789 GCA_034665005.1 Solirubrobacteraceae bacterium | reverse complement strand
ATCGGCGGCGACGGCACCAGCTCCAACGATCGCGGCCGCGGCGAGGCCGGCGACCGCCTTCGTCGCGAGCGCCCCGGCACCGACCGTGAAGATACCCCCGGTCGCTCCGGCGCCGCTGGCCGCGGCTGCGCCTGCGCCGACGGTGGCGCCGGCGCCGCCCGCGACGTGTGCGCTGCCGGCCGAGCCGAGCTTTGCGAGCAGCAGCTTTTTGAGGATCAGCAGCGGCCCAACCGGCAGGATCGCGGCGAGGGCGTGGTTGTTCTGCTTGAGCTGGCGCTTGAACGACCGGCAGCGCTCGCAGCTGCGGACGTGACGACGCGCCGGGGCGCCGAGCTTGACGAGGCCCTCGGCGACCTCGCCGAGCTCGAAGCGGACCTCGGCGCAGCTCAGCCTGCGCGCCTCGGCGGCCTCGGCCAGCGAGATCCGAGCCCGCACGAGCAGCGACTTGACCGACGGCACGGTCGTCTCCATCGCCTGCGCGATCTGCTCGTAGGAGAGCGCGTCCATCTCGCGCAGCAGCAGCGCCGTGCGCTGGGTCTCAGGCAAGTCGTGCACGTCGGAGAGCAGCTCGCGAAAGCTCTCGCGGCGGATCGCGCGGTCGCCGGTCGACATCCCGTGGTCGGCGAAGTGGACGTCCATCGAGTCGACGCCGACCGCGGAGGCGCGGCGCAGATGGTTCAGCGAGCGGTTGCGCGCGATCCGGTAGAGCCACGGACGGACGTTGATCTCGCGCTCGTCGGCGAGCACGGCGTTAAACGCCGCGGCGAAGACCTCCTGGAGAACGTCCTCGGCGTCCTCGCGCGAGGAGAGCATGTGACGGCAGAAGGACAGCAGGCGCGATTGGTAGCGCGAGCAGAGCACCTCGAAGGCGGCATGCTGGCCGCGACGCGTCAGCGCGACGAGGCGCTCATCGGACTGAAGGCGCAGCAGGGGCGTCGGCCCACGCATCGCGGGCGCGGCGGCGGAATGTCTTAGCGCAGAGGCCTCCATGTGGATCCATTACCTCATCCAGTCCTAAATACACGCTAACAAGGCCCGAGTTGCGGCTTTGCGACGCGGATTGCGCCTGGCTTAGACTGGCGTCTGACGGCACCAGCCCGGGTGGCGGAACGGTAGACGCGCTCGATTTAAAATCGATGGCCTTGACGGCGACTGTGGGTTCGACTCCCACCCCGGGCATCGCAGCGTTCGAGCGGACGGATGGGTAGAGTCGCCCGCGTGGCGAGCGAGGGCACGCAGGAGGAGGTCGCGACGTTCCACGGCGGGCGGCTGATCGCGCGACGGCTGAAGGCGCACGGCGTCAGCAAGCTGTTCACGCTGTCCGGCGGGCATCTGTTCTCGATCTACGACGGCTGTCGCGAGGAGGGCATCGAGATCGTCGACGTGCGTCACGAGTCAACCGCGGCGTTCGCGGCCGAGGGGTGGGCGAAGGTCACGCGCGAACCCGGCGTCTGCGCGCTGACCGCCGGTCCCGGCGTGACCAACGGGATGAGCGCGATGGCCTCCGCGCAGGCAAACCACTCGCCGATCGTCGTGCTCGGTGGTCGTGCCCCGGCGCTGCGCTGGGGGCAGGGTTCGCTGCAGGAGATCGACCACATCCCGTTCGTGCGCCCGTTGGCCAAGCTCGCTGCGACGGCGGGCGCCACGGAGGAGATCTCGCCGCTGATCGACCTGGCGGTGCAGTCGGCCACCGCGCCGCACGGCGGTGCGGCGTTCGTCGACTTCCCGCTCGACTACGTGTTCATGGAGGCGGCCGAGCAGGAGCCGGCGCTCGGCGACGGCGCCCTGCTGCCACGAGCTTCGCCCACGGCGATCGAGCGCGCCGGCGAGCTGCTGCGCGAGGCCGAGCGCCCGGTGATCATGGCCGGGACCGACCTCTACTGGGGCCATGGCGAGGACGCGCTGCTCGAGCTTGCCGAGACCCTCAGGATCCCCGTGTTCCTCAATGGCCTCGCGCGCGGCTGCGTGGCAGCCGACCACGAGCTGTTCTTCTCCCGAGCACGCTCGCAGGCACTAAAAGCGGCCGACGTGGCGATCGTCATCGGCGTGCCGATGGACTTCCGCCTCGGCTTCGGAGCCTCCTTCGGCGAGGACACCGAGATCATCGTCGTGGACGCCGTCGAGCCGCAGCGTCCCCACCCGCGGCCGGTGGCCGCCGAGCTCTACGGCGCGATCCCGCAGACGCTCGCCGACCTGCGCGCCGCCACCACCTCCAACGGGCTCGCGAGCGAGAGCTGGATCTCGGAGCTGCGGGCCGCCGAGACCGAGCGGCGCGAGGGGGAGCGGGTCGAGCTCGAGGACGCCAGGGAACCGCTGCACCCGATGCGGCTCTATGCGGAGCTCGCGACCGTTCTGGATCGCGACGCGATCGTGATCGGCGATGGCGGAGACTTCGTCTCCTACGCCGGGCGCGTGGTCGACAGCTACCAGCCGGGATGCTGGCTGGACCCCGGCCCGTTCGGCTGCCTGGGCACCGGCCCCGGCTATGCCCTGGCGGCGAAGCTCGCGCGCCCCGACAGGCAGGTCGTGCTGCTGCTCGGCGATGGGGCCTTCGGCTTCTCCGGCATGGAGTTCGACACGCTGGCGCGCCACGGCGTGAACGTCGTCGGCGTGATGGGCAACAACGGCATCTGGGCGCTGGAGAAGCACCCGATGGAGTTCCTCTACGGCTACTCGGTCGCCGCCGACCTGCGTCCGGAAACGCGCTATGACGAGGTCGTCGAGGCGCTGGGTGGCCACGGCGAGCTCGTGCGGCGCCCCGACGAGCTGCGCCCGGCGATCGAGCGGGC
>JAXDGO010000043.1:0-50414 GCA_034665005.1 Solirubrobacteraceae bacterium | reverse complement strand
GCGAGGGCGAGTGCGCGGTATAGGTGTCGAGCATGAAACGAGACGATCAGATCAGATGCATTCATCCAACAGCCAGATATTGAAGCCGACTTCCGACCTCGACCGGGCGCTGAGCCTCACGCACACGCTGCGCGAGGCGGCCAGGCACGGCCACGACGCGGTGCTGCTGTGCTCCTTCCAGAAGGAGGAGTCGGTGCTGCTCGACGAGCTGCTGCGGCTCGACCAGGGAACCGGCAGCACGGTGCGGATCGTGACGATCGACACGGGCGTGCTCTTCGAGGAGACGCTGAGCACGTGGCGCGCGTTCGAGGAGCGCTTCGGAGTGAAGATCGAGGTGCAGGACGCGAGCAATCCGGAGCAGCCGTGGAGCGGGCCTGAGCACTGCTGCTCGGCCGCGAAGGTGGCGGCGCTCGAGAGCGTGCTCGCGGGCTCCGAGGGCTGGATCACGGGCATTCGCCGCGAGCAGGCTCCGACCCGGGCGGCAACGGAGCTGATCGAACGCGACGAGCGGCGCGGCCTGTGGAAGTACAACCCGCTGGCGCACTGGACCGACAAGGACCTGTGGCGGCGCATTCACGAGCGCGACCTGCCCTACAACCCGCTGCACGACCAGGGCTATGAGTCGATCGGCTGCGCGCCGTGCACGCAGCCGGGAAGCGGCCGCGAGGGTCGCTGGGCGGGGACAGACAAGACCGAGTGCGGCATTCACGTCGAGCTGTCGGACTGATGAGCGTCGCCGCCCCGCGCCCCCAGCTCAGCCACCTGCGGGCGCTCGAGTCCGAGGGGATTCACGTGATGCGCGAGGTGGCCGCTGAATTCGAGCGCCCGGTGCTGCTGTTCAGCGGCGGCAAGGACTCGATCGTGCTGCTGCGGCTTGCCGAGAAGGCATTCAGGCCGGGACCGTTCCCGTTCCCGCTGATGCACGTGGACACCGGGCACAACTTCCCGGAGGTGATCGAGTTCCGCGACCGGCGCGTGGCCGAGCTCGGCGAGCGCCTGCTGGTCGCGAGCGTTCAGGACTCGATCGACAGCGGCAGGGTGGTCGAGGAGACGGGGCCGCGGGCGTCGCGCAACCGGCTGCAGACGGTCACGCTGCTGGACGCGATCGCCGAGCATGGCTTCGATGCTGCCTTCGGCGGCGCGCGCCGCGACGAGGAGCGCGCGCGGGCCAAGGAGCGCGTGTTCTCGTTCCGCGACGCGTTCGGCCAGTGGGATCCGAAGAACCAGCGGCCCGAGCTGTGGAACCTCTACAACGGGCGCATCTCCAAGGGCGAGCACGTGAGGGTCTTCCCGCTCTCGAACTGGACCGAGCTCGACGTGTGGGAGTACATCGACCAGGAGCAGCTCGAGGTGCCGTCGATCTACTTCGCGCACGACCGCGAGGTCTTCAGCCGCGACGGCATGCTCTACGCGTGGCGGGACGGCACGGAGCTGATCGACGGCGAGAAGGTCTTCAACGACACGGTGCGCTACCGCACGGTCGGCGACATGAGCTGCACGGGCGGCGTGCGCTCGCAGGCCAAGACGCTCGAGGAGGTTGTGGTCGAGATCGCCGCCACGCGGATCACCGAGCGGGGTGAGACGCGAGCCGACGACAGGGTCTCCGAGGCGGCGATGGAGGATCGCAAGAAGGCCGGGTACTTCTAGTGCCTGCAGGGCCTCTTTGTAGGGGCGCGCTTCGCGCGCGCGGCGTGCGCTGCGGTCGGCAGGCGGCGAGGTGACGCTCGACCTGCTGCGCTTCACGACGGCGGGCTCGGTCGATGACGGCAAGAGCACGCTGATCGGCAGGCTGCTCTATGACTCAAAGCAGGTCCTCGAGGACCAGCTCGAGCACGTCACGCTGGCCAGCGAGCGGCGCGGCGGCGAGGGGGCGCTCGATCTCGCGCTGCTCACCGACGGGCTGCGGGCGGAGCGCGAGCAGGGGATCACGATCGACGTCGCCTATCGCTATTTCGCGACGGCGAGGCGGCGGTTCATCATCGCCGACTGCCCGGGCCACCGCCAGTACACGCGAAACATGGTCACGGGCGCCTCGACGGCTGACGTGTCGGTCGTGCTGATCGACGCGCGCAGGGGCGTGCTCGAGCAGTCAAAGCGCCACGCGTTCATCAGCGCGTTGCTCGGCATCCCGCACATGATCGTGGCGATCAACAAGATGGATCTGGTCGACTACTCACGCGAGCGCTTCGAGGAGCTCGTCGAGGAGTTCGAAGGCTTCGCCGCGAAGCTGAGCCGGGGACCGGGCAGGCTCTCCGCCGGCTCCGAGCACGTGAGCCCACGCCCGGATATGACCTACATCCCGATCTCGGCGCTGAACGGCGACAACGTCGTCGAGCGCTCGGAGCTGATGCCCTGGTATGACGGGCCGGTGCTGCTCGACGTGCTGGAGCAGGTTGACGTCGCCTACGACCACCCTTACGACAGGCCGGCGCGCTTTCCCGTGCAGTGGGTCATCCGCCCGTCAAACGGCGCGCTCGGGGGCGACTACCGCGGGTACTCGGGCCAGCTCGCGAGCGGCGCGCTGCGGCGCGGCGAGGAGGTCGCGGTCCTCCCGGGCGGAGGCCGCACGCGGATCGCCGCGATCGACACCTATGACGGCGAGCTCGAGGAGGCAATGGCCCCGATGTCGCTGACGCTGCGCTTGGAGGACGAGCTCGACATCTCGCGCGGCGAGCTGATCTGCCGCCCCGAGGAGGCACCCGTCGTCGCGCAGCAGCTCGAGGCGGACATCTGCTGGATGGACGAGAAGCCGCTGCGGGCCGGCTCGCGCTACCTCGTCAAGCACACCTCGCGCAGCGCGATGGCGATCGTGGATGAGATCGGGGAGGTCGTCGACGTGCACACCCTCGAACGCGACGCGCCCCCGCTCGAGCTCGCGCTCAACGACATCGCCCGCGTGCGCCTGAGCACCAGCGCACCGCTCGTCTTCGACCCCTACACGAGCAACCGCCGCACCGGGAGCTTCATCCTGATCGACGAGTCGAGCAACCGGACCGTCGGCGCGGGGATGATCACCGACACGAGCTGACCCCACGGGTGAGGCGCCTTAACTAAGCTTCCCGGCCCGATGTTCGAGAAGGTACTGGTCGCCAACCGCGGCGAGATAGCGGTCCGGATAGTGCGCGCGCTCGACGAGCTCGGCGTGGCGAGCGTGGCCGTGTACTCCGAGCTCGACCGCGAGGCACCGCACGTCTCGCGGGCCGGCGAGGCCTACAACCTCGGCGCGGGCCCGGCGGCCGAGAACTACCTGAGCGTCGAGAAGATCCTCGACGTGGCGCGCCGCTCGGGTGCCGAGGCGGTCCACCCGGGCTACGGGTTCCTGGCCGAGAACGCGCCCTTCGCGCGGGCCTGCGAGGAGGCGGGCATCGTCTTCATCGGTCCACCGGCGAGCGCGATCGAGGCGATGGGATCAAAGACGCGCGCGCGAGAGCTGATGCAGGCGGCCGGGGTGCCGATCGTGCCGGGCACGACCGAGCCGGTGGCGAGCGTGGCCGAGGCCATGAAGATCGCCAAGAAGCAGATCGGCTTCCCGGTGGCCGTGAAGGCCTCGGGCGGAGGCGGCGGCAAGGGCTTCCGCGTGGCGCTCTCCGAGGATGAGCTCGAGGGGGCCTTCGAGGGCGCGAGCCGCGAGGGCGAGAAGTTCTTCTCGGACCCGACCGTGTATCTCGAGCGCTACCTGCACGATCCGCGGCACGTCGAGGTGCAGGTGCTCGCCGACCGCCACGGCAACGTGATCCACCTCGGCGAGCGCGACTGCTCGATCCAGCGGCGCCACCAGAAGGTGATCTAGGAGTCGCCGGCGCCCGAGTGGATCGTCGATCCGGCGATGCGGGAGCGCATCGGCCAGATCGGCGTGGAGGCGGCGAGGGCGGTGGACTACGTCGGCGCGGGAACGATCGAGGGCCTGTTCTCGGCCCGCGAGGACGCCGAGCCCGAGTATTTCTTCCTCGAGATGAACACGCGCGTGCAGGTCGAGCACTGCGTCACGGAGATGACAACGGGGATCGACATCGTCAAGGAGGGCATCCGCGCCGCGGCCGGCGAGGAGCTCGCATACCGTCAGGAGGACGTGGTGCTGCGCGGGCATGCGATCGAGTGCCGCATCAACGCCGAGGACGCCTCCAAGAACTTCGCGCCGGCCCCGGGCAGGATCGGCGCCTATCGCGAGCCGTCGGGCCCGGGCGTGCGGGTGGACTCGGGCGTGCAGGCCGGCGGCGAGGTGTCGCCGATGTACGACCCGATGGTGGCGAAGCTGATCGTGTGGGACGCCGACCGCGAGCAGGCCACGAAGCGCATGCTGCGAGCGCTCGGCGAATTCGAGATCGAGGGGCTAAAGACGCTGATCCCGTTCCACCAGGCGCTGCTGGCAAGCGGGCAGTGGGAGCGCGGAGAGACCTGCAGGGACCTGCTCGAGGACCGGAAATGGCTCAAGACGCTGGCGTTCGCGGCGCCCGACAGCACGGCCGAGCCGACCGACGAGGCGGAGCAGAAGCTCGAGCAGAGCTACTCGGTGGAGGTCTCCGGCAAGCGCTTTGACGTGCGCGTCGTCGGCCCGGCGCCGGCAGGCGTGGGAGCCGCCAACGGCGCGGTGCCCGCGGCGGCGCCGAAGCCCAGGCGCGGCAGCGAGCGCTCCTCGGGCAGTTCGGCGAGCGCGGGGGGTCCGGACACGCTGCCCTCGCCGCTTCAGGGCAACATGTGGAAGGTGCTCGTCAAGCAGGGCGACACCGTCGAGGAGGGGCAGCTGCTGTGCATCATCGAGGCGATGAAGATGGAGAACGAGATCACGGCGCACAAGTCGGGCACGATCGTCGAGCTGCCGATATCCGAGGGCGAGCCGATTCAGGCGGGAGCGCCGATCGCGACGATCAAGAGCAACGCGGACGGCGCGGCCGGCTAGAGCGCGGCCAGGTTCCGGGCGTGCAGCCGGCGCTGCTCGCGCGATCGGCGTCCGGCGGGCAGCTCGGCGTCGGAGCCGCGCTCGCGCAGCGCCTGCAGGTAAGCGACATCCTCCTCGAGGACGGCGAGGGCTCGCGTCCCGTCGATCACCGGCCCGTGGCCTGGGACCACGTGCTCTGAGCCGGCGACCAGGGGACGCAGGCGCTCCAGCGTGGCCAGGTAGGCATCGAGGTCGCCGCCCTCGCTGATGGTGGGGACCTCCACGGTGGACAGGTAGTCACCGGCGACGAGCGCCCGCGCCCAGGGAATGTGCACGGCCATGCCGTCGGCGGTGTGGCCGCCGGCCGCGTGAAGCTCGAGGTCCGCGTCGCCGAGCCCGCAGCGGCCGGGCACGGGCAGCGCCTGGACCGACCCGAGCGCAAGCGGCCGGGGACGCTGGAGGTAGAGGTGTTCGTCGAAGCCGCGCAGCTCGCGCTGTGCAGCGCCGGGCTCGGCCTGCAGCCGCGCGGCCGTGCTCTCGGCGCAGCCCAGCGCGACGTCGGCAAAGGCGAGGCGCCCGAGCAGGTGGTCCCAGTCGGCATGGGTGGCAAGCAACCCGCTCGGAGGCGGGAAATCGGCCTGCTCGATCAGCGCGGGCAGCAGGTCGAGCTCATCGGGGAGCACGGGCGAGTCGATCACGAAGGTCTCGGGGGCGTCGACCGAGGGGCCGCGGACCACCGTGCAGTTGACCTGCAGGACCGCGCTGGTCACGACGATCACGTCCCGATGCAGCGAGACGGCCCGCACGCGACTGCAGTCTTAGGAGACGCCGAGGAGCTTGGCCGCCTCGCGCAGGTTGCTCACCTCTGCCGTGGGTTTCTTCTGGGAGGAGTCCAGGGTCTCCTTGTTGCGGTTGACCCAGATCACCGGCACTCGCTGTTTGACGCAGGGGACCACGTCGTGGTAGTGGCTGGCGGCGACGTGAACCCAGCCGCGCTTGCCGCCCATGCGCCTGGCCGTCTCGGTGAAATGCGCCAGTTCGGGCTTGTAGGAGCGAACCTGCTGTGCGGTGACGACGAGATCGAAGTCGATCGGGATATGCCGGCGTGTCTGGCCGAGCAGCTTGTCGTCGATGTTCGAGAGCAGCCCGAGCTTGTATTTCTTGGCGAGCTTCTGCAGCTGCGGGTTCGTCTCCTTGAAGGGCTTCCAGCCCTGGACCGAGTCGGGCAGGAAGCCCGAGCGCGAGGGCTCGAGCGCCCACTCGAGGCGTTTGGCGATCTCGATCGCGGTGCGCCGGAGGACCTCCGCGTAGAGCTCGTAGGAGCCGCCCTCGATCTCGCGGGAGATCTCGTGGAACAGCGGGATCAGGACGTTGCGGTCGATCTCGACGTCGTCCCTGGCGGCCTCTTTTGCGAAGGCCTCATAGATCCCGGTCTCCCAGTCGATCAGGGTGCCGTAGACGTCGAATGTGACGAACGTGACGTTTTTCGGAATCGGCATCGCGCGGCATTATGCCCTGCGGAGGCCGCTGGCGCGGCGCCGCCGCCGCCGGCGACCCCCGCCGGCGCGCCCAGCCGTCATCCGTTAGAGTCCCGCGCCGCAAATGGACCTGCTGGAGTACCAAGGCAAGCAGCTGTTCGCCCGCCACGGACTGCGGGTGTCCTCGGGCAAGGCTGTCACCACCGTCGAGGACGCGCTGCAGGCGGCGCAGGAGGTCGGCTACCCGGTCGTGATCAAGGCGCAGGTCCTGATTGGCGGCAGGGGCAAGGCGGGAGGCGTGAAGCTCGCCGCCGACGAGAGCGAGGCCCGCACGCACGCGAGCGGAATCCTCGGCATGGACATCCACGGCCACACGGTGCGAACGCTGTGGATCGAGCATGCCTCTGACATCGCAACCGAGTACTACGCCTCGGTGCTGCTCGACCGCTCGGCCAAGAAGCCGCTGGTCATGTTCAGCGTCGAAGGCGGCGTCGACATAGAAGAGGTGGCCGAGCGCTCGCCCGAGAAGCTGGTCCGCCACCACGTGGACCCGCTCGAGGGCCTCTCGCGCCCGGAGGCCGTGGAGATCGCGACCGAGGGCAAGGCCGAGGCCGATGTCGTCGAGGGCGTCGCGGACGCGCTGATGGCGCTGTATGAGGTCTGGACCGAGGAGGATGCGACGCTCGCGGAGATCAACCCGCTGATCGTCACGCCGGAGCGAGAGGTGAAGGCGCTCGACGCGAAGGTCTCGCTCGACGACAACGCGCTCTACCGCCACCCCGAGAGCCAATCGCTGGCGGACAGCGAGAACGAAGACCCGATCGAGCGCCGCGCCAGGGAACAGGGCGTGCAGTACGTGAAGCTCGACGGCGACATCGGCATCCTCGGCAACGGAGCTGGTCTCGTGATGTCGACGCTCGACGTGGTCGCGCAGGCGGGAGGCTCGCCGGCGAACTTCCTCGACGCCGGCGGCGGCTCGGACGCGGAGAAGATCAAGCAGGCCGTCGAGCTGATCCTCGCCAACGACGATGTCAAGGCCGTGCTGTTCAACATCTTCGGGGGAATCACCCGCGGCGACGAGGTCGCAAAGGGGCTGATCGCGGCGTTCGACGACATCAGGCCGTCGGTTCCGTTCGTTGTGCGGCTCGACGGCACCAACGACGTCGAGGGGCGGCGGCTGCTGCAGGAGGCGGCGCTCCCGAACGTGCATGCCGCGGAGACGATGAACGAGGCCGCCGAGATGGTCGTGGCGCTGGCGGCCGGGCAGAGCGTGGGAGCGCGGGTCTGATGTCGATCCTCGTCGACGAGCAGACTCGGCTCGCTGTCGCCGGCATAACCGGCCGCGAGGGCTCCTTCCACACGCTCAACAACCGCCGATACGGCACGCAGGTGGTCGGTGGCGTCACGCCCGGCAAGGGTGGCCAGGACGTCGAGGGCATCCCGGTGTTTGACAGCTGGGCGCAGGCGGCGGCCGAGGTGCAGCCGAACACGGCGATGATCTTCGTGCCCCCGAGGTTCGCCGCCGACTCGATCCTCGAGGCGGCTGCGGCGGGCGTCGAGCTGGTGATCGCGATCACCGAGGGAATCCCCGCGCACGACGAGCTGCGCGTCTACAACACGCTCAAGCGCGACCACCCGGGCACGCGGCTGATCGGGCCGAACTGCCCGGGCATCCTCTCGCCGGGGAAGGCCAATGTGGGCATCATCCCGGCGGCGTTCTTCAAGGAGGGCAACGTCGGCGTGGTGTCGCGATCGGGCACGCTGACCTACCAGATCGGCAACGAGATCGCGCGCGCCGGCTTCGGCTGCAGCACGATCGTCGGGATCGGCGGCGACCCGGTGCCGGGCTCCTCGTTCGTCGACGTGCTCGAGCTCTTCGAGGCCGACGCGCAGACCGAGCTGATGGTGCTCTCGGGCGAGATCGGCGGCTCGGCCGAGGAGGAGGCGGCGGATTACATCGGCGAGCATGTGAGCAAGCCGGTCGTGGCGTACATCGCGGGCTTCACGGCGCCGGCGGGCAAGCAGATGGGCCATGCGGGGGCGATCGTCTCGGGCACGAGCGGCACGGCGGCCGCGAAGGCGCAGGCGCTCGAAGCGAGGGGCGTGCGCGTCGGGCGCACCCCCACCGAGGCCGCGGAGATCGCCGTCGAGGTGCTCGGCGGCGCCTCGATCCCGGCGCCCTGAGCGCCCGGACCGCCGCCTGCGCCCCGCGAGCCCGCATCGCCTGGCGTCGCAGGGGCCGACCCGGGGATGACCGCGGCGGTGGCTGCCGCTACGCTAGGCCTCCATGGACGAGGAAGTCGCGAGGACGCTGGGCGAGCTGGAGCGCAAGCTCCATGAGCTCGAGCAGGCGCTGAGCGCGCTGGGCAGCACGGTCCGGGCCGGCGAGCAGCCGTCCGAGCCCCGGGATCTCGCGCGCGAGCACCACGAGCTTGCTCCCGAGCCCCGCGAGCTTGCTCCCGAGCCCCGCGAGCCCTCCGGCCGGCCGCGTGACGACGCCTGGGAGCCTCGCGAGCCCGCCCCGCAGGCCCGCGAGTCGGCCGTGTCCACCCAGGCCCCTCCTGAGCCGCGGGACGGCCTTGGCGGCGGTCGCATCGTCGATGAGAGGATCGAGTCGGCGAGCTCCGCGGAGCCCTCGACCGAGCCCGAGCCGGCGAGCGCGCCGGGAGTGCCCGGCGCGTGGAGCGCCGCGCAGGCTTCGACGCCAGCGCAGGCCTGGAGCGCCGGGCTGCAGCGCCCCGACCCGGCCCCGTCGCGAGCGCCCCAGGCGGCCGGCGCCGGAGCCCCGCCGAGCGCCGCGGAGCTGCTGCGCTTCCGCGAACGGCTGGAGCAGGCGGCATGGGAGCTGACCCACGAGTACGACGAGCTGCTGGGACGCCTAAGCTACGCCGCTGTGCCGGCGACCACAGGCCCCACCATCTCCTTCGCACGTGGCGCACCATCGCTGGACATCATCGACGTGGACGGCCTGCGCGACGCCTCGGTGCGCGCGTTCGAGAGCGACCCCGCCGGCACCACCGCATACGGCACCTCGCTCGGCTACCCGCGGCTGCGCAGCTGGATAGCCGACCGCCACGGCGTCGAGCCCGAGCGGGTGCTCGTCACGAACGGCTCGATGCAGGCGGACGCGTTCCTGTTCAAGCACCTGGTGCGCCCGGGCGACGATGTGATTGTCGAGCGCCCCTCCTACGACCGCACGCTGCTCTCGCTGCGTCAGCGCGGCGCGCGCTTGCATGCCGTCGAGCTGCAGCCCGACGGCATCGACACGGACGCGCTGGGCCGCATGCTGGGCGGCGGGCTGGGGGCACGGCCGACGCTGGCGCACATCATCCCCAACTTCCAGAACCCCGCCGGCTACACGCTCTCGCTGGCCAAGCGCCAGGCGCTGCTCGAGCTCGCCGCGGAGCACGACTTCATTGTGTTCGAGGACGACCCTTACGTGGCGCTGCGCTTCACCGGCGAGACGTTGCCGACGATGCTCTCGATGGACCCCGAGCACGTCGTCTACGCCTCGTCGTTCTCGAAGACGGTCTGCCCCGGTATCCGCGTCGGCTACCTCGTCGGGCCGCCGGACCTGATCGGCGCGATCGCGCAGCTGGCGACCAACACCTACATCTCGCCGAACATGGTGGCCCAGTCGATCGTCTACGAGTTCTGCGCCTCGGGCGCGATCGAGCGCTCGATCGAGACGGTCAAGGCGGCGCTCGCCGAGCGCGCGGACGCGCTCGCGGACGCGCTGCGCCGCGAGCTGCCGGAGGCGGAGTTCGTGCCGCCGCAGGGCGGCTACTTTATGTGGGTGACGCTCCCGCCAGGCACCGACGTGGCGGCGCTCCACCATGCGGCGGCCGAGCGCGGCGTGTCGTTCGTGAATGGCACCGACTTCATGCTCGACGGCGGCGAGAACACGCTGCGGCTCGCGTTCTCGGGCGTCACGCCCGAGCAGATCGAGACGGGCGTAGCGCGCCTGGCCGAAGCGTTCCGCTCGCTTTAGCGGCCGTAGCGTCTCCCACCGCTCAGCATCGCGCCAGGGACGCAACGAGCCGCGCCCAAGGGTGGTCGGGCGCGGCTCGTATGCTCTTGTCGGCTCAACCGACGCGACGCTTGACCTCCGTTGGACGAAGCGCCGGCGCGGCGACGTAAAGGCCCCGACCGCGGGCCGGCCCTCAAAGCCGTAAGGCTCGCGGACCAGGCGATGCTGCAGAGACAGCCGCTCTAGCGGCCGTAGCGCTGGCCGATGACGAGCTGCTCCGGCAGCGCGGTGCGCGGTGGCGGTGACGGGTTGGCTATCGCCGACACGGTCTCGGCGACGCTGCTCGTGACCGCGATGCGCTGTCCGTCTGCGCTCTCGAGGACGACCTGCTCGTCGTCGCGTTCGACGAGGGTGCCCTCGAGGCCGGGCTCGAGGCCCGAGGCCTTCAGGTAGTGCAGGAGGTCCTCGGCCTCGTTCTCGAAGCGCAGGATGCGAACCGAGGCGCCGATCTCGACGTCGGCGAGCGGCACCCCCGCCAGGCGCGCGCCGGCCCTGATCGGGTGGCCGTGAGGGCAGGTCTTGGCGTCGCCGATGGCCGCGAGCATCCGCTGCTCGAGCACCGGCGACATCGCGTGCTCCAGGCGCTCGGCCTCCTCGTGCACCTCGTCCCAGGGGATGCCGAGGATGTCGGTGAGGAAGCGCTCGATCAGGCGATGCCTGCGCACGATGCCCTCGGCATGCGCGGCGCCGCTCTCGGTGAACGCGATCGCGCGGTCGCGGCCGCGGGTGATGTAGCCGTCGCTTTCGAGGCGGCCGATCATCTCGTGCACGGTGGGAGCCGACAGCTGCATCGCGCGCGCGACGTTGGCGCCGGTCATCGGCAGGCCGGCCTCCTGCAGCCAGAACAGGCTCTGCAGGTACTCCTCCTCGGCGACGGTGGCCGTCGTGATGCTGTCGCCGTCCACCCGAATGATGCTAGTCGACGCTCACACGAAGAGCTGCTCGTAGGTGCACTCGCGCGGGGGCTTGTCCTCGCGCCAGCGCCGCAGCTTGGCGCCGTGGCGGATGCGCCCGGCCGACACGTGGTCGAAGTCGATCTCAACGACGAGCTCCGGCCGCAGCGCGATCCACTCGAGGTCCTTTCCGGCGCTCCAGCGGCTCGGGTCGGCCGAGCCGCGCTCGCCGGACTCATAGGGCGCGAGGAAGCCGACCAGCCGGCGCTTCTCGGCGGCGCTGAGCCCGGAGCAGTGCCCGACCACGCGCAGCTCATCTCCGTCGTAGAGGCCGAGGATCAGCGCGCCGACGGTCTCGGGCTCCTTGCCCGGGCGCCAGCCGACGAGCACCGCGTCGATGGTGCGCACCCGCTTGACCTTGACCATCCCCTTGCGCTCGCCGGGGCGATATGGCGCCGAGCGCTCCTTCGCGATCGCGCCCTCGGCATGCTCGAGCCACGTCGCGGCGTCCTCGGCGCGGGCGACCGTCTGCATCAGCTCGACGGGCGCGGCGTCGAAGCCGTCGCCGCCGAGCAGGCGCTCGAGCGCCGCGCGGCGCTCGGAGAAGGGAAGCTCCAGCAGCGACTCGTCTTCGAGGGCGAGCAGGTCGAACGCGACGTAGACGGCCGGTGTCTCGCCCGCCAGCCGCTGCACACGCGAGACCGCCGGATGGATGCGCTGGCCGAGAGCGTCGAAGTCCTCCCGCCCGTCGGCGCCGCGCACGACTATCTCACCGTCGAGCACGTACCTTCCCGGCGGCAGCACGAGCTCGGGGAAGTAGCGACCGAGCGGCCTGCCGTTGCGCGACTGCAAGAAGACATCGCTACCGTCGACGAACGCGAGGCAGCGAAAGCCGTCCAGCTTGATCTCGTAGCAGTAGTCCTCGCCCGCGGGCAGCTCCTTGCGCGAGAGCGCGAGCTGCGGCTTGACGGGTGGCGAGAGCGGGAGCGTCACGGCTGTTTGGCGCGCCCGGCGCGCGCCCGGCTCGGCTGCACGCGTGGCGGCTCGTTGCGCTGCTTGCGGAAGTGCGGCGGCCAGGGCGCGTCACCCAGCCCGTCGCGCTCGTCGCGAGCCGCGAGCTCGAGCAGGCCGTCGAGCTTCCCGGGGTCGTCGTCTATGCCGGCCGACGGGTCGCCGCGCTCGCGCAGCCGCGCGGGCACCGTGAGCAGGCTCAGCTCGGCAGGCTCGACATCCGGCACCTCATCCCACTCGAGCGGGCACGACACGCGCGCGTCGGGGACCGCCCTCACCGAGTAGGCCGAGGCCACCGTGCGATCGCGCGCGTTCTGGTTGTAGTCGATGAAGACGCCCTCGCGTTCCTCCTTCCACCAGCGGCTCGTGGCGCGGCCCGGCATGCGGCGCTCGACCTCGCGCGCGAGCGCCAGCGCGGCGCGGCGCACTTCTTCAAAGCTCTGCTCGGGCACAAGCCGCACGTAGATGTGCAGGCCGCGCGAGCCGGAGGTCTTGGGAAACCCGCGCAGGCCGTGCTCGTCGAGCACGTCGCGCACGACGAGGGCGACCTCGCGCACCTCGGCGAACGGAACCTCGGGTCCGGGGTCGAGGTCCACCCGGAGCTCGTCGGGATGATCGAGGTCGGCCCGGCGCACCGGCCAGGGGTTCCAGTCGATCACGCCGAGGTTCACGCCCCACACCAGGTGCGCCGCGTCGTTCGGGACGAGCTCGCGGGCGTGGCGACCGCTGGGGAACGTCACCGTCGCGGTCTGCAGCCACTCCGGAGCCGTGTCGGGCACGCGCTTTTGGAAGAACGGCTTGCCCTCCACGCCGTCCACCCAGCGCTTCATCACCGTCGGGCGGTCGCGCAGGTGGCGCACGGTGGCCTCCTCGCACTCGATGTAGTAGTTGACGAGGTCGATCTTGGTCAGCCCGGCCTGCGGGAAGAACAGCTTGCCGGGGCTGCTCACGCGCAGCTCCTGGCCGGAGACCTCGACGACGGCGTGCTCCCCCTTCTTGGCGGCCATTGCTGGAAGGATGCCCGATCGTGAGCCCCCGCACCTCCCGGCCACCGCGCGAGCGCCGCATGCTGATACCCGACAGGCTGCTCGTCGCAAGCGGCCCCTTCGGCTCGGGCCTCCCCGCCGCCCGTGTGGCCGCCGCGATCGCACGCGGCGTGAAGGCGGGCGGGCTGCCGGAGCCCGATCTCCTTCCGATCGACGCCTCAAGCGAGGCCGCGACGGACGTGCGCGAGCTGCTCGACGAGCTCGGCTTCGATGCGCGCATGCGTCGCGCGCGTGCCCTGGTGATCGCCGACGCGCGGCTGCAGGAGCGAACGCTCGCCGCCACCGTGACGTTCGAGCTCGCCACGCGCGCGCGTCAGGCTGGTGTGCCGGCATACGCGATCACGGCCGAGAACGCGCTCGATCCGTTCGACGCGCGCATCCTCGACCTGCAGGTGATCCTCCAGGCGAGCGGCACGCGGGCGCTCGCCGCGGCCGGCAGGAAGCTCGCCGCCCTCGTGTGAGCTCAGCTCTGGCAGGCCGGGCACCAGAAGGTGAGCCGGTTGTCCTCCCATTGCCCCTTCTGCCGGACCGGCGTGCCGCAACGCGGGCACGGGCGCCCGGCCCTCCGGTAGACGGAGCTCGGGCGCGCGATGAAGCCGTCGCGCGCGAACTGGGGCATATGCTCGCGCGCGAAGGCCACGACCGCGAGCGCCTCCTCGTCGCGGACGTCGGCGAGCGGGCGCCACGGATCGATCCCGGCGGCGAAGCAGGCCTCGGACTTCCACAGGTTCCCGATGCCCGCCACGGTGCGCTGGTCGAGTAGCGCGTCGCCGATGGGACGGGTGGGGTCGTCGGCGCGCAGGCGCCGCAGCAAGGTGTCGCGGTCGAAGTCCTCGCCGAGAACGTCGGGGCCGAGAGCGGCGAGCCGCGGGTCCGAGCGCGTTCGGTGATCCGCCATCAGCTCGAGCACCGGCCCGTCGAACTGGACGACCTCGAAGCCCGCCGCGCGCAGAACGAGCCATGCCCGCCGCTGGGAGCGCTGCCAGCGCTCGCCCTCACGGTGAACGCTCCAGGCGCCGCTCATGCGCAGGTGCGAGTGGAGCGTCAGGTTTCCGTCGAAGCGCAGGAACAGGTGCTTGCCGTGGGCGTCCACGGCGCGCACGGCGCGGCCGGCGAGCCGCTCCGGCCAGCGATCGGCGCGGTGACGCTGCTGAGGCGTGCGGATCTCCTCGGGCACGCGCTGCTCGAGCACCGCGCGGATGCGTCGGGCGGCGTGGTGGATCGTGTCGCCCTCTGGCACACGCCCACGATCGCAGGCCGGCTCAGGGTTCTGGAGGGCTGCCGTCGGCTTGAGCGCCCGCGAGCGCCCCCGCGACCTCGTGGACGAGCCTTGTGGCGTCCGCCACGGTGTCGTAGTCGAGGTTCGCCGGCACGTCGCTCGCGAGGTGGTAGTTGGCGGGAACGCGCCAGTCGGTGAGCGACACGAGGGTCGCGATCGGATAGCCGGCGCGGCTCGGGATGATGCTGTCGGTCGAGGCGCGCGCGCGAAAGCCCCGCTCCAGGGGGATCTCCAGGCGCTGCGCGCAGGCGTCGAGCAGGTCGCGCAGCCACGGCCCGGCGTACTGCTCCATCCAGACCGGCCCCTCGGCCTCGAGCATCGCCAGATGCGGCGAGCCGACGGTGTCGAGGTTCACGAACCACGTGCGCCCCGCGGCCAGCTCGTGCCGGTGGCGGGCGATCATCGCGCGCACGCCGTCCTGGAGGGTCTCCTCGGCGCCGCAGGAGACGAGCAGCACGCGAATGCCGGGCAGCGGGCGCTCCCGCAGCAGCTCGGCGAGCGCGACGAGAGCGGCGACGCCCGAGAGGTTGTCGTTGGCGCCTGCGACTGTGCGGCTGCGCCACACGTCGGCCACGAGCGCGGAGCCGATTGCCCCGATCAACAGCCCCGCGCGCGCGAAGGCTCGGCGCGCGCTGAGCGCCGCCGCGAGCGTGCAGAGCGGTCCTGCGAGCCCGACCCACCACTGCGGTGGCGAGGTCTTCATGCGTCCGAGCACCTCCGGCGCGAGCTCGTAGAGCCGGCGCTGCAGCGTCTGGTCGAACAGCATGCCGGTCTGGGGGGCATCGTGGTGCGCGAGCACGACCAGCGTGGCGGGCGCCTCCTGGTCGATCGCGTCCACGCCGTCGCCGGCCGGCTCCTGGCCGACGCGGGCCACAACGTTGACCGTGGTGCGGCGCCGGCGCGCGAGGCGGCGCACTATCCGCGGCCCGTTCTGCGCCTCGTCGACGACGCCCGCGAAGCTCGCCGCGGCGAGCAGCGCGCCGGGCAGGCGGCGGCCGCTCATGACGAGCGCGGCGGCCGCGGCTCCCGCCAGGCCGAGCCCGGTCGCCGTGGGCGGGAACGGGCCCCAGGAGGGCTCGTCCTCGAGCGCGACGTCGGTGCCGGGGACTGAGCGCAACCGCTCGGCCAGCCACTCGGCTGCTTGCCGCTCGCCGGGCGAGCAAGGGGTCCGGTCGAGCACGGCCAGCGTCTCTACGACCTCGCGCAGGACGCCGGGGAGCGGTGGGCGATCGTTGCTCGTCGGTTCAGAGCTCACAGAAAGCATTGTCCCTCGCCGCGGTATGTCGGCACCTCCTCGACGATTCTCCCCCCTTCGAGCAGGTGCAGCGTGGCGAAGCGCTCGCACAGCTCGCCCGCCTTCGCGTGGCGGAAGTACACGCGGTCGCCAATCGCGAGCCCGTCGGCGGCGCCGCCGAGCAGCGGCGTCTGCACCTCTCCTGCGCCCTCCTGGCGATCGAGGCGCAGCCCCGCCGGAAGATGCGGCCGCGGCAGGCGCGCGGCGTCGGCCGGACCGGAGGCGAGATAGCCGCCGCCGAGCGCTGTGACGACCCCGGGGCCGGGGCGGCGCACCACAGGCAGCGCGAACAGCGCCGCCGGGCGCGGCGTGAATGCGCGGTAGGCGTCGAACAGCGTCGGCCCGTACAACCCCGATCCGGCCGCGACCTCGGTGACCGCCGGCTCGGCGGTCGTGAGCTCCACGCTGCCCGTCCCGCCGCCGTTCACGAACTCCAGCGGGGCGGCGCCGCCGTCGGCGAGGGCACGCTCGACTGCGGCGACGATCGCCGCCCTGCGGCCCGCCAGCTCGCGCGCCGAGCGCGCCTGGACGAGCCGAATGGCGCCGGCTCGCAGCGGGCGCCCGGAAGGCGTGTCGCCGACGCCCGCGATCTGCGCCTCGTAGGCCATGATGCCGACGAGGCGCATACCGTCGCGCCGCAGGATCTCCCGCGCGAGGGCGGCCGCCTGCTCGGGAGCGTGAAGCGGCGAGCGCTTCGCGCCGATGCGAACCCGTCCAGCGAGCGCCCGCCAGCCGGCATCGATGTCGATGCACAGGCGCACCAGGGCTCCGGAAGACGCGGGCACGGCCCGCTCGATCAAGTCGAGCTGCTCGACGCTGTCGACCATCACCGTCACATGTCCGATCGCGCTCCCGGTCTCGCGGGTGGAATCCCCTGCGCCGGCCCCCGCGGCCAGCGCGCTGAGCGCGTGAACGTCCGCAGTCGGATAGGCGACGAGCAGATCGCGCGCACCGCGGGAGGCCAGCCACAGCGCCTCGGGCAGCGTGAAGGCGAGCGTGCCGCGGAAGCCGCCTCGGTCGAGGACGCGATCCTGGAGCGCGCGGCAGCGCAGCGACTTGCTCGCGAGCCTGATCGGCTTGCCGGCCGCCCGACGTTCGAGGTCTGCGGCGTTTGCCCACAGGTCGTCCAGGTCCACCAGCGCGAAGGGCGCCTCGAGGCCGGCCGTCGCGCGCTCCAGGCGCGCGTAGCGCTCTTCATCCATCGACGGGGCCGAGCACGCGCTCGCTCCAGGCGTTGGCGAATCGCCCCTCCGGATCCAGGCGGGCGCGAACCGCCCTGAAGCGATCCCAGTCGGGGTAGCGCGGGCGAAGCGTCGCCGCCGTCTGAAAATGGCGCTTGCCCCAATGCGGACGCCCGCCGAGCTCCCCCATGATCGCCTCGACGGCCCGGAAGTACGGCTCCCAGGCCATCCCGCGATACATGTGCACGGCGACGAAGCCGCTCTCGCGTCCGGCGGCGGTGCTGAGAAAGGCGTCGTCGGGCGCGACCGTCCTCACCTCGATCGGAAACGGCACGGCGAAGCCCCGTTCCTCGATCAGCTCCATCACTCGCCCAACCGCCTCGACGGTCCGCTCTCGCGGCAGCGCGTACTCCATCTCGGTGAAGCGCACCAGGCGCGGGCTGGCGAAGATCTCGGCGGAGCGCTCCACGCGCTCCGAGCGCCCTGCCAGCCTCGTGACGAGCCGGTTCAGCTGCGGGATGCGCGCGGGGAAGCGGCGCCCGGCGAGGCAGGACAGCTCAAACGCGCGGTTCGTCAGAAGCACGTCGTTGAGGTAGGCGGAGAGCCGCCCGCGTGGGCGCGGCGCCTGCCCGGTGCGGTTGTTGGTGCGGGTGAGCGCCGTGTCGGTGTGGGGGAAGACGAAGAACTCGAAGTGGTCGTTGGCGAGGGCGAGCTCCTCGAAGCGCACGAGCGTGTCGCTCAGCGGAGCGGGCGCGTCGACGCCGTGCAGCGTGAAGGCCGGCACGCAGCGAAGCGTGACCTCAGCGATCGCCCCGAGCGTGCCGAGACCAACGCGGGCTGCGCGAAAGGTCTCGGGATCGCGCTCCTCGGAGCACACCAGGGTCGAGCCGTCGGCCAGCACGAGCGTCAGCTCGCTCACCTGCGCAGAGAGGTTTCTCAGGCGCGCCCCCGTCCCATGCGTCGCCGTCGAGATCGCTCCGGCGATGGACTGCCTGTCGATGTCGCCGAGATTCTCCAGGGCGAGGCCGTGCGCTGCGATCTGTCGGCTCAGCTCGTGGATCGTGATCCCCGCTTGGACGCGCGCCAGCCCCGATGACCGGTCGACGTCGAGCACGCCTGCCAGGCGGTCGAGCTTCAGCATCATCCCGTCCGTCAGCGCTATGTCGCCGAAGGAGTGCCCGGCGCCCGCCACCCGCACGGCGAGGCCCCGGCGTCCGGCCTCCTGGATCGCAGCGGACAGCTCCTCGGTCGACGCCGGCGCGCGCACGGCAGCCGGGGCGCAGCGCTGGTCGCCGGCCCAGTTGCGCCACTCGGCGGCGCTCACGTGCTGATCGCTAGGCTCGCTCATCAGATGAACGAGCCCGAGCCTACAGCGAGCCCGGCCGTTCGCGCCCCGCGCGGGCGCTCGCTGCCCACACCGGGCGTCACGCGCGCGACCGTCATCGGGGCGGGTTCCTTTGGCACGGCGCTCGCGGTGCTTCTCTCGCGCGGCGGGCTGCGGACCGTGCTGCAGACGCGCACTGACGAGCAGGCGCGGCTGATCGAGTCCGAGGGCGAGAATCGCGCATATCTACCCGGCGTGCCGCTGCCCCCGTCGCTGCGAATCGAGCCCGCGTCGGCCGGCGTAGCGCGGGCGGACTACGTGTTCCTGGCCGTGCCATCGAGCGGCCTCGGCGAGGTGATCACCTCGCTCGGCGCGTCGGGCCTGGGCCGCAGAACCGCTGTTGTGTCGGTCGCCAAGGGGCTGGTGGCGCCGGCCGGGCTCCCGCCGACGGTCGTCCTGAGCGAGCGCTTCGGAGCCGATCGCGTCGCCTGCGTCGGCGGCCCGGCGCATGCGCAGGAGATGGTGCACCACGGCGCCGCCCTGGTCGCAGCCTCCAGCGAGGAGGCGCTCGCGCGCTCGCTTGCGCACGTGTTCATCCGCGCGGGGATCGTGTGCGAGCAGTCGAACGACCCGCTCGGCGTCGAGCTCGCAGGCGCCGCCAAGAACGCCGCGGCGCTCGCCGCCGGCGCCACCGAGGCACAGGGCCTGAACGCCGCCGGTGCGGCCGCCGGCCACATCTTCGCCGAGGTCTGGCGCTACGCGGAGGGGCTGGGCGCGCGCCCCGAGTCGATGATCGGGCTGGCCGGCGCCGGCGACCTGGTGGCGACCGCGCTCGCTCGAGAGAGCCGCAACCGCCGCGCGGGCGAGCTGCTCGCGGCCGGCGTGCCCGCCGCCGAGATACCGGCCAGGATCGGACAGGCGGTCGAGGCGCTCGAGTCGGTGCCGCTGCTCTCCCGCGCGCTGCTGCAGGCCGGTGTCGGGGCGCCCGTCACCGGCGCCCTCGGGCGGCTGATCTCCGGTGAGCTGCCGCTCGACCGGTGGGTCGCGCTCGTGCGCGCCACGGTCCCGCCCCCGGCGCTCTGGCGCAGACGCCCCAAGCCGGGCTTCTGGCGGCGGGTGTGGCGAACCCTCACGAGCCAGCGCTGAGAGCGACGGGCAGCGCTCGGCGGGCGAGGTGTGTTCCGAACCCCGATGAGGGCGCGGTCATGAGCGTGGCGAGGATCAGGTCGCGGTCATGAGCGTGGCGAGGACCGCCTCGTAGACCCCGGCGCCGTGGCCCGCCTCGGTCACGCGCACGTTGTCGTAGGCGGCGATCGCCTCGCGCATCGAGGGGTCGCGCTCGATCGCGTTGGCCACGAGCCAGAAGGAGTCGACCTGCTTCGCGCAGGCGAGGTCCTCGCGTGAGTCGCCGACGCCGAAGGTCTCGGCGCGCTCGTATCCGAGCGCGCGCCGGTGGAAGGCGACGGCTCCAGCCTTCGAGGCGCGGGCCGGCACGAGGTGGTAGCCGCGCACGTGCGGCAGCTCGGCAAGCGCTGGCGAGCGGCGCGTGACGACGCCGTTGTCGACCAGCCGCAGGTCCCCGTGACCGTGCTCGGCGAGCAGGCGGTCGACCTCGAACGCGTCGACGAGGCCGCGGAACAGGTGCGAGACCTCTCGCTCGGTGTGCCACGGCTCGTGATACTCGAGGCGTCCCACGTAGCTCTCGAGCAGCAGCGCCGGCGCGCCTTTGCGCTCGATCTGCTCGGCGATGGTCAGATCTCCCGGCATCAGCTCTCCGGTGAGCCAGTGCTCCTCGCCGTCCAGCACGACGCATGCGCCGGCCTCGAAGATGTAGGAGCGCTGCCCGAGGAGCCGCGCGTCCTCGAACACCTGCGCGCGGCGCCGGCCCGACATCAGCACGACCTCCACGCCTGCGCGCAGGCATGCCTGAACAGCTCGGACGCCGTCGATCGACACGTTGCCCTCGCCGTCGTGAAGCAGCGAGGCGCCGCGGCCGAGCAGCGTGCCGTCCAGGTCCAGATAGACGCAGCGGGCGCTCACGACGCGGCGACGCTCGCAAAGGGCGGACGTTCGACCAGCTCGCCGTCGACGCCCTGGAGGCGTCCTTCTCGCCGCAATCTCTGCGCGATCGTGGTCAGGACGGTCGCGGCCATGGGAGTCAGCGCCGACAGCGGCTGGTGGCGATTGCGGTGCTGGTCGAGGTCAACCTGGGCGATGCCGTCCAGGCCCGCCGTGCGCCACACGTCGATCAGCATCGCGATCTCAACTCCGTAGCCGGTCGCGAAGGGCAGCTCGTCGAGCAGCTCGCGTCGCGCGGCCATCTCGCCCGCCAGCGGCTGGCGCACGCCGGCGAGCTCCGGATAGAAGAGCTCGAGCGCCGGCCGTGCCATCAGGTGATTCACCCGCCCGCCGCCTTCCGCCTGCGGTGCGCCGCCCTCGGCGAATGGCCGCCTGTAGAAGGCCTTCACGAACGCCACGCCCGGCTCGCACACCAGCGGCCCGAGCATGCCCGTCGCGAAGTGCGCGCCGAAGCCCTCCGTGTCGGCGTCGAGGAAGCAGACGAGCTCGCCGCCGAGCACCGACAGCGCGCGCCACATCGCATCGCCCTTGCCGAGCACCGGCCCGTAGGACGGCATCAGCTCTGCCTCCTGCCAGACGACCGCCCCGGCTCGCTCGGCCACGGTCGCGGTGCCGTCCTGCGAGGCCGCGTCGACGACCGCTATCTCGTCGATCGCACCCATCTCGCGCAACCGCACGAGCGTACCGACGATGTCGCCGACCGTCCCAGCGCACTCGCGCGCGGGCAGGCACACGGACACGCTCTGCTCCCGCTCGGCGGCGATCCGGTCGGCCGAATACAGGGAATGGTGGAAGGAGCGGGCTTTCGCCCAGCGCTCGGCTGCGGTCAAGGACATCGCCTCTACTATCTCAAGCCCGTGGCCCAAGACCGGAGAATCGACCCGTGGAGCGCCCTGCTGGACGCCGGCCTCCAGGACGGGCGCCTCGTGCGCGAGGCACACGAAGGACCGGGCCGCGCTCGCCTCGCGCAGCCGCCGCCCGAGCTGCACCCCGACGTGCTCGCCGCGCTTGGGAGGCTGGGAGTCGAGCGCCTGTACTCGCATCAAGCGCAGGCCGTGCACTCCGCCTGGGCGGGGCCGACGATCATCACCACCGGCACGGCATCGGGCAAGTCGCTGTGCTTCAACCTGCCGACGCTCGACGTCCTCTGCCGGGACGCGCGCGCCCGTGCCCTCTACCTCTATCCGACCAAGGCGCTCGCCCAGGACCAGGCCCGCGCGCTCGCCTCATTCGGCCTGACCAAGCGGGTGCGCCCGGCGATCTACGACGGCGACACGCCTCGAGAGGCACGCGCCCAGATCCGCAAGAGCTCCAACGTCGTGCTGACCAACCCCGACATGCTCCACGTCGGCATCCTCCCCAACCATGCCGCATGGGCCGACATGTTCGCCAACCTGGCGGTGGTCGTGGTCGACGAGGCGCACGTGTATCGCGGCGTGTTCGGCTCGCATGTCGCCAACGTGCTGCGCCGGCTGCGCCGCATCGCCGCCGCCTACGGGACCGAGCCGCGCTTCCTGCTCACCTCGGCGACGATCGCCAACCCGGTCGAGCTCGCCGAGCGCCTGACCGGCCTCTCCGACGTGAGCCTGCTGGACGAGGACGGCTCGCCGGCGCCCCACCGGCGGATCGCCGTCTGGAACCCGCCGCTGACCGATGAGGCGCTCGGCACTCGCCGTTCGGCGCTCGCCGAGGCGGCCGAGTTGCTGGCGCGGCTGGTGCGCGACGGCGCTCGGACGATCTGCTTCATGAAGTCGCGCAAGGGCGTCGAGGTCCTGAGCCGGCTGGTCGAGCAGGACCTTCGAGACACCGATCCCGAGCTGGCGGATCAGGTCGCGCCCTACCGGGCCGGCTACACCGCACAGCAGCGCCGCGAGCTCGAGGGGCGCCTGATGCGCGGCGAGCTGCGCGCCGTGATCACAACGGATGCGCTCGAGCTCGGTATAGACATCGGCCATCTCGACGCGGCCGTGGTGGTGACCTTTCCCGGCACCGTCGCCTCGCTGCGCCAGATGTGGGGCCGGGCGGGACGCTCCTCGGTCGACCGCCTCGGGCGGGGCCTGGCCGTCTACGTCGCCGGGGAGGACGCGCTTGACCAGTTCTTCTGCCGCCACCCCGAAGACTTCCTCGAGCGGCCCGTGGAGGCGGCGATCCTCGACCACGAGAGCGAGCTGATCTACCGCGCCCACCTGCTCTGCGCCGCACACGAGGGGCCGCTGTCGCAGGCCGATGCCGAGTTCCTCGGGCCGCGCTGGCAGGCCCACGCCGAGCTCCTCCTCGGCGCCGGCGAGCTGCGCCGCAGGCCGTCTGTCGCCGACGAGCGGCGCGCGCACGAAGATCAAGACTCCACACGCACAGGCTGGGCGACCGACACCTATGTCCCGCGGCGCGCCGACGGATACCCCGCGGCGGACGTGTCGCTGCGCTCCGCCTCGCCCGAGACATTCGCGATCGTCGACGTCTCATCGGGGGAGCTGCTGGGCTCGACCGAGGCGGCGCGCGCCCACTCGACCGTCCACGAGGGCGCGATCTACATGCACCTTGGGCGCTCCTACGAGGTCCGCGAGCTCGACCTCGAGCGCCGGCGCGCGCTGGTCGCCCCGTTCGACGGCGACTGGTACACGCAGCCCAAGCGGGAGACCGACACCGAGATCGTGCGCCTGCTCGACCGGCGCGATGCGCTGGGGGTCACGCTCTCGTTCGGCGACGTCAGCGTGACCGACACGGTTCTCGCCTACCAGCGGCGACGTCTCTCAGACCACGCCCACGTCGACCTCGTCGCGCTCGAGCTGCCCCCGACCACCTTCTCGACGCAGGCGCTCTGGTTCGAGCTCGACGCATCCGAGCTGGTCGAGACCGTTCCGCTCGAGACACTGCTGGGAGCGCTGCATGCCACCGAGCATGCCCAGATCGCGGTGCTGCCGCTGATCGCGATGTGCGACCGCTGGGACATCGGCGGCCTGTCCACCAACTACCACCCGCAGACGGGCACGCCGACGATCTTCCTCTACGACGGCCATCCCGGCGGCATCGGCATCTCCCGCGCGGCCTTCTCCCGCTTCGAGGAGCTGTGCGAGGACGCCCACCGCCTGATCGCCGAGTGCCCCTGCGCCGGCGGCTGCCCGTCGTGCGTCCAGTCGCCGAAGTGCGGCAACCTGAACGAGCCGCTGTCGAAGGCGGGCGCGCAGGTCCTGCTCGAGGGGCTGCTCGCGGCCGCCTCCCAGCGCCCGGTGGCCTCGCCGCTCTGAACGCCCCTCGCCGTTGTTGAAGGGGAGGTCGGCGCGGACCCGCCAGAATGTGCGGCCTCGCCGGCGGTGCGAGACGCTCGGCCCACCGATTCGGGCCCTCGCGACGATCATGCTCCGGAAAGCTCCTAACAAGGCACTTGCCCTGATGGCCGTCTGCGCCGCGCTCGCGACGACGGCCGCCGCTGCCAAATCGCCGAGCCGCTCCGCGCCGTCACCTGTTCGCGCCCCGTCCGCGCAGAGCGCGACCGCCACATCCCTCCCCCCGCCCACCGTCTCCGACGGCCCGGGCGGCCGCGGCGCGTTGAGGAGCTGGACGTTGCGCACTGATCCGACCGGCCGTGGCACCTCGCTCGGCTGGCAGCGCGGCGGCTTCGGCGGCGCCGGCGTCAGCGTGCCGAACGTGCTCGGCGCCCGCTCCTTCAAAGGCCCGGCGGGCGTGCGCAACTACGAAGGATCGGTCGCCTGGTATCGCACGAGCTTTCAGGCGCCGCACGCGGGGGCCTATGCGCTGCATTTCGGGTCGGCGAACTTCCGCGCCGACGTCTGGGTCGACGGGCGCCGGCTCGGCTCGCACAGGGGCTCCTACCTGCCGTTCGAGATGCGCGCGACGCTGGCGGCGGGCGACCACCGCGTCGTCGTGCGCATCGACTGGCGAAACCCGGCACAGCAGGCACGACAGGGCTTTCACCGCACCTGGTTCAACTGGGGAGGCCTGAACGGCGAGGTCGACGTCCGGCCGCTCGGCGAAAGCGAGCTCTCCAATCCCACGCTGCAGACAACGCTTGCGCCCGAGACGCCCACGGCCCAGCAGGCGAGCGTGAAGCTCGGCATCGAAGTGCGCAACTACGGGCCGGCCCGCACGATCGCGCCCGAAGGGACACTGGTCCACGGGGAACAGTCCATCCCGATCGCCTTCCCGGCCGTCACCCTCGGCCATGGTCAGGCAACGACCGTCAGGACGAGCGTGCAGGTCGCGCGGCCCGCGTTGTGGTCGCCGACGAGTCCGAGCCTCTACCGTCTGACGCTCGCCGTCGGCGCAGAGAGCAGCTACTCGGCCCGCGTCGGCCTGCGCCAGCTGACCTGGACCGCCGGGCGCATCTACCTCAACGGCCGCCGGCTGCTGCTGCACGGCGCCACGATCCAGCAGGACGCCCTCGGGCACGGCGACGCTCTCACCGCAGCGGACGAGGACAGGATCGTGAGCGAGCTCAAGGCGATCGGCGCGAACACCGCACGCGCGCAGCATCCCCTCGACCCGGCGCTGCTCGAACGGCTCGACGCCGCCGGGATCCTCGTCTGGCAGGGAATAGGGCCGGTAGAAGGCGCCGGCAACTGGTACTCGAGCACGCCGCGGCTGCTGGCCGAAGCCGAACAGCAGGCGCGCACCGCCGCGCTGGCCGCTGCGCTGCACCCGTCGATCTTCGCCTGGAACCTCGTCGATGAGGTCGCCAACAACGGACACAACGCCGCGGAGGTGCAGTACGTGCGGAGCACCGCGCGCTGGCTTCATGCGCACGACCCGGCGCGGCTGGTCGCGGTGGACGTGTGGGGCGACCACCCGCCTCAGCACGCCGGTCCGCTGTACTCGGATGCCGACGCTGTCGCCGAGACCGATTACACCGGCTGGTATGACAACCCCCGCGACAGCGCGGCACAGCTGAAGGCACAGATGCGCGCCCGGCTGGCGGCCATGCGCCGCACGTTCGCCGGCAAGGTGCTGCTGATCAGCGAGTTCGGCGCCGAATCCAACACGCTCAATCCGGGCGGCAGCCCCGGCAGCTATGCCTACCAGTCGCGGCTGCTCGCGGCCCACGTCGCCGTATACGCCGCCGACCCGCAGCTCAGCGGCATGCTCATCTGGGTGCTCGGCGACTATCCGCTGAACCCGAGCTTCAACGGCGGCTCCGTCCACGGCGTGCTGCCGAATGTGCGGCTGATCGAAGGCCTCAACCAGAAGGGGCTCTTCACCTACGCCGGCGCCCCCAAGCCTGCCGTCGCCGTGATCTCGAGGCTGTTCAGCGCGCTGCCGAAGGGCTAGCGCGGCCCATCGAGTGTCCTCGCCGCGGCGATCGCCGCCTGTCCGTAGGAGATCGCGCCGTCGTTCGGCGGCAGCAGCTCGGGTGTGAGGACGCGAAGACCGGCCGCGTCGAGACCGGCGGCCACCCGCTCCAGGAGCAGTCGGTTCTGAAAGACCCCGCCGGCGAGCGCCGCGGCCGAGAGGCCGGCCGCCCGGGCAACCGCGGCGCAGGCGCTCGCCGTGGCGTCGGCGAGGCCGTTGTGAAACCTCGCGGAGATGATCGCCGCCGGCACGCCGGCATCGAGCTCGGCGATCACCTCGGCGATAGCCGGTCGCGGATCGAGCTGACCGTCCGAGTAGGTGATCGCGTAGGCGCCGCGCTCGCCCGGGGCGGCGATCGCCTCGAGCTCGATCGCCGCCTGACCCTCGTAGCTGACGCTGGCGCGCACCCCGCACAGCGCTGCCACGGCGTCGCAAAGCCGCCCTGCGCTGGTCGTGAGGGGAGCCGCGAGGCCGCCGCGCGCGATCGCCGCCACCGCAGCCCATCGCTTCGCGTCCACGCGGCCGGCGAGCGCCGGCGGGATCTCGGGCGGCGAGTCTCCCGATGACTCGGCCAGCCACGCGCAGGCCATGCGCCATGGCTCCCGGACCGCCCTGTCCGCACCGGGAAGCGCGACCGGCCGCAGGTGGCCGGCGCGCCGGAAGCCGGCGAGGTCTCCGACCAGGATCTCCCCGCCCCAGACTGTGCCGTCGGAGCCGTAGCCGGCGCCGTCGTAGACGGCCGCCACCACGGGTCCCGTCTCGCCATGCTCGGCCAGCACCGCTGCGAGGTGGGCGTGGTGGTGCTGCACGCCGAACAGCTCCACGCCCTCACGCTCCATCGCGTGCGCCGTCGAGAGGTAGTCAGGGTGCAGGTCGTGCACGAGCAGCTCGGGGACGAGCGCGAACAGCTCTTCGAAGTGGGCGATCCCCTCGCGAAACGAGCGGAGCGTCTCCCAGTTGCGCAGATCGCCGATGTGGTGGGACACCCACGCGCGCTCCCCGCGCGCAAGGCAGAACGTGCTCTTGAGCTCGGCGCCGCAGGCAAGCAGCGGGTGCGGCGCGGCGAGCGGGAGCGGGATGCTGGCCGGGACATGGCCGCGCGAGCGCCGAAGCGCCAGCGCCCGCCGGCGGCCGCCCACGCGGACGGCGCGAAGCACCGAGTCATCGGTTCGCATGTGGATCGGCCGGTCGTGCAGCAGGAACGCGTCCGCGATCGGATCCAGTCGCGCCAGCGCGTCCTCATCCTCGTAGGCGATCGGCTCGTCGGAGACGTTGCCGCTCGTCATCACGAGCGCCCCCACACCCAGCGCTTGCACGTCCGCGAGCAGGAGGTGATGCAGCGGCGTGTACGGCAGCATCAGCCCAAGCTCCCGTGCACCTGGGGCCACCCCCCGGGCGACCGGCGCTTGCGGCCGCCGCGGCGCGAGCACGATCGGCCGGGCGGGCCCCTCGAGCAGTGCCGCCTCCTGCTCGGCCACGAACGCGAGCGCGCGTGCGGCGGCCGTGCTCGCGACCATCAGCGCGAACGGACGGTCCTCGCGGCGCTTGCGCGCGCGCAACGCATCGACGGCGCCGTCGTCGTCGGCGCGGCAGGCGAGGTGGTAGCCGCCGAGCCCCTTGACAGCCAGGACCGCGCCCTCGACGAGCAGGCGTGCAGCGGCGGCGACGGCGTCCGCAGGCTCGCCCACGGCATCGCCGCGGGCGGCCTCGACCCCCCCGAGGAGCAGCCGCGCACGCGGGCCGCATGCCGGGCAGGCGTTGGGCTGGGCGTGGAAGCGGCGGTCGGCCGGATCCTCGTACTCGGCGGCGCACCGCGCGCACATGAGGAAGCCGGCCATGCTCGTCTGAGGCCGGTCATATGGCACGCCGCGGACGATCGTGAACCGCGGCCCGCAGTTGGTGCAGTTCACGAACGGGTAGCGAAAGCGGCGGTCGGCCGGGTCAAACAGCTCGGCCAGGCAGTCATCGCACGTGGCGGCATCGGGCGTCACGGGCGCGTCGGCCGCGCCGCCTCGCGCGCTCGGCACGATCAGGAAGCTCTGGGCGCCCTGCGCCGGGCGCCGCTCGGCGCGCACGCGCTCCACGCGGGCCAGCGGCGGCGCCTCGGTCGCGAGCCGCGCGAGGAACGCCTCGATCGCCTGCTCCTCGCCCTCGATCTCGACCTCGACCCCCCGCTCGTCGTTGCGCACCCAGCCGGCCAGCGCGAGCTCGCCGGCGAGCCGGTAGACGAACGGCCGAAAGCCGACGCCCTGCACGGTTCCATCGACGCGCGCCCGGGCGCGCACGCTCGCCCGATCGGTCGCCGCCGACACCGCTACTCCCGCCAGGGGCGGCGCGACGCGCGGGCCGCGCGGCTGGCGCCGCCGTTCATGGCTGGATCTCCAGGAGCTCGCGCAGCACGTGCCAGGCGCTCGCCTGCGCCTCCTGGATGCGCGGAATGTGCTCCGAGCGGGTGACGATCACGTGGTCGGCCAACCCCTCGGCCGCAATGCGCCCGCCGTCATAGCCGACGAGCGCTACGCTCGCGAGGCCGCGCCGCCGCGCCTCGGCGAGGGCCGCCAGCACGTTTCGCGAGCCGCCGCTGGTGGAGAACGCCAGCAGCGCGTCCTCTTCGCGGCCGTGCGCGATGATCTGTCTGGAGAAGATCGACTCCTCGCCAACGTCGTTCGCGATCGCAGTGAGGATCGCCGGGTCCTCGGTCAGGTCGATCGCGGCCCGCGCCGGCCAGCCGGCGGGCGGCATCCGCAGGTCGGCGACCGCGTCCATCGCATCGGTCGCAGAGCCGCCGTTGCCGAGCGCGAGCACCCGGCCGCCGGAGTCCAGGCGCGCTCTGACCACATGCGCGGCCTCACGCAGCCCCTCCTCGCCGTCGCAGAGGGTCTGTGTCCGAAGCTCCGCCACCTCGGCCGCCTTCACCAGCACGGAGGCGCGCACATCGGCGACGACGGCCTCGAGGTTGTCCTCGCGCTGCCCGAGGAACGGGTAGAGGAAGCTCGAGGCTCCGCTGTCGTGCACCGTGCGCTCGGTGCGGCCCTTCAGCAGCCCGCGGTGCTCGAAGAACACGTGCACGAGCTCCCACAGCAGGTGGTAGAGCGTCTCGACGAGCTCCTGGGCGATGAACGGATCCTCCTCGTCTGGAACGAGCTCCCACTCCGCGCCCACGCTGGCGCTCGCGATCGTGAGGCAGCCCCGCAGTCGCGCGACGCGAAGCGCGGAGATCGTCTGTGGATGCTCTCCGAAGCAGAGCGCGATGTCCTCGGGCTCGGCGAGCAGCTCCACCTGGGCCGTCACGGGCCCTCCCTCGGCCGTCAGCGCCAGCGCCGGCAGCGCGCGCTTGCCGACGATCACCGGATGCACGAACTCGACGGCCACGTGGCGCGCATCCGACCGCGCCACGGGCCCTTCGCCGAAGGCCACGAGCCGCCCGCCGCGGGCGAAGCGCTCCGCCATCAGATGGCATAGCCGCGCGATCCGCTCGGCCTCCGCGCCGAAGAACGCCTCGCCGGCCGCCCGGCGATGCTCTGCCGCGGCGAGCGCGAGCGCCGGCATCACACCGCCGCGGGCGCCTCGCTGCGCCGCTTGCTCAGCAGCCAGTCGCGCAGCGCGTCCACCCCCTCGCCCGTCCGCGCGCTCGTCAGCAGCCGCGAGATGCCCGGGTGCACGGCCTGAAGATTGGCGAGCAGTGCGTCGAGGTCGACGTCGACGTGGGGCAGGAGATCGATCTTGTTGACGATCGCAAGCTCGCACGCCCGGAACATCAGCGGGTACTTCAGCGGCTTGTCCTCGCCCTCGGCGACCGAGCAGACCATCGCGCGCACATGCTCGCCGACCCGGAACTCGGCCGGGCAGACGAGGTTGCCGACGTTCTCGATGATCAGCAGGTCGATCTCATCGAGCGGGAGCGAGCCGAGCGAGGAGCGCACCATGTTCGCGTCGAGGTGGCACTCGCCGCCGAAGCCCGCGCCGGTGTTGAGCTGGACCACGGGCACGTGCAGCGAGGCGAGCCGCTCGGCGTCCAGCGAGCCCTCGACGTCGCCCTCGAGCACGCCGACGCGGACATCGCCGGTGTCGGCGAGCACCCGCTCGAGCAGCGCCGTCTTGCCGGCGCCGGGAGCGCTCATCAGGTTGACGACCGTGACTCCCGCGCGGTCGAAGTCCTCGCGGTTGGCGCGCGCGATCGTGTTGTTGGCGTCGAGCGCGTCCTCGACGATCCTGACTTTGACCCGGTGCATCGCTACATCGACCGGATTCGCATGTAGCGCTCGAGCTCGGGGAGCTGCGCGATGGCTACTGCTGCGAGCCCGGCGACGAGCGCCAGCAGCAGGCCAACCTGCGCCGAGCGGCTGATGGTGATTTCGTGCATGACGGCTATCCCTTCCTTTCCACCGGTGTTGTGAGCTGCACCAACAGGTCCTCGACCACGGCGACCGCCGGCTCGAGCGACGCGCGAACCGGCTCGGTCAGCTCCGCGACGATGCGCTCGTCCTCGGCGCTCATCCGCGTCTTCGGCTCGCAGCCGACGATCAGGATGCGCGGCAGCGAGTCGGCTCCCAGCGTGCGAGCCAGCCCGAGCACCTTGACGGGATCCATGCCGTGCGCGTCGACCGCCATGTCGAGCTCGTCGAGCTCGGGCTCGATCACGTACAGCGTCCCGGGAGGCTCGCCGCGCGGCGTGGCGTCGAGCAGCACGACGGCGGTGTAGCCGTCGTGCATCGCATATGCGAGGTCGACCCCGCGGATCCCGAAGTCCACCACGTCCACGCCGGGGGCAAGCTCGCGCGAGGACAGGCGCGAGGCGAGCGCGACGCCCCAGCCGTCGTCGCCCAGGAACACGTTTCCGATGCCTGCCACGAGCACGCGCCGCTCCGGCGTCGCCCCGTCGGGCAGGCCGTCCTGCTCGATCGGCTCAACCTCTTCCGGGCCGAAGAAGAAGCGATGCCCGGGACGGCGCAGCCTGCCGAGGTCCTGTCCCGGATCCTCATCGACCGTGACGGCGAGCTGGATCCGGCCCTCGTAGTCCTCGAGAACCTCGTGCACGATCGCGGTGCGACCCGCCAGCGCCACCTCGAAGATGTCGCTCCCGGTCTGCCTCGGCGCCAGCCGTACCGCGCTCCCCGCCCGCACGGCGACACCGCCCACCTCCACGAAGTCCGGGCCGCGGCGCTCGAGCTCCTCCCACGTCGGCCGGTCGCCGATCATCGCGCGCGCACCATCCCAAGCTCGCGGACGGCGCCGTTCAGGCGCATGATCTCCGCCTCGGTCAGGCCCTCGGTACGTTCGAGTATCTGCCTCGCCCGGGGGTCGCTGTCGCGCATCTCCCTGCGCTCGTCGTCGGTCATCGCGAGGATGTTGAGCACGAGCATCTGATCGATCTCGCCCGAGTCGAACAGGTCTCCAGGGCTCTCCGGCGCGATCTCTGGATGATCGGGCAGGATGATCGGCGAGCACAGCATCGTGCTCCTGTCCGGCGCCTCCCCCACGAGCACGGGCCACGCTCCGACGTTCTCACAGGCATCCGCCTCGGCGCGAAGCCGCGGCGGCGGGTCTGTCAGCGAGACCCACCCGCCTTGGGCCGTGCTCAGCACCGCGTGGGTCGAGCAGAAGGTCTGGCGCAGAGCGTCCTCGCGCGCATGGCCGGTCCAGCCGCTCGCGTTGCTGACGCGCACCGTGACACGAGAGAGGCCGTGCCGCAGCTTCTGGCACTCGACCGCCAGCTCGCCCTCGAGCGGGCGCCACGATCGCCGAACGGCGCCTCCGGCGATCTGCTGAAGGTCCTCGCCGGCGGACACCCTGATCGGGCCCGGCGCGAACTCGCGCTCGACCGCCTCATCCCAGGACACCCAGCGCTCGCCGCCGGCCTCGAGCTCCTCCACGGGCTGGGCGCGGCCGTCCGCGCCCGTCCTCAGCACCTGTCGGCGGACAACGTGCAGGAAGCGCACGCGGACCTCCACGCTCTGCTCCCCGGCGCCCTCGAGCAGCACCTGCGCCTGCATGCATGAGGCGTCGTCCCATTCCGGTGGATAGACGCCCCCGAAGGTGAAGCGCTGCTGGTTCTTCAGCGCCGACTTGCGGTACGGCCAGAGCAGATAGCCCTCGTACAGGACCGCGTCCGCTATGCGGCGTACCCCGTCGGCTGCCACGACTACCCCTCCCCCGTGAGGCGCTCGACCGCGTCCTCGAGGGTCCTCAGGCCGTGCTCGGCCTTGTAGGCGCGCAGCCGGTCGAAGGCGGGGCGTCCGAGGCGCACCCAGGCCGCGCCCGGGAAGTGGCGATCCATCGCCTCGCGCCACACGCGCACCGGCAGCCGGTACTCCGCCTCGCTGTCCCAGGAGATGCGTGCCGTCTGCAGGAGGCCCCCGGGGCCCGCGTAGAAGACCGAGCCCGTGAACAGGAACTCGAGCGGGACCTCGCCGTCCTGAAGGGCCGAGAGGTAGTTCGATGCGGCTGCCTCGAGGTCATAGGAGCAGGCGACCGGCAGGGTGATCTCGGCCGTGTCGCTGAACGGCGGCACCACCAGCGTGGTGCGGGTCCAGAGGACCGTCCTCAGCGTCGTGCTCCAACGCTCCGGCGTGCCGAACAGCTCGATCAGCCATGCCTTCTCGGCCTCTCCGTAGGGCCGTCGCCGCGCGGCGATCTGGATCTGCGTGTCGAGCAGTATCGAGCGCACGGCCCCTCCGCCGGCACGCTCGACGCGCACGGCGAAGTTCAGCGTGGGAGCCGCCGAGTAGCGCTCGGGGTCGGCTCCCGTGACCGCGAAGGAGAGCTTCGGGATCTCCCCCGCGTCGGCGACGATCGGCGGCGAGACGGCCATGCCCCCAACCTAGGCCGGCGAGAGGTTCGGCATGCTGGGGTCGATCGGTTCCTCCGCCTTGACGCTGACGCCGGTCGAGCGGGCGGCGGTCGAGGTGCCGTCCGGGTTGTGTCCCACCATCTTCGCGTAGTTGCCCAGGGCGTTGCCTTCTTTGATCCCCTTGATGTGGGTCGGCTGGTCCATGCCGGTGTGCGCATGTCCAACGGTCACGTTCGCCATCGTCATCTCCCATCTGCCGCGCTCCGCGCGCGGCCGTCGAGCTCCTCGAAGAAGCGGTCGATCTCCTGCCAGACCTCGCTGCCGCCGCTCAGCCCGCGCCAGTGCGTGCGGATCAGGCCAACCAGGCCGTAGCACTCGTCGAGTGGCACGAGCCAGTGCCGGGTGCCTCCTTTGGTGCGGTTCACCAGCAGCGCCTCCACGTCCGGCTCGAGGCCGGTGAGGATCGGGTTCTCACGCTCGAGCTCCTGCCAGGAGCTCAGCTCCAGCAGGGACTCCGTCGCGCCCATCGCGCCCGGGTAGTAGGCGAGCACGCGCTGCTCAGCGCTGGAGTGGAAGAAGAAGGCCATCTCGACCGGGATGCGCAGCTCCTCCCAGGCCTCATCGCTGAACACGAGGCTCTCGAGGCGCAGCCTGCGCTCGGGCACGAGCTTGTAGCGCCCGCTCCCTGAGCCCGGGCGATCGAACAGCAGCGAGCAGGGGCGGCAGGTGCACACGAGCTCCCGCGAGGAGAGCTCCAGCAGGTGGCGGTGATCGCCGCCGATCGGCCCACTGCACAGCTCGCAATGCTCATCGACCTGCGGCCTCGCGTCCCCGCCACCGCCGGAGGGTCGCTGGGCCAGCCGCCTCAGCCGCGAGCTCGCAAGGGTGCCGGCCGGCGCGGCCATGGTTCAGGCGACCGCCCCGAGCGCCACCTTGACGATGCCCGAGTCGTCCACCAGCAGCGGCACGGGCTCGAGATGCAGCTGCGGCGCGTCCAGGCAACGGCCGGCGCGCAGCACGTCGAAATGGCGGCCGCAGCCGTGGCACGTCAGCTCGCTGCCGCGCAGCGCCGCCTGCTCGAGCGAGCCGCCGCATCCCGGGCATGCGGGCCGGTAGGCGTAGACCCGCCCGTTCGGGCGCAGGAACAGGACGGGCTCGCCCGACACCTCCTTGAGCAGCAGGCCCCCGTTGGCCAGCTGCGGCATCCCTCCCGCGGTCGCCCAGGCGCCGGGCGAGAGCGAGGGGGCGGCGGCGGGCTTGACCACGTCGAGCGACAGCAGGCCGGGCGGCGTCTGCGGCGACACGGCGCCCTCGGCCCTCACCTCCTCGACGTCAGGCGCCGCCTTCAGGATCGCATCCTCGATCGCCAGCTTGAGCGTCATCGAGGATGACGGGCAGCCCGAGCAGCTTCCCTCCAGGCGGAGGTGCACGATCCCGTCGTGCACGCCTATCAGCTGCACGTCGCCACCATGGGACTCGAGGTACGGCAGCACCCCCTCGAGCGCCCCCTGCACGCGCTCCTCGACCGGCACGGGGTGCAGGCCGTGCAGGAGCAGCAGGTGGGCGACGAGCTGATCGTCAGCGAGTGCCGCCGCGAGCGTGCCGTCGTCGCGCTCCGCGATCGCCTGAACGATCCGCTCGAGGCCCTCGGCGTAGAGGTCGAGCAGTGCCTGCATGGCCTCGGTCGCCGTCTCACGCGCGTCGGCGTCGGGCAGGGCATCGAGCCGCTCGAGCAGGCCCTCGACCCGCGCGAGCCGCTCGCCTGCCGTGTCCGTCGCGGTCGAGCTCATGAGCGCCGCTAGCCGTGCTGCTCGCCGAACATCGGGGAATGCACCTGGCGCAGCGTCCTGCCTTTGCCGAGATACATGTGCACCCCGCAGGGCAGACAGGGGTCAAACGACCTCACCGCCCGCATGATGTCGATCCCGCGAAACTGCTCGGGCGGGTTTTCCTCGAAGATCGGCTGGCCCATCACAGCGTCCTCGTAGGGTCCCGGAGTGCCGAAGGAATCGGTCGGTGAGCCGTTCCACGGCGTCGGCGGATACGGGTGGTAGTTGGCGATCTTGCCCTCGCGGATGACCAGGTGATGGGAGAGCACGCCCCGCACCGCCTCGTGGAAGCCGCAGCCGATCGCCTCGTCGGGAACCGCGAAGTCCTCGAACACCTTGGTCCTGCCGGAGCGAAGCTCGGTCATGGCGCGGTCGATGAAGTGCATCGCCATCGCGGCCGAGTAGGCCACGAAGTAGATCCTCGCGCGGTCGCGCTCGATCGCGTTGGACCACTGCGGCACTTTCCACTCGAGCGTCTGCTCGGGCGTGTTGGGCGTCTGCGGCAGGTTGATCAGCACGCTCGAGCCCGTCGCTTTCACGTAGGGCGTGTCCACCTTGTTGGCCAGCGCCGTGACCCAGAGGCGCGCCAGCGCGCCTCCGCCGGTGTCCAGCGCGAGATGGTCGTTGGTGCGTTTGTCGAACCAGCGCGGGCTCATCACCCACGAGTAGTTGCCGCCGTCGAGGTCTCGTTTCTGGGGCTTGGGGATGGTCGTCTGGTTCCACGGGTGGCGCTTGTCCACCGGGTTGCCCAGCGGGTCCTGGGGAACGAACGTCTCCTCGCTCGTCCAGTCCTCGTAGTAGGAGGAGCCGAGCAGTATGCGGATGCCGAGGTTGATGTCGACGAGGTTCGTGGTGACCAGCTCGCCGTCGACGACCACTCCCGGAGTGACGAACATCTCGTTGCCCCAGTGGTCCATGTGGCGGTACTCATAGTCGACGAAGTCGGGGTTGTTCCAGGCGCCCCAGCAGCCGAGCAGGATGCGGCGGCGGCCGACCTCCTCATAGCCGGGCAGAGCCTCGTAGAAGAAGTTGAACACGTCGTCGTTCATGGCGACCGCTGACTTGATGAAGTCGAAGCAGCGCAGCAGCCGCGAGAGGTAATCGGTGAACAGGGTCGGCGTCGCGACCGTTCCGACGCCGCCTGGATAGACCGTCGAGGGATGCACGTGGCGCCCCTCCATCAGGCAGATCATCTCGCGCCCGATGCGGCTCATGTGCAGCGCCTCCTTGTACGTCTCCCCGGTGAAGGGGTTGTAGGAGCGCATGATGTCGCCGATCGTGCGGTGCCCGTGGATGTTCGCGCCAGGCGCCGCGGTCTTTTCGGCCTTCTCCCAGACGGCCGGGTTGGTGTCGCGAACCATCTGCTCGCAGAAGTCCACGAACACCAGGTTGTCCTGGAAGATGATGTGGTCGAAGATGTACTCGGCCGCCTCGCCGAGGTTCACGATCCACTCGCCCAGCGGCGGTGGCTTGACGCCATAGGCCATCTGTTGCGCGTAGCAGGAGCAGACGGCGTGGTTGTCACCGCAGATGCCGCAGATGCGGCTCGTGATGAAGTGGGCATCCCGCGGGTCCTTGCCCTTCATGAACACGGAGTAGCCGCGGAACATCGACGAGGTGGACTTACAGGTCGCAACCTCGCGGTTCTCGAAGTCGATCTTCGTGTAGATCCCGAGGTTCCCGACTATGCGGGTGATCGGGTCCCACGACATGTCAACGAGCTTGCCGGCCTCAGGTTTGACTTTCTCGCGCGTGACGGCCATTCCGGTCTCCTCTTTTGTCTAGTTTCCCCAGCGGGGCTGATAGCCGGTGGTCAGCTCCGGCCGATTGTGCCGCCACTTGGTCTCCTTGTTCATGGTCTTGTTGGTGATGCTGCGCAGCCTGCGCATCACCGGTCCGTAGACGCTGCCGATCCCGGCCGAGACTGTGCTGCCGGGCGGCGCGTCCATGAACGGCATGAACCTGTCGGGGAACCCCGGCATGGTGCAGCCGATGCAGATCCCTCCCACGTTTGGACAGCCGCCGATACCCGCCATCCATCCCCGCTTGGGCACGTTGCAGTTGACGACCGGGCCCCAGCAGCCCGCCTTGACCAGGCACTTGGGCGAGTTGTAGTCCTTCGCGAAGTCGCCCTGCTCGTAGTAGCCGGCGCGGTCACAGCCCTCATGGACGGTCTTGCCGAAGATCCACTGCGGCCGCAGCGCCTCGTCCAGCGGGATCGTCGGCGCGAGGCCGGCGGCCTGGTAGAGCAGCCAGACGAGCGTCTCCATGAAGTTCTCCGGCTGCACCGGGCAGCCGGGCACGTTCACGATCGGCAGGCCGGCCGCCGACCGGAAGTCCCAGCCGAGATAGTCGGCGAGGCCCATGCAACCCGTGGGATTGCCGGCCATCGCGTGAATTCCGCCGTAGGTCGCGCACGTTCCGGCGGCGACCACCCCCCATGCCTTGGGGGCGAGGCGGTCCAGCCAGTAGTCGAGCGTCAGCGGTTCGCCGGTCGCCTCGTCGTTTCCGAAGGAGGTCCAGTAGCCGTCGCCGTTGATCTTCTCGTTGGGGATCGATCCCTCGATCACGAGCACGAACGGCGCGTCGAGTTCGCCGCGCGCGGCCTGGCGGAACGGAAGCAGGAACTCCTCGCCGCCGAGCGTCGGCGAGAGCACTTTGTTGTGCAGGTGGACCTTGGGAAGACCGGGGATCGCGCCGAGCAGCACGTCCTCGATGCCGGGCTGGCCGGCGGCGGTGATGGACACCGAATCCCCATCGCAGCTCATGCCCTCGGAGATCCAGAGGATGTGGACCTCCTCCACCCCTGACGGTTTCGGTTCAAACGTGGCTGCCATGACCCATCCTTTCGTTCGTCTCCAGTTCGTCCTCGAGCTCGAGCGCGTCGATCAGCAGCTCCTCGCCGCAGAGCACCTCGACGTCGGCCCCTCCGCACCGCGCGCACCACAGCGGGAAGTCCTCGAGCAGGCTCTGGGCACCGCAGCTGCGGCAGCGCCCGGAGGCCGGCACATGCGTGATGAGGAGCTCTGCGCCGTCGAGCGAGGTGCCCTGCGTGATGAGGCTGAAGGCGAACTCGAGCGACGTCGGCACGACCTGGCGCAGGTGGCCCACGCTCACCTCGACCTTGACGACTGGCCGTCCCGCGGCGTGGCGCTCGGCGACGTCGGCGATGGCCTGGGCGATCGAGAGCTCGTGCATCAGCAGATCCTCGGCAGGGGGTCGCCGACCAGCTGGTCCATCACGCGCCTGCCTCCGAAGGCGGTCTCGACGAGCACCATCCCGGGCGGCTCGGACTTGACCTCGCCGATCTCCGCCGCTCCCTCGCCACCCGGTATGGAGCGCAGCGCGGCCAGCGCCTGCGCTGAGCGCTCGTGGGCGACGAACGCGACGAGCTTGCCCTCGTTCGCCACGTACATCGGGTCGATCCCGAGGATCTCGGCCGCACCGGCAACGGCCGGCTGGACCGGGACGTCGGCCTCGCGCACGATCATCGCCACGCCTGAGGCGCGCGCGAGCTCGTTGAGCACCGAGGCGACGCCGCCGCGCGTCGCGTCGCGCAGGCAGCTCACGGCCGGGCCGGCGGCGTCCAGTAGCGCGTCCACGAGCGGCCACAGCGGACGCGTGTCGGACTCGACGTCGGCGTCGAGCCCGAGCTCGCCGCGCGCGAGCATGATCGCGGTTCCGTGCTCGCCGATGCTGCCCGACACGAGGATCCGCTCACCCGCCCTGAGGCGATCGGGCGCGAGCTTGCCGCGCGGGTCGCGAAGGCCGAGCCCCGTCGTGCAGACGTACATCCCGTCGGCATGGCCGCGTTCGACGACCTTGGTGTCGCCAGCCACGATCTCCACGCCTGCCTCGCGCGCGGCGGCTGCGATCGCCTCGACCTCGGCACGGAGCGTCTGCGCCGGCAGGCCCTCCTCGAGCACGAGCGAGAGTGTCAGGGCGAGCGGCCGGGCGCCCGCCATCGCGAGATCGTTGACTGTGCCGTTGACCGCCAGCTCGCCGATTGAGCCGCCCGGGAAGCTGAGCGGCTTCACCACGAACGAGTCGGTCGTGAGCGCCAGGTCCAGCCCGTCGGCGCTGACGCTGCCGGCGTCACCCAGCGCGTTCAGCGCGTCGGAGGCGAAGGCGGGAGCGAACAGCCCCTCGACCAGCGAGGTCGTCGCCTTGCCGCCGGCGCCGTGGGACATGGTGATGTGGGTGTCCCGGAACTTCGGGCGCTTGGCGCGCGCCGTCTCGATGATCTCGAGGATCCTGGACTCGCGGCCCGAGACCGTCTCGGGCATCAGGCCACCTCCCGCTCGCGGGCGAAGCGACCGTAGTTGTAGTACGCGGCGCAGGCACCCTCGGGGGAGACCATGCAGGTCCCGATCGGCCGCTCTGGAGTGCAGGCGGTCCCGAACACCTTGCACTCCCACGGCTTGATCACGCCCTTCAGGACCTCGCCGCACTGGCATGCCTTCGGATCGGCCACCCGGACGCCAGGCACCGAGAAGCGCTCCTCGGCGTCCCACTCGGCGTAGGCGTCGGAGATGCGAAGGGCGCTCTGGGAGATGAAGCCGAGCCCGCGCCACTCGAAGTGGGGCCGCAGCGTGAAGACCTCGCTCATGATCTCCAGGGCCCGCAGGTTGCCCTCCCAGGGGACCACCCGCGAGTACTGGTTCTCGACCTCGGCGCGGCCCTCGGCGAGCTGTCGCAACACCATCAGCACCGACTGGAGAAGGTCGAGCGGCTCGAAGCCGGAGATCGCGACCGGCTTCCCGTACTGATCGGGCAGGAAGACGAACGGCCTGGCGCCCACGACCGTGGCGACGTGGCCAGGGCCGATGAAGCCGTCGAGCCGCAGGTCCGGCGACTCGAGCAGGGCCCGCAGCGGAGGCACGATCGTCACGTGCGAGCACATCACCGAGAAGTTCCCGACGCTCTCGGCCCTGGCGCGGCGCAGCGTCAGCGCGGTCGAGGGCGCGGTGGTCTCGAAGCCGATGGCGAAGAAGACGACCTCGCGGTCGGGGTTCTGCTTGGCGATCCGCAGGGCGTCGAGCGGTGAGTAGACGATGCGGACGTCGGCGCCGTCGGCCTTGGCGTCGAGCAGGGTCTGCTTGGAGCCGGGGACGCGAACCATGTCACCGAAGCACGTGAAGATGACGCCGGGTTCATGCGCTAGGGAGATCCCGTCGTCGACGCGGCCCATCGGGATCACGCACACGGGGCAGCCCGGGCCGTGAACGAGCTCCACGTTGGGTGGCAGCAGGTCGTCCACGCCGTACTTGTAGATCGAGTGCGTGTGCCCTCCGCAGACCTCCATGATCTTGTAATGGCGTCCGGGCTGTGCAGTGGCGAGGATCTCCCCGGCGACGGCGCGCCCGAGCTCGGCGTCGCGGAACTCGTCGACGAACCTCACCCGGCTCCCCTCCCGGCGGCGCGGCCGAGAGCGGTGCCGGCATGCACGAGCAGCACCTCGCCTGCTGCGACCGGCTCAACCAGCGCGATCTCGACGCTCGAGCGCTCCCCCGCCTCTGAAGAGCACAGCGCGAGCCCACGTTCGCCATCGACCGCGACGACATGCATCGGGACCGCCTCGTCGCCGCAGGTGATGCAACCGTGGGCGGCGAGGCAGTCGGTCATGCCGGAGCGCTCACTCGATCACGCTCGCCTTGAGCTCATCGAGCTCCTGCTCGTACTCGGCGCCCATCTGCTCGAGCAGCCGCAGCGTCGCCTGCGCCTCCGCCTGGTCGATCTTGGAGAGGGCGAACCCGACGTGGATCAGCACCCAGTCCCCGGCCCCTGCCGACGTGCCGTCGACGTCGAGCAGGCCGATGTTCACCGTGCGCCTTACGCCTGCGATCTCCACCGTGGCGAGGCGGTTCTCCTCGTCCACGACCTCCACTAGCTGACCTGGAATCGCTAGGCACATCTCCTCGCCTGTCCCGTCCGGGGCCACCTGCCCCTCCGCACCGTGAAGTACCCCACCCCCGTGCCTTCTAACAGCGCGGAGGCATCACCTGTCGATCGTGGCGCTCCAGCGGTCCTCGATGTGCCCGAGGCGCCAGACGGCAAGCGCGATCGCCCACGTGCAGAGGAAGATCCCGACGATCAGAAGGCCCAGCGAGTTCACGTCGATCGCCTCGAACCACGCCCAGAAGCCGCCTGAGAGGTTGAGGTGGTGGGCGGCCAGTCCGCCGAGCTCGACCGTTCCGATCAGCAGTGCGACGGCGACTGAGAGGCCGGTGATCGCGATGTTGTAATAGACCTTCCTCACCGGCTTGGAGAACGCCCAGCCGTATGCGAAGTTCATGAACGATCCGTCGATCGTGTCCATCAGGACCATGCCGGCGGCGAACAGCACCGGCAGGCAGAGGATCGCGTACCACGGCAGCCCGGCGCCGGCGGCGCCACCGGCGAGCACGAGCAGCGCCACCTCGCTCGCGGTGTCGAAGCCGAGTCCGAACAGCAGCCCCACGGGGTAGAGCTGGCGGGGCTTGGTGACCGCTCTGGTCATGCCGCCGAAGAAGCGGTTCATCAGCCCGCGCCCGGCGAGGCGTTGCTCGAGCGCCTGCTCGTCGCAGATGCCGCGGCGCATGTCGCGGAACACCCCGATGATGCCCAGCAGGATCACCACGTTGAGCGCGGCGATCACGTAGAGGAAGCCGCCGGAGAGCAGCGTCCCGATCGAGCCGCTCACGCGGTGCAGGCTCGACCCGTCGCTTCTGATCGGCCCCGCGAGGGACTTGATTCCTATCGCGAGCAGGAACGCGAGCGCGAACACGACAGTGGAGTGGCCGAGCGAGAACCAGAAGCCGGCGCTCAGCGGGCGCTTGCCTTCAGACATGAGCTTGCGCGTGGTGTTGTCGATCGCGGCGATGTGGTCTGCGTCGAAGGCATGGCGCAGGCCGAGCGTGTAGGCGGTCACGCCGATCCCGATCGTGAACGCGCCGGCGCTGCCAAGGCGGTAGTGGTGCGGCGCGACCAGGGCGAGAAGCGTGAGGAAGCCGACGGCGTGCAGCGCGGCGATGACCAGCCCCATCAGCGCCAGCGCCCGGCGCTGCCCCCTGTCGAGCGAGCGCAGACCGCGACGCGCACCCGGTCTGTCGGGGGTCCTGGCGGCCGCGCTCAAATGAAGCTCCGCTCCTCCTCGGCGTGCGCGCCTCGGCTCCGAGACGCCTGTTGCGCTCACCATACCCCTCGCGTCACAGCGGCAAACGGCGCGCCTCTCCCGGCGCCGGCAAGGCCGACGCGCGCTAGCGGACGAGTGCGAAGATGCGCGCGGGCCCCACCGCGGTGGGTGCCGCGAACGACGACACCCCATACGTGACGCCCCGGTAGCCCACGCTCCCTGAGGCGGGCAGGCGAGCCGGCCCCGGTCGCGTGCTGCCGGCCAGTTGCGATGAGCCGGAGCGGATGTAGATCAGCGCCCCGGTGAGCGTTCTCGTGAGCTTGATGTAGGTGGCGAAGCTCGAGGGCGAAAGCGCGAAGCGCCGGGAGATGCGCTGAGCGATCCGGCCGAGCTCTGTGGTCCTGATCTGGGCGCAGCTCTGCTTGCTCAGCGAGGTCGGCGCGGGCAGCAGCAGCGAGATCCGCAGCGGCCCGCTGGGGAAGGCGCGGGCGTTGAACGAGAAGGCCTCATAGCGGGTGTGACGGTAGGTCACCGGGCCGTGTGCCGGAATGCTGGGCGGCCCCGGCATGAGCAGGCCTGCGACGGGGAGCGGGTGAGAGCCGGCGCGCATCACGACCGGGGCGCCGATGAAGCGGGTGGCGAGCTTGACGTAGCCGAGGTCGTCCTGGACCGAGAGCAGGTAGCGCCCGATCGCCCGGCCGTGCAGCCTGAGCGTGCCTCCGACCGGGGCGAGTATGTAGGGACCGCCGATGTCGGCGAGGACCGAGGAGCCGCGCGTCACGCGGAGGCGCACGACGTGGGTGTGCGAGTAGACGAGACTCGTCACCGCTTCTCTGATGGCCGAGCGGTTGCCGCCGGCGAGGGCGTTGAGCAGCGGGCTGAATCCCTCGACCTGCCTCTGGTCGATCCGCGTCTCCGAGCCGGAGAGCTCGCCCGCGTATATCCGGGTCGCGACCACTCCCGCGCTCCTCGCGAGAACCTCGGCCCCCGCGGCCCCGCAGGGGGCGCCAGAGGCGCCTTTCGGGGGCGCTGCGGAGGCGACCGTGGCCCCGTCGGCGGCGGGCAGCGGCGCGTTGCCGGCGCTGGTGCTCCGTGCCGAGGCGCCGCATGCTGCCAGCCCCACGACCACGACCGCTGTCGCGGCGAGCGGGATCGCTGAGTGCCGCCTCATTGAGAGGGAACTACCCCTTATTCCCCCGGGCGATCCGGCGTAGGTCGATGGTCCTGTCGTAGAGCTTGGCATCGACTCCCTCGGCCAGCGCCACCTCGCGCAGGGGACGCCCGGAGTCGGTGGCCTTCTTCACGATCACGGTTGCCTTGTCGTAGCCGATCGCTCCGTTGAGGGCGGTCGCGACCGCGAGCGTGGCCCCGGCCGAGGAGTCGGTCCCCTCCCTGTTCGCCTGGATGCCGTCCACGCACTTCTCGGCAAAGACGCGGGCGACGGCGGAGAGCAGGCCGAGCGACTGAAGCAGGTTGCGCGCGATCAGCGGGATCCGGACGTTGAGCTCCAGCTGGCCCTGCAGGCCGCCGACCGTGATCGCGGTGTCGTTGCCGATCACCTGGGCGGCGACCTGCAGAACGACCTCGGGGATGACCGGGTTGACCTTTCCGGGCATGATCGACGACCCCTTCTGAAGCTCCGGCAGCAGGATCTCGCCGATCCCGGCCCGCGGGCCGGAGCCCATCAGCGCCAGGTCGTTCGCGATCTTGGTCAGCGAGACCGCGAGCACCTTCAACGCGCCCGAGAGCTCGACGAGGGAGTCTCGGTTTGCCTGGGCCTCGAACGGGTCGAGCGGCGCTGCGATCTGCTTCAGCCCGGATTCCTTGCGCAGCCGCGCCCGTACCTTCTCGGCGAACTTCGGGTGGGTGTTCAGGCCGGTGCCGGTCGCGGTCCCGCCGAGCGGGATCTGACCGACGTGGACCAGAGCGGCCTGGACACGCTCCTGGGCCAGCGCGATCTGGGCGGCGTAGCCGGCGAACTCCTGGCCCAGCGTCACGGGGACGGCGTCCATCAGGTGCGTGCGCCCGGCCTTGACTACGTTCTGAAAGCTTCGCGCCTTCTTGGCGAAGGAGCGCTCGAGCTGCCTGAGCGCCGGCAGCAGCTCGTTCTGGGCGACGTCGAGCGCCGCGAGGTGCACGGCGGAGGGAAACACGTCATTGGAGGACTGGCCCATGTTGACGTGGTCGTTGGCGTGCACGCCAACGCCGGCGAGGCTTGCGATGACCTCGTTGGCGTTCGTGTTCGTCGAGGTGCCGGAGCCGGTCTGGAAGACGTCGATCGGGAACTGGCGGTCGTGCCGGCCCGCGGCGATCTCGGCGGCTGCTTTCTCGATGCGCGAGGCGCTCCGTTTCGAGAGAAGGCCAAGCTCGCCGTTGACAGCGGCCGCGTCGCGCTTGATGCGCGCAAGCCAGTGGATCACCGACACCGGCACAGCCTCCCCGGAGATCGGGAAGTTCTCGACGGCCTTCGCGGTCTCCGCGCCCCACAACTGTTGATCGTTTGGCATCTGGTCTCCTGGTGACGAGTGCGGGGATCCTGCGAAAGGAGGCCTCCCTGCGGTGAGGCGCGACGTCCTTCTCGACGGCGCCCGGGGACGTGAACCCTATCCGCAGAACGCCACGAGCTCGCGTGCAAGCCCGACGGGATCGTCGTAGGCCATCAGGAACCCGGTGCTCTCGAGCACGCGCAGCTGTCCGCGCGGAAGCAGCCGCAGGGCCTGTTCGGCGGTGGCCAGCGGATAGAGGGGGTCCTGGTCGGCCCACAGCAGCAGTACGGGCATGTCGAGCCTGGGATACAGCTCGAGCAGATGCCTCTGCGCGCCACGCGGCCAGACCCGTGCGCATCTGGCCCACGAGCGCGCCAGGGTCGAGTTTCCCGGGACGTCGGCGAACGCGTGGCGCACGAGGTCGCTGGCGGCGGGGTTCGAGCGGGCGGACAGGCGCAGGGCCCGCTCGGGCGTGAAGACCGCGCGCGTCCCGTGGCTCACGAGCCGGTCCACGCCGGGCACGACGGCGGTACGGGCAGTCATCCGCCAGACGGCGCGCAGCAGCGGCCGCGCCGGGGCGGCATGCATGCGGTTGGGCATCAACACGAGCCGCGCCGGCTTGACTCGGCCGGTGAGGATCGCGTGCAGCAGGATCTCAGCGCCGGCGTCGTGACCGGCGAGCAGCGGCTTTGGCCCGAGCACCTCGGCGGCGAACCCGCCAAGCACCTCGGCGAACCAGTCGAGCGTGTAGGGGTGGCGCGTGCCACCCTCGGAGTCCCCGTGCAGCGGCAGGTCGGGGAGCACCACGCGAAAGCGATCGGCCAGCTGCTCGGCTGCCGGCTCCCACTCCTTGTGGGACAGCAGCCCCGAGTGCAGCAGAGCGAGCGGCGGCCCCGCGCCGAGCTCACGGTAGGCCACGCGGGCGCCGTCCGGGTGATGGTAGAGACGCAGCCTCACGGTCTCATCGTAAGGACGGCTGGGAGTTTCGACGGTTCCCGTTCGGGAATGCAATGAGTGAATGCCAACCGAGCCGGATCCGCTCACGACGGCCGAGGTCGTTCATCGCGCGGTCGAGACATGCGAAGCGGGCGAGGTGGATGAGCGCCTCGGCGATCTCCTCGCGCGATTCGAGGATGCCGACGAGCCGATCCGCTCGATCGAGGATGTCGAGCTGCTGCTCGACGAAGTGCTCGGCACAATCGACGCGGACTGGGAGAGCTCGACGCTGCCGCCGTCCTCCTCCCTGGTGATGGCTCGCGCCGTCGTGGTCTACCTGAGGTTCCGGCGCGACGAGATCGACTCGGATGCGACGACGCTGCTGCGCCTGGCCGCAAGGGCCGAGTTCCACGGCGTGCCGCCGCCCGCGGTGCGCGCGTGGCTGCGTGGAGCGGGCGTGGAGATGTGACCTGCGGATCCGCTCAGAAGCGAAGCGTCGCCGCGATGCCTTCGAACGGCCGGAGGTCCGGACGGTCGCTCAGCGGCAGGACCTCGGCGGACTGCGTCACAGCCGACTGAACGGCGTCCTCGACAATGTGCTCGCGCCGCTCGACCGGGCCACCGTCGTTCGGGCAGCTCTCACCGCCGACGCCCATCCAACCGCAGCGCCGGCAGAGGACTCCCGCGGTGTCCAGGCCTTTTTCGTAGAGCAGCGCCTGCACGCGGCGCTCCACGAGCGCGAGCAGGACGGCTTCGGGGCCGAGCGCTGCACGCGTGTGGCGCGCGACGTGTTCCCGGAGCTCCTCGAGCACCGCCTCGACGTGCACGCGGCGCTCGCCCTCGATGGCAGAGTCCGTCGCAGCGACGATCTGCTCGATCCCGGCGTCGGCGACATCGAGCGAGAGACGCTCCTCGTGCAGGACCGCGCGCACGTCCGGGTGCAGCTTCTCGACGACGCGCGGCCACAGGGGCTCGGTGCAGGCGATCAGCAGCCGCTCGTAGGCGCCGTCTCTCAGCAGGTCGTGCAGGACCCCTGCGACGTGACGCAGGTGGGCTTCGACATCTTCGTGCTGTGAGCGCTGGTAGCGCGCCTGTGACCAGCCGCCCTGGTCGTGCCTGCCGTGAACGGAATCGCTCAAGCTGGTCGCCACGTCGAGCCGCTCGGGCGAGCCCTGGAGGATTCTGGCGTGGCGCTCATCGACCAGTGCCACACAGACCGTGCTCGCGGTCGCCAGCTCCGTCAACGGCGCGATGAACGGCTCATCTGCGATGACGGCGGCGCTGTCGAGGGGGTGCGGCAGGCGAAGCAGGCGCTCGAGCCCCAGCGGCGTCGAGATGAACAGCGCCACCGCGTGCGCGTCCTCGGCCCACGACTGGTCTTCAACGCCGAGGAGCGCCCGTGCGCGCTCGAGCGCCGCCCGCAGCGCCATCAGCTCTGCGTGCGGACGCTCGCCCTGCTCGATCTCGCGGTAGGCGCCGTCGAGCAGCGAGTCGATCTCCGAGGTGCGCGCGCGCGGCGTCGCGAACCTCTCCGGGTCGAGGTTGAGATAGAGGCTGAGGACGATCTTCTGCTCGGCGCGAATGGCGGCGAGGCTCCTGAGCGTTTCCTGCGTGACGTCGTTGCGGGCGCTCATCGTCCGTGCCGGCTAGCAGCGGTCGCGCTCATCCCGCAACACTACCCGCAACCTCGACCAGGCTCACCGGGCCTGGCAGGCCCCTGCGCCCGATGAGCTCGCCGTCCGCGCTCGGTGAGCGCACCTACAATGGGCCGCCCCGTGACGGTCCGCCCTAGACACCCGCTGATACCGCCGCGCGAGGTCGATGCGCGCCAGGAGCTGCCGGCGCTCGAGCTTGAGGTACTGGAGCGCTGGCGGGAGCGCAACGTGTTCGCCGAGTCGCTGCGAATGCGCGAGGGGGCGCAGCAGTGGATCTTCTACGAGGGGCCGCCGACGGCGAACGGCCCGCCGGGCGCACACCACGTGCTCTCGCGCGCGTTCAAGGACATATACCCCCGCTTTCAGACGATGCGCGGCTTTCGCGTGGAGCGCAAGGGCGGCTGGGACTGCCACGGGCTGCCGGTCGAGATCGCGGTCGAACAGAAGCTGGGCATCACCTCAAAGGCCGAAATCGAGCAGAAGATCGGGATCGAGCGATTCAACGCCGAATGCCGCGCGTCGGTGTTCGAGTACGTGGAGGACTGGAATCGGCTGACCGAGAGGATCGGCTTCTGGCTCGACCTCGAGCATGCGTACAGGACGCTCGACGAGAGCTACATCGAGTCGGTCTGGTGGGCGCTCTCGCAGATCTACGAGCGAGACCTGCTCTACGAGGGACACAAGGTGGTTCCCTACTGCCCGCGCTGCGAGACCACGCTCTCCTCGCATGAGGTCGCACTCGGCTACGAGGACGTAGTGGACCCGAGCCTGTTCCTCAAGCTACAGCTGACCGGCGATGAGGCCAAGCTGCTCGTCTGGACGACCACGCCCTGGACGCTGCCGGGGAATGTGGCCGTGGCGGTGGCGCCGCAGGCGGTCTATGCGCGGGTGCGAGCCGGTGATGAGACATTCGTGCTGGCCGAGGCCCGCATCACGCCGGTGCTCGGCGAGGGGGCCGAGGTCCTCGAGCGGTTCTCCGGCTCGGAGCTCGTGCAGCGTTACCGGACCTATGACGGGCCGATCTTCGCCGCGTCCGACCGCGAGCCGGGACCGCTGCCGATCCTGTCGGACGCGTTCGTGACGACCGAGGACGGCACGGGGGTCGTGCACCTGGCCCCGGCGTTTGGCGAGGATGACTATCGCGTCGCCGCGGCGGCGCAGGAGGTGCCGTTCGACCCACGCAGCGCAGCGACGCTCTACAACCCGGTGAGGCCCGACGGGACCTATGACAGCCGTGTGCGCAGTCGTGACGGCGCCGCCTACGAGGGCCGCTTCGTCAAGGACCCGCAGCTGACCGCCGACCTGATCGCGGACCTGAGCGAGCGGGGCCTGGTGCTGGAGGTGAGGGAGTACGAGCATTCCTATCCGCACTGCTGGCGGTGCGGCACGCCGCTGCTCTACTACGCCAAACCATCGTGGTACATCGCGACGTCGAAGCTGCGCGACGAGATGCTGGCGGCGAACGAGACCGTCAACTGGTATCCACCGCACGTCAAGCACGGCCGCTTCGGGGACTGGCTGAAGAACAACGTCGACTGGGCACTCTCGCGCGAGCGCTACTGGGGAACGCCGCTGCCGGTGTGGCGCTGCGCCCGGGGACACGTCCACGTGATCGGCTCGTTCGCCGAGCTCGCGGAACGCTCGGGAACCACAATCGAGGACCACCACCGACCGTACGTCGATGCGCTCGAGTTCCCGTGCCCGTGCGCCGACGGCGACGATGTGTGCGGTGAGCCGATGCGAAGGGTGCCGGAGGTGATCGACGTGTGGTTCGACTCCGGCTCGATGCCCTTCGCCCAGCACCACTTCCCGTTCGAGAACGATTCGGTGTTCGAGGAGCGCTTCCCGGCTGACTTCGTCTGCGAGGCGCAGGACCAGACGCGCGGCTGGTTCTACTCGCTGCTGGCGATCGCGACGCTGATGAGCTGGCCGGCGCCGTACAGGAACGTGGTCTGCCTGGGCCTGATCCTCGACGAGGAGGGCCAGAAGATGTCGAAGTCGCGCGGGAACACGGTGGAGCCGTGGCAGGTGCTCGACACCTACGGCGCCGACGCGTTCCGCTGGTACTTCTTCACCTCCAAGCAGCCATGGGACGGCTATCGCTTCTCGGCCGAGACCATCGGCGAAGGGGTGCGCCTGTTCCTAAAGCAGCTCTGGTCGACTTACTACTTCTACGTCCTGTACGCGCACGCCTCGGCCGGCGAGCTGAACGGCGCGGCCGATGCGCCGGCCCCGGGCGAGCGGTCACCCGGCGGCGGCGTGAGCACCCCGGAGAACGACCTCGATCGCTGGGCGCTGTCGCGGACCGCCGCCACCGCGGAGCTGGTCGCTGAGCGGCTCGACGCCTATGACGCGACCACCGCCGGGCGGGCGGTGGCGTCCTTGGTCGACGAGCTCTCGAACTGGTACGTCAGACGCTCGCGGAGGCGCTTCTGGGACGGCGACGCAGAGGCGTTCGCCACGCTGCGCACCTGCCTGGTGACCGTGGCAAAGCTGCTCGCGCCGTTCTGCCCGTTCGTCGCCGATGAGATATACGACAACCTCGACGGCTCGCTCGCCAGCGTGCACCTGTGCGACTTCCCCACGCCGCAGGACCTGCCCCCGCGAGACGAGCGGCTCGAGCAGGCGATGGCGCTGGCGCGCGAGACGGTGAGGCTCGGCCTCGGCGCCCGCGGCAAGGCCAAGATCAAGGTGCGCCAGCCGCTCGGCGAGGCTGTCGTGGTCGCGGCGGGACGGGAGCGGGAGGCGATAGAAGGCCTCGCGGACGTGGTTCGCGAGGAGCTGAACGTGAGGCAGGTGCGGTTCGTCGGCGCCGCCGAGGAGCTGGGCAGCTATGAGGTGAAGGCCAACTACCGCTCGCTCGGGCCACTGTTCGGCAAGAGCATGCCGCTCGCGGCAGATGCGATTGCCGCGCTCGACCCCTCGAGGGTGGCGGCCGCGGTCCGCGGCGGCGGCGAGATCGGGATAGAGGTCGCCGGGCGCGAGCACACGCTGTCGGCCGACGACGTGATCCTCACCATCAGACCGCCAGAGGGCTACAGCGTCGAGCGCGAGGGGGTGCACGCGGTCGCACTCGATCTCGCGATCGACGAGGACCTGCTTCTCGAGGGCCGCTCGCGGGAGATAGTCCATGCGGTGCAGAACGCGCGCAAGACCGCCGGCCTTCAGGTCGAGGACCGGATAGCGCTCGCGTTGGAGGGCGACCCCGAGCTGATCGAGGCGGCCGCCGCCTACCGCGATTACGTCGCGACGGAGACGCTCGCCCTGGAGCTGCACCTCGCGCCCGACCCCGCGCAGGCCGGCGCGAGCGACCACTCCGAGCAGACCGCCATCGAAGGCCTTTCGCTCAGGATCGGATTGCGCCGCGTCCAGCGCGGCGCCTGAGGCTCAGTCCGCTGAAGCCGCCGGGGCAGCCTCTGACGAGGTTGCCGCAGCCGCCGTGAGCACCGGATCGAGCTCCTGCTCGAGCCTCTTCTTGGGATAGGCGCCAATCACGGTCTTGACCGCCTCGCCGCCTTTGAAGAGGATCATCGTGGGGATCGAGAGCACCTGGAAGCGAGCAGCCGTCTGCGGGTTCTCGTCGATGTCGAGCTTCACGATCCGCACGTCGGAGCGCTCTGCGGCGATCTCCTCGAGCACCGGCCCGACCACGCGGCACGGACCGCACCAGGGCGCCCAGAAGTCGACGAGCACGGCGCCCTCGGCCTCGATGACCTCGGCGTCGAAGTTGATGTCGGTGACTTGCATGAGCGTGCCGGCCATTGCCTCTCCTTAGTAGCTTGCCTACCACTATACAAAGTGAAGGGGGG
>JAXDGO010000042.1:0-10466 GCA_034665005.1 Solirubrobacteraceae bacterium | reverse complement strand
GCGAGGGCGCGGACGTCCCGGGCGCGGTACTGATCACAAGCGCGCTGATGCTCGGCGTGTACACGATCGTAGGCCCCGCGGCGAAACAGGGCTGGGGCTCGGCGAGCACGCTGCTGTTCGGGGCGGGCTCGATCGCCCTGATCGTCTCGTTCCTCGCGCGCGAGACACGCGCCGCGAGCCCGCTGATACCGCTTCGGATCTTCCGCTCACGGCCGGTCGCAGCGGCGAACGCGATCCAGATCCTGTCGGTCGCGGGGATGTTCGGGATGTTCTTCCTCGGTGCCTTGTACCTGCGGCGTGTTCTCGGCTACGACGCGCTTGAAACCGGGCTTGCGTTCCTGCCCGTGACGATCGCCATGGGGACGCTCTCGATCCGCTATTCGGAGCGCATCTTCATGGCGCTCGGCGCGCGCCGAGCGCTGCTCGCGGGCCTCACGCTCGTGCTCGCGGGCCTCGTCGTGTTCGCGCTGGCGCCGGTGCACGCGGCCTACGCCACGCAGGTCGCGCCGTCGATGCTGCTGCTCGGCCTCGGCGCGGGTACCGCGTTCCCGGCGCTGATGAACCTCGCGATGTCGGGCGCGACGCCGCAGGACGCGGGCCTCGCCTCGGGCCTCGTGAACACCACAGCGCAGGTCGGCGGCGCGCTCGGACTTGCGGTGCTCGCGACGCTCTCGACCTCGCGCAGCGACGCGTTGATAGCGAGCGGGCATCCGATCGCCTCTGCGCTGACCAGCGGCTACCACCTCGCGTTCTGGGTTGCAGCCGCGCTGGTCGGCTGCGCGCTCGCCGTCGTGCTCGTGGCGGTCGAGCCCGGCCGCGCGCAGGCAGGAGCGCGCGGCGCTCCGCACGCGCACGGCGACGCGGACGCGGACGCGGACGCGGATGGTCAGGCACACGCGCAGCGAGAGGCGCACGCGCATGGCTGTCCGTCGGCTGGGGGCGCGAGCGCGTGAGCGGGCGCTGGCCCCTGATGGAGTCCGGCGGCCGGCTACGTTGCCAAGCTGCCTAGAAGTTCAGACTCTCAAAGTCATTCCAGAAGATCTGGACCTGGTTGGTAGGGCCGTCCCAGTTTGGAACGTTGAGCGTCCGAACTCCTCCACCGCCGCGTGCGTTCAGCTGATAAGACACGATGGCGCTCGGTGGGTCGCTGGCCGGGATGAACACCTGCGCAGCCTGTATGAATGGCAACTTGCTCAGCGCCGGTTCTTCGTTCAGCGTGCTTTCTTCCTTGCCTTCCCAGTTGAAGGCGAAGTACGCGTTCACCTTCTTCTGCCACGGGCAGAGGGCAGGCGTGCATACCTCGAGCCCTTTGACCAGCAGTTCGTCGTTCTGGCCAGGTTCGTCGCCCCAGTACTCCTTGTAGCGGATCATCACCGCCCCCGAGCTCCCTGGGAACTTGCCCGTCTGCGCCTCGATCGGAATCGAGCCGAGCAGTCGGATGGCGTAGTCGCTTCTGGCGAATGGCTCCTGATAGACGTGGAGCGTCTTGCCGCCCGGTTTCACAAGCGCGAATTCATAGCGCTGGCCAGATTTGGCCGACACCGGCCCCCAAGCGCCTCCACCCTCAGAGCCGTCGGTGATCGGAAATGAGGCGATCGGCGTCTTGGCCGTTCGTTCGCCGTTGAAGTTGACGGGCCAGATTTCCACCGTGTCGCCCACGAGCCCCGTGTTCTGCGGGAATTCGAGTGCCTTACCGGCGAGCTTGATAGATCTCTGCGGGAGGATGTCGTGTTTGGGCGCGCTGTTCCTGAAGAATTTGAAGATCGGTATGAACGTCTGCGACGAGGTCGCCGACTGCACGTGTGTCATATCGGGCATGGTGACGTTTTCGGCGCCTTCCATGTGCCGGCCTTCCGGGCCGGTGGGGCCTGACCGCTCAGCCCAGACCGCGAGCGTGCGCACTTCGGGGTTTTTTTCCTGGCCGTCGATGTTGACATAGGCCGCCACGGTCTTGCGGTGTTCGGCCGCCTTTGCGCTTTCGACCAGATAGTGGTACATCACTTTGGTGCCCTCGGAGTGCCCGACCACATCGACCTGGGACTTGCCGGTGCGCTGCTTGAGCGCGGCGATCGCTTCTTCGATCTGTTCTTCGACTTGACCGTTGTAGTTCTCGGCGGCGGCCCCAAGCGAGTTGTAATCGATCGCTTCGACCCAGCCGTGCGGGTAGCCGTTGCTTTCAAAGCGCATCTCCTGCGAGGCGAAGTTCGAGCCGGCGCTCTCAACGCCATGCACGAAGAGCACGGGACGGCGTTCATAAGTAGACGCGTAAGCCGCCGGGACAACCGCCATCAGCAACGCGCCCACGACCATGGCGGCAAGGACTGAGCCCCGACCCTGCAGGAACCGATTCCAAAAGCTTGACCTTCTCTCGCTACTCACAAGACTCCCTCCGTATCGATCTCGGGTCGAGCAGGCGTTGGGCTGCTCGCGAAACGAGTCGGACGACATAGTGGGTGGTCGGCATGCGACCAGCCGTAGGGACACCAAGACGGCACGGGCTCGGGACCGCGTCTTCGGCTCGCCCGCGCGAGCGTGCAATCCCGCTTCCGATCCGTGCTTGGTCTGACCCCCGCCCCCAGCAACACCTCCATCCGCCCTTCCGACCGTCCCTCGCGAGGCGGCCCAATGAGACAGACGTACCCGAATGTGTCGAACTAAAACCTGACGCCGGCCAACGTGCTCGGCTACGTGCGGGAGGGCGCGATTCGGACAACCAGTTACGGGTACGATGCTGGCGATGCGAGAGATCGCGGCGATCCGTGGCGGCGCCGCATGACAGCCAAGAGCGCCAGGCCCCCGCTCGCGCGGTTCGTCGCCTCAAGCTCGCAGTTCGCGAACGAGCGCGGCGTTTACCTCGGGCGACGCTCGACGAAAATCCATGTCGCTCTTTACCGGCGGTCCGGCGGCAAAATCGGCGGGCATCTCCCTTGGTGGCCGGAGGCCCGAATAGTCCTCGTCGAACACACGGGCGCCAAGAGCGGCGTGAAGCGGACCTCTCCGCTGATGTACCACGAGGAAGGCGACGCGGTCGCTGTGGTGGCCTCGAAGGGTGGCCAGCCGACGCATCCAGCGTGGTTCCACAACCTCAAGGCGAACCCGGACACGACGATTCAGATCGGCTCGGCAGTTCGCGAGGTGCGCGCCCGCGTCGCGACTGACGAGGAGCGTGATCGGCTTTGGCCGAAGTTCGTTGCGTTCTACCCGGGATACGACTTCTTCCAGCGCAACGCCAAGGACCGAAAGATCCCGATCGTGATCCTCGACCCTCGTTAGGAAGCGTCGGACCGGCGCGCCGGCGTACCGCTCTGACGGCGGCAGCGGGTCATCGCGTGAACGTGAGGTGCGTGACACCGCTGGGCGTCGAGACCGCCTCGATGGCGTAGTCCGCCTCGAGCGCTTCGAGGCCGTCCCACAGCCGCACCCCGCGGCCAAGCACGATCGGTACCTGGACCAGGTGGATGTGGTCGACGAGGCCGGCCGCGATGAAGTCGCGGGCAATGGTCGGCCCACCGCCGATGCGCACGTCCTGCCCTCCTGCCGCCTCGCGGGCGACGTCAAGCGCCTCGGCCGGTGAGGCATCGAGGAAGTGGAAGGTGGTGCCGCCCTCCATCTCGATCGGAGGACCCGGCCGATGGGTGAGTACGAACGTCGGCGTGTGGAACGGCGGGTTGGGCCCCCACCACCCTCTCCAGTCGGCGTCGTCCTGCCAGCCCGGCGGACCGAACTTGCCGGCACCCATGATCTCGGCGCCGATCCCAGGCTCGTGCTGCCGGGCGAGTGCATCGTCGGTGCCCGCGCTGCCGCCGGCACCACCCATTATCGACGCACCGAAGCGCGTGGCGAACATCCACTCGTGCAGCCGATGACCGGCGTGACCGAACGGGGCGTCGGCGGACTGGCCCTCACCGGTGGCGAAGCCGTCCAGCGAGATGGAGAGGTTGTGGATCCGTGTGCGTGTCATATGCCTGCCTCCGGGTCGGATGTCTGATCGTGTTGACCGCGGCCACAGTAGGGATTCATCGCCTGATCCAGACTTCCCGGTGTCATCGGTCGACGGCTACCGTAGCCGGCAAGGGCGTCGATCAGCTCATGGCCACCCACTCCGTGTGGTCGGCCCTTGTCATGGTTGCTGGACGACCACCAGCTGGTTGCCGTCGGGGTCTCTGAAGGTGAACATCGGCGGGACGGAGTCGCCCATTCGGATCACCTCTGGGTCAGCATCGACTCCCGCGGCTAGCAATGCGGCATGATCGGCGTCGGCATCCGTGCTCGCAAGGCGGATCCCGGTGTCCACACCAACTTGGGACGCCGTCGGTGTGGCAACCAGAGCGATCGATACCGCTGCGCTCTGCGGTCCCACCTCGATCCACCGCATCGGGCCAAACGGGGCATCGCGCCGCGTCTTGAAACCGAGCGTCTTGACATAGAAATCCAGCGCGCGCTCTTGATTGGCCACGGGCACTCCGACTGTGATCAGGCCTGTGATGTGCGTCTTGCTCGCTGTGTGCTCCATTGGGCTCTCCTTGTTGACTTGGTTACTCTTCCCGGCTTGCCTCCGGGGAAGAGCGCGTCCTCACTCCGCCGCTCACCGAGCGTCGGCGGCGTACCTCAGTGACCCGGGCGTCGTAAGGCTCTCGCCGGTCTCGAGCAGAGTCTTCAGACCCGAGAGGATCATCGGCCAGCCGCCGTAGAGTTCATCATTGGCGTGCTCGGGAAGCTCATCATGAGTAACCGTCAGCCGGCAGGAATCGGCCACCTGCTCGATCACCCAGGTGACACGCGACGTCCCTTCGCTCTCGACGCCCTCGCTCCACAGTGCCCTGAAGCTCTGCACAAGCCTGCGCGGTGCGTCGACCTCGAGGTTCTCGCCCGCACTGATCGGGCCGTGAGCGCTTGGGTGGGTGGCCTGATAGGCCGAGCCCGCGGTCCAGTCGGACTCAACGCCTACGCCGAAGTTGTACTTGCGGCGCATGTCGCTGTCGGTGATCGCCTCCCACAGCTGCTCAGGGGTCGTCTTGATGTAGATCTCAAACACCTTCTCCATCTCGGCCTCCTTCTCGATATCGGTCTTGAGCTCGCTGAGTGTCGCCACCCAGGGCTCGGCGTACTTACTCACCCACCGGTCGTGGACCAGGCGGATGGGCACCGCGTTGAGGAAGTGGTGCTTGGCGCGGCCATCGCGTTTGGTCACGATCAGGCCCGCCTCCTCAAGCACGCGCAGATGCTTCATCACGCCGAATCGCGTCATCGGCAGCCGCCGCTCAAGCTCGCCCAGCGTCTGTCCGTCCCGCTGAAAGAGCTCGTCGAGCAGGCTCCGGCGAGTGGCATCCGCCAATGCCTTGAAAACAGCATCCATGAATAGGACGATACGTGACCAACGGGTCACATGTCAAGGTAGTTCGCCGCGGTCCGCTCGATGGACCGCGGCGAACCGCGCACGAACATCAGCTGGGTCGGGCTCGCGTGCGAGCTAACCACTCGCACGCTCGCTGCTGGGTGAAGCTGCTAGCGCAGCTACGCCCTGGCTGGTGTCAGCGAGGTAGCGGCGGGGTGGTGCTCATTATGCTGGACGGATCGGGGCTAGGCAGGGATCCTTGCTCGAGGATGTTGCAATAGATGCCCTCGAGTGCGTCGGTCATTCGATCGAGGCGCTCGTCTGGCAGTCCCTCGAAGAAGAGCCGCCGCACGAGCTCGGCGTGGCCCGCGGTGGCTGCCCTGAACGCCAGCCGGCCCTTCGCCGTGAGGATCACCTCGGTCGCCCTCCTGTCCTCGCGGGCGACCCCGGTGCTGACAAGCCCGCGCATCGCCATGCGGCGGATCTGGTGTGAGGCTCGGCTGCGCTCCCAGCCAATCTCCGCCGCGAGCGGCTGAATCCGCAGCTTGTGCCCGTCGGCGCGTCGCAGGGCACTGAGGACGTGGTAGTCGGCGAGCGAGAGCTCGCTGTCGGTCAGCAGCTGGTGGTTCATCTCGTAGGTCAGGCGGAGGTAGATCCGCATGTACGCGAGCCAGGCGCGCTGCTGCCGCTCGCCCAGCCCCATCCCGGGGAGTGGGCCGGTTTTGCGATTGGTCGCCATTGGGGGGCTCAACGGTCTCGCGCCAGCCGAGGGTCGGCGCGCTGTGATTATCACCGTTGCCCCGGATCGCATCAGTTGACCCAGGGGAGCTGAACCGCGCCAAGCTGACTGGCGAACGCCGCCATGTCGTCGGCCGCCCACTCCTCGCTGATCTTGCCGTCGTCCTCGACGCGGTAGATGTCGACCGCATCCCAGCGGACCGGTTTGCCGGTGGCCGCGATACCGAGCAGGTCGCCCTGCTGAGTCGCGCTCACGACCAGGCGCATGACGACAAGGTCGTCGCTCGCGACGAGGTCCTGCTCGACCGCGTTCAGGTCGGGGAGGGCGCCGATGAAGCTGCGCAGCAGCCCGGTCACGTTCTCGGCGCCCCTGATCGTCCCGAGCGAGCCGCCGTGCCAGGTCATCTGCGGCGTGAAGTACTCCATCGCGAGCTCCGGCTGGTGGTCGTTGAAGACCCGGGCCACGAACTCTCGCGCGATCGCGACCTTCCCCTCAGTGCTCGATGCCTCGCTCATTTCATGTCCCTCCTTATATGGGGTGGGCGTTTCAGAGAACATTACATGATATGTCACGTAATCGACCGCTGCCCCCAGAACTCGTTCTGCGGCGCATCCGTTTCCCGACAGCCGAACTCGATGACCCGTGCGGATGCATCGCGCATCGCTAGGCGAGCGAGACTCCGTCTCGCTCGACGTACGGTCTTTCAAAGCGATCGTCCGGTGGGCAGCTCCGGCGTGTGGATCGTCCGACCGCGGGCTCTGAACCACGCCAGAGTGGGCGGCAGGCACGGCTGCTTCCGTGTGGCGAAGCGGTCGTCTCGAGCGACGCGCGCGACAGTGTCGCCAGGGACGAGAAGCAGGCGTGCTGGCTCCTGGCATGCCGCCCTCGCGGTATCTGAGGCGGGATCGAGCCCCCGCGCCGCAGCTCGTTGGCCGCTGGCGAGAGCCCGCTGTTATGAGAGCCATGCCTGAAGAGCTCTCCAGAGCCGCAGGACTGTTGCCAAACCGTTGCCACGCCCGCCCGATGCCCTCGAGCGCCATCAGCGCTGCGCCCGAAAACAACCGATTTCCAGCCTCAACCAGTGCGCCTAAGTGGACGACGTTCAAACCGTCAAGGCCGACTCGAAGCTCTGATCGAGATGCTAATGCACAAGCCAGACCGGGCCATCCGGCATGAGCTGGTCAGAGTGCTCACCGGCTGTTGAGCGTCGCGACTCGCGGGTCTCGCTCACCCGACGGCTTGGGTCAGCGCGCTTCGAATCTCCGTCGTCGGTATCTCCGCAAAGGCACGTCGGGCGGGCGCCGCGTCGAAGGTCATGTCGATGCTGTCCATCGCCAGGGCGGCGCGTGCTCGGCGGGAGAACAGTGCACCCGATTGGAGCAGCCGACGCGGTATGTGCCGAACCGGCGCGGAGTGTCCTTGAATCTGTCGCAGCAGCTCAGCTAGCTCGTTGAAGGTGGTGTTTTGCGGCCCACCCACCTCGAGAACCTTCCCGCGTAGCTCTGGGTCGATCACGGCACTCTCGACGACTGCGGCGACATCGCCGACAGATACGAAGTTGATCGGATTTTCGCCGCGTCCAAAGACGATCGGTTTCGCCATGATTTCGGCCCACAGCTCGACGTACGCAGTTGCCCTCACGATGGTCCACGGCACGCCGCTTGCACGGAGATGTTGCTCGGCGACCCACTTGGCTTGGAAAAGCTCCATCTCGTGGTCGCGTGACGCGCCGACCACTGACATCAAGACCACCTGAGCCCCGACTGCCGCGGCGGCATCGACGAGGTTGGCGTTTCCGACCCGGTCGACCGACGACGGCGATACGCGTCCCGGCCCGGCGAAGCCGTGGACCGCGGACACGACCGTGGTGGCCCCTCTCACAGCTCGATTCAGGCTCGCCCTGTCTCGGACGTCGCCCTCGACGATCTTGGATGCCACGTCGGCAAGGTGGCGGGCTCGTGTTGGGTCACGCGTGAGTACCGTCACCTCCAGCCCGCGGGCCGCCAACCGCGTCACGAGCAGAGTGCCCAGCCGTCCGCTCCCACCTGCGACGACGATCATCGCCGAGCGACCTGGTCGCGCACGGCATCGTCGACGGAGCCGGCGTTCTCGTCCACCGGCTCGAGGAAGAACCGCGCCCACTTCGCGACCCCATCCCGCACGCCAAACACGACCACGCCGCGCATCTGGTGCGATGTGCCGTCCTGTCGCGTCCCCGTCATCACCCATTCGGTCCATGCCGTGTCACCGTCGATCGCGCGTTGCGGCACTTCAGCGTGCAGGTCGGGTACGAACGCGAAGATCTGCTCCCAGTTGCGACGCACCTGCTCGCGTCCTCGGAAGCTCCGGCTCGGGTGCACGGGGGTGACATTCTCGTAATCCTCGGCGAAGCATGCCTCGATCCCGCCAACATCATGCTCGTTCGTGGCCCGCAGCAAGCGGTCAACAAGCTCCCCTGGATCACGCATCTGAACCTAACTTTCATTCTAGTAGACTGGAATGAATATCATGACGCAGAGGCGACGAACTGTCAAGCAGAAGCGTGCGTACGATGCGAGCGGTCGCCAGGAGCGGGCGCGCCGGACCGCCGCGCTCATCGTGGAAGTGGCCGAGCGACGGTTCCTGAAAGACGGCTACGGCGCGACGATCACGGGCATCGCCGCCGAGGCGGGCGTGTCCGCCGACACGATCTACAAGACCTTCGGCGGGAAAGCCGGTCTCCTCCGCGCGATCCGCACGCGCGCCCTCGAAGGCGAACGCGCCGTGCCAGCCGAGGAAAGATCCGACGAACTACATCTGCGCGAGTCGGATCCGCGCAAGATCATCGAGGCATGGGGCGCGCTCACCGCCGAAATCGCTCCCCGCGCGTCACCGATCCTGCTCCTCGTACGCTCGGCCGCAGCAACCGATCCGGACGTCCGGGCGCTGCAGGACGAGATGGACTCAGATCGCCACCGCCGCATGACCGAGAACGCTGGTCGGCTCCGAGACGCGGGGCATCTCCGAGCCGGCATCACCGTCGCGCAAGCCGCCGATGTGCTGTGGACGTACAGCTCGCCCGAGCTGTACGAGCTGCTCGTGCTCCAGCGCGGCTGGCCATCCGATCGCTACGGCCGCTTCGTGGCCGAGGCCATGATCGCGGCGCTTCTCTGAGCTTGCGCAGGGACGGTCGTGCGTCACGACGACGATGCGGTCGCGCGACCTACGGGAGAGATACGAGGTCGGTCCCGCGTCGCGCGCTGCTACCACAAAACAGCTCTACCAAGCCAAGAAATGCGCCCGAGTGGACTCGAACCACCACGGGGAAATCTCCCCACAAGGCCCTCAACCTTGCGCGTCTACCAATTCCGCCACGGGCGCAGGGTGGCGAGTATAGCCCTGGGCTCCACCCGCCTCGGGGCCGCCGATCATGCGTTGTTGCATCCGTCCACGACCGGCGCTACAGTGCGAACACATGTTCGTCGCAGGCCACAGTCCACTTGAGCGGGGGTAACGCAGACATGGATCTGACCAAGCGCCAGCAGGAGATCTTCGACTTCATCCGCAAGTACTCCGCCAAGTACGGCTACCCGCCGACGGTACGCGACATCGGCAAGGCCGTCGGCCTGGCGTCTTCCTCCACGGTGCATGCGCACCTGGCCAACCTCGAGAAGATCGGGCTATTGCGCCGCGATCCCTCCAAGCCGCGCGCGATCGAGCTACTCGACAGGGCTGTGGGCAGCGCCGTTGAAAGCGTGCGCGGGATCGTGCGCCCCGAAGGCCTGCCGCTGCTCGGCTCGGTCGCCGCCGGACAGCCGATCCTCGCGGAGGAGAACATCGAGGACTATGTCGCCGTCCCGGACCTCGCTGGTGGCAGCGACGGCGAGTACCTGCTGAGGATTCGCGGCGACTCGATGCGCGACGCCGGCATCCTCGAGGGCGACTACGTGGTCGTGCGTCCGCAGGACACGGCGCAGGATGGCGACGTGGTCGTGGCGCTGCTGGGGGAGGACGCCACCGTCAAGCGCTTCTTCCGCGAGAGCGACCACATCCGGCTGCAGCCTGAGAACGATGCGATGGAGCCGATCCGCAGCAAGGAGGTACAGGTGCTCGGCCGCGTCGTTGGTCTACTCAGGACGGTCTGACCCGGTCCGGCCTGGCGCCGGCGCTCGCGCTGCCGGCCGGGAGCCTTCACAGGACGGCGCTCAAGCGCTAACTTGGACGAGCAGGTCAGGCAGCCGCGGAGGCCTATGGCCTTCGAGGAAAGTCCGGACATCAAAGGGCAAGGTGGTCGAGCTATCGACCCGGGGAAACCCGCGGGAAAGTGCCACAGAAACAAACCGCCTACGTCCGCCGTCCCACGTGAACGGCGGGCCGGCAAGGGTGAAATGGTGCGGTAAGAGCGCACCAGCG
>JAXDGO010000041.1:0-54526 GCA_034665005.1 Solirubrobacteraceae bacterium | reverse complement strand
CCGGCTCCGCCGCAGCCGGGGCGGCGATCTGCGCCGGCTCGGACGGCCGCCCCTGCCCCTATGCAGCCGCCTCGATCATCGGCCAGCGCGCCGAGGGCATGCTGCGCTTCCCCGAGGCCGTCGCCGTCGACACCGCCGGCAACGTCTACGTCGCCGACCAGCTGAGCTATGTCGTGCAGAAGTTCACCGCCGCCGGCACGTTCGAGACCGAGTGGGGCTCCTACGGCGGTGGTCACGGGCAGTTCGGCCCGATCGGCGGTATCGCCACAGACTCGGCCGGAAACGTCTACGTGGTGGACTCGAGCCACAACCGCATCGAGAAGTTCGACCCGAACGGGAACTTCATCACCGCCTGGGGCCACCGCGGAGGCGCGCTCGGGCAGTTCAGCTTCGGGTCCTCGCAGAACTACACGCAGCCGCCGGGCGGAGGCATCGCGGTCGCGGGCGGCCACGTGTACGTCGCCGACAGCGGCAACAACCGCATCGAGCGCTTCGACCTCGAAGGCGGCGAAGCGATGCAGTGGGGCTCCCGCGGGAGCGGCGCCGGGCAGTTCACCTATCCGCGCGGCGTCGCGGCCAACGAAAACGAGGTGATCGTCAGCGACGACGACAACCACCGCATCGAGCGGTTCGACCCCAACGGCGTCTTCCAGGCGTCCGTCGGGTCATACGGCAGCGGTCCCGAACAGTTCGGCTTCCCCTACGGCGTCGCGCTCGACGCGGCCGGCAACATCTACGTGGCCGACGACATCAACCACCGCGTGGTGAAGCTGACGGCACAGCTCACCTTCGCCGGGACCTGGGGCGGCCTCGGCTCGAAACCCGGCCAGCTGGGGTTCCCGCGCGCGATCGCGAGCGACCCCGCGGGCGACACCTACGTCGCCAACACCGCCAACGACCGCGTCGAGGTGTTCGACACGAACGGCAACTTCCTGCGCACCCTCGGCAGCTCCGCCCGCGGCCCCGGCCAGTTCGTGGCCCCGCGGGGCCTTGGAGTCGACCCCACAGGTCGCCTGCTCGCCTCCGACACGGTGGGCAACCGCATCAACCTGTTCGCCGCCGGCACCGACGCCTACGCCGGGCAGTGGACGCTCGCGGGCGACTACCGCTCGAGCTTCAACGCCCCAGCGGGCGTCGCAGTGGACCCGCGGGGGTCGGTGTACGTGGCCGACCGGGGCAACATGCGGATCGCTCGCCTGTGGGGCGACGGCACATACCTCTCCGAACTCGGCGGACCGGCCGGGCGCGGAGGGGCCCAGCTGAACGGCGCCGGCTCGGTGGCCGTGGCCGCCGGACCGGATCTCACCTACGTGGCGGACACGGCTCACAACCGCGTGCTGGTCTACAGCGCCGGCGGGTCGCTGCTCGCGAGGTGGGGCGCCGGCGAAGGCAACGGCGCGTCGGGGAGCGGGCCAGGAGACTTCAACCATCCGGCGGCCGTCGCGGTCGACGGCGCCGGCGACGCCTATGTCGCCGACAGCGGCAACGACCGCATCGTCAAGCTGTCCCCGGACGGCAGCGTGCTCACGATCTGGGGCGCGCGCGGCGCGGCCGACGGACGCTTTCACTCGCCGAGCGGAGTGGCCGTCGACGCGGCCGGAAGCGTGTACGTCGTCGACAGCGAAAACAACCGCGTCGAGCAGTTCGATGCGAACGGCCGCTTCCTCGCGAAGTGGGGCGTGCGCGGCGTCGGCCTCGGCGCCTTCTCCCAGCCGACGGCCATCGCCGTCGGCTGCGACGGAAGCGTGTACGTGGCCGACACCAACAACAACCGGATCGAGCGCTTCGACCCAGTCTCTCCCGCAGGCGCCGGATGCCTCGCGCCCGGAACCTGGCCGCCGCCCCTCGACGTGGCGCCGGTCGTGCGCGTGAGCCTGCAGCGGACCGCCGCGGTCCTCTCGAGGCGAGCGCTCGCGCTGACGGTCGCCTGCCAGCGAGGCTGCAAGATCCTTGCGACGGCGACACTTTCCCCGGTGCGCGGCCCGCATCGAGTGGCGCTGGTCGCGACCGCCCGCTCGCTCGCGCCGTCGCTCAGCGCGCACGTGCGGCTGCGCGTCGGACCGGGCGCGCTGCGTCGGCTGCGCAGGGCCCTGGGACGCCGGCGGGCGCTCGCCGCGCGCGTGCGTATCGTCGCGGCGGGACCGACGGGACGGCGAACGGAGCTCACCAGAACCTACCTCGTGACGCGTTAGCACCGATAATGGCCGGATGAGCGGCGAGCAGCTTCCCTCAGAGGGCGAGTTCCCCGGTATGGAACATCGCCAGGAGCGGATCAGGATCGAGACCGAGCGCCACCGGATCGAGGGTGTGATGACGCTCGCCAGGGATGGCTACCGCAGCCGGGTCTCCGACGTCCTGAACGCCTCCGAGCGCGACTTCATCACCCTCACCGAGGTGACGGTCTCGCCGATCGAGGGTGGCCCGCCGGAGCTCCATCGCTACCTCACGCTCGCCCGCCGGCACATCGTCTTCGCGGTCGCGGGCCCCGAGCTCGCCGACGGCTGAAGCTCTAAGCGCTCAGTCCGTTCGCACCTGACACGAGCTCAGGCTCCGCCCGGGCGTGAGGCGCCCTCGCCCCAGAGCGTCGCGGTGAGCGATCGCGGGCCGCCACGGTCGCGGTGCTCGCCGAGATAGATGCCCTGCCAGGTGCCCAGCGACAGCCGGCCGTCGGCGACGGGCAGCGTCAGCGCGGACCCGAGCAACGACGCCTTGATGTGCGCCGGCATGTCGTCGGCGCCCTCGAGCGTGTGCGTCCAGAGATTGCTGCGCTCCGGCACGGCGGCGTCAAACCATGACTCGAAGTCGCGGCGCACGTCGGGGCTGGCGTTCTCGTTGAGCGTGAGCGAGGCGGAGGTGTGGCGCAGCAGCAGATGCAGCAGTCCCACGGTGAGCTGGGCCAGCTCGGGCACCGCGGCCAGGACCTCGCGCGTGACGAGATGAAATCCACGCGCGCGGGGCTCGAGTGTCAGCTCGCGCTGAAGCCACATCGGGCCGGGCTCGAGACCGCCTCAGGCGGCGAAGCGCTCGCTCGCTCGCGCCCGGCGCTTGGCCGCCTCGAGCTCGCGGTTCTTGGGCGCAGCGGACGTGACGAGCCCGTCGAGCAGGCGCGTGGTCGCGCGTGTGATCTCCTCGACGGCGCGGTCGAACGCCGCCTCGTTGGCATGCGAGGGCTTGGTCGAGCCGCTGATCTTGCGCACGTACTGCAGCGACGCATCGCGTATCTCGCTCTCGGTCGCAGGCGGCTGGTAGTTGTGTAGCGACTTGATGTTTCGGCACATGCGCCAAGCGTAGCGATCGACCCCGCGGCGCGCGATGTGCGAGCATCCGGCCGTGGCCGCCGATGAGGACATGCGCTAGGCGGCCGTGCGGTGCAGAGCAGCCACGCACTCAAGCTTTCAGACCGTTTGGAGATGGCCGCCGCGCGCACGATCGCTGCGCTCCCGCGAAGCGCGAAGCGGCGCATCGCAGGCGAGCCGATCCGCCGCGATGGGCTCGAGCTGGACCTCGACATGCAGGTTCTCGTCAAGCTCAACGAGCGCGATCCTCGGCCGCCGCTCGCCGGCGGCACGCCGGCCGAAGCGCGCGACAGCCTCAGCCATGCCGTACGCGTGCTCACCGGCCCTCCGATCCCGCTGGCGAGCGTGCGGGAGACGGCGGTCGCGGGCGCAGAGGGGCCGCTGCGGGCACGCCTGTTCGTCCCGGACGAGGCGCTCGAACGCGCTCCATCCGGGCTGATCGTCTACTACCACGGCGGCGGCTGGGTCGCCGGTGACCTGGACACCCATGATCAGCCCTGCCGCCTGCTGGCCAGGTCCTCGGGCGCCCGCGTGCTCAGCGTGGACTACCGGCGCTCGCCGGAGCATCGCTTCCCCGCGCCCGTCGAGGATGCGCTGGCAGCCTTCCGCGACGCGGTCGCGCGGGCGCCGGAGCTCGGCGCCGACCCGGCCCGGATCGCGGTCGCAGGGGACAGCGCCGGTGGACACCTCGCCGCCGTGACGGCCCTGCAGTCGGCCGCCGACGGAGGTCCCGCGCCGGCCTTCCAGCTGCTCATCTATCCAGTCACAGACCTCGTGGAGGCAGCCCCGTCGCGCTCGACCTTCGCCGAGGGCTTCATCCTCACCAAGGAGAACATGGACTGGTACGAGGAGCAGTTCCTCGGTCCGGACGGGGACCGCCACGACCCGCGGGCGTCACCGCTGCGCGCCCCGATCCACGGCGCCACCGCCCCCGCCCTGGTCGTGACTGCCGGCTTCGACCCACTGCGCGACGAGGGCGAGGCTTATGCCGGCAAGCTGCGGGAGGCCGGCGTGCGCACGCTCCTGCGACGCCACGCGGGCTACGTTCACGGCTTCACCCACGCCCTGATAAACGGCACAGGTCCGCGGGAAGCGCTCGCGGAGATGGGCGGCGTTCTGCGCGCGGCCCTCGGCGGCTGACGCGCCGCCACGAGCACAGGCGCCCTCCTAGGACATACGTCCGTGTCGCTATGCGCACGGCGGGAACGGGCGTAGCGTCTTTGTGGCCATGTCATCACTGGCATCCCCCTACCTGCGCCCGGGGGCCATCCCTGCAGGCCGCTCTGCAGGAGGTGCCGCCCAGCCCAGCCCGCGACGCTCATCGGCGCCTGCACGCACGCGCCGCGACGTGCACCTGGCTCCCGCGCCGCGCATGCGGCGATTCCTGCCGCTCGCGTTGCTCACCACCGCCGTGGTGACCGTGCTGCCGGCGGTCGTGGTGGCGGCGATCGTGCCGCGCGGCAGCGCGCTGGCGCTGACGATCTCCGGCGTCTCGGCCGTGGCTCTGTCGCTCGTGCTCTCGACCGCGGCTGCAGCGGCGTGGAAGCGCCAGCCGCGCTCACGCGATGTCCTCTTCTCGGACCTGCTGCTGTGGGGCTGGCTGCGCCGCTGCTGGACCGAGCGACGCCTCTCCCAGGCGCGCGACCTCTACGACTCCGCCCGCAAGGCCGGTCCCGCGGTGAGCATCGAGCTGCTGACCGGGCTCAGCAGGCTGCTCGAAGCACGCGACGCCTACACGCACGGGCACGGCCAGCGCGTCGCGCGCCACGCGACTCGCATCGCCCGTTCGATGCGGCTCTCCCCCAGCGAGATCGCCAAGATCCGCACGGCCGCAACCGTGCATGACGTCGGCAAGCTCTACACGCCCAGGGAGATCCTCAACAACCCGGGACAGCTCTCGCCCACCGAATTCGACGCGATCAAGCGCCATGCGACCGACGGTGCGGACATGCTGGCGGGAGTCGGCGACCCCGAGATCGTCGAGATGGTCCGCCATCACCACGAGCGAATGGACGGCAGCGGCTATCCAGATGCGCTCGTGGCCAGCGCGATCCCGCTGGGCGCGCGGATCATCGCCGTGGCGGACACGTTCGATGCGATCACGTCGAATCGCGCCTATCGACGCGCGGGCACGCAGAAGAAGGCGCTGGACGTCCTGCGCGGCGAGGCCGGGGAGCAGCTCGACAGCACCGCTGTCGCCGCCTTCCGTCACCGCTACTCAGACCGCCGCTCGATCGCCTGGCTGGCTGTGACCACAGCCATCGCCCAGCGCGCGATCATGGGGCTGCAGAGCGCCTCACACAGCTTCGCGGCGGCGGTCGGCGGGATCGCCTCGATCCTCCCCGCGCTCGGCGTCGCCGGCGCGCTCACGCTCTCCTCGGGCCAGTCCCACCAAGCACGGCGCGCACCCCTGGCGGCGCGACCGCAGGGGGCCGCCGTGGTTGCCACAGCGCTCTCGCATGTGCCGCCGGTGCTGGCGAGACGCACAGCGGGCTCGCATGCCGGTTCGCCAGTCCATCGGCGCAAGCACCTCACGAGCCGCATCTCGCCGCTCACGACGGCTCCCAGGCCCGCCACCGCAGTCGCGCCCGGGGCGCCCTCCGGGGCGAGTACCACCGGCAGCGGCGGGTCCGGACCGGCTGCGCCGCCCTCGAGCGCCAAGCCGGCCGTGCCGCCGACGCTACCCGTAACCCCGCCGCCGGCCGGCGAACAGCCGCCCACCGTTCCCCCACCGCCGGTCATCCCTCCGCCGGTGACGCTCCCCAGCGTTCCGACCGTCCCCGGCGTTCCGGCCGTTCCCAGCGTGCCCACTGTTCCCGGCGTCCGCAACATCCCGAGCATCCCGGGCGTCCATCTGGGCTCCTGACCTGCACGGCAGCTCGGCTGCGAAGATGTCGCGATGCCGGTGGAAGAGCTGCTCGCTCGCGCACGCAGCGCTCTTCGGCGGGTCGATGCCAGCGAGGCGGCCAAGGCGGTCCGCCGCGGCGCGGTGCTCCTCGACATCCGCTCGGAGGTCCAGCGTGACCGCGACGGCCTGATCCCAGCCGCCGTGTTCATCCCGCGCAACGTGCTCGAGTGGCGCTGTGACCCGGCCTCGTCATCGCGCGATGAGCGGGTGTCCGATCCCGACCTCCAGCTGATCGTGTTCTGCGACGAGGGCTACCAGTCGAGTCTCGCGGCCGCGACCCTTCAGCAGCTCGGGCTCCGCCGTGCAACCGATCTGGTGGGTGGCTTTCGGGCCTGGCGCGCCGCGGGCCTGCCGGTGGAGCGGCCGGGCGGGGAGGAGCTCGGCGACTAGAGCCCGGGTCCTGCTACCCGGGCTCGATTGCCCTCATGGCGAACCTGGCCTTCTCGGTGTTCGCAGCGCTCGCGTGCTCAACGGTCGCGCTGCTGTCGCTGGCCAAAGGCGCCTATGTCGTGGGCGCCGTGTTCGGGCTGCTGGCGATCGGATTCGCGCTGAGGGCGAGAACCTAGCGCCTCGCCCTCGCTCGCTGCCCGCCGAGCTCGCCTCAGGCCACCGTGCTCACCTCAGCGCCCCGTTCAGAGCCCTGACGTGCCTGCGTCAACAGCACGCTCACGATCAGGATCCAGATGCCCGCCGCCAGAAATGCAACGAAGCCGGCGGGCGTGAACGCGACGACGCCGATCACGATCCCGAGCCAGCCCAGCCACTTCGGAAGGCCGCCGTGGCGCACCGCCGCGGCACCTGCCGCGAACACGAGCACAGCAAGGCCGGCCGCCGCCGGGATGAAGTCGTTGTTATCGAGCACGTTGAGCGTCTGGGTTGTGCCCAGGGTCGTCACGCTTTCGCCGGCGTTGGCGAGAGCCACGTGCACGGTCGCGAGGATCGCGAAGCCGGCCGCCGCAAGGACTCCGCCGCCAAACGCCGCATCGCTGAGCTGGCCCGTGCCGCCCAAGCGGCGAAGGTCATGCCGCAGCGTGCTTGCGAAGAAAACGAGGAAAGCAACTCCGATCGCCATCACGAATGCCAACGCCGTGTGCTTGTCGTGATGCGCCGCGTAGTAGGCCTGCACCTTGGCGGCGCTGTCATGTTCTTCGGGCGTCGATCCGCCGATCGCGAACACTGCGACGACTATCGCCACGAATACGATGCCAGTGAGGGGAGCGAGACGCTCCCAGCGACTCTCGTACATAGTGCCTCCGTTCGAATGGCCGTGCCATCTGAACGCCCCCCGATGGCCGGCCTTGGTCCGGGCTTCGAGCGGGTTTCGGTGCTTACCACGAGTCTCCTGCCTTGCAGGACCGGCCTCGACGGTGTGGGCGCTGAAGGGAACGTCGACCGGCGCGCTACTCCGCCAGTCCGATGGCTGCAAGCGCTTCGGCGCGGCCTCCGGTGTAGAACTCGCCACGGACGATCCGTCCGTCGCGCACGGTCCAGACCGCGGCCGATTTCAGGGCGACCTCCGGAGCGTCCGGCTCGCGCCTGGCGTAATCACAGATGACGCACACAACATGGTCTCCGAGGTCGATCATCTCCTCGATCTCGGTGCGGTAGCTCGCCCAGGGAGCGAGCCAGTCAAGCCAGCCGTCGCGCAGGCCATGCAGTCCGTGAGTTGTGTCGGGCTCGGCACCTGGAAAGTGTTTGACTGCCACGAAGTCGCGATCGAGCGAGGGCGCCCACGTCTGCATCAGCTCGCCGCTCGCGCTGTCGTCGTTGAACAACGCGATCATGTCGATATCGGGACCCGGAAGCACCGAGCGGATCAGCTCGACGTTCTCCTGCGACATCGCCTACGCCGCCGAGCCGCGCACACCCAGCGCGCGGTCCCCACGCCTGGCTGCCTCGACAAAGCCGTGTATCGGCTCGACGGGGACTGCGGTGGACTGCTCGGACATCAAGCGGTGAGTATGCCTGAGGCCAACCGGGGACCATGGCGGGTCGTCGACACGCTATGTCTCTTGGCTCGGGATTGGCTCAGGGGTCAACACGGATCCGGAAAGCAGCAATCTGGACCTCGCCGAAGCTCACGATCGCTTCTCATCCCAAGTGGTCATCGCGTAACTGGCCCCGCGGCGGGAGGCACGATGTCGCGCTCGCGCCTTCCCGGCTCGGGCAGGAGCCGGTCGACGAGCTGGAGCGCCGGGCGACCCTCGAACAGAGGCAGGACATCGGGCCGGTACAGGATCAACGCCAGGCTCGGCGCGACCATGAAGTCCGCTGCATTCAGCTGCGCTCCGCCGAGGACCCCCTCGGCGATCCACGCGTCTATGCGATCGAGCATCGGGGGAAGCTGGGCCAGGACCTCGCGCTCAGCCGCCGGGCCGGCGGCAAAGACGTCTCGGAGGAGCCTCGGGATGATCAGGCGCCGCGTCAGCGCACGCTTGTACAGGAGGTACCCCAGCCGGCCGTCGCCCGCCGACCGGCTGAACGTCGCCGGGTCTCGCCCGATCGCTGCGCCGGGGATCCGGCGGGCGGCCATCTGGAGCGTTTCGTTCGCCCAGCGCTCCGCCTCCTCGACCGCCGCCCGCTGGTCGGGATCCACAGGGAAGAGCGGCGGCTGCGGGTGGCGCTCGTCCAGGAAGCGCGCGATCCCGTGGTTGGTCGAGATCCGGTGACCGTTGCCGGCGAGCGCCGGGACGGTGCCGAGGCGATCGCCCAGGCGCAGCCCGAACGTGCGCCGTCCGCCGGCGGTGCGCGTCTGCCCCCCAGCGTCGAATCCGTGCAGTCTCACCACGAACGGATGCAGGAGCGTGACGATGTCGACGCGCCGGTAGGGCACCTGCTTGTGCTCGAGCATGAGCATCGCCGAGCGGCAGGCGTGCGAACCGGGGATAACGTACAGGGTGTACATACTGACGGGTCAGTCGGTAGCATACCCAGGATGTCAGCGCGCGAAACGCGAAGATCCCGCAGACCTCGCAGTTCGGATGGCGACGTCGGCGCGCGTCTCGATCAGCGCACCCGCGCCGCCCGCGCACGGGGGCGTGAGGCTCGCGACGAGCTCCTCACGGCGGCTCTGCGCGTCTTCGCGCGCCGAGGCTTCGGCCAGGCCGGCGTCGACGAGATCGCCGCCGAGGCGGGCTACTCGAAGGGGGCGCTCTACTGGCATTTCTCCGGCAAGGAGGAACTCCTCCTGGCGCTCCTCCAGGAGCGCGTCGACACGCCGATGCGCGACAGGGTCGCGCTGCTCGAATCGGCGCCGCCCGAGCGAGACATGTCGGTGGAGGCATCGCGGGAGTTCGCTCGGCAGCTCGGCGGGCAGCGCGAGGCCGTGCTGCTCGAGCGCGAGTACTGGAGCCTCGCGATCCGCGATCCCGAGCTGCGCGCCGGCTACGCCGAGCGCCAGACCGAGCTTCGAGGCGCGCTCGCCTCCGCATTGGAGGCCCGGGCGCGCCACCTCGGGGCGTCCGGCCTCACGATGCAGGCGGAGGACGTCGCTCGCATCGTGATGAGCATCATCGGCGGCCTCGCGGTCGATGAGCTGATCGAGCCCGGCTCCGTGCGCCCGGAGCTCCTTGGCGAGGCCCTCGCGCTCATCTACGCGGGCTTGGTGGCACGCGCGCAGGGGCCCACCGCCTCCTGAACTCCCGCTGATCAAGCATGCGCCGACCGGCGCGCCCAGACCTCGAGGGTCCCGCTACCGTCGACATCTACCGTCCCGGCAAGAGCCGCGTTCCCGGGCCCGCGACCTTCGCACTTCGCCCAACGGCCGCCGCCCTGGCGGCCTCGTCGAGCTTTTGGCTCCGTAAAGCCACAACGCCTCAGATCTCGCGCGAAACGGAGAGGGCGGGATTCGAACCCGCGATGGAGTTTGACCCCCATACTCGCTTAGCAGGCGAGTGCCTTCAGCCGCTCGGCCACCTCTCCCTGAGGATCGGAACGCCAGTGTAGAGCCTGTCGGACGTGCCGCGTCAGCGCGTAGCATCTGTCAATCCCGCGGAAGGGTGGCAGAGCGGTTGAATGCGACGGTCTTGAAAACCGTTAGGCGGGCAACCCCCGTCTCGGGGGTTCGAATCCCCCCCCTTCCGCCTCCCGACGGCCCCCTCGCGCGCGCCCCCTGGGGGTCCTTGGACGGGTGTTCGAACAGGCTCCGGCGCTTTGTTTCGCATCGGGTTCAGCGGGTAGACGCGCTCAACACGGGGTTTCGGAGGGCTACCCAGCCGAGGCCCTGGGTTTGGGGTTCGCTCCGGCCATTGCGCACGGCCGCATGCCCGGGCGGAACGCGTCGGGTGGACCGAAACGAGGCAGGAGGGAGAGATCCCATGCCCAGAATCATCGTTACGACCGAGCAGAGCAAACGACCCGATGCTCCCGTGCTTCTTGATGAGTGGGTGTACCCGGAGCATCTCTGCGACGAACACGCCGCAGCTCAGCTCGTCGAGCGGATCGGCTGGGCGGTCAACGACGCGACCGAGGTCGAGAGCCGGCCTCCCCGGCACGCGCACCGCAGGCGCACACGGGGCGAGACGGCAGGCCACAGGTAGGCGCCAGCCGGAGCAGCAGCCCGCCGCCCCCAAGCAGACCATGCGGGGAAATGCTGCGGCGGGCTGTTCCCCGCTCGCGCCGAGATGACGCCGGCGATGAGCCCGCGCCTGCGAGCGGTCCATGTCGGATGCTCGGGCTGGAACTACAGCCATTGGCGCGAGCGGTTCTATCCGGCCGGCCTACCCGCGAGCAGGTGGCTCGATTACTACTCGCGCCGCTTCGACACAGTCGAGGTCAACACCACCTTCTACCGGCTGATCAGCGGCGACGCCGTCGCGCATTGGGTCCAGCAGACCCCCGGGCGCTTCGTCTTCGCCGTCAAGGCCAGCCGCTACCTGACACACGTCAGGCGCCTGTCGAACATCTCCGAGGGCGTGGCACGCTTCTACGAGCGCCTGCAGCCGATGATCGACGCGGGGCGCCTCGGTCCGGTGCTCTGGCAGCTGCCTGAGACCTTCCACAGGGACACCGATCGCCTGCAGGCCTGCCTCGAGCAGCTCCCGGCCGGCCGCCACGCCTTTGAGCTGCGTCACCCCAGCTGGTTCACAGAAGAGGTCTATGCGCTGCTCCGCGAGCACGACGCGGCGCTCGTGATCGGCGACCATCCCGCTCGCCGCTTTCAGACCTACGAGGCGACCGCCACATGGCGCTATGTCCGCCTGCACTACGGGAGCCGCGGGCGGCGCGGCAACTACTCCGAACGTGAGCTCGAGGCGTGGGCGCGGCGGCTTCACGCCTGGCGGGCACGTGAACCGATCTTCGTGTACTTCAACAACGACTGGGAGGCCTTTGCCCCTCGCAACGCCTCAAGGCTGTTGCAACTGCTCGACCGGCTGGCCGGCCCGGACAGCGCCGGCTGACGCGACCGCCCCGGGGAGGCGATCGTCAGGCGGATCAGAGGCCCGGCACGGACGCCGTCGCGGAGGTAGCGAGCACCTGGCCGGCGCCGTCGAGCGCCTGCACAGCGAGATCGGGGCCCACGATTCCCGCGGGCAGGGGAACGGCCGTCTCGAAGCCCGCGCGCGGAGATTGCGCCACGGCTTGGAGAGACGCCGGGGTGGCGCCGACGAGCACCCTCCAGGCGGCGATGCCCGTCGCGCCATTCCAGCTCGCATAGACCGTCGGCCCGGCGGGGCCCGCCTTCACGGAGAACGTCGGCCGGTGGGCCGGGGTGCCCGTCCAGGGAAAGCGGAAGCTCCGGTATGACTGCGTGTGGACCGGGAAGTGCGCGTCGAACAGGAGCTTGCCTTCGGGCCCGAACTCCGAGAAGTAGGGCAGCTGTCCCCAGCCGAGGAACCAGTCGCCGTTTTCGAGCGCCTGCATGTTCCCCTGGCTGAAGGCGAGGAGCGGCGGTCCGTGCGTGAACTGCGACAGGAGCGTCGCGCGCTTGTGCTGCGAATCGAGCCTCACGACGATCCCGCGCGACTGGCTTCGCACAGCCGGCGAGGCGCCATTGTCGAAGATGCTGATGGACCCGTCCGGCAGCTCACGAGGGTCGTGCTGCCAAGCGGTCAGCGTGCCTGCGGCCGGCTTGAAGTCGCTCTTGCGCCCCCCGAGACGCCAGATCACCTGCCCGCTGTGCCCGTCGAGCTCGTAGACGGCCCAGGTGTTGCGAGCCGATATGAGCAGGCTGCCGTCCTCGTCGAGGTTGATCGAGTTGATGTGGAAGAAGTCGAACGGCGAGCTCGTCGTCGATTTGCTTGGACGTTCGTATGACTCGGCCAGGCCGATGTGATCGAGGCTCGTCCATTCGAACATCACCAGGCCCGTCCTCACGTCGATCTGCTGAACGATGCTGTTGGTCACCGCCCCATAGGCGGGTCCGCCGACGGCCGAGAGATCGCAGAGGACCGGGTTGTAGGCCGTGAGCAGAGCGGTTCCCTGGCCGGTCAGCTGAAACTCGTGCAGATCGGCGCGGTAGCCGTTGCCGGCCCGCACGCGAGCAAGCGGCGTGTAGGTCGCGTCGAAGATCTCATCCTCGCCGAGGCCGAATCCGTGCGTGGTGATGTTGCCCTGCCACCACGTGAGCACGGGCTTGCCGTCGAATTGCTGCACGCGAAAGTTGGCTGCGGATGTATGGGCCGGCAGCCCCTTGAACCACACCATGCGGCCGCTCTGGTCGAGGATCATCGGTCCCGCCTGGCCCGGCCCGGTGTAGGGGGCGACGAACTCATCACCGCCGGCGACTGCAGGCGAGGAGGCGGTCACGGCCAGCACGGGCGGGTGCAGATCTGGCCGCGAGAGGAAGCTCTGGACTTCCGCGGGGCTCCCGGGATGGATGGTCTCCGGCGTGGAGCTGATGGGGTTCTCGCGAGCGATCGCGAACTGGTCGGTCAGCTCCCGGGCCGAGCGGCCGATTCGCAGTCGCGCACGCACCGTCACGCGCTCGCCTTCGGCGAACGCGTGAGCCGGCACGAAGCTCGCGCCGTCACCCTGCGAGTAGCCGACGAGGCGCCCGCGGTGCGCGCCCGTCCGGGAGCCCGACACGCTGACCGCCGTCAGCTGGGCCGCGGGAGCGCCGAGGAAGCTGATCTGGGTCTGCGGCGAGGCGTCGCGACTGCCGGCCAGCGGTGAGACGGTCACCGATGCTCCCTGGAGCGCGGAGTTGTTCAATCTCGCAGGGACACAGCTCGGTCCCGCCTGGGCCGCGGCACCCGCTGCCGGCGCTCCGAGCCCTACGGCCACCGCCGGCCCTAGGATGAGAGCGCGAATGGACAGCATCGATCGCGAAGAGGATAAGAGAGTCAGCCGACGCACCTTCCTGAAGGGCGGCGTCGCCGTCGGCGGCGTTCTCGGGGCCGGCCTGGCGGTGAGAGCGGTGGCTGACGCGACCAGCGACTCGGGGCCGCCGCCGAGCACGTCCGCCGCTCCGCCGCTCAGGCAGGCGAGGCCGAGCGCACGCGGCGCGCGCCCAAACATCCTCGTGATCCTCGTCGACCAGCTGCGCTTTCCGCAGTGGTTCAGCCCCGCGCCGGCCGGCGTTGGGCTCCCACCCAACCTGCAGCGCCTGCGCGAAGGCGCCGTCTCGTTCGCGAGGCACTACACCGCCTCCAACGACTGCAGTCCCTCTCGCGCGGCGCTCCTTACCGGCCTCTACACCCATCAGACCGGCTGCATGATCACCGGCGGCAGCACGCTCGATCCAGGCTTTCCGACCTGGGGCTCGATGCTGAGGGAGCACGGCTACCACACCCGCTGGTACGGCAAGTGGCACCTCACCCACCATGACAACCACTGGACCCAGACCTCCGGTGAACGGGGACTCGAGCGTTACGGCTTCGCCGGAGGGACGTTCCCCTCACCCGATGGAGGGCCGGGCCAGGGCTGGCGCGTCGATCCTCACGTCGCCTCGCAGTTCGCGGACTGGCTGTCTCATGCCGGAGAGGGCGCGCCATGGTGCACGACGGTGTCGTTCGTGAATCCGCATGACATCGCGTGGTGGTACAGGTGGAGCGACCGCGTTCCTGCGGAGGCCTCGGCCGGCCGCGTGCTGGGACGGATGCCGCCGAACTTCGAGACGCCGGAAGTGCTGAGCGAAAGCGACAAGCCGCGCCTTCAGCGCTCACTCCAGGCGACGGCCGCCGCATCCTTCGGGCCCGTTCCCTTCGAGGGCCCCGACGCGGTCGCGATATGGCTCGGCTTCCTCGACCTCTACGTCAAGCTCCAGCTGGAGGTCGACCGTCACATCGGCAAGGTCATGCAGGCCCTCGCAAGCCGGCCGCGCGTGGCCGCCAACACGGTCGTCGTGTTCACCTCCGACCATGGTGAGTACGGCGCCTCACACGGCCTACGCGGCAAGGGCGCGAGCGCCTACGAGGAGGGCATCCGCGTCCCCCTGATGGTCAAGGACCCGCGCGGCGTCCTGACCCGTGCGCCCGAACAGCTGCGCACGCAGCTCAGCTCCAGCGTCGACATCGCGCCACTGCTGCTGACGATCGCTACCGGCTCCAGTGACTGGCGTCGCGAACGCCATTACTCGCACCTCGCCGGCAGGCTCGACCTCGCGAGCATCCTCGCCGATCCCAGCGCGCCGGGCAGGCCGTATGTGCTGCACGCCACCGACGAGATCGTCACTGAGTTCGCGATCGAGCCGTATGCGGCCAGTGCGCCGCTGCACGTCGTCGCGCTGCGCACGGCGGCGGCCAAGTTCGCGACCTACTCGCACTGGACGCTCAACGGGATCGCGCCCCGGTCCGCAGGGCAGGAAAGCGAGCTCTACGACTACCGCACGCACGGCGGCCGGCTGGAGCTTGACAACAGTGCCGGGCGCAGTCCGCTGGAGCAATCCCTGCGCGGGGAGCTCGAGCGAGCGTTTCACGAGGAGCTGCGAGCTCCGCTGCCCGGGCGGCTGAGCGCAGCGCATGGCCGTGGTTTCGCCGACTACTTCTCAACCGCGAAGCGCGCAGCCGAGGGTGCCGCGGAACGCCGCAGGCTCCGTGCGGAAGGTGTGTTGGCGCCACCGGACCGCCTCCAGGGAGTCGATCCCCGGCCCGGCACCCTGCCTACGTTTTCAGCGGGGGCGAGACGCCGATGACGGCACCCGCGGCGTCGAGCGCCTGGACGGCGACGTAGGGCGCCGCCGTAGGGGCGGCGATCGTCGTCTCAAAGCCCGCCTTCGCTGCCGTCGCCACCGGTGAGAGAGCGCTCGGCGAGGAGCCAGCGAGCACGCGCCAGGAGGCTACGTCCGTCGCGCCGTTCCAGCTGACCGAGACCGTGATCGTGCCGGCGGCGGCCCGTCGGGCCGCTACCGAGGGCGCCGTTCGCGGCTGACCACGCCACGGCGAGAGGATCGTTTTGAAGTTCTGCACGTCGCGGCCGAGCGCTCCGTCGAGCAGGACGTGCCCCGAGGCGTCGTACTCGGTGAAGTCGGGAAGCCCGCCATAGCCGAGCAGCCAGTTGCCGCCCTGCAGGCTGAGCGTGTTGCCCTGGCTTTCGGCCAGCAAGGTCCGCGTGGGGTTGACGAACTGGGAGGCCAGCGTGACGGTGCGCGCGGAGAGGTTCGGTGAGAGCAGCAGGCCGCGCGACTGCTTCTCCTTCGGCGGATCCGAGCCGTTGTCGAACAGCGAGATCAGCCCCCCGGGCTGGAACTCGGCGTCGTGCTGCCAGTAGAAGCGAACGCCCGGGCCGAGCTTGAAGGTGCTGCGCGATCCGCCCAGGCGCCAGCGCACCGCGCCGCTGTGGATGTCCACGTCGTACAGCGCCCAGGTGTTGCGCGCCGACAGCAGCACGTCTCCCTTGGGGCCGGGGAAGACCGAGTTGATGTGGACGTAGTCCCAGGGATAGCGCGAGGACGGCGGCGGGTTGTTCGATTCGCTGACGGGGATGTGGCCGAGCGCGTGCCACTCCCACATCACGAGGCCCGTCTTGATGTCGATCTGCTGCACGACGCCGTCGGTGATGACGCCGTCGCTCGCGCCGCGCGCGGCCGCGAGGTTCATGCGGATGGGATCGAACACGTCTATCCACGCCGTGCCGTCGGGTGCCAGCCGGATCTCGTGCAGGTCGGCCGCATAGCCGTTGCCGGCACGCACCGATGCGACCTTCTGGTAGGAGCTGTCGTAGAGCACGTCTTCGCCCTCGCCGAAGCCCACCTGGATGATGCGTCCCTGCCACCACGTGAGGACCGGCTTGCCCTGGTAGCGCTGCACGCTGAAGTTCGTGGCGGTCTGGCCGGCCGGAAGGGGGTGGAACCACACGAGGTTGCCGCCCTGGTCGACGATCATCGGTCCGGGAGAGCCCTGGCCCTGGTAGGGGGCCATGAGCAGGTAGCCAGGCGTGGCGCCGGCCTTCGCCGGCGTTCTCACATGGACGGTCGACGGGCTGAGTTCAGGCGCGGAGGTGTAGTGCTGCACGGCCTTACGATCGCCGGGGTCCAGCGGAAACTGCTTCTGGCTCACCGGCGCCTGGTGGGCGACCGTGAATTTCGTGCGTGCCGTTCGCGTGCGCGTGCCTCGCTGGATGCGGGCGCGGACCGTCACGACCTCACCGGGCACGAACGGATGCGCCGGGAGGAAGCTCTCGCCGGTCCCGGTGGAGTAGGCGCGCAGAGCCCCCGTGTGAACGCCGCTTCGCGAGCCGACCACGCGCACGCGCGAGACACGCGTGCCTTGCGCGCCGAGGAAGCTGATCTGGCTCGATGGGGACGCGTCCGCCGTACCAGGCTGCGGCGAGACCGCCACCGGGTTGGCCACCGCGGCCGTCGCCGAGGCATCGGCGTCCAGCACCGCCGAGCGCGCCGTGGAAGCGGTGCCGCAGGCGCCGAGCGACACCGCGGCGGCGAGCGCGGCGAGCGCCGGGATCACCGCGTAGAGCGCTCTCATGCCCCGCGCGGGATGTCCTGTCCCGCGCTCCCCTCGCCGGCCAGGCGGACCGTCATCGAGCCGCCGGCGAGGGGCCAGGGCCCACCGCCTGTGACCGAGAGAGCGACGCTCGCGACGCGCGGGCGCCCGACGCCAGGAGGAGCGCTGTGAGGCCGAGCCGTGACGTGATGCTCGCGCGGCGCCTGCGCTTTCGCCGGCGCCGGTGCCGGTGGTGGTGGGTTGCCCGCCACCGGAGCGGCGCGCTGCGCCTCCGGCCCATCTGTCTCTGAGGCCATGGCAGCGACCGGCACGGGATGAGGAGTCGGGGCGTCGCCGGCGCTCGGCGGATCGGCCGCGCGCGCGGCCGGCGCGGCGGTGGGAGCGGGAGGGCGGACCGTGCTCGGGATGAACCTGAGCGCGATGAACGCACCGAGCGCGGCAAAGCCGGCGCCGATCCAGAAGGCGAGGCGGAACCCATCGGTGAGCGCGAGGATCGGGGCGCGGAAGTCCGCGCGCGTCAGATGATCTGTGTAGAGCACCGAGATAGAGGCGAGGATCGCGAGGCCGAGCGCGCCGCCCATCTGCCGCGAGGTGTTGACCAGGCCGGAGGCTAGACCGGCCTCGCTCGGCGCCGCGGTGGCGGTGGCGGCGATCGTCGACGGAACCACCGAGAGCCCGATGCCGCTGGAGACCAGCAGGCCCGGCAGCAGGAAGTCCGAGATGTAGTCGCCGTTCACCGAGACGCGCCCGAAGAGCGCCAGCCCGGCCGCCATGATGCCCAGGCCGGCCCCCAGCACCCGGCCGGCGCCGAAGCGCGCGACGAGGGCGCCCGCCTGCGTTGCGAAGGCCATGATCGTGAGCGCCATCGGCAGGAAGGCGAGCCCTGCGTCGAGCGGCCCGAAATGAAGCACTTCCTGGAGGTACAGCGAGCAGAAGTACCACATCGGAAACAGTGCGGCGCTGAACACGATCACGACGAGGTTGGACGTCCTCAGCAGCCGGTTTGAGAAGACGCGAAGCGGCACGAGCGGCGCGGATGCGAAGCGGCCCTCGATCACCACGAACGCCGCGAGCAGCGCCAGGCCCAGCCCGATCGGACCGAGCGTCGCGAAGGAGCCCCAGCCGTGCGAGCCTGCATTGACGATGCCGTAGACGAACGCGAGCAGCCCGCCGGTGACAGCGAGCGCGCCGGGGAGGTCGAAGCTCGACGCAGAGCTCTCGCGGCGGCGGTCGACGATCACCGCGCGCGCGACCAGCGCGCCGGCGATCCCGATCGGCAGGTTGATCAGCAACACCCAGCGCCAGCTGAGCTCCTGGGTGATGATGCCGCCGAGCAGCGTTCCGGTTGCTCCGCCGGCTCCGTTCATTGCGCCCCAGAGCCCGATTGCGCGGTGCCGTTCGGGCCCGGCTGCGAAGGAGGACGTGATGATCGCAAGCGATGCGGCAGCCATCACCGCTCCGCCCAGGCCCTGGAGCGCGCGGGCGCCGACGAGCACCTGCCGGTCGATCGCGGTGCCGCCGATGAGCGACGCGAGCGAGAACAGGAGCAGCCCCGTGACGAACGTGCGGCGCCCCCCGAACAGGTCCGCGGCGCGACCGCTGAGCATCAGGAATCCGGCGAAGGTAATCGTGTAGGCGTTCACCACCCATTGCAGCTCGGTGGCCGAGAACCCGAGGCTCCGGTGGATCGATGGCAGCGCGACGTTGACGATCGAGACATCGAGGATGACCATGAACTGGGCCAGGCAGCAGACGGTGAGCAGCAGCGCGTGATGCGGCGCGTCCACCGGCTCGGTCACGGCGGCGCGCTCTGGGGCAAGGTGCACGGCCGGCCGCGCCGCTGCGGCGGTCATCCGATCAGCCCTTCCGCAGCCATGGTCAGCCCGCTTTCGCCGGGGTCGGGGGCTTCTGCACCTTCACCGTCTGCGATGTCGCCAGCAGCTCGCCGGAGGCACCGAGCGCCTGCACCGCCACATAGGAGTAGGCCTCCGGGACCGTGATCGAGCTCTCAAAGCCGCTGTCCGGCATGGCCGCCTTGGCGGTCAGCTCGCTCGGGCTCGAGCCGGCGAGCACGCGCCAGGAGGCCACGCCTGTCGCCCCGTTCCAGCTGGCGAACACGGCGGTCGAGTCTCCTGTGGCGAGCACCCGCGCGCTCACGCCCGGCAGCCACAGCGGATGGCCCGTCCACGGAAAGCGGAAGGCGCGGTAGGAGGAGGAGCCGGGAGGCATGTGCGCGTCGAGCAGCATCGTGCCGTCCTTGGCGAGCTCGGTCACGCTGGGGATCGAGCCCCAGCCGATCAGGACGCTCTCCCGTGCGAGCGTCTGCATGTTGCCCTGGCTGTCGGAGACCAGCGGAGCGCCCGGGTGGGGGTAGGTGCGCACGACTCGAGCGGTGTGCCTCAGCGTGTCGATCGCGAGGCGCAGTCCGCGCGACTGATAGTGGATGCGGGGGTTGGACCCGTCGTCGAAGAGCGTGATCGTTCCGTCCGGCTGCAGACGAGCGTCGTGCTGCCAGGCGGCTTCGGCGCCGGGCCCCATCGCGAAGCTGCTGCGCGTCCCTCCGAGCCGCCAGAGGATCTTGCCGGAGCCGCTCTCGAGCTGGTAAGAGGCCCAGGTGCTACGCGCGGAGATCAGCAGGTTCCCGCTCGGCTCGCGATCGATCGAGTTCAGATGGAACCAATCCCATGGCGTCGCGCTCTTCGGCACCGGCACGTGCGACTCGTTGACACCTACGTGATCGAGGCTGTGCCACTCCGAGCGGACGAGACCCGTCTTCACGTCCACCGCCTGCACGGCCGTGTCGACGATCGCCCCGTTGCGCGCGCCCCCGACCGGGTCGAGGTCACATCGCATGACGTTGTAGACGGGGATGTAGGCGACCTCGTTGGAGGCGAGCTGGAAGTCGTGGAGGTCGGCGCGGTAGCCGTTTCCGGCCCGGATCGTCGCGACCTTCTGGTAGTTGCGATCCATCACGATGCTTTCGCCCTCGCCGAAGCCGAGCGCGAGCACGCGGCCCTGCCACCACGTGAGGTCGTCCTGGCCCTGGTAGCGCTGCACGCTCAGGTTCAGCGCGTTCACGCCCGCCGGCAGCTGGTCGAACCAGACGAGCCGGCCCTGCGGCGTGTAGATGAGCGGCCCGTACTGTCCCGGGCCGGGGCCGATGGTCATCATCAGATTGCCCGCCTTGGGGTCACGGTCCGGGGCGGTCACATCGAGGATCGGCGGGTGCAGGCCCGGTGCCGAGGCGAAGCTCTGATACGAGGATGCCGGCGCCGGGGGGTTGGGGAAGCCCTTGATCCCTGTCGTGGGATAGGGCGTGGCGACGCGGAAGCTGAACGAGGTTCGCCGTTCTGCGCCTGCCCCGCCGATGAGGGCCCGTACGACTACCCGCTCGCCCTCGTCGAACGGCTTGTTCGGGACGAAGCTGCCGCCGTCGCCCTGGAAGTAGCCGTACAGGTGCCCGTAGTGATAGCCGCTGCGCGACCCTTCGACAGACACGTCGTGGATGTCCGTGACCTGGGCGCCGAGGAAGCTGATCTGGGTGGCGGGGTTGGCCGTGTCGGTCCCGGGCGCCGGCGAGGCGTGGACCTGCGTCCCTGCGAGCGTGGCGCTGTGGTTGAGGCTCGACGGCAGGCACGCGGGTGAGGGCCCGCTCGGCGGCACCGTCGTGCGCGCCCCCGAGAGAGTGCCGGTCCCCAGCACGATCGCGACCGTGACCCATGCGACGGCCGCTACCAGGAGGATGATGTATCGGTTCCTTCTCATGTGCGCTTGTGGCCCCGCGCCGGAACGCGCCCATGACGCCGAGCACCGGTGGCCGGCGTCAGCCGGCTGCGCCGAGCCTCGGTTCGGCTACCGCGGGCCAAAGGGGCGCCGAGCTTGGGAGCAGACCTTACCGAGGAACCAAGTGTCGCCCTGCGATGGAGCGTCATCGCACACGATACTTATCGAGTTCTTAGCGGCCCTCAGGCGACGGCTCGAAGATGCCTGTAGGGCTCTCCGCGCAGCTCGCGCACGAGCGCATCGAGCACGCCCTCCTCGTCCTGCTCGCGGCCATCGGTGACGGCGCCGATGACCGCGCGCTTGCGCTCGAGCAGGGTCGAGATCGTCTCGTCGACCGTCCCGGCTGCGAGCAGATACGACGCGTTCACGGCGTCCCGCTGGCCGATGCGGTGGCAGCGATCCTCCGCCTGATCATGCTTGGCCGGCGTCCAGTCGAGCTCGAGGAAAACGACATTGGAGGCCCGCGTCAGCGTCAGCCCCTGGCCGGCGACCTCGATCGAGCAGACGATCAGCTGGTTGCCCGGACGATCGGAGGACTGGAAGTCGCGCACCGAGGTGTCGCGCGCCAGGTGGCTGTCATCTCCGAGGATGTGCAGCGCAGCCGGGAAGCGCTCGAGCAGCGCTCTCTGGATCTCGCGATGGTGTGCGAAGACGACCAGACGCTCCCCCGAGGAGCAGAAGTCGTGGATCCAGGTCAGGGCGGCACGCAGCTTGCCGCGTGCCGCCAGTAGCTTCAGCGCGTTCAGCCGCACGAGCCGCTCCGCGCGCAACGCCGCCGCCACCTTTGCGTCGAGCTCGCGCAGATCCAGCGGCTGGGTTTGGAGCCATGCGACGACGTCCCTCTCGGCGAGCCGGTACTCCGGCTCGTTGTCGAGCTCGACCGGCACGATGGCACGCGTCTTCGCCGGCAGCTGCGGCAGCACATCCGCCTTCAGGCGGCGCACGAAGCAGCGCGCGCGCAGATGCCAGTGCAGGCGGACGTGGGCATCGGGCCCGCGAAAGCGCTCTCCGAACCGGGTACCGGAGCCGAAGTCGTCGAGCCGCCCGAGGATGCGAAGCTGAGAGATCAGCTCGGCCGGCCGGTTTACCACGGGGGTGCCCGTGAGCGCGAGCACGAGGCCCTCCGGCGGGACGGCCGCGGACAGGCGCTGGACCGCCTGCGTGCGCTTCGCGGCCGGGTTCTTGCAGTGGTGTGACTCGTCGAGCACGAGCGCGCGGGGCTGCAGCTCACAGAGTTGCTGAAGGCGCGCGGCGACGATGTCGTAGTTGACGACGGTGATCTCCGCCGCGGCCACGGGCACGCCCGTGCCGTTGCCCGAGAGCGCCTGAGCGGTGCGTCCCGGCAGCCATCGTTCGAGCTCGCGCAACCAGTTGAGCTTGAGGCTCGCCGGGCACACGACGAGCGCAGGGTAGGCGCCGTCGGCCTCGAGCGTCGCCAGCGCCTCGATCGTCTTGCCGAGGCCCTGCTCGTCTGCGAGGAACGCCCGCCGCTGAGTCAACAGGTACTTCACGCCGGCGCGCTGGAAGGGCTTCAGCTCGCCGCCGAGGTCGGGGAGAACCAGCGAGGCGTCGGTCGCCGCCGAGAGCTCGACGAGCCCGGCGGCGCGCGCGTGCTGCTCGCGGATCTCCTGCAGCAGCCCCAGGGCCGCTTGATCGACCCATATTCCGCGCGCGGCCAGGAGGGTGTCGAGCTCGGGCACGCAAAACGGGTCGGCGCGGATCGCGGGCAGGCGCGCGTGCTCCTCGGCGGCGCCGCGCCGGGACGCCGGCGGCAGGGCGCCGCCGAGGGCCGCGAACTCCTCGATCGCGGCCCGGTCGTGGCCTGGGGCGAGCACGAACGTAGGCTGATCGTGGACGGCGGAGCGCTCCAGGACCGCGGGCGGCGCCGGGCGGCCATCCTCGAGCGCCGCGACGCAGCGCTTGGCCGCCGGGCTCAGCCACCCCTCGAGCTGCGCCTCGATGAGCCGCCAGGACTCGAGCGTGAGCGGGACGCTCACTCCACCGGGCGCGCTCGCGGCTTCTTCGCGAAGCGCTTGCGGAAGGCGCGCGGCGTCGCCCAGCAGCAGGAACACCGGCTCCTCGGGGCCCTGCACCTCGATGTTGCCACGCCACGTGGTGGCACGCCTCAGCCACGCCGTGACACGCGGGTCAACGGACTTGTCCTCGAGCTGATCGAGCAACGCGATCAGCTGCTCGGCGTCGTGCTCGATCGCAGCGAGGCCGAGCGAGGCAGCGGGGCCCTCGACCGCACGCAGGCCCGCTCGGGCCGCCAGCACTCGCGCGAGCGGCGCGTGAGCGGCGGCGATCAGGATCCAGTGCCCGCCACGGCGGTCGCGGCGAAACTCGACGTCGTATCGGAGCGCTTCGCCCGACTCCTCGCCCCGGCGCGCGCGCGTACCTCCTCCTTTGGCACGTTCGCTGCGCCTGGCGAGCTCGCGGTGGGCGGCGTCGCTCAGTCGCAGCGTGCGGCCGCGTCCGCGCAGCTCCTCGAGCAGTCGCGCAGAGCTCTCGTTGAGTGGGACGAGCGCGCGGCCTATCGCCGGCACGCGGCGGGCGTCGGGGTGCTCGAGCAGGGCCGTGACGTGCTCGGGCGCCGTGTCCGTGGCGAAGCTGAGCCACCAGTCCTCGTCGGGCCGCGCGATGTCCACGAGGCACTCGTCGCGACGTCGCCTGGCCCTGCGCCGCCTTATCGCGCTCGCGAGCTCCTCGCTCACGTCCGGCTCGCCCTGCAGGCCCGCGAGCAGCTGAGCGAGCGCCTCGGCCTGGTCCGGTCCGAGCGGCACGCACCAAGCCCGCTCGAGCGGATCCCAGCGGCGCCCGGGAATCGCGCGCAGCAGCTGGCGCAGGCGCTCGTCGTAAGGGAAGCGCAGCACGGCCTCGTCGCGGGCCAGCGATGCCGAGAAGGGAAGGGCGGACACGAGCCGACCACGATAGGCATCGGCGAGGATGCCGTGTGTCGCCGGTCCCCAGGTGGTTGCGTGCTCGCGTATAGAGTTGGGCGATGGCTCGCATGAGAGCGGTGCAGGTGAACGAGCCGGGTGGCGCGTTCGGCTCGTCGAGCGCGAGGTGCGGGAGCCGGGGCACGAAGAGGTGCTCGTTCGCGTCCAGGCCTGCGGGATCTGCGGCGGCGACGGCGCCATCAAGGACGGCCACTTTCCGGGCGTCACCTATCCCCGCGTGCCCGGTCATGAGATCGCCGGCGTGATCGCAGCGCTCGGAGAGGGCGTGCTCGGATGGGAGGTCGGCCAGCGTGTGGGCGTCGGCTGGTTCGGCGGGAACTGCGGGTACTGCAGGCCATGCCGCCATGGTCAGCCGATGAGCTGCGAGAACATGGGCATCCCCGGGATCCTGTTCGACGGCGGCTACGCCGACTACGTCGTGGTCAGGCAAAGGGCCCTCGCGCTGATTCCCGACGAGCTCTCCGCAGGGGAGGCCGCGCCCCTGATGTGCGCGGGGCTCACGACGTACAACGCCCTTCGGCACACAGGCGCGCGCGGCGGCGAGCTCGTGGCTGTCCTCGGCGTCGGCGGGCTCGGCCACCTCGGCATCCAGTTCGCGTCCAAGCTCGGCTTCGATACGGTCGCGATCGCCCGCGGCCGCGAGAAGGAGGCGCTCGCGCGCCGCCTCGGAGCCCGCCACTACATAGACAGCACCACTCAGGACCCCGCTGAGGAGCTGGCGCGCCTCGGCGGCGCGAGGGTGATCCTGGCGACAGTCGCCAACGCGGCGGCGATGACAGCAGTCGCGGGAGGTCTCGGGATCAACGGGACGCTGGTGGTCCTCGGCGCGGCGATGGAACCGATCCAGGTGCCGCCGGCGATGTTGATCCCGGCCAACAAGTCGATCGCCGGTCATGCGTCGGGCACGTCGGGCGACTCCGAGGACACGCTCGACTTCAGCGTTCTCACAGGTGTGCGACCGGTGATCGAGACGCGCCCGCTCGAGCAGGTGGCCGAGGCCTATGAGCGCATGAGCAGCGGCCAGGCGCGCTTCCGAATGGTGTTGACCACCGGCGCCTGAGGCCGTTCTGCCTCGAGCTCGCCGTGGCGATAATGCGCGCATGAGCCGAGTCGAGGAGTGGTGGGCCGAGGGCGAGCGCGTCAGCCTCCGCCTCGGCGGAGTCGAGCACGACGTGTTCGTTCGCCGTATGGGCGCCGGGCCGTGCATCACGCTCCTGCACGGGTTCCCGAGCTCATCTCATGACTGGGCCAAGCTCGCGCCCGCGCTGGCCGAGCGTCATCGGCTGCTGATGCCCGACTTCCTCGGCTTCGGCGCCTCTGAGAAGCCCGCGGATCACGACTACTCGCTGCACGAGCAGGCCGACCTCGTCGAGGCGCTGTGGATCCGGGAAGGCATCGGCGAGACCGTCATCGTGGCGCACGACTACGCCGTCTCCGTCACTCAGGAGCTGCTCGCACGCCGTGCGGAGGGATCGCTCGCCATCGAGCTGTCAGGCGTGTGGCTACTCAACGGCGGCCTCTACCCGGACCTCCATCGTCCACAGCCGGCGCAGACGGCGCTGCTCGATCCCGAGCAGGGCCCACAGCTGAGCGCGATGCTGAACGAGGAGCTGTTCACGGCGGCGCTCCGGCCGACATTTGCCGACGACTTCGACGCCGGCCCGGACAGCGCCGATATCTGGCAGGCGACAAGCCGCGATGGCGGCCAGCGGATCGCCCACCTGCTGATCCGATACATCAGCGACCGCGAGACACACGCGGGACGCTGGGTGACAGCGCTCGACAAGACCGACATACCCGTCGGCTTCGCCTGGGGGATGCTCGATCCGGTCTCTGGAGCGCACATGGCTGAGCGAATCCGAGCAAGGCGGCCCGACGCCCCCTTCTTGGCGCTCGACGATGTCGCGCACTGGCCGGCGCTGGAAGCGCCCCAGCGCGTCGCGCGCGCAGTGCTCGGCGCGTGAGAGAAGCCGGCAAAGCGGGTATATGTAGGCCGGCTGTCGGGGACAGAAAGCAGCTGGACCGCGTGGGGAGCCTCTCGTGGCGGACACTGACAGGAACCGGAGGAAGGGATCAGATGCGTCATCGCCTACTCGCCGTAACGGCCGCAGCTGCATTCGCAGGCGCGATGCTCGCGAGCTCCTCGCAGGCGGCGGAACTGCCGGTGGTCTACAACGGCGTACTCGGCTACGCCCAGAGCAGCCCGGGCGCGAGCCCGCCGGGCGCGAACAACTGGTCGTGCAAGCCCACGGCCGCTCACCCGCGGCCGGTGATCCTGGTCCACGGCACCTTCGAGGACATGTCGGGGAACTGGCAGGCCCTCTCGCCACTGCTCTACAACAAGGGCTACTGCGTGTTCGCGCTGAACTACGGCTCCTACGAAGGAAGCGGGCAGTTCGGGGTCTACGCCACCGGCGACATCGCGCAATCCGCCGAACAGCTCGCGAGCTTCGTCACACAGGTGCTCGCTGCGACGGGCGCGCGCAAGGTGGACGTCGTGGGCCACTCCCAGGGCGGCATGATGCCGCGCTACTACCTGAGGTTCCTTGGAGGCGCGAAATCCGTTCACACGCTCGTCGGCCTGTCGCCCTCCAACCACGGCACCACGCTGGACGGGATCTTCACGCTTGCGAACCTCCTCGGGGTCGGCTCGGCGTTCGGCTTCCATTGTCCCGCCTGTGAACAGCAGGAGGCCGGATCGGCGTTCCTCGCGAAGCTGAACGCCGGCAAAGACACCGTGCCGGGCGTGCGCTACACCGTGATCCAGTCGACCAACGACGAGGTCGTCACGCCCTACACCTCGGCGTTCCTGTCGGGGCGAAACGTCACGAACGTCGTCCTACAGGAACAGTGCGTCCTCGACCAGGGCGAGCACCTGTCGGCGCCCTACGACCACATCGCCGATGCGGACGTCCTCAACGCGCTCGACCCTGCGCATCCGGTGACGCCCGCATGCACCCCCGTGCTGCCGGTTGCGGGCGGCTGACCGACGGCATCAACCACATATCCGCAGCGCCGAGCAGTCACCTGTTGCGGCGTCGCCTGGCGCCTGGGACGATCCGGCTGATGCAACGGATCACGATCCTCGCGGCGGTTCTCGCCTCGGGCGGCCTGCTGGCGTCGTGTGGCGGCCACGGTGCCCTGAGGAGCGGGGTGAGGACGCACAGCACGGAAGCACCCGCCGATCCTGCCGCTCCGAAGCTCACGAGCGCCCAGGCCCTCGCGTTCGCCCACCGCGTGAACCTGCGCGCGGCGGACGTGCCCGGGTTCAGGCACTCAGCCGAACACGAACACGAAACCAACGCCGAAAAGCGCCTGGGACGCGAGATGCTTCAGTGCGTCGGAGCCGCGGGCGCGCGACACGGGCTGGCCGACGCGAGCTCAACGGGCTTCGAGCACAAGGGCTCGGCCTCCGTGCTGACCGTGAGCTCCAACGTCACCGTCGCACGGACACAGGCGATCGCAACCAAGGAACTCTCCGAGCTGCGCAGCGGCCACACGCGAGGATGCGTGGCGCACTACTTCAGCCAGGTGCTGCGAGGTCAGCAGTTCCGCGGAGGCACCGTCAGCCCCGTCTCGATCATGCACGGCGATCCTCCCGCGGCGGGGACCACCGGCAGCTTCGGCTGGCGCATCAGCGCAGCCGTCACGGTGAACCTCCCACGCGGACCGATCCATAGGATCCGACTCCCCTTCTACATCGACATCCTCGGCTTCGTCTACGGTCGCGCCGAGGTCGCGCTGTTCAGCTTCGGCACGCCGCTGCCGTTTCCCGCAGCGGCCGAGCAGCACCTCTTCACGCTGCTCCTGAACAGGGCACAGGCGCCTGGCGTTTGAGGGGACGCGACGGACGCTCAAGTTGACTGCACCCCTGAGCGCCAGTAGGTTTCTCGGGCTGGTCGCGGTGAGGGATGGGTCGATCGCCGGGACAAGGGGGATGGACGGGATGGCAAGGACGCAGGCGAGGGCGAGCACCACGGGTGCATCGGATAGGGCGCGCCGCGCGTCCGCGCGTTTCCCTTCCCGTCGCCGGCTGCTGACGTCGCTGCTCGCGGCCGCCGTGCTCGCGAGCGCCATCCTGGGCGGCTCGGCGGCAGCTCAGCCGAATCGCCTGAGCGCGGCGGCGACGGCCAACAAAGCCCCGGCCGTGACGAAACAGCCGGTGAGCAAAACCGTTGAAGCAGGCCAGAGCGCGACCTTCGAATCGGCCGCTTCGGGCACGCCGGCGCCGACGGTCCAGTGGGAAGTGTCAGCCGACGCCGGCGGCACGTGGACCCCCGTCGAAGGAGCGACCTCGACCGCGCTGACGATCGCGAGCACCGAAACAGCTGAAAGCGGGCACCAGTTCCGTGCCGTCTTCAAAAACGTCGCAGGGGAAGCGACGAGCAAAGCCGCGACGCTGACCGTTCGCAAGATCCCGCTCGTCACGAAACAGCCGCTCAGCACTACCGTCGAAGAAGGCCAGACGGCGACCTTCGAAGCGACGGCCTCCGGATCGCCCTCGCCCACCGTGCAGTGGCAGAGCTCCACGAACGGCGGCGCCAACTGGGCCAATGTCACGGGCGCCACCGCGAACCAGCTGACGCTGACGAGCGTGAAAGCCGCCAGCAGCGGCAACCAGTACCGGGCGGTGTTCACGAATGTCGTAGGGAAAGCGACGAGCGCGGCGGCCACGTTGACCGTTCACAGGGCTCCAGCGGTGACAAAACAGCCCACGAGCGTGAGCGTCAACGAAGGCCAGAGCGCCGTGTTCGAAGCAACGGCCTCGGGGTTCCCGACGCCGGCGGTGCAGTGGGAACTCTCCACCGACGGCGGCGGCACCTGGAGCCCGATCGAAACAGCGACCACCACCAAACTCATGATCGCGAACGCGAGCACCGCCGAAGATGGATACGAGTACCGAGCCGTCTTCAGCAACTCCGCCGGCACGGTCACCAGCGCCGCGGCCACGCTGACGGTGCATGCGCCGCCGGTGGTGAACCAGAGCCCGGCGAGCATGACGGTCCAGGTGGGCGAACCGGCGGTGTTCGAAGCGTCCGCGACAGGCACCCCGACGCCGACCGAGCAATGGGAAATCTCGATCGACCACGGCGGCACCTGGAGTCCGGTCGAAGGGGCCACGTCCAACCAGCTCGCGATCGCAGAAGCACAGGTGTCCGAAAGCGGTCACGAGTACCGTGCGGTGTTCACGAACACGGCTGGAAAAGCAACGAGCAGCACCGCGACGCTGACGGTCGCGACGACCAAATACAGCGCCGTCGCGTGGGGTCAGAACCTGCTGCGCCAGCTCGGTAACGGCTCTGCGAACTCACTCAGCAGCGTGCCGGTGCCCGTGAGCGGCCTGAGCTTCGTCACGGCCATCGCCGCCGGCGGGGTCCACAGCCTGGGGCTTCTCGCCAACGGCACGGTCGTGGCCTGGGGCGGCAACAGCTTCGGACAGGTCGGCGACGGCACGACCCTCGTCAAAGAAGTCCCGGTGGCCGTTGGAGGACTCACCGGCGTGAAGGCCATCGCGGCCGGAGGAAACCACAGCCTCGCGCTGCTGCAGAATGGGACAGTCGTGGCCTGGGGCGACAACGAAAGCGGGCAGCTCGGCTCCGGCAACACGACGGATAGCGAAGTGCCGGTTCCGGTGAAAGGTCTCACCGGGGTGAGGGCGATCGCGGCCGGCGCAAGCCACAGCCTCGCGCTTCTGAGCAGCGGGACAGTCGTGGCCTGGGGCGACAACGAAAGCGGGCAGCTTGGCACCGGGAGCACGAAATCGAGCACCGTGCCGGTCGCCGTCAAAGGCCTGACCGGCATAACGGAAGTCTCGGCCGGCGGCGAATTCAGCCTCGCGCTGCTCAACAACGGGTCGGTCGACGCGTGGGGCAGCAACCAGTTCGGCCAACTGGGGAACGCAGGGGTCGAAGAACCCACGAGCACCTTGCCGGTGCGGGTCGGCACGCTCACCGGTGTCAGCGCGATCGCGGCGGGGGCGACCCATGGCCTCGCTCTGCTGAGCAACACCACGGTGATGGCATGGGGTCAGGACAGCTTCGGTGAGATCGGCAACGGCACTATCCAGACGCGCCAGGAAACGCCGGTGGCCGTGAGCGGGCTCTCCGGCGTCACAGCCATCTCGGCGGGCCGCCAGGACAGCATCGCGCTGCTCAGCTCCGGCACGACGATGACCTGGGGCATCAACCAGTGGGGAACGCTCGGCGATGGGGCGACCGGGAGCCCGAGCAGCGTTCCCGTGACGGTGAGCGGCATACGAAAGGTCGCCAGCGTCTCGGCGGGAGGCTCCCACATGCTCGCCTTCGGCGAACCGATACCGGCCGTCACAGAAGTCATCCCCAACGTCGGCCCGCTCGCCGGCGGCACGTCGGTCACGATCAACGGCGCCGAGTTCACCGGTGAAGTCACAGTCAGGTTCGGCGCGTCGGAAGCGAGCGCCGTCACCGTCAACTCCTCGACGTCGATCACCGCGACGGCTCCACCCGGGGCGGCCGGAACGGTCGACGTCACGGTGACGACCCCGTCGGGCACGAGCCCCACCACCCCAGCCGACCGCTTTACCTACGTAGCGCCGCCGCAGATCAAAAAACTCTCGCCCAAAACCGGCTCGGCCGGGGGCGGGACGACCGTCACGATCACCGGCCTGAACTTCATCGGGGTCACGGCCGTGAAGTTCGGGACGATCCAAGCGACCAGCTTCACGGTCAAATCGAACACGACGATCACGGCCGTCACGCCGGCGGAGCCGGAGGGCACGGTCGATGTGAGCGTGACCACGTCAACCGGCACGACCGAAGCCACGCTCGCCGATCGCTACAAGTTCGTGCCGACCGTCGTCGGCTTGACCCCGAATGCCGGCCCCGTGGCGGGCGGCACGAGCGTGACGATCGCCGGAACGGGATTCATCCCAGGCACGACCGGGACGGCGTTCAACTTCGGCACGACCAAAGCCACATCGGTGAGCTGCGTCTCGAGCGTCGAATGCACCGCGGTCGCTCCCGCGCATGTCGCCGGCACGGTCGATGTCAAAGCCGTCGTGACCAAAGTGGCCAGTCCCAAAAACGTCCCGGTCGACCAGTTCACCTACAGCTGAGCGCCGCGCGCCGTGTTGCTCTGCGCGAGAAGGCACGCTGATCTGCGACATGCTTAGAGACGCTCCGTACCGGGCAAGCGCACAGCACGATGGCTGACGCGAGTCGCCGAGAGGTCGCTGGGCGCGGATGACGACAGCGCTTTCAGTCTGGCTCGCGGCGATCCTGCTCGCCGCTGCCGCCTTGAAGGCTCTGCAGCGGGATCGCGCCGCTCCGGCGCTGGCGACCTATGGCATCCACCGCCCCGGCGTGCAGCGTGGAGTTCTGCTTCTGCTGATCGTCACGGAGCTCGGCCTCGCCGGCGCGGTGGCAGCCGGCGCGTCGTGGGCGGGAGCTGCTGTTGCCGGGCTCTTCCTGGCGTTCGCCCTCGTGACCTCGGCGGCCTTGCTCGCGGGCCGTGCGGGGCGGCCGTGTGCCTGCTTCGGAGGCTCGTCGCGGCTTCAGTGGTGGTCACCGGTCCGCTGCGCCGGCATAGCTCTCCTCGCGACCGCGGTCGCGCTCCGCTGGCTGCCGTCGGCCCCTTCGCGTTACGACGCGTGGCTGACCGCGGGACTGTCGGTCAGCCTGCTGGCCATCCTCGCGCTGGGCCTGGCTGTCCTGGCGCTTGCCCGCGAGGTTGGCGTGCTTCGCCTCGCGCTGAGCGGCCGAGGTGCCCTCGAGATCCTCGACGAGGGCCCCGAGCTGGGGCTGGCGCAGCCGTGGGCAGCCTCGACGCACGCGGGCTCCAGGGCTCGGATGCTGCTCGCCGTCTTTACATCGGAGGGATGTCCGCTGTGCCGGCAGCTCGCGCCTGCGGTCGCGCACGTAGCAGCAGATCCGCTGCTCGCCGTGAGGCTCTTCGACGAGGCCGCTGATGCGCAGACCTTCAGCGAGGCGCGAGTGCCCGGGAGTCCCTATGCGGTGGCCTTGGATCTCAACGGTGTGGCGCTGGCGAAGGGCACGTTCAACAGTCTCGCCCAACTCGAAAGCATCCTCGCGACGGCTCGCGCTCGCGAACGGGGGCTCGCGGTTGTCGCGTGAGCGACCCGAGCGCCATCTCGCCGACGCGGTGCTCGAGCACAGCAGCCGCCGCGGCTTCCTCGAGCTGGCGGGGGCGGCGCTGATCGGCCTCGCGGGAAGCCGAAGCGTGGCACGGCTCGTGCTTGCAGACGACGCCCTGGCCTACACGAACTTCTGCGGCCACACCTACACCACGGGTAACTGCCCCCATCCAACCGGCTTGCCGAGAGTTGACCGCCACGACTATCCCTTGCGCGCCAGCGACGGGCAGCCCGTGGATGACCTCGGCAGGCCGATCAACGCCGGTGGCTACCCGGTCGATGCTCACGGACAGCTGCTGCGGGAACCGGACGGGGAGCCACTCGCGCCGGCGCCACGGTCGAAGGTCTGCGCCGCCGCAGGTAAGGCACACGGTCTGAGGCTGAAGAACGACGGCTCCTGGTACAGGTGCTGCGGCGGACAGGTGCGCCGGCTGATGGACTGCTGCGGCTACACCAACGTGCGCATCAACGGGGACGCAGCGCTCGCGGGCTACTGCCACCCGGGGCGCAACGTGTTCTGCGTGCAGTACTACGAGACGAGGGTGCCATGCTGAGCGGCCTCGCCGTCGTGGCCGTGCTGACGGCGTTTGCAGCCGGCGTAACCGGGGCGTGGTCCCCATGCGGCTTCTCGATGGTCGACACGATCGGCACGGCGCTTGGCGACGCGCGCCGGTCTTCCACCTTCATCGCATGCGCGACCTTTACGCTCGGCGCGCTTATCGGCGGAGCGATTACGTTCGGCGGGCTGGGCCTGGTGGGCGCGCTGATCGCACAGCAGGCTGGTGGCCTGCAGGAGCCGGTCGGCGCCGGCCTCACTCTGGCCGCGGCGGTAGCCGACTGGCGGGGCGTGAGGATTGCGCCACAGATACGCCGTCAGGTCCCGGAGCGATGGCGCTGGACGATGCGCCTCCCCGTGGCATGTGGCCTGTACGGAATCCTCCTCGGGCTGGGATTCACCACGTTCGTGCTCGCCTTCGCCGTGTGGGCGTTGGCGGCGGTCAGCCTGTGCGCGGGCTCGCCCGTCCTCGGGCTTTTGATCGGCGTCGGCTTTGGCCTGGGCAGAGCCCTACCCGTGTTGCTGATGGCGCCGACGGTGCAGAATGGGCGCGGCGCACGACGGCTGGATGGCATGGCCGCCGAGCCGCGGCTCTGGCTCGGACTGCGCAGGCTCGACGCACTGGGGCTCGGCCTCTGCGCTCTGTTTCTCGGCGGCGCGACTGCGACCGCCTCTGTGCTGCCGGCCGCCACCGACCCGTCTGCCGTTGATGGACAGCTCGCCTGGCAGCAGATAGGCGGCTCGGGGATGCTTCGGCTCGCGTCCGGTCAGACCGGCGCGCTTCCCGGCAGCTATCCCGCGATCGGTGAGTCATCGATCGCGTGGCAGGGCGGCGGCGTGATCACCGTCGCCGATCGAGCGTCGATGGCCGTCAAGGCCACGTTCCCTGCGACGCCAACCAACGCGCTCGCCATCTCTGACAGCTGGATCGTGTATCGGGCACAGCCGGCTCCGGGCACCGAGCAAATGATGGCTCGCTCGACGCTCGCGCCTGCCGCATGGCTCCGGGTCACGGCGCCCAGGCCCGCCGGCGACGTCGGCCGGCCGGCGTTGGTGGGCTCGACGGTCGTCTTCACGGTGAACACCCCGCGGCGCAGCACGATCGCGACGGTGAACCTGGCTACGGGAGCTCGACGCGTGCTGCGGTCAAGCAACGCGGGCAGTGCGCTTCTCAGCCCTTCGCTGCTCGGCGGGCGGCTTCTCTACGAGCGCATCGGCCGGTGCGCCCAAGAGCTTCGCATCGGCTCACAGGACACACCGCGCCGCGACCGAACCGTGATGACGCTGCCGTCCACCGTGAAGCGCGATCACGGATACCAGCCGGGATACGAACACGCCTACAACGGCGCGAGCCTCTGCCACCTCGGCGGGCGGCGGGGCACCGGCATGCGCCTTGGCCCCACCGCCCTGACTCCGTCGAGGATCTACGTGACGGAGATACCGCCGGTCGGCGCCCCATCGATCGTCACCATTCGGCGAGCCCGTCGCTGATCGGCAACAAGGGCGTTCAGAGACTCAGCGCGATGCTTTGGTACGTGCAGTCGTTCGTCCCGCGGCCGCCCTGGCCCGGGCGGGTTTGCGCGCGGAACCAGCTTTGGCGCGCACAGTTTTCCGTGCGGAGGCCGCTTTGGCGCGAGCCGGTTTCCGTGCGGAGACCGCTTTGGCGCCGGCGCGTTTGCGTGAGGACGCGGCTTTGGCGCGCGCCGGTTTGCGACGCTGGGAGGCAGGGATCTCCGCTCTGGCGACGTCGCTGGTCAGGCGCGGGATCTCCTTCTCGAGGAATGAGCGCATGCGCTCCTCCTCTCGGCGGATCTCTCGGGCGAGGCGCTGCGTCTCCCGATCGCCGAGCGTCTCCGCGAGCTTTTCTACGGCCGAATACGCAGCGATCTCTTCTGACTCGCTCGTGTACTCGGTCTTTGCGTTCTTCAGCATCTTCTCCGGCTCGCTGGTCCCTCTCAGTGCATGCAGTGGCCCCTGGGCGAGCGCCACGGCCTTCTGCGCGCCGCCGATCACTGCCTGGGCCGCATCGCCGACCAGGCTCGGGCCGGGAGCGTCAACGGTCTCGGCGACGCCACCGAGTCGCCTGACGCGTTTCTCAACCTCGCGTGCGTGCCGTTTGGTCTCGGTCAGATGCTCTCTCAGGCGTTTTCTGTAAGACGCCTTCGTCGTCATCGCTATGTGCGCCTCCAGAGCCGTCTCGAGACGCTTCTCGACGCCGTAAACCTCATTCAGATACTGGACCAGCTTTGCGTTGGCGACAGGTAGATCAGCCATCGCGACCTCCTTCTCTGCGTTCAGTTTTGGACACGAACGTCTGGCGGGCGCGAGAAACGCTTTCTCACTCCTTTGGAGTCCTCGCAGCCAGCCAGATCGCGCGATGAGCGGCGCTCTGCCTTGTCTCTCGCGCCTGCTCAAAGGCTCCTGTAGGCGGAGTCACTTCCCAATACCCCGATACTGCGGACCTTCAATCGTCGGAGTGTCAGCTTGCGACGGCGAGGCGGCCGAGATGGCGAGCCGGCGGGCGCTGACCCAACTCGCGCCGCGGGCATCGGATGTCCGACTCAACGCGCTGGCCCCGCAGTCGAACGCTGTTTGCCTCGGCTCCATCTCCTCGTCCGCGCCTAAGGCGCTTTCGGCGGCTTACGGGCTTCGGCCGGCGTTCTGGCCGCAGGGCCAGTTCCCTTACAACCATACTCCTACCAAGCCGCTAAAACGAGCGAGTTTCGCTAGTCGTTTCGCTAGACCCACCTAGGCGGCAGTCTCGCTGAATGGGCCGGGGGCATGCTCTCGGTGGTAGAGGGGCAGCATGCGGCATTACAGCGGCCGGCGCGAGAGAGCTGCAGCGACGTTTGCACGCCATCCGAGAGGTGGCCTACGGTGGCGAACAGATGTTCGATAAGAGCAGTAGCTGTCCCTGGCTCGACGAGCTCAATGCTGAGCAGCGCTCGGCGGCGACCTACTCGGGCGACACGCTGTTGATTCTCGCCGGTGCGGGGACCGGCAAGACCACGACTCTATGCGCCCGTGTGGCGTGGCTGCTGGGAGCGGGAGTTCCGGCGGAAACGATTCTGCTGCTCACGTTCACGCGACGTGCGGCGCGTGAGATGGTCGAGCGGACGCGCGTGTTGGCCGAGCGGGTCGCACCGGACGCCGGACGCATTGTGGGAGGCACCTTTCACTCCGTCGGCCATCGCCTGATCCGCCTGCATGCGTCTTCGCTGGGTCTCGATCCCGGCTTTGGGGTTCTCGACGCCAGCGACGCCGCCGACCTGCTGGACTTCGTGCGCCAGGAGACCGGTCAGGCGGAGAGCCGTCGTCGCTTCCCGCGTTCCCAGACGCTGCTCGACATCTATTCGCGCACCGTCAACGCTCAGAGTTCTCTGGCGGATGTGCTGGCAGAGTCGTTTCCGTGGTGTGAGGAGCATCACGACGCGCTCGGGGAGATTTTCCGTACCTACGGGGCGCGCAAGCGGACGCTCAGCGTCCTTGACCTCGACGACCTGCTCATCTACTGGCGCGCACTTATGGCTGATGAGGTGATCGGGCGACAGATCGCGCACACGTTCGAGCACGTGCTCGTTGATGAGTACCAGGACGTAAATGGCTTGCAGGTAGACATCGTGCACAACCTGCGACTGCCTCGACCGGGTTTGACCGTCGTTGGCGACGACTTCCAGGCGATCTATGGGTTTCGTTCTGCGAGCGCCAGCCACATTCTCGAGTTTCCGCAACGGTTCCCGGACGCCCGTACCGCGAAGCTCGAGCAGAACTACCGCTCCACCGCACCGATCCTCGCCGTCGCAAACGCCGTCTCCGCACAGGACCGTCTGGGATTCCCAAAGCAGCTTTGGAGCGACAACGACGGTGGGGCTCCCCCCGAGCTCGTATTTCCTCGCGACGAACGCGAGCAAGCAGTTGACGTATCTGACCGGGTGATGACTGCACGCGAGGAGGGCATGGAACTACGCGCCCAGGCGGTCCTCTTCCGCACCAGCCACGACTCGGATCTCCTCGAGCTCGAATTTACTCGCCGCGGCATCCCGTTCGTCAAGTACGGCGGCTTGCGCTACCTCGAGGCGGCGCATGTCAAGGACTTCATCGCCCTGTTGCGACTAGCCGACAACCCAGCCGATGAGGTGAGCTGGTTCCGCCTCCTTCAACTTCTCGACGGCGTCGGCCCGACACGTGCCCGACGCACCCTCGATGCGCTACGACCAGCCGGCGCGCAGTCGCCGGAGTTGGACCGATGGCCCGAAGCCGTCGAGCATCTTCCCGAAAGCTCCCGCGAGCAGGCCACGGCGCTGGTCGACGCGCTCGTCCAGACCGGCAGGGGCGCACCCGGGTCAACGGGTGCCCAAGTCGAGCTGCTCTGCGCTGCGATCACACCACTGATCCGCATCCGCTACCCCGACGGCGGGGTTCGCATCGGTGACCTTGACCAGCTTGTCGCTGCTGCCCAAGGCGCCGAGGACGTTCGCCACTTTGTCTCCGAGCTGGTGCTCGACCCGCCGGCCTCCAGCGCCGACTTCGCCGGCCCTCCGCATCTCGACGAGGATTACCTCACCCTCAGCACTGTCCACTCGGCCAAGGGGTTGGAGTGGGACGCCGTGCACCTGATCGCCGCGTACGACGGCAACTTCCCAGCAGACATGAGCGCAGGAAGCGAGGAGGGAGTCGCAGAGGAGCGACGCCTGTTCTACGTCGCGCTGACCCGAGCACGACGCAAGCTGCACCTCTACGTGCCGTCCCGGTACTACCACCGCCCCCACGGCAACGACGACGCACACGGACTCGGGCAAGCCTCACGATTTCTGACCCACGCAGTACAAGACCTCTTCAGCATCAGTCACACCGCCGAAGACCAGAGCCTCGTCGCGCAGACAGCGCTGCCCGATCGTCGGATTGACGTTTCGGTCGACGCGCTGTTTGGCTGAGACGCAGCTAGCTTCAGCCCGAACAGCCGGAGCACTCGATGGCACCCCATCGATCGCAGCGACAACCTCCAAGCGGGGATGCGGAGATGGTTGACGTGGTGCGTCGCCATCGCTGGCTACCCGAACGTGAACACATACGCCTTGGCGCCGGGCTCGAAGAAGCTGATCTCGAGCGTTCTCTCCTGGACCGCGTCGTGCTCGCGCACGAGCTGGTACAGGCGGCCGTCGCGGAGCAACCCGTTCCCGTCCTCGTCGACGTCCACGCCGTGTGATGGGCCCGGAGCCTCACCGTCGAGCAGCACGCGGAAGGGACCCAGCTCTCGCGCTCCGAGGGACAGCACGAGATGCGCGTCGCGCGCGTGGAACCGGTAGACGATGCTCCCGCCGGCCTTCTCGAGCACGACGTTCTCACGTCCGATCGTCCACTCGCCCGCAAGGGCCCAATGGTTGAGGCGCATGCGCTCCGGGAGCTCATAGGCGCGGCGTTGGTCGAACGCGGCGCCGTCCAGTGAGCCGAATCGCTCGCTGCGCTCGTAGCCGAGATACGCCTCGGGCGTACGCAGGTGGTCCCAGTCGGCCTGCGCCTCGACGCCGAGCCCTTCGACGGAGACGAGGTCGCGCCCGACACCCAGCAGCCGCTGAATGACGCGCTCCGATTGCTCGTAGCGGCCCTCGCCGAAATGGTGGTCGCGGATGATGCCGTCCGCGTCGATGAAGTAGAGCGCCGGCCAGTAGTGGTTGTCGAAGGCGCTCCAGATCGCGTAGTGGTTGTCGACCGCAACCGGGTAGTCGATCCCTCGCTCCTTCGTCGCCTGCCGCACGCTGTCGATGTCGTGCTCGATTGAGAACTCCGGCGTGTGCACTCCGATGACGACCAGCCCGTCGTCGCGGTAGGCCTGCGACCAGGCACGGACGTACGGCTCCGTGCGCAACCAGTTGATACACGTAAGCGTCCAGAAGTCGACGAGGACAACGTGGCCGCGCAGCTCGGCGGGACCGAGCGGCTCGGAGTTGAGCCACTCGGTCGCCCCGTCAAGCGAGGGCATCTGCAGACCCTCGAACACGGTCATCTACCGAAGCGACCGGAACCCCGCGCGAACCTCTTCTGAGAACAGCTGCGGCTCCTGCCACGCGGCGAAGTGGTCGCCGCGGTCGACCACGTTGTAGTAGATGAGGTTGGGGTAGGCCTGCTCTGTCCAACTCCGCGGTGCCTGGTAGAGCTCTCTGGGGAAGACGCTCACCGCGACCGGCACCGACGCGACGCCCTTGGCGTCGAAGAATCCCAGCACGTTTTCGTGATACAGACGAGCCGAGGAGATCCCCGTGTTCGTGAACCAGGTGAGGGTGATGTTGTCCAGGACCTCGTCCCGTGTGAGGTTGCCGACCGGGCGTCCGTCGACGAACGCGTGTGTGATGTCCTCGTAGCTGCGGGCGTCGTGGTCGAGCATCCAGGCGGCCAGCCCGGCGGGCGAGTCGGCGATTCCGTAGAGCGTCTGCGGCCGCAGCGCCATCTGGATGGCGTAGCCGATGCCCTTCGTGTACACGTCGCTAACTTCCTCATAGCAACGTTGCTCGTCGTCCGAGAGCCCGGGCGGCGCCGGAGCGACGTTCACCGGCGCGAACCGCTGCGCGATCTCGGGCGGAAGAATGCCCGGCATGTTGACGTGGATGCCGAGCAGCTCGGGAGGTGCCTGGACCCCCATCAGATCCACGATGACCGCGCCCCAGTCGCCGCCCTGCGCCAGAAAGCGTGTGTACCCGAGGCGCTTCATCAACTCGACAAAGGCACGCGCAACATGGTCCGGGTCCCAGCCAGTGGTAGCCGGCTTTCCGGAGAACCCGTAGCCCGGGATCGACGGAATCACCACGTCGAACGCGTCCTCGGCGCTCCCGCCGTGAGCCGTCGGGTCAGTGAGTGGACTGACGACGTTCAGCATCTCGACTACCGAACCTGGCCAGCCGTGGACCAGGATGACCGGCATCGCGTTCTCATGAGGCGACTTGACGTGGATGAAGTGAATATCGAGATCGTCGATCTCAGTCACGAACTGCGGGAGGGCGTTCAGCCGCGTCTCGACCCTCCGAAGGTCGTACTCGGTGCCCCAGTACCGCACGAGTGCCTGCATCGTCGCCAGCTGCACGCCCTGCGAAGCATCTTCGACGGTCTCCTTGTCTGGCAAACGCGTCCCCACGATGCGCGCACGCAGATCCTCGACTTCCGCGTCAGAGATCTCGACCGTGAACGGGCGGACTTCAATCCCGATGGATTGGTGGGTTTCACTTACAGTGGACATATGACCACATTCCCCTTCTGTTGACGTGTGAATGGCAAGATGCTTGCGCCGACCGCAGGCCGACGACCGGGGCTTGGAGGAAGTCCGTTCCTAGGCATGAACGCGGGCCCGGACAGGACGAGCAGGCGACGACGCCATCCGTAAGCAGCAGGTACGTAAGACCCATACTGCTTAGACCAATTATGTGAGTCACTTCGGCCCCCGTCATTGCCCGCCTACAGCAGGCCCGCCGATCGCGGTCAAGTACGCGTCTCGGACGGCGTTGTGTCCGTGAGGTAAGCGTTGGTATGCCCAGCGAAACCTACGCGAACATCGCGCCAGAAGCCGAAAGCGGCACCCTCACGGCCAACGTACTCCTTTGGGGGTGTGACGGGGAGCTGATAATCGGTTTCTGCCGCATTTTGCGACCTTGTAGCGGACCGTTTCTTCGCGTATTGCGCAGTCCCAGGGCACTGTCAGCGAGCGAGCGCACGCACGGGACGGATGGGTCAACGGTCTCGGTCAGGTCGTCTTGACCATGCCTCCGTCGATGACCCAGTTGGCGCCGGTCACGTTAGCCGTGCGTGGCGAGGCGAGCAGTGCGGCGATACGCTGGGCCCGTGAGCGTGGCGGGTGCGCGACGCTCGGCGCGATCACGAAGCCATGAGCAAACACCGGCATTACAGCGAGCAGGAATTTGAGGAACTCGTTAGTTCGGCGCTCGACGAGCTGCCGATCGAGTTCCAACGTGCGCTGGAGCACGTAGCGATCGTCGTTTCCGACCGCGGTGCCGAGAACCACGCGTACGGCATGTACGTCGGCTCCAAGCGTGGTGGTACGCCGTTCTTCGGGGGCGGTGGCTTGCCAGACGAGATCCTGATCTTTCGCGACACACTGGTGCGCGACTTCGGGAACGATCCCGAGCGCCTCCAGCTGCACGTCATCCAGACGGTGCGTCACGAGGTTGGTCACCACCTCGGCTTCGACGAGACGGGCGTTCGCAAACTCGGACTCTGATGGCTTCACGCCCGCCGCGTGAAGGTCCGCTTGGCCGACAGAGGAGCCATGACGGTGGCCGCGGGGACGACCGCGGCTCGTCCAAGGCAGGCGCACGAGCCGCGTCCACCCCACGCTCGCATCCAAGCGAAGCGTGCGGGCGTGAGGCGCTCTCGCAATTCGTCGGTGAGCGCCGCGCGCGCTGCCGGCCCGCTGGCGATCGCTGCGGCCCCTGCGTCAGCGCGCCCGAACGTGACCCGCGGCCAGCCGCCCGAGCTCGAAGGCCGCAGTTCCGGTCGTCACGACCGGGTCCTGCGCGGCGAACTCGCGTAGCGCCTGCTCATCGTCGGTCTCGACAACAGCAAGGCCGTACGAGTCCTCGTCGGTGAGGACGGGCCCGAACACGACCATGTCGCCCCCCTCGACGTACGGGCGCCAGTGGGCAGCGTGGTGGTTCATGGTCTCCCGCTCCGAGTCGGTTAGGGTCTCGGCGAAGTTCGGGCGCGGAGCAATGAGGCGCAGGACGAACGTGGGCATGCGATGGACTCTACGCCAGCTCACCCCTTCCTGAGGCGCATGTCGGCGGGACGCCACCTGTGGTAGGCGAAAGGAACCGCTCCGCCCCGGGACCGTGCGCTCCACGCTGTCTCAGGGAGGGCTAAGTGCAAACATAAGCTGATGCGCACCGATCCCGCTGACACCGGCGGGCTGTTCGTCGGGCGCCGGCCTGGCACTGCCCCGATCCGCTTTCGCGCGCTGCCCGAACGCGCGGGCGAGATGCGCCAGCGCGTCGATGGATCGCTTGCAGGCTTGTTGCTCGCGGCGATGGAGGCCGTCAGCCTGCTCTGTTGGGGCCCGGTCCCGCTCGCCTGCCTGTGGATCGGCTCCGAGGTCAACTACCTCTCAGGTAGCGTCTTCCTGGGCATCTTCATCGCCGTCCTAGCACTATTCCCGCTGCTGTTCGGCGCCCTCTCGGTCCTCTCGCGGCTAGATCATGCCTGGATCCTCGTTCGTCGCGCGGCCGGTCACGACCAGCGCACCGGAGCGATGGTCCGGATCTTTGGGTATACCGCCGCGGTCTGTGCGATCGCCTTCACATTCTGGTTCGTCGTCATCCATGGCCCCGGATCGATAATCACCCCCGGCCGCGGGGAAACGCCCCCCTGGCCGGGATAGAGGCCAAGGCGGAGGCCCCCACTGGTCGGTCTCCACGCACGGGACTCAAGCGAGAAGCGATGGTCGGAAGCGATGCACATCCGCTGCAGACGTGAGCACTCTCGTTGTCGGACGGAACGATTTAGCAGCACCTCAGCGTGGCGCATGCCGCCATCCAGACCGCCCGGCCCGAGCCAGATCACGTCCTCCCTCGTGAGCAGCCAGGCTCTCGATCGTTTCGTGAGGCCGCAGAACCGCAAGGCGAAGCGGCCGAGTGTCGGCCATCGAGACCTCGCGGACAACCATGCCAGACACCCTTCGGATGCTAGGCGCAAGCAGTCGAACGGCCGGCCTTGGAGACGCCTGCCAGCCAACCTGACGAGAGGTGACCGACTACAGCCATGCCGTTACGCGCCGATCAGTCGTTCGAGCGTGAAGCTGAGGACTCGGCGCCGCTCCGGTCGGTCCAATTCCTTGACGAACGTTCCCTCGACGGCCGCGCGGAAGGCCTGGACGGCGAGAGCCAACTGCGCGTCGGGGACCTGACCACGAAACGCGTTCGAAAGCATGCGGGAAAGCAACTCATCGAGGTTGTCAACGAACTCGCCTGCAACCTTTGACGTGCGGGCTCGCTCTGCCATCGCTCCCTGAAGCTTCCACAGCGGGGCGAACTGGTCGGTGAACCACAGCACGCGCTCCACACGGTCGTTGGAGCGAGATGGCTTGCGGGCGGCGATATCCCGCAGCATCCGCTCGAGGGCAGCAACGAACAGGTGGTCCTTGGAAGGGAAGTACCAGTAGATCGCGTTCTGGGCGATACCCAGCTCGCGTGCGATTGCGGCGACCGACAGCTCCTCGTAACCGCCAGTGCGCAACCGGTGCTCCGCAGCCGCGACGAGCTCATCGACCTTCTCCTGCTTGGGCACCTCAACGCGTGTCTTCGGCATGCTCTTGACAGCCTACCAAGAGCCGGTTACGCTGGAGGGTGTTGAGAGCCACCCAAGAACATGTCAGCGCCCTCGGAGACTCGGCAAAGCGAGGCAACCATGAACAAGCTGAAGCGGCAACGAGCGCTCGTCACGGGCGCCTCGGAAGGAATCGGCGCGGCGTTCGCACGAAACCTCGCGAACCGCGGATGTGACCTCGTACTGGTTGCCCGCCGGCCCGACCGCCTGCAGCGACTCACGACCGAGCTAGCCGCATCGGGCGTAGAAGCCGAGCCGCTCGCCGCTGACCTGACGAAGCGCCAGGCGCTGGCGACCGTCGAGGCGAGGCTCCAATCAAGCGAGCGACCGGTCGACCTGCTCGTCAACAACGCCGGTGGCGCCAGCCAGCACGGACCCTTCCTCGAGCTCGACCCCGACATCCTCTGCGACGACGCATACCTCAACACGCTCACCGTCCTGCGCTTGACACGCGCCGCAGCGGGCGCGATGGCGAGCCGCGGCGGCGGCAGCATCCTCAACGTCTCCGCCGGGGTCGCGTTCTATCCGCTCCCGGGCGCCGCGGCCTACGGCGCGAGCAAGGCATTCGTCAACAGCCTGACCGAGGCCCTCAGCTACGAGCTGCGTGCCAGCAGAGTCCGTGTGACCGCGGTCTGCCCCGGCTTTACCCGCACAGGCGCGCAACGGCGCCTGGGAATGAACGTCGACAGCATCCCCGGTGTTCTCTGGATGCAGCCCGCCGACGTTGCCAGCCGGGCACTGCGGGCCGCAGAACGCGGGCGAACCATCTCCTCGCCAGGCGCGATCGGGGCGATCAACGCCTTCCTCGGCCACCACCTCCCCCGCCGGGTGTTGCTCCCCCGCATCGCGCGAGCCCAGCTGCGAGCTGCGGGGCGCTGAGACGGTGACCGTCAGGCACCAAGCGCCCCTCGCGAAGCTCGTCGAGAGCTCCAGCCGCCGGCGACGCGTCGGGATCCTGCTCGGATGGCTCGTCGAGCTCCCGGTGATCGGCCCCGTCCTAGCGCGCATCACACGCGCCCCCATCAAGATCCGGCTCCTCAGCAGCCGCGTGACCCGCATCCACGCATCACTGCTGCGGCTAACCGGAGGGCGCCTGCGACGCTCGTGGGTCTTCGCGGCCGGACAACCAGTGCTCGCGCTCACCACAACCGGGCGCAGAACCGGGCTACCCCGTACGACAGCCGTGGCCTGCTTCAGCCACGGCGACAACCTCGCACTCGCCGGCATGAACCTCGGCGTGACAGACCATCCAGCGTGGGCGTTAAATCTCCAGGCTAACCCCGAGGCAACGATCGACATCGACGGACAGACAATCGCGGTAACCGCGACACAAGCAACCGGCGACGAGGCCACCAACCTCTGGCAGCGCTGGCTCGAACTTCAACCCTCAGCAGCCGCCTTCCGGAAACTCGCCGACCGTGACATCCCACTCTTCGTACTGACGCGACGCAGCTAAAGAAGCCCAACGCCGAAAGAAGCAGCCTCCGGCGGCCGCCGTCATGGCGGGGCGTACCGCCCGCGCTGCGCGCGCCCCTGACGGCGCCGTCCTTGACGACAACCGCCTCCGGGTGTCTTGTCTGTCATCTCTGGCCATCGCCGGATATTGCTCGTGCGATTCGAACAAAATCCCGGGTAAGGAACCATCATGGTCCGACGTCTCGCGCGCGCTGTCCGCCTCCTTGGACATCGCCCGATTGGTCTTGGCAGGCCAGGCCTTTACTCGAGCGCTGCCGCGACCAGCTCCGCCAGGTCGCCGGGAGTGAGCTTTGGCGCATCTGGCCATGGCTCGTATGGCGCACCGCGACCGAACGTTGTCTTGGCTAAACACCACGCGGTCTCCCCGTCGTCGTCGATCCGCACATAGTCTTTCGCCGGTCCGCTCTGCGGGTAAACCGTCAGGGCTTGTGCTGGATGAGTGACCATCGCGTTCTCCTCCCGCCGTCCTCGCCTCTTCACCGCAGGTTAGAAGTGCGCGAAGCGTACCCGTATCAGCGTACGCCCTGCGCTCAAGAGGGTCGGGCGACCGAGCCTCTCGTGAAGGGACGCCGGTCATAGGAAGCGGACCCTCACGTCTTGCGAGCAGCGACCGGGATGCAGAAAGCGTCAGCGTTCTTCGAGCTGCCGCTTGAGTTCTTCGTTTTCCCGTTCCGCCGTTCGCAGGCTTTTTTCGGTTTCGCGTCTGCGTGCTTCGTTTTCCGACGTGGCAGGTGAAGGCGTCGTGACGGTCACAGTGTTGGTATGCACTTCGACCTTCGGCTGAGCAGCGGGCTGAGTGACCGTGCGCGTGATCGCGGGCTGACCGGCACTCTGTGTCTGCGTGACGGTTTTGTTTTTGTTGCCGACGGCAAGGCCAATCAGAACGCCTGCGAGCAGGCCGACGACGCCAGCGACCAGCGACGCCCACGGGTTTCCCCACCGCCCCTCTGGAGGTAGTTCAGGCGGGAGCCGTTCGACCGGCTCGACGGGTGAAGGCGCAGGGGCAGGCTGCCTGGGCTGTCTCGCAGCGCCGAGCGGCCGCGTTGACTCTGTTGGCGGTACAGGCGGTCTGGGCGGTTCTGCACCGCTCATTGTTTGACCGTCGCCATGGGCGCGCGACGCTATCCGAGCCTCGTACGCCTTGTCAAGGCAGCCACAACCTGGTCTCGTACTGTCAGCGACCCGTGTGACCCGTAGCCCAGCTGATGCGATGACCCCTGAAGCAGACCAAGAGGCCGGCTTGGCGCCGCGATCAAGCACTGGACGAGGAGATCAAGGCGCCCCGCCTGGAGCCCTGACACTGACGGCGGGCGGGGGGCGCGCCACTACTCGCTTCGGCGCGTCAGTTAGTGTGCCAAGCGCTCCTCGTCGAGCTCAAGCAAACGCCGGCGGTCGAGCTTGCCCGTGGAGGTCTGGGTAAGACGCTCCACGAAGTGGATGCGGGCCGGCACCTTGTAGGCCGCGATTCGCGCGGCGCACCACTCCCGCAGCTCGCCCTCGCTCAGCTCCGAACTCGCGACGATGAAGGCTACGACGAGTTGGCCCACGTGCTCGTCCTGCGCTCCGACCACTGCCACTTCGCTGACCTGCGGGTGGGTGCCGAGAAACTCCTCGACCTCGCCGGGGGCGACGTTGATCCCGCCCGTCTTGATGATCTCTGCGGCCCGCCCCGCGAATCGCAGGCAGCCGTGCTCGTCGAGCTGCCCAAGGTCACCGGTGGCGAACCAGCCATCCTCGTCGACTGATGCGCGAGCGGCCTCCGGTGCATCGAGGTAGCCGGGCGTGACGTATCCGCGCACGTGGATCTCGCCGACAACGCCCGCGGGCACCTCGCTCTCGGCATCGTCGCGTACGGATAGCTGCACTCGAGGCAACGGCGGTCCCTGCGAGGAGATGCGCCGCTCCAGTGGCCACGACGCGGGGGTCACGCAGCAGTTGCCGTAGGTCTCCGTTTGCCCGTAGATGTTGCAGATCTGTGGTATCGGCACCCGTTCGGCGATGAGCCGGATCTCGGCCTCATTGCCGAGCGTCAAACCGGTCCGCAGGCTGGCCGTGCGACGTGGGTGGAAGTCCGGGTGGGCAATCAGGCTGCGTCCGATATTCGGCATCAGGTACCCAGCGGTGCAGCGGTGACGCTCGATCAGCTCAAGCGCCCCGCCGGGCTCGAAGGCGTCTTGTAGCACGAGCGTCGCGCCGTGAGTGAGGGTGGCCGGCAGGGCGTTGCTCGCCCCATAGGCCCAGAAGAGCGGAACCGGGACCCACACCCGGTCCTCGCGCGTGAGCTCCATCCGCTCGCCGATCTCATACCCGTTCTCTATGACCGCGAAGTGCTGCAGAGGTACCGCCTTCGGACGAGCGCTGGAGCCGCTGGTGTAGAGCACGAACGCCACATCCCCCGCCGAGCTCTGGGCGTCCGAGCAGTGCGTACCAGTGTCGGGCGCGCCTTCCAACAGCGTTGCGAACGGACGCGGCGTGCTCCGTAGCTCGCCCTCGTCCCCAATCACGACCAGCTCCCTCAGAGCGGGAAAGCGCTTCCCTTCGGCCGGCCGGTCGAGCAGCCGCTCGTCCAGCTCGAGCAGGGTCTGCAGGTAGTCGCTGGAGCGGAACCGGTCGAGTGTCACGAGCACCTCGGCGCCGGAGTGCTCGAGCATGTAGCCGAGATCCCAGGCCTTCACGAAGGTATTGAAGGCCGCAATGCGCGCGCCCAAACGCATGGTCGCGAGGGCGACCGTGACCCACTCCCAGCGGTTCGTGCAAAGCAGCCCGACCGTGCTTCCGCGGCGCACGCCCAGACCTTCAAGACCGGAGGCAACGACCTTGACACGCGCTTGAAGCTCTTCGTAGCTGAGCGTGAGCGCCCCCGAGACGATCGCCGGGCGAGCGCCGTCGCTCAGCGCGATCTCCTCACACAGCTCAGCGAGGTGGCGGCTGAACGGCCGCGTGCTCACGGCAGCGCAAAGGAGAGATCTGTGATCCGGCCGCGCCGCTGCGCGGCGACCTGGATTTCGACGCCACGGCCGATCTGAAGCTGCTCCAGCGCGGCGGCGGGGCTCGACAGATCGACACCGTGCATCACGCCCGGAATCGCTGTGCTGGCCCCCTCGGGACGCACGTAGGCCAGCACGTAGGGAGGCTCTGGCAGTCCGTCCACTGCGAGATACATGATCGTGAACAGCTCGAGCATCCCCTGCAGCCCCAACTCGACCATCTCGCCGGTTGCGCAGTAGTCGCGATCGCACATGGCGCGCGGGGGCGCGAGCACGCGTCGGCAGACCGGACAGCGCACTCCCAGCAGCTTGCCCTCGTCGCGCAGCGTCTGCAGGAACCTGCTGGTCACTGGGTCGGCGCTGTGGCGGTAGGTGAGATCCCAGCGCTGCTCCACGAGCCACGGATCGGACACCCCCGGGATCTCAGATTCGTGCACTGTGCTCACACTCCTTTCAGTGAGACTGCAAGGATGCTCATGCCTGGTCCAGCTCGGCGAGGAGCTTCTCTGTGTCCTGGCCGAGCCGCGGGGCCGCGGCGAGACCGCCAGAGCGCAGGGCGGCAGGCAGCGGCGCCGCGGGGATCGGCGGAAGCGCTCCGGCGTCCGCGCCGTTACTCGCGACGGGCATCAGGCCGCGCGCCAGCACCTGAGGATCGCCGGCCACCTCTACGCGCGTGTGGACTGGCGCGGCCGGTACGTCGGCCGCCCAGAGGGCGGCGAGCCAGCGCTCGCGCGGCAGCGTGGCGATCGCCGCGCGCAGGCGGGTGCGGATCTCTTCGCCGTGGGCGCGCCGCAGCTCGTGGGTCGCCAGCGCCGGGTCCTCGCGCCAGTCGCTCCAGCCGAGGCAGGCGCACAGGTTGCGCCAAAACTTGTCCTCGATGACGGCGATGCTGACCGACAGGCCGTCGGCCGCCGCGGCGACGAGGTAGGCAGGCTCGGAGCCCCTGGGCGGGGGCGCCTTGACCCCGGCCCAGAAGACGGCCGTGTCCAGCATGGCGATGTCGAGGTAGCGTCCGCTGCCGGTGGTGTTGCGCTCGAGCAGGGCACTGGTTATCGCCAGCGCGGCGAGCGTGCCAGAGCCGAGGTCCACCAGCGGTATGCCGATCTCGCCCGACTCCGAGCGCTCTGTTGCCCCGCCGGCAATCCCCAGGTAGTTGAGGTCGTGCCCTGGGACGTCGCGGTAGGGGCCCTCCAACCCAAATCCCGACAGGGAGCAGTAAACGATGTCGGGGCGCAGCGCCGAGATCGTGGCATAGCCGGCTCCCAGGCGCTCCACGGTCCCTGGACGAAAGCCCTCGAGCAGAACATCGCTGCCGGTTGCCAGCCGCGCGAGGCGCTCACGGCCGCCGCCGGACTTCAGGTCGAGCACCAGCGATCGCTTTCCCACGTTGACGGCACGGAACATGCGCTCGTCGAGCTCTCGGGCGGCGTCGCCACCGGGAGGCTCTATCTTGATCACCTCCGCGCCGAGATGGGCGAGCAGCAGCGTTGCGTAGGGTCCCGGGAGCTGCTGGCTGAGGTCCAGGACCCTGATCCCATCTAGCGCGCCCACGTCCAGAGCCTCAGAGGATCGCCACCGGCGACAGTGGACTCGCGGTGGCTCCGCGCAGCGGCAGCGGCGCGGCGACGAAAAGGAATGGCCCCGGGCGCGCAGCGGCCAGCGCGTCCAGCACGACGTTCTCCATCAGCGGTATGCCGTGGTCGCGCAGCAGCAGCTCGTGCACCGGGAAGCCATCGGTGGCGCGCTCGCCGAGCGCCTCGATGGCATAGTTGTCGGCGCCCACGAGCGCGACGTCGTGGGACGCGAGCCACGCGGCACCGGCGAGGTCGAGCCCGGGCTCGCCCTGGAAGTAGGCGGCGCCGGCGCGGCCGAGCCACCCGGTGCGCACGAGCACGATGTCACCTGGTTCGAGCTCGACGCCGATCGCCCGCCGCGCGTCCTCGAGCTGCTCGACGCCGATCCCCGCGCCCGCCGGCAGGAGGCCGAGACCGGCGTCCGCCGCCACGTCGAGCACCACCCCACGCCCGACCAGCGGTCCCATCTTCTCGACTCCGCAGCGCGAGGCGCCCTGGCTGCGGATGCTGTTCTGCGGATGGCCGTTGTAGATCTGCTCCCCGTACCAGAGATGGGCCAGGGAGTCGACGTGCGTGCCGGTATGCGTACCGAGGCTCACCACGTCGTCTGCATAGCGCGAGCGGCCGAGGACGCGGCCTCCGGCGGCGTAGTCGCCGCCGTCGCGCGTCATGTGGTGGGCAAGCGGGGGGCGCCCGATGGCCACGGCCATCTGCTCGTCCAGCGTCTGGGCCAGCGCCATGACACGTCCCTCGCGGACGGTGGCGCTTGCCGCGAGCACAGTGGAGGGGCTGATCAGATTGATCGCTCCCCGCTCGTCCTGCTCCCCCCAGCGACCCCAGTTGCCGGCCCTCATCGCGACTCCTCCCGCTCCACTTCGAGGAAATGACGGGCCAGCGGCGTGACCGTGATATCGAGCCACGCGAACAGCGGCAGCGCAGCGAGGTGCTCGTGCAGCTCGGTGGCGTCGACCGCGTCCCAGACACCCACGCTCGCGGTCTGACCCGGCACGCGCCAGATCCGGTGGATCGTGCCCTGCGCGTGCAGCTTTTTGACGTAGTCACGCTCGCGCGCCTGGAGCGCAGTGCGGCGCTCCTCCGGCAGCTCTGGTGGAAGGCGGGTGCGGATCGAGACGAGGAATTGCTGCATGCCGTGCCCCGCCCCGTCCATCAGCTTTGGCCGGCCAGCCGAAAGCGCACGTCACTCATGCGACCGACGCGCTCGACGGCGAGCGCCAGGTCGATCCGCATTCCGCTGTGCAGGCTCGCCATCGCAGCATCGACCGAATCGAGCTCGATCCCCTCGAGCAGCCCGGGCAACGGGGTGTCGGCCCCGTCGAGCCGCACGTAGGCGAGCACGTAGGGCGGCTCGGGCGCGCCGGCAACCGGGACGCTGACGATCGTGAACATCTCGAGCGTCCCCTGGGTGCCCAGCTCAACCCATCCCTCGGTCGCGCAGAAGTCGATGTCACATAGGGGCCGTGGCGGGGCGAGCACGCGCTCGCAGCGCGGGCAGCGGATTCCCAGCAGGCGGCCCTCGTCACGCAGCGTGCGAAGGAAGGTCGCGCTGACCGCGTCAGCGATGTGCTGGTAACGGACGTCCCAGTGCTGCTCGACGATCCACGGGCTGCTCGTCTGCGCGCTCATGTTCGCTGCTCGGCGCTCAGCACGGCGACGTTGAAGAATTGGTGCGAGCCGCCGGCACCCGTCGCCACGACGGTCTTCGCGCCGGCGACCTGATGCTCGCCCGCGCGCCCCTGGACCTGCATGACCGCCTCGGCGAAGCGCACCATCGCGGTCACACTGATCGGGTTCGTGCAGATCACGCCGCCGGAGGGATTGATCGGGATCTCGCCATCGAGATCGAATCGCCCCTCCTCGAACATCGGTCCGGCCCCGCCCAGGGGAGCCAACCCGAGCGCCTCGGCGTTGTGGATCTCCACCGGCGAGAACGACGCATAGGTCTCGACGGCGTCTATCTCTCGCTGGGGGTCCGTGATGCCAGCCATCGCATAGGCGCGCTCGGCCGCCACCGCCAGCGCCTCCGCATCTCCATAGTCATATCCGCGGGGGGAGATCTCGAGGCGGTCGCCGATGAAGTAGGTCTCGCCCGCCATGGAGATGCCGCTGATCCACACCGGGCTGTGAAGGCGCTGATCGACGGCGTCATCCGAGCTGAGCACGACGGCGCAGCCGCCCGCGGACTGCGGGCAAGCGTCGAGCAGCTTGATCGGCCATGCGAGGTAGCGCGACTCCAGCACCTCCTCGACGGTGACCTCCCGGCGGATGTGAGCATTCGGGTTAAGCGCGCCGTTGTGGTGAGCCTTTTGCGCGACGCGCGCCATCTGGCGCTCGGTCATGCCGTGGCGGTGCATGTAGCGCACCGCCGACATGGCGATCATCGTGATCGTCGTAAACGGCAGGTCGCGCTCGTAGAAGGGATCCCAGATCTTGTTGAAGATCTTCTGCGCATCACCGCTCTCGCGCACGCGATCCGCCCCAACGACGAGGACGCGCTCGAACATCCCGGAGGCGATGTGGTGATAGCCCGCCTGCACCGCCGAGAGACCTGTGGCGCCGCCCGTCTGGATCCTCAGGACGGGCTTCATCCGTCCCCCGATGACGTCGGTGCACCAGCGCTCGGCGTGGTTGACGCCCATCAGCGACTCGGGGGCCAGCGCGAGCACGATCGCGTCGATGTCGTCGATCCCCAGCGAGCTCGACTCGAGCGCGGCGGATGCCGCCTGGTGGAGCAGCTCGACATAGGTGGCGGCGTCGCGAGTGGGGCCGAAGCGAGTCTGACCGACCCCGATGGCCGCGACGGGTCGTTTTGGCGTGAGCGCCATCACTCCTCGCGTCCGAGCAGGAACACCGACTGGAACTGACCCGCAAAGCCCGAGCTGATCTGCGCCCCCGCGCGCATGACGCCGCGCTGCTCCGCGGCGCCCGGACCGCCGCGCACGTGGCGCACGGCCGCGAGGACCTTGCGCAACGGGCCCCCGAACGGGGCCTCGCCCGCGACCGAGCCGCCGAGTGGGTTGACGCGCGCGGCAATGCCCCCGTCGGCGTCCTCGCCGAGAGCGCAGTCGAGGGCGCGCTCCGCCGCGCACAGGCCGATAGCGGAGTAGGCAGCGATCTCGGCGTCGGGAGAATAGTCGTGCAGCTCCCAGACGGCCACCTCGGCGCCAGCGTCCTTGATCCCGGCATGGAACAGGGCCCGCCCGGCGGCTCGGCGCAAGTGTGGCAGGCCGACGAGATCGCGCTCGGCGATGCGCCCCGAGTCGGCACACCAGGCCAGCCCCTCTATGTTCACGCCAGGTGTCCGCGGACGCCCAGCGTCCTCGATGACGAGCGAGAAAGCCCCATCGAGCTCGGCCGGGCATTCGAGTGCACGCAGAGGCGCGGCAACATGTGCCGAGGCGAGTACCTGCTCGACGCTCACGGCGCCGGCGTGGTTCCTCGCCGCTACGCTGGCGGCGGCCTGCTCGGCCTTGCCGGGGTCGCCGCGACTGGCGCGGTGGGCCTGCGCCTGCAGGCCGGCGGCAGCGATGCGCGTCAGGCCGGCGCCACGCTCGAAGAAGGGCTCTGTTGAGAGCCGCTCGGCGGCCTCGCTGGAAGCGCCGGCTGACTCGCTCGCCTTGCCCCACGAGCTGACGAGCAGCCGCCGGTGAGTGCCTGAGGCGATCTGCATCCAGGCCAGTGCCAGGGCGTGTCCCGGGGAGCTGGCCACGTTGATCTCCTCGTTGAGGTACGCGCCCGCCGGTCCTGAGGTGAGCATCGACGAGATCGCTCGGCCGTCGATCTGATCGGAGGCCGAGATGACCACTCCATCAAGCTCCCCCCGTGTCAGCTCGGCATCCGCTAGAGCTCCACTTGCTGCCTTGAAGATGAGTCCCTCGAGGCTCTCGCCGTCAATCGCGCCAACCTCGCCTATCCCTGTGATTCGCACCGCCTCCACGGCGCACACATTACAGTAGTACTACAGGCAGTTCAACCACATTGTAACGCCACCGGCAGGATTGGCGACTGCTGTCTACTGTTCGAGCGCCCGTTCCACGGCCTTGCGCTCGCGTCCCAGGTTGCGGATCGCGGTGGCACCGTCGGCGCGGTCGTGGGCGATGATCCAGATGACGCGCGCCTCGTTCTCGGTCTCGTTCACGATCCGGTGGGGACGAGAGGCGTCGAAGGCGATGTAGTCGCCCTCCCCGAGCTCCTCATGGCCGGCATCGAACTCGATCCTGACCTGGCCCTGAAGCACGATTCCGTAGTCGCGGCCGGAATGGCTGGCGAGCTTCGGCCGTGTGGAGCTTCCGGGCCGCATCAGCAACTCGGCGACCTCGAGCAGGGGGTCGTCGAGGTGCATGAGGTACTCCCGCCGACAGTGCATGTCGTCGACGACATGGCGTTCCTCACGGCGCACCACGGGGGAGGTCGCCGACTCCTCGTCGTCGTCCAGCAGCATCCCAGGCCGGATCATCAGCGCATCGGCGATCGCGACGAGCGACACCAGCGAGGGGCTAGCCTTGCCCCGCTCGATCTGACTGAGCAGGCTCGTGCTGATCTGGGCCTTTTCCGCGACCGCCTTCAGGCTCAGCCCGCGCGCGACGCGGGCGGACCGAAGGCGACGGCTGAGGGAGGCGGTGACGGTGCGCCCGGCACGCGGGACCTCGACCTCCCCCCCGACCTTGACGTTCCCCTCCACGCTTGAGTCACTTCGACTCACGTCGGGTCTCCTTGCGTCGCCCGAATCTCATGTTTGAGCATATCGGGCAACGCGGCTTGATCGCCGATCACGGTCGTTCTCCCCCAGAGGGCGCATTGCGCCGCGGCGCTCACCACGCCGCCTCGATGATCGCCTGCACCTGCTCAACGCTCGCCGCCCGCGGGTTGCGCTGCGCCGCCGGCTCGGCAAGCACGCGCGAGGCGAGGGCGCCGAGATCGGCGCTCGCAGCTGTGAGCTCCGAGAGCCGCCGCGGGAGTGCGAGCTCCTCGAGCAATGCATCGATGCGGTCGATCACGCCGCTACCGTCGTCTCCGGCCTCCACGCCCATCGCTAGCGCCAACCGCGCAGCACGCTCGGGCAGCAAGGCTAGGTTGAAGCGCAGGACGTGGGGCAGCAGTGAGCAGGTGGCCTCACCGTGAGCGACTTCGAAGGTGACCGCGACCTGGTGTCGCAGGGCGGCCCCCAGCCCCACCGACGCACCTTGCTCGTGCAGAGCGAACAGCGCCATCCAGCTGGCGAGCTGGCAGCGCAGCCGCTCCGCGCCGTCCGGATCGCCATCGACCGAGGCCGGTAGCGCGGCGAGAAACCATTCGATCGCGCGCGTGCAGAGAGCGTCGCTCAACGGCGTGGCCCGCAGCGAGCACACGCGTTCAATCGCGTCGCTGAGCGTCTTCACGCCGGTCGAGAGCCACAGGCGCCGCGGCGTCGAGGCTGCGAGCAGCGGGTCGAGCAGCACGGAGACCGGTGCGAGGCGCTCGTCCGGCAGAAGATGCTTGACGCGATCGCCGTCGGTGCTGGCGATGACGGCCGTGAACTCGCCGCCCGAGAGGGTGCTCGGGAGCGCCGCGATCGGCACCGCCGGGCCCAGCGCCCGCGCGCCGCCGGCGCGCCGGCGGACGAAGTCCTCGGGCTCGTGAAGGTCGTCGGCGAGCGCCAGCGCGACGGCCTTGGCGGTGTCGATGACGCTGCTTCCA
>JAXDGO010000040.1:0-8736 GCA_034665005.1 Solirubrobacteraceae bacterium | reverse complement strand
CGCCGAGGCGGTCGATCATCGTCTGCACGCCCTGGTCGAAGTCGGCGCCGATGCGGTCCATCTTGTTGATGTAGGCGATGCGCGGCACGTGGTACTTGTCGGCCTGGCGCCAGACGGTCTCCGACTGGGGCTCGACGCCGGCGACCGAGTCGAACAGCGCGATGGCGCCGTCGAGCACGCGCAGCGAGCGCTCCACCTCGACGGTGAAGTCGACGTGCCCCGGCGTGTCGATGATGTTGATGCGGTGGTCCTTCCACTGCGCCGTGGTTGCCGCAGAGGTGATCGTGATGCCGCGCTCCTGCTCCTGTTCCATCCAGTCCATCACCGCGGCGCCCTCGTGGACCTCGCCGATCTTGTAGGTGCGGCCCGTGTAGTAGAGGATGCGCTCGGTCGTCGTCGTCTTACCGGCGTCGATGTGGGCCATGATCCCGATGTTTCGGGTGTTTTGAAGTGAGAACTTGCGTGGCATCTGGTTCAGATCGGGGGGGGTTGGTGGGAGGCTCGGCGGGGGCAAAAAAATGGGCCCCTCGGGCCCACGCGCGCTGCTGGTCTTGTATGGACCGGTTGGCGACGTTATCTGCTCGAGGTCTCCATCTTCTGTCGTATTCGCGGGGACAGGCTGCTCACCTGCGTGCACCCGCGACGCAAATCCGACTATAGCAGAGGGATTATCGGCTCTCGGAGGCATCTGCGGGGCTCTCCCGGGCCGTCACGCCGGCCTCCGCAGGGCCGCCCCCGGAGGCCTCCTCGAACATCGCGCCGAGGCGGTCGAGCACCCGCTTGGCGGCTTGCAGCTCGCTCGAGTCAAAGCCGTCCAGCGCCTCCTGCCAGCGCTCGTGCCAAGACTCTCGCTTGGCCTCGATCTTGCCGCGGCCCTGCGCGGTGAGGCGGCTCACGACCACCCTGCGGTCGGACTCCGAGCGCACCCGTTCGACCTGGCCGCAGTCGGCGAGGTGGTCGAGCATCTGCGTGACCGTGCCCGGCGCGAGGCGCGCGGCGGCCGCAAGCTCCCCGGCGGGCAGCTCGCCGCGCTCATAGAGCTCGCCCAGCAGCTCGAACTGGGCGTGGCTCAGCTCCGTCCCGCCGAGATGGGTGTCGCGCCCGCGCATGCGGTTCAGGGCCCGCGCCACGCGGCGGAAGGCCGTGCCGAGCTCGAGCAGCTCGGGATCCCACTGGGCTGCCGGCTTGCTCTTGCTGCCGTTGCGCTGCTTCACGTCGCTCATCGGCTCCCTAGGCCCCGAGCGGCTCGACGGCCGCCTCGGCGTCGGCCGCGGCAGGGGTCAGCCGGGCGCGCGGGTTCTCCGCCCGCAGCAGCACCAGGCAGGGGATCAGCGACAGCAGCGCGATCCCCAGCGACCACCAGTAGGCGGTGTCAAACGCGCCGGCGAGCTTGCTCAGCGACGCGCCCTGCCCGCTCGCCCGCTGCAGCACGACCGCCAGGACGGCCGTCCCGATCGCGCCGCCGATGCGCTGCAGCACGTTCAGCTGCGGCGTCGCGTCGGAGAGCTGGTCCGGCCGCAGCGCCGAGAAGGCCGCCGTCATCGCCGGAACGAACGCGAAGCCGATGCCTACGCCGCGCAGCAGCAGCACGAGCGAGATGTAGAGGATCGACGTGCTCGTCCCCACGAACGCGAGCGGGATCGTGCCGAGGCACAGGATCGATACGCCGACGATCGCCACGCGGCCGCCGCCGAAGCGCTCGGTCAGGCGGCCCACCATCGGCATCACCAGCAGCATTCCGAGGCCCTGCGGGCCGACGAGCAGCCCGGTCACGATCACGCTCTCGTGGCGGACCTCCTGGTAGTAGAGCGGCACCAGGATCATCGCCCCGAACAGCGCCGCGCCGAGGCCGAAGGTCGTCAGCGAGGCGGCGCCGAACACGCGGTTGGCATACAGGCGGACATCGAGCAGCGGGCGCTCGACGCGCAGCGCGTGCCAGCAGAAGGCGCCCGCGAGCACGACGCCGGCGAGGATCGGCATCACGACCGCGGGCGCCGTGAGGCTGCTGTGCGTGCCGAGCTGGCTGAGCCCGTAGACGGTCGCGCTCGACGCCGTCGAGAGCAGCGCCAGCCCGGTCACGTCGAGGCGCCCGGCCTCGCCCGACTCGGTGTGCGGGAGCATGCGCCAGCCGGCGATGAACGCGATCAAGCCGATCGGCACGTTCACGAGGAATATCCACGACCAATGCAGGTTCTGCAGGATCAGCCCGCCGACGACCGGCCCGAGGATCGGCGCGAGCATCGCCGGCATCGAGACGATCCCCATCACGCGGCCCATGCGCCTCGGGCCCGCGACCTGGGCCATGATCAGCTGGCCGACCGGCATGATCATGCCGCCGCCGATGCCCTGCAGCACGCGGAACAGTACGAGCGTCGTGGTCGAGGCGGCCACCGCGCAGAGCGCCGAGCCGGCCGTGAACAGGACGAGCGAGGTCATGTAGACGCGCTTGGCGCCATAGCGCCGCGCCGCCCAGCCGGTGATCGGGATCACCGCCGCCAGCGACAGCAGGTAGCCCGTCACGACCCACTGGATCTGCGAGATCGAGCTGTGCAGGTCGTGGCCGAGCGTCCGCAGCGCGACGTTGACGATCGTCGTGTCGAGGATCGACATGATCATGCCGAGGATCACCACGCCGGCGATCTTCCAGACGTAGGGCTCTATGCGGTCGGAGGCCGCCGGGTCGAGGTTGGTCGCTTGTGTCGGAGACGAGGACATTTCGGTACCGAAATGTTAGGTACCAAACGTTTTGCTGTCAAGGCGTCTGAGCGTCATCTCATACACGCGTCCGCTCCGAGCGACGCGCTGATCTGAAACGACGCACGCCGCCCGCCCCGAAGGGGCGTCTCAACCGTCCATAGACCGGCGGGAGCGCCCTACCAGCGAGAACGCGCTCCACGCGCGGGTTGGACTCCTAGTCAGTAAGCGGATCGAGGATCAAGCGAGACAAGGACGCAGGGAGCGTGGCGTGCTTCGCACGCGAGCGACCGAGGACGCAGTATCGCGCCGGTCCTCGGTTCGCTTACCAGCGGTAGTGCGCGAAGGCCTTGTTGGCCTGGGCCATGCGGTAGATGTCGTCCTTGCGCTTGTAGGCGCCGCCCTGCTGGGACGTGGCGTCCATCAGCTCGTTCGCGAGCCGCTGCGCCATCGTCTTCTCGCGCCGCTGCCTGGCGAACTCCACGAGCCAGCGCACCGCGAGGGTGCGCGCGCGACGCGGCGGTACCTCGACGGGCACCTGGTAGGTCGCCCCGCCGACGCGGCGCGAGCGGACCTCGAGTGTCGGCGTCAGCGTCTTGATCGACGCCTCCAGGGTCTCGATCGGGTCTTTGTCGCTGCGCTCGGCGATCACAGCGAGAGCGTCGTAGACGATCCTCTCGGCGACCGACTTCTTGCCGTCGAGCATCACCTTGTTGATGACCTGCTGGACGAGCTTCGAGCGATGTATGGAGTCCGCCTCGACAGGGCGGATCTGGGCAGCTGCGCGGCGCGGCATCGCTAGCGTTTCTTCACGCCGTACTGCGAGCGCGCCTTCTTGCGGTCGCTCACTCCGGCCGCATCGAGCGTGCCACGGACGACCTTGTAGCGCACGCCCGGCAGGTCCTTGACGCGGCCGCCGCGCACGAGCACGACCGAGTGCTCCTGCAGGTTGTGGCCCTCGCCCGGGATGTATGCCGTGACCTCGATCGAGCCGGAGATGCGCACGCGCGCGACCTTCCGCAGCGCGGAGTTAGGCTTCTTCGGCGTCGTCGTGTAGACGCGCGTGCAGACCCCGCGCCGCTGTGGCGCGGCAACCTTCTTCTTGCGTCCCTTACCCGACTTCAGTCCGGGGGTCGCGAGCTTCTTCTTCGGGGTGACGCGTCCCTTGCGGACGAGTTGCGAGGTGGTCGGCATCGAGCGCAGATGCTAGCAGCGCTATGCGGCCTGGGCCGCGCCCGTGGCGCGGACCGGCGCCGGCATCAGCGCCGAGGCGATGATCACCAGCACGAAGGCCAGCGACTGCACCACCACGCCGAGCGTGCTGCCGGCCATCGGGTCGCCGAACACGATGATCCCTCCGGCGATCCCTGCGATGTTCGCCGCGGTGCCCGTGACCGCGATCACCGGTACGGCCTCGCCGTCCTGCAGGCCTCGCGCGGAGGCGTAGAAGGCGACGATCGACGCAGCTATGGCCACCGCGAACCAGGGGCTGAGCACCAGGCCCATCAGGCCGTGCGCCCCAGTGATGCCCGTGAGGGCCTTGATCGCCGTGTCCGAGACGCCGAACAGGATGCCCGCCGCGGCTCCCAGCATCACGCCGTGGTGCTCGACCGGGCCGCCCATGCGGGGGCCCATCAGCAGCAGGCCGCCGAGCCCGAACAGGCCGGCCTCGAAGGAGATCATCGCCGCGTCTGAGAAGTGCGAGTGCGCGCCGTGCATCGACGGCAGCGTCAGGCCCAGCAGCACCAGCCCGGTGGCCGTGAGCATCAGGCCGACCCACTGGCGGCGGCCAACCTCGAAGCCGAACATCTTCTCGGCCATCACCGCGATGAACACGACGCCCGCCGCGAGCGAGACCTGGACGACCGACATCGGCGCCAGCGCCAGCGCGCCCACATGCAGACCCCAGGAAGCCGTGGCCGTGAGCATCCCCAGCGTGAACCACTTCGAGGAGTACAGCGACCTGGCGGAGCGGAACGGGTGCAGGACCTGGACCTTCGGCACCTCGTTGGCCCCGCGGTACTTGTAAAAGAACGCGAGGTTCGCGACGAACGCGCACGCGAGTGCCAGCAGTATGCCTAGATCTAGAGTCATATTTGAGAGGTTGAGGACCGGTCCATCCATCGACTGCGCCAACCTGCTGCTTTACTCGGCGTGAGCGATCTCGGCGGATCAACCGTCGAAGGCAGAGTACCCCGTCCAACCTGTATGCAACCTAAAGACCGTGTAGGGGTCAAAAAAGACCGTGGTGGCGGGGCGCCAGACGGCTCGAAGCCCCTCCTGATGGTCGACATCGACGGTGTCATTTCGCTTTTCCGATCCGGTGCGCGATCGTCCGGAGCTCCGCAGGAGATCGAGGGCTCATTCCATTCGATCGACGGCATGCCGCATTTCCTTTCGTCCACTGCCGCCGCTCACCTGCTTGCCCTCTCCTCGCTGTTCGACCTCGTCTGGGCGAGCGGCTGGGAGGAGAAGGCCGACGAGCACCTCCCCCACCTGCTCGGGCTCCCTGCCGCCCTGCCGTTCCTGCGCTTTCCACGCGCCGAGCGCGGCTCGCAGGTCACCCACGGGCACTGGAAGCTCGAGTCCATCGGGACCTTCGCCGCTGGGCGCCCGCTTGCATGGATCGACGACGCGCTCAGCCCCGCCTGCCACGAGTGGGCCACGGCGCGCGCCGAGCCGACGCTGCTCGTGCAGACCGCGCCAGAGCACGGCCTCACGGCGCGGGAGGCGCAGCTGCTGAGGGACTGGGCGCGGGCGCTGGCGGCGCAGGGGATTCGGATTCCGGCACCCGGGCCTGCGGCGCAGGCGGGGTGAGCGAGACCGCCGACGGTAGGTCCAGCGGCTCCGAGACCGCCGCGCCCGAGGTGCCCGAGCCGGCGCACAGGGCCCTCAGCGAGCTCCCCTTGGCCGCCGGCACGAGCGTCACCGCCAGCGACCATCTCCCCTGGGCGTCGGTGAGCGCTTCGCCGATCGTGCGCTCCTGCACGAGTTCGCCGCGGCGGCTGGCCGTGCGCGCCTGGAGCATGATCCGGGCGCCGGCCAGCGGCGTGCCGTCGGGACGCTGCAGCGTCCCGGCGAGCGTGCGTGCTTCGCCGCCTGTGCCGGGGGGCGGCGGAGGAGGCGTGACGGTGGGAGGCGGCGGGCTCGGCGGGGCCCCGGCGACCGGCGGGGCGACAGGCGCCGGCGGCGCCAGCACGAGCGTCGCTCGCGCCGCGCGCGCCGAGAGCCGGCGCACCCGCGGGCGCAGGCCGGGCAGCTCGCCATAGAGGACGTTGCCGGGGCAGTCCGTGGAGTCGGCGTCCCTGTGGCCGGCGATCCGCGGCAGCGACACGTGCGCGCCGGCCGGGAAGCGTGAATAGACGGCTCCGGCTGGGTTGACGCGCACGGTCACCCTGCCGGCGGCCGGCACGCCGTGAAGCGAGAGCTTCCATGCGAGCAGCCGCTCCACCGAGCGCCGCGCCGGCGGCGAGATCGGCGCGCCCATGAACGATCCGAGCACGGCCACCCCGGTCGAGACCAGGTTGTAGCCGCCGGCATGCGCCCCCACGACCGGCTCGTCGATGCCGCCGGCGCGGGCCTCGAAGACGCGCCCGAAGCGGTCGACCACGAAGTTGTAGCCGATGTCGTTCCAGCCGTTGACGTAGCGGTGAAACGCGTATATCGCCCGCAGCATCGCCGGCACCTCCGCGCGCGCGTACCCATTGGGGTTCTCCGTGTGGTGCACGAAGGCCATCCGCACCGCTCCATAGCCCGGCACGACCCGCGGCCGCGCTAAGCCCTGCGCCCACGCGGGCCGGGCGATGATGCGCGGCTGGCCCGGGCCGGCGTTCAGCACCGGCGCGGCCGCCGGCAGCGAGGCGGCGAGCGAGGCCATCAGCCGAGCCTCGCGGCTGGCGCCCATCCCGCCGCTCACGTCCACCAGCCGCAGGCGCACGCCGCTGAGACCCTGCCTGGCGCGCAGCTGAACCGTCGTGGTCCCACCGGTCCACAGCGGAGCGCCGATGAGGCCGTCGGCGGCCGCTCCGGCCGGGATCGGATCGCCGCAGCAACCCGCCGCGGAGACCCATCTGCTCCACCCGCCGGCCCCGCTGCGGAAGCGCAGCTCGATGCCGGCTGCCGCAGGCGCCTGCCACTGCACCGCGATGAGGTCGGCCGAGCGTGCCAGCGCGATCGTGCGGCCCGTCGCCGGGACAGAGCCCACCCATTGGCTGGCAAGTACCGGCCGCGGCGGCCCCAGCAGGGCCGCGATCGCTCCACCCGGCCGCATCGCACTGCCGGCCACCGCGCCGGCGCCGGCGCTCAGCAGCGATCTGCGCGTGATTCCGCGCGCGCTCATCAGAGGCCACTACACGCGCGCGCGACCAAGGTCGCAGCGCGAGTGGATGAGAATCCCCTCAGCGCGACTGAGCTACCCGACGACCGGGCCGCCGCACGAGAGCGGCGGCCCGTCGTCACGGACCTACTCGTCTTTCGATTTCTCCTCGGAGATCTCGAGCTCGGCGAGCTCCTCGGCGAAGCCGGGGTCGGTGCCGCCGGCGCCGATCTTCTCCAGCGAGGCGAGGTCGTTGTCGAACTCCTGCCCGTAGCCGCCGTTGAATCCCTCGCCGGCGAGCCCGAGCTCGGCCGCGATCTCTTCCTGGTCGAGCAGCCCGACGTCGTCGATCGCGCGGGGCAGCGGCTCGGAGGGCTCGATCTCGATGCGCCGGTAGCGCTTCAGACCGGTGGCCGCCGGGATCAGCTTGCCGATGATCACGTTCTCCTTCAGGCCGTTGAGCCGGTCGATCTTGCCTTCGAGCGCCGCGTCCGTCAGGACCTTCGTCGTCTCCTGGAAGGAGGCCGCCGAGAGGAACGAGTCGGTGTTCAGCGACGCCTTGGTGATCCCGAGGATTATGTCCTCGAAGATCGCCGCTTCGCCGCCCTTGTCGATCACCGCGCCATTGGCTTTGGCGAACTCGAAGCGGTCGACGAACTGGCCCGGAAGGTAGTCCGTGTCGCCCTTCTGGTCGACGCGCACCTTCTTGAGCATCTGCCGGACGATCAGCTCGATGTGCTTGTCGTTGATGTCGACGCCCTGGGACTTGTAGACCTCCTGGACCTCCTTGACGAGGTACTGCTCGGTCTCCGTGCGTCCCCGGACAGCCAGCAGCTCGTGCGGGTAGACCGACCCCTCGTTGAGCTGCCTGCCGGCCTTGATCTTCTCGCCGTTGGCGACGAACAGCCGCGTGCGCCGCGGGAAGGCGTGACGGTGCTCCTCGCCCGCGTCGTCGGTGATGACGACCGTGAGCGCCTTGTCGGTCTCCTCGATCGAGACGGCGCCGTCCTGCTCGGCGATCTTCGCCAGGCCCTTCGGACGGCGTGCCTCGAACAGCTCGACCACGCGGGGCAGACCATGCGTGATGTCCGCGCCGGCGACACCGCCGGTGTGGAACGTGCGCATCGTCAGCTGCGTGCCCGGCTCGCCGATCGACTGAGCAGCGACGATGCCGACGGCGTCGCCGATCTGCGCGAGCGCGCCGGTGGCCATCGCCCGGCCGTAGCAGGCCTGGCACACGCCGCTGGGCGCCTCGCACTTGAGCACCGAGCGAACCGGCACCGTGACCGGTTTGCCCTTCTCGTGCTCCTCGGCGAACGCCTGCGAGATGGCCACGAGCTCCTCGCGGCCGATCTCATCGCCCTGCTCCGTGAGCATGCGGTGGCGCTTGGTCTCGATCGGCCTCGCGGCGATCCGCCCGACGAGACCGTCGTTGGGCTCGCCGTCGGCCTTGAAGACCTCCATCTCGATGTACTCCTCGGTGCCGCAGTCGGCGTCCCGGATGATCACATCCTGGGCGACGTCGACCAGCCGGCGCGTCAGGTAGCCCGAGTCCGCGGTACGCAGGGCCGTGTCGGCCAGGCCCTTTCGCGCGCCGTGCGTGGAGATGAAGTACTCGAGCACCGACAGGCCCTCCATGAAGTTGGCCTTGATCGGGCGCTCGATGATTTCACCCTTCGGGTTGGCCATCAGGCCACGCATGCCCGCCAGCTGGCGGATCTGCTTGA
>JAXDGO010000039.1:0-167192 GCA_034665005.1 Solirubrobacteraceae bacterium | reverse complement strand
ATCCGCCCCCGCGCGCGTCGAAGCGCCGGCAGCATCGCCTGGGTGACGGCGACCTGCCCGTGCACGTTGACGTCGAACTGCCTGCGCAGGTCCTCCGGCGCGAGCAGCTCCACCGGCCCGCCGATGCCGATTCCGGCGTTGTTGACCAGCGCGTCGAGCCCTCCGCGCGAGGATGCGCCGCCCTCGGCGAGGTCCTTCACCCGCGCCGCGGCCTCTGCGATCTGCCCGGCGTCGGTGACATCGAGGGTCAGCGGGATCATCCGCTCGCACGCCGAGGACTCCTCGACGAGGCTCTCAGCGGCCTCCTGGCCGCGCACCCCGGCAAGCACCGTCCAGCCCGTGGCGACGAGGCGCAGCGCCGTCGCGCGCCCGATTCCCGTCGAGGCGCCGGTTATCAGCGCAAGCTGCACGACGCGACCCTAACCGACGGAGAGCACCGGGCGCCGGCAGCCGGCGCTGTGAGGAGTCTCACCCGGCCATTAGCGAGTACTTAGGATGCGCGGGGATGGTTCGGGACGTGGGCAACTCGTCGATCGCCGGCCGCTCATGGCTCGGCCGCTCGAGCGCCCTGGTCGCGCTTCTCGCCGCTCTCGCCGGCTGCGGGTCCACCCTCAAGGGAAGCCCGAGCGCACGGGCGAGCGCCGACACGCCGGCGAGCTGTCCCGAGACGGTGCTCGACACGCTCGGCCGCGTCGTCGCCCGCGTCTACCACGAGGGCGTCTCGAGCGAACGAACCGCGGTCGCGCGGCGGCTGATCTCGGCATCGGCCGCCCTGCGCGACGCCGTGCAGCGCGACGACCCGGTCTCCGCGCAGGCGGCCGCGCAGTCGCTCGTGGCCGGCGGGCGGATCGTGAGCCTGAAGGTCCTCGGCGCCACTCGCACGCTGGCCGAAGTCGGCGGCCCTGCTCTCGCTCCGGTGCATGGAACGCTAACCGGCGCGGGCGGCGCGCCGATCGGCCGCTACGTCACGAGCGTCTGGTCTGACGCCGGCTTCATCGCCGAGTCCGACGGGATCGGCCAGGGCCTCGTCGCCCTGCGCAAAGGCGGGCGCAGCATCGGCGGATCGCTCGCGCTGCCACCCGGACCGCTCCCGGACGCGGGAAGGCTCACCCACCAGCACGTGCTCTACCAGTTCAGCTCGTTCCCGGCCGTCGCCTATCCGGCGGGAGCGCTTCGCGTGTACCTGCTCAAGCCCGTCTCCTCGACGACGGCGTTCTGCGGGCGCTCGAGTGAGGACACGCTCGTCAACACGCTCGCCCGCGAGGCCGGCCTGATCTACGCCGGCGAGAGCGGCCGGCGCACGCTGCCACAGGTCCGCCGCGTGCAGAGCGACCAGGCGCTGCTGGGCGCCGTCGCTCGCCATGAACCGGCGGCCGCGAGAAAGGCGGTCCAGGCGCTGCTGAACCAGCACATCGTGCGCCTGCGCGTCTCGGCCGGCGGGCGGCTCCTGGCCGACGTCGGCGGACCGTACGTGCTCGCCCCGGTGCGAGCGCCGCTGCTGCTCGGCGGCCGACAGATCGGAAGCCTCGTGCTCTCGATCCAGGACGACGAGGGGTACCTGCGGCTCACGAGGCGGCTCCTCGGCCTCAGCGTGCTCATGTACATGAGCCCCGGCAACCCGACGCTGGTCAAGAACAGCCTCGGCCCGGCGCCCGGACCCGTCCCCGCCAGCGGCGCCTACACCTATCGCGGGCGGCGCTTCCGCGTGATCACGATCCACGCCCGTGCCTTCCCCTCGGGCCCGCTGCGAATCAGCGTCCTGATCCCGATCCCGTACTCCTAGACGGCGCGGATCACGCCGGGGCCAGCGACTCCTGCTTGGCCCGCAGCGCGGCCATCAGCTGGTCGAAGGAGTCGGCGAATTTCTCGACCCCCTCACGCTCGAGGGTCTCGGTCACGTCGTCGTAGTCGACGCCCGCCTGCGCGAGCTGCTCGAGCACCCGCTCGGCCTCGTCGAGGCCGCGGTCCAGGCGCACCTGCGGGTCGCCGTGATCCTGGTAGGCCTTGATCGTCTCCTCGGGCATCGTGTCGACCGTGTCGGGGCCGATCAGCTCCTCCACGTACATGATGTCCGGATAGGCCGGGTTCTTGGTCGAGGTCGACGCCCAGAGCACGCGCTGCGGCGTGGCGCCCTTGCCGGCGAGGAACTCCCAGCGCGGGCCTTTGAAGACCTCCAGGTAGTGGCGATAGGCGAGCTTCGCGTTCGCGATCGCGAGCTTGCCCTTCAGCTCGTCGTGGCCGCCGATCTCATCGAGGCGCCTGTCGGCCTCGGTGTCGATCCGCGAGACGAAGAAGCTCGCGACCGACGCCACCTTGCGGGGGTCGCCGCCCTCGGCGACCAGCCGCTCGAGCCCGCGGATATAGGACTCGGCGACCTCCGCGTAGCGGCGCAGCGAGAAGATCAGCGTGACGTTGATCGAGCGGCCCTTCGCCACCACATCCTCGATCGCCGCGAGCCCGGGCTTGGTGGCCGGGATCTTCACCATCAGGTTGGGGCGCTCGACCTCCTCGTGCAGGCGCATCGCCTCACGGAAGGTGGCGAGCGTGTCGTAGGCCAGGCGCGGATCGACCTCGAGCGAGACGTAGCCGTCGCGCCCGCCACCGCCGTCCCACACCTGCCGGAAGAGATCGCAGGCGTCCATGATGTCCTGCTCGGCCAGCGCCCAGAAGGTCTCAGAGACGTCCTTGCCCTGCGCGGCGAGCTCGTGCAGCTGCTCGTCGTAGGCATCGTCCGAGGTCATCGCCTTCTGGAAGATCGTCGGGTTCGAGGTCGCGCCGACGACGGCGTAGTCGTCGATCAGCTCCTGCAGGTGCCCGCCGCGGATCGACTGGCGCGAGAGGTAATCGACCCAGACGCTCTGCCCGAGCGCCGACAGTCGTTGCAGGGGTGCAAGCTCCTCGGTGGCCATGGTGGTCTCCTTCAGTGTCGTGATTGCAGCAGCGCTCTCGCGCGCGCGCCGATGTTCTCGGCGGTGAAGCCCAGCTTCTCCAGCACGGTGGTACCGGGCGCCGAGGCGCCGAACCGGTCGAGCCCCAGCACGTCGCCGCCACTGCCGACCCACTTCCACCAGCTCATGCTCGCGCCGGGCTCGACCGCGAGCCGCGCCGTCACGGCCGGGGGAAGCACCTCGTCGCGGTACTCCTGTGACTGCGCTTCGAAGAGCTCCATGCATGGCATCGAGACCACGCGCACGTGCGTGCCCTGCTCGGCCAGCGCACGGCCGGCGGCGAGCGTGGGTGGAACCTCGGCGCCCGTCGCGATCAGGATCAGCTGCGGAGCGCCGCCCGTCGCGGGGCGCGTCCCGCCGGCGCCGTCGCCCGATGCCGCGGTGGAGTCCCACAGCACGTAGGCGCCGCGCTCGAGCTCGTCCGCGCCGGCCACCTCGCCGCGGTCAAGCACCGGGATGTTCTGGCGCGAGAGCAGCAGCGCCACCGGGCCGTCCGCTCGTTCGAGCGCGACGCGCCAGGCGGCGACCGTCTCGTTCGCGTCACCCGGGCGGATCACCCACAGGTGCGGGATCGCTCGCAGCGCCGCATAGTGCTCGACCGGCTGGTGGGTGGGCCCGTCCTCGCCTAGAGCGACGGAGTCGTGCGTCCAGACCCACAGCACCGGCAGCTCCATCAGGGCCGAGAGTCGCACCGCGGGGCGCATGTAGTCGGAGAAGATCAGGAACGTTGATCCGTACGGCTTGACGATCCCGCCATGCGCAGACGCGCCGTTGACGATCGCGCCCATCGCATGCTCGCGGATGCCGAACGGGACGTTGCGCCCGGCGTGGACCCTCGAGAACTCTCCGGCCCCCTCGAAGATCGTCTTGGTCGACTCGACGAGATCGGCGGCGCCGCCGATCATGGTGGGCGCGAACTCGGCGAACGCGGCCATCACCTTCTGGCCCGCCGAGCGCGTGGCGATCTCCTCGCCGGCCTTGAAGCTCGGCAGCGATTCCCGCCAGCCGTCGCGCAGGCCGCCGACCCACGCGCGATCCCACTCCGCGGCAAGATCCGGGAAGGCGTCGCGCCAGCGATCGAACCGGGCCGTCCACGCCTGCTGCGCCGCGGCGCCGCTCTCGCGCAGCGACATGTGCTCGTAGACGGAGTCGTCCACCCAGAAAGTGCGATCGGGGTCGAAGCCCATCACCTGCTTGGTGGCCCGCACCTCGTCCTCGCCGAGCGGCGCGCCATGGGCCTTGGCGGTGTCGACGGCGTGCGGCGCGGGGTAGCCGATGTGCGAGCGGATCGCGATCAGCGACGGACGCTCGGCTTCATCCCTTCCGGCCGCGACCGCGGCCTCGATCGCCTCCACGTCCTCGGAGTCCTCGACGCGCTGGACGTGCCAGCCCTCCGCCTCGAAGCGCTCGAGGTGGTTCTCCGTGTCGAATGACAGCGCGGTCGTGCCGTCGATCGTGATGTGGTTTTCGTCGTAGCAGACGACGAGCTTGCCGAGGCCGAAGTGGCCGGCGATCGAAGCGGCCTCCTGGCTGATCCCCTCCATCAGGTCGCCGTCGGAGCAGATCACGTAGAAGTGGTGGTCGATCACGCGCTGTCCGGGCCGGTTGAAGTGGTCGTCGAGGAAGCGCTCGGCGATGGCCATGCCGACGGCGTTGCTGATGCCCTGCCCGAGCGGTCCCGTCGCGATCTCTATGCCGGGCGTCAGCCCCCGCTCGGGGTGACCGGGCGTGCGCGAGCCCCACTGGCGAAACTGCTTGAGGTCCTCGAGCGTCAGGTCATAGCCGGTGAGATGGAGCAGCGAGTACTGCAGGATGCAGGCGTGGCCCGCGCTCAATATGAAGCGGTCGCGGTCCGGCCATGCTGTGTCCTCGGGGTTCGCGCGCAGGAAGCGCTCGAACAGCACGTAGCCGAGCGGCGCCAGCGCCATCGCCGTCCCCGGGTGTCCGGCGTTGGCCTTCTGCACGGCATCCATCGACAGCGCGCGGATCGTGTCGATCGAGAGCCTGCGGATCTCGCGCTCGTCGAGCCCGCTCGCGGTTGCCTCCGAACCGATCGATGAACGTGCGACCGCCATCCATGTTCGATCCTAGCGCCCGACCGCTACAGTCCACGGATCGTGCACGAGCAGTTCTGCGACGTAGGCAGGGGCATCACCCTCTGCTACGAGGACTTCGGGGATCCGGCGGATCCCACCGCGCTGCTGATCATGGGACTCGGCACGCAGATGGTGGCCTGGCAGGAGGACTTCTGCCTCGAGCTCGCCGGTCGCGGGCTGCACGTGGTGCGCTTCGACAATCGCGACGTCGGGCGCTCGACACACCTCGCCGGTGCGCCGCCGACGATCCGTCAGCTGCTGACCCGCTCCAGGCAGGCCGCGCACTACACGCTGCTCGACATGGCCGACGACGCCGCCGCGCTGCTCAGCGAGCTGGACCTCGCCCCCGCGCACGTGATCGGCGCCTCGATGGGCGGAATGATCGGCCAGACGCTGGCCGCGCGCCATCCCGAGTCGGTCCGCTCGCTCACGTCGATCATGTCCAACACCGGCAGCCTCCGCAGCGGTCAGCCCGCCCTTCGCATGTACTCCGTCTTCCTGCGCCGCGCGCCGCACGAGCGCGAGGCCTTCATCGCGCACATGGAGCGCGTCTTCGCCGCGATCGGCTCGCGCGGAGTTCGCCGCGACGACGACGACATCCGCGCGATCGCCGCGAGCAGCTACGACCGCGACCACGACCCGGAGAGCGCGGGCAGGCAGCTGGCGGCCATCATCGCCGCCGGCGACCGCACAGCCGAGCTGCGGCGCATAACCGCTCCGACGCTCGTGATCCACGGAAGCGCCGACCGGCTCGTCGCGCCTTCGGGCGGGCGCGCCACGGCACGCGCGATTCCCGGCGCGAGGCTCCTGACCGTGCCCGGCATGGGGCACGACCTGCCGCGCGCGGCATGGCCGACGATCATCGACGCGATTGCCGAGCACGCGCAGCGCGCCGACGGCCACGGCGAGCGGCGCCCGGCGCCGGACGATCAGCCGGCGCCCGTCTCGGGCCCCTAGCGCCGGCCGCTCGCAGCCCGGGTCTCAGCGCTGCTGGGGGCGCCGGTTGCAGGCACGCAGCCCGCTCAGCGCATGCGTCCGGTCGCGGGAGCTCGCGCAGGCCCGCGATTGCACGCGTACCAGCCAGTGCAGGTCGTGCCGGCAGTGAGAGCGCCGGTACGGCCAGCGACCGTGCAGCGAGCGGAACATGCGGCTCTCGTTGCAGGCGAGCAGCCTCATCTCCCGTCCTCCGTGCGCGAAGCGCGGCGGGTGGCATGCGACCGGTCTCGCGTCATGCTCGACCACAACTTCATCTTCCCGATCCCTCCATCGGTGCACGGACCTCATCCGGGGCCTACCTCCCCGTATGGGCGGGACTGAGTCCCGCCCATACATATACAACACCTTTTACACAGCATGTCAACCCGTACCGACCGGGATACGGGAGATCAGCCGGCGCTGGAGACGGTCCTCGCTCATCTGCCGGGCCGGCCCCGGGCGAGCTCTGTCGCAGTTCGAGATGCGCCCGGCGGGAATCGAACCCGCGGCCTGCGGCTTGAAAGACCGCTGCTCTTTGGCTCCCCGAAGAGAACCGTTGACCACTGAGCTACGGGCGCGCGCTTTGAATATCCACCGAGTCGATTCGGAGGAGGCAATCATTCTACGCAGGCCCGGCCGCCCGGGCGCGCGCCATCGGGAGGTGCGGGCTGGCCCTGCGCAGCCGCCCGCCAGGCGCGGCTAGCGCGCGCGTTCGATGACGGCACGGCGCGGCAGCTTGCTGCGCGGCACGCCGATCCCATCGCACAGGCGTATGCACGGGACGTACACGGGGCGGAAGCCGAGCAGCTCGGGGATGGTGACGATCCGGTAGCCGCGCGCCCGCAGGGCCGCGATGATCGCCGGGTAAGCGTCGAGGGTCTCGGTGCGCCTGCCGCCGCCATCGTGTGAGATGACGATCGAGCCCGGGCGCACCTGCGCGAGCACGCGTCGCTCGATCGCCCCCACGCCCGGCTGCGCGTAGTCGCTCGGATCGACGTTCCAGAGCACCGTGGCGAGGCCGAGCGAGCGTGCGACGCTGAGCACCGAGCCGTCGAAGGAGCCGTAGGGGGGCCGGAAGACGCATGGCGTGTACCCGCTCAGCGCGCGGATCGCGCCGATCGTCTGCTGCAGCTCGGCGCGGACGCGGCCGCTGCGCGTGAGGTCGGGGTGGTTGAACGTGTGATCGCCGATGACGTCGCCGTCCTTCAGCTCGCGCAGCAGCATGGCCCGGTACTCGGGGGTCAGCTGCCGCCCGATCGTGAAGAAGGTCGCGCGAGCGTGGCTTCGCTCGAGCATGCGCACGAACGCCGGCGTGTCCCGCCATGGCCCGTCGTCGAAGCCGATCGCCACCTCGCGGCGCGGCGGCCCGTGCCGGTAGGCGAGCGTGCCGTGACTGCGGCAGCCGACGATTCGATAGAGCGGCTGCGCGCCCGGCGTGGGAGCGGGCGCGGGGCCCGGCACCGTCGTGTCCGAGGCTGCCCGGCGTCCCGCGGCCGTGCCGGCGCCGGGTCCGTCGCCGGGTATGGCAACCCCCAGCGCGAGCAGCATCGTCGGCGCGAGCGCGGCGAGCGCGGTGAGAGCGCCTGTCGCCAGGCGCGATCCGCCCGCCCGCTGTCGCGGGATCGCGCTCGCGAGCCGCGCGGTCAAGGCTGAGAGCACCGGGCGCACCGGGCGAGCACGTTACAGCGGCATCGACTGCTCGAGCCCCGCCCTCAACGCATAGGGTGCGGACATGGCCAGCTACGTCGCGGCGATCGACCAGGGGACCACCAGCACGCGGCTGATCCTGTTCGACTCCGACGCGCAGATAGCCGCGATGAGCCAGCGCGAGCACGAGCAGCTGCACCCCCGCGCGGGCTGGGTGGAGCACGATGCGAGCGAGGTCTGGCGGCGCACTCGGGAGGTGATCGAGGCCGCTCTCGCAGACGCCCGCGCAGACGCCGGCGATGTCGCCGCGATCGGCATCGCCAACCAGCGCGAGACGACGGTCGTCTGGGACCGCCAGACCGGTGAGCCGCTCTGCAACGCGATCGTCTGGCAGGACACCCGCACGGATACGACCGTGCGGGACCTCGCCGGCTCGCACGGCGTCGACCGGCTGCGCGACAGCGTCGGGCTGCCGCTGTCGACCTACTTCTCAGGTCCCAAGCTCACCTGGATCCTCGAGAACGTGCCGGGTGCGCGCGAGCGCGCGCAGTGCGGCGAGCTCGCCTTCGGGAACATGGACACCTGGGTGCTCTGGAACCTGACCGGCGGGCCCGACGGCGGGGTGCACGCCACCGACGTCACGAACGCCAGCCGCACGATGCTGATGGACCTGCAGACGCTCGACTGGCACGAGCCGAGCCTGCAGCTGATGGGCATCCCCCGCTGCATGCTGCCCGAGGTCCGCTCCTCCAGCGAGGTCTATGGCGAGGCGCGCGGCACAGCGCTCGCCGGGTGCCCGGTCGCCGGCATCCTCGGCGACCAGCAGGCGGCGCTCTTCGGGCAGACGTGCTTCGCGCGCGGCGAGGCGAAGAGCACCTACGGCACCGGCTCGTTCCTGCTGCTCAACACGGGCCCCGAGATCGTGCGCTCGGCGAACCTGCTGACGAGCGTCGCGGCGAAGATCGGCGACGGGCCGACCAGCTACGTGCTGGAGGGCTCGATCGCCGTCACCGGCGCCGCCGTGCAGTGGCTGCGCGACCAGCTCGGGCTGATCGAGTCGGCGGCCGAGGTCGAGGACCTCGCCCGGACCGTCGAGGACAACGGCGGCGTTTACTTCGTGCCGGCGTTCTCCGGCCTGTTCGCCCCCTACTGGCGCGATGACGCGCGTGGCGCGATCGTCGGCCTGACAGCCTATGCGCGCGCGGGGCACATCGCGCGCGCCGTCCTGGAGGCGACCGCCTGGCAGACCAGGGAGGTTGTGGACGAGGCCGGCGCCGCCGGCGATTTCCCGTTGCGCGAGCTGAAGGTCGATGGCGGCATGACCGCCAACGAGCTGCTCATGCAGTTCCAGGCCGACGTGCTCGGCGTGCCGGTCGTGCGGCCCAAGGTGACGGAGACGACGGCGCTCGGCGCCGCCTTCGCCGCCGGCCTCGCCGTGGGCTTCTGGAGCGACGAGGCGGAGCTCTCCGAGCGCTGGTCGCAGGACAGGCGCTGGGAGCCGCAGATGGACGAGCGGCTGCGCGAGCGCGAGTACGCGCAGTGGAAGAAGGCGGTCACGCGCTCCTTCGACTGGGTCGCGTGAGCGCGCCCTCTCGCGCTCAGGGCGTGAGGACGATCTTGAGTGCCTCGCGCCGGTCGTAGACGGCGTAGGCCTCGGGTGCCTGCTCGAGCGTCATGTGGTGCGTGACCAGCGGCGTCGGATCGAGCACGCCCGCCGACATCATCGCCAGCACGCGGTCCACATGTCCGATCACGTTCGCCTGGCCGCCGCGCAGCGTCAGCGACTTCAGCCAGAGCAGCCCGAGGTGCACCTCGGCGCGCTCGGCGTACACGCCGATGCACTGGATGCTGCCGCAGGCGCGGGTCAGGCGGATCGCGCTGTCGAGCGCCTTCGGATCGCCGACCGCGTCGATGCACACGTCGACTCCGCGACCCTCGGTCGCCTCGCGCACGATCGAGCGGACATCCTGCTCGCCCAGATGGATCGGCTCGGCGCCGAGAGACTCCGCGACGCTAAGGCGCTCCGGAACCGTGTCGATCGCGAACACGCGCGCCGCGCCGATCGCGCGCGCGGCCTGGACGGCGCAGAGGCCGACCGGCCCGAGGCCGAGCACGGCGGCGACGTCCCCCGGACGCAGGCCGCTCGCGTCGACGGCGTGGAAGCCGGTGCCCATCACGTCGCCCGCGAACAGCGCGGTGTCGCTGCTCATGCCCTCCGGCACGCGCCGCAGCACGAGGTTGGCGCGCGGGACGAGCGCCATGTCGGCCTGTGTGCCCTGCAGCGAGCCGAGCGTGGCGCCATGGCCGAAGGTGCGTGATTCCACGCAGCGGTGATAGTCGCCCCGGCGGCAGAAGAAGCAGCTGCCACAGGCGGTCTGAAAGCAGCCGAGCACCCGATCGCCGACGCTCACCCGCGTGACGCCATCGCCCGCGGCCACGACAGTGCCCACGTACTCGTGCCCGATCGTGAAGCCCGGCTCCACCTGCACGCGGCCGTGGAAGATATGCAGGTCCGACCCGCACACCCCGGTCGCCTCGATGCGCACGACGGCGTCTTCGGGGTCGATCGGCTCGGGCGCCGGGCGCTCCTCGACGCTGACCACGCCGGGGGCTTGGAAGGTGACGGCTCGCATGGACCAAGCCTATACGCGTTTCTGGGGCGTCTGCGCGCGGTCCCATGCTCAGCTGTAGGCGTCGCGTCGCCTCATTTCCTCCGCGCGGGACCGTTCGATATCTTATGCTGCGTACCGGTCTACCCGACCGTGAGGATACCTTCCTTGTCCGCACAGCCGCCCGAAAAAGCCAGCTCTGCGGAAGGGGCCGCCCAGCCGGTCGCACGCAACCTGCGGCGCTGGAGAACGGCGCGCGGAATCACCCTCTCGGCGCTCGCCGAGCAGGCGGGTGTCGCAAAGTCGACGGTGTCGCTGATCGAGCGCGGACGCGGCAATCCGTCCATCGACACCGTGTGGGCGCTCGCGGCGGCTCTCGGAGTCCCCTTCGCGAGCCTGTTCCACGACGAGGCGCCTCCCGACGATGTGGTCGTCGTGCGAGCCGACGGCGGCTCGGTGATCGCCGTCGACCAGGCCGGCCTGGACAGCGACGGTCTCGTGATCCGCCACATGCTCACGCGAGCCGGCGGCGCCCTGATCGAGATCTACTCGCTGGTGCTCAAAGAGGGCGCGGTGCGGAGTGCGAACGCCCATGTGACCGGCCTGTTCGAGCACGTAAGCGTGGCGACGGGCACCGTGGAGATCTCGACCGAGTGGTTCTCTGAGGTTGTCGGCCAGGGAGATCTGATCAGCTTCCGGGCCGACCGCCCTCACACATATCGGGTGCTCGAGGGCCCTGTGCGGCTCATCTCAGTGCACGAATACCCCAGCACCTGACCCCTTTTCTCACGGGGGTTAGTGCTCTGCGATCACCTCGCGCATCCCACCGGTCTCAGGGTCGAAGACGAAGCCGCGGATCTGATCGCGCGCCGGCAGCTCGCGGCTCGAGCGCAGGCGCGCGAGGCTGTGGCGAAGCGTCTCCTCGACGTCGTCAAAGGCGCCGAGCCGCCAGCTCGGCAGCACACCGTCGGCGGCGAGGGCCTGCGCGAACTCGTCCTCGGAGGCGCCGTGCAGGCCGCAGCCGTCGTGCATCACCACGACGATCTCGGTCGTCCCGAGCAGCCGCTGAGAGATGCTCAGCGAGCGGATCGCGTCGTCGGTCACCAGCCCACCGGCGTTGCGGATGATGTGCGCGTCGCCGCGCTCCAGCCCCAGCATCCCGAACAGGTCGATCCGCGCGTCCATGCAGGCGAGCACGGCCACGCCCCGCCGCGGCCGCGGGCTGAGCCCCGGGGCGGACAGCTCGCTCGCCCGGCCCACGGCCGCCTCGAGCATCTCATCGGCAGTGGAGCGGGGCCGCGTCATGGCCCGGGCGCGGCTTCGGCGGCGGCGATCATCGGCCCCCATTCGGGGCTGCGGCGCAGGGCTCCGGCGGTGTGGTACACCGACCACGCGAGCAGCGCGATCAGGAACGGCGCATCGCTGAGCGCTGCGACCAGCACGTAGCTGTCGGTGCTGAGGGTGAGCAACGCGGCCAGCCGGACCAGCGCGCGCATCAGGAAGTAGACGCCCCACACCAGCGTGATCCTGCGCATCGCGCCGGTGAAGGTCGGGGATTCCCGCACCGGTTCCGGGAGCGGATAGATCTCGGCCGTGAACCATGAGGCGAAGGGCCGCGAGCTCCGCAGCGACGCGAGCACGACGCAGCCGAGCACTGTGTCGATGCCGATCTCCTGTGCGAGGTAGGCCGTGGCGCTGCCGGAGCTGAGCCCGACGGTGGCACGGATCGCGACCAGCACGAGCGCCAATCGCACGACCACCGCCGGCTGGCCGCGCCGGCGCTCGTGCACGAACACCGAGACGCCGAAGAGGACGGCGGCGGCGATGCCGGCGCCGAGCCCGACGAGCTTCCAGCCGGCGAAGAACACGGCGAGCGGACCGAAGCCGTCGCGCAGGAGCCTGGGACCGGCGCGGCGCACGACCGCCCCGACCGCGATCGACCCGGGGAGAACGGTCTCACCGTCAGTGGCACTCACCGCTCGTAATCTAATGCAGGCCCGGCGACGGGCCCACGGGGGCGCTTCTGCCCTGGGGAGCCCGTCATCCGTCTTGCGGGCGTTTAGAAAGGACGGGCCCGGGAAGGCCTGTTGTGATGTCAATCGACACCGTCGCGCCGGACCTCCGAGTTTCGCTCCGGCTGGATCCGTTCGCACCCCGGGCCGCGAGGTACTACGTCTCACAGGTCGACCGGCCGTCGCCGGATCTGCGCGATGCCGTCGTGCTGCTCACGAGCGAGCTCGTCTCGCGCGCCGTCGAGCAGTGTGACTCCCCTTCGGGCGAGAGCGTGGAGCTGCTCGCATGGATGCCCTCGGATGTGGTGCGCGTGGAGGTGCGGGCGCCACGCGAGCTTCTCGACGCGCCCGAGCAGGCCGACTGGACGCAGTACGACCTGCTGCTCCTCGATCAGGTCGCTGACCGCTGGTCGATAGACATGAGCGAGCCGGACCCCTGCATGTGGTTTGAGATCGACCGCCGGGTCACCGCGCCGGTGCCCGCCTGAGCGGCGCCGAAGCCCGTCTGCCGCCGTTGCGGCGAGCCGGAGGCGGCGGAGCGGCGAGCGCGAGCAGGTCACCCATACCGCTTTCGATCCCCTCCGTGAGCACCTCGATGTCCGGGGCGCCGTCGTAGTCGCCGGTGACACCGAAGTAGAGCCCGCCGTCGTAGGAGAAGATCGCGACGACGATGCGGATCGAGCCGACGACCGGCACGAACGGGTAGGACTCGAGCATGCGGCGACCCAGTGTCTGGACCGGCTGCTGCGGACCGGGGACGTTCGTCGTGGCGGTGTGCATGTTCAGGCGCGGTGAGAGGGTGACGAGACGGCTACCGAGCGCGAGGAGCAGCGGCGGCGCGAAGCCCGAGAGCGAGCTGAGGACATCTCCGGCGACCGCCTGCTTGGACTGCTTGAGCCCGTCCATCTCGGCCCGGATGCGCTCGAGGCGCCTCACCGGCTCGTCCAGGCCGACGGGCAGACCGGCGAACACGGCGGACACGCGGTTGTTGTAGACGCCGCGCTCGCCCCGCCGGCGCACCGAGACCGGGACCATCGTGCGGACCACGCGGTCCTCGGCGATCTCCTCCCCGCGCGAGTCGAGCAGCGCGCGGAACCCGTTCGTTATCAGCGTGAGCACGACGTCGTTGACCGTGCCGCCCAGCGCGGCCCGCACCTCCTTCACGTCGGAGAGGCGCGTGCTCGCCCAGCTCCATCGGCGGTGCGGCCCGATCGGACCGGTCAGCGAAGATGCCGCGACGGGGCGCATGCTCGGCCAGGCCGAAGCGGTGGCCCGAGCGATCTCGCCGAGCGAGCGCAGGCTCTCGCGGGGCGCGATGAGGGCGCTGCGCAGCGCCTCGAGCTGGCCCTGGGGACTCGCGCGCCGCGCGATCGTCCGCAGCAGGATCTCGAGGCCGGACGGCTCCGGTGGCGCCGACCATCTTCCCGGCGGCGAGACCGAGGTCATATCGGAGAACATCACCGACATCAGATCGGTCGCCGCGACGCCGTCGACCATGCAGTGATGGACCTTCGACAGCAGCGCCCAGCGCCCGCCGTCGAGACCCTCGACTACCCACAGCTCCCACAGCGGCTTGTTCCTGTCGAGCTGCTGCGAGAACACGCGAGCTGCGATTTGACGCAGCTGCTCCTCGGCTCCAGGAGCCGGGATCGCCGTGTGGCGCATGTGGTAGTCGAGGCTGAAATGAGGATCGTCGACCCACGCCGGCGGCCCCGCCGCCAGCGGCACCATGCGAACCTTCTGCCGGTACCGGGGCACGAGGTCGAGCTTGCCGGCGACCATGTCGCGCAGATCGTCAAACGGCGGCGGCGGCCCCTCGAAGATGCTGACGCCGCCGATGTGCATCGGCGTCGTGTCGTTCTCCACGTGCAGGAACGAGGAGTCGATCGCACTCATCCACTCCATGCGGCCTCCGTCGTGCTCTCGAGCAGCTGCTCGAGGCTCCGGTAGACGGCCGGGTGCACCGACATCCCGCAGTGGCTCGAGTCAACCTCGACCCGCTGCGCGTGGGGGTCCAGGCATGCGCGCCAGTCCACGATCGCGTCGCTGCGCGAATGAACGGCGACCGCCTGGATGCGTGGCGCGAGGGGCGCCGTCAGGTCCTCTCTGAACGCGGCGCAGCACTCGCCGTCCCGGCAGCTCGTCGAGAACACGCCCGGCAGCCCGAGATCGCCGAGTCGCGCCAGCCAGCGCACGGTGCGCAGCACTCCTCCGGAGACGGCCAGCGAGTCGCGGACCGGCGTGCCCAGCATCACCAGCCCTGACACGTTGCCGGGATCACGCACGGCCAGGGCGCGGGCGATCGCGCCACCGCGACTCTGTCCGATCAGCACCACCGGGCGGCCGCACTCCTGCGCGAAGCCACGGAGATGCTCCTGGAGCCGGCTCACCGTCCGCTCTGCGCAGTCCACGTTCGCGCGCAGTCCGCTCACGGCGACGCGATGTCCGCGGCGGCGCAGCCATTGCCTCATCAGCGTCAGCGAGGCGTCGCCCGCCATGAAGCCCGGGATCAGCAGCACGGGGCCCGCGTCGGGGACACGGCGCGGGGAACGCAGCCCTGCATCGGCGAGCAGGCGCATCAGCTCGCCGCTGTAGCGAAGCTCCCCCCAGAGGGGCGCAACCGGCGAAGCCTCGGCCGTGGCCTGCGCGCTCATGGGTGACATAGAGTACGCCCGATGGAGGTCGCCGACAGGCACGTCGTGGTAACCGGCGGCGCCGGGGGCATCGGGCGCGCCCTGATTAGGAGCCTCTCCGAGCATGGAGCTCGCGCGGTCGTCGCCGCCGACCGGGACCTCGCCGGCGCTCGGGCGGTAGCCGCTGAGGTCGGCGGGCTCGCGGTGGAGCTCGACGCCGGTCGCGAGAGCAGCGTGCGCGAGCTCATCGCGGAGGCGAGCGCGGCGAACGGCCCGATCGACATCTTCATCTCCAACGCAGGCGTCCCGGGTGCGATGGGCGGCCCCGAGGCCGACGACGAGTCCTGGGAGGAGGCGTGGCGGGTCAACGTGATGGCTCACGTCTGGGCCGCCCGCGCGCTGCTGCCGGAGATGGTCGAGCGCGGCGAGGGCTACCTGATCAACACCGCCTCGGCCGCCGGGCTGCTGACCCAGGTCTCCTCACTCGTCTACAGCGTCACGAAGCACGCGGCCGTCTCGCTCGCGGAGTGGCTCGCGATCGAGTACGGCGACAGCGGGGTGCGCGTCTCATGCATCTGCCCTCAGGGGGTTCGCACGCCGATGCTGGACCTCGCGATGGAGGAGCCCGCCGGCGCAGCGGCGCTGGCGGCGGGGGGGCTGATCGAACCCGAGGATGTCGCAGACGCGGTGATCGCGGGGATCCGCGAGGAGCGCATGCTGATCCTGCCGCACGAGAACGTCGCCGGGTTCCTCGCCATGAAGGGATCCGCTCCGGAGCGCTGGATCGAAGGCATGCGACGCATGGTGCGCGAGGCGCGCGCGCCGGCCGCGGACTGACCGCTTCACGCGTCACGCACCGCGGCAGGCGACCCTCGGCGCCCGCGGGCATGGCAGCGCCTCACGGCAGGCCCTCCAGCCCGTCGTCGAGCTCGACCTCGAGCGAGTTCAGCGCGTAGGCGACGAGGTGGTAGTGGCCGACCAACATCGCTATCTCGATCAGCGCCCGCTCGTCGTGGCGCTCGGCAAGCCGCGCCCATGTGCCGGCGGAGATCTTCGCCTGCTCGTGCAGCTCGTCGGCTGCGCGCAGCAGGTCCGCGTCGTCGGGCGACCAGCCGTCGGCGTCGGGTCCCTGGGCGACGCGCAGGATCTCCTCACGATCCATGTTCAGGGCCTCGGAGATGCGCACGTGCTGCCCCCACTCATACGGCGAGGCGCAGTTCCACCCGGTGCGCAGGATCAGCAGCTCGCGCTCGCGTGCCGGCAGCACGCCGCCGCCGAGCAGAAAGCCGCCGAACGGCAGCCACGCGCGGAACAGCTGCTCGTGGCGCGCGAGCGTCGAGAAGATGTTGTTGTCCCCGAGCCGCGTTGCAAGGGCCTCCGGGCGCATCTCGAGCACGCTTCGCAAGCCCTCTGGCCAGGCTGATTCCTCGAGCGGGGCGATACGGGGCACTTCAGGCTCCCACCCGCTGCGGCCTCAGGCCGGCGCGGACGCGGCCGGCTGCGGCTCGGCTGCGTCGCTCGCGGCGGCTGCCTGCGGCTCGAGCGCCCTGCCATGGCGGATCAGGTCGGCGGCGCGCTCGGCTATCGCGATCGTCGGCGCATTGGTGTTTCCTCGCGGGACCACCGGCATCACCGAGGCGTCGACCACGCGCAGGCCCTCGAGGCCGTTCACACGCAGCTGGGCGTCGAGCACAGCGTCGGCGTCCTCGCCCATCCGGCAGGTGCCGACCGGGTGGTAGATCGCGAACGTGGTTCGCGCGATATGCGCCCGCAGCGCGTCGTCGTTGTCCTGCTCGGGGGTGTTGAACGGCTCGGCGCAGTAGGGGCTCATCGCCGGCTGGCCGCAGATGTCGAGCGTCAGGCGCAGCCCGGCGATCATGCGCTGCATGTCGTCGCCGGCCGAGTAGAACTCATTGCGCACGATCACCTTCGCCGTGGGATCGTTCGACGCGAGGCGCACCGAGCCGCGGCTCTGCGGGGTGAGCAGACACGGTGAGACCCACACGCCGTGGCCCTCCGGGTCGCTCATACCCTCGTCGACGATGTGCACGGGCGCGAAGTGGAACTGGATGTCGGGCGCCGGGGCGCCGGCGCCGACGCGGGCGAAGCCGCCGGCCTCGGCGAGGTTGGACGCGAACGGCCCGCTGCGGCTGGCTTCGTACTCCTCGAGCGCGGCCGGCTCGAGGGCCAGCAGCAGGCTGTGCGGCTCCGGGGTCGTCCAGACCAGCTGGGCGGCGGCATGGTCTGACAAGTTGTCCCCGACCGCCGGCCGGTCGAGCAGCACCTCGATCTCGCGCATCATCAGGTGCTCGGCGGGGCCGATCCCCGAGAGCATCAGCAGCTGGGGAGAGTTGTATGCGCCTCCCGACAGGATCACCTCGCGCTCCGCCCTGAACTCCTGGGCCTGCCCGAGCTGGCTGGCCTGGACGCCGATCGCCCGCGTCCCGTCGAACAGCACGCGCTCGACCTGCATGTAGGGCATCACCGTCAGGTTTGCCCGCTCCATCGCAGGATGCAGATAGGCGACAGCGGCGCTTGCGCGCATCCCCTCGCGCTGGGTCACCTGGTACATGCCGACGCCGTCCTGCTCGTCGCCGTTGAAGTCCTCGTTGCGGGCCAGTCCGGCCTGGACACCGGCATCGACGAACGCGTGCGACATGAGGTTCCCCGAGCGCTCTTCGCTGACGGGCAGCGGACCGCCGACGGCGTGCCACCGCGAGGCCCCCCGCTGGTTGTCCTCCGCCTTCAGGAAGTACGGGAGCAGGTCGCTCGAGGACCAGCCGGAGACGCCCCACTCATCGTAGTCGCGCCGGTTGCCGCGGATGTAGACCATCGCGTTTATCGAGGACGAGCCGCCGAGGACCTTTCCGCGCGGTAGCGGGATTCGCCGGCCGTAGCATTCGGGCTCGGGCGCAGAGTGATAGTCCCAGTCGACGTCCGTCGCCCCGAGTTTCAGATAGCCGAGCGGGACGTGCACGTTCTCCTTGGTGTCCGGCGGTCCAGCCTCGAGCAGCAGGACCTGCACGTCGGGGTCCTCACTGAGGCGACTGGCGAGCACGCAGCCCGCTGATCCTGCCCCCACGATCACGTAGTCGAACACGATCCTGCTCCCCTCTTCGCGGCTTGGGCTCCTCCCTGTCCACGATACAGGACCCCTGCGGGCCCGGCCGAGATCGGCGGGGTGAAGCCACTGTCACGGGTCGGCAACCAGTGAAGCCGTCCCCCGAACGGCTCCGAGCGACCGCAGTCGCCCTGGAGCTCCGCCCCGCTGCTTGAGGTAACCGTCGAGAAACGCGATCGTCACCCGCTCGACGATGCCGAGCTGTGGCTGCTGATCGGTGTACGGCGGCAGGTGTCCGGCCCCGAGCAGGCGGAGCAGGTACTTCGGCCGTCGCGCCCTCGCGAAGAAGTCGTTGGTGAATCTCGGTGGGTTGACCGTGTCGGCAGTTCCCTGCGTGGCCAGGAGAGGTGGACCCGCGCGCGGGAACATGAACCCTCCGACGCCGGGTAACTGCGCTCCGGACAGGATCACCGCGGCGCCGACGCGAGGGTCGCGGAAGTGGCTGTCGTAGGCCACGGCAAGCGCCGTCTCACCACCGTCGGACTGACCTGTGACCGCGATTCGCGCCGGGTCGACGAGGCCGGAGAGCGGACCGGAGGCCGCGCTGCTCGCGGCGAGGATGCGGGAGATGACGAAGCTCATGTCCGCGGGCTGGTTGGTCAGATCCGACTCGTCCGGCCCACCCGGCGCGTTGGCGTTCTCGAGCGGAAACACGGGCGCCGCGACGACATAGCCGGCCCGCGCCCAGCTGCGCAGCAGGCGCTGATAGATCGACGGCGTCACGGCGAAGCCGTGCCCAAAGATGACGAGCGGAAATGGGCCGGCTGCCCGCGCCGCGGGCGCACCCGGCAGATCGCCGGTGCCCGTCCCCGCGAGCGCCGGGTAGCGAACATAGGTGACAAGCGCCCTTGGCCGGGAGGATCCATTCCGAAGCGCGATCCTGCGGCGGGAGTCGACCAGTCGGAGCACGCTCAGGCCAACCGGAAAGCCCGCCACCGAGGCCCTCGCCCGAGGCCCTCCTCCAACGCTTGCGCTCGGTCTCGCAGACGCGCCGGCGTCCCCCCGCCGCTGCGATGCCGGGCCGGCGCCGGCCAGAGCGATGACCAGCACGACGCCGACGGCGACGATCGCCGTCAGCCCGGCGGACAGCCGTCGCTGCCGTCGGCGGGTACGTCTGCGTCTGGGCTCGTGCCGGGGGTTCACGGAGGCTCTCGGGAACCTACCGAACGGTCCCCCGGCGAACCGACCTTCGAGGGGCAGTGAGAGGCTTCTCACATGGCTCGGCGGACGCACCGGCGGGCTAGCATCGAGCGTGATGCAGCGAGACCGGGACCCCTCCAAGGGCCAGGCGCGGGCGGCCGGGCTCTTCGCTGCAGCGTCGATCCTTGCGGGCGCGGCGTACCTGATCGTGTCGGCCGGCTGCTCGTCGTCGCAGATGGCCAACGGGCCGAGGACGGGTACGACTTCCGCTCACACCGCCGTGGCGCCGGTGGCACCCAAGGTGGCGCCCGCGCCCCCGCCCCCGCACCTGCTGGTGAGAGCCCCCGGGAGCCCGGGGCCTCGCTGGGCGACATTCGCCCGGGTTCGGGGGCGGCCGGCGGCGTGGCTCGGCCAGCGCGCGGGCGTGACGCTGATGCGCTTCGACCAGACCCTCGTGCACCTGACGCTGCACGCCGGCTCGTCCGACGGCGGCGTCGCGGGCTGGCGCTACGGCGACCGGATCTCTGCGCGTGAGATCCATCTGTTGATCGCGGCCGTCAACGGGGGGTTCAAGCTCACCTACCGCGACGTCGGCTTCGTGTCGGGCGCTCACGTGGCGGCCCCCCTCAAGCCAGGGCTCGCCTCGATCGTGACCTACACCGACGGCACGAGCGATGTCGGCGCATGGCGCGCCGGCGTGCCGCGCGCCCCCAAACGGGTGTTCTCGGTTCTGCAGAACCAGCGGCTGCTGGTCGATCGCGGCGTCGCTGCGCCGAGCGTCTCCGAATGCATCATCGCGTGCTGGGGAGAAACGATCGGCTCACGGACCGTGGTCGCCCGCTCGGGCCTCGGGATAACGGCGACCGGCCAGCTGGTCTGGGCCGCCGGCGAGCAGCTGACGCCGGCGGGCCTCGCCGGCGCTCTGATCAGAGCAGGCGCGGTCCGCGCGCTCCAGCTCGACATCAATCCGGACTGGGTCGCCGGCTACCTCTACGTGCACCACCGGCAAGGCCCCGCAGCCGTGCCAGTCGTTCCTGGTCAGGTCGGCATCGCGGGGCAGCTGCTCGAACCATACAGCCGCGATTTCCTCGCACTGGTGGCTAACTGAGGGCGCAGCTACTTGCGCTTGGCCTGGTGCTCGAGCACCTTGCCGAAGGCCTCCTCGAGCTGGGTCGTCATGCTCTGCTTGAAGAGCGCAAGGAGCGCCTCGGAGGCGAGCGGCCGCAGCGAGCCGACGGACTCGATCAGCTCGTCCCAGCGGTCGTCCGGCTGCCCGGCCTGCTCGAACGGCTCCCAGAGCTGTCGAAGGAAGAGCTTGGTGAACGCCCGCGAGATGGATTCGCAGTCGCGACGCACCCGCTCGACGACCGCCAGCGCGGCGGAGAGAGGGATCCCGAGTGCCAGCACCTCCTCGGCCGCCCCCATCAGCGCGGGGCTCGGCACTTCGAAGCGCCCGTCCCCGAGCGGCACGAGCAGCCCGAGCTTGCGCACCCGCTCGGCGTCCTTGGCGTCCACCTCGCCGAACCTCTTCGTCAGTTCCTCGGCGGTGATGAGCTCGGCCGACTCGGGCTCGAACGGCGTCGTCACCGCTTGGCGCAGGCCGAGCAGCCGCTCGGCGAGCCCGTCCGATCCGCTCAGCAGGCGCTCAATCGAGGCGAGGTTGAAGCCGTCGGCCTGCAGGTCGAGGATCAGCCGCAATCGAGCGACATGCTCCGCGTTGTAGTAGCCGACACGCGCTCGCACCTCGGGCGGCGGCAGCAGGCCGCGCGTGTGGTGGTTGCGGATGTTGCGCACCGACATGCCGCTCTCGGCCGCGAGCTGCTCGATCGTGAGGTCATAGCCGCCCGATGAGCCCTCCGGCCCGGACCGGTCGATCATCTCGGCGCCCGCCATACGGATTTGAGGGTACCACGTTTGATGCAACCTCATTTGAGGTAACATCATCTCGCGTCATGATCCTGAGCTCATCTGCATCCGCCGGAAGGCCCCTCGAACGGCGCCTCGATCATGCCTGAGCGCGGCGCCGTTCCGCGTGTCCCGGCCGCCCGGCGACGGGCGCTGGAGCTGATCCGCGCCTTCACCTCGCCGCTGCTCCCGGACGACTACCTCGAGCTCGTCAACCCGCTGTGGTCGACGCGTGAGCTCCGCGGTCGCGTCGAGCGCGTCGAGCGTGAGACCCCTGAGGCGGTCACGATCCTGATCAAGCCGGGCTGGGAGTGGCCGGGTCACCGCCCGGGGCAGTACCTGCGCCTCGGCATCGAGGTCGACGGCGTTCATCACTGGCGGGCCTACTCGCTGACCTCGGATCCCGCTCGCAGCGACGGCCGCATCTCGATCACGCCCAAGCTCGTCGAGAGCGGGACGGTCTCTCCCTTCCTGTTCGGGCGCGTCCGGCCGGGCGCGATCGTGCGCCTCGGCGGCGTCGAAGGAACGTTCGTGCTGCCCGACCCCGCGCCCGAGCGATTGCTGTTCATCAGCGCCGGCAGCGGGATTACGCCGATCATGAGCATGCTGCGCAAGCTCGCCGCCGGGGGCGCGCTCGGCGACGTCGTGCATGTGCACTGCTCGCGGACCGCCGAGCAGGTCATCTTCGGCAGCGAGCTGCGCGCCCTCCACGCCCGGCATCCTACGTACCGCCTGCACGAGCAGATCACCGGGCGGGAGGGCCGCGTGAGGCCGGACCAGCTCGAGCAGCTGTGCCCCGACTGGCGCCGACGCGAGACCTTCCTCTGCGGTCCGGCGGGGCTGCTCGAGACGATGAGCGAGCGCTGGAGGGTCGACGGCGACCCGCGGCGGCTGCACGTCGAGCACTTCCAGCCCGACGCCCACGTCGGCGAGGGCGAGCGCGGGGAGGGCGGCACTATCCACTTCTGCTCGAGCGACGTCCACGCGCGCAGCGACGGCGAGCAGCCGATCCTGGTCGCCGGCGAGGAGGCCGGCGCCACGCTCCCCTACGGCTGTCGCATGGGCATCTGCCACAGCTGCGTCGGACGGCTGCGCTCCGGGCGCATGCGCGATCTGCGCACCGGCCGCGTCCATGGGCAGCCGGGAGAACTGCTGCGCACCTGCATCAACGCGCCCGAGGGCGCGGTCGAGATCGATCTCTGACCCACCACCCGAACGGAGCCGCCATGTCTGTGGCACAGGCCGACATCCCCAGAACACACACCCTCTCCGAGGAGCCCCAGAGCCCGCTCGCGCATCTGACGCCCGAGCAGATCGACGAGCTCGGACGCGAGTTCGACGCGCTGCACGAGGAGGTGTTCGCCGACCTCGGCGATCGCGACTCGCGCTATATCCGCAGCACCATCAAGCTGCACCGTCACCTCGTGCTGGCCGCGCGCGCGTTGCTGCTCGGCTCGCGCCGTAAGCCCCTGTGGCTGGCCGGCACGGCCGCGCTGTCGCTGGCGAAGATCCTCGAGAACATGGAGATCGGCCACAACGTGATGCACGGCCAGTGGGATTGGATGAACGACCCGGACATCAACTCCCAGAGCTGGGACTGGGACACCGCCTCGCCGGCCGACGCGTGGCGCCACTCCCACAACTACGAGCACCACACCTTCACCAACATTCGGGGCAAGGACCGCGACCTGGGCTATGAGATCATGCGCATCGATCCCCACCAGCGCTGGCATCCGGTTTATCTCTTTCAGCCGCTGTACAACCTGCTGCTGATGGGCTTCTTCGAGTGGGGCGTGGCCGTCCACGACCTCAACCGGGAGGCGATCATCTCCGGGGAGAAGTCCAAGGCTCAGCTGACCCGGGAGGTGAAGGCGATCGGCGTGAAGGCCCGCCGGCAGATCGTCAAGGATTACATCGCGTTCCCCCTGCTCTCGGGCAGGGCGTTCAAGTCGACGCTGGCGGCGAACTTCACCGCGAACATCGTGCGAAACGTGTGGGCGCACTCGATCATCTTCTGCGGTCATTTTCCCGATCAGACCTACACGTTCAGCCAGGATGAGGTGGCCGACGAGACGCGGGGCGGCTGGTATGTGCGACAGCTCCTCGGATCGGCCAACATCGAGGGCAGCCCGCTGTTTCACCTGCTCGCGGGCAATCTGAGCTTTCAGGTCGAGCATCACCTCTACCCCGACATGCCCTCGAGCCGCTATTCCGAGATCGCGCCGCGCGTGCGGGACATCTGCCGCCGCTATGAGCTGCCCTACAACACCGGCCCGTTGCACCGTCAGCTCGGAACCGTCCACCGCACGATCCTGCGCCTCGCGTTCCCCGGCGGCAGGTCGAGGCGCAAGCCAGGGCCCTACCGCCCTTCGTGATGCGCTAGCGCGGGTCGTCCCGGTCGAGGTTCCAGTGACGCGAGGTTGAGCATCGGCACAGCCACGGCTCCTCCGCGGTCTCCGAGCGCGGAACGAGGTAGAACAGGGTGATGGTGCGCTGTCCCCCCTCGTGGTCGCCGTAGAGGATCTCTATGTACAGGTTCTCTCTGGCGATGATCGCGTCGCGCAACGGAGCGTAGAGCGGGTCGGCGGGGTCGCGCACAGCGCCCTGCCAGAAGCTGATGTCTCCCGCGGGGACGTAGAGGTCGCGCGCGAGACGCCGGAACTCCTCCAGTGGCGGAGGCGGCGCCTCAGGGGTCGGCCGCTCGGTTGAGACATGCCATCCGTGCAGGACCGCGAGGCCGGACGCGACGTTTCGCAGCGGGATCGCGAGATACAGGTTGCCGTCCGCCTCCTGGGCCGCGGCCAAGCCGTCGTGGAGCAGCAGCCAGTGGTCGTCGGCAAATCCGACCTTCTGCGGGAGATCCTGCTGACGGGCGTTGAACAGGACGGGGCGCAACCCCACCTTCAGCGACTGTTCAGAGACGCGTGCCGCGCGGTTGGCCGAGCGCGTCGAGGCGAACGTGGCGAGCGCTAGTACAAGCGTTCCCCCTGCCGTCGCCAGCGACGCGATCGTGCTGGTGTCAGCCACGGTGGAAGGCTAACCGATTCCGCTTCACCCAAGACGCCCGCGGCGGGCCCGGACCGAGCGGCTCGTGGGGCGGCATGCCCCATCCGCGGGGACTTCGAGTCCGTTCGCGGGATTCCATTCTCCGACCAGCGACGAAAGTGCTGGTGGACCATCACCTGTCACTTCAACAAGCAGTGGTCCATGCCGCCCGCGATTACCTACTACCCGCCCAGCGTGAATTCCACTCCCGCCGTCACTTCTCCGCAAGGGGTTTGCGGTCGGGTTGGCGGGGTATCTATTAGCCTCGAAAGGAGGACCGCAATGCTTGTAGCTCTTGCAGTTATCCTGCTGATCGTCGCCCTCGCGGGCGGGATAGCAGTGAACCCGCTGCTGTTCCTGATTGCACTGCTAGCACTCGTAGTGTTCCTCGGCGGCGGACGCCGCGGCACGGTGCTCTGACTCAGCCGTTGAGAGCGGAATACTCGCCGGGGCGACGGGTGCCATGAGCACCCCTCGCCCGGCGGGCCCGCCGCGCGCGCAACGGCGGTCGTCACATATTCACATCATCCGCACAGCGGCACTTCATCCGCCCAGGGGCGAGGGCGGAATGCGCGTTTGCCCCTGAACGTCGGGAATCACCATCGCCACCTCGTCCACGAAGCACCACGACCAGGTCTCGCCGGCCTCGAGCGACCGGATGATCGGGTGCTCGCTCGCAAGGGCATGGGCGCTCGCGTGCCGGTTCGGCGAGTCATCGCAACAGCCGACGTGCCCGCACTCCAGGCAGATGCGCAGGTGCAGCCAGGGATCGCCGGTGAGCAGGCAGTCCTCACAACCATCGACCGCGTTCGGCAGCTGAGTGACCAGGACGTGGTCGAGGTGGGTGCAGGTAGCCATGCTTCCTCCGGTGATGTTCGCGTGACGCTCGCGCCGGCCAGGGCGCGGCTTGACGAACCCAGCTTAGAAGGAGTCGCGCGATCTGCCGGACGCCGGCCGACCCGCTAGACGCCGGTCGGGAACGTCTCGGGCAGCTCGCCCTGCTCCCACTCGCTCGTGCGCTCAAGCGGCTCCACGGCGCTCGTCTCGTCGAGGTGGATGACGGCGTCGAACTGATCGGCGAGCCGGGCGTTGAAGTAGTGCGAGACGCGCTCGGTCTGTGGCTGGTAGATGACGCCGATCGCGCGCTCGAGACGGCGTCCATGCAGCCCGGAGGGATCGAGCAGGAAGGCTGCTGTGCCCTGTTCGTGAAACAGCTCCTCCCAGCTTCCGGGGAGGGCGGCCAGCACGTTCTTGCGCTCGGCTGGGCCGCCCCAGTCGGACGCCGCGGTCACCGTGCCGGTGAACGTGGTGAACCCCACGAGCAGCGCGTCGGATCCATGGCGCTCGCGCACGAGCTGGCCCACGTTCAACTGCCCCGCCTGCCCGAGCTCGGTGGCGCGGTTGTCGCCGAGGTGGGAGTTGTGCTCCCACACCGCGACCTTCGCTCGCCCGCTGGTGCGCTCGAGATGGGCCGAAAGCTGCTCGAGGGTCTCGGCCATGTGGCGGTCGCGGAGATTCCAGCTTTCGACGCCGCCGCGGAACATGGAGCGGTAGTAGCGCTCGGCGTTGACGACCAGCCGCGCGTTCTGCTCTGCGTAGAAGCGCGCGTCGGCGTCGGCGGAGCTCTCTCCCGTGGCGCCGTCGCCCGAGGGCCTGCCGAGCAGCTCGACGAGCTGCTGGACCGCCTGCTCCTCGCATGGTTCGGCGCCGGCGATGCCGGTCTCGTACGCATACACCTGCGGGTCGCGCCCAAACTGGTCAAAGCACGCATAGCGTTCGCGGGCACGAGCCGCCGCCTGCGGGTCGGCGCGATCGAGGAACTCGACGACGGCGTCCATCGACGCGTGCAGGCTGTAGAGGTCGAGCCCGTAGAAGCCGACCTTGGGCGCGTCCTGGGCCAGCGCGTCGTTGTAATCGCGCAGCCAGCCGATGAACTCGAGAACCACGGTGTTGCGCCACATCCACACGGGGAACCTGCGGAAGCCGCGCAGCGCCTCCTCCGGCGTCCGGTCCTCGTCCGCGCCGCGAACGAAGCGGTTGACGCGATAGGCGTCCGGCCAGTCGGCCTCGACGGCCACCGCCGTGCAGCCGCCCTCGGCAATGAGGCGCTTCGTGATCTCGGCACGTTCGCGGTAGAACTCGTGGGTGCCGTGCGAGGCCTCGCCGAGGAGCACGTGGCGGGCCGCGCGCGCTCGGGCGAGCAGCGGATCGAGATCCTCGCGCGCGCCCGTCAGCCGGTGCAACGCCCTCTCGTCGAGGCCGGCCGGGACCGGCGGCTGCCGGGCCCGCGCCAGCAGGTCGCGGACCTCCTCGTCGCTCGTCTGGGAGAAGTCGTCGTACCAGAGCCCGACGGCGTGCATCGGCTGCGGGGTGAGCGCGCAGATGACCTCATCCGCGGCGGACCGCAGGGCCGAGCAGACCTCCGGCGCGGCGACCGGCACCGCCACCACGATCTTCGCCGGATCGTCCTGCCGCACAGCCTGAACCGCGGCCAGCATCGTCGAGCCCGTCGCGAGCCCATCGTCGACGAGGATCACGACGCGGTCGGCGAGATCCGGCGGAGGACGCGAGCCGCGGTAGGCGCGCTCGCGGCGCTCGAGCTCACGCCGCTCCTTCGCGTCGATCGCCTCGAGCCACTCCGTGGGAAGGCCCAGCCGTTCGATCAGCTCCTTGTTGAGCACGCGCACGCCACCGGTGGCGATCGCGCCGAGCGCCAGCTCCTCGTGGCCGGGGACGCCGAGCTTGCGGACCAGGTAGACGTCAATCGGCGCATCGAGCTCGCGCGCCACCTCCCAGGCAACGGGAACGCCGCCCCTCGGAAGTCCAAGGACGATGACGTCGTCGCGTCCGCGGTAATCGCGAAGCTGCTCGGCCAGCATTCTGCCGGCCTGCCTTCGGTCGCTGAAGCGCCTGACGTCGGTCTCGGTCTGCCTGCTCACCGTTCGTCATCTCCACAGAGGAGCTGAATCGGCCACGGCTCACGCGAGGGTCGGTGCTGCCTCCGAGTTGGTTCCTCCTTTCTCTACCCGCCGCCGGAGGGCCATAACGTCGGCACGCGGTTGGGCTCGCACGCGCCGAGTTCCGCGCGAGCAGGACTCGTCCGACGCTCCCTCTATCGCAGCCCGGCTCGGCGGACTAGGATGGTCGGACGGCTTCAGTCGTGGCCAGGGAGGTGCGTCGAGATGACCAGGTCCGGTGGGGGGGCCGCCGGTTGACAGACAGGCGGGAGGTGCGGGCGGCAGCGCCGGCGCGCCGATCGTGATCGGTGTGAGCATCCTCTGTGCTGCGCTCGCCGCGCCCGCCTTGGCGGGCGGCGCCTCGGTCGCCCCCGCCGCGCGCTCGGCGACCGTCTTGAACGTGCGCGACGAAGGACATCTGCATCTCCTAAGCAGCTCGGGCCCACGCTTCACCGATGAAGGGCCGGTGTCGGGCACGATCCCGGGGCGGCTCCGGGTCCACTTCACATACAACGGCGGTCCAACAGTCGCCGCGCAGTTCACGATCTACAGCCGGTACGGCTCGATCAGCGGGCAGGGTCAGGCGAAGGTGAGCAATCCCGCGAGCCCCGCACCTAGCTTTCGCGGCGGGCTGTCGATCACCGGCGGCAGCGGGCGCTACGCGCGCGCCCGCGGCAACGGCGAACTGTTCGGCGTGTTCTACCGCCGCACCTTCGCGTTGACGGTGCAGGCGATTGGCAAGCTCCGTTATTGAGCCTGGCCGGCGACCGCGGCCCCTCGTCGCGCTGGCGCTCGGCGCCCTGCTTTCGTGCGCGCCGATGCTCATGCCGACGAGCCCGGCGAGCGCAGCGCAGCGCGCGTCCCTGGCCGTGAAGCTCACGCCCGAGCGCCTCGGAGCTCCGACGACCCTCTCGTTCGGCTTTGCGATCGTCCCCGGCAGCGGTGCCGCCAGCGCGCTGACGGGCGTCGAGCTGCAATACCCGGCAGATCTCGGCATCGGCACGAGCGGGCTCGGCCTCGCCTCGTGCTCGCCGGCGCTGCTGGAATCGCGTGGGCCGGCCGCGTGCCCGGCGAACTCGCGCATCGGCTACGGCAGCGCGCTCGTCGAGATCCCGATCGGGTCCGAAACGGTGAGGGAGACGGCCGGCGTCGCCCTCGTCGCGGGGCCCTCGCCGGATGGCTCACTGCAGCTGCTGCTCTGCGTCACCGGCGAAACGCCCGTCGCCGCACGGCTGGTGCTCTCCACGCAGCTGCGGCCGGGGCGCCTGCAGATAACCGTGCCGCCGGTCCAGAGCCTCCCCGAAGCGCCATACATCTCGCTCGTGCGACTGCACGCCACGCTCGGCGGGCGCCTCACCTACTACGAACACATCCATGGCAGGACGATCGCGTACCGCCCCCGGGGGATCGGTCTGCCGAGGACCTGTCCCCGCAAGGGCTTTCACTTCGCGGCCGCTTTGAGCTTCCTCGACGGCAGCCGCTCGGTGGCGAGCGCCACGGTGCCATGCCCCCGACGCCGCTAACCCTAGACTCCCGCATGTGCTCGCGGTCGTAACGTTCTTTGACGTCGTGCTGTGGCTGCACGTCACCGCGGTGGTCACCGCGTTCGGAGCGCTCTTCGCATACCCGGTGTTCCTCGCGGTGAATGCCGGCCTGCCGATCGCCCAGCGCGCCGGCTTCCATCGCCTGCAGATCGCGTTCAGCAAGCGCGTGACCGGACCTGCGATCGCCGTCGTGCTGCTGGCCGGCATCTACCTTGCCAGCGACGCGCATCTCTGGTCAAAGGATTGGGTCACGGTGCCGCTGATCCTGCTGATCGTGATAGCGGGGATGGGCGCGACGCTCCTGCGCCGCAACGAGGAACGTCTGATCGCCGCCTCGGAGGCGGGCGACGAGGCCGTCTACGCCGCGACCCTCGCGGCCCTGCGCAACTGGACGGTTCTCACCATCGCGCTGATCGCAGTGGCGATCTTCTTCATGACCGTCAAGCCCTAGCCGGCGGCTCAGCGCCCGCTCGAGCCGTCTGTCTGGACGCGGCGTCTCAGCGCCCGGATCCGTCCAGTCCGCAGCGACTCAAGCTGATCCGGCAAACGGCCGATGGAATCCGACCGAGAGGCGGGATGCCTCCGTGGATTGCTATGCCGGGTAGCACTGCCAAACTGATTCCAAAGCGCGAGACACTGAGAGTCGCGCAGCTGCCACTGCTGTGGGCGCTGAGCGTCGCGGCGATCGCGGCCTTCGCCGTCCTCGTCACGCTCCACACCGGCTCGGTCCCCGCCTGGACGGCATTCGACGACGTCAGCGAAACTCTCGCGGCGGTGATTGCCGCGCTCGCCTGCGCCTCCAGGGCCAGGCGCGACAGTCGCGAAGACTCCGCGGACGGCACGGGACAGCGCGCCTGGCGTGCGTGGCGGCTGCTGGCCATCGGCCTGGGCGCATGGGCCGTGGGTCATGTCGTCTGGAGCGTCTACGAAGTGGGGCTGGGCATCACCCCAAAGCGTCCATCCGTCCTGGACGGCGCCCTGCTCACATCGTCGGTCCTCGTGGTCGGCGGCCTGTTGAGCATGGTCAGCACGCCGGCGGGACGGCTGTCTCACCTGCGGGGGGCCGCCGAGGGCATGCTGATTGCGGTCGGCGCCTTCCTGATCAGCTGGTGCGCTGTGATAGCCGCCGTGTTCGCCAGCAGTGGAACGTCCACGGCGGGTCAGATCGTCAACCTGGCGTACCCCGTGCTCGACGCTGTCGCGCTCTCGGTGGTGCTGTTCGTGGCCGTCAGGGGCAAGGATCATCTACCGGCGGGGCTCGGGCTGCTCGCCGTGGGCATCAGCTTCCTGGCGATCTCCGACTCGGCCTTCTGGTACATGACCGCGCTGCGGCCCGGCTTCGCGCGGGTCAGCCCGATCGACATCGGCTGGGTTGCCGGCTTCCTCGTGATAACCGTGGCCGCGGCGCAGCGCCACCGCGAGCGCAGGTGGACGCGACGGCTCGCCACCGGCCGGCTGATGCCGGGCCTGCCCACGCTTCCGGCCGCGCTCGGCATCGCCACGGCGCTCGTCTGCTGGTGGGCTGGGAAAAGCATCGGACCCACGAGCGTGCTGCTCTCGATCAGCGCCGCGCTCGTCGTCCTCGCGCTGCTCCTGCAGCTGATCGTCGTCTACGAGAACCACGCGCTCACAACCGACCTGGAGCGGCGCGTCGAGGAGCGCACCGCCGAGCTGCGAGCCACCGAGCGCTACTACCGCGCACTCGTGCAGCACTCCTCCGACGTCGTGACCGTCGTCGATCCCGACCTGATGGTGCGCTACGTGAGCAACTCGATGGCTGCCATCTTCGGCCACCAGCCCGCCGAGCTGATCGGCGAGAGACTGGAGGTCGTGACCGGCGGCTCGAGCGCTCTGAGGGAGGCCCTCGTGCGCGCCATGAGCGAGCCCGGCCACGTGTCGCGGGTGGAGTGGGAGCTGACGGACGCGAGTGGTCGCACGCGGCACGCCGAATCGGCGATAACCAACCTGATCAGCGACCCGAGCGTCCGCGGCCTGGTGATAAACACGCGTGACGCCACCGACCAGGTGGCACTCGAGCACCAGCTCCGTCACGAGGCCTTCCACGATCCGCTCACCGGCCTTGCCAACCGCGCGCTGCTCACCGACAGGGCCGAGCAGGCGCTCGCACGGTCCGTGCGCTCGGGCGCCACCGTGGCGGTCCTGCTGGTCGACCTCGACGGGTTCAAGGCCGTCAACGACAGCCTCGGCCACCAGGTCGGGGACGTCGTGCTCTGCGAGGTCGCACGACGCCTTGAATCATTGGTCCGCTCGGAGGACACGGTCGCGCGCCTGGGCGGCGACGAGTTCGTGATCCTGATCGACGACGTGACCGGCATGGAGGAAACGAGGGCGCTCGCCGGACGTGTCTGCGAGGTGCTGCGCCCGCGCTTCAGCCTGCCCGGCTGGGACTACGCGGTGACGGCCAGCGTCGGAGTGGCGATCGGCTCGGCCTCCGGCACCGACGTGCCCGACCTCCTGCGCGACGCGGACACCGCGATGTACGTCGCGAAGACCAGCGGCAAGGACTCGGTGCGGCTGTTCGCGCCCTCGATGCACGAGCGGGCGCATGAGCGCTTCCGCCTGCAGGTGGATCTGCGCGATGCGCTTGAGAAGTCGGAGCTGGTCCTCTTCTACCAGCCGATCTTCGAGATGATCGACGGACGGCTCAAAGGCTTCGAGGCGCTCGTCCGCTGGAGTCATCCGACGCGCGGCCTGATCGCTCCGGAGCGGTTCATCCCGCTGGCCGAGGAAAACGGGCTGATCGTGCCCGTCGGCCGCTGGGTGCTGGGAGAGGCGATCGGCCAGATGGCCGCGTGGGATAGCCGTCACGGCAGTGCGCGCTCGCTGTCGATCTCGGTCAACGTGTCCACCGTTCAGCTCACGTCCCCGAGCCTGATCTCAGACGTGCAGAGCGCGATCGAGCGGTCCGGGATCGCCCCCTCGCGAGTGGTGCTCGAGATCACCGAGGGGTCGCTCGCGAACGAGACCGAGCGGATCATCGAGGTGCTCGAGGAACTGCGCAAGCTCGGGGTCAGCATCGCGATCGACGACTTCGGCACGGGATACGCCTCGCTGTCCCACCTGCAGCGCCTGCCCGTCGACATCCTCAAGGTCGACAAGAGCTTCGTGACGGCGCTCAGCGAGGGGGGCAAAAGCCGCGATCTCCTGCAGGCCATCCTGGGCGTCGGGCAGGCCCTCTCGCTCGCCGTCGTCGCCGAGGGCATCGAGGCCCAGACGCAGATGACCGCTCTTCAGGAAATGGGCTGCGAGATGGCCCAGGGGTTCCTCGTCGGCAAGCCGAGCCCCGCCGAGATCGCCGAGAGCCTGCTCGGCGGCGAGATGCCCCACGGGCGAGCCCAGATCGGGCGCGGCATGCTCTCGCGCGTCGGCTGAGCGCGGGACGCCGGGTCCGGCGCGGCGCTCAGGCGGCCGGCGCGTTGGCGGTGACGATCCAGGTCGATGCCGGCGCCATCACCGCGCCGTCGGAGCGCTGCCAGTCAGCCATGCCCTCGCGCAGGGCGTCGGCGACGGGCTCGTGCAGGTGCGCCGCGCGCTCGCCGGCCAGACGCAGGATCTCGCCGGCCGGCCCCAGGCTCATGACGAGATCCACGGCCTCCTGCAGATCGGTGCCGATCATGATCGGTATGTCACAGCGCCGCAGCGCGACGTTCTCATATCCGGCGCTCAGCAGTATGCCGCTGGTGGTGTCCGCGTTGGCCATCGAGAACGGCCCGGGACCGCACGTCGGCTCGTCGTACTCCTCGGGCTTCTCGACGAACCGCTCGGTAATCGTCTGGGCACGGTAGACCCAGTCGTTGTCGATCTTCGCGCGCCACACCACCATCACGAGCCGCCCGGCCGGCAGGAGCGCCTCTCGCACGTTGCGCAGCGCCGCAACGGGGTTGGCGAAGAACATCGTCCCCATCCGCGAGAACGCCAGGTCGAAGCCCTCATCGAAGCTCGCCGTCTCGACATCGACGACCTCGAAGATCACGTTCTCCACCCCCGCCTCCGCGGCTTGCCGCCGTGCGTCCTCGATGAAGCGGGGGGCGGCGTCCACGCCGAGCGCCTCGCCGTCCGGTCCGACGAGGTCGGCGATCCGGCGGGTGGTGTCGCCGAAGCCGCAGCCGACGTCGAGCACCCGCTCGCCCGGCCAGGGGGGAACCAGGCGCAGCGCTTCCTCGCCGTGGACGCCGAGCCCGGTCGTCAGGAGATGACGGAAGCGGACGAACCGCTCAAAGAGCGGTCCGTCCCACGCCCGGATCGCCTCCTCGTTGGCAGACGCGACCTGTCCCACCTCGCTACGGCCTCGCTTCGAGGATCAGGTTGAACGGCGTCTCGGTCGCGCGTTTCACGCGGGTGAACCCACCCTCGCGTAGCACCTCGGTCAGGCGCGCCTCGCCCGCCTGTGCCCCGAGCGCCAGGCCGACCTCCTGGTCGAGCGAGGCCGGCGTGCAGATGGTCGTCGAGGCGCCGTAGAAGACGCGCCCCACGGGATTGAGGTTGTCCTCGACCTTGTCGTTCGCGAACGGCTCGACGATCATCCAGGTTCCGTCGTCGGCGAGCGTCTCGAGGACATGCGCCGAGGCGCCAACCGGGTCGCCCATGTCGTGCAGGCAGTCGAACACGCAGACCATGTCGTAGTCGCTGCCCGGATAGTCCTTGGCCGACGCGACCGAGAAGTTGATCCGGTCGGAGACGCCCGCGTGGTCCGCTGCCTCACGCGCACGTTCGATCGACTCCTGGTGGTAATCGAGCCCGTAGAACTCGGAGTTGGGGAAGGCCTGGGCCATGATGATCGTCGAGGCGCCGTGCCCGCAGCCGACGTCGGCCACCTTGGCGCCGCGCTCGAGCTTCTCCTGGACGCCGTCGAGCGCCGGGATCCACTCGCTCACCAGGTTCGCGCGGTAGCCGGGCCGGAAGAAGCGCTCGGTGCCGCGGAACAGCCGGTGATCGTGCTCGTGCCAGCCCATCCCCTTGCCGGTCCGGAAGGCCTCGAGGATCTTGTCTTCATCCGCGTAGAGCGAGGCGATCAGGTCATACACGCCGAGGATGTAGAAGGGGCTGTTCTCGTCGGCCAGCGCGAGCGCCTGCTCGTCGGGAAGGGTGTAGCGGTCGCTCTCGGGGTCGTAGGTGATATAGCCGCCGGCGGCCTGGTTTCGTAGCCACTCGCGCACGGAGCGCTCGGCCGCCCCGGAACGCTCGGCCACATCCTGCGAGCTCAGCGGCCCAGCCCCCGCCATCGCCTTGTAGAGCCCTAGCTTCTCGCCGATCAGGAACAGTGGCGCGCTGATGATCGCGCCCATGTCGGTGACGGCCTGCCCCATGAAGGCTTCAAGCCTCCCGTCGTCAATCTCCGTCGCGCTCATCGTCGCCTCCAGAATTTGAGAACGCTGGGCGCCCCCGTCGCAATCTGTCGCACCGCGATCTGGACGCCCGGTAGGGCCGTAACCTAACATTCAGGCGAACGACAAGCAAGCGGTAGAGCTTCACGCGTCGAGCTCGGGCAGAATGCGCGCTCACCCGAACAGGAGATCAACAATGCAACGGATGAGCGACAGGCCATTTGGGGACGCGCTGCGCACGCTGATGGGCGAGCGTGGCCTCACCTACAGAGGCCTGGCTGATGCGACGCGCGCGGTCGACGGGAAGGGCGTCACCCACGCCCACATCAACATGCTCGCCAACGGCCACGACAAGCCGTCGATGCGCGCGATGGAGCTGGTCGCGCGAGCCTGCGACGTCGAGCCGGCCTACTTCGCCGAATACCGGCTGGCGACGGCGATGCGCGCGCTCGACCCCTCCGAGGTGGGACTCGAGCAGGCGCTCGAGAACCTCAACGCCCGACTCGGCGCTCAGCGAACGCCTGGCGCCAAACGATCCCCAGCGCTAGAGCCCCAAGCAAGACCTCATCCCAGCGGCTAGGGATCGGGTCCGCGGGGCTGAGTGCCACGAGGAACAGCACGATCCACATCAGCCACGCCATCTGCACCCCCCGGCGGGTGACCTCCGGGTAGCGCCAGATCATCGAGTTCAGGCGCCCGGCGAAGAAACCCAGCTCGTTGTCGCGGCCGAGGAGTCGCGCAGCCGCCGAGAGCGCCGCCAGCGCGAGGACGAACGCCAGGTAGCCGAACGGCCGCATGCATGCGAAGTAGAGGTCTCGCGCAAGGCCGGCCACATAGGCACGAGCCCTCCCCACCGATCCGTCGCTGACCCAATCTTTCACGAGCGGCCTCCCTCCCAAGCCGGTCGGCCCCGGCCCGTGAAAGGCCGGAGCACCTTGTCTCTCAAGGCGCTGATTGTCTCACCTCTTGCAAGGCCTGCTCGCCACTTCCGGTCCGTGACGACGCGGACGTCCTGGCGGGCTCCGGAGCGGCTCCTACACAAGCACGCCGAGAAGGTCGGCGACAGACTCGACGATGCGCGACGCGCGGTAGGGATAGCGCTCGGCATCCTCGCGCGTCGTGACGCCGCTCAGTACCAGGATCGTCTCCATCCCGGCCTCGAGCCCGGAAACCACGTCGGTGTCCATGCGGTCGCCGATCATCGCGGCGGTCTCGGAGTGCGCGTCGATCGCGTTCAGTGCCGAGCGCATCATCAGGGGGTTCGGCTTGCCGACGAAGTACGGGTCGACCCCGCTCGCGTGGCTGATCAGCGCCGCCACCGAGCCCGTCGCCGGCAACGGGCCGTCTGCCGTCGGGCCGATCGGGTCGGGGTTGGTGGCGATGAACCGGGCTCCGTCGACGATCAGGCGAATCGCTCGAGTGATGCGCTCGAAGGAATAGGTGCGCGTCTCGCCAAGCACGACGTAGTCCGGCGCCCGTTCGGTGAGCGTGTAGCCGGCGTCGTGCAGCGCGGTGGTCAGGCCGGCCTCGCCGATCACGAACGCGGTGCCTCGGGGGCGCTGGTCTTCGAGAAAGCGCGCGGTGGCCAGCGCGGAGGTCCAGATCGCCTCCTCGGGGACGTCGAGGCCGCTCGCCGTGAGCCGTGCCGCGAGGTCCCGCCGCGTGTAGATCGAGTTGTTCGTCAGCACCAGGAACGGCGTGCCGCGCTCGCGCAGGCGGGCGATGAAGCGCTCGGCGCCCGGGATCGGCTGCTCCTCGCGGACCAGCACGCCGTCCATGTCGATCAGCCACGAGTGGATATCGCGCTCTGTCATCGAACCGTCAGCATGACAACTCCGCGTGCGATCTCATCTCGACTCGGCGCGGATCACGACCCGGCCCAGGCCGATCACCTCCATCTCGGTCTGTGGCGCGCAGACGGAGACCTTGTACGCCTCGCTGCGCAGGGTGCGACGCAGCGCGATGAAGGCTCCCGCTCCGAGCACGGCGGGAACCCACAGCGCGATCGCCCGGTAGGCGAGCACCGCGCTCGCCGCCGAGGCGAGTGGCACGTGATAGAGGGCGAACGTGCCGACGAGGCCGAGGTCCACGCCTCCGATCCCGCCGGGAACCGGGATCAGGCCGCCGAGCTCGCCGATCAGATAGGCGATCCACAGGATCGCGAGGGGCGGCGAGGCGCCGAACGCGTGGAAGGTCGCCCACAGGATCATCACGTCGAACGCCAGATAGGCGATGAGACCCAGGACCAGCACGGCGTTGCCCTCGCGCAGAAGCGCCACGGCCTCGTCGACGCCGTCGCCGACCGCGGTCAGAGCGCCAAACAGCAGGCGCGTGTGGCGGGAGAGCTCGTGGCGGCCTTCTCGCTCCATCCGCGACCCGAGCAGCTTGGCGAGGCGCCCCGCCAGCAGCGCGGCCACGACTGCCAGCGCCGCGACGGCGGCCGGCAGCGCCGTGAGCAGCAGGTTCGACTCGCCGCTGAACGCCCCTGTCGCGAGCCCGGCCCCGATGATGATCACGCCGAGCACGTTCGGCACGCTGGTGAGCAGGAAGAAGGCGACCGTCCGTCGCGCGATCTCGCTCGCCTGCATCCCTCCTCGTCGAAGCGCCCACGCTCCGAGCGCAAGCCCGCCGGCGCCGCCGGTCGGGAACAGCGCGTTCGCCCCGAGCTCTGCCATCCCGATCTGGTAGCTGACGCCCCAGCTCATCCGCCGGCAGAACACCATCCGAAAGACGGCGACGTAGCCGAGCCCGGAAAGCACCTTCAGGCCGACGCCGATCAGCAGCCACTCGGGACTGGCGTGCGACAGCCGCGAGCGCAGCGAGCCCAGCCCTGGAAGCAGGGTGACGATTGCGATCACGGCCAGGACCAGCGCGAGTGCGAACAGCAGCCGCGAGCGCAGCCCGCGCCGGCTCAGCTCCTCGGGCATCTCGAGGTCGCTGGGTGCAACCTCGTCCCTGTGATCCGACGCCACCTTCACGGTGCCCATGGTCGCAGCGTCAGCGCTCGAGCGCCGTGACGACGCCCGGCGAGAGATGCTCGATCGACGGCAGCACGACGTCGGCCAGCGCGAGCGCCGCCTTATCGGGCGGGAACTCCCTGTTGGGGATCGCGATGACGCTCATTCCAGCTGCGGCGGCGGCGCGCAGGCCATTGCCCGAGTCCTCCACCGCCGCGCAACGAGCGGCCGGCACCGAGATCCTTCGCGCGGCCTCGAGGTATACGTCCGGCGCCGGCTTGCCCCGCGCCACCTCCTCCGAGGAGACCTCCGTCCGGAAGGCGCGGGTCAGGCCGGCGAGGCCGAGCACGAGGTCGATCACCGGCCGGTTCGCGGAGGAGGCCACCGCGAGCGGGAAGCGCGCGGCGAGCGAGATGACAGCGCGGCGCGCGCCGGGAAGCAGGGGCAGCTGCCTGCAGTAGATGCCTTCGACGTGGCCGGCGACGGCCGCGGAGATCTCCTCGGCGCTCATCGCGACGGCGAGCTCGTCGCGGATGTAGCGCGACCACTCGACCGAGCTCATCCCCATCATCGCCCGCTGCGCGTCCTCGGTCCAGGCCCCTCCGCTCTCCCGCACGAGCTCCCGGCGGGCGTCGTTCCAGACGCCCTCGGAGTCGATCAGCACGCCGTCGAGGTCGAAGATCACCGCGGCCGGGTGGCTCATGCGGCGCCGCCGGGGCCGAGGAGGCCCATCAACGCGCTAGACGAAGCGCTTGACGAAGTCGAGCGCCGTGTCGGCGACCTTCCGCCATCCGCTGTCGATCGTCAGCGCATGTCCGCGGCCGGGGATCTCCACGATCTCGGTGACGCCGTCGTTGCGCGCCTGTTTCTTGAAGGAGGCGTTGGCGATCGACCAGGGGACCGTGTTGTCCTTCTCGCCGGAGATGATCAGCAGCGGGCCGCGGTCGGCGTTCTTCGTGTCTACCTTCGCCTCTGTCCACGGGTTCAGGTTGGCGGTCGCCGCCTGGAACAGCGGCGCGCCGGACGCCGGGACGGCGAACGTCTCATAGAGCTGCCTGGCCTCGTCCTCGCTCACGGCGTTCGCGAAGCCGAAGCGGAACTGCTCGTAGGTGAGCGGAACCGCGCGATTGCGGTTTGCCGGATTTCCGAGGACCGGCCTCGAGGACTTCAGCGCCGAGATCGGCAGCGGCAGCACACCGCGAAAGGGAGCCGGGTCGATCGCCACCGACGCCGCGGCGAGCCCGCGCCCAGCGACGATCTGCGTGAGCAGCCCGCCGAACGAGTGCCCCACAACCGCCGGCTTTTTCTTCAGGCTTGCGATCAGCTCGGCGAAGTGGTCGGCCACCTGCCCCACCGTCTTGTGCGCGAAGACCTCGGGGTTCGCGTTCGCCTCCTCGACGCTCTGCGGATCGTCCGGCCACGCCGGGGTCAGCGGCGCGTAGCCCGCCTGCTCAAAGACGTCCGACCAGCGGTCCCAGCTGCTTGGCAGCAGCCACAGCCCGTGTATGAAGACGACCGGCGTGAGCCCCGTCGTATTCGCCCTCTCGATCTGGTCGACCTCGTAGTCGGTGATCGTCCCCATGCTGCCGCCCCCCTTCTGGTTTGCCGGTCCAGGACCGACTCCATAGACAACCCGCGTCGGCCACATCATTTCACGGTGGCGTTCTCGGCTGCGTCTGTTGACAGATCATCGATACGCGGATAACGTCTCCTTCGGACGGTCCCGATCAGTCGACTGCGTCGCGGTATGCGGCCCCGCCGGAGACTCGCTTCCGCCCCAAAACTAGGGTCGCGGCGCGTCGGGGTGGGGAGCCCAGAGGCCCTGCACCACGAGGAGGCGCCTCATGCCAGGCCGTTTCGCGGTTTCCGTCCCGCCGCGCCGCGCTCGGGCGCTGCTGCGCGCGGTCGCGCTGCTGTTCACGTTCGCCTGCGCGCTGGTCGGAGCCGGCGCCGCCTCCGCCGACGAGCGCTCGGTGACGGTGATGACGCAGAACCTGTATCAGGGCACGGAGTTCGCCAACTTCTCGGCGCTGCAGGGCACGACTCCGACTTTCGAACAGGCGCTCGCCGCCACGAGCGCCGACTACGCGACCTACCTCGCGACCCGTTTCACGGACCGAGCGAAACTGATCGCCGCGGAGATCGCGCAGAACAGGCCGGCGCTCGTTGGCCTCCAGGAGGTCGCCACGTGGCACATCGGCGAATTCTCACCGGCGCACCCGTTCGCCCTGCCTTCAACCGTCAACGAGGACTTCACTCAGGAGCTCGTCGCGGCTCTCACGGCCGCGGGTGCGCACTACGCCCCGGTCTCCCGGCACGACGACAACTTCACGCTTGCGTTCCCCATCTTCACGACCCAGGGCGCGGTCGCCGTCGGCATGGTGGAGAGCGGCGTGATCCTTGCGCGCACCGATCTCCCGACGAGTCAGCTCAAGCTGTCCAACCCCCTTTCGGACACCTATAACGCCAGCCTGCCGCTGATCCCCAACCCCCTCGACCCGGATCCGCCCCATGGATTCGTGTTCACGAACAGCTGGCAGTCGATCGACGCAAAGGTTCGCGGGAAGACGTTCAGGTTCATCACGACGCATCTCGACGCGCAGGCGCCCGGAGGCCTCGTGTCGGGTCCGCAGGCCCAGGAACTGCTCGCCGGCCCGGCGAACACCTCGCTTCCCGTCATCCTCGCCGGTGACATGAACTCGGGACCCGTCCGCGCACCGGCCGCATACAACGCCTTCCTCGCCGGCGGTCTGACCGACACGTGGACGGCGGCCGGTCTCGGCGCCCCTCCGCTCACCTGCTGCCATCTGGCGCCCAGCGATCGCGCCAGCGACCCGAACTCGACCTACGAAGAGGACCCGGATCACGTGTTCAGCCGCGGCAGCGTCTCAGTGCTCGACGAGCACCTCGTGGGCGACACGGCGCCGAGCCCGGCGCCGGAACCGTTCATCTGGCCCTCCGACCACGCGGGCATGGTGGCCACGCTCGCGATCAGATAGTCGCCGCGCAGGCTGGACGGCGCCCCCGACCAGCCGCCTCGCGGGCACGAGGCGGCCATCTGCCGGCGCCCGCGCCCTGCGTGCCGGGGCTGCCGTCCGCGCGAGCCGCCGTCAGTCGCTGGACTCGTACTTGAACGAGATCGCCAGCCGCACGCGGTAGCTCTTGATCGCCCCGTTCTCAATTGCCACGTCCTGCCTGATCACCTCGGCGATACGGAGGTCGCGCACGGTTTTGGCCGCGGTCTCGACCGCGCTGCGTGCCGCCGCCTCCCAGGACTCGCTGCTCACGCCGATCACTTCCGTGACTCGGTAGACGCCGTCAGCCATCACGACCATCCTCTCCTCGACGTTGGAGCCTGCGACTCTCGCATATTTCAAGGAACTCGGGAAGCCACTTCTCTAGGCTGATTGGCAATGACGCAACAGCTGAGCTTCGTGAACGACCTCGTGGAGCCGCTTGCAGTCCGGCCCGGCCGGCAGGTGCAGCTGCGCCGTGACTTCGACCCGGGTCACACCGATGGGCTGGCGAGCAAGGCCGAGGCCGCCGAGCGCCTGAGCGAGGGCGCCGCCCTGCTGGCGGAGTACCAGGAAAGGCTCGCGGCCCAGGACACCTTCGCGGTGCTGCTGGTCCTCCAGGGCCTGGACGGGTCCGGGAAGGACAGCACCATCAAGCACGTGATGAGCGGCGTGAATCCCCAGGGGGTGCAGGTGCACAGCTTCAAGGAGCCCTCGGCCGAAGAACTCGACCACGACTACCTCTGGCGCTATCAGCGCTTTCTGCCTCCACGCGGCGGCATCGGAATCTACAACCGCTCTCACTACGAGGAGGTGCTCGTCGTGCGGGTCCATCCCGAGCTGCTGGAGCACGAGCAGCTGCCACGGGCCAGCCGCACGGCCGGCATCTGGGAGCGGCGCTTTGGAGAGATAAACGACTGGGAGCACTACCTGTCCGACAACGGCATCCGCGTCGTCAAGGTCCACCTCAACCTCTCCAAACGGGAGCAGGCAAAGCGCTTCCTCAGGCGGATCGACCGGCCTGAGAAGAACTGGAAGTTCTCCATCAGCGACATCCGCGAGCGCGAACACTGGGACGAGTACCAGCGGGCCTTCGAGCAGATGCTCAGCCACACGAGCACGGAGTGGGCGCCCTGGTACGTCGTGCCGGCCGACCACAAGTGGTTCGCCCGCCTCGCGACAGCCGCGATCCTGATCAGGACGCTTGCCGAGATCGACCCCCAGTATCCCCGGCCGGCGCCTGAGCTCCTTCGGCAGATGGCCGAGGCGAGATCGTTACTGCAGGCGGAGGCCGGGTCCTAGCTCGTGCCCACCTGAGGGGACGCGCAGAACGCGCACTTGCGCGCCATGCGCGGGATCTCACTGAGGCACTCGCTGCACGGCCGCGTCTCAGACTGCGTGTCGACGCCGCTCTTGCGCCGTTCCATCAGCACGTTCACAGGCTTGACGACGAAGAAGAAGACGGCAGCGGCGATCGAGACGAACGCGATCAGCACGTTGATGAAATCGCCGTAGTGAAAGGTGCTGCCGTTCACGGTGAACATCAGCGCCGAGAAGTCGTGCTTGCCGACGATCGCCGCGATCACGGGCGTGAGCAGGTCACGCACCAGGGCCGTCACGAGGGCGCCGAACGCTGCCCCGATGACGATCCCAACGGCGAGATCGACGACGTTACCTCTGAGCAGGAATGTCTTGAACTCCCTAGCCATGCGCTCTCCCACGCCAGGCGCGCCCCGGGTGACTCGGCCGCTGGGCGCGTCTTGGCCGACTCGTTTCGCGCCCACCGTACCAGCGAGAGCCGTCAGCCCTGTGGGCGCCGGGCACGGCGGCGTAGTGCGCGTCGGCTAGCTGGTGGCGCAGATGCCGCTCGGGCGCTTGGGCGCTCCGGGCGTCTGGCGCGGCATCCTCTGCGGCGGTTTCGGCAGCGGATAGCCGGCGACAGAGGGGAATTCCGCGCTGCCTGTGTCGGGGGCCTGGGTGGGGCAGTCACTGCCCAGCACGCGCGGGTCCGTGAGCGACGGGCTCGGCAGGAGCGGCACCGTGGCGTTCGGCCTGGCGAAGTTGAACGCGCTCGTGAGGTCGCCGGTCACCGACCGCCGCCACGCGCTGAGGTTCGGCACCTCGGGCCCGAAGCGAGTCTCCAGGAAGCGCAGGAGCGAGGTGTGGTCGAACGTGTCAGAGCAGACGAAGCCGCCGCGCGCGAACGGCGATAGGACGAGCATGGGCACGCGGAACCCGAGCCCGATCGGGCCGCGGATGCCGCCTGCGATCGCCGGCAGCGGGTCCACGGTCAGGTACTCCCCCGGCGTTTCCGGCGGCGGCACGGGCGGTGGGACGTGGTCGAAGAACCCACCGTTCTCGTCATAGGTCGCGAACAGCGCGGTCTTCTGCCAGAGCGCTTCGTTGGACGTGAGCGCCCCCAGCACCTGCGAGAGCGCCACCTCGCCATACGTGACCGGCGCGGGCGGATGCTCGCTCTGCACCAGCGAGGCGAGCACCCAGGAGACCTGCGGGAGCGTCCCGGCCGCGCAGTCGTTCTGAAAGTCGGTCGGAAACTGGGGAGTGAAGGCGTTGGCCGCCAGCTGCGGGTTTTCCTGGTAGGCCTTGAAGTAGGGAAGGACGTTGTCGCCGTAGTCCCCGTCGGGCGTGGAGTAGATCTTCCAGCTGACCCCGGCCGACTGCAGCTGCTCGGGATACGTACGCCAGGTGAACTTGCCGAACTGCTGCTCACGGTTGGTCACGAGCGTCTGCAATGACGGGCCGCCGTGCTGTCCGTCGGGATCGAGGGTGGCGCTCATCGTGTACATGCGGTTGGGGTCGGTCGGGCCGATCACCGAGCAGAAGTAGCCGTCGCAGATCGTGAATTTCCTCGCGAGCGCGTGGAAGAAGGGCAGGTCGGTCGCCGTGTAGTAGCCCATCGTGTTGGGGCCGTCGCGGCTGCCGTTGACTTCTGGGTCGACGTGGACGGAGACGAACGAGTCCATCGCGCCGCCGTTCCAGCAGCGGTGAAGCTCCGCCCACTCGTGCGAGATGTCGTTCACGCACTCGCCGCCTTTGGTGGTGTCGAAGTGGAACGGCAGCAGATGGTTGCCGTAGGGAGCGCCCGCCACCCCGGGGAACGGCTGGGCGAACACCGATTTGCCGCTCCCGTCGGCGAGTTTCAGGACGTTCGGGTCGGCAAAGCCGCGAACGCCCGCAAGCTGGCCGAAGTAGGTGTCGAACGAGCGGTTCTCGTTGATGAAGATGACGACGTGCTGGATGTCAGACAGGCGCCCGCAGCGACTCGGAGCCGCGAGCACGCGCTCCAGCACCTGTGCCGGCGCGGCCAGGGACTCAACGCTCGCGAGCGCACCCGCGGCCGCCCCCGCGCGTAGAAGATCTCGACGTGTCAGCCCCGACAGCCCCACCCTGCCGACGTGCTACCCGGCTGGAGCTGTTTCTAAGCAGGTGGGGCTCGGCTCAGAGCCCAAGCGCCTGGGCGCCGGCGAACACGTCCACCAGCAAGGGCCTGCCCGAGTTGAGAATCATGCCTCCGGTAGCGACCGAGTACGGCAGCGATGTCCCGGAGGTGCCCGGGTCGGGCAGCGCATCGAACATCGCCCAACGTTGCGCGTCGCGGCCGAGCAGGAGCGTCTTCGGCGGGCGTCCCGCTGCGGGGATGACCTCGACGCCGACGGCGCCCGTGAAGGCTCCGCCGGCGAACGGGCCGTCGGACAGGTGGCCGGCGGCGTCGACGTAGAGGCCCGGCAGCACCTTCGACCCGGAGCCGCTGCTTTCGAGCAGCTGTTGCAGCGTGGTGGTCACGGCGAGCCCGGCATGCGGTCCGACGCTCTCGGCGTCGTCGGCGTGGCCGTGGCCGAAGCGGTCGTGTCCGCCGTTTTCGCTCGTGTTCTCGTAGGCTGCCCACGGCTGCTGGTTGACCTCTCCCTGGGTGCCGACGAAGTTGCCGGGCGGGAACAGGTAGCCGATCATGTCTTCGCCGAGACCCACGAGGAAGCGGTAGGGGCGGTTCATCTCGGCCGACGTCCACTGCGTCATCGGCAGCGGGCTGCCGCAGGAGAAGTCGCGCGTCGCCGGGTTGTAGCAGTCGGTTGGAAACGGCATCTGCGACGCGTCGATCGGGCCGCGAACCTCCGTGAACGGGAACACCTCGCCGGGCGAGTAGGCGAGCTGGATGGGCCCGAGCGTGACCACGCCCACGCCCGTCTTGACCCACGCCGATGCGTTCGGCGGAGGCGGCGCGGACGCGAGTTGCGAGGAAGCCGCGCCGGCGCCGGGCTGCGCACCCACGGTGCATGCGGGATCGGCGTAGAGCGGACGATCCGACAGCAGGCCGGCCGCCGCGGCCGCGACGAACAGGTTGTTCTCCAGCTGCACGCACAGTGAGCTCTGCTGGGATTGGAGGCTCGCCGGCGCGAGCGTGCGCCCGCCGGCCAGTGAGGCGGCGGCCGCGTCGGCGACGCTCTTTCCGTAGGCGCCGATGAATGCCTGGGCGTCTGCGACCGGCGTGCCCGACGACGGCTCTGGGTAGACGCTCGAGCAGCCGTCCGGATTGCCGGCGACGCCGTGGAAAGGACCGGGCACGCGGAGCACCTGGGTGCTCTGCGGTTCGTAGACGGTCGGCGTCTCGACGCTTCCCACCATGCCGGCCAGCTCGACGCCGACGCTGCCGGGCCAGCGCGCTTCGAATGCGCCGCGCATCGCGCCGGGCCAGTCGGCCGAGAGCATCGAGACGTATGACGGCACTCCTGAGAACGCGAGCGTCTCGGCGTGCGTGCCCACGTCGGCGAGCGTGAAGATCACTCGCCCACTGCGTTCGCGCGCCTGCATGACGGGCAGCGTCTGGTCATCGATGTAGGGGTAGGAGGACCAGCAGCTCTGCGTGTTCGAGGGCATGGACCCCATCGCGACGCCGAGCGTCGCCGGTCTCAGCGCCGCATCGGCCGCGACGACGGCGCGGGCGACGCGTTCGACGAGGAAGTCGAAGTAGTACTCGTCGACGCCGCTGCTCGTGGCGGCGGGCGTCGAGGGGTGTTCCGGGAGGTCGCTCCCATCCGGTCCCCACAGCCCGATCGGGTCGGGGGCCGACTCGTCGTGGGTGCTCGAGACGAACACCTGCGTCACCCTCGGGTCAACGCGCGCGACCTCGGCGCGGATACGGTCCATCGTCACGTTGAACAGTCCGATCGAGTCGACCGCGACGAGCGCCACGCGCCGGGTACCCGCCGCCAGGACGATGGCCTGCGCCGCCGGGCCGTTGCCGGGTTCGACCGCGGTCGGCCAGCGATTCTGCCCGCTGCCGCCGGCTATGTAGGGCGCCTCGTAGCGGTTGGAGTGGTCGGCGTCGCAGTAGGGATCGCCTGGCGCGTAGCGGCCGGTGCCTTGGAGGTCCACGTAGGGCTTCTCGAACGCGAACGCGCGCGGGCCCGGCCACAGCTCGGCCACCTGGGTCGCGGTTGCTCCGCATGCCGGAACGAACGCCGCGTCGGATGCGGTCGTGTAGGGAGGCGGCGTGATGTCCGTCTTGGCGGCGCCCGCCTGAAATGCGCCTGCCGCGGGAGCCGAGGCAGCGATCGCGAGCACGCCAAGAACAGCAGCAACCGTCCCCCAGGACCCCCGAGTCATGCCTGCACTCTTCCCCGGCGCGAGGGGGACGTAAACAACACCTCGCTCCGCGAGCAGGCGGACGCGGCGCGGGCGTCGCCATGGGGAGACCGAGGAGCTTCAGGGCCGTCGTATCGTGATGGGAATGAACAGCGACACAAGCAGACGCCGGCCGGGGCGCACATGAGCGCGCGGATCCTCGCCGTGGCGGACAACCGCGCCTTCGATCGTGAGGCAGCGGGCGAGCAAGAGGTCTCACGGGTCAAGGCCGAAGCCGAGGCGCTGGACGCCTACTCGCACACCGTCGCCGGCGTCGCCGAGCGGCTGGCGCCGAGCGTGGCGAACCTGCGGGTGCTGCGCGACACGCGTCGCGGTCGCATCACTGTCGGCGCCGGAAGCGCGGTCGTGCTCACCGCAGACGGATTCCTGCTCACATCGGCCCATGTCGTCGCAGGACAGGGGCGAAGCGGGCGCGCGACGTTCGTCGACGGTCGAGAGATCGGATTCCGCATCGTCGGCGCCGACCCGTTGTCGGATCTCGCCCTGCTTCGCGCCGAGGCCGACGACCTCGAGGCTGCCGTGCTGGGCGATGCGGCTCGGCTCAGGGTCGGCCAGCTCGTGGTGGCCATCGGCAATCCTCACGGCTTCGCTGGATCGGTGACCGCCGGCGTGATCTCGGCGCTCGGGCGCTCGCTCCCGGCACGGTCGGGCAGCGTGCTGCGCATGATCGACAACGTGATCCAGACAGACGCGGCTTTGAACCCCGGCAACTCCGGCGGGGCCCTGGTCGACTCGTTCGGGCGCGTGGTCGGTATCAACACTGCGGTCGCCGGCGTCGGTCTCGGCCTTGCGGTCCCGATCAACGAGGCGACGCGCAAGGTGATCGGCGCGCTGATGACCCACGGCCGCGTCAGGCGCGCGTTCCTCGGGGTCGCCGGCGGGCCGAGGCCACTGCCTTCGAGGGCACGGCGCGACCGCGATCAGGCCACGGGGGTGGAGGTCATCGAGATCACTCCCGACAGTCCGGCCGAGCGCGCCGGCCTGCGCGTTGAGGACCTGATCGTCGAGCTGGCCGGAACCCGAGTGCAGGGCGTGGACGACATCCAGCGCCTGATGGTCGCCGACCTGATCGGCGCGTCCGTGGCCATCGTCGTGCTGCGTCACGGCGAGCAGCTGAGCCTGCGGCTCGTGCCGCGCGAGCTCGCGCAGGAGACCTAGAGGAGCCGCCGCGGCCCGTCGGGCGTCGAATCGATGCGATAGACGCCGTTTATGGCTCGAAGGCCAATTGATATTGGACTTTTCCTGCTCGATAGTTGAAACTCGCCGGAAAGATGGCTCTTCCCTCTAGGGTGCCATGGGCTGCGCGGTCGGGGGGCTGGCCGCGCAGCAACATAGGCCGCAGGATTCCCAGGAAGAAACCGAGTGCCCCAGGAATAGGAGCTCAGCCTGATGGCCAGAACCGTTCGAGACGGGACACACGGGTTGCGGGTACCGAAGGCCCTTCTGTTCACGGCACTGCTGCTGGCGGCCGGCGCGCAGACAGCGCGGGCCACCTCCTCCGGGATGGTGGCGTGGGGCGAAAATCGCTACGGGCAGCTGGGCGGCGGTTACACCAGCACGAACAGCCCGGTATCGGTCTCGGCGACGGGACTCCGCGGAGTGACCGCGGTCGCCGCCGGCTATCACTTCAGCCTGGTGTTGCTGAGCGACGGCACGGTCAGGTCATGGGGAGGCAACGCCTTCGGGCAGCTCGGCAACGGGACGCGTGAATCGAGCACCGTCCCGGGGGCGGTCCAGGGCCTGCGCAACGTCACGGCGATCGCAGCAGGCGGCGCCGACGGCCTGGCTCTGCAGAGCGACGGCACGGTGATGGCTTGGGGCGCGAACCGCTGGGGGCAGTTGGGCAACGGGACGGCGGGGCTTGGCACCGCGTCCACCGTGCCCGTGCACGTGAAGGGTCTGACGGAAGTCGTGGCGATCGCAGCGAGCTCCGGCAACGCCGCGGCCCTGCTGCGCAACGGATCCGTCGTGACGTGGGGTGAAAACAGCCACGGCCAGCTCGGGGATGGCACCACGACCGACAAAAGCCTGCCGACAGCCGTTCCGGGGCTGAGCGGTGTCACGGCAGTTTCAGTCGGCGGCTTGAGCACGCTCGCACTGACCAGCACCGGCACGGTGATGTCCTGGGGTCGCAACATGCAGGGTGAACTGGGCAACGGCACGAGCACCGACAGCAACGTCCCGGTGTCGGTGAAACGCCTGAGCGGCGTCGTCGCCATCTCCGCGGGCGCGGCACACGATCTGGCGCTGTTGAACACCGGGACCGTGGTGGGCTGGGGGAGCAACGTCTTCGGCCAGCTTGGGGTCGCGCAGGGACCGGAAGCCTGCGGCAACGGCAGCGCCACAACCGCGTGCAGCAGGAAACCCGTGGCGGTCAGGGGACTCGAGAGCGTCACCGGCATCTCGGCGGGCTACCAGTACAGCATGGCGCTGCGGCAGGGCACGGTTCTGGCCTGGGGCCGCAACGAGTTCGGGCAGCTCGGGAATGGCACGTGCAACGACAGCAGCATGCCGGTCACGGTTCGCGGGGTCACAGAAATCGCAGGCATAGCAGCGGGCGAACAGCACAGCATCGCCTTCCGTCCCTGACGCGGGTGACCGAGCGTCAGGCCGCGGCGGCCACCGTGGCACGGCGCCGCGCCGCCTGCACCGTCTCGGTCAGCGTGCCGATGTCGTAGGCGCCGTAGTGGCGTCGCCCGTTGACGAAGAAGGTGGGGGTCCCCGAGACTCCACTCTCGTCGGCGCTCGCCACGTCCTCACTGACGCGGGGCGCATACTCGCGGCGGCGCAGGTCCTCCATCATGCGGTCGGCGTCAAGCCCCAGCTGCTCCGCATAGCCGCTGAGGTCGTTCGGGCGCAGCTTCCCCTGGTGGCCGAGCAGCGTGTCGTGCATCTCCCAGAAGCCTCCCTGTGCGGCCGCGGCCTCCGAGGCCTCGGCGGCGACCTGAGCGTTCGGGTGGACGTCGTTGAGGGGGAGGTGTCGCCACACGTAGCGCACTTCGTCGCCGAAGGAGGCCAGCAGCTCGCGAATTGCGCTCTCCGCCTGCCCGCAATACGGGCACTCGAAGTCGCCGTACTCGACGAGCGTCACCCGCGCGTCCTCCGGGCCCCGTATGTGGTCGCGCTTGGGATCGACCTCCTCGGAGAGATCGAGAATGTCCTCGGCGGTGCGCGCGATCTGCCGCGCTCGCACCTGGCTCGGCAGCCGCCTGACCAGGCGCAGGGCACTCCAGCCGACCAGAGGCGCAATCACCACGGAGGCCAGCGCCCCAAGCTTCGCCTCGTCGAGTCGCTGACCGCTGAAGGCAAGGCTCCCGATCAGCAGCGACACCGTGAACCCGACTCCTGCGAAGGCCCCGCCCGCGGCCAGCAGCGGAGTGCTCAGCGGCGAGCGCGGCCCGTGCATCGAGGGTCGCGACGCGAGCAGCGAGCCGCCGAGGATGCCGAGCGGCTTGCCGACCACGTAGCCGACGAGGATGCCGAGCGTGATCGGCGAGCTGATCGCGTCGTCGAGCAGCGTCCCGGTGAGGTGAACGCCTGCGTTGGAGAGCGCGAACAGCGGCACGATCACATAGCTCGTCCAGGGGTGCAGGCTGTACTGCAGACGCTCGTTCGGCGAGATGGCGGACACGACGCTCTGCTGCGCAGAGCGGGCCAGCTCGGGAGTGGGCTGCTCGCGGAAGGAGCGCGTCAGCGCGGTCGCTCGCTCGAGATCATCGCGCGACGGCGGGTAGGCGCTGGTGGCGAGCCCGACCGCGAGCCCGGAGACCACCGGGTCCACGCCTGACTCGAACATCGCGATCCAGAGACCGACCGCGACCACGATCGACACCGGTCGTCGCCACTCCGGCGCGTATCGCAGAGCGAGCAGCACGCCGAACAGCGCGACCGCGATCACGAGCGCGACGATCGAGACACGGGTCGTGTAGACGACCGCGATCACCAGCAGCGCGCAGAGATCGTCGAAGACCGCCAGCGTGAGCAGGAACACGCGCAGGCGCGTCGCCGCGCGCGGCGTGAGAAGCGCGAGTGCGCCCAGCGCGAACGCCGTGTCGGTCGACATCGCGGCCCCCCAGCCGTGCGAGCCAGGGCCGCCGGCGTTGAACGCCAGGTAGATCGCTATCGGGACCAGCATGCCGCCGACGGCGGCGAACAACGGCACCGCCAGCCGCCGCCGCTCTCGAAGCTCCCCGAGGTCGAGCTCCCGCTTGGCCTCGAGCCCGACGACCAGGAAGAAGAACGTCATCAGGCCCTCGTTGACCCAGTGCCGGAGGTCCGCCGAAATCCCGTCGCCGCCGATCCTGATGGCGAGCTTCGTCGTCCAGACCGATTCGTAGGAGCTCGACCACCACGAGTTCGCCCACAGCAGCGCGGCGATTGTCGCGGCCAGCAGGACGATCGCGCTGCCCGTCTCGGTTCCCAGGAAATCGCGGACCGGAGTCGCCAGATTCCTGGCCCACGCCGTGCGGCCGGCGAAGGCCGTCGCCTCTCCGTCGGGACTGCTCACCGCCCGATTATCGCTCGCCTGCCGTCAACGCCCCCTCACGGCGGATCCAGCCCGATCGGACTCGTGTCGGTGGCGAGGTAGGAGTAGGAGCCGGGGTTACGTTCGGTGACCATCCCCGCGCAGCCTTTTCGCATGTTCTCGCAGTCGAACACAGCGCCGCTGGCGAGATGGATGTCCAGACGCGAGTAGTAGTAGAAGGAGAACGCGTTGCCGTCGTTGTGGCGGTCGACGGCGGCCTCGACCGGATCTTCGCGCCAGCGGTTGGTGAGCAGGCGCTTGTCGGCGGATCTCTGATGCTTTACGTACTTGTCGAACCACGCCGAGGTGTACCAGGCGATCTCATCCGCGCCGCGGAGCGACGCGCCGAACGCCTGATTGGGGATGAAGCTGAAGTCCAGGTGGGAGCCACCTCGAATGATGAGCTGCCCGCTGTCCACTCCGGCTTCGCTGTACATGTGGGACACCGTCGACTTGGCCTGCGGATCAGGCAGTTCTTTGTTGGGCGTGGGCGGCAGGAAGTAGTCGGCAGACATGCCCAGGCCGGGCTTGGCGATGGGGGGCAGCGTGCGGTCGGCTGGAGTGCTCGGGCAGGGCTTCTCGGCCGGGCCGCCCCCGCTCGCCCCGGTTTTCTGGTTGGGGTTTGGCTGGGCGAGGTTGTCCCAGGCCACCACTGCATTCACGCGTGGGTCCCACTGGGCGATGTAGGAGACGCCTGCTGCTCCGTAGGAATGTCCGGCCAGGCCGATGCCGCCGCTCTTCACTTCGGCCCAGAACGGGTTGTAGGGGGCATCGAGGCCACGTTTCACACGGTCGTTCTGCTTGCCGGCGTGGCTTGTTCCGGTTTCACAGCTCGGGACCGGCACGTATGGGTGCTTCGGGTTCGAGAGGAAGAAGTTGATCGCGTCCTCGGTGCCATCGAAGAACGGCCGGCCGTCGGACTGGGCGGGGAAGCCTTCGTTTTCATCGGGCGCCTGGCCGAAGGTGTCGCTCTGGCCCTGCCCCTGCGGATCGAAGGTCATCACGATGTAGCCGTCCTTGGCAAGCGCCTGGGCGGCGTACCAGTACATCTGCTCGTCTGCCTGGACCGAGCCATTCGTGATCACGATCCCGGGCAGTTTGGCGTGCGGCGTCGCCGCCGGGTTCACTGCCGTCCAGATGCGAGCGGAGATCGTCGCGCCGCCCCGCGCGGTGAAGAGCACCTTACGCACACGGCCGTAGCCGTTGGTTTCCCAGTGATACAGGCGCACATCGCCGGCACACCCGTTTTCCCCCTCGTAGCAGAGGTCTCCCGAGAAGTTGCGTTCCGGGTCCTGAGCCTGCGCGACGGTCGCTTCTTCGCGGTTCCTCGCGCCCTGTTCAGCAAGCTGAAGCTGGTATTCGGGCGTGTCGTAGATCGCCGGGCGCTGCTGCGTTATCGCGAAGTTTTCAGCCTCGAGCACCGGTTCGAATGCCGTCGGCGGTTGTTCGTGTTCGATCGCATAGGAAGCGCCCGGCAGCGCGAGCGCGCCGATCACCGCCGCAACGATGGCCACGACCCGGCACACGCGCATACGCCTCATATCTCTTCCCCGTTCCGTTTGGTTCACCCCGCGAAGCAGGACAGAACTACCCAGATGTTTCAAAACAAAACGTCAAGATGCGCCGAAAACAGGGGTATGTTCTGAGGCGTGACGAGGGCTACTCCCAGCACCCCGCGTCGAGGTAGGCCCGCGGCCGCCAGTCGCGCGGACGTCCTCGCCCTGGCGACGCGCGGCTACCTGCGAGGAGCGCGCGTCGACCTGCAGGCGATCGCCGCAGAGCTCGGCCTCGGCCGCACGACGATCTATCGCTGGTTCGGGTCGCGCGATGCGCTCCTCGGCGAGGTGCTCGTGCGCACGGCCGAGCCGCTGCTGCGGGAGGCGCGCGCGGGCTCTGAGGGGGTCGGCGGTGTCGCTCTCCTCGACACGTTCGATCGCTTCAACCGAAGCCTCGCCGATGCTCCAGCGCTTCGCGAGTTCGTCGAACGCGAGCGCGAGGCGGCGCTCCGCGTCATCACCTCCGGCGCCGGCAACGTGCAGCCGCGCATCGTCGCGATGATCACCGACCTGATCGAAAGCGAGGTCAGCGCCGGCACCTATGAGCCACCTGTCGAGCCGGCCACGCTCGGCTACGCGATCGTGCGTCTGGCGGAGGCCTTCCTCTTCAACGACGCCGCCGCGGGAATGCGCGGCGACGTCGATCGGCTGCGGGATGTGGAGGCGGCGATCCTCGGACTCAAGCTCCAGTCGCGACGAGGCTCACGCGACTGAGCTAGCCGTCTCGCAGCAGAACCAGCCCGCCGAGGGCGCCCACGTAGGCGGTGTTGTCTGGACCGAGGCTGACCGGTGCGTAGTTGCTGTTGAAGCCGAGCCCGGTGCCCGCGAGCTGCTGGTAGACGGTCTTGCCCGTGCGGAACGAGAGCGCGGTCAGGTACCACGCATCGACGCCATCGGCGCGCGGCGGCTTGGTGTACGCATAGACCAGCCCGGCAGCCAGCGACAGCTTGGGCACGGCCGAGGGCGCGCGCTCGTCGCTGTGCCAGACCGGCGTGCAGGCCGTGCCTTCCCTGTTGATGTCGATGCGCTCGATCCCCGGGGCGGTAGACGCGCCGTTGAGGGTGGCCGCAGGGCCGCTGTAGCCGTAGTTGTTCTCAACGATGATCGAGCGACCGGTGCCTATCAGCGAGTTGTCTGTCGACCCGGACCCGGCGCTGAACACAGGGACGGTGCAGAGCACTCGGCTGCCGGAGACATGCTTGGCACGGCGGTAGACGACCACCTCCATCGGATCTGCGTTGTCGGTGATCGCGACGTAGCCGCCGCCCATCAAGTTCGGCGTGGTTCCCGAGCCGTCCTCGGTCTGCCCCGGCTTAACGACGCCGATGTTCGGATAGACCTCGCGCCATGTGACTGACGGCGACCCATCGGCCGCCGGGTCGAAGCGGTACAACGCGCGGTCGGTGACCATGAACACGCCGCCAGTCTTGTCGACCGAGAACGAGTTTCCGATCGGCTCCGACAGGTTCACAGCCCTGACCGCGCCGCCGGCAGGGTCGACTGTGCCGACCACGCCCTTGCTGGTGGCGAACCAGATCCGGCCGCTCCAGTCTGGCAGCGCCGAGACGATCTGATCTCCGGATGACATGACGGCGCTGACGTCGTATGCGTGCTCCAGTGAGAACCCCGGGCCTGTTGCGCCGCTCGTCTCGCCGACGACCCAGATCTGATCGTTGGTGGTCGGGATCACCGCGCGGTCGCGCTGGTCGAGATAGAAGTAGCCGCCGCCCGAGAACTGGCTGAACGGGCTTCCCGTGCTCGGGCTGCGCGGCGGCAGCGGCATCGCAGCCAGCAGGTCGAGTGTCTTCGGGTCGAACATCAACAGCCGCGGCGCTTCGAGCCCGACGCACACAGCCACGATCCGCCCTGCGCTGTCGAATGTGAGTGACGCGCACTCGGAGTTCTGGTAGGTCGAGAGGGTCTGCATGCTGTTGCCGAGCGGCCCCGACCACAGGTAGGTGTTTGTCATGTAGGCGTCGTCGTGAAGGTTGCTGCGGCCGTTCGGAGCCATGAACGGGTTCTGGGGCACCGTTGGCGAGGGCACCGAGCTGGGCTTCGCCGGAGCGCCGATGTACGGGGGAGCCGCTGTGAGCGCCGAGGGATCCTGAGGGATCGGCACAGGCGCCACGCCCGCCGCGATGGCGGGCCGGAGCAGCAGGACGGCAAGCAGCACAAGTACGCTCAGTGCGCCGGCCACCCCGTTGATCCGCCCCGCCTCATCTGCCCTGTGCCGCATCGGTCCAAGAGCGGCGTACCCCTTATGCGCCAGGCTCAACCACGACGTCGCTCGGGCCGCGCTTCCCGCCGCCGACCCCCGTCAGCGGCGGGATCGCTCAGGCCCCTCGCGCGGGACCGCGCGAGGGAGTCCGCGAGAACCCCTGGCGGATCGGCTCAGCTGCAGGCCGGCGGTGCGCCGAACGGGAAGAAGGACGTCTTGAACACGTTCCCGGAGACGCAGCTTCCGTTCCCGGGGTCATCCAGATAGACGATGTCCCCCGAGCCCTGCGTGCGCGGGTCGGGGCTCTTGCCGTTCTGGTTGATCACGTTCCCGCTGACCACCGTTCCGTTGGACGAGCCGAAGCCGAACGGGTTGTTGACCACGCCGACGCCGACTGTGTTGTTGTTCGTCACGACGTTGTTTCGGACCGTGACGTTGTGGCCGCCGACGTTGAGGATCCCGACACCTGCGGGCAGCAGCTGCAGGTCGTCAGAGAATTCTTCGCACCCGGGCGGCGTTTCGGGCCCTTCGCACACCGGCGGGAACGGGTTCGGCCGGTTGTTCTTGTGAACGACGTTCCCTTCGATCAGCGCCGTCTCGGTCGACGCTTTGGGCAGGTTTGGCAGGACGATCACGAAGATGCCGGTCGTGTTTTCTGTCAGCTTGTTGCCGCGCACGATGGTGTTGTCGGTGCTCTCGAGCTCGATGCCGAGCTCACCGTTTGAGAGGTTGTTCTTTTCGACCGTGACGTTTTTATCAACGCCGACGTAGATCGTCGCGTCGTTGCCGCCGCCGCCGGAGTTCTGGCTGATCAGCCCGTCGCGCGAGCAGCGCGGGAAGATCCCGTACTCGTCGTTGTTGAGGTAGCTCCCGCCGCTCACTTCGAATCCATCGACGCCGAACAGGAATATGCCCGTGTTCTGCGCGTTGCGGACCGTGAGACCGCGGATCTTGAAGTTGCTCACTTCGTAGGCGGGGCAGAGGGATTCTTCGAATTTCAGCTTCGTCCCGACCGTGATGCCGTAGGTGTTGCCCGTCGCATCGATGATCGCGGCCTTGCTGCCGGTGATCGTCAGATCGCTCGTCGTGACGCTGATCGTCGGCCCCGAATAGGTGCCTGGCGCGACTGCGATCGTGTCGCCTGGAGAAGCCGCGTTGATGGCGTTCTGTATCGCCTGCGTGCTGCCCGTCGGCGCGACCTTGGTCGTCTTCGCCTCGGCTGTGGCCGCGAGCAGCCAGCACGCGCTGCACGCGAGCGCAGCCACGAGCAACCTGATCGCAGATCCCCTCAGGACCATGTCATTCCCCTCGTTGCGATGCATGCGCGGAAGCCGGTCGGCACCCGGCGCTGAACACGGCGCAGACTAACAGTCAACCCCCTCCCGGTCAATCCACGACGCGATCACTGCTCACAGCCGTCGCGAGAGCGGTGGCCGAGCACAAGGGCCGGCGGTCGAGGGGAGGCGACCTCCTCCTCTCGGAACGGCAGCAGCTCGGCCACCCCCGCCTGCTCGAACACGCGATGGACGCTTGCCGGCCCTGCGATGAGCGCAAAGTCGTATCCACGCCGTTTGCACAGGCCGCAGCGGAACGCGATCACCGCCACGCCGATCGAGTCGATGGACGTGAGCTCACGCAGATCCAGCGTGATGCCCGTGACCCCCTCCTCGCAGAGGCGCTCGATCTCCGCTTCGAGCGCATGCGCCGAACGGTGGTCCAGCTCGCCGGTCAGGACGAGCGTGTGCATCCGAACGCTGACACTCGCCAGCACCAGGCTGCGTTCGCTCGAGCCGGCCTTTCCGCGCGTGTTCTTGTTGAACGCGGTGGGTGTGCGGCCCGGGGGCCCTCCCAGCGCGTCATGCTCGCTACCAATGTCTACTGCCGACGCCGTTAGATGAGGTTTCATCGCTACAGCTCCTTCCACAGAAGCCTCGAATTGATTTCCAGGGGCGCCGGATCACGCGATCCGGCGCCGAGGTGAACAGGCCGGGAGGAGCTAGCCCGGTCGCTCTGGAATCAGAACGAAGCAACCGATGCGCCACGGCTCACACGAGAGCCGCAGCCGACGCATCGCCCGCGGGGCCCCCAACAGCAGGAGACCGGCGAGAGTGAGAAATCCGGAGAGAGCAAGGCCCGACGGACCCATCGCCGAGCCGCCTGACGCTCCGCTGGGCGCCGAGCCGTTTGCGGGACTGACGGGGGGATTGCCCACAGCCGAGCCGCCGTGGCCGCCGCCCGGAGGCGGGCCATCGGCGCCGAGCACGAGCGACGCGGCGGCGCCGGCGAAACCGATAGGCGACCCCGACACCACGCGCTGGGCGGTCAGCCAACCGGAGCCGCAGTTGCCGGACCTGCGCACCCCCAATGCGGAGAGCTCGCAGATGAAGTCGCCGGCCCGCTTCGCAGCCTTCATCGCGGCGGCCGCGGCCAGCGCGCGCTGGTCTTCCTCGGAGCTGGTCGAGGTTCCACCCGGCCCGCCGACGCTCGGAGGCAGCGAACCGAGCAGCGCGCTTGGGCCTTCCGGCGCGGGTTCACCGGAGAGATGTTCGTTCGCAGCGGGATCCTGGGGAGGAGTGGCTGTGCTCGACAGCGTGCCTTCCCGAGGTTCTTCGGCGGCCCGGACCGCCGGCACCGCTTCAAGGGTCTTTTCTTCTGCGACCGGGCCTGGGTGCGCCGTTTCGGGCTTTTCTTCTGCGGCCGGCGCCGGTGCTTCGGGGGCTTTTTCTTCTGCAGCCGGGGCGGGCGCTTCGGGGGCTTTTTCTTCAGCCGGTGGCGGGGCGGGCGCTTCGGGGGCTTTTTCTTCCGCGGTCGGGCTGGGCGCTTCGGGGGCTTTTTCTTCCGCAGCCGGGATGGGCGCTTCGGGCGCTTTTTCAACCGGGCCGGCGGTGACGCCGACTTCCGGAGTCGGGATCGGCGTTTCGCCTACCTCCGTCGGTGTTTCGACGCCGACGTCGACGCGGGGAAGTGCGACGGCGTCAGCGCTCTGCGCCACCGCATTCTCGCCGGACGCCACGGTGGCGTCGGCGTCGCGACCGGAACCACGAGCGTGGGCGCTTGCCGCGAGCATGAGCGCGCCGAGCAGCGCCAAGGCGACTGCCCTCATCAAGAGGGGGCCTCTGGAGACACTCCGCGTCGAGGGATTCCCTATCCCAAGCATGTTTCCTCGTTGCTTACGCTTCCCGTGTTGTCGATCATAAACCCACTGTCGAGCGGGCGTGTCGCGCCCAGTCCGCCGGTGCGAAGTCGCGCTCTGCGGGCCGGGCGAACCCGGCGTGCGCCGCCGATTCGATCTGCGAGACGGCCCTGCGCGCAATCTCCCCCCGGGTTGCCGCTGCTCATGATCAGCCCGTGGCGCGATAGAAGCGACGTCTGGGGTCGTGCTGCAGGTGCTCGGCCGCGCGGCCGGCGGGCGCGTCCTGATGCTGGGAGAGATGGATCATGGCGATCCGCTCGGCGAGCGCGACAGCCTCAGAGTCATCGCTGCGCGCCGCGAGCCGGCACATGGTCAATGCGAAGCACAAGACCGCCAGCCAGGCGCTTGGGATGAGGATCAGCAGGACCGTGACGTAAGGCTAGGCGATCGGCGCGCTGCCCGCTGCGCGCCCTTGAGCTCCCTCGCCGCAACGACCTCGCCCTGGTGGGTAGCGTTGGTCCATGTTCCGGCTGGGCTCGTTCGCTTCCGCGCGCACACGGCTTCGGAGCCTCGGTGGCTGATCCTCCAACCGCGACCGGGACCGCCGCGGTGCGTGCGGTCGTGCGCGGCGAAGTGCAGGAAGTGGGGTTCCGTGACGCGACGATCGGCCGCGCGCGAGCGCTCGGGCTGGCCGGCTGGGTCCGCAACGGAGAGGACGGCGCGGTGCTTGTCCACGCCGAGGGGCCCGAGCCGGCGGTCGACGAGCTCGTCGAATTTCTGCATGAAGGTCCCCCGCTCGCACGCGTCGCCGAGGTGGTGGCCGACCGCGTCGCCGCCGAGGGTCATGAGCAGTTCGCGATCCGCGGCGTCAGCGCGGGCGTCTTCGTCGTTCGGGAGCACGCGGCGACCGCGCGCCATTTCGACTTGCGCCTCGAGGTCGGTGGCGTCATGCGCTCGTGGGCGGTCCCGAAGGGACCCTCGCTTGACCCGGCGGTGAAGCGTCTCGCCGTCGAGGTCCCCGACCACGCGACCGAGGACAGCATGTTCGAGGGGACGCTCGGATCAGGCCGCGCGATCGTCTGGGATCGCGGAACCTACGAGCAGGGCGGACGCGTCGCGTGGCCGGACGCGCTCAGCCGCGGGCACGCCGTCTTCGTGCTCCACGGGGAGAAGCTGCATGGCGGCTTCGCGCTCCAGCGCACGCGACCGGGCACCAAGGCGCAGTGGCTCCTGATCAAGCGCCGAGACGACTGCGCGCGGCCTGGCTCGGACATCGTCGCCGAGCGCCCTGAGTCGGTGTTGAGCGGCCGCACGCTCGAGGAGTCGCTCGAGTGACGCACGGCGGGACGCGCCTGTGGGCTCGTCGGACCGATGCCGCTCACGCGGCCGTGCGTGAGCCGCGCAGGAAATGCGAGACCGCGTCGGCCAGCAGCTCGTCGAGCTGCTCGGCGTCGACCATGCCTCCGGTCACCAAGGTCGCGACTCCCTGGATGGTCGCGAACAGGACGAGGCCGATGCGCTCGGGGTCGCCGGGCTCGAGGGCGCCGTCGGCCTGCCCCTGCTCGATCAGCTCGAGAATGACAGAGAAGGCACGGTCGGCGGCCTCGTGAAGCATCCCCGACTGCTCCCGGTGCTTGCCGGCGAACATCAGCTCCAGCAGCTCCGCGTCGCGAGTGGCGAATCGGACGTACGCCGCCGCGGTCGCCCGCAACCGTGCCGGGAAGTCCTCGCCGGCCGCGTCGACCGCGCGGCGCAGCGCGGCGCCGAGGCGCGCGAACCCAGCCTCGGCGAGCGCGTCGAGCAGCGCCTGGCGATCGGGAAAGTGCCGGCGCGGCGCGCCGTGGCTGACGCCCACCGCGCGCGCGAGCTCACGCAGCGAAAGCTCCTGGACGCCGCGCTCGCGCACGGTGCGCTGGGCCTCGGCGAGCAGGGCGGTTCGCAGGTTGCCGTGGTGGTAGGGGCGCTCGGTCATCGGCGACAAAAGCTACCGCACGAAGTTGTCGTTGACAGCATTGTTGTCATAGACTACATTGTTGCCCATGACTACTTCAAGCAGCACACCAATCCCTGACATGACCGGGCGCAGCGTGATCGTCACCGGCGCCAACAGCGGCATCGGCCGCGCCGCCGCCGGTGCGTTCGCAGGCGTCGGCGCCCGCGTCGTCCTCGCCGTGCGCGACCTCGACAAGGGCCGGGCCGCGGCAGCGGCGATGCCCGGCGAGCCCGAGGTCCGCCGACTCGATCTCGCTAGCCTCGCCTCCGTGCGCGAGTTCGCGGCAGCTTGGGAGGGCGACGTTGACCTGCTGATCAACAACGCCGGCGTGATGGCGCCGCCGCTGACCCGCACCGCGGACGGCTTCGAGCTTCAGTTCGGCACCAACCACCTCGGCCATTTCGCGCTCACCAACCTGCTGCTCGATCACGTCACCGGTCGAGTCGTGACCGTGTCATCAACCGGCCACCGGATGGGCCGCATCGACTTCGACGACCTCAACTGGGAGCGCAAGCCCTACAGGGCCTGGCGGGCATACGGCCAGTCGAAGCTTGCGAACCTGCTGTTCACCGCAGAGCTGCAGCGACGGCTCACCGCCGCGGGCTCGTCCGTTCTCGCGACCGCCGCCCACCCCGGCTACGCGTCGACGAACCTGCAGTTCCACAGCCAGCGCCGGCTGTTCGACCTCATCGGAGCAGTGGGCAACCGCCTGCTCGCACAGGACGGTGAGGGCGGCGCGCTGCCGACGATCTACGCCGCGGTCGCCGACATCCCCGGCAACAGCTTCGCCGGACCGGGCGGCTTCATGGAGCAGCGCGGTCCGGCCAAGCTCGTCGGACGCTCCAGTGCTGCGAGCGACGCTGAGGTGGCCCGCCGCCTCTGGGATGTGTCGGAGGAGCTGACCGGCGTGCGGTTCCCGCTCGGCACGGCGACGACGGCGTAGGCGGCTAGCGCGGCCGTGGTGTCCTCTCTGTATGACTGGGCCGGGGGCGAGGCGGCGTTCACGCGGCTGATCAATGCCTTCTATGACCGGGTCGAAGGCGACGAGCTGCTCTCCCGTCTCTTCCCCGGCGGGGTCGGAGACGAGCATCGTCTGCATGTGATCGCCTGGTGGTGTGAGGTGTTTGGCGGTCCCGCGCTTTACACAGACCAGCTCGGCGGTTACGAGCGGATGCTCGGCAAGCACAGGGGCCTTGAGATCACCGCCGAGCAGCGGTTCCGCTTTGCCTCGCTGATGAGCCTCGCCGCCGATGACGCCGGGCTCCCGGACGACCCTGAGTTCCGCTCTGCGTTCGTCGCCTACGTCGAGTGGGGCACGCGGCTCGCGCAGCACAACTCACAGCCCGGCGCTGCGGTGGCGGCGCATGCCCCCGTCCCCCGCTGGGGCTGGGGCGAGGCGCCCCCTTTCGAGGCTTAGCGGGCCGCGATCGACAGGCTCGAGGGCGGGGGCGCCACGACCGCCGCCGTTAGATGACCCGGCGACGGGGTATCTGGACAGAATGGAATCCAACGGGGGTGATGCGCGCATCGGTGCGCACGTCAGGGCGATCGCCAACCGGCCCGACTCCGAGAGCAAGCGGTTCATCGCGTCGATGCTTGGTCGCTACTGGCCAGGTGGCTCGAGTGACCGCAGCGAGCGCGCGGCGCTCGAGTGGGTGCGCCGCTGGGGTCCGCAACCTGTCGCGCATGTGACGCCGGCGTGCTCCTGCGCGATCGGCCGTTGCCGCCTCTGTAACTGACTGACAGCAGGGAGACGGCGCTGCCGGCGGGCTACGTCGCGGACGCCGCCGTGCCCGTGCGGCCGGTCGTCGGCCACGCTCCGTCCCGGCTAGTAGCGGGAGCGGGTCAGGCGCCTGGGCAGCCGCACCGGCGAGAGCCGATCTGCCGCTGAGCCCGCGAACGCCCGCGCATCCAGCTTGGAAACCAGCCCACGCAGCTCCTCGCGCTCCGCCTCCGTCATCCCACGCCCGTGGCGCACGAGCTCGGCAAGGCGTCGACGTTCAGCGGCGTCGAGGTGCTGGAGGTGCTTACGCGCGATCAGCGCGAGCTCTGCGATCGCCAGCAGCTTGAGCACAGGCAGGCGCTTGAGCCCCGGAATGCGCGCGACGACGCGCGGCAACCCAGCGACGAGAGCGGCTCGACCCAGCACGTGGGACAGCATATTCACGCCGCGCCGTGGACCAGGACGGCGGTCGTGCGACGGCATGTCGGGCGGCAGCGGCCGTCGGCCCCTTACACTCGCCGCAGCACTCAGCGAACCAAAGGAGGCCCTGTGACTACGAAGGCTGACTTCACGGCCCAGGAGTGGGATGTGGTCCTCGAGGGACCGCCAAGCGCCGGCATGATCGTGATCACCTCGCAGCGAGGAGGCACCATCCGCGAGACCTTCTCGATGGCGAGGGCCTACGCCGAGGCCCGCCAACACCACGGCCAGAGTGAGCTGCTCGACGAGATCGTCGCCGCCAAGCCGGAGATCGATCGCACGCGCTACGGCTCACCCGCAGAGCTGAGCGATCACGCTCTTCAGCACATACGAGATGCGGTCGCTCTGCTCGAAGGCAAGGCGCAGCCGGCGGAGCTCGCTGAGTACCGGAGCTTCGTGGTGACCCTCGCCGAACGCGTCGCCCGGGCGCATTCCGAGGGCGAGGACCCCGTCAGCGAGAGCGAGCGCAGCGCGATCGAGGCGATCAAGGGAGCCCTCGGCTGACTCCCTCAGGGAATCGCTTCGTATTCGCCTTTCGCTGTTAGTTCGTTGCCGCCGAAGATCGAAGCGCGCCTGAGCAGCGTTCCTGGGACGGCGTTTTTGTAGCCGCCTCCAATCCAGTTCGCTTCGCCACCGGCCGCAGTGCTTTCTCGACCGCCGCTGACCGAGGCGCCGTAACCGGTGGCGCTGTTGCCCAGGCCCCCGCTCACCGACGTGGCCCAGGCGCTCGCCGTTCCGAAGATTCCCCCGCTGACCGAGGCGCCCAGGCCGCTCGCGGTGTTGTGTTCTCCGGCGGTGACCGAGGCGAACGGGCCCGTGATGCTGTTGTTGTGGCCGGCGACAATTCCTCCGTAGCTCTTGAACGTCTGTTGTTCCCCGAGGATCAGGTTGTGCGAGCCCGTCTGTTCGCGCCCGAGCGGATTCTCGTCGTAGCCGATCGCGAGGTTGCCCTCGCCGTTCACGGATTCCGTCTTGCCTTCGCCATTGACGAGCTGCACGTTGACGCCGTAGAACTGGACCGTCGGCTTGCCGGCGACGCCGCTTTCCACGAAGGTGACGTGCGCCAGGACCGCGTTCAGCGTTTCGAGCTCCGCCGGTCCGGGGAACTGGACCCGGTTGTATTTCACCGTTTTCGTGTTCACGCATTCACCTTTGATGTTGGGCACGATCACCGCCTTGCTGGGCGTTTCAGGTATGCAGAGCTTGATGGGAGCTTCCGCCCGCGCGGGGCCGACCATCGCCAGGGACGCGACGACGAACGCGACAGCCCCGCTGCCCAGATGGCGAACGTCAAACAGACTCATCGGAAGACCTCCCTCTCGGTTCACTTCAACGCGATGGAGCGCCTCGCCATTCATGGCCCACCGATGAGCCGGCCGCCGGTGGCGCGCTTTCAGTCGCACTCAACGCGGATCTGCGCCCCCACCCCATCAGTGATAACGAGGCGACGGGCATCCAGGCCGATCGCCCAACGGATGTTGTAGGCCGAGCCTCGCCCGTCAGACGCGGAGCAGACGGAGGGCGCCGAGCATCCCGCCGACCCCGATCACGGTTCCGATCGCCCATGCCGCGACGCTCTCGCCTGTGGGCGTCGAGAGCTCATAGAATTCCCGCAGGAACGGGATCACGAGGGCGAGGGCGAAGAGCCCGAGCATCAGAGCACAGAGGCCCGCGAGGGCGAGGCGGCGTCGGCCCCGGCTGCGCTCGAGGCGCAAGACCACGGCGAGCCCGCACACCACGACGGTGCCCGTTGCAACCGTCCGCGAGTGCGTGAGGTCGAGCTTGAATCCGTAGCGTGCGATCAGGTATCCGGCGACGATCCCGACCCCGATCGCGACGCCGGCTGGGATCGCGAAGCGGGCGACCGACTGCAGAAAGCCCTCCGGCCTCCACGGCCCGGAGCTCGGCGCGAGCGCGAGCAGGAATGCGGGGATGCCGATCGTGACCGTCGAAGCGATCGTGAACTGCCGCGGCAGCAGCGGATAGGTGGCGGTTGGGATACCCACCGCCAATCCGACGACCGCGACGAACACGGTCTTGGTGACGAACAGCCGCGCGACGCGCTCGATGTTGCGCAGGATCTGCCTTCCCTCCTCAACCATGCCCGGCACCGCCGCGAAGTCGTCCTGGACCAGCACCAGGTCAGCCACCGACCGGGCGATCTGCGCGCCAGACCCCTGGGCGATCGCGAGGCGGGCCTCCTTCAACGCCGGCACATCGTTGACTCCGTCGCCGACCATCGCCACATAGCGCCCGTCGTCGGTGAGCGCGCTCACGACCGCGCGCTTGCCGTCGGGGGAGATGCGCCCGACAGCGGGTGCCGCGAGGACGGCTTCCCGCAGTGCGGCCGGTTCGCTGGGCAGCGCCTCGCCGTCGAGCGCGGGCGCCGAGCCGGGCACGCCGGCGTCGCGCGCAATCGCGCCCGCCGTCGTGGGTGCGTCGCCCGACAGCACCTTCAGCTCGATCCGCTGGTCGGCGAAGAAGGTCACGGTTGCGGCTGCGTTCGGCCGAAGCCGCTCCGCGAGCACCACCAGGCCGAGTGTCTGGACGTCGTCCGGGAACGGCGGGTCCAGACCATCGGAGCGCAGTGGCGCCGCGCTGCGTCCGAGCGCCAGCACACGCCGGCCGGCGCTCGCCTCTTCGCGACCCTTCTCCTTCAGCGACGCGTCGGCGTTGACGAAGCGCTCCGGCGCCCCCAGGAAGAAGCGCTCGCCGCCGAGATCCAGCGCACTCCAGCGCCGCCGCGACGAGAACGCCACCTGTCCGAGGACCTCACGCGTCTCGACCTGCGCCAGCTCGGCGTCGTTGATTGCCTCCAGCGTGAGGTTGCGGGAGGGAGCGCTCGCGGCGTAGGCCGCCAGGTCGCGCGCGAAGCTCGCCTCATCCGTTCCGTCCGCCGGTACCAATGCGACCACCCGGGGGGTGGGCTCCGTCAGCGTGCCTGTCTTGTCGGTGAAGACGAGATCGACGGATGCGAGCGACTCGACCGCGTTGAGCTGCTGCGCGAGCACGCCCCGCCTGGCGATCTTGAACGCGGAGACCGCGGCTGTCACGCTGATGAGCAGGATCAGGCCCTCGGGAACGAGGTTGACGATGCCGGCCGTGATCGCCTGAATGCGCGCGGTGTTGCTGCCCACGCGAGCAAGAACCGAAACCGTCAGCCCGATCGCGAGCGGCACCGCCAGCGCGATGATCCACAGCAGCAGCCGGTCATTGGCGCGCTCGAGCGGAGAGCGCGGGTGGCGGAACGCGCGCGCCGTCGCGGTCAGCTGCGCGGCGCGACTGTCCGCGCCAACCGCCGTGGCCTCGAACAGCGCGACGCCCTCGACAGCGAACGAGCCGGACCAGACGGGCTCACCGCCACCGCGGACCACCGGCTCCGACTCGCCGGTCAGGTTGGCCTCGTCGAGAGCCAGCCCATCGCCCGTGATCACGGTGCCGTCCGCGACGACCTGATCGCCGGCGGCCAGACGCACAACGTCGCCGACGACGACCTCATCGACCGGCACATGGCGGTCGACTCCGTCACGCACGACCACCGCGTCGGGCGCCACCAACGCGGCGAGCCGGTCGAGCGCGTGCTTGGAGCGGATCTCCTGGAAGGACCCGATCACGACGTTCGCGACCAGAATCCCGAGGAACAGCGCGTCCTTCCACGACGCGAACGCGATCGTGAGCACACCGAAGAAGAAGAGGATCCCGTTGGGGATGTTCAGCGTGTTCGCTCGGATGATGCTCGGGTAGGAGCGACTCGAATGCTGGCGCGGTGGCTTGCCGCGGGCGTCCAGGCGACGCGCAGCCTCCGTCTCGCTCAGGCCCGTGGGCCCAGAACTGACGCTCGGCCCTCCCTGCTCATGCATCGCTAATCCGCTGTCGCGCAGAAGAACGCTGGAGGTGGTTTACCTGGCCCGGCGGTCCGGAGCTGAACTCGCGTCACCCCAACCTCCACTCGCTCTCGCGTCGCAAGCCCCGTCGACCTCGAAGCCGACGATGACAGTGACGCGAGCCTAGCGAAGTCGCGTCGGGCGAGCTCGGCGTCCCCAGCTGCTCTGAATGCGGAGAGCCAGCGACGGAGCCGGCACTCAGGCAGCTCTCAGGCTACGTGCAGGGACGCTTTAGGCAGGCGGACCAGCATGGAAGACATGAAGGCCCTGGAGATCGTCATACCGGTACACAACGAGCACCTGATCCTCGAGCGCAGCGTGCGTACGCTGCACGCCCACCTGTCGGAGAACTTCACCGTCCCGTTTCAGATCACGATCGCCGACAACGCGAGCAACGACGCGACGCTCGACGTCGCACGGATGCTCGCGGACGAGCTCGACGACGTCGAGGTGCTGTACCTCGATCGCAAGGGCCGCGGCCATGCGCTTCGGGTGGCGTGGATGCGAAGCGATGCCGATGTCCTCGCCTACATGGATGTCGACCTGTCGACAGATCTGTCGGCGCTTGGTGAGCTCGTTATGCCGCTGCTTGAGGGACGTGGGGATCTCGCGATCGGGTCGCGCCTCGCGCCCGGAGCGCAGGTCACGCGCGGCCTCAAGCGCGAGTTCATCTCGCGCTGTTACAACCTGCTGCTCCACGTGCTGCTCGGCACGGGATTCTCAGATGCCCAGTGCGGCTTCAAGGCCGGGCGCCGAGAGGTGATGCAGGCGCTGCTCGGCGACGTGCAGGACGAGGCTTGGTTCTTCGACACCGAGCTGCTGTACCTGGCGCAGCGGCGCAAATTGGCGATCCACGAGGTGCCCGTTCGCTGGGTCGAGGATCCGGACTCGCGCGTGGAGATCATCACGACGGCGCGCGAGGACCTGCGGGGCATCTTGCGCCTGCGTAGCGCCGACCGCGAGCGCCACGGTCCACCGTCCGCTCAGCCAGCCGCGAGCCGGGCCGGCTCACCTGAGCCGCGTGTCGCCTGGCCGGCGCAGTAGCAGTGGCGCCCCAAGCCCGCAAACGCGTCGCCGCGGCCCCGTATAAGAGCAGCGTAGGAGTCGCGGCGAGCAGGCCGGCGCCGTTTGAGCTTGCGTAACAATCGAGCCATGAGGGTTCTTGTCGTCGACGACGATCGGGCCGTGCGCGACGCGCTGCGCCGCGTGCTCACGCTGGCCGGGTACGAGGTGCAGAGCGCGGAGGGCGGCGGCGAGGCGATCGAGCTGGTCGCACAGTCGGTTCCCGACGCGGTGGTGCTCGATGTGGGGATGCCGGAAGTCGACGGCCTGGAGGTGTGCGAGCGCCTGCGCATGCTGGGCAATCGCGTGCCGATCCTGATGCTCACGGCCCGAATCGAGGTCAGCGACCGCGTGGCCGGCCTGGACGCCGGGGCCGACGACTACCTGATCAAGCCGTTCGACGTCGACGAGCTGAAGGCGCGCCTGCGCGCCCTGCTTCGGCGCACGGTCGCCGAGGAGGAGCCCGACGAACTTGCATTCGCCGAGCTGTGCCTCGACCGCGCGCGCCACGGCGCGCAGGTCGGCGAGGAGTTCGCCGAGCTGACGCGCACCGAGTTTCAGCTGCTCGAGCTGCTGCTGCGCAACCCACGTCGCGTGCTCACCCACAGCGTGATCTACGACCGGGTGTGGGGCTACGACTTCGGCGCCGCCTCCAACTCGCTGCGCGTGTACGTCGGCTACCTTCGCCGCAAGCTGCAGGACGCCGGCGCGCGCCCGCTGATCCACACCGTGCGCGGCGTCGGATACGTGCTGCGCGAGCCGTGACCGACCGCTGACCGGCCGCGCCTACGGCGCCGGGCCGCGCAGCCCGCCGCGCGGTCACGCGCCATTCGGTGCGCCGGAGGGCGGAGCGCCGCCGCCGGGTCCGCCGCCTGGAAAGGCGCCTTTGAGATTGCCCTGGCATTTGCTCTGCGCAGCCTTGAACTTGCTGCTCGACGTGTCGATCCCTTTGGTGTTGAACACGGGGCCATTGCCGCTCGTGTTGGGTTCGGGCACGTTGATGCCGTTCTGGCGCAGGCAGGTCGCGTACTTGGCGAGCGCCGCACGAGCGGTCGGGCTGTTTACGCCGGCACCTCGGCCGCCAAAGTTCCCCGCGCCACACTTTTTCAGTGCAGCCTGAAACTGTTCCTGGGAGACGCCCGCCGGCGGCTGCAGCAGCCGCCTCGCACCGCCGGGGCCTCCGCCACCGGGAGCGCCCGGTTGGCGGCTGGTTCCGGAGGGCGGCGCGGGCAGCGTGATGCCCTGTTTTTGCAGGCATGTCCTCAGCGCCGTGAACTGGCCGCCGCGCGAAGCGCTGCCATTGCTCGAGGTGGCGCCGGAGGCTTTGCTCGCGGAGCCCGAGCCGCTGGCGGAGCTTCCGCAGGCAGCGAGCGCCAGGGAGGCGCCGAGGACGCACAGCGCGGCGAGCGGCCGCAGGCGTCTGCGCCTGGGCGGTTGAGAGATGGTGGCTGGGTCGGTTGGCATTCGGTCTTCCTTGGTCGATGATTGATTTGTCACGTCTAGCCCGGGCCGAACAACGCAGGGGCTCCGCCGCCGCCGGTCGCGCTCGTGCCGGACGAGCTTGCGCCGCCGCCGGCCGCGCGACCCGAGACGGCGGGGTTGACGCTGATCGAAGTCGCGGTGATGCTTCCGTTCTTGCCGGCGCTGCCGAGGACGACGACCGTCTGGCCGGGGTGGATGCTGCCGGCGGTCGTGCCGACCGTCTTGGTCACTTTCGATCCAGCGGCGGCGCTGACCTTGACCGTGTTGCCCTGGCTGTTGGTCACGTACAGCGTGTTGCCGCGCACGTAGGCGACTTCGCCGGTCGTGACACCGCCCGCGCCGGCTGAGCCGGGACCCGCACCAGCGGCGCCTTTCGAGCCGCCGGTGGAGCTTGCGCTCCCCGCAGCCCCGGCGCCGGAGGGGCGAACTCCCAGCGCCGCCAGTCGTGAGGCGACACCGGCGCCGGCGCCGGCGGCCGTGCCGGAGCCCGAGCTCGTCTGCCCCTTCTGCACCTCAACGCCGGCGATGAACCCGCAGGCGATCAGCAGCGCCGCGAGCAGAGCGAGCGGAATCGGTGCGAGGATCCGCCGGCGCGGTCTGCGGGGAAGCTCCTCGGACTCCTCGAGCCACTCTTCCTGGTCCTCGGGGGGTTCATGCTCGAGCACGCTCGTGTCGGGCGAGGTCGTTTCGTGGCTGGACATGGTCGACTCCTGGTTGCGGACGGTTGGGTTACTCAAAGCGCAGCGCTTCGATCGGTCTGAGGCCTGCGGCCCTCGCGGCGGGATAGGTGCCGAAGAACAGACCCGAAAGTGCCGCCGCGCCGAAGGCGAGGAAGATCGAATAGGTGGCGATCTGCGGATGCACCCCGGCGATCGGGAACTGGCTCCCGATCACCCCGACAGCCACCCCGGTCAGACCGCCGATCAGCGAGACGAGCACGGCCTCGGTCAAGAACTGCGTGAGGATGTCCGCGCGCCTCGCGCCGATGGCCTTGCGGATGCCGATCTCACGCGTGCGCTCGGTGACGCTCACCAGCATGATGTTCATCACGCCGATCCCGCCGACCAGCAGCGAGATCGCGGCGACCTCGCCGAGGAGGGTCGTGAACACGCTGCTGGTCGAGCTCGAGGTGGACAGCAGCGAGCCCTGGTTGAGCACCCGAAAGCCCGGTTCGGCGGTGTTCTTGATCTTGTGGCGTTCGTCGAGGATCTGCGTCACCTCCGATTCGGCCGCGTTCAGCGAGGATTCCGAGGTCGCCTCGACGGTGATCGAGCTGATCGACCCGTAGCCGGTCAGCGAGTCCTGCACCGTGGAGATCGGGGCGATCACCACATCGTCCTGGTTGGTCGCGCCGTTCGAGCCCTTCGAGGCGAGCACGCCGATCACTTCGAAGTTGCTGCCGTTGACCTTGACGTTCTGCCCGACGGCGCTCTGTCCGGCGAACAGTTCCTGCACCACCGTCTGGCCGATCACGGCGACGCGCTTGTGCTTGCTCACGTCGCTGTTCGTGAAGGAGCTCCCTTCCGAGACCGTGTAGTTGTGCGCCGTCAGGTATGAGGGCGTGGTGCCGGTGAACGTCGATGGTTCGTAGCTCGTGCTCTGAGAGACGAGTTTCACGCTCGCGGCGCTCACCACCGGGGAGGCGCTCTTGACGTCCGGGGCGAGGCCTGGGCTCTGCAGCGCTTCGGCGTCCTTCTTGGTCAGCGAGATGGTGCTCGCGCCGGAGGCGCCCGAGCCTCCCCGTCCGGCGCCGGACTGAACGAGCAGGACGTTCGTGCCGAGGCTCTGGATCTGTGTCCTGACGGCATTGGAGGAGCCGTTGCCGACGGCGATCAGCACGATCACCGAAGCGACCCCGATCGTCATCCCGAGGATCGTGAGACCTGAGCGCAGCTTGTTTGCGCTGATTCCGCCCCAGGCGATGCGCAGCGTCTCGAGCCCGATCATCGTCGAGCCTCGACGACCTCGTGATGGGCGGACTTCTGGCTTTGCAGCGCGGGTGGCGCCTCGTGGACGCCCGTCACGCGCCGGTCCTCGATGACCTTTCCGTCGCTCAGCCCGATCACTCGCTTGGCCTGTTCGGCGACGTCCGGCTCGTGCGTGATCAACACGACCGTGCGTCCCTCGGCGTTCAGGCGGGCGAAGATCCTCAGCACGTCCTCGGTGGAGTGTGAGTCCAGGTTCCCCGTCGGCTCGTCAGCGAGGATCAACGTTGGGTTCGTGACGATCGCCCGGGCGACCGCGACGCGCTGCTGCTGCCCTCCGGACAGCTCAGAGGACTGGTGGTGCAGACGATTGGACATGCCGACCGCGCCCAGCGCCTCCTCCGCGCGCCGGCGGCGCGCCCGCCGGTCGAGTCCCGCGTAGGCGAGCGGCAGTTCCACGTTGGCGAGCGCGCTCGTGCGCGCGACGAGGTTGAAGCTCTGAAAGACAAAGCCGATCTTGCGGCTGCGCAGATCGGAGAGGTCGTCCTCGTCCAGGCTGCGCACGTCCACACCGTCGATCCGATAGCTGCCGCTGGTCGGGATGTCCAGGCAGCCGAGAATGTTCATCAGCGTGCTCTTGCCGCTGCCGGAGCTGCCCATGATCGCGACGAAGTCGCCACGGTCGATCCGCAGCGAGACCTGCCGCAGCGCGCGCACCCTGATCTGCCCGAGCTCGTAGGTCTTGGTGACCTCGCGCACGAGGATCGCCGGAGGCGGTCGGCGCCGAGCACCACGCGAGGGAGGCTGCTGCGCTGGGCCTGGACGCTCCACCAGGGGCAGCGCGCGCGCAAGACGTACTGGTCCGCCTGATCGTGAGCTGGGGGTCCTCGGCGCTCGCATCAGCCGCCGGGCCGTCCGCCGCCGGGGCTGGCGCCCCCTCCGCCGAGGCCGCCGCCCAGGCCGCCGCCGCCGAGCCGGCCGCCGAGGCGGGAGCTCGCCCCAGTTTTGGACGAGCTCGTCGAGTTCGCGGCGCTCGGCAGGACGATCTCTTCTCCCGCATTCAGGCCGCTGAGGATGATCGTCGAGCTGTCGCCCGCCAGCCCCGTCGTCACGCTCTGGCTCACGTGCTTGCCGTTCCGCACGACGGTCACCGAGCCGGCAGAGATCGCAGTCGTCGGGACGTTGAGGCCTTCCGCCTGCTTGACGACGACTTCGGCCGTGGCGCTCATGCCGGGTTTCAGGCCCGATTCCGGCTGGTCGAGCTGGAAGGTGACGTTGTAGCTGACCACCCCGCTGTTGCTCGTGGACAGCGTGTCGACGCTGAGAACGTGGGCCGCGACTTTGCGACCGCTGAGAGCTTCGATCGTCACAGTCGCCGTCTGTCCGACCCTCACGTTGCCGATTTCGGACTCGCTCAGCGGCACGACGAGCTGCAACGAGCTGAGGTTGCTGAGCACCGCAAAGGACGAGGAGCCGGCTGAGGAGCTGGATGATTCCGTGGAGGCGCTCTGTGATGAAGCGCCCCCGGCCGTGCCCGTGGAGGAACCGCCGGCCGCGCCGGTCGAGGAGCCGCTGCTGGAGGAGCTGCTCGTCGTCGATGCTTTCGTCGTGCCCGTCGCGGTGACTGTTTCGCCGACTTCGCCGGAAAGCTTGACGATCGTCCCGTTCTCGGGCGCGTAGAGCTTCGTGTCCTGAACGGCCTGTTCGTCGCTCTGCACCGTCAGCCCGTCGCTCTTGACGGCTGCTTTCGCAGATGCGAGGTTTGCCGCGCGCGTGGCCGAGCTGGCGCCCGAGCTCGTGGAGGACGAGCTGCTGCTGGTGCTGGTGGCGGCCGAGGTGCCGCCGGTGCTTGCGCCGCCGGAGGTCTGTTCCGAGGAGGTTTCACCTTCGTTTTCTTCCTCCTTGGCAAGGTTGGCTTCGGCGGATTGGAGGCTTGCCTTTGCCTGTTCGAGTGTCACTTCGGCGCTCTGTGGGTTGAGCGCGGCCAACAGCTGGCCCTTGGTGACGTGCTGTCCTTGGGTCACATAGATGTGCGTGACCGTTCCGCTCGTCTTGAAGCCCAGGTTGAGCTGGCTGGCGGCCTGAATGTTGCCGCTACCCGAGACGGTCGACTGAACGACGCCCTTCTGCACGATCGCCGTCCTGCTCTGCACCGAGCCCTGCGAGGCCTGGCCGACGGTCGCATAGGCGACGGCGATCGCGCCGATGCAGAGCAGGCCCAGGACGAGGTTGAGCCACGGGCGTTCATTGAGCTTGGACATGGGCTTAGAGCGTCCCGCCGCTTAGGGCCGGGAGCGTCGGCCTTGCCGGCTGTTCAGCGTGGATCCACCTTTCTCCCCAAGGGACCGAGAAGGAGCCTTGGGGAGATGCGAGGTGTCGTTTTGGTGATCGGACACACGGCGAGCATCGGACCGGCGCAGAAGAGGGACTTAAGAGCGGTGTAGGAAGAACGTAGGAGTCGTGTTCGGCCCGCACAGGCGTGCGCCACAATTGAGTCGTGTCCCTGCGCGTTCGCATCGCGGCCGTCGCGAGCCTCGCCGTGGCGCTCGCAGTCGTCCTCGCCGCCGTCAGCCTGTATCTCGCCGTGCGCTCGGACCTGCGCGGCCAGATCGACCAGTCGCTGTCGCAGCGCGGCCGGATCTTCGCCAACGCCGTTGCCCTGTCGCCCGCTCAGCGCGCGCAGCGCTTCGGCACGGGCGCTCCGCCGCGCGCCGGGCGCCCGCCGGCCGGCTTCCCGCCGATCCAGCCGGCGAGATTCGGAGGTGCGAGCGGCTACGTGCAGTTCATCACGCCGCAGGGCAAGATCGCGGTGCCCGGCGGACAGGGCTCCTCGCCGACGATCCCGCTGAGTGCGACGGACAGGGCGATCGCGGCGCGCGGAACCGGGCGTGCGCTGAGCGACCGAACCGTCAGGGAAACCCACCTGCGGGTGCTCACGGTCGGCACACGCTCCTCGGGCGCGGTGCTGATCGCCAGGCCGCTGGCCGAGGTCGACCACGAGCTGAACCGCATCCTCCTGATCCTGCTCGTCGTCGGCCTGGCGGGGATCGCGATCGCGGCGCTGCTCGGCACGCTGGTGGCGCGCGCGGCGCTCGGGCCGATCGCTCGGTTCACTCGCCGGACCGAGTCGCTGACAGGTGAGATGGACCTCTCGCAGCGGCTCGAGGAGGGCGGCCGCGACGAGCTTGCGCGGCTGGCACGCAGCTTCAACACCACGCTCGACGCGCTCGAGGGCTCGGTGGCGGCGCAGCGGCAGCTGATCGCCGACGCCAGCCACGAGCTGCGCACGCCGATCGCATCACTGCGTGCGAACATCCAGATCCTCGAGGACGCGGGGCGCCTGCCGCCCGCCGAGCAGGAGAGCCTGCGCGCCGACATCATCGACGAGCTCGACGAGCTCACGGCGCTCGTCAGCGACGTCGTCGAGCTCGCGCGCGGCGCGAGCGGCCGGCCGTCGGGCGGCCGAGCGACCGACGAGGACGTGCGCCTGGACGAGATCGTCGCCGACGCCGTCGGACGCGCGCGCAGGCGCGGCGATCTGCGCTACGAGGTCGACCTGGAGCCGACGATCGTGCGAGGCGAGGCCGAGCAGATCAATCGGGCCGTCTCGAACCTGCTTGACAACGCGCGCAAGTGGAGCCCGCCGGCGGGGCTCGTCGAGATCACGCTGAGGGACGGTGTCGTCATCGTTCGCGACCACGGTCCCGGCTTCGAGCAGGACGACCTCTCGCAGGTCTTCGACCGCTTCTATCGCGCCAAGGCGGCGCGCACGCTCCCCGGATCGGGGCTCGGGCTGGCGATCGTCCGCCAGGCGGCCGAGTCGCACCAGGGCTACGCACGGGCCGCCAACGCGCCCGGCGGAGGCGCTTGCCTCGAGGTCAGTTTCGGTCCGCCGCGCAAGCTCGCGGAGCCCGCAGAGCCGCTCGGGAGCGCATCCGGCGGGTAACCGTCCGGCGCGGCGACACGTGTGCCGTCGAAGCCGGCGGCTCCAAGCTGCTCTGAGGACGCAACGGTCCTAACAACCGAGCCTCCACATCTTTGGCCTGCTGGCCATATGGGCAGCCCGCCCTCCCAGGGAGGATGTCCGCGATGGCCCTCAGGCCCCTGTCAGCGAAGGAACTCGCAGAGACCCCGACGCTGTTCGAGAACTTCATGGGCTACATGGATAGGAGCTACAAGACGCTGGGCCAGTTGCTGGCGATCTATCGGGAGCGGAGCAAGACGCTCCGCGCGGCCGAGGACCAGGCGGACGACCTGCGCGTTGACCGCTTCATGGACGACATGGCGAGCAACAGGTGGAACGCTGACGTGGTCATACGGATAGGCGTGTTTGACGGCACCTTGTTAGTGATCGACGGGATCCACCGCGCAATCGCATACCTGGCGTGCATCGAGCAGGGAATCAGCGCCGATCGCCTTCCAGCGGTCCATGTCAACTGCTGAGCTGTAAGCGGCATCATCGTGTCGCTGGGCATCGCAGGAGACCGGGATTGTCAGCGCCCACGCGGCCGGGGAGCCCGCCGCCGGCGCCAGACAGACAGGTCTGCGGTGTTTATAACCCACCTTTGGCGGCTATGACGGAGATTGACGCCTCTGTGTTTCCACTGCTCCGAGGCGGGTTGGCGCGAGGAAGCCCGGAGATCTTCCTCGCGCCTGTTTCTCTGCGCGCATGAGCCTCACGCGCGGCGAACAGCGTGTGCGACGAGGTCGGCTGGCGCCCCGCGCGCGTGGAATTGCCGCCTCGTGGCGATAACTGAGCGCCGATCGAGCGCCCGCAGCGTGGGCTCCGAAACGAGGACCTCGTCAGGCTGCGCCGATTCAGCGAGGCGCGCGGCGATGTTCACGTCGACGCCGAGGTAGTCCCGGCCAACCTTGCGAGGGCGTCCGAGGTGGATACCGGTGCGCAGTTGCGGACGGTGACCTGCGACGTTGAGCAATGCCACGCGATCGCACGCATCGAACGCTGCCTCGGTCGCGCTGGATGCGTCGCGGAAGACCGCCATCAGGCCGTCGCCGAGCCGCTTCACCACCTCGCCTCGTCGTGTCAGGATCGGAGGCTCGATCGCTTCGCCCACTTCGCGGAGGAGTCCGACGGCGAGCTCGTCTCCCGCTTCCAACGCCCACTCGGAGAAGCTCACGAGGTCCGTGAAGAGGACCGCCACGTCCACTTCGCCCCGGCCTCGACCCTGTGCCTCGGCAAGTCTCTGCCAGCTCTGAAGAACCGCGGCGCCCAGCTCACCGGCAACGCCCGGTTCCCCGGCTCTGAGGGCCGCGAGCTGACGGAACGCGACGTCGGCGGGACGACCGCGAACGCTGGACAGCCCATGCTCGATCTGCTGGTCGCCGAGTGCCCACTCCCGCGTCTTCCGCGCCGCGCTCAGCAGCTTCGGGCTCCGGTTCAGCCGACGGGCAGTCGCGGCGAGCCGTCTCGCGGGACGGGGGCTGGGCGTCTCACTCACGGCGGCAGCCTAGATCAGTTCGCGTGCAGGCACACCAGGCAAACACGGAGTGAACCCAGATCTTGATGCGGGCAGTCCGATCGACCGCCGAGGCTCTTCTGGCATTGACGATTAGAAACGCGCGTACATGGGTATAAGGCGCGCATTCGAATGGTGCCGGACCACGGGGCCGGCAGAGAGACAACGGACCAGTTTCTGCGCGTGCGCGCGGGGTGGGGGAGGTCGCTGCGTGCTGATCGTGAGCTGCACTGAAGATAGTCGCCGCGTGGTTGCAGGGCCTGCATTTCGGGGTCGTGCGCGGATCTGCGTCGTTTCCATACTTGCGGCGTTCGCTGTGTCGCTGGTGGCGGCCGCGAGCGCGACCGCCTTCACCGCGCAGGGGAGCGCGAAGCAGGTGTACGCCACAGGCTTGGCCCCGAATGCTCAGGTGTCGCTACTGAAACAGAGCGGCGCGACCGTGTACACACAGAACGCGGACTCGCTCGGAGGGGTGCTGTTTCGGAACGTGACGCCGGGACCCGGCTACCGGGTTCGCGTGACCTCCAGTGGCGAAAGATCGGCCCCCGTCACCGTCCACTCGGATACCGCGGCGCAGTGGAATCCCGGTATCTACAACCAGTCGATCCCGGACAACGGATACACGTATCTGACGACGCGTGACGGCACCCAGCTGGCTATCACCGTGCACCCGCCGAGCAGTCCGGCGGGCGAGCCCGGCGTGCCGTCGAGCTTCCACCTTCCGACGTTCCCGCAGCCGGGTGTGCCAACGCCGAGCTACACGCCGCCGTATCCGACTCTGATCGAGTATTCGGGCTACGGGTATGCGGACCCGGCCGGCCCGGAAAGCGGCATCGCCGTGCTCGCCAACCTGATGGGCTTCGCCGTCGTCGACGTGAACATGCGAGGGACCGGTTGCTCGGGCGGCGCCTTCGACTTCTTCGAGGCACTGCAGAATCTCGATGGCTATGACGTGATTGAGACGATCGCCCACCAGCCGTGGGTGCTCGGCAACAAGGTGGGCATGCTCGGGATCTCCTACGGCGGGATCAGCCAGCTGTTCACGGCCCAGCTCCAGCCCCCCGACCTCGCCGCGATCGCGCCGGTGTCTGTAATCGACTCGACAGCGACGACCCTCTACCCCGGCGGCGTCCTCAACGACGGTTTTGCGGTGGCCTGGGCCGAACAGCGCCAGCAGAACGCCGAACCGGCCGGTCCCAGCAACGGCCAGGCATGGGCATACAAACGGGTCCAGGAAGGCGACCAGACCTGCGCGGCCAACCAGGCGCTCCACGGCCAGGCGGCTGACCTGATGGCAAAGATCCAGGCGAACTCGACCTACAACCCGGCGGTGGCCGACCCGCTTGACCCGGTTACGTTCGTCAAGAAGATCAACGTGCCGACGTTCATGGCCTGCCAATGGGAGGACGAGCAGACCGGGGGCCATTGTGCCGATCTGGCTCAGCACTTCACCGGTACGACCCGCAAGTGGTTCACGTTCACCAACGGCGCCCATATCGACTCGCTCGATCCGTACACGTACAACCGGCTGTACGACTTCTTAGAGCTTTACGTCGCGCACAAGGCACCGATCGAAAATCAGGCGCCTGTGCGTGCGGCGGCCCCGCTCGTCTACAAGGAAGCGATGGGGCTACCGGAAGGCGATGTGGTGACACTTCCGCCGGATCCAATCCAGGAACAGCCGACCTACGAATCGGCGCTGTCCGCCTTCGAAGCGCTCCCGCAGATCCGGGTGCTGTTCGACAACGGCGCAGGTGAAGCGCCGCCCGGCGCCACGACGGCGGCCGGCAATCCGTATCCGGGTTTCGAACAGTCGTTCTCTGCCTTCCCGGTCCCGGGCACGACGGCCAAGTCGTGGTATTTCGGGCCGGGCGGCACGCTCAATGCACAGCAGCCGACCGCCGAAGGCATCGACTCCTACACCTCCAATGCGAGCGCCACACCGCCGACCGACTACCTGGGCAACACAGGGGGCGGCGGTCTCTGGAGCAACGCGTCCAAGTGGGAATACAACTGGGCGCAGCCCCCGGCAGGCTCCGCCGTGTCCTACGTGTCGGCGCCGCTCACGGCCGACACCACCGCGATCGGCGGGGGCGCCGTCCACCTGTGGGTCAAGTCATCGACGCCCGACGTCGATCTCCAGGCGACCGTCAGCGAAGTGCGTCCTGACGGCAACGAGACGTTCGTCCAAAATGGTTGGCTCCGGGCGAGCGAGCGCAAGCTGGCCACGACCGCGACAAACATGTTCAAGCAGAAACCCACGTTGCTGCAGCCGATTCCGACCTTCCTCCCATCTGATGTACAGCCCATGCCGGCGAATGAATTCGTTCCCGTCGTCGTCCCGCTGTACTTCCAGGGCCATGCATACCGGACGGGCTCGCGCATCAGGGTCACGATTGCCGCACCCAACGGAACGCAGCCGATATGGTCGTTCAGCCATACGCAGCCGGCGGGCACCACTGCGACGGAGTCGATCGCCTTCTCGTCCAGCATGCCGTCGAGCCTCATCCTGCCGATCGTGCCGGGCGTCAGCGTCCCCACAGGGATGCCGGCGTGCCCGAGCCTGCGCAACGAGCCCTGCCGGTCCTACCAGGCGTTCGTGAACGGTTAATCGTCGGACGCCGGGTGGGTCCACTTCTGAGTTGCCGGGGTTACGCCCGGGCCTCAAGCCACTCCCGGTAGCGGCCGAGTGCCCGCCGCTGCGCGCGTTGGTCGCAAACGAACGCATGCAGTGGGCGGGTCCCGCCCGTGGGGTCCTGACCGCGCGTGATGCGGCGCATCTGATGGCGCACCAGCGCCGTGCTCGCGGCGGACGCGAGCGTCTTGTCGCGCCAGGTGACCCGCTTTAGCCGCGCGGTCGCCTCGCGCCCCGCCCGCCAGCGGTTTGGAAGGTCTGGCGTGACCGCGATCGCTGTCCCCATCCCGACAAGCGCGACCCCGCTCGCAAGCACATCTTCGGCGGTATCGCGGCGCGTGATCCCACCGGTCAGCATCAACGGCAGCGGGCTGTTCTTTGCGAGCTCGGCCGCGAGCTCCAGGAAGTAGGCCTCGCGGGCCACGGTGCGAGCGTCTGCTGGGCGTCCCGCCATCGCCGGGCTCTCGTAGCTGCCGCCGGAGAGCTCGACCAGATCGACTCCAAGCGGCTCGAGCATCGAGATCACCCTCGCCGCGTCCTCGGCGTCGAACCCGCCGCGTTGAAAGTCGGCCGAGTTCAGCTTGACGGCGACCGCGAACGACGAGGACACGACCCCGCGAATCGCACGTACGACGTCGAGCAGGAACCGCGCGCGGTTCGCCAGCGTTCCACCCCATTGATCGTTGCGCTGGTTGACGAGCGGCGAGAGGAACTGCGAGAGCAGATAGCCATGCGCGGCATGCACCTCGACCCCGTCGAAACCGGCCCGCTCGGCGACACCGGCGGCTGTCGCGAACCGCTCCGTGGTCTCCTCGATCTGCCTGTTGGTCATCGCAACCGGCTGCCCGAAACGCTTGCTGTGCCTCCCGAGCTCGACCGCGATCGCCGAGGGTCCCCAGACCACCCCGGGCATCCGCGCCTGCACCTGCCGGCCAGGGTGGCTGATCTGCATCCACACAGCGCCGCCGCCCGCCTTGCCGGCCTCTGCCCAGCGCGTGAACGACTCGAGCGGCGCACGATCGTCGAGCACCACTCCGGCGGGGCCGGTCAATGCCTCAGCGTGCACCATCACGTTCCCGGTGATGAGAAGACCCGCTCCGCCGGCTCCCCAGCGGCGATACAGCGAGATGAGGCGCTCGTCGGGAAGCTGTGAGCTCCCGGCCATGTTCTCCTCCATCGCCGCCTTCGCGATCCGGTTTCCCAGGGTGGTCCCCGATCGCAGCACCAACGGAGAGAAGAGTTCTGACATCAAAAGCACCGCCTGAATGTTGAGTACGATGTAAGCGGCGCTCACATTAGCCGTTCGGAGTAAGCGCTGTCAACATCGATCGGATATGCCGCCCGCTAACGCGACCTATCACCACGGCGATCTGCGCGCGGCGTGTCTAAGCGCGGCACTGGAACTGCTCGAGGAGGGGGGCGCGACGGCGCTGTCGCTACGCGCGGTCGCGCGTCGCGCAGGAGTTTCCCCGGCCGCTCCCTACCGGCATTACGCCGATCGCGAAGCGCTCGTCTCGGCGGTCGCGGCGGTCGGCTACCGCGAGCTGGCCGAACGCCTCGCGGCCGCGCACCCCGCGCCGTCCACCCCTGAGCAGCTGGCGAGCGTTGGGGTCGCGTACGTCGAATACGCACTCGAGCGGCCCGCCTTGTTCCGGATGATGTTCGGAGAGCCGTGCGACCGGGACAACGAGGAGCGCGTGGCCGCAACCGCAGCCGTATCGCTGTACCTGCGCGAGATCGTCGCGCGAGGCTTCCCGCAAGCTGACCCCGAGGCGCTGGCACCGGCGATCTGGGCGCTCGTCCACGGGCTCGCGTTCCTGCACCTGGACGGCAAGCTCGACGCCGCCGCACCATCGGCGGTGGCCGACCGAGTCACCGCCGCCATCCATGCGCTCCTGAGCGCGACGGCCGGCGACTGAGGTTCGGGGCTTTCGCTAGCAGAGCGACCAGGGCTGCTAGGGTTGGTACTCGCCAATACCAGGATCAACTCGACTAGTGGGAGGTCAGCATGACCGTCAGCGCGTCCAAACCAAAGCTTCCGCCCGGTCCGAGGATCCCGAAAGCCATCGCGGGCCTGCTGATGCTCCGAAACCCCGGTCGGGTGCTGCCGCGCTTCGCCCAGCGCTACGGAGACGCCTTCTCGGTTGATCTTCCGGTGCTCGGCCGCTCGGTCGTCGTGTCGAGCCCCGAGCTCGTCAAGCAGATGTTCACCGCCAGCCCGGAGGTGCTCGTCTTCGGTGAGTCCAGTCCGCTAGGCGCCGTGCTTGGCCCGGGCTCGCTGTTCTCGCTCGACGGCAAGGAGCACATTCGCGAGCGACGCTTGCTGCTGCCGCCATTCCATGGCGATCGGATGAAAGCCTACGAGGGGATCATCGAGGAGGAGGCGCAGCGCGAGATGGGCCGGTGGCGAGAGGGCGCGGAGTTCGAGACGCTGCCGTCGTTCATGCGCATCACACTCAACGCGATTCTTCGCGCCGTGTTCGGGGCCGACGGCCCCAACCAGCAGCGCTTGGCCGAGCTGCTGCCCGGCTTCGTCTCGCTCGCGTCCAAGCTGACGATGGTGCCGTCGGCGCGTCGCGACCTCGGGCCGCTGTCCCCGGGCGGGCGCCTCGTTCGCCAGCGTCGCGCATACGACGCGGTCATAAACACGATGATCGACGAGACGCTCGCCGACCCGCAGCTCGAGGAGCGCGCGGATGTGATGGCTCTGCTGCTACGCGCGCACTATGAGGACGGCTCGTCGATGTCGCGGTCGGGGATCGCCGACGAGCTGCTGACCCTGCTGGCCGCCGGCCACGAGACCACTGCGACCTCGCTGGCATGGGCGGTCGAGCGGCTGCGCCGTGCGCCGCGGATCCTCGCGCGCCTGCAGTCCGAGGCCGTAGCCGGCGGCTCGGAGCTGCGGACCGCGACGATCCATGAGGTGCAGCGGACACGGCCGGTCATCGTTGGCACGAGCCGTGTGGTCGCAGCCCCCGAGTTCGAGCTTGGGCCATGGCGAATCCCCAAGGGCTACCGGATCGTCGCATCGGCGACGACCATCCACAACGATGAGCGTTTCTTCGAGCGCCCCGGCCAGTTCGAGCCCGAGAGGTTTCTCGGGCGCAAGCCCGACACCTACACGTGGATTCCCTTCGGGGGCGGGACGCGCCGGTGCATCGGCGCGGCGTTCGCCCAGATGGAGATGGACATCGTCCTGCGCGCGATGCTGCTTGGCGTTGACCTTCAGACGACGCACGAGCCCGGCGAGAAGTGGCACTCGCGTGGTGTCGCGTTCGCCCCGTCCCGCGGCGGTCTGGCGGTGGTCCGACGTCGGGATGGCCTGCCAGCTCGCGAGGCGCCCGCTGCTGATCTCGTAGCGGCCTGACAGGCGCCGTGCAGGCTGTGGCAAGCGTTCGCTACGTCCCAAGGCGAGCGAACGCTCGGCGGCTGCTCAGCCACTCGACGGGCGCATCACGGCCTTGATCACTGACTTGGCAGTCGCGCCCGCCGCCGCGAGCTCGACGCCCTCGCTTCGTGGGCGATTGATCAGCTCGGCGACTCCGCCCATCAGCATCACGGCGGCATCGTGCGAGATCGGCGCTACGCCGTCTCGGCGCATCCCCGGTCCGCTTGCCATCCCGGCGACCAAGCGCGCGAATCGGTCGATCCCCTCACGCTGAAGCGCCGCCCCGCGCTCCCCGAGCGTCGGCAGCGCGCGCGAAACCGTGGCGGAGAGCGCCGCGTCCCCGCTGATTGCCCCGAGATACGCGTCGATGGCGCGGTCGACTTGCTCTTCCCACGGGGCGTTTGGGTCGATCGCCGCTTCGATCAACTGAATGACCGAGCTCCTGAGTTCCCGGATCAGCTCGACGAAGGCCGACTCCTTGTCTGGGAAGCACTCGTAGAACGTTCTCCTCGAGGTGCGCGCGTGTCCGACGATATCGGTGATCTGTGTGCCCTGGAGGCCCTTTTCACGCAGCGACTGCGCGAGTCCGTCGAGCAGGCGCCTGCGGTAATCGACTCTCGCTTCAGGTATCGCCACGAGCACACGCTACCTGCGCTCGTCGCCTCTGGCTCAGCCCAGTGGCCGGCGGGGTCAGCTGCGCCTCGGCGCCCGGGTACGTGATCGCCTACTCCGCCGGGTGACCCGTGTTGTGGTGCCCGTCGATTTCGGGATTGATGACCTCGACCGCGCCGAAGCCTTCGAGGGGGCCATCGATGAAGAAGATCTCCATCGTGATGTCGGGCTCGACGTGGGCTTGGCTGAGGAACGCGAGGACCGTACGGCCGGTGAGCTCTTCGATCGTGCGCTTGTAGCGCTCGGCCATGACCCGTTGGAAGTCCTCGCGCATGGCGATCACGCGGTCGGGCTCGCCACTGTCCATGATCGTCTGCTCCAGCGCGGTGAAGCCGCTTCCGCGCATGACAACGACGATGATGTCGTCGAGCGCGTAGGTCTTGGCCTTCATCGGACCGCGTCCGTAGTGCTCGCGCAGGATCCCGACGATGCTGGTCGAGATCGCTGCTAACAGATGTCCGCCAGCGAGTCGGTTCTCGCCGGCGACGGGCTTCGCCTCCACGTCAGCTACTCCTGGTCGTTCCACGGGGCTCGCGGGGCCCCACGTAGCCGCATACCCGGTGTACGGCCGCTCAAACCTCGGAAACCGATGTCGCCGCCAGAGCGCCGGGCCAGGCTTGCCGGGCGGCCCGTCGTGCTCTGTTCAAAGGGGAGCGCTGGTCGCGGCCAGCTGCGCTATGATCGCGCGTACAGCGATCCCGCGCGCGGTCATTGGCCGCACCCGGGACTGCGCCTTAGAGAGCGGAGCAAGTCCGCGGTGACAAGGTCGCCGCCATTGTGTTTCGTGCGTCCCACTCGTTAGAGGGGGATATGGAATGCGAGCCACAAACAGTTCTGGCGAAGCCATTCGGCTGGAGAGCAGAGGTACCTGAGCGCTTACGGTCACGTGCTCTTCATCCTGGTATCAGCCGCCTGGCTCGCCGTTGTGATGGTGTTTGTCGCCGTGTGTCGTATGGCGGCGCGCGGTGATGTCCAACCTGGGGGCCGAGCCGAGCAATCCGCGCGGGGCGTGGATGCGCTTTCGGTGAGGGGCCGGCCGGCCGGTCGTGCGTCGTCCGAGCAGACACACGGACGCCCGCGCGCCGGTAGCAGTCCAGTGCAGCGCGGAGGTACTGCTCCTTCCCTCCCAGCGCACTGAAACGGGCGCGAGGACACAACACTCCCAAGGTGTCCTCGCGCCCCCTATACGGGGCGGGTGCGGTTGAGAAGGGGGCGGTGCGACGCGGAGGTTCGGCGAATGAGCGTGAGGCTAACCCAGCCCGGAGATGCCCACGGTCTGAGCTATGTCGTCGATCACGGCAAGGGCTTGCTGATCGTCTCCGAGATCAAACGCGATCGCGGCCTCGCGTGCCAGTCCATCGCGCGTGGGCGGCACCTTCTCAACCAGCGAGCGCCGCAGCGTGGCGAGCGCAGCCTGGGTGGACCCTTCGAGCTGATGAAGGCGGAAGGTCAAGTCGAAGGGCTGCGGCTGTATGCGCGTTGGCTCGCCGCCCGGCGCGTCGATTTGCGTTAGCTGCGGCATGTAGAATTCACTCCCTTGTTGGTCGGTGGGAAAGCGAAAGTGGTGGTTCGGTGAGGTACGGCCCCACGCCTACCCCCAAACGCTTGTGTAGAGGGTCGTCGCGGGCACAGCGAGCCTGCGCTCGTCTGCGGTCGTCGCCTCAGTCAGACGCCCGTTCTGCTGGATGCGGAGGATCTGCCCGGTCGGCTTACGCACCAAGGGTGCGCTGCGGTCGATCCCGATCACCCGGTAGTCCTCGGGCAGTTCGGCGATACGGAGCCTCTGCTGACGGCTGAGCTCAGCGGTTTCCATGTCCTCTCCTCGCTCGTTGGTTGGAGCACTGCACCGATCGGAGTCGTGAGGGTCGTTCCTCGCTTGCGCGCCTGCTTCGTCCAGGTGCGAACGAGTTCACCTACGACCAGGGCGACCACGGTGCCCAAGCTGCCGGGTTCCGCGCCGTTGCCGATATCCCCAACCGGCCGGCCCGTCTGCCCCGCGCCTCGCAAAGCGCGATGAGCGATCCATGATCCATGCACCCTATGGACTCCTCGATCTGGAACAGCCAAACCTGCCACGGACCAGAGCCATGGCAGCCATCCCGTGACCGCGGGCCCGCTCCGCTCTTAGGGCGCAATGCCAAGCACAGCCAATGGCCGCATCTGGGATCGCTGTGCGCGCGATCGTAGCGCGGGCGTGAGCCGGCGTGTGCATTTTTTGTCCCAAAATGCGACATATGTCCAGCGGCGAGATGGGATGGCTTCGGGCTGATAATGGCGCCCCCGTGGCCCCGTCCGTTGGTCACCTCGCCGGCGACCGCAGACGAGTAGCTGCGACGGAGTCGACCAGCTGCTTGGCGGCCTCGCCCGCGGCGGCGAGGATCACCGACGTGTCGCTGCCCTCCCCCTGGCCCATCACCACGCCGGCCGCGGTCAGCCGGCGCCCGTTGACCGTCACGTCGGTGAAGAAGGCCAGGCACCCCCCCGCCACGGAGTCCGACCCGGTCTTGCCGGCGTAGCCCTCGGCGATCAGGGGGTTGTAGTTGGTGACCGTGCCGGCGACCGGCAGCGTCACGCTGGGCATCGAGACTATCTGGCGAAAGACCTCGAAACGCATCGCACGCTGGAAGACGCGCAGCTGGTCGGCGGCGGTGGAGACCGTGCTCGGCTCGAACCCGCTGGGGTCGCTGTAGATCGTGTGGTCCATCCCGAGCGCGCGGGCCTCGGCGTTCATCTCGGCGATGAAGCGCGTCTCGCTGCCCGCCACCCCGGCGGCGAGCATCCAGGCGACGTTGTTGCCGGAGGGAATCAGCAGCGCCTCCAGCAGCTGGCGCTCGGTCAGCTGCTCGCCGGCCTGGACCGCCACGACCGACTGGTCCCGGGCGGCGTCTTGGGCCGCGGCCGCCTGGGCCGCAGTGACGGTCATCGTGAACCCTTTCTGTGCGCCGCTCAGCGGGTAGCGCTCGAGGGTCAGGTAGGCGGTCATCACCTTTGCCAGGCTGGCGATCGGGGCCGGCTGCTCGTGCAGGCTCGCCGCCGGCCGGCTGTTACCGAGCACAAAGGCCGCCTGTCCGCGCTGCGGCCACCTGACCGGCGACACGTAGGCGCCCCCCTTGTCGTTGAGCATGCGGCCCTTGTCGTTCAGCAGACGTCCGGCCGTCGCGAACGCGGTGGCGGGAAGGAGCATGGCGAGCACCGCGCCGAGCAGCACGCGGCGGCGGCGCGGGCCGTACAGGGTTCTCGTCCCGTAGTCAGGCTGCGGCGTTTTGGTCATGCCGCACAGGCGAAGCCGACGAGGAGCACGGTCGATCGTGTGCGGCGAGCTGCTGTTCGTGCTGGTTTGCTGTAGGTCATGCCTCCAGTCAAGGCAGCCTGGTGTTCTCAGCACGTATGTGGTTTTCGATATGCCGACGATATGCGCCAGCCTTAACATCGAAGCATGCGCGTGTTGATCGTCGAGGACGAGCCCTATATGGCAAAAGCCATCTGCGATGGCCTACGCCTGGAGGCGATCGCGGCAGACATCGCCGGTGACGGTGACTCCGCTCTGAAGCTGCTGAGCGTCAACGCCTACGACATCGCCGTCCTCGACCGCGACATCCCCGGGCCCTCCGGCGACGAGATCGCCAAACGCATCGTCGCCGGCGGCAGCGACATGCCGATCCTCATGCTCACCGCTGCCGACCGGCTCGACGACAAGGCCTCCGGGTTCGAGCTCGGCGCCGACGACTACCTCACGAAGCCCTTCGCACTCCAAGAGCTCGTGCTCCGTCTCAGAGCGCTCGACCGTCGGCGCGCCCACCACAGGCCACCCGTGCGAGAGATCGCAGGTCTGCGTCTGGATCCGTTCCGCCGCGAGGTCTACCGCGACGGCCGCTACGTCGCGCTCACCCGCAAGCAGTTCGCAGTGCTCGAGGTTCTCGTCGGTGCCGAAGGCGGCGTCGTCAGCGCCGAGGAGCTACTGGAACAGGCGTGGGATGAGAACGCAGACCCGTTCACCAACGCCGTGCGCATCACTATCTCGGCACTGCGCAAACGCCTCGGCGAGCCCGGGGTCATCGCCACCGTGGCCGGCGCCGGATACCACATCGAGGCAGGATCAGTTACCGGACGCGAGGAAGGCGACCGTGCGTAGAGTGTCCGTCCCCCAGGGCGGCTACCGGATCTGACGGTGCCCCGCCTCTCGCTCGCCAGGCTCACCCCACGCCGGATGCTCCGCCTGCCCTCGCGGACCGTCCGCCTGCGCCTGACCCTGCTCTACAGCGGCCTGTTTTTCGTATCGGGGGCGCTGCTGCTCGGGATCACTTACCTCCTCGTCCGCAGATCCACCGGCCCCGACCTGATCGTCGCGGGCGGCAGTCCGCCCGGCCCGAGCGGCCCCCGCGCCCTCAAGGAGGCCTTGGCGAACCCGGACGTGTCCCGCTACGTCCGCGATGTCGCCGAACGGCAATACGCCCGGGCCCTGAGCCTTCATGCCAACGATCTCCACCAGCTGCTCGTCCGGTCCGGGATCGCGCTCGCGATCATGACCGCGGTCTCGATCGCGCTCGGCTGGCTGGTCGCGGGTCGGGTCCTGCGGCCGCTGCGGGCGATGACGGCGACCACCCGGCAGAACTCCGAGCGCAACCTGCACGAGCGCCTCGCCCTCGCGGGGCCCCGCGACGAGCTGAAGGATCTCGCTGACACCGTCGACGGCCTCCTTGCGCGGCTCGAGGCACACGTCGCCGAACAGCAGAGATTCGCCGCCAACGCCTCCCACGAGCTACGCACCCCGCTGGCGGTCACGCAGACCCTCCTCGACGTGGCGCGCAGCGACCCGAAGCATGACGACGGCGAGCTTGTCGAGCGCCTCCGCGCCGTCAACACCCGGGCGATCGACCTCACCGAGGCATTGCTCCTGCTCACCCGCGCCGACCAGCGCTCCTTCACCCGAGAGGACGTCGACCTTTCCCTTATGGCAGAAGAGGCCACCGAAACGCTCCTCCCCCTCGCAGAAGAGCGCGGCGTCACCATCGAGACGTCCGTCGAGATGACGCCCACCATCGGCTCGCGCGCCCTCCTGCTGCAGTTGAGCACGAACCTCATTCACAATGCGATCGTCCACAACCTGCCTCAACAGGGCACCGTGTGGGTCACGACCAGCACTCGCCCCGACGGCGTGGAGCTCACTGTTGAGAACACCGGCACGACGCTCACCCGACAGACGGCTTCCACGCTTAGCGAGCCATTTCTTCGTAGCAACGAACGCACACGCAACGACCACGCAGGCGTGGGTCTCGGCCTTGCGATCGTCAAGAGCATCGCCCAAGCGCACGACGGAACCCTCACCCTCACGCCCCGGGACGCCGGCGGGCTCTGCGTCACCGTGGAGCTACCCGCCGCCTCGCCGCCTCGATGACCTGAACCAGGCCTGAAGCCCGGCGGCGCGCGAGCCGGGTCGGTCCTCCCGGCCGGCGCATATCGTCGACATATCGAAAATTGCATACGTGCTGGCAACGCCGCGCTGCGTTCAATCCCGGCGTGACCCTGCAACAGACACAAGACACGACCCGACTCAAGGACGTAGCAGTGACGGCACGCTCGGAAGAGGAGCTGGTGTCAACGCGATCACCACACCGGAGGGAAAGCATGAATAGAAAACGATGGCTCCTGGGCGCCCTTGCTACCGTCGCGCTGATCAGCGCGGGCTGTGGTTCGAGCGGACCTTCCGGCAACGGCACCGCCAACAGCACAGGCACCAGCAACGCCACCGGTAGCAGCGGCACGGGGAAGAACGCCACCGGTCAGGACAAGGCGGTGAAGTTCGCCGAGTGCGTGCGGGCACACGGCGTCCCCCACTTCCCAGACCCGAATGCGAAGGGCGAATTTGAGTTTGGGATCGATGTGACCCGTGAGATATGGGGGAGGGCCATCAACGCGTGTAAGGCCCTGCAGCCACCGGGCAGTTTGAGCGCAAAACGGACCCCCACGCGGCAGACGGCAAGCCTCAGGTTCGCCCAATGCATACGCGAGAACGGCGTGAAGGACTTTCCGGACCCCGCCAATGGCCAACCGATCGTTGACACGTATCGGATCCCATCCTCGAACACGAGCGCTGGTATGACGATTCTCAACGCCGCGATGCACAAGTGCGGCCATGCCCTGGCAGAAGCAGCGGCGGGCCAGTGAAGCGCAAGACGCGGTTGCTGTTCGGAACGGCCGGCTTGGTCGCCGTGGTCGTCACCGGCAGCGTGGTCCTGCTGTCCGGTGCTGACCACGCGAGCGGCGACGCCCAGTCGGCAGCGCCGAACACGGCACAGGTGGAACAGGGAAAGCTCTCGGCCGTCGTCTCCCAGGACGGGATTCTGACCTACAAGTCGCGGCCGGACGGCTCGCCGTACTCCGTCATCAACGGGGCACAGGGCGTCTACACCGAGCTGCCCGAAATCGGGGACAAGGTTGACTGCGGCGACGTCCTTTACCGGGTCGATGAGCATCCGGTGCTGCTGCTGTGCGGGGCGGTCCCGGCCTACCGCACACTCCAAACCAGCAAGGCCGGCCAGGACGTACGACAGCTCAACCGCAACCTGCACGAGCTCGGCTACGACGTCAAAGCTCATGTCCATATCGAGCCCACCGAAAACGAGTTCACCGTGAAGACGGAGAAGGCGCTCGAAGGGCTCCAGCGCAGCAAGGGCCTCCGCGTGACGGGAGTGCTGGCCAGCGGTGACGCAGTGTTCCTGCCTGAGTCGGTGCTGGTCGCCAAGGTCAGCGGCGAGCTCGGTGCACCCGCCCGGCCGGGTGCACCCGTCCTCAGCGCGACGTCCGACGTGTTGGACGTGCAGGTCAATTGCGAACCGTCACAGCAGGCCCAGGTCAAGACGGGAGACCGGGCGCAGATCACGCTGCCGGGCAACACGATCGTGACCGGGAAGGTCGCCGGCTTCGGACGCATCGCCGAAGCCTCCGCCAGCCAGGGCAGTGGCGCCGTGGCAGCGACCATCCCCACCTACATCAGCCTCGACGACCCACGAAAGGCTCGTGGGCTCGACCGAGCGCCGGTCCAGGTGGAAATCACCACCGCAGGGGTGGAAAGCGCGCTGAGTGTCCCGGTCACCGCGCTGGTCGGGAAGTCGGGTGGCGGGTTCGCGGTCGAGGTGGTGCGGGCCGGCGGGCACCGCGAGTCGGTCGCGGTGACGGTGGGCCTGTTCGACACCGGCGGCGGGCGCGTGCAGGTGGAGGGCGATCTCCGCGCGGGCGATCGCGTGGTTGTGCCGTCGCTATGACCGCGGTCCTGGAGCTCGACGCTGTGACCAAGGTCTACGGCGAGCAGCCACCGGTGGCCGCGCTGCGCGGCGTCTCCTTCTCCGTGCAGCGCGGCGAGCTGGTGGCGGTCGTCGGACCGTCCGGGTCGGGCAAGTCCACGCTCTTGCACGTCATGGGGACTCTCGAGCGGCCCTCCAGTGGCGTGGTCCGGATCGACGGGGTCGATGCGGCGCAGCTGGACGACCGCGCGCTCTCGCAGCTGAGGGCGAAGCAGATCGGCTTCGTCTTTCAGCAGTTCTTCCTGGCCGAACACGCCACCGCGCGCGAGAACGTCGCCGACGGGCTGCTCTACGCCGGCGCCCCGGCCGCCGAGCGCTACGAGCGCGCAGACGAGGCGCTCCAACGGGTCGGCCTCTCGCACCGCACGACCTTCAAGCCGACCAAGCTCTCCGGCGGCGAGCGCCAGCGGGTGGCTATCGCCCGGGCCCTCGTCGGGCGTCCGGCGATCGTTCTCGCCGATGAGCCGACGGGGAACCTCGACATGACCACCGGCACGTCGATCATGGAGCTCATCCGCGAGCTCAACGTCGCCGGGGCCACGATCATCATGATCACGCATGACGGCGGCCTTGCGGGGCAGCTGCCGCGCCAAATCCGGATCGTGGACGGCCAGGTGGTTTCCGACGGGAAAGCCACGGCATGAGCGTCACCGCCGGACGGTTGTCGCCGCGGGACGGGTTGCGGGTGGCAAGCGTAGGACTGCGCGTACGGCCGCTACGCGCCGCGCTGTCCGCGCTGGGGATCGCGATCGGAACGGCTGCGATCGTGGCGATTCTCGGGCTGTCCGCGTCGTCGCAGGCCGGGCTGCTCGCCGAGATCGACCGTCTCGGCACGAACATGCTGACCGTCGAAGCCGGGCAAAGCCTCACCGGACAGGAAGCGCAACTGCCCCTCGACTCGGCAGGGCGCATCACCCTCCTAGACGATGTCCGGGTGCTGGCGCACACGGGCCTGGTGAAGAACGAGAAGGTCTACCGCAACTCGATGATCCGGGCGGCCGAAAGCGGTGGCCTGCAGGTACGGGCGAGCAGCCTGAACCTGCTGGCCGTGCTCAACACCGGCATAGCCCGCGGCGCGTGGCTCAACGCGGGGACCGTCCACGAGCCGGTAGCTGTGCTCGGGGCGGTCGCTGCCGAACGCCTCGGCGTCGACCGCGTGTACCCCGATCAGCGGATCTGGCTCGGAGGCCAGTGGTTCAACGTCGCGGGCATCATGCAGCCCTCACCGCTGGCTGCCGACATCGACACCAGCGCCCTCGTCGGCTACCCCGCCGCCCAGAAGTACCTCGGCTACGTCAGCATCGCCCGCCGCGAGCAGAGGGCCGGCCCACCGAGCACGGTCTACGTGCGCGTCGCCACCGGCCACGAGGCCTCGGTGCAGGCACTGCTCGCGTCGACCGCCAACCCCGAAGCGCCCAACCAGGTCAACGTCAGCCAGCCCTCCGACGTGCTCACCGCACGCGCCGCCGCGGCCGGAGCGTTCGACAGCCTCTTCCTCGGACTCGGCATCGTCGCCCTGATCGTGGGCGCTGTCGGCGTCGCCAACATCATGATCATCTCGGTGCTCGAACGCCGCTCGGAGATCGGCCTGCGCCGGGCCCTCGGCGCGACCAAGCAGCAGATCCGCACCCAGTTCCTCACCGAGTCGATCCTCCTCGCCGTCCTCGGCGGCATCCTCGGGGTGCTCGCGGGGATCGTCGCCACAACTATCTACGCGAGCACGAAGGGCTGGTCCATCGTAATCCCCGCCGAAGCCTGGGCTGGCGGCATCGGCTCCGCCATCCTGATCGGGGCGTTCGCCGGCCTTATGCCAGCCATCCAAGCGTCTCGGCTGCCGCCCACCGTGGCACTGCGAACGGGGTGAGCCGGGTAGGGCAACTCCTGGCCGATGTTCGTCGGCATACGCGCGCCAGCCTTGAGCCAAACCGCAGTGCGCCGACGAGCTAGGCTCCAGAGATGGAGCCGACCGCGGTCCTCCCGGTGTTGTTCGTGGTCGATCGCGATCCGAGCTTGCTCGAGGCGATGCTCTCCGACCTCTCCGGGCGGTTCGGGAAGGATTTCAAGGTCGCGGGCGAGACGTCGCGGGAGGCGGCGCTTGCCGCGCTCCAAGAGATGGCAGCTGCAGAGGAGCCGCTAGCTCTGCTTCTCGTGGACGACGCCGCCACCGACTTCCTCGCGCTTGCGCACGAATTGCATCCACGAGCCAAGCGCGTGCTGCTGATCGATCGCGACTACTCCTCCACGAGTCCCGCCCCGCAGGCCATGGCGCTCGGGCGCACGGATTATTACCTCGTCCGTCCGTGGACGGACGACGAGATCATGTACGGCGCGATAACCGAGTACCTCTCATCGTGGGAGACCGAGCAGAAGCCGAACTTCGAGCTGTTTCGGATCGTGGCCGAAGACGGTGACAACAGGGTGCTGCAGTTGCGCGACGCGCTGACGCGGTTCAGCATGCCGTTTGGGAATTATTCGGCCGAGAGTGAGGCCGGCCGGCGCTTGCTCGACGAGGCCGGGCTCGACGCGATGCGCCTGCCGGTCGTGATCCGCTACGACGGCCAAGTCACGATCGATCCGAGTCTGCCCGATCTTGCCCGTGCTATCGGTGTGAACTTCAAGAACGACGTTGACTCGTGCCAGGTTGCGATCGTCGGCGCGGGGCCGGCGGGTCTGACTGCTGCCGTGTACGCCGCGTCCGAGGGGCTCGACACGGTGATGCTCGACCGGGCGCTCTCGGGCGGGCAGGCAGGTACGAGCCCGATGATCAGGAATTACCCCGGGTTTCCCCAGGGCATCAACGGCGGCGTTCTGATGGCGCGGACATGCGAGCAGGCGTGGCTGATGGGGGCGCACATCGTCTTTGCTCAAGAGGCGATCGCACTGGAGCGGCGCGGCGAGGATCGAGTCGTTCGTCTGCTCGATGGGACCGAGCTGGTCGCGCGCACAGTCGTGATCGCGACGGGAATCGACTGGCGGCGCCTCGGCGTGCCGCGTCTTGAGGCGCTAGTGGGTTCAGGCGTCTTCTACGGCGCTGCCGTGAGCGAGAGTCGCGCCATGCAGGATCAGCATGTGTTCATCGTTGGAGCGGGCAACTCGGCCGGACAGGCCGCGTTGCATGTCGCCAAGTTCGCCCGTACGGTCACTCTGCTTGTTCGGAGCGACAGCCTCGCGAAGTCAATGTCGAGCTATCTGGTGCGCGCGATCGACTCGACCCCGAACGTAGTTGTCCGCCACCGCACAGAGGTCGTCGACGGCTCGGGCGACGAGACGCTCGAATCCCTCAAGCTCGCTGATCGCGCAAACGACACCCTCGAGGAGGTATCCGCAGCAGCGCTGTTCATCATGATCGGCGGCGAGCCGCACACGCGGTGGCTCCCCGATGGGCTCGCGCGCGATGCGCAGGGTTACGTGATCACGGGCCGTGACCTCCTCGAGCAGCCCGGTGAGCATTGGGATTACGACCGTGAACCCCTGACGCTCGAGACCAGCGTGCCCGGCGTATTCGCTGCTGGCGACGTGCGACAGGGTTCAATGAAGCGGGTCGCAGCGGCGGTGGGCGAAGGCGGCGCCGTGGTGCGCTTGATGCACGAGCACCTGCGCTCAGGCGACGGGGCAGCGAGTGCTCGCCCCGCACTCACCTGATCCCGCAATGCGACCTTGCCTAGGCAGCAGGGAGTCATCCCCGCTTTCCGCCAGCGCGCAAGAATAAGCGTCATGAGCAGGTATCTCGCGGTCCCGCTCGTAGGCCTGGTCGCCGCGATCCCGTTTCAGTCCTCGGTGCAGCCGCTGCCGGGGTCGGTGCGCGCGCAGGTGCGGCACGCCGGCACATGGCACCCCGGCTGCCCCGTGCCGCTCTCGCAGCTGCGCCTGCTCCGTGTCAGCTACGTCGGCTTCGACGGGCAGCCACACACGGGTCAGCTCGTCGTCAACCGTTCGGTTGCCGCGCCGTTAGCTCGGGTTTTCGCCAAGCTCTACGCTCTTCACTTCCCCATCCGGCACATGAGCTTCGCCGACACCTATGGGCCCGTGCCCTCCCGCCCCACCGACGGGGACGTGAGCGCGAGCTTCGAATGCCGGCAGGCGGTGCCGTCGCCCTGCGTGGGTGGGAAGGGCACGGGCTCGTGGTCAGAGCACGCGTTCGGCGAGGCGGTGGACCTGAATCCGCTCGAGAACCCGTACGTCGGCTGCGGTCAGAGCCGCGACCCCGCCACCCGCCCTTACTTCAACCGCTCGCGGCGTCGCCCAGGGATGGTGACTACCGCGGTCGTGCGGGCATTTCAGTCGATCGGCTGGGGCTGGGGCGGCAACTGGATCGGATCGACGAAGGACTACATGCATTTCTCCGCGACCGGACATTGAAGGCCAGCCTGACCGTCCTGCTCGCCGATTTGACCGCCTGTCAGCGACGCAGGCGGTCATGGCAGGATCGCCCAGTGCATCGAAACCGCACCAGACGTCCGCCGACTCGATCGCCTACGACCATATCGCCTGCTGGTAATCCCGGATCGTGCAGTCATACCGCCGAAATGGCTCGCTGACCCGCTATCCCGCCGCGATCATCGTCACGCCCGCGAGCGCGAGCGCGATGCCCACCGCATGCCAGCGATGAAGCCGTTCCCTTAGAACCACCACCCCCAGAACGATCGTCACGAGCGGGTACAGGTTCCCGAGCACGGAGGCAAGGGTCAGTGGCCCGCGCTGAAGCGCCGTGGTGAGAGCCGCGTCAGCCACGCCGAGCGCAAGGCCCCCGAACAGCGCGAGGCGGGGAGCCGACGCGGGCCCAGGCATCAGTCCGGCCCGCGCCGCGACCGGAATCGTCACGCCGACTGCGACCACGAGATTGGCTACGGTGGGCCACAGCCCCGAAGCGATGCTCGTGTGCCCGATGCAGATGAAGTAGATCCCGAAGCCCGCACCACAGACCGTCGATACGAACACCTGTCTCTTGGCCGACCAGCGCTCCGGCGCACCCTCCTGCGGCTCCCCGCCACCCTGCTCCGGTTCATAGGCAACGAGGGGGATCGCGACGAGCGCGCACGCGACCCCGCCGAGCGCGAGCGCCGAAAGCTGGTTCCCGCCAACGATCCCCGCCACCGCCGGCAACAGTGCCGCGACGGCGGCGGAGATCGGAAGCACGACCCCGATGCGCCCGTGGGCGATCGCTGTGAAGAAACCGAGGAACGCAACACTCGTCACCAGCCCGCTCACGGCGCCGAGTCCGAGGTCGCTGGCGGTCAGAGCCGAGGCGCCGAGGACGGCAGCGATCGGCGCGAGCGTGAGCAGCCCGATGAGCTGAAGCACCGCGCTCACCGTCAGCGGGCTCGCCTTGTGGCTCGCCGCTCCCCCCAGGAAGTCCGAGATGCCGATGAATAGCGCCCCGAGGAGGGCGAGGAGCACGGTCACGACGGCTCAGCGTAGCCGCGGCCTAGATCCCTCGACCCACCACGAGCCTTGGCTCCCGCCCCTCGCTGACTGACTCGCACAACGTCCCAAGCCTGCCCGAGCTTCTCAGACCGTCGATCAGCCCTCCGCAGGAGGTCGCGGTCACCTCATGCAATCTGGACAGTGATCGCTGGCTTAAACATCAGCGAGCCGCGCGAGCAGGCTGGAGCTCTAGTGATCGCTTGCTACGACAGCAGGCGCTCTCCCAGCTGAGCTATGGCCCCGCAGGCCTCCGAGTGTACGGCAACCCGTCTGCTCAAAACGGGTCTTGAGGCGCCGGCCGCGGCCGTTATTCGAACGACAGCCGCTCCTGCCCCGGCACGTCGCCAGGGACGTCGGACATCTCCTCGTCGTGTTCGTCGGGCTCCGGATGCTCGGCCCGATCGTGGGGCTGACGCTGACCTGCGCCTGGCTCCGCGGGCGCACGAGCCCGCGCGCCCGCGCCGTCGGGAACCTCCCACTCCATGGAGTCCTGCAAGGGCAGGGGCGTCTCGGGCGCGTGCTGGTCTTCGTCGAGCACGCTCTGCATGTCGAGCTCCACGGTTTCCTGGGCCACGGTCGACGCGCCGATGCTTGCCTCTGGTTCATCTTCAGAGGCGTCGGGAGAGGACCCAGCCGAAGGCTCCTCTGCGGTTAGCGCTGCATCGTCAACGGCGTCGGCAGCATCCGCCGCGTCAGGTTGGGGGCCGCCGGCGGAATCGCGCTCGGCTCCCGAGCGCTGGCCCGGGAAGACAGGCTCCAGCGCGTCGCGCTGCTCGCGAGCTACCTCGCCCGCGTCCGCGCCACGGCGACGCTTGAGCTCCAGGTGCTCGCGGATGGCGTCATCGAGCAATCCCATGCGCCGCCAAACCATACTGTGCCCGCGGGTGGTCGTTCGGCGACTAGACTCTCGTGAGCGCGCGCACGGCCCACGGCCCGCGCCCGCGGGGCTATAGCTCAGTTGGGAGAGCGCCTGGATCGCACCCAGGAGGTCGGGGGTTCGAGTCCCCCTAGCTCCATGAAGCGAAGGCCCCGCTACGGCGGGGCTTTCACGTTCCGGCGGTCATGCTGAGCGACCCTGGTAAACGGCGGTGCTGGTAACGCCGGTCAAACGCCTGCGGGATACTGGGCGGGCGATGTCGCATGAGAACGTGGAGATCATCCGTCGGCTGCTGGAGGCGTTCAATCTGCAGGACGCCCAGGTCGTGGCCGACCTCTGGACGACCGATGGCGAATGGAGGCCTGCCTACATCGGCGGTGGCCTCCTGGAGGGAGCCGTGTTTCGCGGGCGCGAGGGAATGGTCGAGTTCGTCGAACTGCAATCGGAGACTTGGGAGAGCGTCCTTGCCGAGCCGGGGGAGATGCGGGATCTCGGCGAGACAGTGCTGGTCGAGGTGCACCTCTCGGCGGTGGGTCGCGGTAGCGGCGTCCCGGTCGAGCGTGTGACCTGGAATGTTTTCGAGCTGCTCGATGGCAAGGCCGCCGCCGGAACGGTCTACACGACCAAGGAACAAGCCCTCAAAGCCGTGGGGCTGCCTCGGGGAGCGTGATCCATACGCTGGCGCCGCCGCCGGCCGCGTTGGTGGCGTGCGCCTCGCCGCCATGGGCGCGGGCGATGCTCGACACGATGGAAAGACCCAGGCCGGTGCCCTCGGTCGTGCGCCCGACGTCGGGGCGGCTGAAGCGCTCGAAGGCGACGTCAAGGTAATCCTCGGGGAAACCGGGGCCGGCGTCAGACACCCGGAGATCGACAAACCCGTCGTGGCGGTGCGCGGACAGCACGATCGTGCCCTCGCCGTGACGCAGGGCATTGTCGATGAGGTTTGAGAGCGCCTGCTCTACGCGCAGCGGATCGGCGTGGATCGTGATCGCGTCAGGCGCGCTGGCCAGGAGCGTCCGGCCCTGCGAGGAGGCGCGCTGGGCGAAGCGCTGCCGTACGCGCTCGAAGGCCTCGCTCGCCCGGATGCGGCCCGGCTCGATCCGGATGCGACCCTCGTCTGCCTGCGCGAGTGTGAGCAGGTCTCTGGCGAGGTGCGAGATCCGGTCGGTCTCAGCGTCGGCGGAGACGAGGGCAGACCGGAGCTCGCCCTCGGATTTATGCCCGTTGAGCGCATCCTCCAGCTCCATCTTCAGGATCGCGAGGGGCGAGCGCAGCTCATGGCCGGCGTCGGCGACGAACCGCCGCTCCTGGGCGAACGCCACGTCGTTGCGGTCCAGCATCTCGTTGAGCGTCAGCGCCAGGCGCTGCATCTCGTCGTGCGCGGCCGGCACAGGCAGCCGCCCGCCGGGCTCGGCCAGCGAAAGCCGTGTCGCCTGGCGCCGCATTCGCTCGACGCTGCGCAGCGCGAGCGCAGACGCGCCGTATCCCAGCAGCGACGCCAGTGCGAGGGCAACGGGGCCGCCGAGGAGCATCAGGTCCCGCAGATCCTTCAGGGCGGCGGCGCGGCTCTGCAGCGAAGCGGCAACGACGACGAGAACCGGCCGGTCCTGTGCACGCACCGGTGTCGCAAGTACGCGAACCGACCCCGCCGCGCCGCCGATCGAGGTAGTGGTCAGGATCGGTCGCTGGCGCGCGCGTGCGAGCTCGCGGGCGCCGAGGATCGGCCTGCGCGCGACTCCCGGCGTCTGGTCGAGGACCTTGCCAGCGGGCGTCAGAACCTGAGCGAAGGCCGCGCCGGTGCTGCTCAGACGTGCGCCGCCGGAGTCCGCCAATCCGGTGTCGGCCTGATTGACCAGAGCTCGCACATCGTCGGCGCGAGATCGCAGCCCCTGGTTCAGGGACTGATCGAGGCTCGTTTCGAAGCGAGCGTAGATGAACAGGCCGAGCCCGGTGAGAAGCACCGCCATCGCTGCCGCAAACGCGAGGGTGAGCTTGACGCGCAGTGAGGGCAGCATCGAGATCCTCCGCCGCATCATGCCTCGACGCGCATGCGATATCCGCTCCCGCGAACCGTCTCTATGGTGCGGCGCCCGAACGGCCGGTCGATCTTCTCGCGCAGGCGTCTGATGTATGCGTCGACGACATTCGAGCGGTTCTCGTAGGCCTGATCCCAGGCCGACTCCAGGAGCACGAGGCGGGAGAGGACCTCCCCCGGCCGCGTCATGAAGGCCTCGAGCACCAGCAGCTCCTTCGCCGACAACGAGAGCTCGGTCCCTCCGCGCCACGCTCTCATCCCGGCCGAATCCAGACGCAGGTCGCCGACCTGCAACACCGCGGCACGCTGCGTGTGCGGACGGCGGGCGAGCGCCCGCACGCGCGCGAGCAGCTCGGCGAAGGAGAACGGCTTGATCAGGTAGTCGTCGGCTCCCTCGGTCAGCCCGGTCACGCGGTCGCCGATCCCGTCGCGCGCCGTGAGCACCAGGATCGGGGAGCTCACGCCGTCGGCTCGCAGGCGCCGGCACGTCTCAAACCCGTCGATGCCAGGCAGCATCACGTCGAGGATCAGAACGTCGAATCGCGTGGTCGCCGCCATCCACAGGGCGTCCTCACCGCGCGCGGTCACGTCCACGACCAACCCTTGCTCCTGAAACCTGCTGCGCAGAATCCCGGCCAGCTTGACCTGATCCTCCACGATCAACAGGCGCATGAGGTCAAGGATCTCGACGGAACCTGAACGTCGCCTGAACCCCGTGGGGCGGACCGCGTCTGCGGCCCGCCCCGGTCGGGAGCGTCATGAGACGCTGTCGGAGGCGGCTATTCCTGTGCTTCGCTCTGGTAGTCGACGTTTCCGGCAGGGTCTTCGTGGCCGCCCGGCCCGTCGCTCGCGCTTGAGCTCTCGGAGGAGGTCTCAGTCGAGCTCTCGGCACCGGGCGTCTCGGCCGCCGACGCGGAGGAGGCCTTCGCAGCGGTTGTGTCGGGTGAGGTCTGGTCTCCCGACTGGACGCTGTCGGTGTCCGGGCCCGCGACGCTCTCGACCGACTTCGTGGCCGCCGGCTTCACGGAGTGCTTGACGCCGCTGCTCTGCGTGCCCTGGGTGGCCGATGCGATGGCCGAGCCGCCGAGCGCGAGGGCCGTGAGGGCCGCCGCGGCGCCGGTGATCGTCTTCAGTCGCTTGCGCATGATCAATGCTCCTTCGTTTTGGGGGTCATGGGCAGGACCGAAGCTAGGGATGGGCGCATGACAGGAAGATGAAAGCTCGAAGCCTGTCGATTCCGTCATTTGCCGTTCGTCTTAGGAGAGACCATTCCGAGAAGGAGGACGCGATGAAGTACATGCTCCTGATCCATCAGGGGTCCGCCCCCACTCCGCGCTCGCCCGAGGCGTGGGCGAAGGTTCCCGAGGACGAACAGAACGCGGTCTATGCCGACTACCGGGCGATCAGCGAAACCCCGGGCGTCACACCAGGCGACGAGCTCGCGCCCCCGCAGGCCGCGACGACCGTGCGGGTTCAGGACGGCAAGACCCTGACCACCGATGGGCCGTTCGTCGAGACGAAGGAGGCGATCGGCGGCTACCTCCTGTTCGACGCCCCGGACCTCGACGCCGCGATCGAGCTGGCCTCGCGGATCCCCGCGGCCCGCATGGGCGGCGCAGTCGAGGTGCGCCCGATGCTCGAGCGCTAGCGTCCTTGGGTGTTCGGTCCGATCAGGTCGCCGAGCTCGAGCCGTCCGCCGCCGTGAGGTCAGGCGGCCCGATCGTCGATGCGGCCGGCCCGAAGCTCTCGACGTAGCCGGGGTGAACCTCACGCCAGCGCTGGCGCGAGTCCGGCTCCGGAGCGCCGCCCTCGAGGTCCCGCTCGAGCATGTCCAGGCAGGTATGCCACCCCGCGCCGTCGCGTGCCGCCTTGCCGAGCTCCTCGATGGTGTCCGTGAGAATCAGCGTGCACCCCGCATCCTGCGGCACGATCTCCAGGCGGATCGTATCCGGGCCCCACGTGAACTCGAGCAGCGACGGAGAGTCGAAGGCGAGCACCTCCCCGTCGAAAGCCGGGAAGTTCTCCTGCTCGAATCGCAGCGGGGCGCCGACCTTCCACTCGCCGACGATCCGGTGGGGAAACCAGGCGGCCAGATGCTCGGGCTCGGTGATCGCCCTCCAGACCTTCTCCGGCGGGTGCGAGAGCTGCCGCGCAAAACGCAGCCTCCAGCGCTCGCCCGCCTGTTCGAGGGTGCCGTTCATGTCGGTCTTCTCCTTTCACCGGTGGATGCGTCGTGGCTCGGGTCGTCCATCCCATCGAGATGTCGCTCGAGAGCGTCCAGCCTCGCCGGCCACTCAGCGCGGTAGGGCTGGAGCCAGTCGTCGATCTCGTGCAGTGGCTCGGTGCGCACGCTGTACAGGCGCCGCTGCGCGTCGGCCCGCGCGGAGACGAGCCCGGCCTCACGCAGAACGCGCAGATGCTTCGACACCGCCGGCTGGCTGACGGCGAGAGCCTCGACGAGCTCGCCGACCGGCCGCTCGCGCTCTCTGAGGAGATCGAGGATCTGGCGGCGGTTGGGCTCGGCCAGGATCTCGAATACGGCGCTCATCGGGAGTAGTATGCGCTATCAGCTATATAGCTGTCAAGTCATAGTCATCCTGCGGCATGCTCACCTCGGCAATTTGCGAGCCGACCAACCGGCCCGCGCGCGTGTACTCCGTTGCGATACTGGGCCCATGGCCTTCGTCCCGCCCGCCCGCCATCTGCTCCGCGCCAAGGACGCCGCAGACAGCCGCTATCAGGAGCCGCTCGGCGTGGAGGACCTCGCGCGCGCTGCCGGACTGTCGCGCGCGCACTTCAGCCGCGAGTTCCGCCGGGCCTTCGGCGAGTCGCCGCATGCATACCTGCTGACGCGACGCCTCGAGCGGGCCGCCGCGCTGCTGCGAAGCAGCGACCGCTCGGTCGCCGAGATCTGCTTCTCCGTCGGCCTGCAGAGCGTCGGCTCGTTCACCACGAGCTTCACCCGCACCTACGGCGCCTCGCCGACCGCCTACCGGGCGAGGTTCCCGCCGGCCTCGCAGCAGGCGCTCGTCCCCACCTGCGTGCTGCGGGCCTACGGCCGACCCCAACACCGCACGTTTCGAGAAGACAGGCAGCCTGCGCTCCACTAGCTTGACGGCAACCGTTTCGTCGACCTCTAGGAGCAACAAATGTTCAGAATCGCCAACGCGCAGCTGTGGGTGCACGACCAGGACGAGGCACTCGCGTTCTACACAGGCAAGCTCGGCATGGAGGTGCGCTCCGACGTCACCCTCCCCGAGATGGGCGACTTCCGCTGGCTCACCGTCGGCCCGGCGGGGCAGCCGGACTTCGCGATCGTGCTGATGGCGATCCCGGGGCCGCCGGTTCTCGACGATGAGACCGCCGAGCAGGTGCGGAGCCTGATGGGCAAGGGTTTCGCGGGGACCGTCTTCCTCACGACCGACGACTGCCGGGCCTCCTATGAGGAGCTCAAGGCCCGCGGGGTCGAGTTCACAGAGCAGCCCGAAGAGCGTCCCTACGGCGTCGACTCCGGGTTCCGCGACCCTTCCGGCAACAGCCTCCGGCTGACCGAGGTTCGGCTGCCGGCCTCCGTCTGAGACGCCCCCTGGGCGCGGCGGCGCTACCTCCTGCCGGCCGCGAGCGCGGCGAGCGCGAGCATCTCGTAGGCGATGTTCGCGGCGAGCAGGGCGGTGATCTGGCCGGGCGAGTCATACGCCGGCGAGACCTCCACGAGGTCGAAGCCGACGAAGCGCATTCCCGCGAGCGATCGCACGAGGGCGAGCGCCTCGGAGGCGAGCAGGCCGCCGACCTCCGGCGTGCCCGTCCCGGGCGCGGCCGAGGGGTCCATCGAGTCGATGTCGAAGCTGAGGAACATGGGAGCGTCTCCGGCGCGGTCGCGAAAGCGGGCCGCGAAGTCAGCGGGGGCGCTCTCGCGCAACTGCTCGATCGGCATGAGCTCGAACCCCAGCGCGAGCGCGTCATCGAGGTCCTGCGGCTCATACAGCGAGCCGCGGATCCCCGCGATCAGCGAGCGCGCCGGATCGATCAGCCCCTCCTCGGCCGCGCGCCTGAGCACCGTGCCGTGGAACAGGCGCTCGCCGTAGTAGTCCTCCCATGTGTCCGCATGGGCGTCCAGCACCGCGAGGGCGAGCGGCCCGTGGACAGAGGCCTGGGCGCGAAGCTCGCCGAGCAGTACCGAATGGTCGCCGCCCAGGACGAGCGTGACCATACCGGCGGCGCAGAGCGGCGAGAGCGCAGTCGCTATCTGCTCGGCCGAGCGGACGGCGTTGCCCGGGGTGATCGCCACGTCGCCCGCGTCCACCACGCCCAGCGAGCGGAACACCTCGACGCCGTGCCCCGGGTGCCATGGCCGCAGCAGCGCCGACGCCGAGCGGATCGCCTCTGGGCCGAAGCGCGCCCCCGGGCGCCAGCTCGTGGCCGTGTCGAACGGGACTCCGATCACCGCGGCGCCAGCGGATCGCGCCGGCGCGCCCTCCGCTGCGGGCGCAGCAGCATCCGCGGCGCCCCCGTCGAGCAGCAGTGGAGGATGCGGGAGGCCCGCAAAGGTGCGCACACCCGTATACCTCGGGGCTCGCCTCGGCTCGCTCATCGTGGCCGGCCGCCGTCCTCGGCCACCACGCGCACGGTGCGCAGCAGCCGGTCACTCGCGCCGCGCACGCTCCCGCCGGCCTCGAGCGTGCCCTGCACGAAGGCGAGTGTCTCCGCCGTGAGACGCTCGCCGGGTAGCACGTTCGGTATTCCCGGCGGATAGGTCGCCAGGGACTCCGCCGCGATGCGCCCGGCCGCCGATGCCGCCGGCACGACGTCCTGATGGCCGAGGAACGCCTCGCGCGGCGTCATCGCGAGCTCTCCCCACGGCGGCGCGGCAGCGAAGCTCTCGCTCGCTCCGTCGGGGTCGAGGCCGACCCGGCGCACCGCCTCCTCGAGCGCGCGCACCAGCCGCGAGGCCTCCGGCGCGCTGCGCTCGCCCATGCCGAACACGGCGACGAGCACGTTCTGGGCGTATAGCTCGAGGTTGATGTCGTCGATCTCCCGCAGCAGCGGCGCGAGCTCGTAGCCCGTCGCCGCCACGCCGCGAACGTCCACCGCCAGGCGCAGCGGATCGTAGGCGAACACCCCCGGCCGACCGGCGAGGCGGTTGTCGAGCACGTCGAGGCCCTCGATCGCCCGGATCTGCGCGCGCGTCTCGGCCAGCGCCTCCATCGTCTCCGACAGCAGCTCGCGGCCGTGCACGGCCGCCTGGCGCCGCGCCCCGTCGAGCGAGGCGCACAGCAGCGCGCTAGGGCTGGTCGACTCCGTCAGCGTCACCGCCCGATCGACCGCGTCCTCCTCGATCAGGCCATCGGCCGAGTGTGCGAGGTGCAGCATCGCCGACTGCGTGAGGCTGCCAACGATCTTGTGCGTGCTGGAGGTCACCAGGTCCGCTCCGGCGGCGAGCGCATGCTCGGGCAGCCGCTCGTGGAAGGCGAGATGCGCGCCCCAGGCCTCGTCGACGATCAGCGGCACGCCGTGCCCGTGCGCGACGTCCGCCAGCGACCTGACGTCGGCGGCGGCGCCGAAGTAGGTCGGCGAGACGACCCAGGCGCCCACGGCCGCGGGGGTCGCGTCGAGCGCGCGGTCCAGCGTCTCCGCCGTGAGGCAGTGGGCGATCCCGAGCTCGGGGTCGACCTCCGGAGCGGCGAACGTCGGCCGCAGGCCCGAGAGCACCAGGGCGTCGATCACGCTCGAGTGCGCGTTTCGCTGGACCACGACCTCTCGGCCGTGATGGGCGAGGGCCAGTCCCGAGGCGAGGTTGCCCTGAGAGGCGCCGTTCACGAGGAACCACGCGCGCCTGGCACCCCACGCGTTGGCCGCGAGCCGCTGCGCGCGCTCGAACGGCGTCGGGTCCGAGCCCAGGTCGACGCCGTAGGTCAGCGCCGGGATGTCGAGGCTCAGGGCCGGCTCGCCGATCGCCTGCGCGAGTCCAGGGTCGGCTCCCGGACCTCCCTTGTGCCCGGGCACGTGCAGACGGGCCGGCTTGCGCGCCGCGTACTCGCGCAGCGCGTCGAGGTAGGGCGTCTGCCGCTGGTCGGAGTCGACGCGGCTCACGGCACCGCGCCGGCGGCGGCCCCGCCCGCCGCGGCCACCGGACGCACGACGCCAGTGTCGCGGGTCAGCCGCTGCGCGAGGGCGACCGGGATCACGCTGATGAGGATCACGAACAGCACGACGACGTTGACCTGCGGCAGCTGCTGGCCGTTGCGGATGTGGGCGAAGATCCAGATCGGCAGCGTGTTCTGCGCGCCGGCGGTGAACGTCGTGACGACGATCTCGTCGAACGACAGGGCAAACGCGAGCAGCCCGCCGGCGACGAGCGCCGTGGCGATCATCGGCAGGGTCACGAAGCGGAACGTCTGCCAGCCGTCGGCGCCGAGATCCATCGACGCCTCCACAAGCGAGGACTGCGTGCGGCGCAGGCGCGCGAGCACGTTGTTGTAGACGGTCACGATGCAGAACGTGGCGTGGCCGATCACGATCGTCAGCAGCGAGAAGCTCACGCCGTTGAAGCTTATGAACGAGTTGAGCGCCATGCCGGTGATGATCCCGGGAAGCGCGATCGGGAGCACCAGCAGCAGCGAGATCGCTTCGCGGCCGAAGAAGCGGAAGCGGGCGACTGCGAAGGCTGCCATCGATCCGAGCACCACCGCGATGCCGGTCGAGATCAGGCCCGCACGCAGCGACAGCCACAGCGCCTGGCGCATTTCGGCGTTGTGCCACGTCGAGGAGAACCATCTCGTCGACAGACCGGACAGCGGCCAGCTCTGCACGTTGGAGGGATTGAAGGCGTAGAGCATGATGATCGCGATCGGGAAGAACAGGAACAGCATGATCAGCGCCGTCCACACGGCGAGCGCGACGCGGCTGAGGCGGCTCGACCCGATCACAGCGCTTCGAACGCCCCCAGGCGCCGTGCCACCAGCAGGTAGATGCCCATCACGATCAGCGGCACCGTCGCGAACGCCGCGGCGAACGGCACGTTGTTGGAGATGCCGACTTCCTGGTAGACCACATTGCCGATGAACGACGAGCCGGCGCCGCCGACGAGCGTCGGGGTGATGAAGTCGCCGAGCGTCAGCGAGAAGGTGAAGATCGAGCCGGCGACTATCCCCGGGAGGATCAGCGGCATCAACACGGTGCGGAACGTCCGCCACCCGCGCGCGCCGAGGTCGGCGGACGCCTCGATGTAGGAGTCCGGCACGCGTTCGATCGCCGCCCACACCGGCAGGATCATGAACGGCAGCCAGATATAGCTGAACACGATCCACATCGCCCAGTTGGAGTATCCGACGTTCACGCCTCCGAGACCGAGCTGTTGCAGAAACCAGTTGAGCACCCCCTCCTTGGCGAGGATCAGGCGCCAGGCGAAGACGCGCACCAGATAGCTCGACCAGAGCGGGATCAGCACGGCGACGAACAGCACGGCGCGCAGCCGCTTCGGCGCGATCCGCGCGGCGAAGAAGGCGAACGGCAGGGCCAGGATCGCGTCGGTGATCGTCACTGCCGCCGCGATGCCGATCGTGCGCAGCGCGATCGTGCGGTAGGCCGAGACTTTGAACAGGGTTTCGAAGTTGGCGAACGTCCAGCTGTGCACGATCTTGCCGCTGAACGAGTCGACCGTCCAGAGCGCCGAGAGGAACAGCAGGAACAGCGCGGCGAGGTAGATGAGCAGGAACCAGGCCCCCGGCGCGGACAGCAGCAGGCCGGCCCGCAGCCACGGCCGGCGGAAGAGAGCCGCCGACACGCGGGTGCGGACCGTACTGCTCACAGCGACGTCGAGCGCCGAGCGGCCCCAGCCTGGGGCGCTAGGCGGTTATTTCCGTCCACTTTCGCTGCCACGTGCTGTAGTCGGTGCAGTCGTTCTTTCCGTTGCCACAGTTTTTGACCGGGGTCTTCCAGAACTTGATGCTTTCGAAATAGGCGCTCGAGGCGTTGGCGTGGTACTTCGCGCACGAGCCCTGCTTGATCTGATCCATGAACGGGCACGCCTTGGTGTTCGCCGGCGTCTCCCCGAAGGAGAGGGCCTGCTGCGCCTGGACCTTCGGCTGCGATACCCAGTTCACCCATTTGTAGGAGCAGTTCGGGTGCTTGGTGTGCGCCGAGAGCATCCACGTGTCCGCCCAGCCTGTCGCACCCTCGAGGGGTATCACTTCGCTGACGTCCACTTTGTCGGCCTGCAGCGTGTTGGTCTGAAGCGGCCATGCCGCGCCGATCGCCGCGTCGCCGCTCTTGAACAGTTCCACCTCGTCTGCCGCAGCCGTCCAGTACTTCTTGATTAGGGGCCGCTGCTGTTTGAGCAGGCTGACCGCCGCGCCGAGCTGCGCTTCGGTCAGCTCATAGGGGTCGGTTATGCCGAGGCTCGGACGTGACTTTGAGAGATACAGGGCAGCGTCGGCGATCTGGATCGGGTTGGCGGGAACGGTCACCGATCCCTTGTACTTCGGGTTGTAGATCGCCTCCCAGCTTTTCGGCGCCGGTTTGACCGTCTTCGCGTTGTAGAGAAGCGTGTTCGGTCCCCACTGCAGAGAGATGCCGTAGTGAACGCCGTTGACCGTGTTGTGGCCCGGCGACTGAAGCTGCGGGATGAAGTTCTTCCATTCCGGCACCAGGTTCACGTTCATCGCCTGCACGTTGCCGCCGCTGATCAGGCGCAGGCTCGCGTCACCGGAGGCCGACACCATGTCGTACTGGCTGCCCCCTCCCTGGCGCATCAGCGTCACCATTTCGTCGGACGAGCCCGCGTACTTGGCGTGGACCGCGCAGCCGGTGGCAGCTTCGAACGGCTTCACCCATTGCGGTTCGGCGTAGCCTTCCCACGCGACCAGGTTGAGCTGCCCCTCCCCCGGCCCGATTTTCGTCGGCAGGTTGCTCGAGGATTTGCTGTTGGAGCTGGAGCTTCCGCAGGCAGAGGCTCCGAGGACCATCGCCCCCAGGACCAGCGCCAGCGCCCAGTCGATCTTCGCGAGCCTCATCAGTTCCCGTCCTCCTGTTTGTTGGTGTCAAGCATCGACGCATCCTCTTCTCGCCAGACGAGCCCAACCCTGCGTCCGCGTTCCTCGAGCGCCTGCGCGGCGGTCGTGTCCAGGTTCTGCCTCACGACCACCAGAGTCCCTCCCCGATCCAGCTCCACGACGTAACGCGTGACCGGCCCGAGGTAGGACACGTCTCGCACGGTCGCCCCGACCTTCGCTCCCGTCGCCTCGTCGCCTTTGAGCAGGCGGATCTTCTCGGGACGCACGGTGTAGCGGCGTCCGTCCTGCTCGATGATGTTCGACGTGCCTACGAACCCCGCGACGAACTCGTTGGCCGGCCGCTCGTAGATCTCTCCCGGCGTGCCCACCTGCTCGATGCGCCCGTCGGAGAAGACCGCGATGCGGTCGCTCATCGTCAGCGCCTCGTCCTGGTCGTGGGTGACGTAGACGAAGGTGATGCGCTCGCTCAGCTCCCGCTGGATCGACTTGAGCTCGAGCTGCATCTCCTGGCGCAGCTTCAGGTCGAGCGCGCCCAGCGGCTCGTCGAGCAGCAGCACTCGCGGGCGGTTCACGAGCGCGCGGGCGAGCGCCACGCGCTGGCGCTGGCCTCCCGAGAGCTGAATCGGCCGGCGGCTCTCGACATCCGGCAGTCGCACCATCCGAAGCGCCTGCGATGCGCGCTCCCGGCGCTCGTGCTTGGAGACGCCCTTGACGCGAAGGCCGTAGGCGACGTTCTCGAGCACGTTCATGTGCGGGAACAGGGCGTAGTCCTGGAACACCGTGTTGACCGGCCGCCCGTATGGCGGGCTGCGCGTCACATCGACGCCATGCAGCTCCACCCGACCGGAGTCCGCCAGCTCGAAGCCGGCGATGATCCGCAGCGTCGTCGTCTTGCCGGACCCGGAGGGCCCGAGCATGGTGAAGAACTCGCCGGCCTTGACCTCGAGCGACAGCCGCTCCACGGCGACGACGTCGCCGAACGTCTTGCGCACCTCCACGAGGCGCACGGCCGGCTCGGCCGAGGAAGCCCTGCCCGACGAAGGATGCGAGCCGGGCGCATCAACCGTCGTACCTCCTGCGGAGAGCATCCAAGGCGAGTCTAATCCCCGCGACAGACGCGCACAACTGGCGCCTCTGGACAATCTCGGCGCCGGGGATGCTCCGTCTGGGCGGCCGGCGGGCGGCGCATACGAGCAGAAGGTTCACCGGTGTGCCGTCGCTGCCACAGACCTGTGCCGAAAGGGCGACTTCTCCCGCTGGGACTTGCCGGACAGCCGGGTCGGCGCCTATCGTCGCGACCGTCCCTGATTGGTGGCCCGGCGGTGCGTCAACACCCCGGGCCCGGCACCGAGTCGCTCGACCCTCGATGCGCCGTGATTGTCTCTCAGGCCCGCCTCGGGCGCGGGCCGGGTGGACGGCTGCTCGATGGGCCGCGCGTCGCGGCGCCTTGAACGAGAGGAGCGTCCAGGTGCCCAAGAGAGCCTCAAATCTCAGAGCAGCGCGGGAGCAGCCACCTTCGATCGAGCTCGTGCTCGCGGCCCTCGAGCGAGCGGAGCGCCATCGCGCGAGGCAGACGCCCGACGTGCCCGGCTTCGCCGTGCTGGAGCATCTCGGAGTTCGCCGGCGCTCGGCCGCCGCGCGGGGGGTTCGGGCGCAGCTCGAGGTGCTGGTGGCGGAGGGCTCGCTGCGTCGCTCGCGCCGCCACGGGATCCAGACCTGGGTGCTGACCGTGGCGGGGAGACGGCGCCTGCGCAGGGCGCGCGACGCCGGCGCGGTCCCGCCGCTGCCCGAGTCACCACAGCACCTCGCCTGGCGCGAGGCTCGGACGCTTGCGGCTCAGGAGATCGGGCGCTTCGAGCGGAGCTTCGGCGAATGCCTCGCCGAGGGCGGACGGCTGCTCGATGCCGAGCACCCTCCCGCCTCGGATGAGTGGTTCGCTATCGGCGACCGGCTGCAGCGCGGAGCGTGGAGGGTCGGCTCGGCCGCCCACTGCCTGCGAGAGTGGACCGAGCCCGACGACTCGCGCGCCGACATCGATCAGCTCCAGGGTGCGGCGGACGCCCATCTCGACCCGGTCGAGCGCGGACGACGCCGAGCTCGGCGCGTCGCTCGCCGCAACATCCGCCTCTGGCGGGACGCCTCCCGAGGCTAGGCCGCTTGCGGGATCGACGAGCGCCGCTGCTCGGCGATCAGCCTCAGCGCGTAGCGTCCCGCCGGGTGCTCGCGCGCCCGTCGCACGAGCACCGCCGTGGGGGCGGCCATCTGCTCGGGTTGCGGGAGCGTGACCCCGTAGATCGTCGGCACGACGAGCGGGGCAGACAGCGCGGCGAATGTCAGGTCGGCGGCGCCAAAGCGGTCGCCGCACAGGTACGGGCGGCCGTCCGCGAGCAGCGCGGCGACGAAGTCGAGCTCGCGCCACACCACCGCCTCGTCCTGGACCTCGATCCCGGGACTGATGTCGAGCGCGTGGCGGGCGAAGCGTATGGCGAGCGGCCATCCCCAGCGCAGCACGCGGTCCTCCCAGACGGCGACGCCCTGGTTGTTGAAGCTCAGCATCAGCTCCCGCTGCGCCAGCATGTGCACGTACATCAGGCGCCGGCCGGCCGGCCCGAGCTCGTCGTCCAGCCGGCTGCAGAGGGCCTCGACGTCGCGGCGCTCGGCCACCTCCGAGGGAAACAGGCGGTGCTCGGGCGCGGTGCGCTCATCGACCCAGGCGAGGATCGCCGCGGAGTCGTCGATCACGCCGTCGGGGGTCACGAGCACGGGGACCGTCGCGCCGCCGCCCGCCCGCCTCGCGGCCAGTCGGTGGATGCCCTGCACGTGGGGCTCCTCGCGATAACGCATGCCGCTGCGCTCGAGCGCCCACCGCGCCTTCTCGCAGTAGTGGCTGATCGGGATCGTGACGAGCCGCAGCACGCCTCGGCATTATGGCCCTTTGCTAACGTGCCGCGCGAGGTGGCGCGCTGACTTCCAGCCAGGCCGAACCGCCGCGTGAGGGCCCGCCGGAGGAGATGCCGCGCCCGGTCCCGGTGTCGAACCTTCCGCCGCAGTTCGACGAGTGGCAGATCGAGCTGCACGGGCGCCGCGTGGTCTACCGCGTCGCCGGCAGCGGGCCGCCGGTCGTGCTGATCCACGGCATGCTCAACTCATCGAGCCACTGGCAGTCGGTGGCGTTGAGCCTCGCGCGCAAGCACACCGTTCTCGCTCCCGACCTGATCGGCCACGGCGACTCGGCCGCGCCTCGCGGCGACTACTCGCTGGGGGCGCACGCCGCGAGCATCCGCGACCTGATGGCGGCGATCGGGATCGATCGAGCGACGATCGTCGGGCACTCGCTCGGCGGAGGCGTCGCGATGCAGTTCTTCTACCAGTTCCCCCAGCGCGTCGAGCGCCTCGTGCTGATCTCGAGCGGCGGGCTGGGGCACGAGGTCAGCCCGATGCTGCGCACGGCCGCACTGCCGGGCGTCTCGGCGTTGCTGTCGGCGATCCGGCCGCGCCTGCTGAGTGCCATGTGGGATACCGGCGCTCGCCTGCGCGCGCGAGAGGTTCGCGCGGGCGTTTACGTGCAGGCGATCGCCCGCGCCCTGCGTCCACTCGAGAACGCCGGCGCAAGGGCGGCCTTCCTGCAGACGCTGCGCTCGGTGATCGACGTGCACGGCCAGCGCGTCAGCGCCACCGACCGCCTCTACCTGCTCGAGTCGATGCCGACGCTGATCGTCTGGGGCGAGCGCGACCACACGATCCCGATCGAGCATGGACGGCTGGCGCACGCGGCGATTCCCCGCAGCATGTTCAGGACGCTGCCGTCCGCCGCCCACTTCCCGCACCTCGAGGACCCCGACGGGCTGTCGCAGCTCCTGCGCGAGTTCATCGCGGGCACGCAGCCCGGGCTGATCGAGGACGCCGACTGGGGCGCGGTGCTGGCGCGCCGCTCGCCGCGCTCGCGCCGGCTCGGCGACGCCGCGGCCTAGCTGCGCGCGGCAGCGGGTGCCGCGCGACGCTCAGGCGATGGAGAACGGCGAGGAGACGGAGATGGGCTGCGCCCCGAGGCACACCATCAGCGCCTCCACGCAGGTCGGGTCGAACTGGCTCCCGGCATGCTCCTTGAGCTCGCTGCACGCGTGCGCCACCGGCAGCGCATCGCGGTATGCGCGCGTGCTGGTGATGGCGTCGAAGGCGTCCGCGACGAGCATGATCCGCGACGCCTGGGGGATCGCCTCGCCGCGCAGCCCGTCGGGATAGCCCGACCCGTCGAAGCTCTCGTGCGAGTGGCGGATCCAAGGGACGATCATGTCCATGCCCTCGACGCGGGAGACCAGGTCCGCACCGGCGATGCTGTGACCCTTGATCACCTCGAACTCCTCTGCGGTGAGCCGCCCGGGCTTGCGCAGGATCTGATCGGGCACTGTCACCTTGCCGACGTCGTGGAGCATCGCCGCGATCCGCAGCATGCCGATCATGTCCTCCTCCCAGCCCAGCACGACGGCGATCGACACGGCGCAGTTCGCGACCGCCCGCGAGTGCTCGTGCTCGGCGTTCATGCGCATGTCGACCGCGTGCGCGAGCGTCGCGGCCCAGCTCAGCCGCTCGGTCGTGCTGGTCCACTTGCGCTCCGGCCGTCCGTGGCGGGAGGCGTAGAGCCGGATGTCGGCATGGCGCATCAGCTCCTCGAGCTCGGTGCCATCCATCGGGAAGGTCGCCATCCCCACCGAGCAGGGAACCCGCTCGCTGAGGGCGTCGGCTATCCGCGCGGCGCCGTCGAGCGCTCCGACGGAATCCGTGTCGGCGAACAGGACCGCGAACTCGTCGCCGCCCAACCGCCCGACTGCGTCGGTGGTCCTCACGGTGGCCCGGAGGGTCTGCACGGTCCAGCGCAGCAGGTCATCGCCGGCGGCGTGCCCGTGGCGGTCGTTGACCTCCTTGAAGTGATCGATGTCGAGCACGAGCACCGCGGCCTCGCCTGCGCGACGGGCGGCCGTGCCCAGCTCGGCGACGGCCCGCTCTTCAAAGCCCCGGCGGTTCAGACAGCCGGTCAGCGGATCGGCGCGCGACACCTCCATCAGCGCCAGGCGCTGGCCGTGATGGTTGCGCGCCTGCCAGTAGCTCATCGCACATGTGCACGCCAGCATCACCGCGAACAGCCCCTGGTAGCCCCAGGCCGAGCCGCCGGTCGTGACGGCGAGCGCCGTGTATGCCGCGACCGTGAGGGAGCCAACGGCGAGCACCGAGGCGCGCGGATAGGACATTGCCGAGAACACGACCGGGATGAAGAAGATCAGCGCGAGCGGGCTCCCGGCGCCGCCGTCCTCGAGGGCCACAAGGACGATCAGCGTGAGGTCGAGCAGGCTCCAGCCCAGGAAGAACAGCTCACGGAAGCGGCTGCGGACGATCCGCTCCCGCGGCAGCCGCGAGACCAGCGCGCCGCCCGCGATCCCAGCTCCAAACAGCACAGCCATCACGGTGCGGTTCGCCTGCGCCCACGTCAGCGCCACGTACACGCCGCCGGTGCCGCACACGACATAGGTCAGCCAGATGCCGGCGGCAAACGTCGCGACCCTCATGCGTAGGGCCGACTGGTCGACTATGCCGCGGTCTTCCTCGCCCCTCATTGCCTACTTATCGGGCGCCGGCGCCGCTACCTGAGCCGCGCAGCGGCCGTGCTGGACGCTCGGCTGGGGCTCGCGCCCGGCTAGGTGGAGGACGCCAGCCGCCACGCGGGCGGATAGGGCAGCGGCTTGAGTGTCTGCTCCAGGCGCTCGCGGATCGGCTCGAAGGGCGGCGGCAGCGACAGCCGCTCGCCGAGATGCCCCTCGTCCTCGTCGATCGAGAACCCCGGACCGATCGTGGCGATCTCGAACAGGACGCCGCTCGGCTCGACGAAGTAGACCGACTGGAAGTAGTAGCGATCGATCACCGGCGTCGGGCGAGCGCCGGCCGAGACCACGCGCAGGCGCCAGGCCTCGAGATCGTCCTTCTGCGAGGCGAAGGCGACGTGATGGACGGTGCCCGCGCCCTGCGTGCGGTTGATCTCCGGCGGCGCCCGGTCGTAGGCGTAGAAGCTGCTGCGGCTCTCGCCCTTCACGTCCCAGCGCTCTCCCTCGACCCGCGCGAACCCGAGCGTCTCGCCGAGCAGCCGCTCGCTGCGAACCGGGTCGGCGCTGTACGCGCGCGCGCCTTCGAAGCCCTGCAGCGCGTGCTCAGCCGGGATCTCCGGCGAGTCGGCGGTCAGCGGCTCGTCGTCGGCTGTGGTCACAACGAGCTCGTGCCCCAGGCCCTCGGGGTCGCGGAACAGGAGGCTGTCGCCGCTGCGCTCTGCGCTGACGCCGTGCTCGTCGAGCCGCTCCTTCCAGAACTCGAGCGACTCGGTCGAGCCGACACGCCAGACGATGCGGTGCACCATTCCGGCGCCGGCCAGACCCGGCGCCGCGCCCGGGTACTCGAAGAACGTGAGGTCCATTCCGGGCGAGCCCTCCTCGTCGCCGTAGAACAGGTGGTACACGTTCGGTTCGTCCTGGTTGACGGTCTTCTTGACCATCCGCAGCCCGAGCACGCCCGCGTAGAACTCGACGTTGCCGGGCGCGTCGCCGGTGATCGCGCTGATGTGGTGTATGCCCTCGAGCTTCATTGCGCATAACCGTATACCCGCGCGGCGGGGTTGCATACACCCTGCCAAGACCGCTCCCAGAGCTGCATGCGATCATCGGAGCGTGCAGGACGGGTCGCTGATCCCACGCTTCGGGCGAGCGCGCCGCGATCCGTCGCTGGCCGTGCTCGAAGGATTTCACCCGCTGAAGCACGCTCTTCGCTTCGGCGCGACGGTGCTGGAGGTCGTCACGCGCGACGCCGCCGAGCTCGACCGCCTGGCCGCAGTGCTCGCGCCGGATCTCCGCGCGCGCATCATGGAGATTGCCCGCGAGGTCGAGCCACAAGTGCTGGACCAGCTCGCCCCGCTGGCGCCGGCGACCGGCGTGATGGCGCTCGCCGAGCGCCGCCCGGGCGATCCGGCAGCGGTGCTCGCCGACGAGCGCTCCTCGCCGGTGATCCTGCTCGAGGATCCCCGCGACCTCGGCAACATGGGCGCCTGCGTGCGCGTCGCCGCTGCCGCCGACGTCGCCGGCGTGCTCACGACGGGCGGTCACGATCCATGGCACCCGGACGCGCTGCGGGGCGCAGCCGGGCTGCACTATGCGCTGCCCGTCGCGCGCCTGGAGCGCCTCGAGCTGCTCGGGAAGCTCGACCGGCCGGTGCTGGCGATCGATCCCGGTGGCGACCCGCTGGAGCCCTCCGCGCTCGACCCCCGGGCGGTGCTCGCCTTCGGCACGGAGCGCTACGGGCTCAGCGACGAGCTGACGGCCCGGGCCGACGCTCGCATCAGCATCCCGATGCGCCCGGGCGTCTCGAGCCTCAACCTCGCCACGTCGGTGGCCGCCGTCCTGTTCGCGTGGCGGCTGTCACCGCGCTCGCTTGCGCCCCTGGCGTGAGCGTGCCTTCGCGCCTCAGCTGATCGCGCCCTCGGCCTGCGTGGACTGCACGCCGTCAAGCAGCCGCCAGTTTCCGCGCAGCGCATTGCTCGCGCGCCGCACCATCCTGTCGGCCTGCTCGGCCGGGTCCTCGACCTCGGCCATCAGCTCTGCGATCAGCTCGCCGGCCTGCCGCGCGTGGTCGCGGTCGCGCAGCTCATGGACCCTGAAGTACTCGCCGGCGGGCCCTTCCTCGCTGTAGCCGTAGTGCTCGGCGAGGCCCTCGAGCTTGGTCCTCGAGATCTCCGGCTGAGAGGCCTCGATCACGTACAGCACCGCAAGGCGCTCGAGCAGGTCCTCGGCGGCGATCCACGACTCCACGCAGGCGCTCGTCTGCGGCAGCGCCTCGTCAGCCGCCGACGGTGGCTGGGCGCCCGCGGCGTGCGCGAACTGCTCCCACAGCTCCACGTGCGACGCCTCCTCCTCCGCGTGGCGCCGAAGCGCGTCCCGGTGAGCCGGCCCGGCTTCCTCGGCCGCCGTCGCCGAGGCCTGCGCGAGGGCGGTGACCGCGTGGCGATACTCGCCTGCGTAGCGGCCGAGCTCCTCGGCGCTCAGCTCTCCGGCGCTCCAGCGGCGGTAGAACTGGTGCTGCAGTACGTCGATCTTGCCGCGGGACTCGTCGAGCCTGGCTAGGACATCCATTTCGGTTCCCTTCTGTCGGTTTGTCGCGCCGGCGGAAGGACATCGCCCTCCTTGCGCAGAAATGTAACGGTCATAGCGGGTTGCCATGCGCGTGGGACTGGAATGACGTCCGCGCGATATGCGACGGTCCGCACAAGGAGCCGATCCAGCCGAGAGTCATGGGGTGAATGCGATGCTGATCATCGTTGCAGCGGTAATTGCCATGTTGCTCGGCACCGCGTTCGCAATCGCCCTCGGCCGCGTGGCGGCGCGCGCGGATGAGGACTTCGACGGCCTGCTCGCGGCCGAACGCGCGTCCTCCCCCGCGATCACGGTGCTGCGCCAGAGCTACGCCGGATTGGCGCTGGCCCACTCGACTATCGCACGCGAGTCGTCGATCACCGTGCCGTCGTCGAGGACCAGCGTCGGGACCCAGCGATTCCCGGTCAGCTCCTGCACCTCGCGGCGCCCCCGCGTCTGGTTGAACATCCCAGGCAACGGCGCGAACCCGTAGGACTTGACCACCTCCGGCTCGTAGCCGGCGCCCTTCAGCGCGTTGTAGGCGTTCGCGCATGGATGGCCGCCCGGACGCGGCGTCGAGAACGTGCCCCAGCAGACGTAGAGCTTCACGAGACGTTCAGCGTACCTTCCATGCCGGCCTGGCGGTGTCCCGGCACCGAGCAGTAGAACACGTACGTGCCCGGCTTCAGCTTCAGCGTGAGCATTCTGCTCCCTCCGCGGAACGTCGGCGTCTTGCCGAGGACGGTGCTGCCCTGCGCGACCGTCACGTCGTGTTCCAGGGGCGCGTTGTTCTTGAAGTCGATCGTCACCGTCCCGGACTTGGCGCTCAGCTGCTTGGCGTTGTAGCTGAGCAGGCCTTCCGGGTTGGCGAGGAGCGTAAGGGAGGTCGTCGCGGAGGCGGGCGCCGGCGAGCCCGGGGCCGCGGGGGCTCCGGTCGTCGCCTTCGGCTGCGGGGCCGGGGTCGAGGCGGTTGTCGGGCTCGAGGCGGGCGTGGACGTCGTCGGCGCGCTCGTCGATCCGCCGGCCGCAGCAGCGGGCTGCTTTGAGCCGGCCTCCGAGCCGGCCTTGGCGGCCGAGCCTGAGGTGATCACGGCCGTAGAGGCGGCGGCGAGCACGAGCACGGCGGTGACCGCGATCACGGCGCGCTCGAGGGTCGCGGTCCCGGGGAAGTCCGTGCGGCGCAGCCCCACGCCGAGGGACACCACCAGGGCCCATCCAACGAGCACGCCGCCGGCCACGTAAAACGGGACTTTGCTCTTCTCCGCCCCGAGAATCGGCGCGAGGTGGAGGGCCGCGGTGTGCATCCGCGCGAGCCTAGCCGATCGAGCTAACGGTATGCTCCGCGCCGAGATGGCCCACGCTGTCCGCACACCGGAGGGGGCGCTGGAGGGCCTCCCCGACTTCCCTTTTGCGGCTCACTACCGCGATGTGGACGGGCTTCGCCTGGCGCACCTCGACGAGGGCGAGGGGCCGCCTGTGATCTTCCTCCACGGCGAGCCGACATGGTCGTTTCTGTGGCGCAAGGTGATCCCGCCGGTTCGCGACGCCGGCTTCCGCTGCGTGGCGCCGGACCTGGTCGGCTTCGGGCGCTCTGACAAGCCCAGCGACATCGGCTTCTACTCCTACGACCGCCACGTCGAGCTGGCGGCGACGCTGCTCGAGGATCTCGACCTGCGCGACGCGACGATGGTCGTGCACGACTGGGGCGGACCGATCGGCCTGCGCCTCGCGGTCGAGCACCGCGAGCGGGTGCAGCGGCTGGTGATCCTCGACACGGGCCTGTTCACGGGGCACCAGAAGATGACCGACGCATGGCTCGCCTTCCACGACTTCGTCGCCCGCACCGAGGACCTGCCGGTGGGGTTCCTGGTCCGCGGCGCCTGCAAGACCGACCCCGGTGATGAGGTGATCGCGGCGTATGACGCGCCGTTCCCGAACGTCGCGTCGAAGGCGGGCGCGCGCGCGTTCCCGCTGCTGATCGCGCAGACGCCCGACGCGCCCGGCGCGGCGGCGGGCCGCCGTGTGCTCGAGGAGCTGCGCGAGGATCGCCGGCCGACGCTGATGCTCTGGGGCGACTCCGACCCGGTGCTGCCGCTGTCGGTCGCCGAGCGCTTCGCCGAGTCGATCGGCCGCCCGGCGCCCCGCACGATCGAGGACGCCGGCCATTTCCTGCAGGAGGACCAGGGCCCGCTGATCGGGGATCTGATCGCGGAGTGGCTGGGCGCCGGCTGAGCAGGCGCCGCCGCGGGGCGCGGTGCCCGTGGCTCCGCTCTCGCTCCCGGCCCTGCCCTCAGTCCCCGGGACCCTGCTGGATCTGGGGCTGCTCGGGCGCCCCCTCGAGGCCGGGCTCCGAGCGCGACGCGCGCAGCTCGTAGCCGCGGCGCGTGTTCGGATCGGATTCGAGGAGCACCCGGTCGGCCTTGATCGCGCGCGCCATGCCCTCTGAGAGCCGCCGCGGGAGCACCACGCCGAGCACGTTCGTCCTCTTGGCGGACTTCGGCACCCAGACTTCGACCACCCGGTTCTGGAGCGCGTCGACGATCGCGTCGGCGACTTCGGATGGCTCGAGATTGTGCAGCCCGCGGGCCTCCCCCAGCCCGGAGCCGAGCTCGGTGTTGACGATGTAGGGCATCACGTAGCTGACGTCGATGTTGGCGCCCATCAGGCGCAGCTCACCCCGCAGGGCCTCGCTGAGCCCGACGACGGCATGCTTCGTGGCCGAGTAGGTGACGCCGCCGGGCGTGCCGAACTTGCCGGCCTGCGAGGCGATGTTGACGATGTGGCCGCGGTCGCGCGGGATCATGCGCTCGAGGGCCAGCTTCGTGCCGAGGATCACCCCGTGGATGTTGATGTCGACCATCCGCTGCGCGGTGAGGTCGTCCTCGTCGATGAAGCGCCCGATCTGCATGATCCCGGCGTTGTTGACGAGCACGTCGATCGGTCCGAGCTGCTCCTCGGCGGCCTCGAGGAACGCCGCGAACGAGGCGCGGTCGGTCACGTCGAGGGGGAGCGCGACGCTGCTCGCGCCGAGCTCCGAGGCGGTCTGGCGAGCCGCATCGACGTCCACGTCGCCGATCGCAACCCGCATTCCGTGACGCAGCAGCGCTTCGGCGGTCGCGCGCCCGATCCCTCGTGCGGCGCCGGTGATCGCTGCGGTCTCTCCGGCGAGGATGCGGGGCTGCTTTGCCATTGGGCTCCTCCTGATGGTGGCTGCGGGCGAGGTGAGCCTGCAAAGCTATCGCTCCGCCGCCGCGGGAGGGCTGGCGGCTGAAGTAGGGTGCCGGTATGTCGTCCTTCAAATTCGAGGGGCAGCGGATCGCCTACACGGAGTACGGCGGAGGCCCCGCGGCGGTGACCTCGGACGGCGTCCGCGGCCGGACCGCCAAGGGCGCAGCGGCAGCCGGCCGTCCCGTGATCCTTCTCCACGGGCTGCTGCTCTCACAGGAGATGCACCGGCCGCTGGCCGAAGACCTGGCGGCGAGCGGCAACCGCGCGATCACGATCGACCTGCTGGGCCACGGCGCCTCGGACCGCCCGCGCGACATGTGGCGCTACTCGATGGCCTTCTACGCCGAGCAGGTGCTCGCGCTGATGGACCACCTCGAGATCGAGCAGGCCGTGGTGATGGGCACCTCTCTCGGCGCCAATGCCGCGCTCGAGGTCGCATCGGCCAGCCCGGAGCGGTTGCGCGGCATGGTGATCGAGATGCCGGTGCTGGACAACGGGCTGCTCTCGAGCGCGCTGACGTTCACGCCGCTACTGGTGGCGCTCACGTTCGGCGAGCCGGTGATGAAGCTTCTGGCAAGAGCGACCCGCGCGGTGCCGCGACGGCTGCTCCCGCACTACGGCAACGTGATGCTGGATCTCGTTCGCCAGGACCCGGGACCCAGCGGCGCGCTGCTCCAGGGCCTGTTCTTCGGGCGCGTCGCGCCGCACCGCAACGAGCGGCGGACGTTCGAGGTGCCGACGCTCGTGCTCGGCCACCGGCGCGACCCCGTACATCCGTTCAGCGACGCCGGGATGCTCGCCGCGGAGCTGCCCAACGGGCGGCTGCTGGAAGCGGACTCGCTGGTGGAGCTCAGGCTGCAGCCCGAGCGCCTGACCGCGGAGATCGCGTCCTTCCTCGACGAGGTGTGGGCTCCTCCGGCGGCGAAGCGCGCCAGGACACGGCCCAAGCGGGCCACCTCGGCAGGCGGTGGTCGGGCCAAGCGGGCGGCCTCCGGCAATGGCCGGGCCCGAGCCTCTTCGTCCTAGCCGGCGGGGAACAGTTCGAGTTCGTTGATGCTCACGTGCCCGGGCGCCTGGGGAGTTCCGACCGATGACGCCGGCGCGCCGCTGATCCACAGCGTCACGAAGCGAAACGCCTTCTTGGGCGCTTTGAGCTTCAGGCGCAGGTGCTTGGACTTCTCGAGCACGTTCGGGGTGAGCTTCACCCACGCCGGGTCGGTGATCGACGTGGGCAGGGTCTTGCCGTTGGCGCCGTAGACCTGGATCGTCATGCCCGGGCTGGAGGTGACGAGCGCGAGCGCCGAGAGCTTGCGGGGGGATTTGAGGTCGATCACGAGGCCCTCGGCCATCTTGGGAGCGACGGTCGGATCGAGCTGCGCGGTCCAGCCGGTCGAGCTGTCGCCGTCGATCGTCAGGCTCGGGTCGCCGAAGTCGCTCGCCGGGTAGGAGTAGGGGTTGTAGGTGGCCGCCGCGTTGGTGTCCAGCAGGAGGGCGCCGGGCTGCGTTTCTCCGGCGGCCGGCGCGCCGCCGCTGTTCGAGGAGCTCGGGGTCGTGGGCGTGCTCGCGGTGGGAGTCGGCGTGCTGGTCGTGCCGGCCGGTTTGGGCGTCACTGCGGCCAGCGGGATCTTCGGCGGCGTGGCCGGTTTGACGGTGGTCGGCGTGCCGGGCCCCACCGGCGTGGGCGTGGCGGCGCCGGGCGTCGCGGAGGGAGCCGGCGCCGCTGGCACAGGGGCCTGCGCGACGGTCGTCGTCAGCACGTGGGCCCTGCCCTTCCCTTTGCTGAGCGCCGCGTAGGCCGCCGCGGCGGCGCCGAGCGCGAGGATCGCGGTCAGCGCGAGGATCGTCGCCCCCGAGCGCCAGCCCGCGGGCGGGCTGCCCAGGCTGCCGGGCGCGCCGGCGCCGCAGTTCAGGCACCAGTCCTGTCCGGCATCCATCGGCTCGCCGCAGTTGGCGCACGGGCGCTGGACGGGCTCGGGCGCCGCCGGGGCGCCCTGACCCGGCTCGGGCTCGGCCCCCGGCGAGCCGGGTGGCGAGGCCTGCTGGGCGTTTGGAGCCGCTGCGGGGTCGGCTAGCAGAGTGGCCACGGGCCCGAATTCTAGCTCGGGCGGGAGCGCCCGGTGCCCGTGTGCCTGCCGTACCTGCGACGCCGGCTGCGTCGCGGCGCCCTCAGCGCGGTGGCGGCGGGCCGCCCGGCACGATGTCGCGGCCGGTCGGCGAGAGTTGCTGGTCGAGCTCCAGCTGCCAGTAGTAGCGGGTGAAGGTGGCGCCGGAGCGGAACTCTCCCACGTGCGGGGCGATCTGCTCGCCGGCGGCCAGGCGGACGATCAGCTCGGGGTAGGTGCGCCCGGGAAGAGCTGCGTAGGCGGGCGCCGGGAAGGCGCCGCCGAAGCGTGTGTTGACGTCGGTGATGCCCAGCCCGAGCTCGGGGTCGCGAAAGGCCTGGATGGTCGCCGGCCCGGTCACGCGCAGCGCCTCCATCGTGCGCCTGCCGAGGTCGATCAACTCCTCGTCCTGCACTATCTGGCCCTTGATCGACTCGCCGCCGCGCGACTCGAGCATCGTGCGGGGGATCGCGTTCAGGCAGCGGCCGCCGAGGTCGCCGAGGCAGTCGATCGACAGCTCCGGCCCGTTCATGGCGCGCTGCACCATCGTCGGCTCGGAGACGTAGTCGACGAAGAAGCGTGCCTGCGATGCGTCGCGGGCAAGGTGGATGGAGCGGGCCCCCGAGCCCTGGCGGGGCTTGACCATGGCGGGATAGACGAGCTCGTCCAGGCCGTCCTCGGGCAGTGCCGTCGGCGGCGACGGCAGCCCGTGCCGCTGCAGCAGCAGATGCGCCTCGTACTTGTCATAGGTGGCGCGCGCGACCTCCGAGGACGGCACGAGCGCCGGCAGGCGGCCGTCCTCGCGGGCGCGGGCGAGCAGCTCGATGTCGAGATCGGTGAGCGGCAGCACGGCTCCTACGCCGTGCTGCTCGCACAGGCGCTCGAGCGCCGGGATGTAGCCGGGATCGCCGATCAGCGGGACGGCGCTGCGAACATGCGCGGCGTACTGGGCGGGGGCCAGCGGCGAGGGATCGGCCACGACCGTCTTGGTGAGGCGCGAGAAGCAGGAGACGATGTCGTAGCGCTTGCCGGCGCCGGTGAGCAGCACGGCCGGCGCGCTCACAGCTCGCCCTCCCAGCCGCCGGCCTGCCCCTTGTAGAGGCCGGAGCCGCCGAGCACCATCGCCACCGTCCGCCTGAGGATCTGAAGGTCGAGGGCGAGCGAGCGGTGCTCGATGTAGTGGAGGTCCAGCTCGATGCGCTCGGACCAGGCGAGCGAAGCTCGGCCGTTGACCTGCGCCCAGCCGGTTATGCCGGGCTTGATCGCCAGCCGCCCGCGCTGGCGCTCGGTGTACTGGGCGACCTGCACGGGCAGCGTCGGCCGCGGGCCGATCAGCGACATGTCGCAGCGCAGCACGTTGACGAGGTTCGGCAGCTCGTCGAGCGAGGTCCTGCGCAGGAACGCGCCGACGCGTGTCACGCGCGGGTCGTCGGCGTCGATCGCCAGCCCCGCGCCGATGTGCTCGGCGCCGTCGACCATCGTGCGCAGCTTGAGCAGCTCGAACGGGCGCCCGTCGCGCCCGGCGCGAAGCTGGCTGTAGAGCGCCCCTCCGCGACTCTCCAGCCTGATCGCGAGCATCGCCAGCGCGAGCACCGGCGCGCTCACCAGCAGCGCGGACGCGGACACAACGATGTCGATCGCACGGCGACTCACCGGCCGCACAATAGGACTCCCACCGGGCCTCCGACGGCCGGCCGTCAGCGCGTTCCCTCGGCCGCCTCCCAGAAAGCCGGCGTGCCGTGCCGCAGCCAGTCCCAAAGGCCGGCTGCGGGTGAGGCCGTGGTCAGCACGTAGTAGCGCGCGATGAGCAGTGGGCGCGCGTGCAGCACGCCGGCCAGCGCCGCCGCGAGCAACAGCCCGATCTGCAGGCCGAGCGTGATCGAGTACAGCAGCCCGGCGTCCATCGCGACGAGCGCGACATTGGCGGCGAGCGCGATCGCGTGCAGTGCCGGCGTGGAGTAGCGCAGCAGCCGGTGCGAGACGATCATCAGCGCATAGCCGGGCGGATAGCCGCGCGGCGAGAGCATGCCTCCGCGCAGCAGGATCGGCCAGGTGTGGCTCATCATGCGTCGCTTTCGCGCGAACTCGCCGGCGAGCGACGGAACCATCTTCTCGCTCGCGCGCGCGCCGGGAACGTAGACCGCGCGCAGGCCGCGCTTGACCATGTTGAAGGGCAGCGAGAGGTCGTGGCCCATGATCGGGTCGACGACGATGTAGGAGTCTCGGCGCGTCGCATAGATCGCGCCGTTGCCGGCGGTGACCGAGGCGAGGCGCGACTCGAGCGCGCGTAGCCCGAGCTCGTAGCGCCAGTAGAGGCCCTCCTGGTTTGCGGCTCCGTCGGCCGAGATGAAGCGGACCTGACCGCAGGCGTAGCCGACGAGCGGATCGTCGAACGCGCCCACGAGCGCCCGAGCCGCGCCGGCCTCCCACAGCGCGTTGGCGTCGGAGAACGCGACGATCTCGCCTCTCGCGCGCTCGACCGCGGCGTCCTGTGCCCGGATCTTGCCTGCGCGGGGCAGCTCGAGCACCAGATCGGCCCCGGCCTCCCTCGCTCGCATCGCCGTCTCGTCGGCGCAGCCGTCGCACGCCACGATCACCTCGAACAGCTCGCGGGGATAGTCGAGCGCCAGCGCGTTCTCCACCGTGGCGGCGATCACCGACTGCTCGTCGTGGGCGGCGACGATCAGCGAGAGCAGAGGCAGGGACGACGATCGATCGGCTTCGCCCCTGTCGGGGCTCCGCGGGAGGCGTTCGCGGGGAGCGACCGCTGCGGAGGGCAGCACGCGGGCGAGGCCAGCCAGCGCGATGCCGTAGCCGAGCTGAGTCCAGAGGATCAGCCCGACGCACAGCCAGAAGATGACCTCGAGGGCGAGCACTGGCGGCATTCTCGCTGAGAAGGCATGTCCGGGCGCAGCGCCGCGGGTAGACTCGCCGGCGATGAGCTACACGGTCAGGAACCTGCGCACGACGGAGGACAGCGCTCCGAAGTTCGGCTTCGGCGAGCTCGGCGAGGCGCACTTTCCGCGCGAGGAGCTCGGCGCCGAGTCGATCGGGCTCGCATATCACGTCCTCAGGCCGGGAAAGCGCCAGGCGTTCGGCCACCGCCACGAGAACGCGGAGGAGATCTATATCGTCCTGTCGGGGTCCGGCCGGATACGCCTCGACGACGAGGTTGTCGAGGTCGGCGAGCTCGACGCGATCCGGGTCGCGCCTGACATCACGCGCGCTTTCGAGGCGGGTTCCGACGGTCTCGCGCTGATCGTCTTCGGTCCCCGCCACGAGGGCGACGGCGAGCTCCAGCAGGACTTCTGGAGCGACTGAACGGGCCGCGTCGGCGCGTCAGCGTGCGCCGGCGAGCGCGCGCTGGTAGAGCTCTAGCGTGCGACGCGCGACAGCGTCCCAGGAGTAGGTCGTGCCGGCCGCCTCGCGGGCGTGCAGCGCCATGGCCTCGAGCGCCTCGGGGTCGGCCAGCAGCTCCCGCAGCGCGCTGGACAGCGCCGCGGCGTCGCCTTGCGGGAACGTCCTGGCGGCGCCAGTGGCGGCGAGCTCGGGGAAGCCGCCGACATCGCTCAGCAGCAGCGGGGTGCCTGCGCCGATGGCGGTGAAAGCGACACCAGACTGGTCGATCTCGCGGTAGGGGAGCACCACGAGGCTGGCTCTGCGCATCAGGGCGTGGATCTCGCCACCGACGATGAAGCGGGGCAGCCAGCGCACCCGCGGTGGCGCGGCAGCGCGCAGCGCGCTGAGGTCCATGCGCGGCATTCCGGCCACCCACAGCTCGGCGCCCTCGACCTCTCGCCATGCCTCGAGCAGCAGGTCGAGGCCCTTGTAGGGGCGTATCAGGCCGAAGAACAGCACGACGGCCCCCTCGACCTCGCGAAGCTCGCCCGGCAGCGGCTGCTTGGGTGCGCCCTCCCACGGCCGCAGGGCGCCGTGGGGCACCACGTGCACACGCGCCGGGTCCACGCCGAGCTCGGCGGTCAGCCTCTCGCGGCCGTGCTGGGAATGGACGATCAGCACGTCGAAGCGGTCGTAGAGGCGGCGCTGCGCCGCGCGCTGACCGGGGCGGGGCTCGCGGGGAAGGATGTCGTGCGCGGTCAGCACCAGCGGGCGGGGACCGGACGGGGAATGCCGCGGCGGCAGCAGCCGGCCGTCCAGATGCTGCACGGCCAGCCACTGGAAGTGCACCACGTCAGCGGGGCGTGCCGCGCGCCGGTAGCGGAGCATGTCGGGGACATGCTCGGCCAGCTTGACCGCGCGGCGCGCCCGCGCGCCCCGGACGCGGGCGGCGGCGCGGTAGAAGAGCTCGTGGCGCTGATAGCCGGCAGCCGGCTCGGTGGGCCCGTGGGCGAAGCGGCTCGTGAACAGCTCGACGTCGGCGCCGGCGGCGGCGAGCGCACGGCAGAGAGCGTGGTCGTATGGCGGCGTGTAGGCGGAGGGGTCGACGACGTGGACGCGCACGGCAACGGACAATAGGCGCGCCTGGGGCGACAATGCCCGGATGCATGCTCCAGAGCACACCGCCGGCGCTCGCCCGCAGGGGGGCCGGATCGAGCTCAGCTACTGCGTCGTCAACACCTCCCAGCGCGAGCTGCTGGTGCGCGGGCTGGAGGCGATCGCGCGCGAGCGCGAGACGCTGCCGTTCCAGTCCGAGGTGCTGGTGCTCGACAACGGCTCGCGCGATGGGTCCGCGGAGGCGGCGCGCGAGCATCCGGCGGTGGATGAGACGATCGCGCTCGACCATCGGCGCGGCAAGGCGCTGAACGACTCCGAGCTGCTGCGGCGGGCGCGCGGGCGTTATGCGCTGCTGCTGAACGAGGACTCGGAGCTGCGCGCCGGCGCGACGCTCGCGCTGTGGCGGGCGCTCGAGGACAACCCGCGCGCGGCGTGCGCCGGCGCGAAGCTGCTGCGTCCCGACGGCTCGGCCCAGGCATCGGCGTGGCGCTTTCCGACGCCGGTGACGGCGCTGGCGGGCGCGCTCTTCCTGCACCGGCTCGTCACGGTTCAGAGCCGCGGGGAGCGCACGCGCGAGGTCGACTGGTGCCAGTCGGCCGCTCTGCTCGTGCGTCGCGAGGCGGCCGAGCAGGTCGGCTACCTGGACGCGGACTTCTTCGTCTACTCAGACGAGGTGGACTTCGCCCGCCGGCTGCGCACGGCGGGCTGGCGCAGCGTGTACGTGCCGGACGCCGTCGCGGTCCATCACGAGCAGCTCTCAAGCGACGCCGTGCCGGAGCGGCGGATCGTCGAGCTGTCGCGCAATCGCGACCTGTACATGCGCAAGCACCACAGCGCCGCGGCCGCGCGTGCGGTCCGCTGGCTGACGGCCTACAGCTACGCGCTGCGCGCGCTCGCCGCCCTGGTCCTGCCCGGGCATGCGGCGCGGCGCTACTGGCACCACGTGACCGCGACGCTGCATCCCGAGCGCGGCGAGGGACTGCGCGAGGCAGCCGAGGACTACAACCGCAGCGCGTGAGCCCGCGTCAGACGTCGCGCAGCGGGTCCTCCGCGTAGGCCTCGACGTCACCGTGCCCGGCGCGGAAGGCCGTGACGCGCCGGCGGCCGTCTGCCAGGAGCGCTCGTGCGCCATCGACCTCGTGCGTGTGGAAGAAGCGCGTCAACAGCAGCAGGACGGGGACGAGGCCCAGCCAGGCCACCCGCTCGAGGAGCCCGGCGAGGCCTTGGCTCGGCAGCAGCAGCTCGCCGGAGACGGCGACGCCCGCAAGAACCGCGACGAGGTGGGCCAGGCGCCCCCATTCGAATCCGACCTTGAAGAGCCGCCTGGTGAGCAGGTACATCGCGACGAGCATCGCGGCGTAGGCGCCGCACAGCGCGAGGCCCGCCCCGGCGATCCCGAGGCCGGCGCCGCTGCGAGGGACGAGCAGCACGAGCAGCACGATGTTGACCGCGAGCCCTGTGGCTGCGGCGGGGAAGATGCGAGAGGTCATGCGCGCGCGGCCGGCGATCACCACGAACACGAGGTAAAGGCCGTAGAGCGCCCACCCGAGGGCGAGCCACGGCAGCGCCTTGTGGGCGTCGAAGTAGCGGCTGGCGGCAAGCAGCCTCACCATCCAGCGGCCCAGGAGCGCGACGGCACAGACCACCGCGCCGGTGGCGAGCGCGTAGTAGGTGGTGACGAGCGAGTAGAGCCGCCCGGCCTCCTTGTCGCTCTCGATCGAATACGCGAGCGGCGGCCACGCGTACTGGAACCCGCGCACGGCGACGAACACGACGGTGGCGAGCTTGATGGCCACCGCATACTGGCCTGCGGCCGTCTTGGAGTAGGACCGGAACAGGTAGAAGCGGTCCGCGACCTGCAGCGCGTAGACGCTCGCGTCGGCGGCGACGGTGGGCAGCCCGAAACGGAGCATGGCGCGCAGGTCCGAGACGTTCACCCGCAGCGAGACGCGCCGGCGCAGGACCCACCACAGGCCGAGCACGACGAGCGCGGAGGCGCCGAAGTTCCCGAGCAGCAGCCCGCGCGCGCCCTGATGGGCGAACACGACGAGCGCGACTGTGAACAGCACCGTCAGCCCGACGTTCGCCCCCGAGGCGAGCACGTATGTCCTGGCGCGCTCGTCGACGCGCAGCTGCGCGTAGGCCATCTCGAGGTTGGTGAAGGCCCACAGCCCGAGCGCCGCGCAGTCGATCAGCACGGGGTCGTCGAAGTTCAGCAGCAGGCGCGAGATCGGGCCGGCGAAGGCCACGACGGCCAGCGCGGCGACGGTCGTCGTAAAGGCCACGGCGGCCGTCGCGGTGCGCGCGATCCGATCGCGGCGCGCCGTGTCGGTGTCGTCGAAGTAGAAGCGAACGAACGCCTCGCCGACGCCGGCCCGCAGCAGGATGCTCGAGAGGATCACCGCGGTCAGCAGCGATTCGGCGGCACCGTAGGCTTCAGGGTTGAGGTGGTGCGTGTAGAGCGGGAGCGTGAGGAGCGCGAGCCCCTTGGCGAGGATGTCGCCGAACTGGTAGGCCGCGCCGGTCGTGACGAGGCGCTTCAGGTAGCCGAGCACCGCTCAGAAGCTACTGGCGCGGGCACCGGGCGAGCGGGCGCACGCTCGCGTGCGAGCGCCACGCCGATCGCGAGCAGCGTCCAGGTGAAGGGGTCCTCGAGAAAGTCCGCGTAGGTCCAGGTGTGCAGCACGAGCGCCGCGAAGCACGCCGCCAGGGCGATCCGGGGAGGCGAGCGCCCGGCGCCGCGGAAGAGGACCAGCACGGCCGTGACGAGCAGCGCGATGTAGAGCGCCAGCCCGACGATGCCCTGCTCGGCGGCGACTGTCACGGGGATCGTGTGCGATGCGGAGGTCGCGTTCTCGGCGGTTGTCTTGCGGTGCCGCTTGTACTCGACTTCGAAGGAGCCCGAGCCATACCCCTGCAGGGGCCGTTTGGCGAACAGTTCGAGGCCACCGGAGATCAGCTTGCTTCGCCCGCTGGTCGCGTTGCTGGTCGAGCCGCCGGAGCCCTTCAGCCCGAAGTGCAGGCTCGCCGGCGCGAGCAGGACCACGGCCACGGCGAGGGCCAGCAGGCCGGCCGAGGCGTAAACCGTGCGGCGAACGTCCCACCGCCATGCTGCGATCACGGCGAGCCCCAGCAGAAGCGCGGCGATGCTCGATTGCGAGAAGCTCGTGACGAGGCCTGCCAGGAGCCATGCGAGCACGGCGGCTCCCAGCAGCAGGTCCCGCCGCCGGGTGCTCCACAGGACCACCGTCGTCACCGCGATGATCACGAGCGCGAGAAAGCGCCCGTAGATGTTCGGGTCGAAGAACAGCGAGTTGACGCGGAAGTAGTTGTCGAACTGGTTCGCCGCGACGACCTTCGGGTTCAGGAACAGCGCCTTGCGGTAGTACTCGATGAAGCCGATCCCCGCGAAGACGACTGCGAGCGCGACGGCGACCCCGAGACAGCGAAGCAGCAGCTGCCGCGTCCAGCGGACCTCGCGCAGCAGCAGGAACAGCAGCGAGAAGGGAAGGTAGAAGAAGCCGACGTTCTCGGCCGCCTTGGCGGGATCGGCCGAGTAGGCCAACTGCAGCGCGTACAGCGCGACCGCGGCGAACAGCAGCCATTCCAGGCGGCGCGCGGACGGCAGGCCCGGGAGCCCTTCCCCGGCGCTCTCACTGCGCGAGGCAGCCGCGCCGCGTGCCGTCCCCCGTACGCGGCCGATGATCCGCGGGAGCAGATGCGCGAGCGTCCCGGCGGCGACGACCAGATACAGCGGAACCAGCAGGTTGACGGTCTTGCCGTCGGCCGAGATCGGGACCCTGAAGGGCAGCGCCAGGATCGCGAGGATCGGAAGGGCATCGGGATGGCGGCGCATCAGCACCGCCAGCAGGGCGATCACCACAAGCGACGCCGCGACGGCTGCCGCGATCGCGCCGGCGCCGGGGAGCCGGCTCGCGACCGTAGCGGCGCCGAGCGCGCTCACCGACCCACCAGGGTGAAGCTGCGCGGCGAGAGCACTTCCCGGCTCTGCCCGCGCAGGATCACCCGCACCCGGTATTCACCGGCCGGCGCGAGCCTGCCGCGATTGACCGGCACGAGCGTCTCATGGCCGCTCGCGCTCGTCAGCGTCTGGAAGCGGTGCGCGACGCCGCGACGTCCGTTCCAGCGCAGCGAGAACTGTTTGTAGCGGGCGACCGGGCGGTCGCGCACCAGGGTCGCCACCGTGTTGCCCTTCGAGTCGATGATCGTGACCGTGACCTCGCCCGCCTTGGCGAGCTTGAACGAGATCCGCTCATCGCGGTCTTCGCGCACCGGAGACCTCGGCGAGAACCTGGGCGTCAGCTTGAAGAGCTGGACGGCGGTGGGCGTGTGCTTGAGCCGCTGGGTCAGGAGGAAGGCGGCGAAGCATGCGAGCACGAGCAGCGCGAAGACGATGCGCGCAAGCTGCTCGGTGCCCGGTGCCGTCCCCCTGCTGTCTGCCTGTCCTGCGTCAGCCACGGCGCGAACCGCCGTCAATCGTCGCCGTCCAGCGCGAAGCGCTCGACCGTGTCAGAGCGCAGGCCGAGCCGCAGCGTCTCCAGCGACAGCACGTCGGCCGGTGCGATGTTGCCCAGGTTGCACTCCGTGCCGAAACGCTTCAGCAGCCAGACCTGCTGCTCGCGAAGCGGCGCCTCGAAGATCAGGCGCTCTGGCTCGATGGCATGCACGATCTCGTCGATCAGCCCCGTCCGCACCTCGCCGTCGGCGCGGTAGATGCCAGCGGTGCCTGACTCGCGAGCCTCGGCGATCACCTTCCAGGCGCCGGCGTCGAGATCACGCTCGATCTGTTCCACCCAGACGTATGGCGCCATGATGAAATCGGTGTCCTTGCTGCCCACCTCGGCGAGCACGGTGAACTCACCGGCGAGCCGCTGGATCAGGTCCCGCTTGACGCCCTGCTCGACCGTGATCGTCCCGTCGGAGACCTCGACGTGGCGCAGCCCGAGCTCGCGCAGCCATGCGACGAGCCCCTCCACCCGGCCCTGTCGGATCGCGAGCTCGGTCAGCGTGCCGCCGAGCACCACGGGGATGCCGCGAGCGGCGTAGAGCTCGAGCTTGGGCTTCAGGTTCGCGCTGACGAGCGCGGTTCCCCAGCCGAGCTTGACGACGTCGACGATGTCGCCAGCCACCTCCAGCAGCCCGGCGACCTCGGCGACCGAGAGACCCCTGTCGATCACGTGCGTGATGCCGTGCTCGCGTGGCTTGGCAGAGCGCGGCGGGATGTCGAGGAAGCCGGCTATGGGGACGCCGCGGCCTTGTCGGCGCCGACGATCACCACCACCTTCGCCGACCCCGCGAGCGAGGCCACTCCGCCTTCCATCGCCTGCACCTTCGACGCGCCGACCGAGCGGGCGACACCTTCGGCGTCGGCCTGATGGCCGCTCGCATACTCCACGACGGTGACCTGGTTCGCCCCGGGCGGATGGCCGCTGAGCGCGGTGGCCTGCGAGTAGCCGCGCTGCTGGAGCACGCCGGAGATGCGGTGCGCGAGCCCGGTCGTTTCGGTGCCGTTGAGCACCGCGACGCTCGCTTCTGCGGGGCTCGTCGCGCGAGTCCCGCTCGTCGCGGGCTTCTTCGACGCCTGCCGGTGTGTCGTCGAATGCCTTTCGGGAGCGGTGGTGCCCGTGCTCGCCGTGGAGCCCACAGCGGTCTTCGAGCCCGAGGAGCCGCCGAGCGTGATCAGCACGACAGCGACGGCCGCGGCCGCCACGAGCACCCCGCCGACGATCAGCGCCGTGGCGCGCGCGGGGGAGCGCCCCGATCGAGCGGGTGGCCGGCGCTCGCGCGGCGGCAGGCCGCTCGTCCGGTGGCCTCCGGTGGCCTCAGCTCCGCGGGCCGGCTGGCCCGCCGGCTGCGCGCGAGGCGCCGGGCGCGCGCCTGTCTGCCTCGGCGGACCTGAAGCGCCACGCTCGGGTTGACGCGCCGGCGCCGGCGGCGCGGGCGGGCGCGAGGGGCTTGGCGCCCGCGGACCGGCGCTCGCGGCGGCGGCCGCGGTTGCCGGAGACGGCGGACGCGACTCCAGCGCGGCGGCCGACCCGGTCGCCGAGGCGTCGGCCTGGCGCGGGACGGCGGAGGCTGCGCGGGCGGCGGCCGGCACGGGCCGCGACGCCTCGGGGGGTCGTGCGCCCGCGGCAGCCGCACCTGCGGCGGCGGGCGGGACCGCAGGACGAACGCCGGCGGCGGGCGGGACGGCCGCGGGGGCGCCAGCTGCCGGGGCGCCGGCGGCGGTCGCCGGGGTACCGGCGGGGGCGGGGGCTGCCGGGGCGCCGGCTGCGGGGACGCCAGCGGCGGTCGCCGGGTTACCGGCGGCGGCGGGGGCGCCGGGCGCGGGGGCCGCGCGAGGCGGCTGACCGGAGGCAGCTTGCGCGGGCGCGTCCTTGCGGGTCTGCGCCGCGCCGGCCGCTGAGGCGGGCGTGCCCACCGGAGCAGGCGCGCCACTGGCGCCGGCGCCGGGGGAGGCCGGTTGTGCCCGCGCCGGCTGGGCTCCGACGGCCGGCTGCCCCGGCTGAGCCGGCGGCTGTGGGGTGCCGGGCAGCGGCACCGCCCGTGCTGGGCCCGCGCCGGCAGGCGTGCCGGCGGCGGTCAGCGCCTGGCCTGCGGGCACAGTGGACGGCGCTGGCGCAGGCGCCGCGCCGGCGTTCTGCGCTGCGGCTGCGGCTGCGGCCCGCGCTGGTGTTGGGACGGGACGGGCCACCGGTGGCGCCGGCTGCGTGCCGGGCGCCTGCTGCTGAACGCGGGCGGCCGCGGCGGAGCTGACGCGCTGCTCGTGATCGGCGGCGCGCTCAGGCGCTCGTCCCGCCCACTCCCGGAGCCGCTTGAGCTCGCGGGCCTGGGAGAAGACGAGGAGCGAAAGGATCGCTACCCCGACGATGGCGGCGAAGCCTGCGATCGCTCCTATCTGCGTGAACGAGTTGGTGAGCGACAGCGCGAGCGGCAATGACGTCATGAATGGGGTGAGTGTACGAGGGAGGCAGGCGCATCGGTGCGGGCGACCTGCGGGCCGCCGACGCTGGGCCGATCGTCGCCGTCCTGGGCGCTCTGCTCCCCGGCGGTCTGGGCGCGGGGCGTGGCGTCCGGCGAATCGCGGCGCGCGGCCGAGAGCTCGGAGACCTTCGCGGCCAGCCCCGCCGCATCGCCTTCGAGCACGAGCAGCCCGATCTCCGCGAACATCGACTCGACCGCCTCCACCGGCATCGCCTCGCGCTCGGCGAGCATGATCTTCTCCGCGCTCGTCGGGCGCGGGCTCTCATAGCTGTTGAAGAGCTCCTCGTGCAGCTTCTCACCGGGACGGCGGCCGACGATCTCGACGGCCACGTCGCGATCGGGGTCCAGGCCGGACAGCTCGATCATCGCTCGGGCAAGGTCCACGATGCGCACCGGCTCTCCCATGTCCAGCACGAACACGTCGGCGCCATGCCCCCGCTCGGGGCTCGGGTCCGAGACGAGCGACCCCGAGCGGATGATCAGCTGGACGGCCTCGGGGATGGTCATGAAGTAGCGGGTCATCCGCTCGTCGGTCACGGTCACGGGACCGCCCCGCTCTATCTGGCGGCGGAAGATCGGCACGACGCTCCCGGAGGAGCCGAGCACGTTTCCGAAGCGCACTGCCGCGTAGCGCGTGCCGGGGAACCTCGCGGTCGCCGCCTCGAGCGCGAACTCGGCGAGCGCCTTGGAGGCGCCCATCACGGTCGCGGGAGCGACCGCCTTGTCGGTCGAGACGAGCACGAAGCGACGCGCGCCGGTGTCGCCTGCGACGTGCGCGACGACCCTCGTCGCGATCGCGTTGTTGCGGACGGCCTCCACGGGGTTCGCCTCCATCAGGCCCACGTGCTTGTAGGCGGCGGCGTGGAAGACGAGCGTCGGCCGGTGCTCGGCGAAGACCTCGCGCATGCGCTCCTCCTCCTTGCAGTCGGCCAGCACGGCCGCGAGCATGGAGGGAGGGACGTGACGCTCGTCCTCGAGCTCGCGCTGGATCGAGAAGAGGTTGTCCTCGGCGTGGTCGAGCAGGATGATCCGGTGCGGCTCGACGCGAGCGATCTGCCGGCAGAGCTCCGCGCCGATCGAGCCGCCGGCGCCGGTCACGAGCACGATCTCGCCGGCGAGGTAGGCGCCGACGCGATCCAGCTCGATGTGCACGGGCTCACGGCCGAGCACGTCCTCCACGCGGACCTCGCGCACCTGGCGCGACAGCGCGCCGCGCGTCTGGAGAAGCTCGAACACAGTGGGCAGCGTGCGCACTGGAATGCTGCGCGCTCGGCACTCGCGCACGATGCGCGCGCGCGTCGAGCCGGGCGCCGAGGGGATCGCGATGATCACTTCGTCCGGTTCCGCCTCGTCGAGGATGCGCGGCAGGTCCTCCTCGGTGTTGCCGCGGACGCGCACCCCGTCGATCCGCAGCCCGCGCTTGTGGGCGTCGTCGTCGAGGAAGCCGACCGGCGCCAGGCCGAGCTCGCGGTTGCGCATGATCTCACGCGCCACCATGCGGCCACCCTCGCCGGCGCCGGCGATCAGCACCGTGCGCTCGCCCTTGCGCCCGCCGCGAAAGGCCGCGAGCGGCCGTCGCTCGTAGAAGCTCCGCGCGATGGCGCGGACGCCCACGAGGAACACCAGCGAGAGCAGCGCGAACAGCACGATCACGCCGTTGGGCAGGACCACCGCGACGGCGCTGTTGTGGGGATAGCGATGCACCGGGCGCAGCACCTCGATCGCCACCACGGTGAGCAGCACGATCACCACGATCGCGCGCACGACGGCCTCGTAGTCGCGCTGGCCCGAGTAGCGCCAGCGCCGCTGGTAGACGCGTGCGAGAACCAGCAAGGGTAGGCTGCCGCCGAGCACCCACCAGATGGTCGTTTCGCGCAGCTCGGCATACTGCTCGGGCGGCCCGCTGTTGAAGCGCAGCTGGAAGGCGAGGTAGTACGCGAGCGCGACCAGCGCCCCGTCCACCGCCAATTGCGGCAGCGAGCGACGGTGGAGGGGAAGGGTCGCCGAGCGGATCCGTCGGCGCATTGTCAGGATTGTAAGGGCCAGTCCCGACCGGAGCGCGCCAGTCGGCTGTTTCGGCGGTCGTCCGAGAGCGGCGAGAGCAGCAGGTCGACGAGCAGGCCGGGATCGCGGCGGACGCGCTGCACGGCCTGCGCGCGCTCGCGCCTGAGTGGCCCGAGCTGCTCGACGGCGGTCAGCCTGCGCAGCCTCCCTTCGGCGATCAGCCGCTCATCCACGGCTCCCAGCCGTCCCTCGAAGGTCGTGTAGACAGGCGTCCCGAGCGCGACGGCCTCCCGATTCATGGTGCCGCCGGCGGAGATCACGAGGTCGGCATGCGCGATCAGGGACTGCGCGTCGATCGCGCGCTCGGGCACGATGAATCCGGGAACGCGCAGCAGCTCCTCGCGCTGGGAGTCGACGCGGGGCAGCACCACCGGCTGCGCCCCCTCGGCGGCCGCGCTGCGCAGGCGGTCGAGCACCGCGGCGAACAGATCGTTCTGGAAGCGGTGATAGAGCGAGACCTCCGGCGGGGGGCGCACCACCACGATCGGGCGCTCTGGATCGAGGGCGAGCTCCTGGAGCACGGCCCCGCTCGGCTCGAAGTCGGCCAGGTAGTACTCCTCCTTCAGGCCCTCGTATGGGCGCAGCTTGCCGCGAGCGCCGTATCGATAGAGCCGCTCGGCCGGGATAGCGTCGGGAACGACGATCGCTCGCGCGAGGCGGCAGTTGACGTTGTGCTGGACGGTGGCCCACTCGTAGTCGAACATCGTGGCGCTCGGGATCCGCAGGAGCGCAGCCGCCACGCTCACGTCGTTGGAGCCGTGACCGAGGGCGATGTCAAAGCGCGGGCCGGCCGCGCGCGCGTCCGCGCGCGCCCAGCGCACGAGCGCCGCGGAGCGCGAGGCCAGGCCGCGAGCCTTCGCCCCGAGACGGCCGCCGCGGTGGCTGCCGATGGCCGTATGGGCGATGCCGAAGCGCTCGCACAGCTCGATCGTCTGCGCGAAGTCGCGCGCGGTGACGCTGACCTCGTGGCCGGCCGCGCGCAGCCGCTGGATCACGGGCCGCATAACCAGCACGTGCGGGCTGTTGGTCAGGTCGATCCAGACGCGCATCGCGAGGACGGTAACGCTCTGCGGGCGCCGCCGCAGGCGGTGGGCGGGGCGGGCCGCGCGAGATCGCAGCTATCGTTCCGGGCCGGTGCTCGTCCTCGCATCCATCTCGGAATCGCTCTTCAACACCGCCTGGCACTTCGTCCGCGACGCCGGGCTGCCGGCCGTGTTCGTCCTGATGGTCGCCGAGAGCGCGTGCATCCCGATCCCGTCAGAGGCGACGATGCTGTTCGCCGGATTCGCCGTCGCCAACCCGGGCGGCAGCGGCGCGCATCACCACCTCACGCTCGCCGGGATCGTGATCGCGGGCGTGCTCGGCAATCTCGTTGGATCATGGATCGCATACGCCGTCGGGCGTGGAGGGCGCGTTGAGCTGATCGAACGGCACGGGCACTGGCTGCATCTGAAGCCCAGCCATATCGCCTGGGCAGACCGCTGGTTCGAGCGCTATGGGGCGCCGGCGATCTTCTTCAGTCGCATGCTGCCGATCATCCGCACCTTCATCTCGCTGCCGGCCGGCGTCGCGAAGATGCCCTTTGGGCGGTTCACCCTGCTGACGCTCGCCGGCTGCATCCCCTGGGTGCTCGGCCTCGCGCTCGCCGGGAAAGCCATCGGCAGCGACTGGACGAGCACGCGCAAGGGCTTCGAGTACGTCGACTACGCGATCGTAGCCTTGGTGGTGATCGGCACCGCCTATGCCGTGCTACGCCGGCGCCGAGGACGTGGCAAGCCGGCGACCGATGCGGCGGGCTGAGGCCGCGCCGTCGCTTCGCCACGCGGTGGTCCTCGGTCTCGTGCAGGGCCCGGCCGAGCTGCTGCCGATCTCCTCCTCCGCCCACACCGCGCTGATCCCGTGGCTGGCCGGGTGGCCGTACGCAGAGTCAGGCCCCGAGTCGCGCAAGTCCTTCGAGGTAGCCCTTCACGGCGGCGCAGGCCTCGCGCTCGCGTTCGTCATGGGCAAGGAGCTGGCGGGACCGGCCGCGACCCGTGACCGCCGGCGGGCGCTGGTGCTCGCGCTGTCGCTCGGACCGCCGGCGCTCGCCGGCTACACGCTGCGAGGGCCGATCGAGCGGCGGCTCGGTGGGCCGCGCTCGATCGCCGCCGGACTGGTCGCAGGGGGTGCCGTCATGGCCCTCGCCGACTCCCGGCCGGCGGCGGGCCATCGCCCTCGCGACGACGCCCGCGCAGGCGACGGGCTGGCGCTCGGCATCGCGCAGTCGCTGGCGCTGATCCCGGGGGTCTCACGCAACGGAGCGACCCTGACGGCCGCCCGCGCCCGCGGGTTCGGCCGCGCGGAGGCGCAGTCTCTGTCGTGGCGGGCCGCGCTGCCGCTGATCCTCGGGGCGGGTGCGCTCGAGATCCGCCGGCTCCTGAACGGCGACGCGCCACGCGAGATGCGCGGGCCGATGGCCGCGGGCGCCGGCGCATCCTTCCTCTCCACCCTCGCCGGCGCCACGATCGTTCGCCGCGCCGGACGCGATCAGTGGCCGCTGCTGCCCTATGCGCTCTACCGCTTCCTGCTCGCGGGTCTCGTTATACGCCGCCTGCGACGCGCACAATAGGAGGTAGATGACTGCCCTCGGCACCCTGATCGGCGGCCGCTACAGGCTCGATGCGCAGATCGGGCGCGGTGGCATGTCGACCGTCTACCGCGCGTTCGACATCGTGCTCGAACGCCCGGTGGCGATCAAGCTGATGCACCGCGAGATCGCGGCGGACTCCGACCAGCTCGAGCGCTTCCGCCGCGAGGCCCGTTCGGTCGCGCAGCTCAACCACCCGCACGTCGTCACGGTCATCGACGCCGGCGAGGAGCCGTCGAGCGACGGCGAGAATCCCGGCGATGGCTGTCCCTACATCGTGCTCGAGTACGTCGAGGGCGAGACGCTCAAGGACGTCATCCGCCGCGAGGGTCCGCTCGAGATCCCCCAGGCGATCGCCTATGCGATCGAGATCGCGCGTGCGCTCGGCGCGGCCCACGAGCGCCAGATCGTGCATCGCGACGTCAAGCCGCACAACGTCCTGCTGAGCGGCGAAGGCGGCGCGAAGATCACGGACTTCGGGATCGCCCGCACGCTCACCGAGGAAGGCCTGACGATGGCCGGGCGCGTGCTCGGCACCACCGACTACGTCTCCCCCGAGCAGGCGCTCGGGCACCCGGTCACCGGCCAGTCGGACCTGTACTCGCTGGGCGTCGTCCTGTTCGAGATGCTGACCGGCGACGTGCCCTTCCACGGAGAGTCGCCGGTCTCCGTCGCGATGAAGCACGTCCGCGAGGACCCGCCCGACGTGCAGGTGCGCCGGCCGGAGCTGTCGGCCGCGACGGCCTCAGTCCTCGATCGCGCCATGGCCAAGGACCTCGGCGTGCGCTACCCGGACGCGGCGACGATGGCGGGCGATCTGGAGGACGTGCTCGCCGTCGAGGCATCGCGCTCGGGCCAGGCCACGGGCGAGGTCACGACCGTTCTGCGCACGCTTCCCGGCCGGGCGCGCAGCCGCCTGCCGTGGCGCATGCGCCACCCCGCCCGATGGATAGCCTCGCTGGCGCTGATCGGCGTGATCGTGGCCATCGCGCTCGTCCTTGCCGCTGGAAGCACCCACAGCGGCACCGGAGTGCAGTCCGGCGTCGGCTCGCGCGGCCTCATCCCCGTGCAGCTGAGCCAGACCGCCGCGCACGGCTACAACCCGTTCGGCACCGGCCCCGAAAACCGCGACCGCGTCAACAACGTCGTCGACAACGACCCGAACACGACCTGGAGCAGCGAGCAGTACTACGAAGGCAACCTCAGGAAGACCGGCGGCGTCGGCCTGGGGCTCTACCTGGACGCCGCTCCCGGCGTGATCGGCAAGGCGATCGAGATCCAGACCCCCACGCCGGGCTTCGCGGTGCAGATCTACGTCGCCGACCAGGTCAACGTCGAATTGGCATATGGAAACTCCACGCCGCTCACGGCGAGGGGCTGGCAGGGGCCGGTCGGCTCGAGCCGCAGCGTGCACGACGGCGAACGCATCCCGCTGAGCCTCCCCGGAGGCCGGCACCGCTTCTACCTGGTGTGGATGACGACGCTGCCGCCCGGTCGTCAGTCCGCGACGATCGCGGAGCTCACGCTGCTCAAACAGGGCTAGTTGCGCAGCGCGGCGCGCTCCTGGTGTCGCTCGCACGCGAGCAGGCAGAGACGCTCGACGAGCTGCGGATATGGGATCCCCGAGGCGGCCATCAGCTTGGCGTAGACGCTGGTGGGCGTGAATCCCGGCATCGTGTTGAGCTCGTTGACCAGAACGCGCTCGCCGTCGACGAAGAAGTCGACCCTCGCCAGGCCCTCGCAGCCGGCGGCATGGAACGCCTGCAACGCCAGCTCCCTCACCTGCCGCTCGGCGCCGGGCGAGATGCGGGCGGGCACCTCGAGCTCCATCCCGCCGGGCGTGTACTTCGCGGTGTAGTCGTACCACTCGCTGCTCAGCACGATCTCGCCGGGCGTCGATGGGCGTGCGGAGTCGCCCCCGCGGGCGCGCTCGGCGCCGAGCAGCCCGACCACCCCGCACTCCACCTCCACTCCCGAGGCCATCGCCTCGGCGATCACGAGGTCGTCGTGGGCGAAGGCGCCCTGCAGGGCATGCTCCAGCGCGGCGCTGTCGCTCACCTTGACGATGCCCACCGAGGAGCCGAGGTGCGCGGGCTTGACGAACAGCGGCAGGCCGAGCCGTGCAATCTCGGCCAGCACAGCGGCGCGCGAGCCGCCGTAACGCTCGGCGCGAACCCCCACGAAGTCGACCTGCGGAACGCCGGCCACGGCCATCAGCTCCTTGAAGAGCACCTTGTCGAGCGCCACGGCCGAAGCCGCGACGCCTGCCCCGACGTATGCCACGTCCAGCGTCTCGAGCATCCCCTGGACGGTGCCATCCTCGCCGAACGGCCCGTGCAGCGCCGGGAAGACGACATCCACCCCCAGCAGGCCGCCCGCCGGGCTGACGCTCAGCGGCTCACCGTCGCGGCGCCAGACGCCGTCGCGGCCGACCTCCACGCAGACGACATCGTGCCCGGCCGCGAGCAGCCCGTCGCGCACGGCCGCACCGGAGGCGAGCGAGACCGCGTGCTCGGATGAGCGCCCACCCGCGAGCACCGCGACGGTGAGCCTCTCCGCGCGAGCGTCGGCGCCGACGTCAGCCGCCCGGCTCAAGGGCCCGCCGGTGGCGACGGGGTCGGCGTCGCGGGCGTCGTCGGCGTGGTCGGCGCCGGGGTCGGCGTGGTCGGCGTCGTGACGGGGCCGAGCGTGCCGACGGCGATGGTCACGCTGGAGCCCTTGCGGGCATGCGTGCCTGCTGCGGGGCTCTGCCTCAGGACCACGCCGACCTGTGCCTGGTCGGTCGTGTTCGCCGGCACCGTCTTGGGCGTGAAGCCTGCTTCGCCGAGCGCGGCCGCCGCCAGCGCCTCGCTCTTGCCGACGACGTTCGGAACGACCGCTTCCTTGGAGGCCTGCGCGACCGTCAGGTTGACCTTGTCGCCCGCATGCGCCGAGCCACCCGCGGCCGGCGACTGCGCGAGCACAGTGCCAGGGGTCTCGGTGCTGGAGACCCTCTGGGTCACGCTTCCGACGGCCAGGCCCGCGCCGGTGAGCGTCGCTTCGGCCGCGCTCCGCGGCTGGCCGACGACGTTGGGCACGCGGACCGCTTCGGGGCCGCTCGAGACCAGCACGGTGACAGGGCTGCCGAGTCGCGCTTCGGTGCCCGCCGAAGGTTCGGTGCCGATCGCCTTGCCCGCCGCGATGGTCGAGCTGGGCTCGTTCTTCGTCGTGGGCTTGAACCCGGCTTTGCGAAGCTTGGCGAGCGCCTGCGCGGGCGTCAGGCCTTCGATGTTCGGCAGAGCCGCGCTGGTGGGTCCGCCGGAGACGACGATGCTCACGCGGGCGCCCTTGCGCACGAGGGTCCCCGCCGAGGGCGCCTCGCGGATCACCCTGCCGGCTTCGACGTTCGCGCTCGGGGCCAGCGACGGCGCCGGTGTCAGGCCTGCCCGTTTCAGCGCGGCGACGGCCGCCTGTTCGGTCTGACCGACAACCGGCGGGACGTGAACCTTGCCGCTGGACGGCGCGAGCAGCAGCAGCGCGAGGATCGCCAGGCCGGCGACGAGCAGCGCCGCGAGTCCCCACAGCAGCCAGCGCCTGCGGCGCTCGCGCTCGGGAGGCTCGCCGTAGCCATCGCCGAACCGGCCGCCGGGGGCCAGCAGCAGCGAGCCGGCGCCGCCGTGACCGCCCGTCGGCGGGTGCCCGGCCAGGCCGTCGCCTCTGGGGTTCGCGACGGTCGCGGCGGAGAGGGCCGGAAGCGCCCGGCGCTCGTGTTCGAGCGCGGCGATCAGCTCTCCCGCGTCGGTGTAGCGCTGGGCGGGATCCTTGGCGAGCGCGCGCAGGACGACCGCATCCAGCGATCGGGGCAGTGACGGGTTCAGCTCGCTGGGAGGACGAGGCTCCGCCGACACCTGCTTGAAGGCGATCGCGACGGCCGTTTCGCCTTCGAACGGAACAGCCCCGCTCAGCAGCTCGTAGAGGATCACGCCGATCGAATAGATATCCGAGGCGGCGCTCACCGAGTAGCCCTGCGCCTGCTCGGGCGAGAGGTACTGGGCGGTGCCCATGATCGAGCCGGTCAGCGTCATGTCGGACGCCCCCGCACGGGCGATGCCGAAGTCGGTGACGCGAGCGCGGCCCTCCTCGTCGAGGATCACGTTGTGGGGCTTCAGGTCGCGGTGGATCACCCCGCGCTTGTGCGCGAACTGCGCCGCGCGCAGGATCTGGATGACGATGTCGATCGCGGCGGCCGGCTCCAGGGGGCCGCCTTCGCGCACGATGCTCTTCAGCGAGCGGCCAGCCACGTACTCCATCGCGATGTAGTAGGTGCCATCCCACTCGCCGCGATCGAAGATGCCGACGATATTCGGATGTGAGAGCGCCGCGGCGCTCGACGCCTCGCGCCGGAAGCGCTCCACGAACTCCTGATCTTCGGCGAAGTGGTGGTGCAGCACCTTCACCGCGACCTCTCGGCCGAGTAGCTGGTCCTGTGCGAGGTACACCTCGGCCATCCCGCCCGAGCCGAGGCGCGAGATCACCCTGTAGCGGCCGTCGATGACGGTCTCCGGCTCAATCATGGAGCAGCCGTTCGATGACCTGCTTTGCCACCGGTGCCGCGAACGCGGCGCCCTGGCCGGGGACACCCTGCAACGTCACCGCGATCGCCACCTTGGGGGCCGCGGCGGGGGCGAAGGCGATGAACCACACGTTGTTGATCGTCTGACCGATCTGCGTCTCGGCGGTGCCCGTCTTGCCGGCCACCTGCACCCCCGGGATCTGTGCGGTCGTGCCCGTGCCTTCGTTGACGACGGCTTCCATCATCGATGTCACCGCCGAGGCCGTCGAGGGCTTCATCACCGTCGACTGCACGCGCGGCGAGACGCTCAGCACGGTGCGGCCTTCCGAGTCGACGACGCGGCGCGTCAGGTGCGGGGCCATCAGGCGGCCGTGATTGGCCACGGCCGCGGCCACCTCGGCCATCTGCAGCGGCGTCACCGCGAGCTTGTCCTGGCCGATCCCCATGCGTCCCACATCCACGCGATCGCTGGTCGGCGCAAGCAGGCGAGAGCCGAGGTACTCGCCGCTGGCCGACATCTCTGCGGAGGGGAAGTCGAGCTGCGGCTTGCGGTCGAAGCCGAAGCGGCTCATGTAGCGCGCAAGCGTCTGCTTGCCGAGCCGCTCGGCCACCTGGGCCCAGACGGTGTTGACCGAGTGAGCGAGGGCCTGCTTCAGCGTGATCTGCCCGAAGGTCTCGTTTTCATCGTTCTGCAGGGGCACGCCGGAGATACGCACATCGTTGCGGCCGCTGACGGTAGATTCGGGCGTGAAGGCGCCGCTGTCGATGGCCGCCGTGGCGGTGAGGACCTTGAAGGTCGAGCCGGGCGCGTAGCCGAACTGCGTCGCGCGGTTGACGAACGACCTCCGCGCCTGGCTGCCCTTGGTTTCGCGTTCTAGGCGCGCCGAGCCCGCCCGGGTTCGCAGCGCGTTCGGGTCATAGCCCGGCGAGGCGGCCATCACGGTTACGGCGCCGCTGAGTGGATCGAGCGCGACGACCGCCCCCCTGTGCCCGGCGAGCGCCGCGTTGGCGACCTGCTGGGCGCGCGGGTCGAGCGTCGTCAGGACCTTGTCGCCGCGGGGTTTGCGGCCCTGGAGCTGGTCGAGGATGGTCTGCACGTTCGTGCCGTTGTGGCCGTTCAGTTCGGCGCTGCGGAACTGCTCGAGGCCCGAGCTGCCGAAGTTGGTGTAGGAGTAGCCGACGGCGTGGGCGAACTCTTCGCCGGTCGGATACCTGCGTTCATAGGTCCCTTCGGAGGTGCGCACGCTGCGCGCCAGCACCGTCCCGTCGGCCGCGAGGATCGGCCCTCGTTCGATGCGCTGCTGCTCGAGCACCGTGCGCGCGTTGAGGGGGTTGTCGCGCAGCGACTTGGCGTCGAAGATGGTCCAGCGCGAGGTGAACCCGACGAGCAGCGCGAACATCAGCGCCACGAGGCCGTAGACCCGGACGATCGGACGGTTCATCGCGCGCCCCTCATTCGAGCTGCCCGAGTTCGAGGCTGCGGACCAGCGAGGCGGCGTTTGATTCCGAGCGCAGCGAGTGGTCGAGCATCGTCCGGCGGCGTTGCGGTGTGAGGCTGGATGCGCTCACCCCTGAGACGTAGTGGCTGGTGAACAGGGGCACGTTGCCGGGGAGGCTGAAGGGAACGCCCCTGTAGAGCGTCACCAGTCCGCGGGCGTTGGTTCCGATGAAATAGACCGACTGCAGCGCCAGGTAACCGCCGGCGCCGATCAGAGCGAGCACAAGGACGGCGATGGCCGAGGCTCCGGCTCGCCGCATCCGCCTCCGCCTGCTCGTGGGCGAGGCGACCACCGCCTCCGTCGGGCCCGTGCGCGGCCGGCGCGAGGCACGGGGGCTCGCGGACCTCGGGACCGCGGGCACGCCGGTCATCGTGTCGTGGTCGTCCACCCGCGGCTGGCCCGCGCGCACCTCCTCGAGCCGCATGAGCACGACCGTGATGTTGTCGCGGCCTCCAGCCTCGTTGGCCGCACCGATCAGCGCCTCCCCGGCGTCGCGCAGCCGGGGGTTGGCCAGCAGCAGCGCGAGGATCTCCTCCTCGCTCAGCATCGTCGTGAGGCCATCGCTGCAGAGCAGGTAGACATCGCCGGCACGCGCACGGTAGGAGCGCGTATCGACCTCCACCGCTCCCTCCGGGCCGAGCGCGCGCGTGATCACCGAGCGCTGCGGATGCTCGACGGCCTCCTCGGGCGTAAGGCGCCCCTGGCGCATGAGCTCGTCTACGAGCGAATGATCGTCGGTGAGGCGCAGCAGCTCGCCGTCGCGCAGGCAGTAGGCGCGACTGTCGCCGACGTGCGCGATGGCAACCTCGTCCTCCCCCACGTAGACAGCGGTGAGGGTGGTACCCATGCCGGCCTGCTCGGCATTGGAGTGCGACAGCTCGTGGATCCGCGAGTTGGCCGCCCGCGCCAGCTCGGCCAGCTCCCGCTCGGGCTGGGAGGCGTCCCCCAGACCGGGCTGGAAGTACTCGACGGCGATGCGCGAGGCCACCTCGCCGGCCTGGGCTCCGCCCATGCCGTCGGCCACGACGAACAGCGGCGAGCGGGCGAGCAGCGAGTCCTCGTTCGCTCGCCGCTGGCGCCCTGTGTCCGTTACCGCGTACTGCTCGGCCACGCGCAGCATGTCAGTCGACCTCGAACGCGAATTCGCTGTCGCCGATCCGCAGGCGATCTCCCGGGTGCAGCGGCCTCGGGGTCTCGAGCAGCTCCTCGTTCAGATAGGTGCCGTTGGTGGAGCCGAGGTCCTCGACGACCATGATGTTGCCCTGCTCGTAGATGCGCGCGTGCTGTGCCGAGGCGAACGGGTCCTCCAGCCTGATCTCGGCGCGCTCGCCGCGCCCCATCACGATCTCTCCGTCCAGGTCGTAGATCATCCCCGCGTCATGACCGGGGGCGCGCTCGACGACCAGCCGCGGCGCGCGGTCGGCAAGGTCGGCGTTGCCGAGGGTCGAGGCAGAGTGCATGCCGGTCGCGTCGGGCGGAATCGCCGCGGGGACGCCGCGGTCGATCGCGCCTGGGGCACCAGCGCCGAGGTCCCTGCGGGCACTGCGAGCGACCCAGAGCAGGAAGAGGTAGAGAACGACCAGGAAGCCGAACTTCAGCGCAACCGATACGGGCTCGAGCGTAGTCATCCAACTTCGAAGACGATCTCAGTCGAGCCGAGCTCGACGCGATCCCCAGGATGCAGCGGCTGTGCGCCGCGAATGTCCTCTCCGTTGACGACGACGCCGTTGGTCGAGCCGAGGTCCGCGATCGTCCAGCCTCCGGGGCCCGGGCGCAGCTCCGCGTGGTGGCGGGAGATGCCCACATCGTCGAGCGTGATCTCGCAGTCGCGGCTGCGGCCGATCGTGCCCCCTCCGGGTGGAACGAGCAGCCGGCGCCCGCCAACCGCGAGCAGCGCGCGCGGCGCGCGGCGCGCGTGCGCCTCCTCGACGGGCCCTCCGACGCGGGCCGATGTGCTGTAGATCATCGTCTTGCCGTGCTCTTCCTCGTCGAGCGGGGGAGGGGGCGGATGGGTGCCCTCACTGTGACCCTCGGGCCGGACCAACCGCGCCTGGATGCCGAACTCGCCGAGCGTGAGCTGCTCGTCGGTGTGGAAGGTGATGACGGGCTGGGAGGCGAGGATCAGCTCCTCACGCCGCGCGTGCTCGAGCAGGTAGGCGCAGAGCTCGTCGATGACCTCGTGCTCGACGCCCTCGTAGCGCGCGCGGTCCGCCGGCGAGAGCCACACGGAGTACTCGTTTGGGACGTAGACGCGCGAGACCGACACCGTGCGATGAGCATCCATCTCGCGAGCCAGCTTGCGAGCCAGCTCCATCGGGCGCACCTCGGAGCGGAACACGCGTCCGAAGGCGCCCTCGACGAGGCTGGCGATCGTTGTCTCGACGCTCTTGAGCAGGTTCATTTGCGGGCGGCCCGGCCGACCGCGGGGGATCGGCCTCTTAGCCGGGAGCCATGCTACGCACCCTACGTCAGACGGGCCCCCGCACTGCGCGGGCCGCCACCGCGAGCATCGCGCCGAGAACGGCGCCCAGGACGGCGCCGCGCGGGCTCGGATGAGCCGCATGCGCCGAAAGCCCGGCGGCCAGGGCGGGGGTGGCCGCGACGACAACCGCCGACCAGGCCGCGGCCGCGGCCGCGTCCAGCGGAGCGCTGCGGCCGCGAACCAGCCACGGCAGCGACATTGCCGCCAGGGCCCAGAGGGTCGCGCCGAGCAGCACGCCGAGGTTGAGCATCGGGCCGAGCACGTGCGTCGCGCTCAGCCCGAGCGAACCCTCCCACGCAGCCCGCGCTGGAGTGCCGGACGGCACCCCGAGCCACAGACGGCTGCCCGCCAGCGGCTCGGCGAGGGTGAGCCACCAGTAGGCGAGGGCGCCGAGCGCGGCCCGCTCGCGCCACCTGCGCGCCTGTCCGGCGATCGCGGGGAAGGCGCCGGCGAGGCCGGCGAGGCCGAGCACGGGCGCGAGCGCGCACACCGGCCATGCGAGGCTCCCGGCCGCCGATCTGCGGTCTCTCGGGAGCGCGAGGAGCGGCAGCACGGCAGCGAGCACCAGCAGGCCGACGCCGGGACGACCCGAGGCGGCCTGCCACACGATCACCGCGAGCGCGCATCCCATCCACACGAGGCGCGGGACGGCCAGCCTGCCGAGGACGGCCGGCTCGGGCTCCTCGGCCGCGAGGACCGGCAGCTCCGGCTGCACCGGCTCCCCGCGCCCGCGCCAGGAGCGCTCCGGCCCATGCTGGAGGGCCTCCTCGAGAGCCGTTTGAAGCTCGTCGAGGCTCTGGCGGTCGCCGGGGGCGGGCGCCAGCGCGGTGTCGAGCGCCCGCGTGAGAGCACGCGGGAGATCCCTGCGCCGGCGCTCGAGCGGCTCCAGCCGGCTTCCTATACGCCGCGCGGTCGCGGCAGGTGTGGGCCCGCGCACGGGGTTGACCCCGCAAAGCGCCTCATACAGCACCAGCGCGAGCGCGTAGAGATCGGCCTCCTCGCGCACCTCCCTGCCCTCGCTCTGCTCAGGCGCCATATAGGCGAGCGTGCCCAGCACGTCGCCGGTGCGCGTGAGGGCGTCCTCGCCGGCGAGGCTCGCCCCGCCGAAGTCGGTGAGCTTGGCCGCGCCTCCCGGGCCCTCCGGTCGGTGCGGCACGAGCACGTTCTGAGGCTTGATGTCGCGATGGATCACGCCGCGGGCATGGGCGTGGGAGAGAGCGCCGGCCAGCGCGATGCCGATGCCGAGCACGTCGTCGTCCTCGAGACGATCAGCCGCGATCAGCTGGGCGAGCGTCTGTCCGTCCACGAGCTCGCTGATCAGGTAGAAGCAGTCCTCGACGGCCGCGGCCTCGTAGAGGGCGACGATCGCGGGGTGGGAGAGGCGCGCGGCGGCAAGCGCCTCGCGCGTCGCCCGCTCGCTGTCGCCGTCGGGGCCGAGCCGGATCCGCTTGACCGCGACCTCGCGGTGAAGCAACTCGTCGTGGGCGCGCCAGACCTCTCCGAAGCCGCCGCTTCCGAGCATCTCGAGCAGGTGGTAGCGGCCGAGGAGCGGCCGCTTGGGAGCGGTCTGCTCGGTGCCCTTCGCGCGGGCGCCGATGCGTGGCGTACGCGGGCGCCGACCCTCCTCCGCCGGCGACGGCTCCCACGCTCCGGGCGCGTGAACAAGGGTGCGCGGCGAGTCCACCGGATCCTGCGTTCGCCGTCCGAAGGCAGGATCCCTGCCTGCACGGCGCGCGGCCAATAAGCTGACCGAGAACTTGCAGCACCGCAAGCGACTCGACCGGCAGTCATACTTCTGGCCTTCCGGAGTCCCTGCAAGGAGCAGCTTTTGTCGTTCTTCGACGATGGCGAGGAGACAGAGCCTCGAACGTCAGCCCGCGCAACGCGACCACGGCCTGCGGCCGGAGGCCCGCCGCGGCGACCGCTCCCGCGCCGGCCGCAGCACGCCGGTGGGACGCCGGGACTCGATCACCACACGCTGATGGTCCGGCGCCGCGTGGCGGCGGGTGTCGCGGTGGTGCTGCTGATCCTGATCGTGCTGCTCATCAACGGCTGCCTGAAAAGCCAGAAGCAGCAGTCGCTGAAGGACTACAACCGCAACGTCAGCCAGCTCGCGCAGCAGTCCGACACACAGGTCGCGCGCCCGCTGTTCACCGCGCTTTCAGGCGCCGCCGGCAAGTCGCCGCTCGATGTGGAGGTCCAGATCGACCAGCTGCGCATCCAGGCGCAGAACATCGCGTCGCGGGCCAAGAGCCTGAGCGTGCCGGGAGAAATGGCGGCGGCACAGCGGGACCTGCTGCTCGCGCTCGATCTCCGCGTCGAAGGGATGACCAAGCTCGCCGCGGTCGTTCCGGCCGCGCTCGGCGGCCAGGGCGCGCAGGCCAGCGCGAAGATCGCAGGCGACATGGAGATCTTCCTGGCCTCCGACGTGATCTTCTCCCAGCGCGTCGCCCCGCTCACACAGCAGACCCTCGCGGCCAACGGCATACATGGCCTGACCACGTCCTCGAGCCGCTTCGTCCCGAACATCGGCTGGCTTGATCCCAACACCGTGTCGTCGCGCATCACCGGCAAAGGCTCGAGCGCGCAGGGCGCACAGGCCGTCACCGGCAATCACGGCAGCGCGCTGAAGGCGGTCGCGGTGGGCACCAACACGCTCGCGCCCGAACCCACGCTCAATCACATCGCCGGCGGCAGCAGCCCGACGTTCACGGTCACCGTCGAAAACTCCGGCGAAGCGTCCGAGACGAACGTCAAGGTGGACATCACGGTCACCGCCGGGGGCAAGCAGTTCAAGGCCTCGCACGTGGTCAACAAGACCGAACCCGGCAAGACGGTCAACGTCGAAATCCCCGTCACCGGGATCCCGCTCGGGGTGGCCTCGAAGATCCAGGTGAGCATCGAGGGCGTGCCGGGCGAGAACGACCTGGAAAACAACAAGAACACCTATCTGGCGATCTTCAGCCAGTAGGCCGGACGTCCGCCGGGCGGTTGCGAGCCGGTTGCCGCCGTGGGGACCTAGCGGCCTTCGGAGCGGCTAACTTGTGCCGATGAGCGCCTCGATCACGAACACCCAGGGGATCATCGCCATCGCAGCGGCCGCAGTGGCAGGCGCTGCGCTCCTGGCGTGCTTGATGCTGGCCTTCTCGGTCCGGAGGCTGCGGCGCGCACAGCGCCTCGTGCTCGGCGAGGGCCAGGAGGGCGACGTGGTCGCGCATTCGGCCGCCATGCAGGAGGCCTTCGAAGCTCTGCGCGAGTACGTCGATGAGACGGCGACACGGCTTGACGGGCGTCTCGCGGGCGTCGAGGCGGCCCTCCGCGGGACCTTCGCGCACCGCGCGCTCGTCCGCTACGACGCCTACAACGAGCTTTCGGGCCAGCAGTCGATGTCGATCGCGCTGCTCGACGACGAGCAGTCGGGGATCGTCCTCTCGTGCATCCACCATCGCGACCAGGCGCGCGTCTACGGAAAGCAGGTGCGTGGGGGGCGTGGCGAGCTCGAGCTGTCTCCGGAGGAGGCCGAGGCCGTACGGCTGGCGCTCGCAGGCGGGGGCGCCGGCGAGGACGGCTTCGCGGGGGATGCCGCCGGGTCTCCCGGCTGAGATGACGGCGGAGCGGCCCCTCGTCGGCTACCTCGGGCCGGCGGGCACCTTCAGCGAGGAGGCGCTGCTGGCGAGCGGCGCTCCCGACGCACTCGAGCCGCGTCCGCTTGCGAGCATCCGCGACACGGTGGAGGCCCTGCGAAGCGGGGAGGTCTCGTGGGCGGTCGTGCCGATCGAGAACTCGCTGGAGGGGTCGATCGACGTCACGCTCGACCTGCTCGCAGGGGAGGCGGCCGACGTGGAGATCGTCGGAGAGGCGTTGCTCAGGGTCAGGCACTCGCTGATCGCCGCCGAGCCGGTCTCGCTGGAGGAGATCGAGACGGTGATGAGCCACCCGCACGTGCCGGGGCAGTGCGCGCTGTTCCTCGGGCGGGAGCTGCCTCACGCGCGGATGCTCCCCGCCAGCTCGACCGCCGAGGCGGTGCGCGCGGTGGTCGCCGCCGGACGTCGCGACCGGGCCGCGCTCGGAACGCTTCTTGCCGCGGGCATCTACGGCGCGACGGTGATCCGCGAGGGCGTGGAGGACCGCGAGGACAACGCGACGCGCTTCGTCTGGCTCGGACGCACCGGACACGGCGAGGCGCCGCCGCTGCGCGACGGCGAGGCGGGCGACTGGAAGCTGTCGCTCGTCTTCTGGGGACCCGGCGCCGAGCGGCCGGGATGGCTCGTCCGCTGCCTGGACGAGTTCGGGCGCCGGGACATCAACATGACCAAGATCGAGTCGCGCCCGCGGCGCCAGGAGCTGGGCAGCTACATGTTCTTCGCGGATCTGGCGGGCCGCGTGGGGGAAGCGCCCGTCGAGGAGGCGCTCGCCGGGATCCGGGAGCTGTGCGACGAGGTGCGCGTGCTCGGGTCATACCGCGCGGCGCCCAAGCCGGAGCGGCTGCGGTCGTGAGAGAACCCTGTGTTTACGCCCAATCGCGAGTTCCCCCGCTAGACTCCGGCGCTGAACATGGAGAGCACTGTCCCACCAGAGCCGGTGGGGTCCGTGTCGCCTTCAGAGCACCAGCGGCACGGACCTGAGACATCGCCCTCACGGGCGATGAGTGGTCGGGTGCTCGTCCTCAACGCCACGTATGAGCCGATCAACGTGTGCACGGTGCGCCGGGCGGTCGTGCTGCTGCTCAAGGAAAAGGCCGAACTGCTGGAGCGCAGCCGCTGGGAGCTCCACTCGGAGAGCTCGACCCTCGCGCGGCCGATCGTGATCCGCCTCATGACCTACGTCAACGTCCCGCGTGACGCGCACCGGCGAAAGATCACGCGCCGCGCGGTCTTCGCGCGAGACAGCTGGACGTGCCAGTACTGCGGCTCACGCTCCAATCTGACCGTCGACCATGTGATCCCCCGGTCCAAGGGCGGATCATCGAGCTGGGAGAACATCGTCGCCTCCTGCGCGCCCTGCAACCGGCGAAAGGGCGACCGGCTCCCGCGCCAAGCCGGGATGCATCCGCGCCACGCGCCGCGCACGCCGCGTGCGGAGATCTTCATCCAGGTCGCGAGCCCCACGATCCCGACCGCCTGGCTGCAGTACCTGCCGCAGGCAGCCTGAGCCGGACGATCGCCGCGGGTGGCCGGCGGCCCGGCCGCAGCCAGTCGCCCCGGCCCGAAAAAGACGAAGGGCGCCTGCACTACGGCGCCCTTCGATGCTGCGCTGACTGGAAAGACCGAGACGGCGAAGAGGCGGCCGGAGGGACCAGGACCGGCGGTCGTCTCGGGGTGTCCCGGGTTGGATTCCGCTAAGCGGTCCAGCCTGTCCGACCTAGCGGCCGGTCACCTCCAGGGTCCCGCAAAAACTGTCACTAAACGTTAGGACCACCTCCTTTCTCTGGTCTCGCCAGAGTAGCGAACGCAGACGACGTGTGTGGCCGTCTGAGCGGAGGCAGCTCAGTGAACGATGACGCCGAACTCCTGCGCATAGGTCGCCCCGGGAGCGCTGTTCCCGAACGACGCCGGGACGGCCGGCGTGACACCGATCCCCGTTTCGCTGTACTGGGCTTCGAGGATGTTCGCGAGATGGCCGGGCGAGGCGATCCAGGCTGAGACGATCGCCGCGGGGGTCGCGAGGCCGTAGGTTCCCCAGGCGAGGTTCTCGCCGATCACGTAGCCGACGGTGGGGCCCGGGATATAGCCGGTTTCGCGGATGCGGTCGACCGGCGTCTCGCCGCTGGGAGACACATGCGCGAAGTAGTTGGAGGAGACGAGTTCGTTGCTGTGGCCTTCGGCGGCCTGCTGCAGCTGTCCGCTCAGGCGCAACGGGCTCTCTCCGTTCTGGGCGCGCTGCCGGTTGATCAGGCACAGGACCGCGGCGCGGATGAGATCGAGGTTCCCGGGTTCGGGCGTCAGGGCGGTGTTTTCACAGCTCGTGGCGAGGACTGCTGCGATCGTCGCGGCGCGGTCCCTTGCGCCGGCGGCGGCCGAGGACAGGACCTGAGTACGGCCGCGCTTGGATTTGAGGGCTGGCGTCGGAACCGAGCGCTGGCTGACGGGGGCGCTGCGATGCGAGACGCCGGCGCCCGTATGGGCCTGGTGGCGCGGGCTCCCCTCCCGGCGGGAGCGGGCGGTCGCGCGTACGGCCGCTTGACGTCCATGGGACTGCGGGGTCCGCGACGGGCGGGCGGCCGCGATCTCGGCGGTCACGTCGAGCGAGGCGCAGCCGACCATCGAGACGACGGCTGTGAGGATGGTGAGGCGGCGCACCCTCTGCCTGTCGGCCGCAATTTGCGGCTGTCTGAGCGCTCGAGCTAGAAACTGGACAGGTTGAAGGGCGCGCCGGACCCGGAGACGGGGTCTCTCGCCTAGGAGTCCTCGACCGCGGGACCGTCCTGCTCGGGCCCGTGCTCGCCGTCGACATCGCCGTCGACGATGGCCACTTCGGTCTCATCGCCGGTGTCGACGACCAGCGCCACGGCGCTCACGAGGTCCTCGTCCTTGAGGTTCATCACGCGCACCCCCGTGGCCGAGCGACCCTGCTGGGAGATGCCCGCGGCGCCGGTCCGCTGCACCATGCCACCGACGCTGATGAACACCAGCTCCTGGTGGTCGCGCACGACCAGAGCACCAGCAAGACCGCCCTTTTTCTCGGTCAGGCCGATCGTCTTGACGCCTTTCGCACCTCGATTGGTCTTGCGGTACTGGCTGATCTGGGTGCGCTTGCCATAGCCGTTTTCCGTGACGACGAGCAGATCCATGTCGTCGCGGGCGACGTCCATCGCGATCACCTGGCCGTCCTTGCCCACGGCCATGCCGCGCACGCCCGTCGTGTCGCGCCCCATCGCGCGCACGGCGGACTCCTCGAAGCGAACGGTGAGGCCGCCGCGCGAGACCATGATTATCTCGTCGTTGGGATCGACCGCGCGCACGGCGAGCAGCTCGTCGTCGTCGCGGATGTTGATGGCGATGATGCCGTCCGCTTTGATCGGGGTGTTGTATGCGAGCAGCTCCGTCTTCTTGACGGTGCCGTTGCGGGTGGCGAACACGAGGTACTGGGTCTCGGTGAAGTCGCGCGTGGAGACGACGGCCTGGATGCGCTCGCCTTCGCGCAGGGGAAGGATGTTGACTAGCGCCCTCCCCTTGGCGGTGCGCTGCGCCTCGGGCAGCTCATAGACCTTCGACCGGTAGACCTTGCCGCGGTTGGAGAAGAACAGAAGATAGTCGTGGGACGAGCACACGAACAGATGCTCGATGAAGTCGCCGTCCTTCATGTCCATCCCCGTCACGCCACGCCCGCCTCGCTGTTGCTGGCGGTAGGTCGCGAGTGGCAGCGACTTGATGTAGCCGCTCTGCGTGATCGTGATCACCATCTGCTGGTCGGCGATCAGGTCCTCGATGTCGATCTCGTCCTCGGAATGGCTGATCTCGGTGCGCCGCTCATCGCCGAAGCGCTCTGCGATCTCGGTGAGCTCCTCCTTGATGACGCCCAGCACCCTGGACTCATCGCCGAGGATCGCCCGCAGCTCGGCGATTCGCTCCGTCACGTCGGCGTGCTCCTGTTTGATGCTGTCCGCCTCCAGCGCGGTCAGCTGCGACAACCGCAGATCCAGGATCGCCGTAGCCTGAATCGCGGTCAGCTCGAAGCGGTCGACCAGCTGCTCGCGGGCCGTGTCTCGGTCACGCGAGCCGCGGATCAGGCTGATTATCTCGTCGAGGTGATCGAGGGCGGTGAGCAGCCCCTCGAGGATGTGGGCTCGATCCTGCTTTTCGCTGAGCTCGTGCTTGGTCCGCCGCACGATCACCTCGCGCTGGTGGGCCACGTAGTTGTGGATCACCGCGCGCAGGTCGAGCGTCCGCGGGACGTTGTCGACGAGGGCGACCATGTTGACGCCGAAGGTGGTCTGCATCGGCGTGTGCTTGTAGAGCTTGTTGAGCACGACCTTGGGGATCGCGTCGCGCTTGAGCTCGATCACGAGGCGCATGCCGCGCTTGTCGGAGTGGTCCTCGATATTGGCGATCTCGGTGATGCGTCCCTCTTTGACGAGGTCGGCGATCTTCTGGATCAGGCCACCGTCCCCGCCCTTCTTGACCTGGAACGGCAACTCGGTGACGACGATCGCCTCTTTGCCGTGGCTGAGGGGCTCGATGTGGGCACGCGCCTGCACGCGAACCCGGCCACGACCGGTCTCGTAGGCGTCTTTGATGCCGGCGTGGCCGAGGATGATTCCGCCGGTGGGAAAGTCCGGGCCCCTGATGTGCCCCATCAGCCCCGCCGTGTCGATGTCGGGGTCCTCGAGGTAGGCGATCGTGGCCGCGATCACCTCGCGCAGGTTGTGCGGCGGGATGTTCGTGGCCATGCCGACGGCGATGCCGGAGGAGCCGTTGACGAGCAGGTTGGGGAAGCGCGCGGGCAGGACGACCGGTTCCTGCTTTTTGCCGTCGTAGTTCGGCGTGAAGTCGACGGTGTCCATGTCCAGGTCGCGGAGCATCTCGGTCGCGATCCGGGCCAGGCGCGCCTCGGTGTAGCGCATCGCCGCGGCTGGGTCGTCGTCGATGGAGCCGAAGTTGCCCTGGCCGTCGACGAGCTGGTTGCGCATCGAGAACTCCTGGGCCATGCGCACGAGCGTGTCGTAGATGGCCGAGTCGCCGTGAGGGTGGTACTTGCCCATCACCTCGCCCACGATCAGCGCGCACTTCGAGTACGAGCGCGTCGGCCCGAGGCCGAGCTCGTTCATCGCGTAGAGCACCCGACGGTGCACGGGCTTGAGCCCATCGCGAACGTCGGGCAGCGCGCGGCCGACGATCACGGACATCGCGTAGTCGAGGTAGGCCGTGCGCATCTCCTCCTCGAGCGCGCGCGGTTCGACGTTGCCGCCGCTGATCACGTCAGCGGATGCCATCACTCACCTCCTCAGACATCGAGGTTGGCCACCGCCCTTGCGTTCTCTTCGATGAATTCGCGGCGCGGCTCGACCTGATCGCCCATCAGCTTGGAGAAGATGCGGTCGGCCGCGACGGCGTCCTCGAGCGTCACCTGGGCCAGCATGCGGGTCGACGGCGACATCGTCGTTTCGCCGAGCTGGTCGGCGTTCATCTCGCCGAGCCCCTTGAAGCGCTGCACGTTGGCGCCTTTACGCGCGACCGTCATCACGGCCTCGTGCAGCGCCTCGAACGAGAGCGCGGTTTCGTGCGCGTCGCCGAGCGAAACCTCGAAAGGGGGCGTGCCGGCGAGCTCGATCAGCTGCTCATGGACCTTCACCAGCTGCCGGTACTCGGGCGAGCTGAACAGCGCCCGCGTGATGCGGTGCGTGCGGGCGAAGCCCGTGCGCGCCTCGACAGCCTTGACACGGATCTCGATCGGGTCCTCGTCGACCATCGCGGTCCTGTGGGAGTCTCCATCGACGTCCGCCCGGCTCAGCAGCTTGACGGCGTCCTCGGCGCTCGAGACCTTCTCGCTGAGCAGCGAGGACTCCTCGAGGAACTGCACCACGTCGTGGCCGTGATGGCCTCGCAGCGCGAGCGCCCAGCCTTCGTACTGCTTGAGCAGCCGCGTGAAGCGCTGCCAGCGCGCCTCGGTCAGCTTGAACTGCTTGCCGTGGCGATCGAAGATCACGATCTTGTCCCACTTCTCGGAGAGCAGGATCTCTTCCAGTTCTGACTCCTTCTCGATGTAGCGCTCGCGCGAGCCCTGCTTCAGCTTGTAGAGCGGCGGCTTGGCGATGTAGACATAGCCTTCCTCGATCAGCTCTTTCATCTCCCTGAACAGGAGGGTGAGCGCGAGCGTTCTGATGTGCGCGCCGTCGACATCGGCGTCGGTCATCAGGATCACCTTGTGGTAGCGCGCGTTCTCGATGTTGAACTCGTCGCGCACGCCGGTTCCGATGGCCGTGATCAGCGCCTGGATCTCTACGTTCTGCAGAACCTTGTCGATGCGCGACTTCTCGACATTCAGGATCTTGCCGCGCAGCGGCAGGACCGCCTGTGTGTTGCGGTCCCGGCCCTGCTTGGCGGAGCCGCCGGCGGAGTCACCCTCGACCACGAACAGCTCGGCCAGCCGCGGGTCCTTGACCGAGCAGTCGGCGAGCTTGCCGGGGAGCGTTGAGTTCTCCAGCGCCGACTTGCGCCTCGTCAGATCGCGCGCCTTGCGGGCGGCCTCCCGGGCGCGCTGCGCCTGGACGGACTTCATGATCACCGCGCGCGCCTCGCTGGGGTTCTCCTCCAGGAACTCGCCCAGGCCGGTGTTGACGATCGACTCGACGAATCCGGCCATGCCGGGGTTGCCGAGCTTGGTCTTCGTCTGACCCTCGAACTGGGGATCGCGCAACTTCACCGAGACGACAGCGGTCAGGCCCTCGCGAACGTCCTCGCCCGAGAGGTTGTCCTCTTTCTCCTTGAGCAGGCCGTGGTCGCGGGCGTACTTGTTCAGCGTCCTGGTCAGCGCCGAGCGGAAGCCGCTCATGTGCGAGCCGCCCTCGCGCGTGTTGATGTTGTTGGCGAAGGAGTGGACGGACTCCTGGTAGGAGGAGTTCCATTGCAGCGCCACCTCCGCCGCGCCCTCCTCGGACTCGCCGGCGAAGAAGATCACTTTGCGGTGGACGGTGTCCTTGTTCTCGTTGAGGTAGGAGACGAAGTCCTCGATGCCGCCCTCGTATTGGAACTCGGCTGAGTGGCCTTCGCCGCGCTCGTCGACGATCGAGATCTTGAGGCCGCGGGTCAGGAAGGCCGTCTCACGGAGCCGTTCTTCGAGTGTCTGGAAGTCGAAGTCGAGCACCTCGAAGATGTCGGCGTCGGGCAGGAACGTCACGGAGGTGCCCGTCGGCTCGCCCTTGCCGAGCTTCTCGCCCTCGCTAAGCGGTCCCTGTGGAGCGCCACGCGAGTACTCCTGCGAGAAGACATGGCCGTCGCGGCGGATCTCGACGTGCAGTTGCTCGGACAGCGCGTTGACGACGGAGACGCCGACGCCGTGCAGGCCACCGGAGACCTTGTAGCCGCCGCCGTCGCCGAACTTTCCGCCGGAGTGCAGCACCGTCAGGACGACTTCGACCGCCGGCTTGCCCTCCTTCTCCATCACCGCGACCGGGATGCCGCGGCCGTTGTCGACGACCGTCACCGAGTTGTCGGGGTGGATCGTGACGGATACCTCGGTGCTGAAGCCGGCGAGAGCCTCGTCGACGGAGTTATCGACGACCTCGTAGACGAGGTGGTGCAGACCCAGAACACCGGTTGAGCCGATGTACATCCCGGGGCGCTTGCGGACGGCCTCTAGGCCCTCCAGGACGGTTATGTCCTGTGCGTCGTAGCTCGAGGAGCCCGACATCGACGGGTCGTTTACGCCGCCCTTCCCGGTGTTCTCCTGTGAGCTGTTGCTGCCTGTTGCCAATGGCCCTCCGATGACGTGACAACGCCCCGGACTCCGGGGCGCGAGGACCACGGCTGGGGCGACTTGAATACATCCATAAGGATAGCACGAAGGGCCCTCTGATTCGCCGCTAAATCGGCGCTAAAGGCCTGCAAAATGCAGGGAAATCGGAGGTTCAGGCGGCGGCCCGCGGTGCCCCGGCGAGCGGGCCTGGGCGCGATCGGCCTCAACCGGTCCGGCAGCGCAGCTCTTGGATCGCCTCCTGCCCCAGCGCGGCGTTGAGGCGGGGGATCAGCTGGGAGGCCATCAGGTCGAGCTCCTGCGCCCATGTCGCCGCGTCGCAGGTGACCGTCAGGACGCCGCCGCGCTCGGCCGTGGGACGCGCCGCGGCGGCGATCGCCGGGCCGGCTGCGGTCTGCCACGCCGCCTGGACGCGCGCGAGCGTCGTCGTGGGCGCAAGGGTCGCCGTGAGGTTCTCGAGCGCTGTCGAGAGCGGGCGCGGCGCGGAGTTCCTCATGCCGCGATCGCCTCCTGGAGAATCGTGCCGGGCGAGATGCGCAACCGGGTGACGGACGCGTCCGTGGCGTGGGGGACGTGGGCGAGGTCGGTCGTGGCGATCACGCTCTGGCCCGCACCGGAGAGCTCCCCGACGAGCAGCTCGCGGCGCTCGGCGTCGAGCTCGCTCATGACGTCATCGAGCAGCATCAGCGGCGTGCGGCGCCGCTCCTGTGCGAGCACGGCGCGCTCGGCCAGAAGCAGGGCGAGCAGGGCGAGCCGCTGTTCTCCCTGCGAGCCGTACACGCGCAGCTCACGGCCATTGCGCAGGATGGTGAGCTCGTCGCGATGTGGTCCGTGTCCGGAGAAACCCCGCTCGAGGTCCTGCGGCAGTCGTTGCTGCAGCTCGGCGACGAACTCGTCCTCCCCGGTCGCGCGCGAGCGGGGGCGGTACTCGAGGGTCACACCCTCCCCGCAGCCCAGCTGCTCGGCCCGCCGGCAAAAGGGCTCGGCGAGGAGCGCCACGGTCTGGGCGCGTTGGTCTTGCAGGGCGAGCGCGCTGCGGGCCAGCTCGCGATCCCAGGTTGCGAGCGTCCCCTCCGAGGCGCGGCCGGCGCGAATGCGGGCGAGCAGTGCATTGCGCTGGGCGAGAACGCGCGAGTACTCGCGCCGCGTCTCCGCGCGCACTGGCCAGATGCCCGCCACGACCTGGTCGAGGTGCGCCCGGCGCAGCGACGGCGGCCCTTTTACCAGCTCCAGGCGATCGGGGAGGAATACGCTCAGGAGCGGCCTGTTCGCCACGTCGAGCAGCCGATCGACGGGCGCGCCGTCAGCCGTCATGCGCTTCTCGGCGCGGGCGGCGCTCGAGGCGATGCCGTAGCCCACGGTCAGCTCATGCGACTGCGCTCCATCCTGGAGCCGCACGGCGACGCGCGTCGCATCTGCCCCGAAGCGCACCAGCTCGCGCTCGTTCCTGGTGCGTGGCGAGCGCGCCGTGCAGCCGAAGTAGAGAGCCTCGAGCAGGTTCGACTTGCCCGCGCCGTTCGGGCCGTGGACGACCGTCAGTCCCTCTCCGAGGCGCGCCTCCGCGCGGGCGTAGGTGCGGAAGTCGCGCATCTCGACGCTGACGACGCGCATCGGCCCTACACGTTCAGGCGAATGGGCATGATCAGGTACACGAAGTCGCCCGTGTCGGGGGATTCGATCAGGCCTGGGCGCAGCGGGCTGATCAGCTTGAGCACGAGCTCCTCCGACTCGATGCTCTCGAGCCCGTCGCGGAGGAACTCCGGATTGAAGCCGATCTCGAAAGGCTCGCCGTGGAAGGGGACCGGGATCGCCTCGCTCGCCTCCCCGACGTCCGGGGTCTGAGCTGAGACGGTCAGCGTGCCCTCGCTGAAGCTCAGCCGCAGGGGCGCGTTCTTCTGGGCCAGGAGGCTCACGCGGCGCACGACGTCGGTCAGCTCCGCGCTGGCGAGCCGCAGCTCGTGCTCCACCGACTCGGGCAGCAGCTGGCGATAGTTCGGGAACTGGCCGTCGATCAGCCGTGAGGAGAGGACGACGTCGCCGAGCTCGAAGATCACCTGGTTCTGCCCGACGCTGACGGCAAGAGAATCCGCCGGGGCCTGCTGGGCGATGCGCGCGAGCTCCTGCAGGGCGCGTGCGGGCACGTTCGCCTCGAGGCTCCCCTGCAGCGGCGACTCGAGCGCGGTCTGCTTGACGCTCAGCCTGTAGGAGTCCGTTGCGACCATGCGCAGCTCCTGGCCGGAGGCTGACATCAGGATGCCGGTGAGAACAGGCCGGGTCTCGTCGCGGGAGGCGGAGCGGGCGACACGCGAGATCGTCTTGACGAAGGCCTCGGCGGGGAGCGCTACCCGCGACTCAGGGGAGGGCGAGGGGAGTGCCGGGAAGTCCTCCGCGCGCAGCGTGCGAAGGTGAAAGGTCGTGGGCCCGCAGATCAGCTCCACGTCCTGCTCGGCGCTTCGAAGCTCGAGCGTGAGCTGGTCAGTCGGCAGCGAGCGGGTGACGTCGAGCAGCAGCCGGGCCGGCAGGACGACGGAGCCGGGGCGAGCGACGTCGGCCTTCAACGGCACTCGCAGGCCGATCTCCATATCGGTGGCGAGGAGCTCCGGGGTCGAGTCGGGCTGTGCGGAGATCATGACGCCGGACAGCGCCTGCACGGCGCTGCGCGTCGAGGCCACACGAGTCGCAGTCTGCAATTGCGCCAGAAGCTCTGAGGTGGACAGGGACAGCTTCATGACTTCATCGTCGAAAGGGGGTAGTTGTCAGTAGTAACGTCAGGTCTGTGCATTTGGCTTGAACAGTGAGGAATCGAAGAGTGGAGCGGTGGAGAGCCTGTGAATGGCTGACAGGGAAGTGTCTCAGGCGGGTCGGTCGGGCGCCGAGCGGCGATCACGGAGCCGGCGAGTCGAGTGCTCGACACAGCTTCTCCACAGCCTCACGTGCCGCGTCATCGGCTGCGATGCGCGCCGAGGTACGCCGCCAGGCGTGAAGCACCGTAGTGTGGTCGCGCCCGCCGAAGTGCCTGCCTATCGCGGGAAGCGACTCGCCGGTCAGCTCGCGGGCGAGATACATCGCCAGCTGGCGAGGCCATGCGACGCGCGGTGTGCGGGTGGAGGAGAGCAGCTCCTCGGAGGAGATCTCGAAGCAGTCACACGCCGCGGCCTGGATCTCGCCGACCGACAGCCGCCGGCCGGCGGACGTCGTTCGCGGGTAGAGGCTGTCGAGCACCTCGGCCGCGAGCTCGCCTGTGATCGGCCGTCCGGTGAGGGAGCTGAACGCGACGACGCGGATCAGCGCGCCCTCGAGCGCGCGAACGTTGCTCTCGATGCGCTCTGCGATCACCGAGAGCGCCGCGTCATCGCCGAGTTCGATGTTGTCGTGGTGGGCTCGCATGCGAAGGATCGTGAGCCGCGTGCCGAGGCAGGGCGGCGTCATGTCGGCGACGAGGCCGGCCTGGAAGCGCTCGCGCAGGCGGTCTTCGAGCGCCTGCAGATCGCGGGGCGGGCGGTCCGAGGTGAGCACGATCTGGCGGCCGCCGTCATGTAGGGCGTTGAACGTGTGAAAGAACTCCTCCTCGGTCCGCGTCTTGCGCTCGAGGAACTGGACGTCATCCATCAGCAGAACGTCGATGTCGCGAAAGCGCGCCTTGAAGTCGTCGGTGTGGCCCGCGCCGAGAGCGCCGATGAACTCGTTCGTGAAGGCCTCGCCGGTCGTGCAGCGAACGACCAGGCCGGGGCTGTGCGAGAGCAGCAGGCTCGCGATCGAGTTGAGCAGGTGCGTCTTGCCGACGCCGGGCGGACCGCAGACGAAGAGCGGGTTGTAGGCCTGGGCGGGCATCTCGGCGACCGTCAGCGCGGCGGCGTGCGCGAGCCTGTTGCAGTCGCCGATCACGAACTGGTCGAACGTGAGCTTCGGGTTGCCGCTCGGCGCCGTCGGCGCAGCGGCGGCAGCGGCGGCCGGCGTGCGTGGGCGCCGCGCGTGGGTCGCGGCGCCGGGGTCGAGCGGACCCCGGGAGGCCTGCCCCCGCTCGCGCGGGCGATCCGCTCCCGTGTCGGAGCCGGGAGCGCCAACCAGCTCGAGTGACGTGTCCGGGCCGAGAACGAGCGCGACGCTCGCGTGGAGCACCCTGCCGAAGCGATCGCGAACCCAACGACAGGCGTGCGGAGGAGCCTCGACCAGGAGGCGGTCGGCGGACAGGTCGACCGCGCGCAGCGGCTCGAGCCACATGTGGTAGGTGGGCTCGTCGACGGCGAGTGCAAGCTCTGCCTGCACCCGCGACCATATGTGCTCGAGCTCGGCGCTCACGGCGGCGTGCATCCGCTTCTCTCCCAGAGAAAGTGACGAGAACTATTCGGAGGAGGGCCCGTGGGGAGCCCGGTTCGGCGACTATATCCCACGCTCTCCGACCGACCGACGGCCTGATCGCAATTGGCGGAAAAAATCGCGCTACGGTTGGTTTCCGCCCGCCCCTACCGAGGGAGCGCCATCCTTAGCCTCGTGTTAGGCAATGCACCTACCATGCGAGCCTGGGGGGCGCGAGGACGGACCGTCTGCTCGAGGGCGGCTCCGGACTCGCGCCGCCCAGTCCGTCTTCGCGGACGCGGTCCTCGCCCTATACTTCAGCCCGCGAGCCCCGCCGCTGCACGTGTTGCCGGCAGGAGCTCGAAGTCGAGCGGAGAACCAAAAAATGAAGCGGACCTACCAGCCAAAGAAGCGCAAGCGAGCTCGCACCCACGGGTTTCGGGCCCGCATGAGCTCGCGGGCCGGACGGCTCACGCTGAAGCGCCGCCGGCACAAGGGACGCAAGCGGCTGTCGACCTGAGGGCTCCTGTTGACGCCGGCACCGAGGGCGATGGGCACGCGATGAAATCGCGGACATCGGGTCGCGCGCGCCTGTCGCGCAGCGCGGAGTTCGAGCGCGTCTACCGGCGGGGACGCTCAACGGCGAACCGCCATCTCGTCCTCTACGTCTTCCCCAACCCGGCGACGCACGGGGTGCGACTTGGGCTCTCGGTCTCGCGGAAGGTCGGCGGCGCCGTCGAGCGCAACAGGGTCAAGCGCCTGCTGCGCGAGGCGTTCGCGCATGCCGAGGATGCGCTGGGCGCCGGCAACGACGTCGTGGTGGTCGCCCGCCCTCCCGCGGGTGAGCTGGCCGAGCGCGAGGGCCTGGCCGGCCTCGAGGCGTCGCTGGCCGAGCTGATCGCGCAGGCCGGCCTTCACGCCGGCCCGCCCGAGGCGGCGAAGGGGAATGACGCGTGAGCCGCTCCACCGCTCACGAGGCGCCGAGTCACACGCGCCGGCCGTCGAGCATTCCGCGAGCGCTCGCGACAGCTCCGATCCTCGCCTACCAGCGCCTTGTGTCTCCCGCGATCCCGAGGCGGTGCAAGTACGAGCCGACGTGCTCACGCTATGCGGTCGAGGCGATCAGGCGGTACGGCATACTTAGGGGCCTGGTGCTCGCGGGGTGGCGCCTGCTCAGATGCAATCCGTGGAGCTACGGCGGATACGATCCGGTCGAGGCCCAGCGAGTGTTCAGCATCCGTTCCGATAGCGGCGGCTGAGCCGGACTTGGGCAGCTTGCCGTCAACGGGGCGAGGAGCCGCAGCACACCAGGTCGCGAGCCAAGCTCCCCCTACCACGACCGTCGAGATCATCTAGCGCATGCCACCCTTCGCCAACGTCATCGAGAACGCGTTCTCGCCGCTGATCACCCTGTTCGAATCGATCATGGTGTTCATCCACAACAACCTCGTGGGTGGAAGCTGGGGCCTGGCGATCATCGGGCTCACCGTCGTGATCCGCGCCGCGCTCGTGCCGCTGACCTTCAGGCAGCTGAAGTCGATGCAGGAGATGCAGCGCCTCGCTCCGCAGATCCAGGCGCTGAAAGAGAAGTACAAGGAGGACAAACAGCGCCAGCAGCAGGAGATCATGAAGTTCTACCAGGAGAACAAAATCAATCCCCTGGCATCCTGCCTGCCGCTTCTCCTGCAGCTGCCTGTGTTCATCTCCCTCTTCTACATGCTGCGCAGCGACCTCAAGAAGCACATCTGCGGGAAACAGCTCGAAGCGCATTATGCGGCAGCCCACCACGCGGGCGAGAGCCTGAACAAGTACATCGAAAGCACCAGCTGTCAGAGCGTGGCGCACGGCTCGGCGAAATTCCTCTTCCTGCCGGATATCACGAACAAGGCGACGGGCGCTGCGCTGATCGTCCTGATCCTGCTCTATGTCGGCTCACAGATCGTCTCGACGCTCGTCGCGACGGCCACGGCGGACCCGAAACAGCGCCGCCTGATGCTGTTCTTGCCGATCGTCTTTGTGGTGATCCTGTACCGCTACCCGGCTGGGCTGCTCGTCTACTGGATCACGACGAACCTCTGGACGATCGGCCAGCAGCTGCTGATTCGTCGCCACATGGGCGCGCCCGCGCCGCCGCCCGGGAAGGAGCCCGGGTCGAAAGGCGGTGGAGGATCGCCGAACGGCAAGCCGGACGCACCGCGCGGCCGGGGGCCGAAAGGTGAGCCCGCCCTGGCGGGCGTGAGCCGCAGCGCCGGCACGGCCGCGCCTCCGCCGCGGGCGCCGCGCAAGAAGAAGAAACGCTCGGGCAGGCGGCGATGAGCGATCACGATGGTGCGGGCGATGTCGCGAGCGAGGAGCTCGAGCCGGTCGACGCGCTCGAAGATCTGCTCGAGGAGATAGCCGACGGGCTGGGGCTCGACGTGGACGTCGAGGTCGACGAGGAGGCCGGCGTGCTCAACGGCCGCCTGAAGGGCGAGGACGTGGGCCTGTTCATCGGCCGCCACGGGCAGACGATCGACGCGGTCCAGCACCTGGCGCAACGCATCGTCTTCCCCGACGGACCTGCCGCTGTGCGCATCGTGATCGATGCCAATGGCTATCGCGAGCGGCGCGCCGAGGCGCTGCGGTCCGATGCCGATGAGGCCGCCGATGAGGCCCTGCGACTGGGGGAGCCGGTGGAGCTGGCGCCGCTGCCGCCGTTTGAGCGGCGGATCGTGCACGAGTACCTGCGCGAGCGCGGGGATGTCGAGACGCACAGCGAGGGCAACGAGCCCGAGCGGTTCCTGATCGTCACGCCGCGCGCGGACTAGGGCGGCAGGGTGTTTCACGTTTTACATGACGGTGAAACAAAATGGCCATGGCCGATGAGCCCGCGCTGACCGATCTCGAGCGGGGGCTCCTCGTGGGGGTCCTCATCGGGGAGGGGCATTTCGGGGGCGACGGCAAATACCCCCATGTGACGCTGCGGATGCACGTTCGCCACGAGACGCTGTTCCGCTGGCTGCAGCTGCGCTTCCCCCGCTCGCGGCTGTACGGCCCCTACCACCATGGCGGCCGCCACTACTACCAGTGGATGGCCCGCGGCGCGGCGCTCGTTGAGGATGTCCTCCCGGTGGTCGAGGCGGTGCTGACCGAGGATCTCGACGCGCACGTGCTCGGCCGCGTGCGGGAGATGCGCCACAAGTACGCCGATTTCTTTGCCCGATATGCGGCATGAGGCCCGACCGCTCGCGGGCCGCGGCCTGACCGAGGTGCAGGAGCGCCGGCTGGCCGCTCTGCTCGACATGCTGGAGAGCGACGAGCACGCCCCGACCTCGGTGCGCGATGCGACGCTCGCGGCGAGCAAGCACCTGGCCGATTCGCTCTCCGCGCTGGAGCTCCCTGCGGTCCGCGGGGCCGAGCAGATCGCGGATCTTGGCAGCGGCCCCGGGTTCCCGGGCCTCGCGCTCGCAGTGGCGCTACCCGGCGCGCATGTCAGCCTGGTCGAGAGCCAGCGGCGCAAGTGCGAGTTCCTAGCGCGGATGTGCATCGCAGCGGGCGTCGAGAACGCCGACGTGATCTGCACACGGGCCGAGGGGTGGGAGGAGGGCCGCTCCCGCAACGATGTCGTGGTGGCCCGTGCCCTCGCGCCGCAGACGGTGGTGCTCGAGTACGCCGCCCCGCTGCTGCGGCTGGGAGGGTCGCTGGTGGATTGGCGCGGCCGCCGAGCGCGGCCCGAGGAGGACGCGGCCGCCAGGGCCGCGGCGGAGCTGGGCCTGCGCAGGGTAGAGATCCGCAGGGTCCAGCCCTTCGCGGGGGCCCGAGATCACCATCTGCATCTGTTCACGAAGGTCGGTGAGACGCCCGCCCGCTTCCCCCGGCGGGCGGGAATGGCGCGCAAGCGACCGCTCGGCGGCTGACTTCCCGCGGCCGTCCACGGCAGCCTCTGCACCCGGTTTGCGTGGGCGGCGAGCCTTCCGGGTGCCATCGGCGCTAGCTTTGGAACGGATGGGCACCTTCTATGCGATCGCCAACCAGAAGGGGGGCGTGGGCAAGACGACGACGGCGGTCAATGTGGCGGCGTGCATCGCCGAGGCCGGCTACAGCACGCTGCTCGTCGATGTCGACCCCCAGGCCAACGCCACAGTCGGCCTGGGCATACCCCGGACGCAATCGCCCGGTCTCTATGAGGTGCTGACGGGCGAGGCGAGCGCGATGGAAGCGCTGACGGACACGTCGATCCCGGGTCTGCGCATGTTGCCGGCGGGCGCGGGCCTTGCGGGCGCGAACGTCGAGCTTCCCCGGATCGACGGGTTCGAGCAGCGCCTGCGGGAGCGGCTCGCCCCGGTGAGAGACAGCTTCGCCTACGTCCTGCTGGATTGCCCGCCCTCGCTCGGGCCACTGACGGTGTGCGCGCTCGTGGCCGCTGACCGCGTGATCGTCCCGGTCCAGACCGAGTACTTCGCCCTGGAGGGGCTGGCTGGTCTGCTCGAGACACTCTCGCTGGTGCAGCGCGAGCTCAACCCGCGGTTGACCGTCGCCGGGATGCTGCTCACAATGCACGACGCACGCACGCGGCTCGGACAGGACGTCGAGCGCGAGGTCCGTTCGCACTTCTCCGACCTGGTCTTCGACACGGTCATACCGCGCAACGTCAGGGTCGGAGAGGCACCGAGCTACGGTCTGCCGGTGACCCACCACGACCCGCACAGCGCCGGGGCGGAGGCATATTTCGAGCTTGCGAAGGAGGTGGCGGCCCGTGGCTAAGCCGAAGCCCGGGATGGGAAGGGGCCTCAGCGCGATCCTGTCGGTCTCGGCGGAGGGGGGCGATAACGGCGCGGAGGAGCTGCGCCAGCTGCCGATCGAGCTGATCTCTCCGAACCCGAAGCAGCCCAGGCGCGGGTTCGACCAGGACGGGCTCCAGGCGCTGGCGGGCTCGCTCGGAGAGCAGGGGGTGCTGCAGCCGGTGCTCGTGCGTCCCAAGCCGGGCGGAACGTACGAGCTCGTCGCCGGCGAGCGGCGCTGGCGAGCTGCGCAGATCGCCGGCCTGGCGACGATTCCGGCGCTCGTGCGCGAGCGCGAGGACGCCGCCACCCTGGAGGTCGCGCTGATCGAGAACATGGCGCGCGAGGACCTCAGCCCGATCGAGGAGGCGCACGCATGCGCGGCGCTCATCGAGGAGCTGGGTCTGACGCGGGAGCAGGTGGGGCGCCGGGTGGGTCGCAGCCGCGTCGCCGTGACCAACCTCATGCGGCTGCTCGATCTGCCCGACGATGTCGCCGAGCTGTTGCAGAAGGGGGTACTGAGCGAAGGACACGGCAGGGCGCTGCTGTTGGCGGAGGACCATGGCGCGCGCAGGAGCCTGGCTCGCTCGGCTGCCGCGGAGGGCTGGTCGGTCAGGCTCACCGAAGCGCGGGCACGCGAGCAGAACGCCGGCGGCCGCGGCAAGCGGGGCCGCGATGAGCGGGGCGCGGGAGCGGCAAGGCGGCCGCATCCGGACCAGGAGCACGGGGCGAAGCAGATCGCGGACGCCCTGGCGAACACGTTCGGCGCCGATGTTCGCGTCAAGCCGACGCGCGACGGCGGCTACCGCGCCGAGCTGTCCTTTGCGACGCTCGAGGAGGCCATTGCGCTCGCTCGTCGACTAAGCCCTCAGCCGCCGCTAGAATCCGCGCCCGCGGGCGATTAGCTCAGCCGGTTAGAGCGCTTCTCTGATAAGGAAGAGGTCCCTGGTTCGAGTCCAGGATCGCCCATCGAATCGAAATGCCTGCGTAGGAGCATTTTTCGCACGCCGGCGTTGATCGTTGAGGGTTGATCGCCCACGCAGGACTTTCGCATCGCGGGCTGTATGCCGATACGGACGGGGTGGGCCCAGTCGCGTCTTGAGCGCCGGCTGCGCCGACCACCAAACCCATGGGAAGACCGCACGGTGATCCAGCTCGACACGTGTCCGCTCTGAGGAGACGACGGACGTGGACCTCCCGCGCGCTGCTGACCGTCGTCGTCGGGATCCTGACAGTCGCCGTCGGCCTGGGCCCGCTCGCCGGCGCCGTCGCAGCCACCGTGCCCGCAGGCACGCCCGCGGGTACGCCCGCGCCACCCGATGGCTCCACGAGCCCGGTGAGCCCCTCCTCGGCGGCCGGCGCGCCAGCGCCCGGGACGAGCCAGACCGCCACAGCCACGACCGCGGCGCCGGCTCCCGGTGCTCCGCCCGTGAGCACGAGCGCGACCCCCCCGCCCACGACGACACCACCGCCTGCTGCAACAGTTCCTGCTACCGGAACTGCGCCTTCCTCCACAGCCCCGTCGCCGGACGCGCCGACCGTCGTGCTCCAGCGCAAGCAGCGCTCGACCGCGAGCAGCCCTGAGACGCGCCGTCGGGCCGCGGCGCCGGGCCGCGGTGGAGCGGCGCCACGCTCCGTCAAGCCGCGAGCGGTGAAACGCCCTCGCGTCAAGCCGGGCGCAGTCAAGCCTGCTGTGCCGGCGCCTGTGGCTGGTTTGAATAATGTGGCTGTGTCGCCGCAGTTGGCTGCGGGTGAGGCGGGGGCGTTGGCGGCGGCGTTGGCGTCTTCGGCGGCGTCGGTGCAGGCGCTTGGCTTCTATCGGATTCCGTTGTTCCTGTTGCCGATCTATAAGGCTGCGGCGGTGCAGTATGGGGTGCCGTGGCAGATCCTTGCGGCGATCAACGAAATCGAGACGAACTATGGCAGTGACCAGTCGGTCTCGACGGCTGGTGCGCTGGGTTGGATGCAGTTCATGCCGGAAACGTGGTTGCAGTATGGGGTCGATGCGTTGGATGCGGGCTATGCGGATCCGTATAACCCGGTGGATGCGATCTTCGCGGCGGCGCGGTATCTGCGGGCGGCGGGCGCGGCGAGTGATCTGCATGCGGCGATCCTGGCGTACAACCATTCCGAGGA
>JAXDGO010000038.1:0-19754 GCA_034665005.1 Solirubrobacteraceae bacterium | reverse complement strand
CGGCATCGCGTCCGTCCAGGCCGGGATCAGCTCGGGCGTCACCGCGCGGCGCGCCAGGGCCGTGAGGGCGCGCATCGGCGCGGCGCCGATGCCGCCACCCAGCCGCAGCCCGGCGCGCGCCGCCCGCTCGACCGCCCCCCAACGCCGGGCGAGGGCGAGGGCGAGGCGTTCGGAGCGCTCGGTGTGCTCGTGCACGCGCAGGTCCTTGATGAGCTTGCCGGTATCGATCGCGACCGGGCAGGCATGGCTGCACATGCCGTCGGCCGCGCACGTCTGGATGCCGTCGTACTCGTACTGCTCGAGCAGCGCTCGCAGGACCGGCGAGCCGGCCGGCTGGCGGGCCATCTCGCGCCTGAGCACGATCCGCTGGCGCGGCGTCGTGGTCAGGTTTCGGCTCGGGCAGACCGGCTCGCAGAAGCCGCACTCGATGCACTTGGTCGCGGCCGTCTCGATCTCCGGCGTCGACTTCAGGTTGCGCAGGTGCGCGTCCGGATCGCGGGTGAGCACGACCCCCGGGCCGAGGATCCCGTCGGGGTCGGCGAGCCGCTTGACCCGCCACATCATCTCGGTCGCCTTCGCGCCCCACTCGCGCTCGACGTAGGGGGCCATGTTGACGCCCGTGCCGTGCTCGGCCTTCAGCGAACCGTCGTACTCGTCCACGATCAGGTCGACCAGGTCGCCCATGAAGGCCACGTAGCGATCGAGGTCGACCTGCTCGCCGAAGTTGGGGGTCAGCAGGAAGTGCAGGTTGCCGGCCGAGGCGTGGCCGGCGACGCCGGGGAGGAAGCCATGCTCGCCGAGCAGCCGCTGGAGGTCCTTCGCGGCCTGGCCCACCCGCGCCGGCGGCACGCACACGTCCTCGATGATCATCGACACGCCAGGGGCGCGCATGGCCGCGAGCAGCCCCTGCATCCCCTCGCGCACGCGCCACAGCATCTCGATCTCCCCGTGCTCGCGGCTGAACCGCGGCGGGTCCAGGGGCTCGCGCGAGGAGAGGATCTCGATCGCCGCCGCCTCCGGCGCGTCGAGGTCCGTCTCGACTTCCGCCCGGAACTCGACCAGCAGCGCCGCCGACTCCGGCGGAAGCTCCTTCCAGCGCTCGGGCGTGCCCGGCATGTTCCAGGCTGCGGCGATCAGCGTGGGGGCGACCATCAGCTCCGTCGCCGTGGCGCCGGCCCCGACCAGTGGCTGCACGGCGTCGACCGCGGCGTCGATGTCCTTGAAGAAGGCAAGGGCGAGCGTCGTGTGGCGCCCGAGCGCGACCGTGTCGAACACCGCCTCGGCGACGAACGCGAGCGTCCCCTCCGAGCCGACGATCAGCCGCCGGAAGATCTCGAGCGGAGTGTCAGCGTCGAGGAAGGCGCACAGGCGGTAGCCGGTCGTGTTCTTGATCTGGAACTTGCGCGCGACGCGCTCGCTCAGCTCGGGGTCGGCGCGCAGCTCATCGCGCAGCTGCTCCAGGCCGGCGGCCAGCTCCGGCGCGGCGGCGGCGAACCGCGCCTCGGCGTCCTCGGCTGCGGTGTCGATCACCGCGCCGTTCGGGAGCACGAAGGTCAGCGAGCGCAGCGTGCGGTAGGTGTCGGCCACCACCCCGCAGCGCATCCCGCCGGAGTTGTTGGCGATCACGCCGCCCACGCAGGCGATGTCGGTGCTGGCCGGGTCGGGGCCGAGCCTGCGCCCGTGCCGCGCGAGCATCCGGTTCACATGCCCGAGAACGGCCCCCGGCTGGGCGCGGGCGAGCGACCCGTCGGCCTCGATCCGCGCCCGCTGCCAGTGGCGGCGGACATCCACGAGGATGCCGTCGGTCTGCGCCTGGCCGCTCAGGCTGGTGCCGCCCGCGCGGAACACGATCGGCGTGCTCGTGCGCCGGGCGAGCGCGAGCAGCTTGACGACATCCTCCACGTCGCCCGGGACCGCCACTGCGCGCGGGATCGAGCGGTAGGGGCTCGCGTCGGAGGCGTAGCGCACCAGGTCGAGCGCCCGGGCCGCCACTCGCTCCGGGCCGATCGCCGCCTCGAGCTCACGGCGAAGGACCTCCGGCGTGCCCTCCGCCACCCAGTCGGGCGCGCGGTCGGGAGCGGCTGTCGCCGTCTCGGGCGCGATGCGCGTGACGTCGGCTTCGAGCAGCGCCACGTCAGTCGAGCCACATGCCGCTGGCCACGGGCACCTGCACGAGCCTCGGGCCCTCCTGCACGGCGATCGCGGCGCGCATCGCCTCGGAGAGCTCCTCGCGCGTGTCGACCTCCTGTGAGGGGACCCCGTATGCCTCGGCGACCGAGGCGACGTCGAGGCCGGGGAGGTCCAGGCCGGGGAGACCCGCCGCCTGCTCGAACTCGGCGAACCACTTGAGGATCATGTACTCCTCGTTTCGCAGCACGAGGAACGTGACCGGGACTCTGTAGGTGGCGGCGGTCCAGAGGGCGGTGATCCCGTACTGCGCCGAGCCCTCTCCGAGCACGCACACGACCGGTCGCTCCGGCTGCGCGAGCTGGACGCCGACGGCGGCCGCGATCCCGAACCCGAGGCCGCCGCTCGCGCTGAAGTAGTAGCTGCCGGGCTGCGAGAGGCGCAGGCGGTTGCGAAGCGCGACCGTGCTGGAGGGCGTCTCCACGACCGCGATCGCGTCCTGCGGCCACACGTCGGCAAGGGCGGCCATCGCCTGAGAGCCGCTCATCGGATCGGCCTCGGCCGGCTCGCCGGGAAGCGGGCGGGGCTCCGGCGCGGCCCGCTCGGTGGGACCGAGCAGCTCGAGCAGCCTCGCGAGCGCCAGGGCCACGTCCCCCACGATCGCGTTGCCCATCGGCGCTCGCGCGGCCTCGCCCGGGTCGCTCGTGATCTGCACCAGCGTGGTGCCCTCGGGCAGCAGCGGACCGGGGATGTAGGGGTAGTAGGGAAACACCGAGGAGCCCACCACGAGAACCAGGTCGTGGCCCTTCAGCGTCTCCGACGCCGGGCCGATCGCGGGCGGGAGGATGCCGAGGAAGCTCGGATGATCCTCCGGGAAGCCGAGGCGACCACCGCCCGGGGCGGGAGTCGCCCAGACGGGCAGGCGCTGCTTCTCCGCAAGCGCCACCGCCGCCTCCCAGCCACCGCTCGCGTCGATGTCCGGACCCGCGATCAGCACGGGGTTTCGCGCCTCGCCGAGCATCTCGGCGAGATCCTCCAGCGCGGCCGGGTTCGGCATCGCGATCCCCGTCACCGCGCGCGCCAGCGCGTGGCCCTCCAGTTCCGGATCCGCCTCGACGTCCCAGTCGTCCATCGGGATCGACACGAACGCCGGGCCGCGGGGCGGGAGCGAGGCGTGGTGGATCGCGCGCGCCACCGCCTGCGGAACGTCCTGCGCCCGCGTCGGCTCGTGGCTCCACTTCACGTAGGGCTGCGGGCCGAGCACTGCATCGCGGTTGGTCAGGTTCGCCTCCATCAGGATCTGCGGCCGCACCTGCTGGCCCGCCGTTATCAGCAGGGGGGACTTGTTCGCCTGCGCGTTGGAGATCCCGCCGACGGCGTTGCCGACGCCGGGAGCGGTGTGCAGGTTGACGTGGGTGGTTCGACCGCTTGCCTGGGCGAACCCGTCGGCCATCCCGACCACAACCAGCTCCTGCAGCCCGAGGACGTATGAGAAGTCATCGGGGAAGTCCCTGAGCATCGGCAGCTCGGTCGATCCCGGGTTGCCGAAGATCCTCGTCATGCCATGGGCGCGGAACAGGTCGAACGTGGCTTCGCGAACGGTGCTCATCGGGCGGTCGATCCTTTCGGAGAGTGCGGTTCGGCTCGCAGGGGCCGCCGAGGTCTTGCCTTCCCCGCGGGACGCTATTGGAATCGCGCTTAGCGGCGCCGTCTTGCGGGTACCCCCTCCCTCATCGGGGCCTCGCTCACAAGATATTCACGGGGACTCTCACAGAATCTTCACGGGTTGTACCTGCGGCGCGGGAAGCATCCTGGCGCCGCACCGACCTGACATTCATATCGCGGGGGAGAGCTTTGAGCGAGGTTCCGCAGCGCCCGATTGACCAACGCCTGACCCGACGCGCGCTCCTGCGCCACGGCGGAACGCTGGGCGCCGCTGCCGCAAGCATGACGAGCGCCGGCACCCTCTGGCGGGCCGCGGCCGCCGCCGGGGCCCTCGTTCGCCAGCCGGACAGCCTGCCCGATCCGCGCCGGCCCGCGGGCACGGCCACGGAGAAGCTCCCGTTCGATCACATTGTGGTCGTGATGATGGAGAACCACTCCTTCGACAACCTGCTGGGCGCGCTCGCACACTCGGGCCAGCCCAGGGCGCAGGGGCTCAAATTCAGCCCCCGGGGCGTCGCCCTCAACAGCAATCCCGGCCCCGAAGGCGCAGTGCGCTCGTTCCCGTTCCCGACCACCGCCCAGGGCGCCGACGTGTCGCAGTCGTGGAACGCCACCCACGAGCAGATCGACGGCGGCAGGATGGACGGGTTCGTCCGCTCGGTGGGAGCCGACCAGCCGATGGGCTACTGGACCGAGGACACGCTGCCGTTCGCCTACTCGCTGGCCCGCACGTTCTGCGTGGCCAACCGCTGGTTCAGCTCTGCGCCCTGCCAGACCTATCCGAACCGCCGCTTCCTGATGGCCGGCACCGCCTACGGCAACATCTCCACCGACACCGAAAGCCTCAAAGACCCGCCGCCTCCGAACGGCACGATCTGGGACCGCCTGCACCACTACGAAGTCAGCTGGCGCAACTACTTCACCGACCTCCCCTCGGTCGGCATCATCGGCTCGACGGTCGAGAAGTATCCGCAGAACCTCTCCCCGATCGCGCAGTTCTACAGCGACTGCGCGGCCGGCACGCTGCCGTCGGTCAGCATCGTCGACCCCGAGTTCGGCGTGGCCGGGGTCGTCGGCGGCGGGCTTGCGACGCTGCCCGCGCTCGCGCCGATCGCCGAAAAGCTGAACACGACCGGCGGCGATCAGGAGAACCCGCAGGACATGGCCTATGGGGAGTACTGGGCCTACCAGACCCTCCATGCCGTGCTGCAGTCTCCGGCCTGGCCCAGGACCCTGCTGATCTACACCTACGACGAGCACGGCGGCTACTACGACCACGTCCCGCCGCCGGCGGCGATTGCGCCGGACTCGATTGCGCCGAAGCTCGCCCCGGGCGACTTCCAGGGGGGCTATGACCTCTACGGCCCCCGCGTGCCGGCCGTCGTCGTCTCGCCCTACTCCAAGCCGAACGCCGTCACCAACGTCGTCCACGACCACACCTCGTTCCTGGCGACCGTCGAGGCGAAGTGGAACCTGCCGGCGCTGACCTATCGCGACGCCAACGCCAAGACCGTCAAGGACTTCCTCAACCTCGAACAGGCGGCGTTCATGCAGCCGCCGACGATCGCCGAACCGCCGGCTCCCGTGGCCGCGGCCACCACCACGTAAGACAGGAGAACCATGAGCCCCGGGCCCGACCGCATCCTCAACCCGATCGTCCTGCGCCTGCGCGCGCGGGTCGTGTGCGCGGCCGCTGCGCTCGCGGTGACGTGCGCGATCGGCGTGGGTGCGCTGGGCGCCGCGGACGCGCAGGCTGCCACCACGCTGCCGAAAGTCCGCCATGTGTTTGTGATCGTGCTCGAGAACGAGGGCTACGCGGCCACGTTCGGCAATCCGAGCGCTGACCCGTATCTCGCGCAGACGCTGCCGGCGCAGGGGGCGCTGCTCGAAAACTATTACGCGACAGCGCACGTCAGCAACCCGAACTACATCGCGCTCGTCTCGGGCCAGCCGCCGAACGCCCAGAGCCAGGCCGACTGCCCGCAGTTCGACGACTTCACGGGGGCGATCATGCTCTCCAACGGCGTCGAGACCGGCACCGGCTGCGTCTATCCGGCCGAAGTGCCCAACATCGGCAACCAGCTCACGGCCAAGAAACTCACCTGGAAGGCCTACCAGGAGGACATGGGCAACGACCCCAACCGCGAGACGGCCGCGTGCGGGCACCCGGCGCTGAACACGACCGATGAAACGCAGAAAGCCGAGGCCGGCGACGGCTACGCCACGCGCCACGACCCGTTCGTCTACTTCCACTCGGTGATCGACGAACCGACCTACTGCAACAAGCACGTGGTGGCGCTCGGCTCGCCGAGCGGCGTCATGCCCGCGGCTGCCCTTCGCGGCGAGACCGGCCTTGCAACTGATCTCTCGGCGCTCTCGAAAACGCCGAAGCTCTCGTTCATCACGCCGAACCTCTGCAACGACGGGCACGACTACCCCTGCGTGAACCAGCCGAGCGGCGCCTCCGCGCTCGCGGACATCGACAGCTTCCTGGAAACCTGGGTGCCGAAGATCACCAGCTCGCAGGCCTACCGCGAAAACGGGCTGCTCGAGATCGTCTTCGACGAGGGGCCGAACTCCGACGCGACCGCCTGCTGCGAAGAGATGCCCGGCCCCGGGTCGCCGTCGCCCGGGATCAGCGGCCCCGGCGGCGGCAGGGTCGGGGCGGTGCTGCTCTCGCCGTTCATCAAACCCGGAACGCTCACCACCACCGCCTACAACCACTACTCCTCGCTCGCGAGCTGGGAGACGCTGCTCGGCCTGCCTCGGCTCGCCTACGCGGCAACCGTGCCGAGCGTTTTCGGCAAAGACGTGTTCACCGCGGCGCCAAGCCGCTAGGGAAAGGGAGAGGCATGAGAGGCAAGATCCTGATCGGCGCGGCGCTGTTGGCCGGGCTGATGACGACCGCCACGAGCGAGGCCGGGGCCGCGACGCTGTCGGTCCACGTGCTCTCGGACCGCGCCGACCTCATCTCCGGCGCTGAAGCGCTCGTGTCCGTCGATCTGCCCCGCGGCGTCCAAGCGTCCGCGGTGAAGATGACGCTCGGCGGCGCCGACGTGACCAGCCAGTTCGCGATGCGACCCAACGGCAGCTACGAGGGTCTGCTCAACGGCCTCACGCCCGGTAGCAACGTCGTCACGGCCGAAGCGCCCGGCGGGCTCACCGCGCAGGCGACGATCGTCGACCACCCGATCGGCGGCCCGGTGCTCGCCGGTCCCCAGATCCAGCCCTGGGTCTGCAAGAACGCGGGCGCGACGGATGCCCAGTGCGACGAACCCACGACCTACAGCTACAAGTACAAATCGTCGCTCACCGGCGGGCTTGAAACCTATGACCCGAGCAACCCGCCGAGCAACATCGAAAGCACGACGACCGACAACGGCGAGACCGTGCCGTTCATCATTCGCATCGAGACCGGCTACCAGGACCGCGACCAGTACCAGATCGCGGTGCTGTTCCAGCCGGGCAAGCCGTGGGACGCGTGGGCGCCGCAGCCCCAGTTCAACCACAAGCTCTTGATCACGCACGGCGCGAGCTGCGGAATCGAGCACCAGTCGGGCACCGCACCCAGCGTCACCGGTGACACGGTCGGGGTGCCGGGCGTGAACGCCTCGACGTCGAGCCCGACGACGGCGCTCGGCCGCGGCTTCGCTGTGATGTCCACCGCCCTGGACAACGCGGGCCACAACTGCAACCTCGCCACCGAGGCCGAGTCGCTGGTGATCGCCAAGGAGCACCTCATCGACCACTACGGCACGCTGCGCTACACGATCGGCACGGGCTGCTCGGGCGGCTCGCTGGTGCAGCAGCAGGTCGCGAACGCCTACCCCGGCGTCTACCAGGGCATCCTGCCGCAGTGCAGCTTCCAGGACGCGTGGTCCAACGCCGAGGAGATCTCCGACTACCACCAGACCCGCAAATATTTCGAGAACCCGACCGGCTGGGGCACCGGTATCGCGTGGAGCTACAACCAGATCTCCGCGGTCGAGGGCCATCCCAACTACGGCAACCCGATCATCTTCGACACCGTCTACTGGGAAGAACTGGCGAACCCGACAAAAAGCTGCCCGGGCGTCGCGGCGGGCGAAGCGTACAACCCGCAGAGCAACCCCAACGGCGCGCGCTGCACGCTCGCCGACTACATGATCAACGTCTTCGGGCCGCGCACCGAAAGCGTCTGGGGCCCTGTGGAGAAGGCGATCGGCCACGGCTTCGCCGGACGGCCGGTCGGCAACGTCGGCGTCCAGTACGGGCTCCGGGCCCTTCAGGAAGGGATCATCAGCCCCGCTCAGTTCGCGGACCTCAACGCGAAGGTCGGCGGCGCGGACATCGACCTCAACCCGACCAAGCAACGCATCCGCGCGGACGAACCGGCGGTCAAGTACGCCTACCAGTCGGGCGCCGTCAACGAGGCCAACAACCTCACCGACGTGCCGATCATCGACCTGCGCGGGCCCGACCCCGGCGCCTTCCACGACGCCTATCGGACGTGGTCGATGCGCGCGCGCCTGGAACGCGTCGAGGGTCACTTCCCGAAGAACGACGTGATCTGGTTCGGCGAGGCGCCGCTGATCGGGTCTCCGACCTACACCACCGAAGCGCTGCTCGCGATGGACCGCTGGCTGTCGGCGGTGGAGGCCGACAAGCGCAAGCTCACGCTCGCCGAAAAGGTCGCGGCCGACAGGCCGGAAGAAGCCCACGACAAATGCTCGAACGTCGCTGTCGTCGAAGAAGTCTCCGTGCCGGGCGTGGGGCCCGTGTGCCAGCTCCCGCTGGCGCAGACCCGCTTCGCCACCCCGCGCGTCGTCGCAGGCGAGTCGATCACGACCGACAACCAGGAATGCCAGCTCAAGCCGCTCGTGCAGTCGGACTACTACCCGGTCGCGTTCACCGCCGAACAGTGGTCGCAGCTGCAGCAGGCGTTCCCGAGAGGCGTCTGCGACTTCTCAAAGCCGGGCGTCAGCCAGCAGAACACGCTGCGGTGGCGGACCTATCAGAACGACGCCGGCGGCGGAGCGGTCGTCTACGGCGGCAGGTCGCTGGGCAAAGCGCCCGCGCGCTCAGGCGAAGGCTGGACGAGCACGGCCTTCTCCGGCTGGCTGAAGTAGGCGAGGACCCCGGCGCCGGCGTGCACAGCGCCGGCGCCGGGGCGTCCTCGACCGATCAGGCGGCGACGCCCTGGGCGTGCAGCGACGCGTCGAGCGCCTGCTCGAACAGCGAGTGAAGGCGCTCTGCCGCGGCGCGCTCGTCGGTGAGGATCCGCGAGGCGAGCAGCGCCGTCTCACCGTCGCCGGCTCGTTCGGCGACGCGTTTGAGCAGCTCGTAGGCGGCTATCTCGAGATGCTCGAAGGCGTATGCGAACGCGGCGAGCTTGGCCGGCGTGTCCGGCTGGGCGCGGAAGAAGCCCCCCCAGTTCAGCGCCCCCAGGCTCAGGACCGCGTCCTTCAGGCGCGAGGGGCCGGCGCCGAGAGCATCCAGCCGCGCCGCCACGAGCCGCTCGTGCTCCTCAGTCTCCGCGCGATGCTCCTCATACGCGGCGGCGAGCGACGAGTTGCCCGAAAGCTGCGGCGCCTTCTCGAGCAGCTTGAGCGCCTGCATCTCGACCGCATGCGCGTCGGCCAGGTACTTCTCCAGCTGCTCGGCGAGGTCCTCACGCCCGACCTCGCGCAGCGATGCCTCTGCGGCGCGGTCGAAGAGGCCCGCGAGCCGCTCTCCCATCTCGCGCTCCTGGGCCCCGATCGTGTCTGCGACCTGCACCGTCTCGAGGTCGCCGGCACGCTCGGCCACCCGGCCGAGCAGCTCGTAGGCGGCGAGCTCCATGTGCTCGTAGGAGTAATCGTGTGCCACGAGCTTTCCGGTCGTGTCCGGCTGCGAGCGCGCGAAGGCCACGAACCCCTTGCCCGTGAGGGTGCCGACGAGGTCCTTGACCTTTGCCGGACTCCCGCCTCGAGCCTGAAGGCGCTCGCGCACGAGCCGCTCATGGTCCTCCGTTTCGGCCAGGTGCCGGGAGAACGCCGAGGCGATCTCCGGGTCGCCTGAGATGTCGGGCGCCGCCCTCATCTGGGCGAGGGCCTGCTCCTCGATCGAATGGGCGTCCGTCAGGTATTTGGTCAGCTGGTCCTGGATGTTCTCTGTGGTCATAGTCGTCTCCCTTTCCGTACAGATAGGGATGACCCGTATCCCGCTGCCTAAACCCGGACCGAGCCCCCGCGTCGCCTAGGACAGCGTCAGGTCGACGACGATCGGGGCGTGGTCGGAGGGCTTGCTGCCCTTGCGCGCATCGCGATCGATGTAGGCGTCGTGGACCTTGGCCTCGAGCTCCTCGCTCAGCAGCACCAGGTCGATGCGCATGCCTTCTCCTTTGTGGAACATCCCGGCGCGGTAGTCCCAGTAGGTGAACGGTGCGCCCTTCAGCGCGCGCGGGTGCACATCGCTCAGGCCTAGCGCGAGCAGCTCGCTCACGGCGTGGCGCTCGGCGGGGGTCACATGCGTGGAGCCGATGAACGCCTGCGGGTCCCAGACGTCCTCATCGGTGGGAGCGACGTTGAAGTCGCCGCAGATCGCCAGGACGCGTCCATCCTGTATCTCGGCCGCGGCGGCTGCGCGCAGGCCCTCCAGCCAGGCGAGCTTGTAGCGGTAGTGCGGGCTGTCGAGCGAGCGGCCGTTTGGGACATAGACCGACCAGACCCGCACGCCGGCGCAGGTCGCGGCGATCGCGCGCTTCTCGAGAGCGGGGGAGCCAGGCTCGTCGGGGAAGCCGCGGGTCACGTCCTCGAGGCCCACTCGCGAGGCGATGGCGACTCCGTTGTAGCCGCCGTCTCCGTCGGCCACCGAGGCATAGCCGAGCTCTTCGAGCGGCGCATGCGGGAAGGCCGCGTCCGCGATCTTGGTCTCCTGCATGCAGAGCACGTCCGGCTCGACGCGCGCCAGCCACTCGAGCACACGCGGCATGCGCACCGGCAGAGAGTTGACGTTCCAGGTCGCGATCCGCATGCCGGCAGCTCAGCGAACCCGTCCGAAGGCGGCGGCGAACGCCTGCGCGATCAAGGCGTAGCCGGTGCGGTTCGCGTGGATGTCGGGCCCGACGGGGGCAGCCGCGCACATCCAGGTGAGCCGGCAGATCTCCGCCACGGCGACGGGCACCGGCTGAGGCTGCCCGGCGAGCGAGGTGGTGGTGGAGGTCTGATATGTGGAGAACGCCGTGTCGACGTGAGCGATCCGGAAGCGGCCGGCGCGGTAGAGGCGTTCCAGAGCATGGTTGAGGTTGTGCGCGTAGACGTTGACGTCGAGCGCCTCGGTGCGCGTGCTCGGTGTCAGATAGAGCTGCAGGAACGGGTCATAGAGCGTCATCGAGGCCATCGGCACTCCGGCGCCCGCGGCCCGCCGCAGGCGGCGCATGATCACCGGCAGGTTGGCGTCGATCTGTTCGACGCCCTTGGTGACACAGGAGATCTGGAACGTGGGGCCGGACGCGCAGCCCACGACGTCGTTGGCCCCGATGTCGAGCGTCAGCAGCGCCACTTCGCCGCGGCGGTGGTGCGCCCGCAGGAAGCGCTCGGCGGCCGTCGTCTGCGAGCCGCCGGCACGCGCGCAGCCGAGCAGCGGCGCGTCGCCGTTGCCGCGCCCGGTCAACATGCTCGTCGTGGTCTCGCCGCCGCAGCCGAGCTTGACCAGCTTCAGGCCTGGTAGCCGCCGGCGCTCGGTCGCGTAGAGCTGGTCGGCGTAGCCCTGATCGGTGTTGACGATGAGACCGGCCGAGTCGGGCTGCATGCCCTGCGACAGCGAGTCGCCGAGTGCCACGTAGTAACGGGTACCGCGTGCTGCGGCCGCGCTGGTCGGAAGGAGAATCAGGGCAAGCGCGGCAAGGACGATCGCAACGCGCGCGGACACACGATCGAATTTACCGCGGCGTGCCCGGCCTACGTCGCGATGACCGCCGAGGAGGCGTGAGCGGAGGGCGTCGCCGGGGCCGGCAGGGGTCGCAGCCGCTCCTCGACGCGTCCGCACTCCGCGTCCTCGGCGTCGCCGATCGCCCAGATCAGGCGCTCGATCAGCTGTGCGGCCGCGTGGTTGCTGCTGAGGTGCACGGAGTGCACTCGCTCGTCGAGCAGGACGGGGGAGTCGTCGATGAGATGGGCCGGGTCGGTGGTGACGATGATTCTGGGCACGGGGGGACTCCTTGGGGTGGGGTGTTGAGCGTGGTTCCTGACGGCCAATCGGAGAAGCCTCTCCCGGGGCACACCCCCGGGCCGGCATCAGGGAGAACGGCCCGGGGGTGCTCTGGGTCGGGGCGCCTCCAAATAAGCGCCGCAACCATGTTGCGCTCCAGCGGGCACGCGCCACATGGTCGACCGTCCAAACATCGCGGTCTTCATCTATTACGTTCGTCCTGTTCGCCGGCGGGCTGATCGCAGAGCATTGGGCCAATTCAGAGGAATCGAACTCAGATGAACGCCTGGCGAACTCAGATGAACGCCTAGCCCCTCGCCCGGGAATCAAGCATCGATCCGCCGCGGACGACATTCAGCTCATGCAGTCGCTGCGCACTCCGACAGCGGCCAAGGCCGTGTTCGTTGCGCTGGGAGTGTGGCTCGCGGCGTATGAGGCCCACCTTCTGATCGCGGTTCCCTTCGCGACGCCGCTCTTCAACCGCTACGTGCATGACGCTGCGCTGTTGGCCGCCGCGTCGCTGTGTGGACTGCGCGCGCTGCGCCACCGGCCGGAGCGCCTGGCATGGGCCCTGATCGCGGGGGCTCTTCTGTCATGGACCCTCGGGGAGATCTACTACACGGTGGCTCTCTGGACGGCGAAGTCGATACCGGTGCCCTCGCCGGCGGACATCGGCTACCTGGGGGTCTACCCGCTGGCGTTCTCCGGGCTGATGGTTCTCCTGCGCGAGAGAGCGAAGCGCGTCGGGCTCACGCTGTGGGTGGACGGGCTGATCGCCGCTCTGGTGGTTGGCGCGCTGGGCGCGGCGCTCGTCTTCGAGGAGGTGCTCAGGACGATCGGCGGCCGGCCGATCTCGATCGCGACCAACCTGGCGTACCCGCTCGGCGATCTGCTCCTGCTGGGCATAATCGCCACCGGGTTCACGCTGCGACGCTGGCGCCCGGACCGGAGCGCGCTCCTGCTGGGCCTGGGAATCCTCTCCTTCTGGACCGCCGACAGTCTCTATCTCGTCGAAACGGCGCAGAACACCTACACGCAGGGCGGGATCTTCGACGCCGGATGGTGGGCCGGCATCACGCTGGTGGCGCTGGCCGCCTGGCAGCCGACGAAGCCAATGCCCGAGCAGGCCCGTCGCGAGAACCTCGGGACCATCTTCGTCCCGATCAGCTTCGCCGTCGTCGGGCTGGGGCTGCTCGTCTACGCCACGCTGCGACACGTCGACACGCTGGCCGTCGGCCTTGCGACGGCGGCGCTGCTCGGGGTGATCGCGAGACTGATCATCACCTTCCGCGAGAACATCCATCTGCTGCGCGCCAGCCGGCAGGAGGCACTCACCGATGCGCTCACCGGGCTGGGCAATCGCCGGCACCTGATGATCGACCTCGAACGCCGTTGCTCGGCGGCGAGCGTGGGCAAGCCGTTCCACCTCGTGCTGTTCGACCTCGACGGTTTCAAGCAATACAACGATCGCTTCGGACATCCGGCAGGTGACGCCCTGCTTGTGCGCCTCAGCGATCACTTTCGCAACGCGATTGGTCCCTACGGCAGCGCGTACCGGATGGGCGGCGACGAGTTCTGCGCGCTGATCGAGAGCGGCGAGAGCAAGCTCGAGGGGGTGATCAGCGCCGCCTGCATCGCGCTGTCCGAGGACGGTGAGGGGTTCATTGTCCAGACGTCCTATGGCATGGTGCTCGTCCCCGCCGAGGCATCCTCCGCCGGCGAGGCGCTCGGCATCGCAGACGCCCGGCTGTATGAGGACAAGGACCAGCGCCGCGTGCGCCCGCACGACCAGACGCAGCGCGCGCTGCTGCAGGTCCTGCGCGAGCGCCATCCCGATCTGCACAGGCACCTCTCCGAAGTCGCCGGCCTCTCGCGCGCGGTCTCCCAGCGGATGGGGCTCGCCCCCGAAGCGATCGAGCAGGTCGTCCGGGCCGCCGAGCTGCACGATGTCGGCAAGATGGCGATCCCGGACACGATCCTCGACAAGCCCGGCCCCCTGAGCCGCAACGAGCGGACGTTCATGGAACGCCACACCCTCATCGGCGAACGCATCCTCGCCGCCGCGCCCGCGCTTGCGCCCATCGCCGCTCTCGTGCGCTCGAGCCACGAGCGCTACGACGGCGACGGCTACCCCGACAGCCTGGCCGGCGAGCACATCCCGCTCGGCTCGCGAATCGTCTGCGCATGCGACGCCTTCAACGCGATGACCACCGACCGGCCGTACGCCGCGAGTAGAAGCCCCGTGGAGGCGCTGTCAGAGATGAGACGCTGCGCAGGAACGCAGTTCGACCCGCAGGTCGTCGTGGCTCTCGCCGCAACCGTCGAAGCGGATCGGTCCGGTGGCCTTGCGCCGGTCGAGGACGCGGTGGCGGGCAGCGACCTGCGACTGATCGAGGTTGATCGCTCGCCCGCGCGCGCCTGATCCCGATGCGGGATCAGCTCGGCGGGAGCAGGTGAGTCACAGCGGCGTCGTAGCACTCGGCAAGGCGCTCGGCGATCAGCGAGCGATGACACGCCTCGGGGTCGCGCTCGACGCAGAGCAGAGCCGAAGCGCGGTCGGTGGGGAGCCGTGCCACGATCGCGCCCAGGTCGGCCTGGTCGAGGATCTCCTCGATATAGCGGATGCGATATTCCGCGGCCAGGAGCACGCGCGAGCGCTTGCCGACACCCAGGCGGTCGTCCTCGCGGTACTGCAGCTGGCGCAGCTCGGTCGTCGGCGCGAGCTCCCTGCGGTGCTCGTAGGCGATGCCGGCGTCTCGCAGCGCGGCCTGCAAGCGCAGCGAGTTCGCCCAGGCGTACTCGCTTCCACGCACCCCGCGGCGCTGTCGCACATCGAGCACAAGCCCGACGTCGGCCTCACGCAGCGACGCGAGGAACGTCTGCAGGGAGAACCCGTATACGCCGATCGTCGCCACCTCGGGCACAGCTCGATCGTAGGCGGCCACCTCTCAGCCGGCGACCGACCACTGGATCTGTCCCAGCCCGGGAAAGGCGAGCGCCGTCGCCGTGGCGCCGGTGAGATCCCACTCGCGGCCGACGATGTAGGGGCCGCGGTCGATCACCGGGACGGTGAGGCTTCGTCCGGCGTAGGTGAACGTGATGAGCGTTCCGCACGGCGCCGTCTTGTGCGCCACTCCCAGCTGGTCGCGGCCGAGCACGCCGCCGCATGCAAGCCCGAGGCCGTAGTCCCTGAACACGGATGCGACGCTTGCCCGGAGCCCCGACTTGGGCTCGATCGACCACGGCAGCAGTCCCGCGAGATTCGCGGCCGCGGCACTGAGCTGCTGTTGGCGTTCACGGCGCTGGAGCGTGTCCAGCTGCGCCAGCTCGCTACGAACCTCGGCATCCGAGGGCGCGCCGGCGGCGGGTTGGAACGCAGCCGGCACCGGATGGGCCGGCGGTATCGCGCTGGGCGCCTTCGAACCCCCCGACGTGGCCGTTTCCGAGGAGGGGTCCGCCGTCGGCGGGCTCTTCGCGGTGCTTGCACCGAGCGGCGCGGCGGGGGGTGGCGCGGCGGCGCGCGAACTGCGCTGGGTCGCCTCGCCGGCGACCCGGCCCGAGGCGCCGCAGCCGCCGCCAAGCGTCACGCCGAGCAGCATCGCCGCCAAGGTCATTGCGTCGGCGCGGCTCGGATGCCGCGATCCCGGCATCCGAGGATTATGGCCGGGAGGGACCGGGGCGAAGGCCCCGCTCTACTTGACCAGGAAGCGTCCCTCCATCCACGGATGGAAAGCGCAGATGAAATTCAGGGTGGTCCCTGGGCGGGCAGTGACCTTGAACGTGACGGGCCCACCACGCCCCTTGGGGGCGATGATCACCGAATCACCGGGCGCGTCAAAACCCACTGCACCGACGTTGACCAGAAGGATGGGAGGGGGACCTTCCGTCGGCGGTCCTTCAAAGTTGATGCCGTGCGATTTCGCGATGGCCCCACACGCGCTGCAGTTCTGGAGCTGCTTGATGGTGCGAGGCACCTGCGACTGCTTCACGATGGAAAGGGTGTGACCGTCGCTGGTCAGGTTCGTCAACGTCACCGTTCCCCCATGACGGATCGGCACGGTCCCTGCGTCGAAGCGGAAACCGATCTTCAGGTAGGCGTTCGGGACGAGCGATTCGCTGCCCTTGATGACGATCTTTGCCCTTGCAGGCCCTTTGCTGCCGCCGGCCAGAGCTGTCCCGGCCAGGGCCAGCAAGGCGGCCCCGAAAACTGCTGCTGCGAGTGTGCGTCGCGACCCTTTCATCCAATCCCCTCTCGTTGCGTAGCCCGTGGCGGGCACGCTTCGTGGAACCCCATGGATGCGGATACGCGCCCCGCATCCCGCGCATACCCTAGCGCCGCCCCCATGTCCGGGCTAGGGGAAGTCGGATACCGCAAGATCGGCGTAAGCGGCCGCCGAAATGGTTGCGTTCTCCGATGGCATCTAAGGCGGTGGCGCGGCGGCGCCGCCGAGGTCCTCACCGCGCCACATTGTCGCCACGGTGCTCCTCCCGTCGGGAGTTGTGAACGCACCCACGCGCCGGAATCCGAGCCCTTCGTAGCGGCGATCATTGGCCGGATTGCTTGACTCGAGATAGGCGGCAGCATTCACGATGTCGAGGCGTCCGAGGTTCTCGGCGAGCAGTGCCATGCCGAGTCCCTTCCCCCTGTGATCGGGGTGAACTCCGAGCAGGCTCAGGTAGTAGTGAGGCGGTTCTCGAGGATGCGAGGTCTCGAAGCTCTCGAGGAGCGAAATGACGGACGCCGCGCGCTGACCGACCAGACCCTCGAGGAGCGGCTTCACGCGGTCCTCCTCTGCCTCGGTCAGCTCCGTTCCCCCCGGAGGAATCCAGACCGAGGCCGCCGCGTAATCCCCAGTGATCCAGACCTCCGGGTAGCGGAGCGCGCTACCGATGATGAACCGCCACCAGATTGCCAGATCCCCGGGGTCGGGGAAGGCCCAACTCCACACGGGATCGTCCGTAAACGCCAGAGAGAGCGTGTCCACTAGACCGTCCAGGTCCGACACCGTCGCCGCGCGGGTCTCAATCACGGCAGCATCGTTCCGCTGGCTAAGTAGAGGGCGTTCGGCCAAATAGCGGCCAATGAGGTCGAAATGCGGTGAGCATCGGAGGCCGAGGACTGCTCATCAAGACGAGAAAGCGTCCATGTGCAGGCTACCTCTCGATGGGCGCGGCGGGTTTCGAACCTGCGACCTCTCGCGTGTGAAGCGAGCGCTCTCCCACTGAGCTACGCGCCCTGAATGACCGAGTCTATTGGGCTTGCGCGGTCCTGGCCGGTTCGCCAAAAGGCATCGACGGTGGCGCTGCTGCCCATTCATGGTCGGGCGCCTGCTTCGCGCCGGACGCGAGAGCGAGCTCGCGAGCTTGGACTACTGTCGCGTATCGTCCAACCCGAGCGTCGGCCGCCCGGGTCGAAATACGCTCGCTCTTGGCCTAACGGGAGACTCCGCCGAGCCAGGGCTACCAGGGCTGGCCCTGGACGGGATGGGTCCCGCCCTTGACCGTCAGCTCTCCGCTTGCGACGGGGGCCATGCAAGCGGCGCATACCGTCAGCGGATGGAATTCAGCCCCGCATGTGTGCTCGAAGACGACTGGCTCCTCGCCGGGGTTCACGTGCTGGTCGCCCCACTCCTTCAGTGCGAGAACGATCGGACGCAGGTCGGCACCGGCTTGGGTCAGGTGGTACTCGTAGCGCGGTGGGTGCTCGGAGTAGATCCGGCGCTCGAGCACGCCGACCTCCTCGAGCCGGCGCAGGCGCGAGGTGAGCACGTCGCGCGGCGCGCCGGTGTAGGCGACGAGCTCCTTGAAGCGGACATAGCCGTATCCGATCTCGCGCACGATCAGTAGCGAGTAGCGGTCCCCTACGGTCGACAGCGCATCGGCGACCGAGCAGACCCTCTTCGTGGGTTGGTCTTCCAAATCCACTGGCCCACTGTAGCGCCACCTTGCGACGGGTCCTCACGGCCCAAAGTGCGTTTGCATTCCAAACTCGCATCGTGTATGGTCGGCCAACCCATTGTTAGTAGGACTTCCAAACTCACTCAGCAACGGGAGGAACCCCATGGCTACATCCGACACCTTGTCCCAGGACAGGCTCGTTCCCACCGCCCCCGGTAGTCAGCTCACGGCCGAGAACCTCTCGCTCGAGGTCGGAGAGGATTCGTTCGTCTACCGCCGCTTCGGCAACGAGCAATCGGCCGCGCCGGCGCTGGTGATGCTCCAGCATTTCCGGGGAAACCTCGACAGCTGGGACCCGGCGCTTGTCGACCGACTTGCGCAGGACCGGGAACTGATCCTGGTTGACAACCGGGGCGTTGGCGGTTCAACGGGCGTGGTCCCTGAGAACGTCACCAGCATGGCTCGCGACGCGCTCGCTTTCATCGACGCCCTCGCGTTGAAGCAGATTGATCTGCTCGGCTTCTCACTCGGCGGCTACGTGGCCCAGGAGCTCGTGCTGCTGCGCCCGAGACTGGTCGGTCGCCTCGTGCTCGCCGGCACCGCACCGCAGGGTGGCCCGGACCTACACCGCTGGAGCGACGACGTGTATGCGCTGGCCACACCAGACGAGCCCACCGCCGAAGACCTTCTCGAGTTGTTCTTCTCCCCGTCTGAGCAGAGCCACGCCAAGGGCATGGAGTCGCTTGGACGCCTCTACCAACGCGAGGTGGACCGCGACGAACCCACCGACCTGGCGACTCGCGACGCGCAACTCGCCGCGATCACCGCCTGGGGTATTCCAGACGCGTCGAAGCTCAACCGTCTCGCGGGCATAACGCAGCCGACGCTGGTCGCCAATGGCGACAACGACACGATGATGCATACGCAAAACAGCCACCTGCTTGCCGAGCACCTCCCAAACGCAGAGCTGCGGATCTATCCGGACGCCGGCCACGGCTTTCTGAACCAATACCCGGAGCAGTTCGCCGACGACGCCCATGCCTTTCTCGAGACAACTTCACGACGCCAAAGGAGTAATCGATGACCCCCACCGAGACTCCCAAGCCGGGCCGCGCGAGCGGTTCAGCAAGCAACACGCGTGAAATGCGGCTGGCGGCGTTGACCTTGCTGTTGCCGCTCTACGTCGCGGTCGGATTCGCCGCCAACAACATCGGCGCGCTTCACGCACCGAAGCCGCACCACGTGAAGGTCGCGATCGTCGGCGCCCCGGCGACCACAGCGCCGCTCGCGCGTGCGCTCGGAGCAAGACCCAAAAACGGCTTTGCGGTTTCGCAACTGGTGAGCGTCACGCAAGCGCGCCGGCTGGTCGGCGCCCGCCGGCTCGCCGGAGCCTACGTGCCTAGCCGCAACCGGCCCACAGCTATCGTCGCTTCCGCCGCATCGCCCTCCCTTGCCAACTTCGTCGAAGGAGCGTTCCGCCAGACAGCGGCCGGAGAGAACCGCCCGCTGGCGGTCGATGACGTCCGGCCCTTACCCCCGGACAACCCCTCGGAGACGCCGAACTTCTTCTTCGTCGTCATCTGCTCGCTGGCCGGGTTCCTGGTCGTCACCGCGCTCGGGTTCGTCGCACCGACACTGCCTGAATGGCGGCGAGTCGAGATCATGGCCGCCGCGTCCCTGCTCGCCCCGGTCATCGCGTACCTGATCGGAGGGCCAGGCTATGGCACCTTCAGCGGGTCCTTTGGAACGATCGTCGCGATGCTCGGAATGGGCGCCCTCTACACATTCGCGGTCGCGATCATCACGCGCCTGCTGCAACTGGGCATCGGTGGCTTGGGCAGGCTGATCGCGCCGTCGCTCTTCATCTTCTTGAATTTTTCGAGCGCGGGCGGGAC
>JAXDGO010000037.1:0-3013 GCA_034665005.1 Solirubrobacteraceae bacterium | reverse complement strand
CGCATCCGCGTGCGCGGTGTCTTCCCGCGCACCGGCTCGCTGCAGTTCATCGACGGCCAGCGGGTCGATGAGGCGGTGGCGCGGCCGCTGGTCGAGGATCCGACGGCGCCCCTCATCATGGGCGTCGACATCGCCCGCCAGGGCGCCGACCAGAGCGTCATCCGCTTCCGCCGCGGGCTCGACGCGCGCTCGATCCCGGCCGTGAAGTTCCGCATCCCCGACCTGATGCAGATCGCCAGCCGGGTCATGGAGCAGGTCAACAGCCACAACCCCGATGCCGTGTTCGTCGACGGCACCGGCATCGGCTGGGGCGTGCACGACCGCCTGAACCAGCTCGGCTGCCCCAACCTCGTGGGCGTCGATTTCGGCGCCCGGGCCGACCGCACCGATGCTCGCGATGCCGCCGCGCGCTATGCCAACAAGCGCGCCGAGATGTGGGGCTTCATGAAGGAGTGGCTGAAGGTGGGCAGCCTGCCCGACGACAACGACCTCACCGCCGACCTGAAGGCGGTCGATTACGGCTACGACGCCTCGGACGCCATCCTGCTGGAACGCAAGGACGACATGCGGCGGCGCGGGCTGGCCTCGCCCGACGACGGCGACGCGCTGGCGCTCACCTTCGCCTATCCCGTCGCCAGGCGCGACTGGCCGAGGAGCGCCGGTTCGAGGAAGGACTCCAGAGACTGAAGAGGTGGATCGTGTGATTCTGCGCATGGCCGTGGGGGCGAGGGGTAGGCATTTGTCGATCCCTTCACTCCCGTCGCCGGCGCTCACTTTCACTCCGTTCCACCGATGTCCGGTCTTGGCACTTTTGCGATATAGCAAGGGGCGAGGGAGCACTACGTATCTCCGCACCCGTCCTCCTTGTAGCGCTCAATGAGTCGAAACACCCACATGAACAACACCTGTGCGTGCGCATCGCCAGCCCGAGACGCCTCTTCTAAGTGTTCAATGACGGCCGCCGGCGGCATCCTCACCGTGGCGCAGAATTCAGTGTACTGAGATCGTGCGATCTCTTTCTCGAAGAGGCGCAGCTGATTGATCAGCTGCTGGTCGAGTACGATCTCGCCCCGAGGGGCGCTAGGAGGGTCGGCACCGAGCGCGGTGTGCGCGCCAATGGAGACTAGCAGTTGCGTCACGATCCCTCCTGCGATGAGGAGGAACCACTTCATGATACGTGAAAATGCGCTCATTCCAAACCGCCCTCGGTGCGCGGCTCGGCCACCCATCATACTCGCCCAATAAGGAAGCCGAGCAGCGAGCATTCGCAGAACGTAGTGACCTTGATGCAGGTTGCTGCACCATCGTTCCAGGCAAGCAAGCTTCTTCTACTCGATGTTCGCCCTTCGACCCCAGGACACAATCTTTACACGGAGCGGTCGCATGGGTTGTCCGTTTGTAATTCCGCCGCACCCCGTGTGTGGGAGGGGAACTAAGCCCCGCGGCAGGCTCCGCGTTGGCTTGTCCCCCATACCCGACGCGGAGCCACTTACTTTTTGCTGCGAGCGCCGGCGCGGCCTTGCCCCACCGGACGACGGCGACGCACTCGCGCTCACCTTCGCCTACCCGGTCGCCAGCTCACCTTCGCCTACCCGGTCGCCAAGCGAGACTGGGCCGAGGAGCGGCGGTTCGAGGAAGGGCTCGCGAGACTGAAGAGGTGGGTCGTGTGAATCCACGCGCGGGCGTGGTGCTTGCCCGAGCCCGGAGCACTCAGACTGCGCCGCCCGTTCCGAACTCAATACTACGCCTGTAATGCCACTTCCACCCACTGTTCGATTTCGAACAGTGCGGTTCATGTGAGCAACGGACCACGGGTCCCCTGCATTGCCTGGCACGGACGCCGCTCACAAGGAGACCGCGATGGCAACCAAAACGACCAGAACATCGAGTAAGACAACCACCGGTATGGAAACCAAGCCCACTGTGGCGACTCCTATGCCTGCCGCTACTTCGCCCACGCCGCAAAAGAGTGCCGGCGGTGCAATCGAGGCACTCAAGCAGGATCACCGTAAGGTCGAGCAGCTCTTTGCCGATTTCCAAAGTACCGAGGACGAGGACCGCAAGGACGGACTTTTGCAGCAAATCTGCGCGGAGCTGATCATCCATACCAAACTCGAAGAGGAGCTCTTCTATCCCGCCTGCCGCGCGGCAGTGTCCGGGGAAGACATTCTGGACGAAGCCCAAGTGGAGCACGACAGCGCCAAGCTGCTCATTGCCGACCTGCTGGATGCCCGCGCCACGGACCGCTTCCGCGACGCGAAGGTCAAAGTGCTGGGCGAGCAGATCAAACATCACGTGACCGAGGAAGAGAAGCCCGGCGGAGGGATCTTCGCCCAGGCCGAAGCGCAAGGCGTCGACACCGCCGAGCTTACGCAGGCTATCAAGAAGAGAAAGGAGGATCTGCAGGGGCGCGCTGCAGAATTGAGACCCACTCGCGCCGTTTCGCTCAACTTCGATTATTCCGACACGGAGGAACGTATGGCAAGGAACGGTAACAATGAGCGCGATCGCGATGAGCGCGGTCGCTTCGTAAGTGACGACGACGACCGCGACGAGCGTCGGTCTTCCGGCGGTGGCTCGCGCTCACGCGGCCGCGATGATGATGACGAACGCGGTGGACGGGGACGCGGCTGGTACGGCGATTCGGAGGGCCATTCGCAGGCCGCCCGCCGCCGTTCGGACGATGATGAAGATCGCCGCGGCTCGCGTTCGCGTGGTCGTTATGACGACGACGATCGCGGCGGCCGCGGTCGCGGGGGCTGGTTTGGCGATTCGGAAGGCCACGCCGATGCCGCTCGTCGCCGCTGGGACGAGGACGACGACCGGGGCGGCTCCCGTTCGCGGTACCGCGATGACGACGACGACGATCGGCGCGGCTCGCGTTCGCGCGGTCGCGATGACGATGACGACGATCGCGGCGGACGTGGCCGCGGCCGGGGCTGGTACGGCGACTCGGAGGGCCATGCTGAAGCCGCGCGCCGCCGTTCGGACGATGATGAAGATCGCCGCGGCT
>JAXDGO010000036.1:0-21991 GCA_034665005.1 Solirubrobacteraceae bacterium | reverse complement strand
TCGGCCGGGCAGCGCCAGCTGCTCGCTTTCGCGCGCGCGCTGATCGCCGATCCGCGCATCCTCGTGCTCGACGAGGCGACCTCCAACGTCGACCTGCACACCGAGGGGCGCATCGAGCACGGCCTGCGGCGCCTGCTAGCGGGGCGCACCTCGATCGTGATCGCACACCGCCTCTCGACCATTCGCCAGGCCGGCCGGATCGTCGTGCTCGAGCACGGCCGCATCGCCGAGCAGGGCACGCACGACGAGCTCATCGCCGCCGAAGGGCGCTACTTCGAGCTCTATCGCGACTGGGCCTCGCAGGCGGCGGTGTAGCAACCGCCAGCGGGCGCCACGCGCGCCTCGACATTCGAACACTCCGGGACAGGGACTCGAACCCCAAATTCGACATCCAGAGTGTCGCGTGTTGCCAATTACACCATCCCGGATCGGTGCGCCGAGCTAAGGATATCCGCTAGCACGCGGGAGTTTCGTCCCAAGCTGACGCGAACATACGTTTGTGCCTGCGCCCCATGCCCGCGTGCGATTGCTGCTCGATGCTGGTGTCTCAGTCGCCGAAGTGGCGCGGCGCACAGGCGTGCCATACACCGTTGTCCGGCATGAGCGGGACCAGATGAGGGGCGCGGACGGTAGGCACCCGGTGCGCGCCGATGCCGCCGTCGAGGCGCCGCGCCTTCACTCGAGCACAGGCGACGAGGTCGAGCGGCTCCTGACCGCAGGACACACACGCGCGGAGATCGCGCGGCGACTCGACGTCTCCAGGGCGACGGTGACCTATCACGCGAGGCGCCTGGGCATGCCGATCGACCACCGCGCGGCCAGACGATACGACTGGAGCGCGGTCCAGGCCTACTACGACGCCGGCCACACGGTGCTCCAATGCGCGGCGCATTTCGGCTTCAGCAGCGCCACATGGTCAAGCGCCGCCAGGCGCGGCGACGTCATCGCTCGCCCCTCCGCGATGCCGATCGAGGAGCTGCTGTCCGGCTCGCGAGCTCGGAAACATCTCAAGGGCCGACTGGTGCAGGCGGGACTCCTCACCGAGTGCTGCGCCGAATGCGGGATCACGCGATGGCGCGATCAGCCGCTCTCGCTCGAGCTCCACCACATCAACGGCGACGGGCACGACAACCGTCTTGAGAACCTCACGCTCCTGTGCCCGAACTGCCACTGCCAGACCGACAGCTGGGGCGGGCGCAACAGCCGTCGGGGAGCAGCCCTCAGATCCGAGCCGGCTGCCCGTCGGGCGCGAAGTAGGCGGTGATCGCCTCCTCGAGGCCGGGGTCGAGCACGAGCAGCACCTCGTCACCCGCTTCGATGACGGTGTCGGGCTTGGGGACGAAGCCGGTCCCGCCCCGCAGCACCGAGATGATCAAGCTGCCCTCCGGAAGCGCGATGTCGGAGACCTTCTCGCCCACGGTGGGCGCCCCCTCGCTGACCTCCAGCTCGATGATCTCCAGACGCTCCTCTTCGAGCGCCAGCAGGTGCACGAGGCCGTAGCGCGGCACCTCGTGCTCGATCAGCCGCAGGATCAGGTCGGTCGCCGAGACGGCGGGCTGGATCCCCAGCAGCCTGAAGTGATCGTGGTTGCGGGGGTTGTTCACTCGCGCGATGATCCGGTCGCACAGGTACTTCTCCTTGGCGACCTGGCAGACCAGGATGTTGTCCTCGTCGTCGCCCGTCACCGCGATCACGAGATCGGCGCGCTGGATCCCCGCCCGCTCGAGCACCCATAGCTCGGTCGCATCGCCGTAGTGCACGGCATGCTCGAATTCTTCCTCTATCGCCAGGTAGCGCGGACGCGATGACTCGATCAGGGTCACCTCGTGTTCCTTGCCGATCAGCTCCCGAGCCAGGTTGCGTCCGACCTTGCCGGCGCCGACGATGATCGCGTACATGGGCTAGACCGGCTCCGGCTCGAGCGCGTGCTCGAACATCTCGATCGCGTGCTTGGTCGGAGATATCGTGTGCAGGCCCTGCTCGCCGTACCAGCCCGCGCGCGCCGGGTCCATCACGCGCACGATCACCTTCTCGATGGCGAAGCGCTTCTGAGCGATCTGCGCGATCACCAGGTTCGTGTTGTCTCCGGCGGTCGAGGCGATGAACACGTCCGCACGGTCGATCCCGGCGTGAATCAGGGCATCGGTCTCCAGCGCCGTCCCGACGGTGAACTGGCCGCCGGAATCCTCCCAGCTCTTGTCCTGGCCGGCATCGAGGCGCTCGTGAGAGAGCGGGTCCTCATCCAGCACTGAGACTTCGTTGCCGGCTGCGAGGGCGGACTTGGCGACGGCCGAGCCCACCCGGCCGGCACCGACGATCAGGACGAACATTGGACTGGGGAAAGCGCCATAGCGCGGAGGTTAGACGATGGGGGCGCTGGCACGATGCGCCCGCCGGGCCATCTCGATAGGCGAGTCGCCGGCGGCGGGCGCCGTCACGATCACCCGGCAGGGCGCCTTGCTGACCACATACTTCGTGACATCGCCGACGAAGCCCTCGAGTGGGCCTCCCCTGCCCCCCAGGCGCGCGCCGCCGCGGATCAGCGACGGCTCCTCCGCGCCGAGAACGATCGCCTCGACGCCCCGTCGCCGCGCCTCGTCGACGATCGCGTAGCCGGCGCGTCTCGTCCGCACGATCGCCGTGGCCACCTGCACGCCGGTGTACTCCTCGCCAACCGCCTTCGCCCGCGCGAGCACCTGGCGGGCATGTTTGACCTGCGCGTCGGGCAGGCTCGCGTCGAGGGGAAGCGACATCGGTATCACGAACACCCAGATCGCCTCGATCGTGGCCGTGTCGATCGCCGCCTCGTCGGTCTGTTCGCTCGACACGAGCAGGGCGGCCGTCTGCACGATGTCGTCGTCGAGGTCGGTGCCGAACAGCGGTACGAGGATCGAGCCGTAGTCGCGCTCGACGGGCTGTTCGGCTCGGAGGATCTGCGGCGGCACCGTCACGCGCCGCCACAGCGACGTTTCGTCGGCGAGGCGATAGACGACATACAGCGTGATGCCCACGGCCATCCACCCGAAGCCGACGTAGCGAGCCGGCTCGTGGACCACGATCACGGCCACCCACCCAGCCGCCGAGACGAGTGCGCCGAAGACCGCCGGCAGGGGCAGGTCGCCACCGCGCACGCGCACGGACAGCGGCACCTTGAAGGGACGGTCGCGGTCAGGCTCCCGGTAGCGCAGGCGAACCACCGACAGATGGGCGATGGTGAACGCCAGGGTCGCCCCGAAGGCGTAGATCCCCACGAGGAAGTCGAGGTCCTCCGGCACCACCAGGCCGGCCGCGATCACGCCGGCGATGATGATCAGCACATAGGGCGTCGAGCGCTGCGGGTGCAGGCGCCCGAGGCCGCTCGGGATCTGTCGGTTGGTCGAGAGCGAATAGGCCAGGCGCGAGAGGCCCAGCATCGCGGAGTTCGCGGCCGCGACCAGCGTCAGCGACCCGAGGCCGCCCACGAGGTACCTGAAGGTCTCGGCCAGCCAGTGCGGGTGCATGTGCGCGACCACGCCCAGCATCGGCGCGTTCAGGTAGCGCGTGGCCAGTTCGGTATGGCCGTTGTGCACGGGCAGCGCGGTGACGGCGACGAGCGCGATGCCGGCGTAGAGCAGCACGACCGTGGCCGTACCGCTCGCGACCACCCGCTTCAGCGCGCGGCGGCTGATCCTCACCTCGCCCGCGACGCCGGCAGCCGACTCCAGGCTCGTGAACGCGATCACGGCGACGGTCAGGGCGAAGATCAGGTCAGACCATTTGGGAGAGCTGCCGAGGTGTATCGGGCTGAGCAGCGTGTGCGGGTTGAAGAAAAGGGCAAGCCCGATCACGACGATCAGCCCCTGGAGGGCCAGGTCGCCGATCACCAGCAGCCCGATCCGCCTGGCGCGGCGCCCGCCGAGGCCCCGGATGTTGACGAACACCACGAACGCGATGAACGCCAGGGCCAGGCCGAGCGCCTCCCCGCTGTCTCCCAGCGGGCTCCAGAACACCCGCAGGTACTGCGTCGCGGAGTAGGCCGTGACGGCGATCAGGATGATGTAGTCGAGCAGGATCGCCCAGCCGGCGACGAAGCTGACGAGCTCGTTGAAGGCGTAGCGGGCAAACACCGTCGAGCCGCTGCGCTCGGGGTGCATCGACGCGCCCTCCGCGTAGGTGGTCGCGGTCAGCGCGAACATCAGAGCGGCGAGCAGGAACACGAGGGGCGTGAGGCCCAGCGCGTGCCCGGCTATCACCCCCAGCGAGAAGTAGATGGCGCTCGCCAGCGACGTGTAGACGATCGCGAACAGGATCGGCGAGCCGATGCTGCGGCGGACGATCACGCGCGAGCGCTCCGCCAGCTCCGACGCCGCCCGCTCGCCGTCCGCCGGCGCGCGCCGGCCGCCGGGAAGGGCCCGCCGGGGGGCATCCGGCGCCTTCTCGCGGCCGTCCTGCGCGCCCTGGCCGTCGGAGCCCGGTGGTGTGCTCATGTGCCCCGTCCGCGCTTGATCTCGACGTACAGACGCCCGACGCCGGCCGCGAGGAACAGCACGCCCAGCAGCAGCCGCCCGGAGAGCGCGCTGCCGTGCCCGCTGACTGTCTGGATCACCAATGCGGCGCCGATCGCGAGCATCAGCAGCGAGAACACGAGCGTGGCGGTGCGGTGCGCCTGTCGGCCGGTCATCTCACGCTGAGCTTAGGTCCTATCGGGCCGCTCCGTTGCGGCGCCTCCCGCCCGAGGCGCGGTCGCGGCGGGTCGGCGCCGGCCCGCGGCACGCCGGTCAGGTTATGAGCGGGATGATGAGGATGGCGACGATGTTGGCGACCTTGATCATCGGGTTGATCGCCGGTCCGGCCGTGTCCTTGAAGGGATCGCCGACCGTGTCTCCGGTGACCGACGCGGCGTGGGCGTCGGAGCCCTTGCCGCCATAGGCGCCGTCCTCGATGAGCTTCTTGGCGTTGTCCCACGCTCCACCGCCCGCAGTCATCAGGACCGCGAAGAAGAAGCCGACGACGATCACGCCGATCAGCAGCCCGCCGAGCGCCTGCGTGTCGATCAGCCCGACGATCACCGTCAACCCGATCGGCAGCAGCGACGGCAGGATCATCTCGCGCTGGGCGGTCTTCGTGACGATGTCAACGCAGGCCGCATAGTCGGGATCTTCGGTGCCCTCCATGATCCCCGGGTGCTCCCGGAACTGACGACGTACCTCCTCCACGACCGCACCGCCGGCGCGGCCCACGGCCTCGATCGAGAGCGACGCGAACAGGCAGACCATGAGGCCGCCGAGCAGGAGCCCGATCAGGACCGGCGGTTCGTTGATCCCGAATGAGATCGCGTGGGAGAGCTTCGCTTCAAGTTCTTTCTGGAACCCCGCGAACAGCACCACGGCCGCGAGCACCGCGGACCCGATCGCGTAACCCTTGGTGACGGCCTTCGTCGTGTTGCCGACCGCGTCGAGGCGGTCGGTGACTTTGCGCACGTCCTCCGGCAGGTCGGCCATCTCGGCGATACCCCCGGCGTTGTCGGTGATCGGGCCGAACGCGTCGAGGGCCACGATCAGGCCCGTCAGCGACAGCAGCCCCACCACGGCGACACCGATGCCATAGATGCCGGTGACTCCACCGCCGGCGAGCTTCCAGGACCCCAATATCCCGAGCACGATCACGATCGCCGGCAGGGCAGTCGCCTGCAGGCCCGAGCCGAAGCCCTGGATGATGTTCGTCGCGTGGCCCGTGATCGACGCTCTCGCGGTCTTCTTCACGGGAGAGAAGCGCGTCGAGGTGTAGTAGTCGGTGATGACGAACAGGAACGCCGTCACGGCGATCCCGATCAGGGAGCACAGGTAGAACTTCCACCAGGCGGGAGTGTTGACCGCACTGCCCACCTGGCTGAAGCTGAGGCCGCGCATCAGCCAGTAGGTGATCGGTGCGAACGCCCCCGCCGCGATCACACCGGACACGACGAGGCCCTGGTACAGCGCGCGCTCGACGTTGCCCGAGCGAGAGCGAACAGCGAAGGTCCCGATGATCGACGCGATGATGGCAGCGCCGCCCAGCACGAGCGGATAGAGCACGACGCGCGTGGACTCGTGGAACGTCAGCACGCCGAGGAGCATCACGGCGACCGCGGTGACCGCATACGTCTCGAACAGGTCCGCGGCCATTCCCGCGCAGTCGCCGACGTTGTCGCCGACGTTGTCGGCGATCGTCGCCGGGTTGCGGGGGTCGTCCTCGGGAATCCCCGCCTCGACCTTGCCCACCAGATCCGCGCCGACGTCCGCGGCCTTGGTGAAGATGCCGCCGCCGAGCCGGGCGAAGACCGAGATCAGCGAGCCGCCGAAGCCCAGGCCGATCAGCGCGTCCACCGCCGTCTTCGGGCTGTCGTTGAAGATCGCCGTCAGCGCGCCGTAGTAGCCCGCGACGCCGATCAGCGCCAGGCCGACAACGAGCAGGCCGGTGATCGCGCCACCGCGGAAGGCAACCTGGAGCGCCGGCGAGACGCCGCCGCGCGCCGCCTCGGTCACGCGGGCGTTCGCGCGCACCGAGACGTTCATCCCGATGTAGCCGGTCGAGCCCGAGAGCAGACCGCCGATCGCGAAGCCGCCGGCGACGGCGATGTTCTGGACGAAGATCAGCACGACGAACAGGACCACCCCGACGGCCGCGATGGTCGTGTACTGGCGGTTCAGGTAGGCGCGGGCGCCCTGCTGAACAGCCAGCGAGATGGCCTGCATGCGCTCGTTCCCGGGCGACAGGGCGAGCAGGGATCGTGCCGTCACGAGGCCGTAGACGACGGCGCACGCCGCGCATACAAGGGCGACGACGACCCCATGGTTCGTCAGAAAGCTGCTCAACTGGAATCCTCCGCGGTCTGATTTGCGTGCCGCGCGAGGATGTTCGCGCGCACGTCTCGCCCGGATCGCTCGGCGGCGAGCGCCGGCCGGGGCAAAACGCGGGCGGAGTCTATCGTGCCGGACGGCGCCGTGCCGGCCAGCGGCAGGCGCGCAGGGCGATCGTCAGCTGCCGGGCACCCACAGCTTGCCGCTCGACTGCGCCGGCCCGGGAGCGCCCGAGCTGTCGGCTGCGCCGGGCGCGTCCTGGCCGGCCGCGGGCGGCGGGCCGCCCGGCTGCTCGCCCTGCGCCGGCTGGTCCGCTCCGCCGGCGGCCTGCACCTCGCGGGCATAGGCGACCTGCAGCTGGGAGAGGGCGTCGCGCAGCGACCTCAATTCCTGCGGCGGGATCCTCCGTTCGAGGATCTCCAGCAGGGCTCGAACGGCATCTATCGCGTCGCGGACCTGCTCGAGGTCTCGTTCTGCCTCAGCCGCGGCCTGTGCCTCGCCGCCCTGCGGCGCCCCGGCCGAGCCGAGCCGTCGTGCGCCGATGCTCAGCAGCGAGACCACCGCCTGGGCGATCATGTCGGTGCTGGTTATACGGGCGAGTTCCGCCTCGTAGGCCGCGCGTACTTCCTCCTCGGTGGGCTGGCCGGAGCCCTCCCCGGGCGCCGCTCCGCGCTCACCCGCCGGTCCCTCTGCATCTGCGCTCACACCGTCACCTCCTGTGAATACGTCTCTCTGGTCTCGTTGACAGAAGCCGCGAAGACCTCCTCGCGACTGGCTCCCGCCTCGATCATGCGGCGCTGGCGCTGGGCGCCGTTGCGCTCAGGGAACACGGGGTCGATGCCGAGCTCCGCACGTATCGGCGCAGTCCAGCTCGCCAGCCTTTCGATCGCATCGCGGGCCGCGTACTCCTCGCCGAGCTCGAGGTCTATCAGCGCGCCGTCGAGCCCGTAGCGCGTGGCCCGCCAGACGTTCTCCTCGATGAGGCGTGGCGCCGGATCGCTGAAAGGAACGCCCTCGTCGGCGTCACGCACCGCCTGGGCGATGCAGGCGACCATCAGCGAGGCGAGCGCGTCGGACTCCTGCGCGGTCGCCTGCGCGTCGCAGATCCTCAGCTCGACGGTGCCGAAGCTGAAGTGCGGCCGGACCGACCACCAGACCTGGGTGAACTCGACGATCGAGCGCGTGCGCATCAGGAACTCGATATAGCGGCGGTAGGCATCCCAGCCGCCGAACGAGTCGGGGATGCCGCATCTCGGAAAGCTCCTGGTGAAGCTCTGGGTTCGCGCCGACTGCAGCCCGCTGTCCTGCCCGTCGAGATATGGCGAGTTCGTGGAGATAGCCAGCAGCAGCGGCAGCACGGATCTCAGCCTGTCGCACGCCCGCACCGCGCGGTCGATGTCGCGAACGCCCACGTGCACGTGGAGGCTGAAGGTGTTGTTGCGCCAGGCGACGTATTTCAGCTCGTCCTCGACGCGCCTGTAGTGCTCGGTGTCGATGATCGGCTGCTCGCGGTAGTCGGCCCATGGGTGGGTACCGGTCGCGCCGAGCGCCGCGCCATGCACGCCCGCGAGCGCGAACAGTCGCGAGCGGCGCTCGCGCTGGCGTGCGAGCGCGTCATGCATGTCGGACCCGACGCCCGAGATGATCTCGATCTCAGAGGAGATCAGCTCGCCGGCGACGGCCTCTCGAAGCACCGGATCGCCCGCCGCGGCTGCGCTCAACTCCTCAAAGCGCGCCACCAGGTCGAGCGTCTGCGGGTGCAGGATCGAGAACTCCTCCTCCACGCCGACGGTGAAGTCGGCCGATTCGGCGAAGGTCTCGGCCGCTCGGTCTAGGTCCAGGCTGTTCATCGCGTCGGTCTGCGTGCGGTTTGTGCGGTCAGGGGCGCGGGCTTGCAGTTTGACTCCGCCGGGCCGCGCCTCAGGTCAGATAGAAGTACAGCGCGTAGAGCAGGTCGACCGCCGGGCTCGAGGTGTGGACGGTCACCTCCGGCGGCACGTCGAGCAGCGACTCCGAGTAGTTGAAGATGATCTTCACGCCGGCCTCGACGAGCTCGTCCGCGAGTCCCTGGGCCGCGCCTGTCGGCACCGCGAGCACGCCGACGACGATGTCCTCGTCCTCGACCACCTGGCGCAGCTCGGCGATGTGTCGGACCGCCTGGCTTCCGAGCGTCGTGCCTACCTTCGCATCGTCGACATCGAAGATCGCAACGACGCGAAAGCCGTGGTCGGCGAAGATTTCCGACGACGCGATCGCCTTGCCCAGATGCCCGGCGCCGATCAGAGCGATGTTGTGCTGGCCGGCGGTGCGCAGGATCTTGCGGATCTGCGAGACCAGCGCCTCGACGTTGTAGCCGACGCCGCGCTTGCCGAACTTGCCGAACCCGGAGAGGTCGCGGCGAATCTGTGTGGAGTTCACGTGCGTGTAGTCGGAGAGCTCCTGTGAGGAGATCGTCTCCTTGCCCATCTTCTTGGCCTGGGTCAGCACCTGCAGGTAGCGCGAGAGGCGGGCTGCGACCCCCAGCGAAAGCCTCTCGCTCGCTGACACGCTCCCGTCCGGCTCGTCCTGGACGGCGCTCGTCGGTTCTCCATAGCTCATCGTCGTGACTCTAGACGCTCGCGCAGGAGCGCCTCCTCGACGAAGTAGTCGCAGAGCTCCTCGCCATCGACCGCCACGACGGGTATCCGCTCAAAATATGTGCGGTGAAGCGCCTCATCATTGGTGATGTCGCGCTCCTCCAGGGCGAACCCGAGCTCCCGCTGCAGCCGGCGAAGGGCAAGCATCGCGTCCGCGCACAGGTGGCAGTCGGGCTGGGAGTAGACCGTGACCGTAGACACGACACCACGATCGGTGCCCGCCGTGCCCACGTCCTCGTTGGCCGCCATGCCGGCTGCGAGTCTATCTACGGCGCAGTGCTGCGATACCAGCGGCGCGCGCTCGCGCGCTCTGCATCAGCGGCGAGCAGGCACTCCAGCGCGACATGCGTGTCCCCCGCAACCGCCTCCAGGACGACGACTCCACGGCGGCTGATCCGGTCTCCGAACTGAACGAAGGCCGCGCGAACGCGGCCGTCGCGCCCCCTGCCCGTCAACAGCTCAGCGTTGCGGGCAAAGGCCCGCTCTTGTAGCTCTCCTTCGAGGTCCTCTAGCGTCCTGGCTTGAAGTTGGCCCATCGGCTGTCTCCGATGTTAATACTCAGGGCGGTCGTTGGTCAAGCTCGGTTGATGTGACGAGGATCCGACGGCGCGAGTCACCGGCCGGGAGGGTCATCAGAGCGAGCGTTCACCCGTCGCGTAGGCGTCCAGCGAGAGGTAGGCGGGATACGCAAGCTGCTCGCCGAAGCGCGCGGCGCTTGCGATCATGGCCGCGTTGTCCGTGCAGAGCGACGGCGCCGGAACATGGAGGGTGGCGCCGATGCCCTGCAGGCGCCTGCGCAGCTCGCCGTTGGCGGCGACGCCGCCTCCCACCGCCAGGCGGTCGATCCCGGTCTGCTCCAGTGCCTGCTCGGCGCGCGTGATGAGGCTGTCGACGATCGCCCTCTGGTATGAGGCGGCGAGGTCCGCGGCACAGGCCTCCGCGTCGGGCTCGGACATCTCGCGCAGCCGATAGAGCAGCGCCGTCTTGAGGCCGGCGAAGGAGAAGTCGAGGCTCCGGGCAAATGCGCTGCGGCCCGCCCCGCCTCCACCCCGTGCCCGCTCGTGCAGTGAGCCCGGGAACGCGAACGCCTGCGGATCGCCCTCGGCGGCGAGCCGCTCGAGCGCCGCGCCGCCCGGGTAGCCGAGCCCGAGCATTCGCGCGCCCTTGTCGAACGCCTCGCCGGCCGCGTCGTCGAGCGTGCGGCCCAGCACCTCGAAACCGTCGTGCTCGCTGACATGCGCGAGCAGCGTGTGGCCGCCGCTGGCGATCAGGCACAGGAACGGAGGCTCGAACGCCTCCTCACCGTCTGTCAGGAAGTTGGCCGCCACGTGCCCCTGGAGATGGTCGACCGGGGCGAATGGCAGCTCCCGAGCGGCCGCGAGCGCCTTCGCCGTCGACAGGCCCACCAGGAGCGCGCCCACCAGACCCGGGCCCTGGGTGGCAGCGAGCAGATCGACCTGCTCCAGCGTCACGCCCGCGTCTCGAAGCGCCTGCGCGACGATCGCGTTGACGAGCTCCAGGTGGTGGCGGGACGCTATCTCCGGCACCACGCCGCCGAAGCGCTCGTGCGCCAGCTGCGAGGAGATCACGCTCGCGAGCGTGCGTCCGCCGTCGTCGATCACCGCTGCGCAGGTGTCGTCACAGCTGGTCTCGAGCGCCAGGACCGTCATCACGGGCCGGGGTTGGGCACGTCGTTCAGCGAGCCCGCGAGCGTTGCCGGCGTGCGCCACATCACCAGGGCGTCCTCGCCGTTGTCCTGGTAGTAGCGACGGCGAATCCCAGCCGCGCGAAAGCCCTCGCGCTCGTACAGCCGGATCGCGACGCTGTTCGATCGGCGCACCTCGAGCGTGAACCGCGCCAGGGGGTCGCCCACCCGGGCATACAGGTCGGCCAGCAGCGCCGAGGCCACCCCCCTGCGCTGCTGATCGAGGTCGACGGCCACGTTCATGACATGCCAGACGGTGTCGTAGCGGGAGCAGATCAGATATGCGACCAGTCGCGGCTCGCCGGTGGCGGTCGGGGCCGTGGCGGCCAGGCAGATGCCCGACTGCTTCGACAGCTCGAGCACGAACATCGCCAGGGACCACGGCGTGGGGAACACCCGGCGCTCGATGGCGATCACCTGCGGCAGGTCGGGGTAGGCCAGCGCACGGATCTCAACCTTCGGCTGGTCGTCGATCGGCTGTGGGGCGGCGGAGCGCGCGGACACGGCTCAGCGCCCTCCCGCCGATGCTGCCTCGAGGGCTATCTCCGCGTCTGGGCGCCGTCCGTAGTCGGGCAGCACCGCCTCGACGTCCGGCGCCGGCGCCGCGAGCAGGCCGAGCTCGCAGACCGACTCGGCGCTCACGCGGTGAAGCGGCGAGGAGTCCGGCGCAACCGTCACGGCGAGCCTCTCCAGACAGCTTCGAAACCTCACAGCACCGTCGCCGACTGCCAGCCACGGGCGTCCCGGCTCGATGCCTCGATCGACCGCCGTGGCGATGACCTCGCCGAGATCCTCCGGCGCGAGCGCGCTGGCCGCGACCAGCTCATCCGGCGCGCCGCCGGCCGTGCTCGCCCTGTAGGCGGCCGCGAACGCCTCACCGCGACGCGCGTCGATCACAGCCAGCACGGGGTTGGAGAGTGCCGCACGGGCGTCCGCCGGCAGGCCGGCAGCCTGCCGGGCGTCCGCAGCGAGCGCGGCGAGCGCGGGAGCGGCGAGCGCCTGCAGGCTCGGAATCCCCACCAGCTCGGCCGACAGCGACTGGGCGAGGCCGCGAGCGGTGGCGATGCCCACGCGCAGGCCTGTGAAGGTGCCCGGCCCGACGCCGACCGCGATCCTGTCCACGTCGCTCCAGCGAATGCCCTCGCTGGTGAGCAGATCGGCCGCCATCGCCAGCAGCCGCGTGGCGTGACCCGGGTGCTCGCCCTCCCGCGGGTCGTCGCGCGCCTGGGAGGTACGCCCATCGGCGAGCCGCAGGGCAACAGCCGTCGAGGGCGTGGCGGTGTCGAAGCCGAGCACGATCACGCCGAGCCTCCCGCATCGGCGGCTTCTGCGCGCTCGCCGACCTCGATGCGCCTGCGATCTCCGCCGCGATGGCTGAGCGTGACCAACAGACGGGCGCTCGAGAGCTCGCGCGGCGAATCCTGGGGCCACTCCACGAACGCGATGCGGCCCGGTCCGAGGTAGTCGGCCAGTAGGCCCGGATCCTCGTGCTCGAGGCCGGCGAGCCGGTAGAGGTCGAGGTGCGTGACCGTCAGATCGGCGGCTCTGTAGCGGTGGCCGATGCTGAACGTCGGGCTCGTCACCGCGGCATCGACCCCCAGAGCCCGCGCAGCGCCGCGCACGAGCGTCGTCTTGCCCGAGCCGAGCTCGCCGCGAACGAGCACCACGTCGCCGTCTTTCAGGGACCCGGCAAGCTCGGCGCCGAGCGATTCCGTCTCGGCGGGACCGGTGGTTTCGACGCTGCGCAGGGCCACCCCGAGACTCTAGAGGCTCTTCGGCGAATCGACGCTCGCAGCGCCCGAGCCATTAAAAAGACCGACCCGCGGGAGAATGGGACGCGGGCCGGTCGTTACTCCTGGAGGGATGGAGACATGGCCTTCATCGGCAGCCGTCGTGGCTCACTTTAGGACCTGGGCAGAATCTTTCGACATTCCTGCGATTTCCCCTTCTTTGCAGGCAAATTAGGCCCAAATGGTGTCCAGACAAGCCTGGACGCCGCCTAGAACAGGCCAAGCTGGTCGACCTCTTCCACGCCCTGCGGCGACTCGGGGGCCCTCTGCGCCTCAGCCGCGGGCTCGAGGACATCAGCCGTCTCGGCCGGCGCCGGCTGCTCGGGCGCACCGAGGGCCAGCAGCTCGGGCAGCCGCGCGAAGTCCTCGCGCAGCGTCTCGAGCATTCGAGGGGTGTAGAGCGCCGCCGCCGGGTGATAGATCGGATAGAGGCGCACCGCGCGGACGCCCAGCTCACGCACCTCCGGCTGGCCGTGCAGGCGCGTGATCCCCGTCGGGTCGCCACGCAGCAGCTTGGTCGAGAAGTTGCCGAGCGTGCAGATCACCGTCGGCTGGATCAGCTCCACCTGGCGCAGCAGGTACTCCTGGCAGTTCTCGATCTCGATCGGCAGCGGGTCTCGGTTGCCGGGAGGGCGGCACTTCAGAACATTGGTCACGAAGACGTCCCCGCGTGTCAACCCGATCTCCTCGAGCAGCTGGTCGAGCAGCTTGCCGGCCCGCCCGACGAACGGCAGGCCCTGCTCGTCCTCGGTCGCGCCCGGGGCCTCCCCCACGAACATCAGATCGGCGTCCGCGTTGCCGGCGCCGAAGACCACCGTCTTGCGGGTCGCCGCCAGGTCGCTGCAGCGCACGCATGCGCGCGTCTGCATGAGCAGCTCCTTGAGCGCCTCGCGCCGCTCTGAGGCAGACCGTTCGCGCTCCTCCGAGGACATCGGCTGGATGGTAGTTGCTCGTTGGGGAAGCCCAGCGGGCGCCCCGTCGCCGGCCCGCCACCCGCTCCTGCGCCGTCGCTGCGCAATGATCTCGCGATGGCGTCATCCACGGAGCTGGCCGTCAGAGCGGAGTTCGCCGGCGTCGTCGTCGCGATCGCACACGCGGCCGACGAGCCGGTCGGAGCGGGCACCCCGCTGCTCGTGCTCGAGGCGATGAAGATGGAGCACGAGGTGCTGGCGCAGACCGACGCCGTGGTGCGACGCGTCGCCGTGGCGGTCGGTGACGCGGTCGAGGAGGGCCAGCTGCTGGTCGTGCTGGAGCCCGGAGGCGCCGCCGCCCTGGACGGCCGCCAGGCCTCGGCGCCGGAGCCGAGCGCGGAGCGGGCCGACCTGGCCACGGTCCGCGAGCGTCATGAGATCGGGCTCGACGCGGCGCGCCCCGACGTGGTGGCCCGCCGCCACGAGCGCGGTCAGCGCACCGCGCGCGAGAACCTCGCCGAACTGCTCGACGAGGGCAGCTTCGTGGAGTACGGGCCGCTGCTCTTCGCGGCCCAGGAGCAGCGCCGCTCGCGCGAGGAGCTCATCGCCCGCACACCTGCCGACGGTCTCGTCGGCGGGCTTGGCGCCGTCGAAGGCCGGCCCTGCGTGGCCATGTCCTACGACTACACGGTCCTGGCCGGCACCCAAGGTATGCGAAACCACCTCAAGAAGGACCGACTGTTCGACGTCGCCGAGCGCCGCCGGCTTCCGGTCGTGCTGTTCGCCGAGGGCGGCGGCGGCAGGCCGGGCGACGTGGACATGCCGATCGTCGCCGGCCTCGACTGCCGTGCGTTCGCGCTGTTCGCCGGCCTGAGCGGACTCGTGCCGCTCGTGGGCATCGCCTCGGGCTACTGCTTCGCCGGCAACGCCGCGCTGCTCGGATGGTGCGACGTGGTCATCGCCACCGAGGACTCGAGCATCGGGATGGGCGGGCCGGCGATGATCGAGGGCGGAGGCCTCGGGGTCCACGACCCCGCCGACGTCGGCCCGATCGAGATGCAGTACGGCAACGGCGTGGTCGACCTGCGCGTGGCGGATGAGCGGGAGGCGGTCCAGGCGGCCCGGCGCTACCTGTCCTACTTCCGCGGCACGTCGGATCCGGGCGGTGTGGCCGACCAGAAGGAGCTTCGCGGGCTGATCCCCGAGCAGCGCAAGCGCGTCTATGACGTTCGCCGCGTCGTCGAGACGCTGTTCGACGAAGGCTCGGTGCTCGAGCTGCGCGGCGGCTTCGGGCCGGGGATGCTCACCGCGCTGGCTCGCGTCGACGGGCGCCCGCTGGGGGTGGTCGCGAACGACCCCACGCATCTCGGCGGAGCGATCGATGCCGATGGCGCCGACAAGGCCGCGCGCTTCCTGCAGCTGTGCGACGCGTTCGAGCTGCCGGTGCTGTTCCTCTGCGACACGCCCGGCTTCATGGTCGGCCCCGCGGCCGAGCAGACCGCCACGGTCCGGCACTTCTCGCGCATCTTCCTCACAGGCGCCAACCTCAGCGTGCCGACGGGCACGATCGTGCTGCGCAAGGGCTACGGCCTCGGTGCCCAGGCGATGGCCGGCGGCGGCTTCAAGGCCCCGCTGTTCACGGTCGCCTGGCCGACGTCGGAGTTCGGCGCGATGGGCCTCGAGGGCGCCGTGCGCCTCGGCATGCGCCGGGAGCTCGAGGCGATCGCCGATCCGGACGAGCGCGAGCGGATCTTTCAGGAGACGGTCGCCGCCGCCTATGAGCGCGGTCGCGGCATGAACATGGCCGCATACGGCGAGATCGACGACGTGATCGACCCAGCCGACTCGCGCCGCTGGATCCAGACGCTGTTCGACGAGGGCACCGGCGAGTGGTGGCGCCGCCAGGGCAAGAAGCGCCCGAACGTCGACGCCTGGTGAGCGCATCCCTGAAGGTCCTGCACCGGCAGGACGGCGAGTTCCCCGTCGGCCTCCCTTCCCTGCCGCCCGAAACGGCGTTATGATCCCCAGAGGCCGTCATCGAGCCCGCTCGAGATGGACCTGACCGACAAGCAGGACTCAATTCTTCAGTCGCGCCGGTATCCGCAGGGAACTGGACCGAGAACGATGAACCCCACGAGATCAACCGAGGCTCCGCGCATGAGCACCGTGCGCACAGTCGGCGAGTTGCGCTCGGCGCTGTCACCGGCACGTCGCGACGGGCTGACGATCGGCCTCGTGCCGACGATGGGCGCGCTGCACGAGGGCCATCTCTCTCTCGTCCGCCACGCGCGCGAGCAGTGCGACAGGGTGGTCGTCTCGCTCTTCGTCAACCCCTCGCAGTTCAACGAGCGCGCCGATCTCGAGCGCTACCCGCGCCGCGAGCGAGACGATGCCGCGCTCGCCGCAGCGGCGGGGGCCGACGTGCTGTTCGCGCCATCGGCCGAGGAGGTCTACCCGCCGGGCTTCGCCACGGCCGTCGAGGTGCTTGGGCTGACCGACCGGCTCGAGGGGGCCGCGCGGGGCAGCGAGCATTTCCGCGGCGTTGCGACGGTCGTTACGAAGCTGCTGTGCATGACGATGCCCGACGTCGCCTACTTCGGGCAGAAGGATGCGCAGCAGGTGCTCGTCATACGGCGCCTGGCCGAGGACCTGAACCTGCCCGTGCGCATCGAGGCGCGGCCCACCGTCCGCGAGGCCGATGGCCTGGCGATGTCGAGTCGCAACGCGCTGCTCGACCCGCGGCAGCGCTCTCGTGCGCTTGCCCTCTCGGCCGCCCTGGACAGCGCCGCCCGGCTCGCCGCCGCCGGCGAGCAGTCGGCCGCGGCCCTCCTCGAGGACGCGCTGCAGACGATGCGCTCGTTCGAGGTCGCTCCCGAGTACGTGGCGCTCGTCGAGCCGGACACGCTCGAGCCGATCGAGAGCCTGACCGGCGATGCGCTGCTCGCGATCGCCGCCCGGATCGGCGAGGTCCGCCTGATCGACAACACGATCCTCCAGCCCGCCCCCACTTCGACACCCAGTCAACCGCTCCCAGGAGAGACGATCACAACATGCAACGCGTGATGCTCAAGTCCAAGATCCATCGGGCGACGGTCACCGATTGTGACCTCCACTACGTGGGGTCGATCACGATCGATCCCGAGCTGCTCGAGGCGGCAGACATCCTCGAGCACGAGCAGGTCCACGTGGTGGACATCGACAACGGCGCGCGCTTTGAGACCTACACGATCGCCGGAGAGCGCGGCTCGGGGGACATGCGCGTCAACGGAGCCGCTGCGCGCCTGGTCCACCGCGGGGACACGATCATCGTGATCTCCTACGGCCAGTACGACCGGGTCGAGCTTGAACAGTACGAGCCTCGCGTCGTGCACGTCGAGGCGACGACCAACCGCATCGTCAACATCGACGACGAGGTGGCGACCCTGCTCTCGTGAGCGGGCGTCAACCGAGTCAGAGAGGAACCCAGATGTCCAGCCGCCCAGCCGTGCAAGCGCCGTCGGATCCCGGCCGCCTGCCGATGACCCTGCCGCTGCTGATGGAGAAGAAGCGGCTCGGCGACCCGATCGTGATGGTGACCGCGTACGACTACCCGAGCGCGCGGGCGGCCGAGGCGGCCGGCGTGGACCTGGTCCTCGTGGGAGACTCGGCGGCCACGACGGTGCTCGGCTACAACGCCACCACGCCGGTGGATCTCGAGGACATGCTGGTGCTCGCCCGCGCGGTGCGCCGCGGCCTAACGACACCGTTGCTGATCGGCGACCTGCCATTCGGCTCGTACGAGGTCTCGGACGAGCAGGCGATCACAACGGCCGTGCGGATGGTCAAGCAGGCCGGCTGCGAGGCGGTCAAGCTCGAGGGCGGCGCGGCGGCGTCCGTGAGCCGCGCGAGCGCCATCATCGGCGCGGGCATTCCCGTGATGGGACATGTCGGCCTCACACCGCAGACCTCCACGGCACTCGGCGGCTGGAAGGCGCAGGGTCGCACCGCGTCCGCGGCCGCGCGGATCGCCGCCGAGGCGCTCGCGCTGCAGGAGGCCGGCTGCTTCGCCCTCGTGTTCGAGGCGATCCCTAGCGCTGTCAGCGAGGAGCTGATGCCGCTGCTCGAGATTCCCGTGATCGGCATCGGCGCCGGTCCCGCGACCGATGGGCAGGTGCTCGTCTTCCACGACCTGCTCGGCATCCGAGACGGGCTAGGGCCGCGATTCGTCAAGCGCTACGCGAACCTGCAGCAGGAGATGAACGACGGCGTCACGGCATTCGCCGAGGACGTGCGCTCGCGACGCTACCCGGCGCCGGAGCACACCTACTCGATCGACGCCGCTGAGCTGGCCGACCTGCACGCGCGTCTCGGCTAAGGCTCGTACGCCCGTCCAGTCGGGTTTCAGAGCGATCAGAGGGGGTAACCCGGGCGCTGAACGCCGCCTGCGCCGGGGACAAGGGCGGCACCGTCGACTGCGACCCCTGGAGGGAAAGCCATATGAAGCGTCGCTCGAAGCTGCCGATCCTGCTCAGCGTCTCCGTCCTCGCGCTCCTGGCAGGCGCCGGCAGCGCCTCAGCGTGGGCACCCGAGGGCAGCGCCACGATCCATCCGGGCGTGATGACCTTCACGGGAGCACCCTCGTTCCTCAGCGGCGCAGGGCAGTGCACGGCCAACTTCGTGTTCACCGATGCCTCCGGTGGCGTGTATCTCGGCCAGGCGGCCCACTGCTCCTCGACGGGCGGCAGCACGGAAACGAACGGCTGCTCGACCAAATCGCTGCCGATCGGCACCCCGATCTACACCGGTGAACTCGTCAACGGCGGCGTCCAGAACGGCACGCGCGCGGGGACGCTCGCATACAACTCGTGGATTGCGATGCAGTCGGCCAAAGAGAAAGACGAAAACACCTGTGCCTACAACGACCTTGCGTTGATCAAGGTCGATGCCGACAAAGTGGCCACCGTCAACCCGACGGTGCCGTTCTGGGGAGGCCCGAACGGGCTGGCCCCGGGCGTCTCGACGCAAGGCGAACGCGTGTTCAGCTACGGGAACTCGATCCTGCGGCTGGGTGTGAGCGCGCTCAGCCCGAAGACCGGCGTCAGCCTTGGAGAACTCGAAAGCAACGGGGGCTGGAGCCAGCAGCTCTACACCGTCACCCCGGGCATCCCCGGCGACTCCGGCAGCGGCTTCCTTGACGCGACCGGCAACGCGCTCGGCGTGCTCTCGACCGTCGAGTTCGCGCCGGTTCCCGCGAGCAACGGCGTCGGCACGCTCGCCAAGGAGCTCGCCTATGCGAACAGCGCGACAGGCCTCGGCCTGAGCGTCGCCACCGGGACCACCCCGTTCAACGCCGTGCCGGTCCCGCCGGCGCAGTGAGCCGCTCGTAGGCCGCGAGCGCCGCGGAAGTCCTCTTGCCACGCCTCCTTGCGAGAGGGCTTCCGTAGCGCTCGCTGCTGAGCGCTGCCGGCGGCCGCCGGCCTTCAGGCGGCGCGATCGACCTACACCAGCGGGACGCCGAAGCGCTCGGCGAACGCGAACTCCTCGACTGGCCGCCGCGCAAGTCGCGTCGGCCAGTCATCGGCTCGATAGCCCGTGCCGATGTGGGCTGCGATCGCGACGTCGTCGGGGATCTCGAGGAGCTCCTTGACCTCTGCCTCCGCGGGCACCAGCAGCGTGGTCATGGCGGCGCCGAGCCCTTCCCCACGGAGCCCGAGGAGCACGTTCTGCGCGAAGGGGTAGACCGACGCGCCACCGACGATGCTCTGGCGGGGAAGCTGCGCGTCGGTGACGGCGAGATCCTCGAGTCGCACGCCGATGACAAGGTGCACCGGCACCTGGTCGAGCCCTTTTGCGTATGCGTCGGCCCGCTGCACCGCGCGTACTCGCGCCGGCTGGAAGCTGTCCGGTTCGGAAAGCATGCGCGCCCCGCCCGTCAGCTCCAGGTAGGCGCGCCAGTGCGGGAGATAGAGATCGCGCAGCGCAACGCGCCGCTCGGGATCCTCGACCACGACGACGCGCCAGCCCTGGCGGTTGCCGCCGCTGGGAGCGAAGCGCGCGTGCTCGAGCACTCGCACGACCACCTCGCGAGGAACCGGGTCTGGCTTGAAGCGCCGGCTCGTCGGCGCGCCGCGCATCGCCTCGAACAGGTCCATGGGTCGTGAAGCTACCGGTTCTCAGGGGTATGCGCCGGCGATGAAGTCGGCTCGCCGGCAGCCGCCGAGTACTCGACGCGCCTGATCACCCGAGCTGGGCTGCCGGCCGCCACCGAGAACGGCTCCACGTCCCTGGTGACAACGCTGTTGGCCCCGATCACACAGCGCTCTCCGATGCTCACGCCGCTCGTCACCACCACGTTGGCGCCGAGCCAGCAGTTGTCGCCGATGCGCGTCGGCCCCTTGCTCTCGAAGCCCTGCCAGGTGATCGGCTTCTCCGGATCGTCGAAGCGGTGACCGGCGTCCGTCACGAAGCAGCCGTTGGCGAGCATGCAGTGATCGCCGATCTCAACGAGCTCCTGCGCGGCCAGCATCACACCCAGGTTGAGGAACGTGCCCGAGCCGACACGCACGCGCGCGCCGTCTGGGGCCGTGATCCAAACGTGCGGCTCGAGCAGGGTTCCGGCCCCGATCTCCAGGCGCCCCTCGCGCAGTGCCTCGAGCACGTTCCCGTGTACCGGCCAGCGCACGAAGGCCTCGCGCCGCAGGAACTCCCAGTGGATGCGCGCGCGGTTCCAGGGAAGCGAGCTGCGCTCATACCAGCGCCACTTCTGCGCCCACAGCCGCGCCTCGCGCGCGACGTCGCTCATGCGCTCAGGCCGCGACCTTGACTCGCCGCCTGCGGCCTTTCGGCTCACCCGGCCCTGCTTTGGCGCCGCGCGCCGGCGTCAGGATCTCCGCCAGGAAGCGGCCCGTGTGCGACGCCGGCTCGGCCGCGACCTCCTCGGGCGTCCCGCTCGCGATCGCGAGTCCCCCCTCCTCGCCTCCCTCCGGACCCATGTCGATCAGCCGGTCGGCTGACTTGATCACGTCGAGGTTGTGCTCGATCACGACCACGCTGTTGCCTGCGTCGACCAGCCGCTGCAGCACCTCGAGCAGTCTCTGCACGTCGGCGAAATGCAGCCCGGTGGTCGGCTCGTCGAGGATGTAGAGCGTCCTTCCGGTCGCCACCTTCGAGAGCTCCGTCGCCAGCTTCACCCGCTGCGCCTCGCCGCCGGACAGCGTCGTGGCCGGCTGGCCGAGCCGCACATAGCCCAGCCCGACCGCGTTGAGGGTCTCAAGCCGCCTTCGCACCTTTGGGATGTGCTCGAAGAAGCCGAGCGCCTCCTCGATCGGCATGTCGAGCACGTCGGCGATGCTCTTGCCCTTGAACCTCACCTCCAGGGTCTCGCGGTTGTAGCGCTTGCCGTGGCATTGCTCGCACGGGACGTAGACATCCGGCAGGAAGTGCATCTCGATCTTGATCTGCCCGTCGCCGCGGCAGACCTCGCAGCGGCCGCCCTTCACGTTGAAGCTGAAGCGCCCCGGCTTGTAGCCGCGTGCGCGCGCCTCCTGGGTCTTTGAGAAGAGATCGCGGATCACGTCGAACAGCCCGGTGTAGGTGGCGGGGTTCGAGCGCGGGGTGCGTCCGATCGGCGACTGGTCCACCGCGATGATCTTGTCCAGCTGCTCGAGGCCGTGGATCGCGCGATGCGCTCCGGGGCGCCTGCGCGCGCGGTGCAGGCGGCTGGCCACGGCCTTGAACAGGACGTCGTTGACGAGCGTCGACTTGCCTGAGCCCGAGACGCCGGTCACGCACGTGAGGACGCCGAGCGGAACGTGCACGTCGATGTCGCGCAGGTTGTGCTGGCTGGCGCCGAGTATCTCGATGTAGCCGCTCGGCGTGCGCCGCCGCTCGGGCAGCGCGATCGTGCGCTCGCCCGAGAGGAACTGGCCGGTGAGCGACTCCTTGACGCGCTGCACCTGCTCGGCGGTTCCCTGCGCCACTATCCGCCCGCCGTGCTCGCCGGCGCCCGGGCCGAGGTCGACGAGGTGGTCGGCGGCGCGCATCGTCTGCTCGTCGTGCTCGACGACGATCACCGTGTTGCCGAGGTCGCGCAGGCGCTCGAGCGTCCCGATCAGCTTCGAGTTGTCGCGCTGGTGCAGCCCGATCGACGGCT
>JAXDGO010000035.1:0-32290 GCA_034665005.1 Solirubrobacteraceae bacterium | reverse complement strand
GCCTGTCCGAGGACCTCGCGGAGCAGTCCGTCACGGGTCCCGAAGTGGTAGATCAGCATCCGGTTCGACGTGCCTGCGGCGGCGGCCAGCGGCCCAAGCCGGTCCGGGAGCCCGTGCTCGAGCGCGTGGTCGGTGCACGCGTCGAGGAGCCGCTCCCTGATTTGTGGTTGGCGCTGTCTGCCCATCGCCCAATGTTTTCACGTAACGATCGGTACGTCTAATGTTGCTCGACAGTAGGCGACACACGACGAGGAGGTCATGATGAGGATCGTTTTCGTGCATGGGGCATGCGTGAAGGACGGATCGTGGTGGTGGCACCGAACCGGTGAGCTGCTGGCCGAGCAGGGCCTCGCCAGCGAGACGCCCGCCCTGCCGAGTTGCGGCGAGACGGGTGACCCGACGGATGCGCGAGGACCCGGGCTGCCGGAGGACGTCGCCGCGGTCCGGCACGTCTTGACCGCGAGCGGCGAGCCGACCGTGGTGGTCGCCCACAGCTACGGCGGGATCGTCACGGCGGAGGCAGCGGCGGGCGTCGAGGCCGTGCGCCATCTGCTGCTCGTATCCAGCTACCTGCCCGAGGTCGGGCAGAGCCTCTCCTCCTTCGGCGGGGAGGAGCCCGCCCCGTTTCTCGACATCGACCCCGAGGGCGGCACCTTCACTGTCCGACCGGACGCCTTGGCTGAGACGTTCCTGCAGGACTGCGATCCCGAGATCCAGCGAGAGGCCACGGACAAGACGGCCCGCCAGAGCCTGGCGGTTCTCGAGCAGCCGGTGCAGTCAGCGGCCTGGCAGCACGGGCCTACGACGTACCTCGTCTGCGCAGAGGACCAGGGCACCCCCGCCGAGTTGCAGCGCGAGTTCGCCGGTCGGGCGGGCAGCGTCGTGGAACTCGACGCCGGCCACCACCCCTTCCTCTCCCAGCCCGGCGCCGTCCGCGACCTGATTCTCGCGCTGTGACCGCGACCACAAGTTGCGCAGGCGGACCACTGCGCAACTCCTACTCCAGGCTTATGCGCCCCCTGCCAGCGCGCAGGCGTTTCCCCGCCTAGGTCAACACCTCTTCGCGACGAACTGCGGTCGAGGCGTCGAGGATCAGCCGGGTGACCTCGTCGGGGTGAGAGACCATCGCCACGTGGCCGGAAGGAACCTCGACAGTGGTCGCACCCATTCGCTCGGCGAATTGGCGCTCCGCTGCGGGGGGGATCGCTTCATCCTCAGTGGCGACCATGTACCAGGACGGCAAGGCCTTCCAGGCTGGCGTACCCATTGGTTCACCAAAGGCCGCCGTCAGCAGTGGCTGCTGCACGGCGCACATCACCTTGGCCTTCACAGGGTCGACGTCACCCGCGAAGTGGTTCACGAAGTCGTCCTCCGGAAGCCACGCGAAGCCCTCCGCATCCACGATCATGTGTGCGATCGCAGGCGCCGGTGGTCCCTGTTCAAGGAGTGCGCCCAGGGACTCACCCTCATCCAGCCCGAAGGCGGCGACGTAGACGAGGCCGACGACATTAGGCGCGTCCGCGCCCAGGGCGGTCATGATCTCGCCGCCGTATGAGTGGCCGGCGACGATGGTCGGCCGCTCCTGAGCCGCCAACACTTGGCGCAGGCGCGCAACATCGCCAGCCCGACCCGACAGCGGGAACTGTGGCGCGATGACCTTGTGGCCGTCGGCTTGAAGGCGCTCGATCACGCCTGCCCATGAGGAGCCATCCGCCCACGCTCCATGGACCAGGACGATGTTCGGCTGATCGGACATCACGCCGTTTGGACCATCTTGAGCAGCCATGTGCCTTCCTCTCGGTCGATCGGTGTGGGCACCAGGATTCACGAGTTCGCCCGGGCCGGCATCGCTCGACCATGCGATTTCTTTTCCTGAGAAGTCAGGCGTTGAGGCTGCCGCGGGCAGTCTCATGCGCGGCAGCACCACCCCCCGCAGGCTGAGAAAGGGCCGAACAGTGGCTAACGCATGCGCTCGCCGCCGGGTCGTTGCTCTGCCGCAAGACATCACTCGTGCGTGCGATGCGCCACGCAGCGAGCGGGCGCACCCTCACAGAAAACGACCAACGCGAGGAGCGGCAGTGTCAACCATGACTCAAAGCGAACTCGAAGGACAGCGGGCGCTGGTGACGGGCGCGACGTCGGGTATCGGTCGCGCGGTCGCGCTGGCGCTGGCCCGGGACGGGGCCGAGGTCCTTGTTCACGGCCGCGACGCCGCCCGCGGCGCCCAGACGGTCAAGGAGATCACTGACGAAGGCGGCAAGGCCAGTTTCGCCGCCGCGGACCTCGGTGACGCAGCTGAGGTGCAGCGACTGGCAAGCGCCGCCGGCGATGTCGACATCCTTGTCAACAACGCCGGGATCGCGCTGTTCGGCCCGACCGCCGAGTTCGACGTCTCGGCCTTCGACAAGATGTTTGCCAGCAACGTTCGCGCGCCGTTCGTCCTTGTCGGTGCGGTCGCTCCCCGGATGGCTGCGAGAGGTCGTGGCAGCATCGTCAGCCTCAGCAGCATGGCCGGCGGCGTAGGGCTCGTGGGGGGCGCGGCCTATGGGGCGACGAAGGCGTCGCTCGAGGCGATGACGCGCGCTTGGGCCGCGGAGTACAGCGCGAGCGGGGTGCGCGTAAACGCGATCGCCCCAGGGCCCGTGTACACCCCGTCGCCTTCGGGCCCGGACTTCATCACGGCGCTCGGAGAAACCACGCCGATGCACCGCGCCTCACAGCCCGAGGAGATCGCCGAGGTGATCGCCTTCCTCGTCTCACCACGCGCGAGCTACATCACCGGCACGACCGTCGCCGCCGACGGCGGACGCAGAGCGGTCTAGCCAAAGCAGTCACGGCGCATGCACCGTTGACGGTGCGTATATCTACCGGGTCAAACCGCCAGTGGCGCCGGCGTAGAGCTCGACGGCGCGCCAGCAGTACCAGGCAACGACCGTGCGGTACGGACGGTATGGGTCGCCGAGCGGTTCGAGCTGGCGCACGGTTGGCATGGGCACGTTCCAGGCGAGGCCGTAGCCCTGACGGACGCCGAAGTCGCCTGTCGGCCAGACATCGAGGCGCCGCAGCCGGAAGATGAGGAACATCTGGGCCGTCCAAGGTCCAATACCGCGAACGGTCGAGAGGCGGGCGATCACCTCTTCGTCGGATTGACGGGACAGGCCGCGGGGCGAGAGGACGACGGTGCCGTCGAGCACCTTGGCCGCGAGGTCCCGGAGCGAGCGAGCCTTGTTCGCGGACAGGCCGGCCGCCCGGAGCGTCTCGTCCGAGAGCGCGAGCAGCGCTTCGGGCTGCACGTCCTCGTCGAGCGCGGCGACCAGCCGGCGATGGATCGCGGTCGCGGCCGCCCCCGCGAGCTGCTGGTAGACGATCGCCTCGACAAGGCCGGCGAAGTGCGACCCGGTCCGCCGGCCGATGCGGATCGGCCCGGCTGCCGTGATCAGGTCGGCGAGCACCGGGTCGCGGCTCGCGAGGAGCTCCGCTGCGGCGGTATGCGAGACCCGCTTGGGCTGGGTCCCGGGGACGTTGCTCATTTGAAGAGTGACTCCGTCCTCACTGCTCATCGGAGCGGGACGACTTTACGGTCTGCGCGGAGATCCACAGTGCGTTCGGGTTGATGCGGTCGGGATGGAGCGCGAGGATCTGTTGGTAGAGGTCTCGGGCCGTGCTCGTCGTCTCGGCGATGCGGTCGAAGTCGCGGATGTACTGGCGGGTCTCCTCGATGATCTCGGGGCCGTCGTGGCGGCCAGCTCGCTGGTGTCCCGCGATCACGGTCTGCGGCTTGAGAGATTCGATCGTGTCGAGTGCGGCGATCCACTCACGTCGTCGCTGAGGGTCGGACTCGGCAAGATAGAGGTGAACGTCGTTGTAGGCGGCGTCGCCGGCTACAACGAGGCCGATGTCGGGCACGTGCATGCAGCTCGTGTGGTCGGTGTCGGTGTGCCCGAGCCCAACAGCGATGAGCTCGTGGCCCTCGAGCCTGATGATGTCGTCCTCGAGCGGCTCGGCGACGACCAGGTCTCGCGGAAGCCTGCCATCGAAGCGCGGCCGCCAGAATGACTCGAGGAGCTCCGGAGTGGAGCCGTGGCGCATCTGCTCGATGACCGCGGGCAGAGCGAACGCTCGAGCATCCGGGAAGCGATCGAGGATCGCGCCCAGCCCGAACCAGTGATCGCCGTGACCGTGGGTGATGTACACCGCCGTGAGGTTCGTTCGGTGCGCAGCTATCCACTCGGCCAGCTCGTCGGCCTGCCCCAGGGTGAGCAGCGCGTCGACGAGCACAGCGTCGTGCTCGCCGGAGATCAGCGTCGCCGCTATTGGCGACCAGAACGCCTGCTGTTCGCCTGGACCCGGATCGCCGCCGGGCGTGGGCTCCAGTGGCGCTACATGAACGTCCCAGCTGAGTGAAGCGGATGCGGGCGACATTGCGCTCTCCTTACTGGATGACCATGAGCGCGATCCTGGTCGCGCGACGCGAACCCGACAATGCATGTTCGTGCGATATCTAAGGGGCGCAACTCAGAGCGCTGCCCAGAAACGCTCCAGGATCTGTCCCACGTATACGGGGTCTTCGACCATCCAGCAGTGGCCCAGGTCGTCGAGCCGTGCCTTGGTGGCGGCGAGCTCAGAGGCAACGTCATCGGACATCGGCTCGTTGCCGAATGGATCGGCGGCGGCGTGTAGGACCAGCCCGGGCGGGATGGTGCCGACCGCTTTCTCGACCCGCCAGTCGGCCCGCACGTTCGGCTTCGCCGAGCGATAGAGGCTGAGGATGCATTGACTCATCGTCCGGTTGTGGGCCGCCGTCATCGTGCGGGCCGTCTCGGCGGGGAAACCCAACTGCTCGAGCCTGGCGGCCCCCCGTCTCGCACCTTCGGGGTCGTCCGCACTGATACGGGCCAGCGCCTCCTCCCCCGCCCCGGGTGTCTGCCACATGCGTGCAGTGCGGTGCCAGGTGTAGTCGGGGTGAAATACGTTCGCCAGGTCTACCGCCCAGCTGCGTATAGCCGTCTCGCGAGCGGTCACCAGTCGAAGGCCGAGCACGGCTCCCAAGCCGTGGCCGACCAGATCGATCGGGCCGTCAATGGCCGTTAGCTCAGCCTCCAGCCAGCTGGCGTAGCTGTCCTTGGTGGCGCTCAAGCCGCTTGGCAGCTCGGCACCGAAACCCGGAAGGGCGAGGGCTAGTGACTCACGGCTGAGAACCTCCCGCAGGGGCTCCCAGACGATCCAGGTCTCGAGAGCGTCGTGGATGAACACGACGGGCACGCCATCCAGGGTGCTCGATCCCAGCCGCCGCTCACATCACCTGACCGTGTGATCTCTTGATCTCTAGTTCTGGGAGGTGACCGCGCCGTGCTCGATCGCGAGGCGAGCGAGTTCGACGCGCGAGTTGATGTCGAGCTTTGAGAACGCGTGACGCAGATGGGCGTTGACGGTGTGCGGCGAGACATAGAGCTGCCCGGCCACCTGGCGGTTGGTCATGCCTTCCGCAACGAGCCTGACGACCGACAACTCCGCCTGAGTGAGGCCCTCCCAACCGGTCTCAGGACGCTTGGGCGAGACCAGCCGCCGACGGACTCCTAGCTGGCGCAGCCGTCCGCGGACCCTGGTTTCGTCGCGGGACGCGCGCGTTTCCGCGTAGAGCTCGAGGGCGCGTCCAAGGCTCGCGACGGCCCCGTCGCGATCGCCGCGTGCGAGCAGCGCCGCGCCGCGGTCCTCGAGCGCCGACGCGAGCGCGATCGGCCGCGGCCCACGCTGGAAGTGGGTGATGGCGGCGCCAAGCTCTGCGAGGTCGTCATCAATCAGCCCCCGCACGTGAGCGGCCGTCCCCACGATCGACGCGACCGCGGGATTGAGACTGGCCCTCCCGTCGGCGCGCGCCCGGGCCGCGGTTGCAAGCTTATCGTCGCCCGCGGCAAGAGCGATCCGGGACAGGCGCACCTCGTCGGTGACGTCCACAGGACTCAGCGGCAGCAGCGAGAGGCGCTCCACTTCGCCCATCCCGCAGAGGTGCGCCCGCGCGGCGGCGGCGTCGCCGGAGGCCATCGCGACCATGGCCAGTAGCCACAACGCATGCCGTCTGACGCCGGGAACCTCATAGCTCAGTAGGCGCGAAGCGACCTGCGTCGCTCGGCGCGCCTCGCGCTCATTGCCCGTATGTAGGGCTGCGCGGCCGAGCGCCACAAGCGCCGCCGCATCCTGCAACCCCATGGACTGGGCTTCGTCGAGGTCAAAACTATCCTCAAGGATTGCCGAGGTGTCCGCGAGCCGACCAACCATCAGCGACAGGCGCGCCCGGAACGACTCGATCGTGCGGATCTCCCACGCTTGATGCCCGCGCTCTGCGGTCTGAAGCAAATGATTGGACAGCTGAAGGGCCTCCTCGATCCGATCGAGCGCGAGGAGGACCTCGGCGGTCCACTCCTCGGCGAGGAATCGGCGGGCCACCTCCTCCGTCGACTTACCGAGCCGGCCCGCGGCCTGAATCTGGCTGAGCGCGGACCCGAACTCACCTGCGTTGTAGGCGATCGCACCTTTCGCCAGCTCGAGCGCAAAGGAGGCGCTCGTGTCACCGGCGCTGTCGACGACCGCGGCCGCCTCGCAAAGCACCGTGCGGACCTCATCATCCCGGCCCGCCGCCAGCAGGTTGTGAACGCGGCGCGACTGGTGCTGCGCGCGAAGCCGCAACGGCAGGCCTGGCAGCGCCAGCGCCAACCTGTTCGCCTCCGCGCGAACATCCGGAGAAAGAGCCAGCATCCCCGCGATCGAGAGGCGGACCTCCGCCTCGTCCTCCACGGTAAACGTGCTTCTCAGTGCACTATCGACAAACGCCCGTCCCTCCTCGGCGCGACCCGCCGCGTGAAGAAGCATCGCCGTCTCGGCAATCAAGGCGGCCCGCTCCGAACCGTCCTCGGGCGTCACCTCAAGAGCCTTCTGGCTCAAGTCGGCCGCAACGCCCGGATCTGACGAGGCGAGGCCCTGGGCCGCTTGACGCAGCGTGCTGGCGGCCGATTCGTCCCCCGGCTCCGCGCTGGCCGCGAGCTGCGCTGCGACCTCCACCGGCAGCGCCCCTCCGGACAGCAGCACCGCTACGGCCTGGCGTTCCAGGGCCCGCCGCGCCGAAGCCGGCAGGCTGTCTTGCACTGCCTGGCGAGTGATGTCGTGACGGAACCCAAGGCCGGTCGGGGTTTCGATCAGGATGGCGGCTCGCGCCAGCTCTTCGACCGGATCGAGCAGACCCCCAGGCGAGACTTCGCGCATCAGCGCCAGGTCGTCGAAGCCGAAGTCGCGACCGAGAACCGAGGCCACCAACGCCGTTCTGCGCGCAGCGTCGGACAACCGATCGAGTCGCTGAAGCATGCTCTCCCGAACCCGAGCAGGAAGGCGCGCCTCAACGAGAAGCGCCTCGCCGTTCTCCACGCGGATCAAGCCCTCCTCCAACAGGCCGAGCACGAGCTCCTGCAGGAAGAACGGAACCCCCTTCGCGCTCTCGGTCACCTCGAGCAGGTCCGGGGTAGGGTCGGCCCCGACGATGTCCATGACGATCTGTGTCACCGCGACGTCACCCAGCGGTTGCAACTCGATTCGGTCGGCTCCGCGTTCATCGAGATCCGCGAGTGCCGCCCGCAGGTCCGGCGACGTCTGACCTGGGCGCAACGCGCCCAGCCAGACGATCGGCATCGGAGCCAGACGCGTCGGTAGAGCCCTGAGCGCAGCCACCGTAGCGCCGTCGGCCCACTGCAGATCATCCAGGCAAACGCACAGCGGCGCGGACGTCGCCGCCTCCTCTAACAACATCCCGAGCTCTTGGATCAGCCAATAGCGCTCGCGTTGGGCGCGAAGCTCCGTCAGTCCCGAGCGATCAACGAGGGGGTCGCCTCCGTCGAACATCGCCCTCATCAGCGGGCTGAGGGGCACGACGCTCTCGGAAGGGTCAGCGGCGGCGTAGGTGAAGCGCACGCCTAGTCGCCTCGCGATCCGCGCGGCCTCCTCCAGCAGTCGCGTCTTGCCGAGACCCGGATCACCGGCAACGGTCATGACCGATCCGATGCCTGATCGCGCGGCCGAGAGTCGCTCGGCGATCCTCTCAAGCTCCTCGTCCCTCCCGCGCAGAGGTGCCGGGGATCTGGACGCCCTCTCCTCGGGGGTGGCAGCGGCAGGCATCACACCGCGCGCTTCACCACGGAGTCCCGACTACGGCGTTCGTGCCGCCAATGATTCGCAACTCGCCAGGGTCGGCCTCTTGGCCGCACTCCACACACCGTCCGCGCGTGAAACTCGGCGCCGCAGCCGTGCGCGAAGACCACCGGCTCCTCGCCACGATTCAAGTGCCGGTCCCCCCACTCCTTCAACGCGAGGACAATGGGTCGCAGCTCGCTGCCAGACTCCGTCAGATCGTACTCGTAGCGCGGAGGGCGCGCCGAGTAGAGACGGCGCTCGATGATCCCCACACCCTCGAGTGTCCGCAGCCGCGTCGTGAGGACATCACGCGAGCAGCCGATCTTCTCCAGAAGCTCGGTGAATCGCCGACAGCCGTAGGCGATCTCGCGTATCACCAGCAGCGAATACCGATCGCCGACAAGAGCAAGAGCGTCGGCGACCGAGCAGACGCGTGCCCCGTTCGACCCGTCCATCTCCCAAACGTAGGACCAGTCGGTCCGAATGTCAAACCAACCCCACCGCCGGGGCAGTGACCCCGCCTCACTAGCATGGGCCTGTGAGCGGCCAGAGAGTGCCCGGTGGGGTGGTGCATGAACTGCCCTCGGATCTGCGCAAGGCGCTGATCGCCAACGGCACGGCACTCGATGCCTGGAAGGACATCACGCCTTTGGCCCGCAACGAGTTCATCTGCTGGGTCGAGGATGCCAAGCAGGACAGGACCCGAGAGCGCCGCATTCGGCGGACCCAGGAGGAGCTGGAGGAAGGCCAGCGCCGCCCCTGCTGCTGGCCGGGGTGCAAGCACCGCGAACGCACCGGCAGCGCCCAGCAAGTCGCCGCCCCGGCCATCCGGCAACGCTGACAGCCGGCCTGAACCAACAAGGAGATCGAGTCATGTCTGTTTCCACTCCGGACGTCGTGAGGCGCTACTTCGAGGCGGACGGCGACCGAGACATCAACGCAATCGTCGCGCTATTCAGTGATGACGCCACTGTGATCGATGAGGGCCAGGAGCGCCGCGGCCTCGCGAAGATCCGCGACTGGCAGACTGGCGCCGCCTCGCAATACGAGTACACGGTGACCGTCATCAGCGAGAAGCCCCTCGGCGACAATCGCTTCCGGGTCACCGGGCGCCTCGATGGGAACTTCCCCGGCGGCACGGCCAACCTGAACTTCGATTTCACCGTCGCCGGCGACCTGATTAACCACCTGAAGATTGCGCCATGAGAGCCGGCTCTGCCTTCAACGTTCTCAGCGTCCCACGATGTCGGTCGCACTTGTCATGCTGGCGGGGGCATTTTCGGTGGCCGGGTCGCTTGCCCCACGATGCGGGTGGTGCGGATTAGCGACTTAGCTCTGCCTGTAGCCGGGTTGCGAGGCGGACGGAGGCGTCGATCTCGACTTGGCGGATTGACACGCTCTCGACGCTGACCCCGAATGGGACGCCGACGCGTCGGCAGAATGCGATCAGCTCGACGGCCGCAGCGACTGCTTGGTCGTAGGACGCTTCTAGGGTGTCCTCCGCGTGGCGCAGCTCGTTCTCGATCCAGCGCGGCACATCGACACCGAGCCACTGAACGAACTCCAGTGTCTTCACCGACCCGCAGACCGAGAACGTAAAGACGATCGGCGCCGGCTTGAGGCCACGAGCGGCGCACTCGTAGTGATAGTCGGAGACCAGGTCCTTCGCGGCGTTGACGTCATAGACGATCTGGGTGACAAAGAACGAGCAACCTGCAGCCTGCTTCGCAAGCAGACGGAGGTGCTCCGTGCCTCCGCGCGCGTGGCGCTCTGGGATCGCCACACCTCCGAGCAGGATATCCGGGCGCACCTCACTCCGTAGTTCGTAGGCCCGCGGCAGAGAGGTCGCGACCGGCTTTTCACGGGACGACGCACCGACGAACACCGACAGCGCGCGAGTTGGGGCCTGTTCGATGAGCCACGACTGAAGCTGTTGCTCTGGGTACTTGCTGACAGCGCGGTACACGATGGCGGGTACCTCCAAGCCGACGAGATCGCGAGCGAGGTAGTCGGCGGGGTCCATCGTGGGCAGGAACGGAAAGGGCCGTTCCTCGGGGTTGCGGTCGCTCTCGTCATCAATGTCGTAGAGCACGAGGCCGTCGATGCCCACGGGGCGCAGGCGCTCGAGCGTCTTCGCGGCGATCTGACGGGCGTGCTCCGGTTCGGTCGTCAGGCGCGGTGGCGTCAGTGCGAAGAGCAAGAACTCACCCGTCCCGTCCGCAATGCGCCGCTGCAGCTCCACGCGCCGAAGCGTAGCCAAGCGCCTGTGCACTACGACTTGGCGCCAGCGGTTGTGGCCTCCGCTAGCAGCCACGCAACGCGGTGTCTCGCCTAGACCGGATTACCGGGAATTTCTGGTAAGCGGATGAAGGGATTCGAACCCTCGACCTTCGCCATGGCAAGGCGACGCTCTAGCCAGCTGAGCTACATCCGCGAGGTGCGGCCATTCTACCGGCCGCCGCGGAGGCCCGTCCACGAGCGGGCGCGCCGCAGCTAGGCCGGCCGGCGCGCGCGCACCTGGTAGACGGCGTTGAGGCCGATGTCGAAGCCGTGCCTTGCGGCGCGCAGGTAGAGCCTCCACACGCGCGTGCGCTCGACTCCGGCCAGCGCCTGCGCCTCATCGATGTGCTCGTCGAGGCGCTGCGTCCAGCGGCTGAGGGTGCGCGAGTAGTCCTCCCTGAAGGCCTCGATGTGCTCGCTGTGCAAGCCGGCGCGCTCGAATGCGAGCTGGACGCGAGACAACGGCAGCGGCTCGCCGTCGGGGAACACGTAACGCGTGGAGAAGAGATCCTCGAGCGGATCGGCGTTCGGATCGAGCGCGGCGATCGCATGGTTCAGGAGCAGGCCGTCCGGCCGCAGCAGCTCGAACAGCGACTCGGCGTAGCGGTCGATCTGGCGCTCGCCGACATGCTCGGACATGCCGATGCTCGCGATCGCGTCGAACGACGAGCTCGGAAGCTCGCGGTAGTCGGCGACGCGGATCTCCACCATCTCCTCGAGGCCCGCCTGCGACACGCGCTCGCGCGCGAGCTCCGCCTGGGGCTCGGAGAGCGTGATGCCGGTGACGCTCGCGCCATGCTCGCGAGCGGCATGGATGGCGAAGCTGCCCCAGCCGCAGCCGACGTCGAGCACCCGCATCCCGGGTTTCAGCTCGAGCTTGCTCGCGACGAGCTCGAGCTTCGTGCGCTGGGCCTCCTCGAGTGTCTTGGCGCCGCGCGAGAAGATCGCGCAGCTGTAGGTCATCGACTCGTCGAGGAACAGCGCGAAGAAGTCATTGCCGACGTCGTAGTGGTAGCGGACCGCCGCTGCGTCGCGCTCGGCGCTGTGGCGCTCTCCTCGCAGGATCAGCTCGAGGCCCGGCCGCCGCGGAACGCCGCCGGGCACGGCGGCGGCGGCGATCGCGAGGCCGAGACGCGCGCGGTCGGCGCCGGTGAGAGCCGGCGGCTGCCATTCGTCGACCACGAGGAACGCGCCGTCGAGGTCATCGACCGCCAGCGACCCGTCGACATAGGCGCGGCCGAGGCCGAGCGTGCCGGGCGAGGAGAGGAAATGGGCGAGGGCCGACGGCCGGCGCACGAAGAACGTGGGGGCGTCCTCGACGGTCGCCTCGACGCGGCCGCCGTCCCAGAAGCGCACGTGGAAGGGCCGTGATGGGAAGACCCGCTTTAGGGTGCGGCTCAGCGGAGAGCTCACCTGCACGAGTGCCACGCCCCTACGATCGCATACGCGCGCTAGCCCTTGAAGGTCGAGCGCCCGGCATCGCCGAACGGCTCGTCGCGCTCGCGAACCGCCTCGCGAAAGCCGGCTTCTGCGGCGCGTCGCTGGAAGCCGTAGCCCTCGGCTGTGTGGCGCGTGATGCCGTCGAACACGGTGCCGAGCACCTGCGTCGCGTGCAGGCCCTGCGCGTAGAGCGTCTGGTTCACCAGCAGCTTCATCATCATCAGCTGGTTGACCGGCATCCTCGCGATCCGCTCCACCAGTATCTCCGTGCGCTCGTCCAGGCGATCGGCCGGCGGCGCCTCTATCGCCAGGCCCCACTCGAGCGCCTCGCGGCCGGAGAGCGAGTCGCCCGTGAACAGCAGCCGCTTGGCACGTTGCGCGCCGACGCGGTGCGCCCACAGCGCGGTCGTCGGCGAGCCCCAGACGCGGGCCGGCGGGTAGCCGATCTTGGCATCCTCGGCGATCACCAGCAGGTCGGAGCAGAGCGCCATGTCGGTCCCGCCGGCCACGCAGAAGCCGTGCACCTTGCAGAGGACCGGCTTGCCGCAGTGAAACAGGCTCATGAACCCGCGGACGTTGCGGCTCATCATCGCGTAGTCGACCATCGGATCCCACGTCTCGCGCGGGTCGTGGTTGGCCGCCATCACCGCCGGGTCAAGCGGCGAGCCCGGCGCACGGCGGCCCTCTGTCGCCGCCGCGCCCATCCCCTCGGCGCTCTCGACCAGGTCGTAGCCGCCGCAGAACCCCGGTCCGTTGCCGGACAGCAGCAGCACGTGCACCGCCGGATCGAGATCGGCCCGCTCGACGCACTCGGTGAGCTCTCCGACGAGCGCCGGCGTGATCCCGTTGCCCCGCTCGGGACGGTCGAGTGTGATGCGTGCGATGCGGTCGACGACCTCGTAGCGCAAGGCTCGCGGCTCGCTCATCACAGCGGTCCCGTCGGATCGCCGTCCGCTGCTTTGCGGGAGCGCCTCACGAGCATGGCGTCGCACTCTACATCCACAGGCTGCGCAGACCCTCGCGACGCGCCGCCCCACGCGCGGGCGCGAGGGGGCGCGCGCGGGGCGGAGTGACATACTCCGGCGGATGCCGAGCGCCTATTCCCGCTTCTCGATGTCGCTGCCCTCGGGCGTGCTGCGGGCACTCGGGAAGATGAATGTGCCGGTGTACCGCGCGACGCGCGGGCGCGTGCTGGGCACGGTCGGGGGCGCGCCGGTGCTGCTGCTGACGTCGACCGGGCGCAGGAGCGGGCAGTCGCGCACGGCGCCCGTGCTGTTCCTGCGCGACGGCGAGCGCGTGATCGTGATCGGCTCGAACGCCGGCAACACGAACGCGCCGGCCTGGTCGCACAACCTGAAGGCGCACCCGGAGGCCGAGATCGAGATCCGCGGCGAGCGCCGTCCGGTGCGCGCGCGGGTGGCCGAGGGCGAGGAGCGTGCGGAGCTGTGGCAGAAGATGAACGCACAGTACGACGGCTTCGACGACTACGAGCAGCGCACGTCGCGCGACATCTCGGTGTTCGTGCTCGAGCCGCGCTAGCGCTGGAGCCGCAGGGCGCCGATCGACGCCAGGCCGCCGAGCCGCTAAGGCGCGGAGCGCCGCTCCTCCCGCGTGACGCCCGCGCGCGGCCGGGCGCGGCGGCTCGCGCGAGGCGCCCGTCCGTTCGCCCCGTTGGCCCGCCCGGCGTGCTCGGAGCGGATGCGCCGACGGCGCTCGAGCAAGAAAGACAGGCCGCAGAGGAGCAGCACGAGGAGCGCGATCAAGGCGGCGATGGCGAGGCCGGGGGTGGCGACCAGCAGCACGATCGCCCCCGCGAGGCCGAGGCCGAGATCGGTTCTCGCCAGTCGCCGCCGCCTGCGTGCGTCCCTGCGGCGGCTGCGCAGCCGCGAGATGTCCTGCGGGCGCGAGACGTTGGGGGAATCGGGCGGCCTGCTCGGCCGTCGCGCGGCGCTCATTGTTTTATCCGGCGGAAGAGGGGACCGGGAAGCATTCTCATAACGAGCATAAGCCAGCGGAGGACGCGTGGCGCCCACACGACCTGCGCGCCGCGTTCGAGGCCGTCGGCGACGATGCGCGCGACCGTCGGCGCGTCGGTGGAAAGCGGCGCCGGCTCGAGCCCGCGCGTCATGCGCGTGCGCACGAAGCCGGGTCGCGCGACGAGCACGCGCACACCGTCGTCGTGCAGCGCGTCGCCGATGCCCCGCGCGAGCGCGTCGATGCCCGCCTTCGATGCGCCATAGACGGCATTGGCCCGCCGGGGGCGTTCGGCAGCAACCGAGGAGAGCAGGACGAGCGTCCCCCCTCCCCCGTCGCGCAGCCGGGCGGCGGCGTGCATCAGCAGGGAGCCGGCTCCCACGACGTTCGCCTGCAGCACGTCGACCGCGCCGGCGATGTCGTCCGGCAGCCCGCCGCGCTCGCCGAGGACTCCGACGGCGAGGATCACGATGTCGGCGCCGCCGAGCCGGGCGAAGGCCTCGTCGAGGACCTCGGCGTGGCGCTCGGGCTCGAGCGCGTCGAGTTGCAGCGTGCTCGCGAGCGCGCAACCGGCCTCGCGCAGCTGCTCGGCGGCTCCCTCGAGCGCCGCGGTGTCGCGCCCCACCAGCACGACCCGGCGCGGAGCGCGACGCTGCAGCTCGCGCACGATCTCGAGCCCTATCTCAGACGTCCCGCCGAGCAGGATCACGCGTGTGCCGGGCGAGCCGGCATCCGCCGGGCTCACGCCGCCGGCTCGCAGAGTCCCAGCCGCCGCGCGAGATCGGAGCGGAGCACGCCCTCCGGGTCGACGCGCGCTCGCTGCGTGTGAAACTCGTCGAGCCCCGGGTACATCGCGGCCAGCACGTCGCGCCGCAGGCGAGCGTCCTTGCTGAGGTAGACGCGCCCTCCGGCGGCCGCGACGATCTCGTCGAGCTCGTCGAGGGCCGCCCCGAGCCCGGGCGCCGCGGCCGGGAGATCGACCGCGAGCGTCCAGCCCTCGAGCGGAAACGACAGGGGACCGCCGAAGGCCGGTCCGAAGCGCTTGAACACTGCGAGGTAGACCGGGAGCCGGCGCGCGCGCATCAGCTCGAAGCAGCGCCGCAGCTCAGCCTCGCGCCCCGCGGGGATCGCGAGCTGGTACTGGACCAGGCCACCCTGCCCATAGAGGCGGTTCCACTCGCCGAGCGCGTCGAGGGGGAAGAAGTAGGGCGCGAGCGCGACCGCTCTCCCCCGCTCGCGGCTCGGGCTCGCGTGCCAGCGAAGCGCGTTGAAGGCCCGCATGCCGGCGGGGCGAAGCAGCGCGCCGGGGAAGCCGCGCGGGACGTCGAGCACGGGCGAGCGCGACAGCGCGCGGGGGCCCGTCGAGCCGCCGGTCCGACGTCGCGAACGGGAGCTGACGGCGTCGGCCGGGAGCGGGTCCGCCCGGCTGATGACCGCGCGTCCCATCTTCGAGCCGTCGGCGAGCATGTCCAGCCATGCGACCGAGTAGCGCTGGCGCTCGCCTGCGGCCATCAGCTCGAGCGTCTGCTCCAGGCCGTCGGTGCGGTCCACGTCGGCGGCGACCCATGGGGACTCGAGCGGCTCGACGGCGAGCGTCGCCTCGACAACCACGCCCGTGAGCCCCATGCCGCCGAGCGTCGCGTAGAACAGCTCCGGATCGGCCTGCGGCGAGAGCTCGGTCAGGCCGCCGGCGGGCGTGCAGAGCGAGAGCGCCAGCACGTGGCGCGCCATGCCGCCGTCGCGGTGGTGGTTCTTGCCGTGGATGTCGCTCGCGATCGCGCCGGCCAGCGTGACGTGGCGGGTGCCGGGAACCACCGGCAGCGTGAGGCCATGCGTGGCCAGCTCGGCCATCAGCTGCGCGATCGTTGCGCCGGCCTGCGCGGTGACGGCGCCCCGCTCGGCGTCGATCGAGACGATCCGGTCGAGGGCGGTCATGTCGAGCACGTCGCCGCCGGCGTTCTGCGCGGCGTCGCCGTAGCTGCGCCCTGCTCCGCGCGCGATCACGCCCCTCCCGGGGCGCGCCTCGGAGGCGAGGAACGCGGCGACCTCCTCGGCGGCGCGGGGTCGCAGCACGCGGGCCCGGCTTCGAGCCGTCCGCCCCCAGCCGCTCAGCGATCGCTCGTGGCCCTCGAGCGGCGTGTGCGCGGCCGGCTCAGTGACCGACATAGACGCCGCCGAGGAAGAGGAAGGTCCACGCGGCACCGAGCGCCAGCAGCGTTCGATCGCGGAGGATCAACTCCTCGGGCGCCTGGCCGGCGCCCGCGGCGACGAGCGTCGCGTAGCGGGCCAGCCACAGTAGGAATGGAGCGATCGACAGCGCATACCAGGCGATGTGCGCCGGTCGCGTGAACGCCCACGAGACGTAGGCGACCCCGCCGACGAGTGCCGCTGCGAGCAGCGTCACGCGCAGGCTCGCCGCCGAGTAGCGCCGGAGCGTCGCCCGCACGGCGGCGCGGCCGCCGTCGTCGCGCAGCTCTGCATAGCGCTTGGCCGTCACCAGGAACACCGCGCAGGACGCGGTCACGATCACGAACCAGCGCGAGAGGTAGATGTCGGTCGCTACGCCGCCGGCGAGCGCCCGCAGCACGAAGCCGCCGGCGATCGCGAGTATGTCGGCGACCACGATCCGGCGCCACAGCAGCGAGTAGCTCGCGGTGAGCGCCAGATAGGCGCACGCCAGCAGACCGAGCGCGGGCGTGATCGCAGTGGCGGCGCCGACGCCGACGAGGGCGAGCAGGGCCGCGGTGCCGAGCGCCGCGCGCGGCGAGATCTCGCCAGCGGCGAGCGGGCGCGAGCGCTTGCGCGGATGCTGGCGATCCTGCTCGAGATCGCGCACGTCGTTGACCAGATAGGTCGCGCTCGAGAGCAGGCAGAGCACGACGAAGGCGCCCGTGACCTGCGCGGCCACCAGCGGACGATCGATCACGCCCGCCGCGGCCGGCGCGGCGAGAACGAGCAGGTTCTTGCTCCACTGCCTAGGCCGGCAGGCGCGCAGCAGCGCGGCGATTGGGCGCAGAGCGCGGCGTGGATCTTCGGATGCGACCAGGCGGGGACGCGGATGGGCGTCGCGCAGGGCGCGCAGCTCGACGCTCTCATCGCTGGCAAGTGCCTCGACCGAATTGATGTTAAACCTCCGTTAAATGGGATTGGAAAGCCAAAAACCCGCTCCCGCCGTGCGTGGCAAGGATTCCACACGCGCGCCCCAATTCCGCCAAGATTGCATCCTCAAGGCGGTGAGACTTCTCTTAGTGAGAATGTACCCACATGCGACTTTTTTCGGAAGGCGCCAGACGGCGGCTGCCTAACCTGATGACGATGGAGCTCCGGACCGCCACGCCCATCGGGCGCGCAACTCGTGGCGGCGGCGGCCGGCGCGATGTGACCGGGTTGGGTCGTCTGCGCCGGGTCGCGCTCGTGGCCGCGCTCGTCACGTTGATCCCCGCCGGCTTCTCCTACCTCGGAGCGCTCAACCAGACGTCGAACGCGACCTTCGGCATCCGCTCGGTGGAGTGGCTGCGCGACCACGGCGCAGCCGGGCTGGTGGCGCAGATCGAGTCGATCTACTACGGGCTCACCGCGCCGAGCAAGGGCGGCCCGACGCTGAAGGCGCTCCCGCACGTGGGCTATGGAGGGGCGGGCGCGAAGGCGACCTCCGGCGGCAAGCCGGCCGCGAGCGCCGAATACCGTCCTCCACGGGTAGGCGCGCTGCTGCAGCCGGCGCTGCCGGGCGAGGGCGTCTGGCACGCCACGCGCCCGGGCCTCGAAGGCGCTCCCCCGGTGCTCGTGACGACGCTGCGCGACCAGCCCGAATATCCGCGTGTCGTCACCGGCCTCGCGTGGATCGACGCCAAGCGCACGACGCTGACCCTCAACCCCGGCCGCCTGGAGCCGTCGGTGACGATTCCGCGAGGCTCGATGAAGGTGCCGCAGGCCGGCCGCGGCAGGCTGCTGGCGACCTTCAACAGCGGCTTCAAGCTGAGCGACGCGCGCGGCGGGTTCGTCCTGAACGGCCGCACCTACGCCAGGATGCAGAACGGGCAGGGCACCCTCGTCGGCTACACCAACGGGCAGGTCGACGTGCTCAACTGGCAGAACGGCTCTCCGGCGCCGGCCAACGTGGCGTTCGCCCGGCAGAACCTGCCGCTGATCGTCAACGAAGGCAAGCCCAACCCGAGCCTCTCCAACGGCGCCGAATGGGGCGCGACGGTCGGCAACGCGATCCTCGTCTGGCGTTCGGCCGTCGGCGTCGACAGCCGCGGCAATCTGATCTATGCGGCCGGCGAAGACCAGACCGTCTCGAGCCTCGCCAAAGCCCTGATCCGCGCCGGCGCGGTGCGCGCGATGGAGCTCGACATCAACTCCTACTGGGTCAGCTTCATCACCTACGGGCTGCCGGGCGGCGAACAGGCGAAGAACCTGCTCCCTGGCATGACCCGCTCCTCGGGCCGCTACCTCGAACCCGACGACCGCGACTTCCTCGCCATCTACTCCCGCTAGCCGGCCCGCAGCGGTTCGCCGGGGCGGGCGCGAGCATCGGCTAGCCTGGAGCGCATGGGACTGTTCGGGCGACGCGACACGGAGATGGTCGATCCCGCCGCTGCCCTGCCGGGGCGCGGTCAGGAGATGAGCGTGCCGGCCCGCCACGCGGTGCTCGACGCGCCGCTGAAGGGACCGTTCCCTGCGGGGATCGAGACGGCCGTCTTCGGCATGGGCTGCTTCTGGGGCGCCGAGCGGATCTTCTGGGAGGCGGACGGCGTCTACACGACGGCGGTCGGCTACGCCGGCGGCACCACGCCCAACCCCACATATGAGGAGGCCTGCAGCGGCCGGACCGGTCACGCCGAGGTCGTGCTCGTCGCCTTCGACGCCGCCGCCACCAGCTACCAGGACATGCTCAAGCTCTTCTGGGAGGGCCACGACCCGACCCAGGGCATGCGCCAGGGCAACGACGTCGGCAGCCAGTACCGGTCGCTGATCCTCTACAACGGCGAGGCCCAGCGCAGCGCCGCCGAGGCCTCGCTCAGCGCATACCAGCAGGTGCTCTCGGCCGCCGGCCACGGCACCATCACGACCGAGCTGGCCGAGTTCGACGCCGCGCACCCCTTCTACTACGCCGAGGACTACCACCAGCAGTACCTCGCGAAGAACCCCGGCGGCTACTGCGGCATCGGCGGCACCGGCGTGGCCTGCCCGGTCGGAGTGGCCGGCTAGCAACGGACGGCGGCGACCCCGCATGCGCGGGGCCGCACGACGTCGCCGCACTACGCCCCCTGCGGTACGGCGCGCCCCCCGGGGAGGAGGCGCGCCCGAACCGCTCAGGCGAGTGCTGCTATGCGCCAGCCCCCGCGCCCGCGGGGAGCCCCCCGCCCGGCTGCCAGGTGGGCGCGTGGGGTCCACCGAGGGTCGGCACGTCGGATGGATAGACCTCGTTGCCGTGGATCGCGTGATCGCCGATCTCGAGCTCCTCGTCGGAGAGCCGCAGAGGTATGACGATCCCGATCAGCTTCAGGATGAGGAAGGTCATGATGCCGCTGAAGATGATCACGAAGCCGGCCGTCTCGGCCTGCCAGCGCAGCAGCGTCCAGCTGCCGCCGTGGAACAGGCTTTCTTTGCCCGGGAGGTTGGCTGCACCTCCCACCCCCTGGTAGAGGATCACCTTCGGGTTGGCGAAGATGCCGACGAGCAACCCTCCGGTCAACCCGGCGAAGCCGTGCGTATAGATCACCCCGAGCGTATCGTCGACCTTTCTGAATACCGGCGCCCGGCTGACGAAGCGGATCGCCATCCACACGATCGTCGAGGCGATGAGACCGATCCAGATGGCCCCCCAGCCGGTGACGAAGCCGGCCGCCGGGGTGATCGCCACGAGCCCAGTGATCATCCCGTTGACCGAGCCGATCAGTGACGGCTTGTCGCGGAAGATGTAGTCCCAGCCGATCCACACGAGCATCGCGACTGCGGTGCAGAGGTTGGTGTTCAGGACCGCACCGGAGGCGTTGGCGCCGGCGTAGTAGGAGTCCCCGCCGTTGAAGCCGTTCCAGCCGAGCCACAGAAGGCCAGCGCCGGCGGCGACCATCAGCAGGTTGTTGGGCGCGTCGACCTCGCGGTCACGCTGCAGGCGCGGCCCGATCACCGCCGCTGCGACGAAGCCCGAGATGCCGGCCGCCAGATGGATCACGTAGCCACCCGAGTAGTCCAGGGCGCCGTGTGCCGCGAAGTAGCCACCGCCCCAGATCAGGAACGCGTTGACGGTGTAGACGAAGGTGATCCAGACCAGCACGAACGGGATCCAGGCCTTGAAGCTGATCCGGCCGAGGACCGAGCCGAGCATCAGGATCGGCGTGATCGCCGCGAACACGAACTGGAAGTACACGAGCGACGCCATCGGGAAGTGGAACGGCGGCCCTTCGGTGATCGACGGGATCACCGCCTGGCCCTGCTCGGCGCCGGCCGAGAGCACCGTGCCCGACTTGCCCCAGAAGGTGTCGAAGAACCCTTTGCCGTGGCCGATCGGGCTGCCGAAGCCCATCTTGAAGCCCCACAGCACCCAAGCGACCAGAACAAGCGAGAACGCCACGAACGTCAGCATCATGCTGTTGACCGACCAGCGCTTCTGCATCACCCCGCCATACAGGACAGCCAGGCCGGGGAGGCTCATGAGACCGACGAACGTCGCCGCCGTCATCTGCCAGGCGTTGTCGCCGGCGTTAAGCCACGTTGGGTATGCGTTCCAGGTCATGTGCCTCCATCTCCTACGTCGTGGGCTGGCGGCACCCGCTCGGCCCATGCGGGCGGGCACGCACCAATTGCGTTGCGCGTATGAAATCCGCCCCGGCGGCGGACGCATAGGGACACCCTGCCCAACACTTTCGGCCGGGCTTTCGACATCTGTCTAGACGCGTCAGCGAGGCGGGCGGTAGGCGAACCCGGCGCGCCCGCATGCGGCGCTCAGCTCCTGCTGGATGCCGCGAAAGTCGCCTGAGGCGCAGATCCGCCGGGCCTGCGCGCCACACGCGTGGAGCTCCCCGCCGCCGAGCGTGCTCGCGAAGCTGACTTTCACGCAGTCGCTGCGCGCGGGGGCGCCGCCGCTCAGCGCAAAGGCTCCGAGCGCGATCAGCGCCAGCGCCAGGCAGCCGGCGAGCACCGCCACGGCCGTCTTCTCGCGCCGCCCCCACCGCAGCGGCTCAGACAGCCGCCGGGACTGGTCGAACATGATCATGCGCCGGGAAGGCTACTGGGGAGGCTCGCCCGGGCGCGACTCGCCCGAGGCGCCGGCACCCGCGGCCGGAGCGGAGTCCTGCGGCTCGCCGCCGGCCGGCTCGAACGAGAGCGCGAGCGAGTTGATGCAGTAGCGCTGGCCGGTCGGCCCGGGACCGTCGTCAAAGACGTGGCCGAGATGCCCGCCGCAGGTGCGGCAGACGACCTCCGTGCGACGCATGAAGAGGCTGTTGTCGGGGCGCAGCTCGACCGACTCGGCGACAGCCGGCTCGGTGAAGCTCGGCCAGCCGGTGCCCGAGTCGAACTTCGTGTCTGCGCTGAACAGGACCGCGGAGCATGCCGCGCAGCGATAGTCGCCCGAGTCCTTGTTGTAGACGTAGTCGCCGGAGAACGGCGGCTCGGTGCCGGCCTTGCGCAGCACGTCGTACTGCGCCGGGGTGAGCTGCTCGCGCCACTCCTGCTCGGACTTGAGGACCTTCGACTCGTTGTCGCCCATGCCCAATGTTCTAGCACCACCCTCAGGACGGGCAGCGCTCGCCTTCGGTGATATCGTGATCTTTACGTTCACGTCAGATTCGACGCAGACAGCGAGGAGCGCGAGGAGTTGAGCACCCAGGCACAGACGCAGCGTCCGGCGAGGCCGCAGGGCTCGCGCTTCGGCGTGGCCGCAGGGCACGAGCACTACAAGTGGTGGGCGCTCTCCTGCACGAGCCTCGGCATGCTGCTCGCGGCGACCAACTCGGGCACGCTGATCATCGCGCTGCCCGATCTCGAGCGCTCGCTGCACACGAGCCTGCTGGCCCTGGTGTGGGTGATCCTCGCCTACCTGATCGCGGCGACCGTGCTCGTGCTGATGGCCGGGCGGCTGAGCGACCTGTTCGGCCGCAAGCGCGCCTACGTCGGCGGCTTTCTCGTGTTCGCGCTGGCCTCGCTCGGGGCCGGCTTCTCCTCCGACGCGACCGTGCTGATCCTGTGGCGGATCCTGCAGGGCATCGGCTCGGCCTTCCTGTTCGCGAACGCCGCCGCGCTCGTCACCGACGCGTTCCCCCGCGAGCAGCTCGGGCTGGCGATGGGCGCGAACACGATGGTCGCGGCGATCGGCCTGGTGCTCGGGCCGGTGCTCGGCGGCGCGCTGGTCGCGATCTCCTGGCATTGGGTGTTCTGGTTCAACGTCCCGTTCGCGCTCGGCGGCGCGTTGTGGGGCGCGCTGATCCTGCGCGAGCTGTCCAAGCCGGACACCGTCCGCGGCTATGACGTGCTCGGCACGAGCACCTTCGTGGTCGGCCTCACCGGCCTCGTGCTCGGCGTCTCCCGCGGTGGCATCAGCGGCTGGAACGACCCGATCGTCGTCGCCGGGCTCGCCGCGGCCGCGGTGCTGCTGCCGGTGTGGGTGCTGATCGAGCGGCGCTCGCGCGCTCCGATGCTCGACCTCGAGATCTTCAGAAACCGCCTGTTCGCGGCGGCGAGCGCCGCGGCCTTCATCAACGGCCTCGCCCGCTTCGCGCTGATGTTCCTGTTCGTCTTCTACTTCCAGGGGGCGCAGGGAAACTCGCCGATCGAAGCCGGCATCAAGCTGATACCGCTCGCGCTCGGGATGCTGATCGCCTCGCCGGTCGCCGGCGTCTACGCAGATCGGCACGGCTCGCGCGCGCTCGCCGCGATCGGCATGTTCGTCTCTGCCGCCGGCCTCGCCGCGATGACGACGCTCGACGTCCACACCCCCTACTGGCAGAGCGGCCTGTGGCTGTTCATCGTCGGTGTCGGCTCGGGAATGTTCAACAGCCCCAACACGGCGGCGATGATGGGCACCGTCCCGGCATACCGCCGCGGCGTCGCCGCCGGCGCGCGCACGCTGCTGCAGAACACCGGAGCCGTGCTGTCGATCGCCTTCGTGCTCGCGATCGTCACCTCGGCGATCCCGAAAGCGACGCTGTTCGCGATCTTCTCGGGGCTCGCGCAGGGCCTCTCCCCCCAGAAGCTCGCGCCCTTCATCTCGAACATGCACGTCGCCCTCTGGGTGCTCGCAGCCACCTCGCTCATCGGGACGGCCGTGTGCCTGCTGCGCCCCAAGCACGCCACCACGCTCGCCGACTCGGCGAGGCTCGAGGCCGACGCCGTCGCCGGCATCCGCGCCGGTGCCACGGCAGAGCCCGGCGGCGCTCGTCCATCGGTCCCCACGGCGGCCAACTGAGAGCCTGATGGACGCTGCCGAAGGCAACACCGGGCAGGAGGGCGCGACGGGCAACCTGCGCATCGGCGACGTCGCGCGCCTGGTCGGGACCACGCCGCGCACGATCCGCTACTACGAGGAGATCGGGCTGCTCGAGGAGGCGCCGGCGCGCCCCTCCGGCCGGCATCGGATCTACACCCAGTGGGAGGTCGAGCGACTGCGCGAGGTGATGCGGCTGAGAGATCTGCTCGGCGTCTCGCTGGAGGAGCTCAAGACGCTGCTCTCGGCCGAGGAGGCGCGCGCCGAGGTCCGCGAGCAGCTGCGCCGCGGAGACGTCGACCCGCAGCGCCGCCGCGAGCTGCTGCTCGAGGCGCTCGGCCACATCGACCGCCAGCTCGCGCTCGTGCGCCACCGGGCCGACGAGCTCTCAAAGCTCCAGGACGAGCTGGCCGAGACGCGCAAGCGCGTCAAGCGCAAGGTGCGCGAGCTCGACGCGCGCGCCGGCGGCACGTTCCCACCGTCGCTCGAGCGGACCGGAGAGCCCCGCCAGTGAGCCCCGGCGGACCGGACCCCGCCGTGCTCATCGACGGTCTGGTGGTGCGCTTCGGCGAGTTGGAGGCGGTCGGCGGAGTCTCCTTCGCCGTCGCCCCCGGCGAGGTGTTCGGGCTGCTCGGTCCCAATGGGGCCGGCAAGACGACCACGATCCGCGTGCTCACGACGCTCCTGCCCCCGACCGAGGGCCGCGCCCTGGTCGCGGGATTCGACGTGCGCAACGACAGCCTCGCGGTGCGGGCGAGCATCGGCTACATCCCCCAGGCGATCTCCGTCGACGGCGCGCTGACGGCCTATGAGAACCTCGACTTCTACGGGCAGGTGACCGGCGTGCCCAGGCGCGAGCGGCGCGAGCGCATCGCGCAGGCGATCGAGACGATGGACCTGGCGCCGATGCTCGACCGGCTCGCCCGCACGCTCTCGGGCGGGATGCTCCGCCGCCTGGAGATCGCCACGGCCCTGCTGAACAGGCCGGCCGTGCTGTTCCTCGACGAGCCCACCGTCGGCCTCGATCCGAGCGCGCGGCGCATGGTCTGGCAGCGGCTGCGGGCGCTGCAGGAGCAGGCCGGCACGACGATCCTCGTGACGACCCACCTGATGGAGGAGGCCGAGCGCCACTGCGACCGCCTGGCGGTGATCGACCGTGGCCGCCTGGTCGAGCAGGGCGTCCCGGCGGAACTGCTCGAGCGCCACAACACAGACAGCCTCGAAGAGGTCTTCACGGCCGTCACCGGGCGCGAGATCGACCCCGAAGGCGACGAGGACGAGGGGAGGTTGTCCGATGTCCGCGCACAGCGCCGCGTCGCCCGCCGCCTCGGCTGAGCGCCTGCCGCCCGCGCTCGCGTCGGGGGCGCTGGCGCGGATGGCCGCGGGCACGCTCGCCATGGCCCAGGCCGAGATGCGCAAGCTGCGCCACGACCACCTCGACATCATCACGCGCTCGGTCCAGCCGCTGCTCTGGCTGTTCGTGTTCGGCACGGCGCTGCGAAACAACCGCTCGCTGACGCTCGGCACGCTCGACTACCGCGCCTACCTCGCGCCGGGCGTGATGGCCCAGGCGGCGATGTTCATCGCGATCTTCTTCGGCCTGGCCGTCATCTGGGAACGCGACGTCGGTCAGCTTCAGCGACTGCTCGCGACGCCGCTCTCGCGCGCCTCGATCGTGCTCGGCAAGGCCGCGGGCGCCTGCGTGCGGGCGCTCGTCCAGGCCCTGCTGCTGCTGGTCGTCCTCGCCATCGCGGGGATCGGCGTGCGCTGGACGTTCACCGGCATCGTGGGGACGCTCGCGATGCTGATGCTCGGCACGGCCGCCTTCGCCTGCATGTCGATGCTGCTCGCCGCCGCCGTGAAGGAGCGCGAGCGCTTCATGGGCATCGGGCAGCTGATCATGATGCCGCTGTTCTTCGCCTCGAGCGCCCTCTATCCGCTCAGCGTGATGCCCGGCTGGCTTCACGTGATCGCCCGCGTGAACCCGCTCACCTATGAGGTCCAGGGCCTGCGCCAGATGCTTGTGGGGGTCGGCGGCGCGGGAGAGGTGTGGCTCGACTTCCTGGTCGTGGCCGCGTTCTTCGTGGTGATGCTGCTGGCCGCCACGCGCGCGTATCCGAAGGCGATCCTGTGAGGACACCGCGCACGCCTCCCGGCCGCCCGGCCGGGCATCAAGGACGCCACGCGAGAGCAATCATGAGGCACACGAACGACCGCGGTCGAGGGAGGTAGAGGCAAGATGGCAAGCATCGAGGTGAAGCCGAGCCCGGAGGGCGTCCCCGGCGCCTTGACGGATCCGACGCGCGTTCGCGCCGAGGAGCTCATGTTCGCGGGCGCGCAGGACACGCCGGTGAACGGCTATCTGGCGCGTCCCGCCGCCGCCGGGAGCCACCCCGCGATGATCGTGATCCACGAGGCGATGGGGGTCAACGACCACATCCGCGACGTCAGCAACCGCTTCGCCAACATCGGCTACGTGGCGCTCGCCGTCGACCTCTACACGCGCGAAGGCGGTCCACCTCCGATGGATGACCGGGAGGCGCTGATGAAGCGTCTGTTCTCGATGTCCGACGAGACCGTGCTCGGCGACCTCGAGGGCGCGGCGAGCTTCCTGCGCGCGCGCGAGGACGTGACCGGCAGGATCGGCTGCATCGGCTTCTGCATGGGAGGGCGCTACACGCTGCTGTTCGCCTGCTCGAGCGACAGCCTGAACGCGGCCGTCGACTGCTGGGGCGGCTTCATCGACAAGGCGACGCCGGAGGAGCGCGCGACGCCCGAGCGCCCGGTGCCGCCGCTCGAGCTCGCCGACAAGCTGCGCTGCCCGCTGCTGGCCGCGATCGGCGCAGAGGACCAGAACCCCTCGCCCGAGATCGGCGCGCAGCTGCTCGAGCGGGCGCGACGGAGCGGCCAGGAGGTCAAAGTGGACGTCTACGAGGGCGCCGGTCATGCGTTCTTCGCCGACTACCGCCCGACCTACCGGCCGGGCCCCGCGGCGAAGCTCTGGCAGGAGATCGTGAGCTTCCTGGCCAGGCACCTGCAGGGCGCCTGAGCGACGCTGCCGCGAGCGGGGGGCCTCCGGAGAGGCGCGCCGCCCCTTCATATAGTGCGGAGGGAGGCACGCCGACCAACAGCCAGGAGGCCGTCTTGGAGCGAAAATGGTGGACGCTGATCGCGGTCTCGGTGGCGATCTTCATGCTGCTGCTCGACATCACCGTGGTGAATGTCGCGCTGCCGGACATCCAGCGCTCGCTGCATTCGAGCTTCAGGGACCTGCAGTGGGTGGTCAACGCCTACTCGCTGACGCTCGCCGCGTTCCTGCTGACGGCCGGCGCGCTCGCGGACCTGGTCGGTCGCAGGCGCGTGTTCGTGATCGGCCTTGTCGTGTTCACGATCTCCTCGGCGGTGTGCGGCCTGTCGGCGACCCCTGTGGCGCTGAACCTCGCGCGTGCCGTGCAGGGCGTCGGCGGCGCGATGATGTTCGCGACCTCGCTGGCGCTGATCGCGAGCGCCTTCCACGGCAAGGAGCGCGGGATCGCGTTCGGGGTGTTCGGCGGCGTGATAGGCGCGGCCGTGGCCGTCGGCCCGGTGGTCGGCGGCGTGATCACCTCCGGCATCGGCTGGGAGTGGATCTTCTTCATCAACGTGCCGATCGGCGTGGGCGCGGTCTACCTCACGCTGAGGCAGGTCGAGGAGTCCCGCGACCCCGAGGCCCGCGGCGTGGACTGGATGGGCTTCGTGACCTTCTCGGCGTCGCTGTTCCTGCTCGTGTTCGCGCTGATCCAGGGCAACGAAAAGGGCTGGGGCTCCACGCAGATCCTCTCCTACCTGATCGGCTCGGCCGTGCTGATAGTGCTGTTCGTGATCGTCGAGCGCCGCCAGCGGCGGCCGATGCTCGACCTCACGCTCTTCCGCCGTCGCGCCTTTGCCGGCGCGAGCATAGTCGCGTTCTGCATATCGGCGTCGATGTTCGCGATGTTCCTCTACCTCACGCTCTACATCCAGGACGTGCTCGGCTACAGCCCGCTGCAGGCCGGCCTGCGCTTCCTGCCGATCACGCTGCTGTCGTTCATCGTCGCGCCGTTCGCCGGACGGCTGAGCGTGCGCGTGCCGGTGCGGCTGCTGCTCGGCACCGGGATGCTGCTCGTCGGCGTCGGCCTGATCGCGATGACCGCAGTCGGCGCCACGTCGGGGTGGACGACGCTCGTGCCGGGCTTCATCATCGCGGGCGCCGGCGTCGGCATGGTCAACCCGCCGCTGGCATCAACCGCGATCGGCGTGGTCCACCACTCGCGCAGCGGCATGGCCTCCGGCATCAACAACACCTTCCGCCAGGTCGGGATAGCCACCGGCATCGCCGGCCTCGGCGCGATCTTCCAGCACGACGTCACGCGCGACACGACCTCCGCGCTCGCCTCCAGCCGGGCCGGGAAGGAGGTGCTGGTGGCCGCCCACGGCAAGCTCGGCGGCGCACTCGTCTCAGGTGACGTCGCCTCCGTGGCGCGCTCCCTTCCGCCGGCGGCGCGCGAAGCTCTCGGCCACGCCTACCGGGTCGGTTTCACCGACGCGCTGACGAGCATCCTGATCATCGCCGGGACGGTCGCGCTTGTCGGCTCCGTGGCCGCCTTCGCGCTCGTGCGAAGCCGTGACTTCGCGGTCGAGGCCGAGACGCCCCAGGCGGGCGCGCCGGTCGGCGTCCCGGCGGGTTGACCGCTCACGCCGGCCTCTCGGCGCGGCGCCGGGTTGGAGCTTGCCGGCGCCGCTCACGGGTCGGCTCCACAGTCCGCTCCACGTCGGGTTGGCGGCGGCTCAGCCGGAGGGCTCGGGCCCGGCGGGCTCGTAGCCGGGGCACGCGAGGACCGGGAGACGCGGGTAACGCGGGTAGGCTGGGTCCTCACGCGAGCGCCGGCAGAGTGAGAACGTCGAGCCTCTCGTGTTGTTTACGAGCTGCTGGTGCAGGCACGTGTCGCACAGGCCCGCGGCCGGCCCTGCAGCGCGCTTGCGCTCTTCGCCCATGGTGGGAGATTAGGACCGCAGCGCGGGTGTCCGCGCCCGGGTGGCGCGGCGGGCGCCTGCAATAATCGTTGACCGTACAACTATGAAAACGTTCTACCGACTACTGGGGTTCCTGCGCTCCTACAAACGCGGCCTGATGGCCTCATGGGGGCTGGCGAGCGTGGCGATGGTGATGACGGTCGCCCTCCCCTACCTCACCGGCCGGGCGGTGGACGCGCTGAAGACCGGGGCGCTCCACACCCAGCGCCATCAGCTCGCGGCCCGCAGCCACGACCGCCACACGCTCATGATCATCGCCGTGGCGATCGTCGGGGCGGTGCTCCTGCGCTGGGCGCTCACCTACATGCGCAGGATGATCGCCGGGCGCGTCTCGCTCGGCATCGAGTACGACCTGCGCGAGCTCCTCTACGGCCATCTGCAGCGCCTCGAGCTCGGCTTCTTCGACCACCAGCAGACGGGCCAGCTGATGTCGCGCGCGACCGTCGACCTGCAGGCCGTGCGCTTCTTCCTCGGCTACGGGCTCGTGTTCATCCTGCAGTCGGCGCTGACGCTAGTGCTGGCAGGCGTGGCGATGATCCTGATCAACCCGAAACTCGGCCTGATCGCGATGGCTCCGGTCCCGTTCGTGGTGATCATCTCCCAGCGCTACGGCAGGCGCGCGCGGCCCGCGATCCAGGAGGTCCAGCAGCGGATCGCAGAGCTGACCGCGAGCGCCGAGGAGAACATCTCCGGCGTGCGCGTGGTCAAGTCCTTCGCGCGCGAGCCGCTGCAGCTGGAGCGCTTCCGCCACAGCGTCGCGCGCGTGTTCGACCAGGCGATGGTCTCCACGCGCCTGGAGGCGAGGTACAACCCGATGATCGGCTTCCTGCCGCAGCTCGGGCTCGCCGCCGTGCTGCTCATCGGGGGCACCAGCGTGATCCACGCGCACCTGTCGCTCGGCCAGTTCACGGCGTTCTACTTCTACCTGGCCATGCTGATCTCGCCGATGCGCTCGCTCGGCGTGACGCTCGGGCTCGCGCAGCGCGCGACGGCCTCCGGCGCGCGCATCTTCCAGCTGCTCGACCGCGAGCCGCGGCTCAGCTCGCCGCCGGACGCTCCGCCGCTCCCGCCCGGCAACGGCCGCGTGGAGCTGCGCGGCGTGACGCTCCGCTACGACGACGCCGACGACTTCGGGGCCGCCTACCGAGCCGACGACGGCCGGCAGGCGGACGAGGCACACGCCGCGCTCACTGCAGCGCCCCCCGCCGCCTCCAACGGGGGGGCCAGGACGAACGGCGGGAGCGCCTCCCCCTCCTCGACGACGGACCTCGGCTCAAACGGCGCCCGCCCCGGCGCTGCCATGCCGGCCGGCAGCAGCGCGCGCGCGGTGCTGCGCGACGTCGACCTCGACGTGCCGGCCGGGCGCACGATCGCGCTCGTCGGCGCCACCGGCTCGGGCAAGACGAGCCTCGTGTCGCTGATCTCGAGGCTTTACGACGCGAGCGCGGGGCGGGTACTGATCGACGGGGCCGACGTCCGCGAGGTTGAGCTCGAGTCGCTGCGACACGCCGTGGCGATCGTCAGCGACGACCCCTTCCTGTTCTCTGCGACGGTCGCCGAGAACATCGCGTACGCGCGCCCCGGCGCCTCGCCCGCCGAGATCGAGCAGGCCGCCCGCCGCGCGCAGGCGCACGAGTTCATCGCGGAGCTGCCCCAGGGCTACGGCACGCGCGTGGGCGAGCGCGGGCTGACGCTCTCGGGAGGCCAGCGACAGCGTCTCGCGATCGCTCGCGCGCTGCTCGCCGACCCGCGCGTGCTGATCCTCGACGACGCGACCTCCTCGGTGGACTCCTCTACAGAGCGCCTGATCAAGCTCGCGCTCGACGAGGCCATGGCGGGGCGCACGACCTTCATCATCGCCCACCGGCTCTCGACGATCGCGCTGGCAGACGAGATCGTGGTGCTCGACCACGGCCGCGTGCTCGACCACGGCGATCACGCCGAGCTGCTCGAGTCCTCCGAGCTGTATCGCGAAATCGTCGCCAAGGGCCTACCCGACCAGGTGTTCCTCACGCGCGAGACGCGCGAGCGGGAGGTGAGCGGCCTGTGAGCCCGGTCGTCGGACGCGGACCGTCCGGTCCAGGCTTCGGCCGTACGCAGTGGGCCGGCGAGCGGGCCTCGAGGGGCAGCCGCGGGCGAAACCTGCGCGGCCTGCTGGCGCTGCTGCGCCCCTACCGCCTGCGCTCGGCGGCGATGCTGCTCGCGCTGCTGGTGGGAACAGCGGCCTCGCTCGCGCCGCCGCTGCTGGCCAAGATCGCGATCGACGACGGGATCTCCAAGCACGACACGACGACGCTCCTGCTGGTGGTCCTCGCCTTCCTGTTCGCGGCCGTGCTGGTGTGGGCGATGACCTACCTGCAGACCTACCTCGTCGGCTGGGTCGGGCAGCGAGCGCTCGCCGACCTGCGCATCCGGATCTTCACCCATCTGCAGTCGCTGCCGATCGGCTTCTACGAGAGCCGCCCCGCGGGCGTGCTGATCTCGCGCATGACCAACGACATCGAGGCGCTGGACAGCCTCGTGACCGACTCGGTGGTCACGCTGTTCCAGGCGGGCCTGACGTTGATCGGCACGGTGGTGATCCTGCTCACGCTCGATGTGAAGCTGGCGCTCATCACCTTCTGCATCTTCCCGCTGCTGGCGGCCGGCTCGCTCTGGTTCCGCCTGGTCTCCGCCGGCGCCTTCAGGCGCACGCGGGAGACAATCGGGGCGATCACCGCCTACCTGCAGGAGACGCTCTCGGGCATCCGCGTCGTGCGCAGCTTCGGCCAGGAGCCCCACCACGAGGCCCAGTTCGCGGAGCTGAACGCGGACAACCGCGACGCGAACATGAAGACGGTGCGGCTCAACGCGCTGTACTTCCCCGCGGTCGAAATGCTCTCGGGAGTGGCGATCGCGGTGATCGTGCTCTACGGCGGCTACCAGGCGATCGAAGGGACGATCACCGTCGGCACCGTGGTCGCGTTCATCGCCGCGCTCTCCTACCTGTTCGACCCGATCCAGCAGCTCTCGCAGCTCTACACGACCTACCAGTCGGGGATGGCCGCGCTGGAGAAGATCTTCGAGCTGCTCGACGTGCGTCCCGACCTGAAGGATCGGCGCGACGCGGTCGAGCTGCCGAGGATCGAGGGCGAGATCCGCTTCGAGGACATCTCCTTCGCCTACGCCCGCCGGCGCGGCTCGGAGGATGGCGAGCTGCCGGTGCTCGCGCTCGACGGCGTCAGCCTGCAGATAGAGCCGGGCGAGACCGTCGCGCTCGTGGGCGCGACCGGGGCCGGCAAGTCGACCATGGCCAAGCTGGTCGCCCGCTTCTACGACCCGACCGAAGGACGGGTGCTCGTTGACGAGCACGACCTGCGCGAGATCTCGAGCTCCTCGCTGCGCTCGCAGATGGGGATCGTCCCGCAGGAGGCCTTCCTCTTCTCCGGCACGATCCGCGAGAACATCGCCTTCGGGCGGCCGGACGCGACCGACGAGGAGATCCACGCCGCGGCCGCGGCCGTCGGCGTGGATGAGCTGATCGCCGAGCTCGAGCACGGCTATGACACCGAGGTCGGCGAGCGCGGCGCGCAGCTGTCGGCCGGGCAGCGCCAGCTGCTCGCTTTCGCGCGCGCGCTGATCGCCGATCCGCGCATCCTCGTGCTCGACGAGGCGACCTCCAACGTCGACCTGCACACCGAGGGGCGCATCGAGGAGGGTCTGCGGCGACTGCTCTCCGGCCGCACCTCGATCGTGATCGCTCACCGCCTCTCCACGATTCGCCAGGCGGGCCGGATCGTCGTGCTCGAGCACGGCCGCATCGCCGAGCAGGGCACGCACGACGAGCTCATCGCCGCCGAAGGGCGCTACTTCGAGCTCTAGCGCGACTGGGCCTCGCAGGCGGCGTTGTAGCAACCGCCAGCGGGCGCCTCGCGCGCCTCGACATTCGCACACTCCGGGACA
>JAXDGO010000034.1:0-3464 GCA_034665005.1 Solirubrobacteraceae bacterium | reverse complement strand
CCGTCGACCATGACCGTTGCGCCGGTGACGTACGCGGCCGCGGGTGAGGCGAGGAACGCGATCACATCCGCGATCTCCTCGGGCTGCGCCGGCCGCCCGAGCGGATTCTGCCTATGCGCAAGAGCGTAGGCGCCCTCGCGGTCGATTCCCTGCGCACGCGCCAATTCGTCCATGTCCTCGTCGCCCATCGGCGTTCGCACCCAGCCGGGGCAGACCGAGTTCGCCCGGACGCCCTGGCGGCCGTAGTCACTGGCGACGCACTTGGCGAGCATGATCAGCCCCGCTTTGGACACGCAGTAGGACGTCCACCCGGGCCCGGCGAGGACGCCGTTGACCGAGGCGACGTTGACGACGGCGCCGCGACGCTCGATAAGATGCGGTAGCGCGAGCTTCGTCACGAGAAACGCGCCGGTGAGATTGGTCCGTAGTGTCTGCTCCCATTGCTCGAGCGACTCCTCGAGCAGCGGACCGCTGTCGCCGACGCCCGCGTTGTTGACGAGAGCGTCGATGCCGCCGAAGCGCTCGACCGTCGCGCGGATCGCAGCTGCGGCCTCCTTGGCTGATGCGACGTCGGCGGGAGCCGCGATCGCGTCTCCCCCGTCCTCACGAAGCTCGACCGCGAGCTGCTCGAGCGGCTCCGGGCGGCGCCCGACCAGTGCAACCGCGTACCCGCTTCTGGCGAACGCGTGGGCGGTTGCACGGCCGATGCCGGTAGCCGCTCCGGTGACAACTGCACTGCGTGTTGCAGCCTCCAAGAGGCTAGTCAACCACACGTCTGCTCTAGATTCCGAGTGTGAACCTTCGCGATAGTCCCGACGAGGTCGCCTTTCGCGGGCGAGTCCATGCCTGGCTGATTGAGAACCTTCCCGCCCATGCAGGCCGTGAGTGGAGCCGGAAGATGTTCGCTGCGGGCTATGCGGGTCTGACGTGGCCCGAGGAGTACGGCGGGCGCGGCGCGCCCTACAGCCATCAGGCGATTGCGCTCGAGGAGTTCGCGCGCGCGGAAGCTCCGAATCACATGAACGTGATCGCGCTCGGCATGGCCGGGCCGACGATCATGGCGCACGGCACCGAGGAGCAGAAACAACGCTACCTCTCCAAGATGCTCTCCGCGGAGGAGATCTGGTGCCAGGGCTTCTCCGAGCCGGGAGCCGGCTCCGATCTGGCCGCGGTGCGCACGCGGATCGAGCCGACGGACGGGCATTTCCTCGTCAACGGGCAGAAAGTGTGGTCGTCACTCGCCCACGAGGCGGACTTCCGCCTCCTCGTCGGCCGCGGCGACCCTGAATCGCACGGCCACGCCGGGCTGACCTACGTGATCGTCGACATGCACGCGCCCGGAGTCGAGGTGCGGCCGCTCCGCCAGATCACCGGTGAGGCCGAGTTCAACGAGATCTTCTTCACGGACGTCAAGGTCCCGCACGAGAACCTGCTCGGCGAGATCGGCGGCGGCTGGCAGGTCGCGATGACGACGCTGCTGCACGAGCGCGGCACGCTTGGCTTCGCTCTCACCGGAACGCTCGACGCGCAGGTCAACAAACTGATCGCGCTGACCAGGGAACGCGCCGCCGCCGATCCGATCATCCGCGACCGCGTTGCCCAGGAGTGGATCGAGCTGCAGGCGTTGAAGCTGACGAACTACCGGTCTCTGACCACGTTGATCCAGACCGGCATTCCTGGACCGGAGGGCTCCGGTTCGAAGCTGCACTGGTCGGAGCAGAACCAGCGTCTGACGAAGCTGGCGATGGAGATCCTCGGCGGCGAAGACGACGGCTACTGGGGCTACCAGCAGCTACGTAGCCGCGGGAACACGATCGAGGCGGGAACGAGTGAGATCCTGCGGAGCATCATCGCCGAGCGTGTTCTCGGCTTGCCGAGATCACGCTGATGCAGTTCGCCTTCACCGAAGAGCAGGAATTGCTCAGGCGCGAAGCGCGTGAGGTGCTCGCGAACGGTGGCTGGGGTCGAGAGGAGCTGGAGGAGCTCGCTTTCCTCGATCGTGCGGTGCTCTTCGAAGAAGCGGGCCGCGCGAATCGCGGCGAGGAGTTCTTCGATCCGGCCGGTCCCGAGAACGAGCGGCTGGCCGCGCTTGCACTGGAAGCTGCGGGAATAGCGAGCTGCGCGCTCGAGCTCGCCGTCGAGCACGCGAATACGCGCGAGCAGTTCGGCCGGCCCATCGGCGTCAACCAGGCCGTGGCGCATCCGCTCGCCGACACCTACGTCGACACGGAGCTCGCGCGCTCGATCGCGTACTGGGCGGCGTGGTGCGTCGCCGAGGACGACGAGCAGGCGCCGATCGCCGCAGCTGCGGCGAAGAGCTACGCGGGCGACGTCGGCGTGAGCGCGTGCGAGCGCGCAATCCAGGTGCTGGGCGGCATCGGCTTCACGTGGGAGCACCCGCTACACCGCTATTACAAGCGGGCGCTGTGGATCCAGGCCCACGGCGGCTACCCGCGCGAGCTGCGCGCGAAGGTTGCGGCCTGGCTTCTCGATCGCTGATGCGCCTCGGCTTCTATATGGGGTACGCGCCCCCGGGAACGAATCCGCTGGAGCTGATTGCACTTGCGCAGGAAGCGGAGAAGCTCGGGTACGACTCCGCCTGGGCGGCAGAAGCCTGGGGCACGGACGCCGTCACGGTGCTGGCCTGGCTCGCCGCCACGACGTCGACGATCAAGATCGGGTCGGCGATCATGCAGATCCCCGGACGCACGCCGGCGAACACGGCGATGACGGCGGCGACTCTCGATCTCATGTCCGGCGGACGGTTCCTGCTCGGGCTCGGCACATCCGGGCCGCAGGTCGTCGAGGGCTGGCACGGCCAGCCGTGGGGGAAGCCGCTCACGAAGACGCGCGAGTACGTGGCAATCGTGCGCGCAGCGCTGCGGCGCGAGGCGCTCGAGTTTCACGGCGACCAGTACGACATCCCTTACTCGGGCGACGACGCAACGGGCCTCGGCAAGCCGCTCAAGCTGCTCGTCAGGCCGTTGCGCAAATCGATTCCGATCTACCTCGCTGCGCTCAGCCCGAAGAACGTGCGCACCACGTTCGAGATCGCGGACGGCTGGCTGCCTATCTACTTCTCGCCGGAGCGCGCACGCGACGCGTTCGGCTACGAACCGCGCGCCGGCTTCGACATCGCACCCGCTGTGAACACCGTCGTGTCCACCGACCTCGAGGCGGCCCGGGACCTGATGCGACCGTTGCTCGCGCTCTACATCGGGGGGATGGGCGCGCGCGGGGCGAACTTCTACAACGCGCTCTTCCGACGTTACGGGTACGAGGCGGAGGCCGAACGGATCCAGGGCTTGTATCTCGAAGGCAAGCAACGGGAAGCGATTGCGGCCGTCTCCGACGAGCTGATCGACGACGTCTCGCTGGTCGGCCCTCCCGAGCGGATCCGCGATCGCCTCGGGGCCTGGCGCGAGTCGGGCGCGACGACCCTGCTCGTCGCGACCCGCGACATC
>JAXDGO010000033.1:0-14104 GCA_034665005.1 Solirubrobacteraceae bacterium | reverse complement strand
CACCGTCAAGCCGGGCTCGCAGGCCTCCGCACCCGCGACCAACAAATCAGCGACGATCGACGTCTCCTACAGCGCCGCCGATCACAGCCCGAGCTCCGGCCTCGCATCGGTCGAGCTATGGGTCAAGGTCCCGAACGGAACCGGCTACGCCAAGACCGCCACGGACTCCACGCCAGGTGCGAGCGGCAGCTTCACCTACACAGTCCCGACCTCCGGCGTAGCGACGGTCGATGGCACCTACAGCTTCTACACGATCTCAACCGACAAGGCCGGCAACCGCGAGTCCGTGCCCGGAGCACCCGACGCCACCACCACGGAGAGCAACACGATCCAAGACACCCAAGCACCGACGACATCGGCGGCTGGCGAAAACGCCGATTCGAGCGCCTACACAGCCGGCGACTGGACCCACCAGGCCGTCACGGTCACACTGACCCCGGCAGACGCGCCGCAGACTGGCGCCGACGCAAGCTCCGGTGTCCAGCACACCTACTACAAGGTCGACTCCGCAGCCAGCTACAACACCGGCAGCAGCGTCACGATCGACGCCCCCGGCGATCACACAAACGACGGCACCCACACGATCCACTACTACTCGACCGACAAAGCCGGCAACACCGAGACCGCACACAGCTTCACAGTCAAGCTCGACACGACCGCCCCCAGCTCAGGCGCGACCTCAGCACCGCTCGACAACACCGGCACGATCGCCGTGGACGCGCACGCCACCGACGCGTCGCCCAGCTCCGGCGTCTCAAGCGTCGAGCTCTACGTCAAGAAGCCGGGCGACAGCACCTTCACCCTCGCGCACACCAACACCGACGGCAGCAGCAGCTTCAACTACCAGGTGCCACAGGACGAAGGCAAACAGCCCGTCAACGGCAACTACAGCTTCTACACCATCGCGCACGACACAGCAGGCAACAACGAGAGCGCAAAGACCAACGCCGACAGCACCACACTCGAGGACACCGTCAAGCCGACGACCACGGACGATGTGCCCTCGGCCTACGTCAACCACGACGTGACGGTAACGCTGTCCGCCAGCGACACCGGCGGCTCCGGCATCGACAAGACCTACTACACCACCGACGGCTCAGAACCTTCCACCTCGAGCCCGGTCTACAACGCCGCAAGCAAGCCTGTGCTGAGCAGCGACAGTCAGACGATCAAGTACCTCTCGGCCGACAAGGCCGGCAACCTCGAGAGCGCACATTCGGCGACCGCGCACATCGACCGCTCGGCGCCCACAACCACCGACGACGTGCCCTCCGCCTACGTCAACCACGACGTGACGGTCACGCTCTCCGCAAGCGACACGGGCGGCTCCGGGCTGGATAAGACCTACTACACGACCGACGGCTCAAAACCGTCCACCTCAAGCCCGGTCTACAACTCCGCCAGCAAGCCGGTAATGAGCAGCGACGGCCAGGCCATCAAGTACTTCTCGACCGACCAGGCGGGCAACGAAGAGACGCCCCACTCCGCCACCGCGCACATCGACCGCTCTGGTCCGTCGACCACTGACGACGTGCCGTCGGCGTTCGTCAACCACAACGTGACGGTCACCCTCTCGGCGACCGACACCGGCGGCTCCAGCATCGAGAAGACCTACTACACGACCGATGGATCAACACCCACGACCTCGAGCCCGGTCTACAACGCCGAAGGCAAGCCGGTGCTCACCAGCGACGGCCAGACGATCAAGTACTTCTCCACCGATAACGCCGGCAACGCCGAGACGCCCCATGCAGCCGCCGCGCACTTCGACCGCTCCGCCCCGACCACAACCGATGACGTGCCGTCCGCCTACGTCAACCACAACGTGACGGTCACACTGTCCGCCGGCGACACCGGCGGCTCCGGCCTGGACAAGACCTACTACACGACCGACGGCTCAGCACCATCGACGTCCAGCTCGGTCTATAACGCCGGGAGCAAGCCGGTGCTCACCAGCGACGGCCAGACGATCAAGTACTTCTCCACCGATAACGCCGGAAACGCCGAGAGCGTTCAGTCGGCGACCGCTCACATCGACACGCTTGCACCGGCCACGACCGCCGCGGGAGAGAACGCCGACGCGAGCGTCTACCACAGCGGTGACTGGACCCACCAGGCCGTCACGGTGACACTCACAGCGGCCGACGCGCCGCAGCTCGGCGCCAGCGCGAGCTCCGGCGTCAACCACACCTACTACAAGCTCGACTCCGCCGCCGGCTACAGCACAGGCAACAGCCTGACGGTCCCCGCGCCCGGCGACCACTCAAACGACGGCAGCCACACCGTCACCTACTACTCCACCGACAAAGCCGGAAACACAGAGGGCACACACACCTTCACCATCAAGATCGACACCCAGGCCCCGAGCTCCGGCGCAACCTCGGCGCAGTTCGACAACTCCGGCACGATCGCGGTGGACGCGCACGCCACCGACGCGGCCCCCAGCTCCGGCGTCGCAACCGTCGAGCTCTACGTCAAGAAGCCCGGCGACAGCACGTTCACCCTCGCGCACACGAACAGCGACGGCAGCTCGAGCTTCAACTACCAGGTCCCGACCTCATCGGGCAACCCCGTCAACGGCAGCTACGGCTTCTACACGATCGCCCACGACGGCGCCGCCAACAACGAGAGCGCCAAGATCAGCGCCGAGACCACCACCCTCGAGGACAGCGTCAAGCCGGCGACGAGCGACGACGTGCCGAGCAGTTACGTCAACCACGACGTGACCGTGACGCTCTCCGCGGCGGACACCGGCGGCTCGGGCATCGACAAGACTCGCTACACCATCGATGGCTCAGCGCCGACGAGCTCCAGCCCCGTGTATGACGCGAGCTCAAAGCCGGTCCTGACCAACGACGGGCAGAAGATCACCTACTTCTCCATCGACAAGGCAGGCAACGCCGAGACAGCGCACTCAGCAACCGCACACATCGACCGCTCCACGCCCACGACGACGGACAACGTGCCCAGCGGCTTCGTCAACCACGACGTGACGGTGACGCTGTCCGCAAACGACACGGGCGGCTCGGGGCTCGACAAGACCTACTACACCACCGACGGCTCAGCGCCGACGAGCTCCAGCCCCGTGTATGACCCGAGCTCAAAGCCGGTCCTGACCAGCGACGGGCAGAAGATCACCTACTTCTCGACCGACAAAGCAGGCAACACGGAGACGCCGCACTCGGCAACCGCACACATCGACCGCTCCGCGCCTACTACCACGGACAACGTGCCGAGCGGGCAGGCCACCTCCAGCATCACGGTCACGCTGACGGCGACCGACACCGGCGGCGCAGGGATCGACAAGACCTACTACACGACCGACGGATCAACACCCACGACCTCGAGCCCGGTCTACGACGCGGCAAGCAAGCCGGTGCTCGCGAGCGACGGCCAGAAGATCACCTACTTCTCGACCGACAACGCGGGCAACGCCGAGACGCCGCACTCCGCGACCGCGCACATCCAGACCGACACCACAGCCCCGACGACCACTGACAATGTTGACGCCAACTGGCATGCCTCGCCGGTGAGCGCCACACTGGCTGCGACCGACAACGCAGGAGGCTCGGGCGTCAAAACGACCTCGTTCAAGGTCTACAGCGGCTCGACGGTTCCGGCCAAGACGGACGGTGGCTGGCAGACCTACAACCCGGCGAGCAAGCCCACGCTTAGCAACGGCCAGGCGGTCGCGTACTACTCCACCGACAACGCGGCCAATCAGGAGAGCGTCAAGCACTCGGGTGCCGCCAAGGTCAACGCCGTCACAGGATTGACGAACGGCGCGACCTACACGCTCGGATCCGTGCCGGCAGCCGTGTGCCTCGATTCGGCGGCGACGGTCAGCTTCTCCGGGAAAGTCGGACAGGTCACGGCGACGTGCACCGACAGCGGCGGAGCGGTCAGCGTCACCTACACGGTCGCCTACTGCGCGACGAGCCTCACAAGCCCGGTGTCGGGCAGCTGGGTGACGTCAACGGGCACCTGCACGACGCCGGCGCCCACCACGGCCGTCTACAACATCTCGAAGGCCGGGAGCGCCGTGCCGCTCAAGTTCAGTCTCCACGGAAACCAGGGGCTGGCCATCTTCGCCCCGGGCTACCCCCTCTCTCAGCAGGTACTCGCCACCGGCACCTTCACCGACAACACGGTGACCGCCACGGCCGGTGAAAGCGGCCTGAGCTATGACGCCGGAAGCGACCAGTACAACTACGTGTGGAAGACGAGCAAGGATTGGGCTGGCCAGAACCGCCAGGTCGTGCTCGCGCTCAACGATGGCGTCACCTACATCCGTGCCAACTTCTACCTCAAGTAAGGCGACCATGAGACTCCTACGTAACGCTATCCCCGGCGCAGCCGCGATCATCCTGGCGGTGAGCGGCCCCGCAGCCGCCGCCGCGACGCTCTCCAGCTCTCAGGCCACCCAGGCGAGCGCTCAGGCCGCGAAAGCGGTGGCGAAGCAGACGCATGGGTCGAGCGCGAGGGTCACCCGCTGCGTCCGCATCAGCGGCGGGAAGACCGTCTGCCACGCCGAAGCCCGCTACACGATAGGTGCGAAGCGCTGCACGTTCGACATCACGGTCACCGCGGCGGCTGCCAAGGGCCAGCGGCCGCGCACCACCCCCTCGAACTTCGTCTGCTACTGAAAGCCGCCGGCTCGCTGTCTCGGCGCGAGCCGCAGAGCGTCAGCCCAGGCGCTCCTCGAGCGCCTTCAGCTGACTCTCCAGCTCGGGCGGCAGGCTCTCGAACTTGGCGAAGTGCTCGCGGAACTGGGGCAGCTGGGCCTGCCATTCGTCGGTCTCCACGCGCAGCAGCTGCGCCATGTCGGCTTCGGAGACGTCGAGGCCACGGATGTCGATGCCCTCGCCGCCGACCGGCGGTATCAGGCCGATTGCCGTCTCCGAAGCGGCTCCGTGCCCGGCGCAGCGCGCGAACACCCAGGCGAGCACTCGCGAGTTCTCGCCGTAGCCGGGCCACAGGAAGCGCCCGGCGGTGTCCTTGCGGAACCAGTTGACGTAGAAGATCTTCGGCAGCTTGGCACCGGGCTTGCGCCCGATCTCCAGCCAGTGAGCGAAGTAGTCGGCCATGTTGTAGCCGCAGAACGGGAGCATCGCGAAGGGGTCGAAGCGGAGCTCGCCCACCGTGCCGGCCGCCGCCGCGGTCTTCTCCGAGCTCATCACCGAGCCGAGGAACACGCCGTGCTCCCAGTCGAAGGCCTCGGTCACGAGTGGCACGACTGTGGAGCGGCGCCCTCCGAACAGCATCGCGTCGATCGGCACGCCTGCGGGGTCCTGCCACTCGGGCGCGATAGCCGGATCCTGGGCAGCCGGCGTCGTGAAGCGCGCGTTCGGATGAGCGGCCGGCGCGTCGGAGTCGTGCGTCCAGTCGTTGCCATGCCAGTCGATGAGGTGAGTGGGCGCGTCCCTGGTCAGACCCTCCCACCAGATGTCTCCGTCATCGGTTTTGGCGCAGTTCGTGAAGATCGAGTTGCGCTCGATCGTGTGGATCGCATTCGGGTTGGTCTGCTCGCCGGTTCCCGGGGCGACGCCGAAGAACCCGGCCTCCGGGTTGATCGCGTAGAGACGGCCGTCCTCGCCGAACTTCATCCACGCGATGTCGTCGCCGATCGTCTCGACCGTCCATCCCTCGAGCGTCGGGATCAGCATCGCGAGGTTCGTCTTGCCGCATGCGCTCGGGAAGGCCCCGGTGATGTACTTGACCTCTCCCTCCGGGGAGGTCAGCTTGAGGATCAGCATGTGCTCTGCCATCCAGCCCTGATCGCGCGCCATCACCGAGGCGATCCGTAGGGCGAAGCACTTCTTGCCGAGCAGCGCGTTGCCGCCGTACCCGGAGCCATAGGACCAGATCTCACGCGTCTCGGGGAAGTGCACGATGTACTTGTTGTCCGCGTTGCAGGGCCATGGCACGTCCTCCACGCCCTCGCCGAGCGGCATGCCGACGGAGTGCAGGCAGGGAACGAACTTCCCTTCGCTGCCGAGCGCATCGAGAGCACCCTGCCCCATGCGGGTCATGATGCGCATGTTCACCGCGACGTAGGGCGAATCGGTCAGCTGGACACCGACGTGGCTCTTGTCGGAGCCGAGCGGCCCCATCGAGAAGGGCACCACGTACATCGTCCGGCCGCGCATCGAGCCCGCGAACAGGTCCGTCAGCGTCTTGCGCATGTCTTCCGGATCGCGCCAGTTGTTCGTCGGCCCGGCTTCCTGCTCGGTCGCCGAGCAGATGAAGGTGCGGTCCTCGACGCGCGCCACATCCCCGGGATCGGACAGCGCGAGGTAGGAGTTGGGCCGCTTCGCATCGGAGAGGCGCTCGAAGGTGCCCGCTTCGACCAGCTCCCGGCAGAGGCGGTCGTACTCCTCCGCCGACCCGTCACACCATCGGATCTCGTCCGGTTCGGCGAGTCCCGCCACCTCCTCGACCCAGGCAAGCAGGCGCTCGTTCTTGGTGTGGGCGGGAACGGTGGTGTTCATGGGATCCAAGCGGCTCCTCGGTTCGCTGGCAGTCGGCGGGCGCTGTGCGGGCGCTCTATCGGGCCAAGATTGGCTCCGGGAAACAGAAAAACGCCCTCAGAGGGCGACTCCCGGAAGCGTATCGCACGACTGCTACCCGGCTACTCGACGTTTCCCTCAGCCGAGTCCGGATGGGTGGGGTCCCGATCTCTGCGGGGCACCAGCACGAGCCGCTTGAATTCGGCGACCAGCACGCCGTCCTGGTTCAGAACGCGCGTGTGAACTCTGACGGTCCCACGGTCGGGCTTGGATCTCGACTCCTTCTTCTCGAGCACCTCGGACTCGCAGAAGAGCGTGTCGCCGTGGAAGACCGGCGCCGGATGCTTGAGCTCTTCGGTGGCGAGGTTCGCGATCGCCTTGCCGCTGACGTCGCTGACCGACATGCCGAGCGCGAGGGAGTAGACGAGCGGTCCGACGACGACGTTCCGGCCCTGCTGGGATTTCGCGGCGTAGACGTCGTTGATATGCAGCGGGTGGTGGTTCATCGTGATCAGGCAGAAGAGATGGTCGTCGGCCTCGGTCACGGTCTTGGCCGGCCAGTGCTTGTACACGTCGCCGACCTCAAACTCCTCGAGGTAGCGGCCGTATGGATGAGCGCCGCTCGCCTCGCGTGCGGCTTGATCGGTCTCGACGGATTGGGTCTCGGTCATGTCTTCGGGAAGTCTCCTCTGCGCGGTCGTCCGGGCCAGCACTTTAGTGACCCGCTCTTCTTCGGCGCCTGCGGCCCCGCCTGGGCCGCTAAAGGGGGCAGGCGATCGGCTGGCTCTGAAGCGGACACGCGATGGCCGTCGGACCGCTCGCCGCAACAGGCACCCGGCATCCCAGGCCGCTGCACGGGCAGGGCGGGCACGGCGGCGGCGCACACATTGCGTTCGGTGGGCAACACGGGACAACGGCGGCGCCACCGGCTTCGCAGCTCGTGCTCGAGCCGTGTGTCACGGCCTGCCTGAAGGCAGCGTCGTAGGGCCGGCCGCAGACGGCGTCATAGGCCTGGGCAACCGCGGCCGCGGCGCCGAACTTGACGGCGCCGTCGGCACGCACACCGGTCAGCGGGAGCCCCCGGCTGAGCACCGAGCGCAGGTCGCCGGCCGCGAGCGATGGCGCTCGGATCGGCAGATCGCACAGCGCAGGGGTGAGGCCGCTCGCGGGCGCGGTGAAGGGATTGCGGATCGCGAGCATCGCTGGAGCGCCGAGCCCTCTCGAGGAGGTCACGGCGAGGCCGATCCGCACGAGATCGGGCGCCAGGGACCCTCGCGGTCGCCTGTTGACGACGAGCACGAGGACGCGAGGCCGCCCGCCCACAGCGAAGCGCGTGACGGCGCCGGCGACGTAGTCGAGCCCCAGCGGGCCCACTAGCGCAAGCCTTATGGGGCTCACGTGATGCCCTGCGCTCGCGCGCGCACCCGCGACGTGGGCGCGCCGGGTGAACGTGATCTCCATCTCCGCCAGCGTGAGGTCGAATTGCGCCGGCGTGGTCACGTACCGCTTGAAGACGCGGCTGCCGCCGGTGGCGTCTGTGCGCGCCACGGCCGTCCCAGCACACGCGACGAGCGCCGCGCAGGCGACGAACGGCAGCGTGAAGCGAAGCCTCATGCCTGCTTCCTAGCACCGCGCCCCGTCGCTGACAACCGCGCAGCCGGTCGGGCGGCGATACGGTTCAAGCTCCAGACGACACAGGAGACACGACTTGCGCAACCCCCGAGACTTCCTCAAGCCGCTCGCCATCGACGCGCCCGAGCCGGCACGCGAAATCCCCTTCAAGCCGTCCCGGATGATCCATTTCATGGACTTCTCCAACGAGAAAATGGTGTCCAAGGCGCCCGATCTCGCCCCCAAGGTGGACATCCTGCTCGGCAATCTCGAGGACGCGGTGCCGCTGGACAAGAAGGAGGCCGCGCGCGCCGGCCTGATCAGGGTGGGCAGGGAGATGGATCTCGGCGACACGGCGCTGTGGACGCGCGTCAACGAGCTCGCCTCGCCGTACGTGCTCGACGACCTGACCCAGCTCGTGAGCGAGATCGGCCACAAGCTCGAGGTGATCATGGTCCCGAAGATCGAGGGTCCGTGGGACATCCACTACGTCGACCGTCTGCTCGCCCAGCTGGAGGCGAAGGCCGGCCTCGACCGGCCAATCCTCGTCCACGCGGTGCTGGAGACGGCCCAGGGCGTGGCCAACCTGGAGGAGATCGCCTCCGCCAGCCCGCGCATCCAGGGCATGAGCTTCGGGCCCGCCGACCTGGCCGCCTCGCGGCGCATGAAGACCACGCGGGTCGGCGGCGGGCATCCCGGCTACCGCACGATCGCCGACCCCGATCCGGAGAACCCGGACGCCCCGCGCCCCAGCTACCAGCAGGATCCTTGGCACTATTCGATCGCGCGGATGGTCGACGCGTGCACCTCCGTCGGGGCGCTGCCGTTCTACGGCCCGTACGGGGACATCGGCGACGAGGAGGGATGCGAGACGCAGTTCCGGGCATCGTTCCTGCTCGGCTGCGTCGGGGCGTGGACGCTGCACCCGGCGCAGATCGCCATCGCGAAGAGGGTGTTCTCGCCCGATCCCGATGAGGTCGCGTTCGCCAAGAAGGTGATCGAGGCGATCCCGGACGGCCGCGGCGTGCACATGATCGACGGCAAGATGCAGGACGACGCCACCTGGAAGCAGTGCAAGGTCATGGTCAACCTCGCTGAAATGCTCGCGCGGAAGGATCCCGAGCTCGCCGAGGCGTACGGGTTCGTGCCGGCGCCGGCCGTATAGGCTTCCGCGCCGCGATGAGATTCTTCGAGTACGAGGCGCGCGAGATCATCAAGCGTGCCGGCATCCCGGTCACCGACTACGGGTTCACCACCGACGCCGGCGAGGCGCGCGACATCGCGCAGCGGATCGGCGGCCCGACCGTGATCAAGTCGCAGGTCCTGACCGGAGGCCGCATGAAGGCGGGGGGCGTCAAGTTCGCCGATACGCCCGAGGAGGCCGAGAGCCATGCCCGCGACATCCTCGCGCTGGAGATCAACGGCCACATGCCCCGTGGCGTGCTCGTCGACCCGCGTGCGGAAGTGGAGCAGGAGTACTACGCAGGCGTCGTCTGGGACGGCACGCGCAAGCAGCCCGTGATGATCTTCTCGCCGGTGGGAGGAATCGACATAGAGCAGGTTGCTGAGGAGCAGCCCGACAAGGTCGGGCGCCGGCACTTCTCCAACATCCTTCCGTTCAGCGACTTCCAGGCGAAGGAAGTGATCGCCTCCACGGGCGTCACAGGACCCGCGCTCAACAAGCTCGTGCCGATCCTCACGCGGCTGGCGAGCATGTTCGTGGAGAACGACATGATCCTCGCCGAGATCAACCCCCTGGGACGCCTCGCCGACGGCTCGTTCGTCGCCCTCGACGCGCACATGGACGTCGAGAACGAGGCCCGCGGACGCCACTCCAAGCTGCTCGCCGAACTGGGCGTGGGCCAGGAGGAGACGCGTCAGGCCCGCGAGGCCACTCCATTCGAGCTCGCCGGCGAGCAGGTCGATGCCATGGATCACCGCGGTGTCGCCGGCAACGTGACGGAGTTCGACGGCAACCTCGGCCTCGTGATCGGCGCGGGCGGCGGCTCGCTGACGCTGTTCGATGCCGTGCGAGCGCATGGCGGCAAGCCCGCCAACTACTGCGAGATCGGCGGCAACCCGTCGGTCGCCAAGGCCTGCGGCCTCGCGAAGCTGGTGCTGCAGAAGCCGGGCGTCGAGCGGATCGCCGTGATGATGTCGATCGTCTCGAACACTCGCGTCGACATCGTCGCGCGCGGGGTGATCAAAGCGTGCCTCGAGCTCGGCTACGACCCGGCAGAGAAGATCGCGATCTTTCGCATCCCGGGCGCCTGGGAGGAGGAGGGCTTCAAGATCCTCGAGAAGTACGGCGTGGACTACGCCGACCGCTCCGTCTCGCTGAACGAGGCCGCTCGCCGCGCGGTCGAGAAGATCGAAGGGGCGGCCGTCCGATGAGCATCCTGATAGACGGGGACACCACGTTCATCGTGCAGGGCATCACCGGACGCGAGGCGGTCAACCTGACCCGGGAGTGCCTCGACTATGGCGTCGGCGCGAAGGTGGTCGGCGGGGTCACCCCCGGGCGCCTCGGGCGTGAGGTGCACGGCGTGCCGGTCTTCGACACCGTGTCGCAGGCCGTCGCCCACAACGGCGCTTCGATCTACGGATCGGTCGTGACCGTGCCGCCGGCCTTCACCAAGGACGCGGTGTTCGAGGCGATCGAGAACGGCGTCGAGCTGATCGTGATCGTGACCGAGCGCATTCCGCGCCGCGACGTCGCCGAGATGGTCGAGCTCGCGAGCCTGCGGGGCGCGCGCATCATCGGGCCGAACTGCCTCGGGGTCATCGTGCCCGACGTGATCAAGATGGGCGGCATCGGGGGACCCGCCAAAAACGCGGCGCAGGCCTACACCCCGGGACCGATCGGAGTGATCTCGCGCTCGGGCGGGATGACCACCGAGATGTCCTCCACGCTGAGCGCCGCGGGGCTCGGTCAGTCGACCGCAGTGTCGATCGGTGGCGACGCGATCATCGGCTCCACATACGCCGAGCTGATGCCGCTGTTCGAGGCCGACGAGCAGACCCAGGGAATCGTCATCTACACCGAGCCGGGCGGGCGCATGGAGGCGGAGCTCGCGCGCTGGGTCACCGAGAACGACTCCCGCCTGCCGGTCGTCGCCTTCATGGCCGGACGCTTCATGGACGAGATGCCGGGCATGAGCTTCGGCCACGCCGGCACGATCGTGGAAGGCAAGGAGGACACCGCATCGGAGAAGATCGCGCGACTCGCCCAGGCCGGCATCACGGTCGCCGAGCGCATCGAGGACATCCCCGAGATGATCCGCTCGAGGATCGCCGAAGGGACGCCGGCGTGAGGCGGGACGGGATCTTCATAGCCGTCGAGGTGGACGATCAGTCGGCTGCCGATCCGGAGCTCGCGCGCAGGCTCACGGAGGCTTGCCCCGTCGATATCTATGCCCAGAACGGCGGCGGCGCCCTGGAGATCGTCGAGCAGAACCTAGACGAGTGCGTGCTCTGCAGGCTGTGCCTCGACGCCGTTGAATCGGACCCCACCCACCCGGTCAAGGTGATCAAGCTCTACGACGACGACGCCGTTCTCAGCTGAGATCGCCCGCTTCTAGTACCTTTTCGGTATCACGCGCAGCCGCGCGTGATGACCCTGGCGATGGTGGCATCGGGCTCGTGAACGAAAACTTCTCGCTGATCGTGATGTGCATCTTCCTGCTCGCCTCGCTCGCGTTCCTGGCCGAGCAGCTGAGCTCCTACCACTAGCTCGGGGCGCCCCCCTGGGGCTGCTCTACGGATGCTGCCGCGCTCGCGGGGTTCGTTCGCGCTCCTGCTGTTTCTCCACGACGTTGATGATCAGGCGGAGGAACTGCTCCGGCCCAGTGGCCTTTGCCTGTCCATAGGTGAACGCCTCGATCCAATCGGCCACCTTGCCCTCGCGCGCCATCACGTTGAAGAACTCCCGCCGCATTTCCACGCGCAGGCGCGCGTCCGGTGCGGGCGCCCTTGTGACCGTCACCGCCGGCAACTCGAGGCGGAACTGCTGTACGTCCCCCCTCCCGCGAAGCTCGACGCCGACCACCAGCTTGACCGGCTCCAGCGCAGGGACTTCGGATATGAACCTGCGAGTGGCTAGCTCGATCAGAGCCTTGGCGTCATCGGCCATGTAGGTCCTGCTCTCCTTCCGGGAGCCGTCGCGGCCCGTCGCTGTGGGTCAGATCTTATGACGCTGCAGGAGCTTGCGCCCGATGACCATCCGCTGGATCTCCGAGGTGCCCTCGCCGATCAGCAGCAGCGGCGCATCGCGATACAGGCGCTCGATCTCATACTCCTTCGAGTAGCCGTAGCCGCCGTGGATCCGGAAGGACTCCTCCACGCAGAAGCGACCAGCCTCCGACGCGAACAGCTTGGCCATGCCGGCCTCGAGGTCAGAGCGCTCGCCGGCGTCCTTCAGGCGTGCGGCGCGCAGGGTCAGCAGGCGTGCCGCGTCGACCTGCGTCGCCATGTCGGCCAGCTTGAACTGGATCGCCTGGTGCTCGGCGATCGGCTTGCCGAAGGCCTTGCGCTCCTGCGAGTAGCGAAGCGCGAGCTCGAGCGCCCGCTGCGCGATGCCAACGCCGCGTGCCGCGACGTTGACGCGTCCCACCTCCAAGGCGTCCATCATCTGCGCAAAGCCTCGGTTCAGCCCCTCCTGCTCGCCTCCGAGCACGTTCTCGGCGGGGCACCTGTAGCCGTCGAACACAAGCTCCGTCGACTCGACGCCCTTGTAGCCCATCTTCTTGATCTTCGGCGGAACGTTGAGGCCCGCGTAAGCGCCCGTGTTCTCGCTTGCGCCCGGCTCCTTCTCGGCAATAAAGCACGTGAAGCCCCGGTGGCGGGGCTCGGCGTCCGGGTCAGTCTTGACCAGTACGAACACGAGCGCCGAGAGTAGGCCGTTGGTGACCCACATCTTCTGGCCGTTGATCTCATAGGAGCCGTCCTCGACCTTCTTGGCGGAGGTTTTGATCGCCTGCACGTCCGAGCCGAGCTCGGGCTCCGACAGCGAGAAAGCCGCCCTGATCTCGCCGGTGGCCATGCGCGGCAGGTACTTCTCCCTCTGCTCGTTCGTGCCGAACTTCATCAGCAGGTAGGAGCCGATGAAATGGGTGTTGATCACGCCCGAGATCGAGATCCAGCCGCGCGAGAGCTCTTCGACGATCATCGCGTAGGTCGTCAGGTCGAGGCCCATCCCGCCGTACTCCTCGGGGATCGTCACACCGAACAGGCCGAGCTCCTTCATCTGCTCGACGATCGGCTCCGGGAACAGGTCCTCGTGGTCGTAGTGCTCGGCGTTGGGCAGTATCTGCTCGTCGACGAACTGATGCACCATCTCGGTGATCGCCTTCTGCTCGTCGGTCTTCTCGCTGTGCTGGGAGGCGGCTACGGCCATTCTGATTAGCGCTCCAAGGGTTGTTTTAAGCGTGACCAGGGAGAATACCGGCGTGAACTTCGCCCGCGACGTGATCGACCGCCGCGATCCGCGCGAACTCGCACTCCTCGAGCTCGCGCGCGACGGAGGCAGGCGCCAGTGGAGCTTCGGCGAGGTCTCAGACCGCGCGGCGCGGCTGGCGGGCGCCCTCCAGCGGCAGGGCATCGGACGCGGCGACGTGGTGATGACGCTGATCGGCAACCGCCCCGAGTGGGTGCTCACGATGCTCGCCTGCTTTCGCATCGGGTCGGTCGTGCTGCCCTGCACCGAGCAGCTCCGCGCCAAGGACCTGCGCCAGCGCATCAGCCTCGCGCGCCCTGCGCTGATCGTGGCCGACGAGCGCAACCGGGGGGAGCTCGAGGCGGCCCGCGGCGGCGTCCCCGTCGCCTACGTCCCCGACGAGTCGCTGTTCGAGGGCCCGCGGGCGCCGGCGGCCGACCTGAGCGATGAGGACCCATGTCTGATCACCTTCACGAGCGGCACCGCGGGCGAGCCGAAGGCCGTCGTGCACGGCCAGCGCTATCTCGATGGCCAGCGCCTGCAGGCAGGG
>JAXDGO010000032.1:0-2627 GCA_034665005.1 Solirubrobacteraceae bacterium | reverse complement strand
GCCCTACTCTGACTTTCACTCGCGTCCGTCGCTCGCGCGCCTTCCGCCAGTCGTCGAGGGCCCGGGCGACGATCCGCTCATCCGTGACGCCGGCGGTGTCGGGAGTGGCCAGCCAGACGATCAGCTGTGCTAACCCTCAGCGACCATGACCACCCCGACCGATCCACCGTCGAGCTACCGGGCGATCGAGAACCTCATCGCAAGCTACGCCGAACTCGTGGACGGCGGAGATTTCGCAGGAGTCGGCGTCCTGCTCACTGACGCCACGTTCACGGGCGCCGCCGGGTCGGTGACCGGCCGAGATGCCATCGAGAAGCTGCTCCGTGACAACGTGATCGTCTACGACGACGGAACGCCGCGAACAAAACACGTCATCACAAACATCGCCATCGAGGTCGACGAGGAGGCTGGCACGGCCGTCTCGCGTTCGTACTTCACCGCGCTACAAGCCCTGCCCGACCTCGCTCTGCAGCCCATCGTCAGTGGCCGCTACGAAGACCGCTTCGAGCGCCGGGACGGGCAATGGGGCTTCGCCGAGAGACGCGTCCTAACAGACCTCGTCGGTGACGTGAGCCGCCATCTGCGCCGCTCGACAGCCGTCCGTGCAGCGTCAGGCACGGCGATGCAGGAGCCCATGCCCGACAACGTACCCCCGATCGTCATGCGCTACTTCGCGCTTGATGCCGATCACGATGTCGATGCAATCGTCGGGCTCTTCACCGAGGACGCGACGGTGACCGATGAAGGCGAGACCCGCCGTGGAATTGATGCCATCCGCGCTTGGCGGACCGGCCCTGCCGCGGAGTATGAGTACGCGACCACCGTCACGGGGAGCGAGGACCGCGGCGATCGCCAGTTCCGCGTCACGGCGCGCCTCGTGGGTAACTTTCCGGGCGGCACCGCCGATCTCAACTTCGACTTCACCGTCGAGAACGACCACATACGAGCGCTGAAAATCGCGCCCTAGCAGTTGCGGAGGGCCGGCGGCAGCGGCCCACCTGCGGCCGTCCACACGGCACGGGTCGCGACGACTCAGCCGAACAGGGCGTCCACTGAGACCTCTATCCGCTGCACCGGCGGCGCGTCGGCACCGGGAAGTACGTGCGAATTGGTATTTCCTGTAACGCTGAACAAGCCGCGGACCGCGTCGCTTAGGAATCGAGACGCCTGGCCCATACCGTGCGCGTCGTCTCGGGCGCTCGGGCGATGGTAGTAGCGCGACGGAACGTATACATGCAGTCGGCGGCGGGCTCGCGTGAGCGCCACGTAAAACAGACGCCGCTCCTCGGCGATCCCCGCGTCGGTGCCGAGGCTCATGTCGGCTGGAAAGTTTCCGTCGTACGCCGCAATCAGGTGCACGGCATCCCACTCAAGGCCCTTGGCCGAGTGAACGGTGCTGAGCACCAGGTAGTCCTCATCTAGATGGGGAGGGCCAGCAAGGTCAGCACTCGACGCCGGCGGGTCGAGCACGAGCTCGGATACGAAGTGACGAACGTCCTTAGCACCTTGGCCTGCGAGAACAAGCTGGTCCAGGTCTGATGCCCGCACGGCGCCGTCGGGGTAGTGCAGGCGGATCAACGGCTTGATCGCGTCGCATAGTCGCTCGATCTGGACGCCGGCATTGTCGGTGCAACCCGCTCCCAGTTCGGTGAGTACAGCCATCACCGTGGCGGCCTGAGCGCGCGAGCTCTCGGGCACGTGCTCGGCGGCCAGTGGCCAGCGCTCTAGCTCGGGCGGGCCGTCGGCGGACACGCGCAGCGTGTCTAGAACGCGGCGCGCACGGGTTGGACCCACCCCGTCGAGCAGACGCAGGAGGCGAGACCAACTGAGCTCATCTCCAGAGTTGTCGGCCAGGCGCAACAGAGCGATGAAGTCCTTGACGTGGGCAGCCTCCAGATACCTCAGCCCGCCGTACTTGACGAATGGGATGCCTCGACGAGTCAACTCCACCTCCAGCAAGGCTGAGTCGTGGTTCGTGCGGAACAGGACTGCCTGCTCGCGTAGTTCCATGTCTTCCTCGCGGGCGGCCATCACGCGCTCGCAGACCTCACCGGCCTGCTCGGCTTCGTCACGCGGGAAGGTGAGCTCAGGCGTGGTGCCGCCCTCGCGCTCGGTCCACAGCATCTTTGGGAAACCCGCTCGGTCCTGCGCGGACACTGCGTTGGCAACCGCAAGGATCGGCCCCGTCGAGCGGTAGTTGCGCTCGAGCTTCACCGTGTGGGCGTCGCGAAACTGCTGGGGGAACTCGAGGATGTGGCGAGCGCTCGCGGAGCGGAACCCGTAGATCGCCTGGAAGTCATCGCCGACGACGGTCACCCCCGGGTGCGTCACACGCATGTTGCGCACGATGTCGACCTGCAGACCGTTCACGTCCTGGTACTCATCTACAAGCACGTGGTCGTAGTCGTCGGCGATCAGCGGGCCGAGCAGGTCATTAGCAACGAGCGCCTGCCAGTAGAGCAATAGGTCATCGAGATCCAGGACTCCGAACGCCCGCTTGCGGATTCCGTAGGCGCGGAAGATCGCGGCCAGCGCCTCCTCATGCTCTTCACACCATGGGAAAAACTCGGCCAAGATCTCGCTCAGCGGTCGCTGAGCGTTGACGGTGCGCGAGTAGATGTCGATCA
>JAXDGO010000031.1:0-5575 GCA_034665005.1 Solirubrobacteraceae bacterium | reverse complement strand
CAAACCCCGAGATCGGCGCACGGCTCTTCATCAGCCCCAGCACCGTCCAATACCACCTGCGCAAGGTATTCATGAAGCTCGACATCAACTCCCGAATGCAGCTCGCCCGCGCGCTACCCAGCGACCCCGCCTCGGCCCAGTAGTACGTTTAGGCGAGGACGGTATGGCGAGACATGCTTTGAGCGGGTGCGATGATGCGCCGTCCGTGTGGCGGTGCCGCTAGGTGTTGCAGGGACGGCGCGACGAGTGCGAAATGCTCGACCGCCTGCTCGAGGCGGCACGCGGGGGTGAGAGCCGCGTGCTGGTGGTGCGCGGAGAGCCCGGCGTGGGCAAGTCGGCGCTGTTGGAGTACGCGGCCGAGCGGGCGTCGGGGTGTCGCGTGGCGCGCGCAGCGGGTGTGCAGTCTGAGATGGAGCTCCCGTTCGCCGGCCTGCATCAGCTTTGCGCGCCGATGCTGGATCGCATAGGACACCTGCCGGCGCCTCAGCGCGACGCCCTGGATACCGCGTTCGGGTTGATGAACGGGACGGCGCCGGATCGGTTTCTCGTCGGTCTTGCCGTGCTCGCGCTTCTGTCGGAGGTGGCCGAGGAGCAATCGCTGGTGTGCCTGGTAGATGACGCGCAGTGGCTTGACCGGGAGTCGCTACAGGGACTCGAGTTCGTGGCGCGCCGGCTCTTCGCGGAGTCCGTCGCGCTGGTGTTCGCCGCACGCCCTTCGGCCGAGGAGCAGACGCTGGCGGGATTACCTGAGCTCCTGCTCGACGGCCTCGGCGAGGACGATGCGCGCGCGCTGCTGGACTCGGTCATCCATGGCCGCCTGGATGAGCGGGTGCGCGACCGGATCATCGCTGAGACGCGAGGCAACCCGCTCGCGCTGCTCGAGCTGCCGCGGGGGTTGACGCCGGCGAGGCTGGCGGGCGGGTTCGGGCTGCCGGCCGCCCAGGCGCTCTCCGGAACGATCGAGGAGAGCTTCCGGCGGCGCCTCGCGCGGCTTCCGGCGAAGAGCCAGCAACTGTTGCTGCTGGCCGCGGCTGAGCCGGTCGGGGACGCGGTTCTCATCTGGCGAGCCGCGGGGCGCCTCGGGATCGGCCCCGAAGCGGCGGACGCCGCCGAGTCCGATGGGCTGGTGGAATTCGGCGCGCGTGTGACCTTCCGCCATCCGCTCGTGCGCTCGGCGAGCTACAGGTGGGCCTCGCCGGAGGGGAGGCGCGAGGTGCACCGGGCGCTAGCGGACGCGATGAATCGCGAGCTCGATCCCGATAGGCGAGCATGGCACCTCGCGCAGGCGGCGCCGGGGCCCGACGAGGAGGTTGCGGCGGAGCTCGAGCGCTCCGCCAGCCGGGCGCAGGCGCGCGGCGGACTGTCGGCGGCGGCCGCTTTTCTCGAGCGCTCGGCGGCGCTCACGCTCGACCCGACGCGCCGGGCGGCGCGCGCGCTGGCCGCGGCCGGGGCAAAGGCCCAGGCAGGCGAGTTCGATGCGGCGCTGCGGCTGCTCGCCGCTGCCGAAGCGGAGCCCCTCGACGAGATCCAGTGCGCTCATGCCGACCTACTGCGCGGGCAGATCGCGTTTGCGTCCAGTCGCGGCAGTGACGCGCCCCCGCTCCTGCTGAGGGCAGCCAAGCGGCTGGAGCCGCTCGACGTGAACGCCTCCCGTGACACCTACCTCGAGGCACTCTTCGCCGCGTTGTTCGCCGGCCGGCTGGGCGAGCCAGGCGGAGTGCTGAAGGCAGCTGAAGCCGCGCGTTCCGCTCCCCCGGCGCGACAGCCGCCGCGGGCGGCCGATCTGCTCCTGGACGGCTACGCGCTGACGATCACCGACGGGTACGCCGTCGGTGCGCCGGTCCTGCAGCAGGCGGTGCGGGCGTTCGGGAGCCCGGACACCGCCACGGATGAGGTGCTGCGTTATGCGTTCCTCGCCTCGTATGCCGCGCAGGCGCTGTGGGATGAGGAGGGCTACCGGGCGCTCCCGACTCGACAGATCCAGCTCGCGCGGGACGCCGGTGCGCTCGCGGTGCTGCCGCTCACCCTCACGATGCGCATCGGCGCGCATCTGCACGCGGGCGAGTTGGACGCGGCCGCGTCCCTGCTCGAGGAACTGAGCGATGTCACCGAGGCGACCGGGGTCCAGGTCCCGCCGTACGCCGCGCTCGCACTCGCCGCGTGGCATGGACGTGAGCCCGAGGCGACCGCGCTCATCCAGGCGAGCATGAACGAGGTGGTCGCGCGGGGGGAGGGCATCGGGGTGACGTTCACCGAGTGGGTGACCGCGGTGCTCTACAACGGGCTCGGTCGGTACTCGGACGCGCTCGCGGCGGCCGCTCCGGCGAGCGAGCACCCCGAGGAGCTGCAGTCGCCGCTGTGGCTGCAGGAGCTCGTGGAGGCTGCGATCCGCAGCGATCAGCCAGAACAGGCGGCTGCCGCGCTGCAGGAGCTCTCGCAGATGACGGCGATCATTGGCACCGATTGGGCGCTCGGAATCGAGGCACGGTCGCGAGCGCTGCTCAGCGACGGCGATACGGCGGAGGGCCTCTACCGCAAGGCGATCGAACACCTCACGCACAGCGAGGCGCGCCTGGAGCTCGCCCGCGCCCACCTGCTCTACGGGGAATGGCTTCGTCGCGAGGGACGGCGCGCAGATGCGCGAGAGCAGCTGCGCACGGCGGACGAGATGTTCGTGAGCATCGGCGCCGAGGGGTTCGCCGAGCGCACACGACGCGAGCTGCTGGCCATAGGCGAGAACGCCCGCAAACGCAGCGTGGAAGCGACCGGCCGGCTGACGCTACAGGAGGCCCAGGTCGCGCGGCTCGCCCGCGACGGTCTCTCAAACCCGGAAATCGGCGCGCGGCTCTTCATAAGCGCCAGCACCGTGCAATACCACCTGCGCAAGGTGTTCACGAAGCTCGACATCAGCTCGCGTAGGCAGCTCCATAGCGTCCTACCGGGCGACGCCGGCAGGGCCCAGCAGCCGGCGGGGTAGCGACGGCGGCGACCGCGTTGTACGTTGGGCGCGGACGGATGGCGACGGCGAGCTTGTTAAGCGGGTGCGGGCAGGCGCCCCCCGCGGGGCGGTGCCACTAGGTGCTGCGTGGACGCGAGAGCGACCTCGAGGTGCTCGACGACCTCGTCGAGGCGGTTCGTCGCGGCGAGAGCCGGGTGCTGGTGGTCCGGGGGGAGCCCGGCATGGGCAAGTCGGCGCTCCTGGAGCACGCGGCACAGCTGGCGTCCGGGTGTCGCGTCGCGCGGGCCGCGGGTGCCCAGTCGGAGATGGAGCTTGCGTTCGCGGCGCTGCATCAGTTGTGCGCGCCGATGCTCGATCATCTGGAGCGCCTGCCGGCTCCCCACCGCGATGCGCTCAGCGTGGCGTTTGGGCTACGCACCGGGGCGGCGCCCGATCGCTTTCTGGTGGGTGTGGCTGTGCTCGGCCTGCTCTCGGAGGTGGCCGACGAGCAGCCGCTTGTGTGCCTGGTCGATGATGCCCAGTGGCTTGACCGGGAGTCGCTACAGGCGCTTGAGTTCGTCGCGCGGCGGCTGGTCGCGGAGTCGGTCGGATTGGTGTTCGGGGCACGCCAGCCCGCGGAGGGGCAGCTGCTGGTGGGCCTGCCGGAGCTGGTGCTCGAGGGTCTCGCTGACGAGGATGCGCGGGCTCTGCTCGATTCGGTCGTCAGGTGGCCGATGGATGAGCTTGTGCGCGACCGGATCATCGCCGAGACGCGAGGCAACCCGCTGGCGCTGTTGGAGCTGCCACGTGGGTTGGCGCCCGCCGAGCTCGCCGGTGGCTTCGCGCATCAGGACACGCAACAGCTTTCCGGCCGCATCGAGGACAGCTTCCGACGTCGCTTCTTGCGCCTTCCCGCGGCCACGCGGCGACTGTTACTGCTCGCGGCGGCGGAGCCGGTCGGAGACTCGGCACTGCTGTGGCGAGCGGCGGGACTGCTCGAGATCGGCCAGGAGGCTGCGGACGGCGCCGAGTCCGAGGGGTTGGTCGAATTCGGCCCGCGCGTGATCTTTCGTCATCCGCTCGTCCGTTCGGCGATCTACAGGTCAGCCTCGCCGCAGGAAAGGCGCGAGGTGCATCGCGCGCTGGCGGAGGCCACCGATCCGGCCCTCGATCCCGACCGCCGCGCGTGGCAGCTCGCGCAGGCGACCCCAGGGCCGGACGAGGCGGTCGCCCTCGAGCTCGAGCGCTGCGCGGATCGCGCGCGGGCGCGTGGAGGACTGCCGGCGGCTGGCGCCTTCCTCGAGCGTTCGTCCAGGCTGACGCTCGATCCGGCGCTACGGGCAGCACGCGCGCTGGCCGCGGCACGGGCATACGCCCAAGCCGGAGTGTTTGCCGAGGCGGTGCGATGTCTGGCCACTGCCGAGGCGGGCCCGCTCGAGGAGCTCGATCGGGCCCGGGTGGACCTCCTGCGAGGGCAGATCGCGGTTGCCTCGAGCAGCGGTCGCGACGCCCCGGCGCTCCTGCTCAAGGCCGCCAGACGCTTCGAGGCGCTCGACGTCGGGCTTGCGCGCGAGACATATCTGGAAGCGCTCTCCGCGGCGATGTACGCCCCTCGCTTTGTGACAACTCGAGCCCTGCAAGAGGTGGCTGAGGGCGCACGGACCGCGCCTGCGGCGTCCCGGCCACGGGCGCCCGATCTGCTGCTCGACGGCCAGTCGCTACTTGTCACCGAGGGCTACGCCGCCGCAGCGCCGACGCTCAAGCGGGCGCTGAGCGCCTTCTCCGGAGACATCCCCCCGGGGGAAGCGATGCGTTGGCTGCGTTTCGCATCCCCAACCGCCGTAAGGCTGTGGGACGATGAGAGCTGGGATCGTCTCTCCAAGCGCCATGTCGAGCTGGCGCGCGATTCAGGCGCCCTCGGCGTGCTCCCCACCGCCCTGAACCTGCGCGCTGGACTGCATCTGTACAAAGGCGAGCTCGCGGTGGGCGCTTCGATGCTCGAAGAGGCCCGGACGATCTGCGAGGCGACGGGGAGCCAGGTCGGCCCCTACGCCTCCCTCGCGCTCGCGGCATTCCGCGGCAGGGAGGTCCAGGCCTCTGAGCTGATCGACGCCAGCACCTGGGATATGACGCATCCGACGGACGAAGGCGGCTCGACCTTGCTTCAGTGGGCGAGCGCCGTGCTCTACAACAGCCTCGGTCGCTATGAGGATGCACTGGCCGCGGCGCAACGGGCCAGTGAGCACCAGCATCTGGGAGTCTTCGGCTGGGCGCTCGTGGAGCTGATCGAGGCCGGCGCGCGCAGCGCCGCGCGCGAGATCGCCGCGGCCGCCCTCGACCGGCTGTCCGAGCGAACACACGCCAGCGCCACCGATTGGGCGCTCGGCATCGAGGCCCGTTCACGCGCGCTGCTGAGTGAGGGTCAAGCCGCTGAGCACCTCTACGAGGAGGCGATCGAACGGCTCGCCCAAAGCAGTATTGCCCTTCATCTCGCTCGCGCCCAGCTGCTCTACGGCGAGTGGCTGCGGCGCGAGCGCCGCCGCACGGACGCGCGCGAGCAGCTGCGCACCGCGCATGAGATGTTCATGACGATGGGCGCCGACGGGTTCGCCGAGCGCGCCCGACGCGAGCTGCTGG
>JAXDGO010000030.1:0-10047 GCA_034665005.1 Solirubrobacteraceae bacterium | reverse complement strand
TGGTGCACCGCCGCGAGCGGCTGGTCGAAGTCTGCCCGCAACGCGTTCATCGCGCCCTGGCTGTCCGGCGCGGCGGCCCTCCTCCATGACGCGCGCTTCGACCCCGACGAGCGCCTCGAGCTGCTCGAGCGCGAGCGCGTCGGCGTGCTGTGCATGGCCCCCACGGAGTACCGCGTGATCGCCAAGCGCACGGCCCTGCGGCCGCTCACACACCTGCGAGGCATGGTCGCAGCCGGGGAGGCGCTCGACCCGGAGGTGCTTCGCGCCTGGCACGAGGTCACCGGCCTGGAGATCCGCGACGGCTACGGACAGACCGAGACGGGTCAGCTGACCGGGTCCCCGCTCGAGGGGCGGGCGCGGCCGGGCTCGATGGGCCGGGCCCTCCCGGGCGTGGGGCTGCGCGTCGAGGACGGCGAGCTGACGGTCAGTCCGGCGACCGTGCCGACATTCTTCCTCGGCTACCTCCACGAGCACGTGCGGCGCGAGCAGGACGGGCCGTGGACGGTTGAGGACCGTCGTGCCGGGGGGGCATGGCGTACCGGCGACAGGGTTCTCGAAGACGCGGAGGGCTGGCTTCACTTCGAGGGGCGCAACGACGACGTGATCGTGTCCGCCGGCTATCGCATCGGCCCATTCGAGGTCGAGTCTGCGCTCGTCTCACATCCCGCAGTCGCCGAAGCCGCAGCCGTGGCAGCGCCCGACGAGGAGCGCGGCGCGGTCGTGCGGGCCATCGTCGTCCTGCGGGACGGCGGGTACGCGCCAAGCCGAGAGCTCGTGCGCGAGCTCCAGGAGCACGTCAAGCGCGAGACCGCCCCCTACAAGTACCCCCGCATCATCGAGTTCGCCGGCGAGCTGCCGAAGACGGCCAGCGGCAAGGTCAGGCGGGCCGAGCTGCGCAAGCCTCGGCCCGCCTAGGTCGGGCGCCCGGATCAGCCGGCCCCGCTAGCGCTCTGCGCTCAAGCGGCCTCCGCCGTCAGCTCGGGTGCGCCCAAGAGGTCCGTGTTCGTCTCCACGGTCGCCTCGGCCTCCTGCAGCACGGCGGCCGTCGGAGGCCGCAGCAGCAGGAAGGACGCCACGATGCCGACCCCGACGCATGCCGCGGCGACGAGGTAGGCGAGGTGATAGCCACCCGTCAGAGCGGCGCTCAGCGAGTGCCCGCCGGCGCTCAGCGCTTTGGCGTGGTCGGTCGCGATCGTGCCCAGGCTGGCCAGCCCGATCGCGCCGAACAGCTGCACGGAGACGTTGACGATGCCCGAGGCGAGGCCTGCGTCGCGGGCCGGCGCGTCGGACATGCCGATCGTCAGCAGCGGCAGGAACGACGCCCCGGCGCCGAGTCCGAGGAACAGGAAGGCGAAGAACAGCCCCGGGAAGTAGCCGGCGTGGACGCCCTGCGTTGCGAGCAGCAGCAGGCCGGCGATGATCGACAGCAGGCCTGTCCCCAGCGTCCGAACCGCGCCGAAGCGCCCCACGGCGCGCGCCGATATGCCCAACGACATCACGGCTATGGCGATCGTCAGCGGCATGAACGCCAGGCCCGTGTCGATCGCGTTGTACCCGAGCACGCGCTCGAGATACAGCGACCCGAGGAAGAAGGCCGAGAACATGCCGGTGATCAGCAGTCCCCGCACCAGGCTCGAGCCCATCAGCATCCGCAGCCGCAGGACCCGCAGCGGCATGATCGGGTTGGCGATGCGCGACTCGAGGGCCAGGAAAGCGCCCAGCAACGCCAGCGACGCGCCCCCGGCGCCGAGCGTGCGCGCCGAAAGGAGTCCGAATTCGGTCGACTTGACGATCGCGAAGGCGCCGAGCATCGTCGCGAGCGTGATCAGCAACGAGCCGATCACGTCCACGCCGCCGGCCAGCCCCAGGCCCTCGTTCTCCCGGATCAGCGCCGACCCCAACAGGAAGGTGACGATGCCGATCGGCACGTTGACGAAGAAGATCCAGTGCCAGTCGAGCGACTGCGTGAGCGCTCCGCCCGCGAGCAGCCCGATCGATCCGCCGCCGGCCGAGACGAACGCGTAGAGGCCCATCGCCTTGGCCTGCTCTGCGGCGCGCGGGAACTCGGTGACGATGATCGCGAGGATCACGCTGGAGGCAACAGCCCCGCCGATCCCCTGGAACAGGCGGGCGGCGATCAGCGTGGCCTGGCTTCCGGCGAAGCCGCAGAGGATCGAGGCTGCCGTGAACATGACCAGGCCCGTGAGAAAGACCCTCTTGCGACCGACCAGGTCGCCGAGCCGCCCCGAGAGCAGCAGGAAGCCGCCGAAGGTGATCAGATAGCCGTTCATCACCCACGTCAGGTTGCCCTGCGAGAAGTGCAGGTCATGCTGGATGGACGGCAGGGCGACGTTCACGATCGTCGCGTCCAGGACCATCATCAGCTGCCCGAGGCAGAGCACGGCGAGCGCAATCCAGCGGCGTCGCTCGCCGCTGGAGGAGTCGCCGCGGGGGGCGTCGCCGCTGGGGGCGTGGCCGCGCTGTGCAGCGGCAGGTCGCATCCGGCGCGCGGCGGAGACGGCGCGGGCCTTTTGCCGCAGCGACGTGCGTGCGCGCCTGTCCTGCACGTCGCGCATGTGCTCCGTGTGGGCGAGCTCGCCCGCGTAGCTGCGTTCGGCAAGGGTGTTGCTGGTGCTCATGAGGCTCCTTCCGTTGATCCGGTAGGAGCACCATATCAAGGATAATCATTGATCCATGGATGATCGATGAAAAATTTATGATCGCTGCTAACCTGATGACAGATGTTGCAATGACGGGTAAACTTGTTGACATGGGAGCAGAGAGCGTCTGCGCACCGGGTTCAATGGTGCTGCTGTCGCGCCTGGCCAAGCAGTTCTACAGGCGCAGCGATGAGGAGCTCCTGGGCATGCACATGCGCCACCTGGTCGCTCTGGCCTACGTGCGCGACCACGATGCCTGCCCCCAGCAGGACCTCGCTGACGCCTTCTGCATGGATGCGAACAACGTAGTGCTGCTGCTCAACGAGCTGGAGCAGCTGGGCTATGTGACGCGGCTGCGCGACCCGGAGGACCGCCGCCGGCACCTCGTCCAGCTGACCGGCACCGGTCGCAGCGCGCTCGAGCGCACCGAAGCGGCGCAGGGCGCGATCGAGGACGAGGTCCTGCAGGCGCTCGACGCCGATGAGCGCCGAACATTTCGCAGGCTGCTCACTCGCGCCCTGCAGGGCGCGGAATCGGAGACTCAGCCGAGCGCGACGATCGCGTCGATCTCAACGTAGGCGCCGCGCGGCAGCGCAGCCACCCCGACCGCGACCCGCGCGGGAGGGTCCGACGCGAAGAACTCCCCGTAGACGTCGTTGACCTCCGCGAACGCCGCGAGGTCAGTCATGTACACCGTGGTCCGCACGGCTCGCTCGAGGCTCGTGTCTGCTGCGCGGCAGACCGCCTGCAGGTTCTCCAGGCACTGGCGCGCCTGCTCGGCCGGCGTCGATCCGACGAGCTCGCCCGTGGCCGCATCCAACGGGATCTGGCCGGAGCAGAAAAGCAGGCGGCCGTCCGCTCGCAGATCCACCAGGACCGCGTGGCTGTAGGGCCCGATCGCCGGCGGGGCGTCCGGAGCCTGAACGGTCTGGCGGTCGGCGGACATTGACGCGACCCTACCGGTGCGCCGCGATCGTCGGCTGTCCGAGGCGCCTGGCGTTGCTGCTGCCACCGGCGTCGAGAAATGGGTAGTTTCCGATGGTGCGATTCTGGGTGAAGCTTCTCGCCGTGCTCGTGCCGGCGTGTGCCTGGGCCGGCGCGGCGGCTGTGCCGGCAGGCGCCGGCATCGCGTTCGCGCCGTGCGGTGACAGCAACAACTTCGCCTGCGGCCATCTGAGCGTTCCGCTCGACCCCGGCGGCGCCACGCCGGGGACGCTGACGCTCGCGCTGCGCCGCCACCGTGCGCCCGTAGGCGACCCGCACAGCGCGGTCATCGCGCTGGCCGGTGGGCCCGGCCAGCCGGCGATCCCCTTCGCCGACCAGTTCTCCGAACTGCTCGGCCCGATTGCCGCGACGCGCGATCTGATCGTCTTCGACCAGCGCGGGATCGGCCTCTCGCATCCGCTGTCATGCCGCGCTCTCGAAGGGCCCGGGAGCTTCCGCTCGATCGGGCGGCTGGTGGAAACGTGCGGCGCGCAGCTCGGGCCGACCCGCGTCGACTACACAAGCGCTGACACCGTTGCCGACATCGAGGCGATCCGCGTCGCAGCCGGCTATGAAAAGCTCGTGCTCTACGGGACCAGCTATGGCTCCAAGGTGGCGGAGCGCTACGCCCAGCTGCATCCCGGGCATGTGGAGGCGCTCGTGCTCGACTCGGTCGTGCCGCCGAACGGACCCGACCCGCTCAGTCGCGAAACCTTCGCAGCGGTGCCTCGCATCCTTCGGCGCGTGTGCTCCGAAGGCGCATGCGCACGCATCACCGCCAACCCCGTCACAGACCTGGCGCGTGTCGTCCGGCGCATGCGGCGCGCGCCCCTGCGGGGGCGCGTGATCGATGGCCGCGGCAGGCCGCACACCGCGCGGATCTCCTCCGACGACCTCGTCGAACTCCTCCTCGCCGGCGACTTCTCTTCACTGCTGCGCGCGGAATTCGTGACGGCGCTCCGGGCCGCGGCCGACGGCGACACGGCGCCCCTGGCGCGGCTGCTGGCCGCGGCCGGAGGTGTCGCGGCGGGTGAAGGCCGGGGCTTCGACGCGCCCCTGTACTTCGCGACCACCTGCGAAGAGGAGCCCTTCCCATGGAGCCGCGCGGTCAATCCGGCGAAGCGCGTCGCCCAGGCCGTCGCCGCCGCCGGCGGGCTCCCGGCATCCGCGCTTGCGCCCTTCGACGCCGGCAACGCGCTCGATCTCAGCGACGTCCGCGCATGCGCGCACTGGCCGTTCACCACCCCGGCCCCGCCCGCCGACGCGGAAGCGCTGCCGAACGTCCCGGCGCTGATCCTGAGTGGCGAATCCGACCTGCGCACGCCGACCGCAAACGCGCGCCAAGTCGCCGCGCAGATTCCGGACGCGCAGCTGCTGGTCGTTCCCGGCGCCGGGCACTCTGTCCTCACAACCGAGCCCGGCACCTGCGCGAGAGAGGCGCTGCTGGCGATGTTCGCCGGGCGGCCTGTGAGACGTTGCGGCCGGAGCGGGCTGACGGGCATGCCGCGCCCGGCGCCCCTCGCGCCGCGGCGACTGGCGCTCGTCGCGCCGAGCCGCGGCTATCGCGGGCTCCCGGGCCGCACGCTGCACGCGGTCGCGCTCACGCTTGGCGACCTCGGACGCCAGCTGATCCTGCAGCTCGGGGGCACCGGCTCCCCCGGCGAAGGGCTGCTTGCGGCCGCTGACCTGCGCAGCGGCGGGCTGCGCGCCGGCTGGGCGAAGTTCGAAGGCGGCTCGCTCATCTTCCACGGCTACTCCTATGTACCGGGAGTGACGCTCTCCGGCGCGATCAAAGTCGAAGAGGCAGACCTGAAGATCGGAGGCTCCGCTGCTGCCCATGGCATTCTGCGGCTTGGCGCGCACAACTCGCTCGTCGGCACGCTCGGAGGGCGGCACGTGCGGGTCAGCCCCAGCCCCGCGACGACTGCGGCTAGTGTGGAAGCCGATGTGCAGGCGAGCTCCAACTTCGCTTCTGGCCGCCCTGCTGCCCGGTCTGCTGCTCGCGAGCTTGCCCGCCTCCTCGGCCGCTACGCCGAGCGCTAGCTTCGCCCCGTGCGCGCGGGAAACTGCGTTCGCATGCGCCATCGTGAACGTGCCGCTTGACCGCGGCGGCACCGTGCCGGGAACCGTCAGCCTGAGCGTCGAGCGGCGGAGCGCCGTCGCCGGCCCAAGCAGCGTCGCCGTGGTAGCGCTCGCCGGCGGACCGGGGCAGGCGACGCTTCCGCTGGCCCCCTTCATCGCGCAGGCGCTCGCTCCAGCTCTGTCGACGCGCGACCTGCTGCTGTTCGACCAGCGGGGAACGGGCGCCTCCGGCCCCCTGAGCTGTGCGGCGCTCAGCCCGGCGGGGCTCGCGGCGGCGAACAGCCTCGGACAAGTGATCGAACGCTGCGCGCGACAGCTCGGTCCCGCGCGCGGGAACTACACCACGCGGGAATCCGTCGAAGACATCGAGGCGGTCCGGCGAGCGGCCGGCTACGAAAAGCTCGCGCTGTTCGGGACGTCTTATGGCACGAAGGTCGCGCTGCAATACGCCCAACGCTACCCGCAGAACGTCGCCTCGCTGGTGCTCGACTCGACCGAGACGGCCGACGGGCCGGAACCGTTTCACGTGAGCACCTTCAAGGCTATGCGCCCGATGCTGGCCGAACTCTGCGCGCGGCACGCCTGCGACGGCGTCACCAGGACGCCGCTCACCGACCTCGCTCATCTCGTGATCAACTCGAGCCTGCGCCCCTTGACGGGCGTCGCCTACGACGGACGCGGAAAGCCGGTGAAGCGGTCCATCAGCAGCCGGGCGCTGTTCGAACTGCTCCTGGCGGGGGACCTGAACCCGGTGATCCGCGCGGAACTGCCGGCCGCCGTGCACTCGGCCCTTCATCACGATCCCGGTCCGTTGGCGCGGGTGTTGACGCTTGCGAGCATTCATCCCGCGCGCGAAGAAAGCAGCAACGTGATCGACGAGACGCTGTTCATTGACACGTCCTGCGAGGAGACGCCTTTCCCCTGGCAGCGCGGAGCCCCCGAAGCCACGCGCGCCGTGGAAGCCGAAGCGGCCCTGAACGCGCTGCCGGGATCGGACTTCTACCCGTTCGATCCCGAATCAGCCCTGCTCGACATGACGATCCCCCTGTGCGTCGCATGGCCTGACGCGTCGGGGCCGCCGCCGCCGACGGGCCCGATGCCGAACGTGCCGACGCTGATCCTCTCCGGGGGCCAGGATCTGCGCACCCCGACGGAGAACGCGCGCCGCGTGGCGGCGCTGATCCCCGACGCACAGCTCGTACAGGTTCCCTACACCGGGCACTCGGTGATCGGGAGCGACCTCAGCGGATGCGCGCGCTCGGCGCTCATGGCGTTCTTCGAAGCGGCCCCGGTCAAACCGTGCGTGCGGGCGTCCAGCCACTTCCCGCCCGCGCCGCTCGCGCCGACGCGGGCAGGGGCGCTCGCCGCGACGCCAGGCATCGGAGGTACCCAGGGCCAGACGGTGACTGCCGCTGTCGACTCGATCCTGGATCTGCGACGGACGGTCATCGGGCTGGCACTCGACTTCGGCGAACTCCCGCTCGGCGCGCGCTTCGGCGGACTGCGGGGCGGCACCGTAAGGATCACGAAGGCCGGCGCCGACCTGCAGCGCTTCTCCTACGTTCCCGGTGTGCGGCTCAGCGGGGTCATCCCCACCGCGCTGCTGTTGAAGAACAGCGGCGCGCCCGCCACCCTCGGCGTGAGCGGCCCGGCCGCCGCGGCGGGCCGACTGCGGGTTGCCGCCCGGGGACGCCTCACCGGCGTGCTCGGCGGGCGCCCGGTCCGCGCGAACGTCTCGGCGAAGGTCAAGGTGGCGCGCGCCACGGCCGGCCGCGAGGCGCCGTGGAGCGGAGGCCCCATGGCCTTCCCGATCCCGGCTCTCGCACGGGTGCGCTGATGCCGAACGCCCTGGCAGCGGAGACGTCCCCCTACCTGCGCCAGCACGCCGAGAACCCCGTCGACTGGCTTCCGTGGGGACCGGTCGCGTTTGGGCGCGCGCAGGCTGAGAACAAGCCGCTGCTCGTCTCGATCGGCTACTCCTCATGCCACTGGTGCCATGTCATGGAGCGCGAGTCCTTCGAGGATGCGCGGACGGCCGAGTTGATGAACGAGAGCTTCGTGTGCGTGAAGGTGGATCGCGAGGAGCGCCCCGACGTCGATTCGCTTTACATGGAGGCCGTTCAGGGGATGACGGGGCGCGGCGGCTGGCCGCTGAACGTGTTCCTCACGCCTGAGCAGATCCCCTTCTACGGCGGGACCTACTTCCCGCCCGATCCACGACAGGGAATGCCGTCGTGGACTCAGGTGCTGCAGGCGATCGCCGAGTCCTGGAGCGAGAACAGCGAGGAGATCCGCGCCGGCGGCGAGGGCCTGCGTGAGAGGCTCGCGGGCGGTGCGGTGCTGCGCCCCTCCGACGAGCCGATCCATGAGTCGTCGCTGCTCGCCGCGGTGACCAGGCTGAAGGACAGCTACGACGCTCGCCATGGAGGCTTCGGCGCGGCACCGAAGTTCCCGCAGGCCTCGGTGATCGAGTTCCTGTTGCTGCGCGACGAGCGCACAATGACGCTCGGCACGCTCACGGCGATGGCGAGCGGGGGAATCCACGATCAGCTCGGCGGCGGCTTCTCCCGCTACAGCGTCGATGAGGCCTGGACGGTGCCCCACTTCGAGAAGATGCTGTATGACAACGCGCTGCTCGCGCGCGCCTACCTGCATGGCTGGCAGCACTCCCAAGAGCAGCGGCTGCTCGACGTGGCGCGCGACACGCTCGAGTGGGCGCTGCGCGAGATGCGCGGCCCGGACGGGGGCTTCTACTCGGCGCTCGACGCGGACTCAGAGGGGGTCGAGGGGCGCTACTACGTATGGACCGTCGCCGAGCTCACCGACATCCTCGGCGAGGATGCGGATGCCGCGATCGCTTGGCTCGGCGTCAGCGAGCAGGGGAACTTCCTGGACCCGCACCATCCCCAGCCCGGCCTGAACGTGCTGCAGGACCGCGGCCCAAGCCCCGATGAGGCCACTCGCGAGCGGATTCGCTCTCGACTTCTGCAGGCGCGCGAGGGCCGCGCGCGTCCGGCCCTCGACGACAAGCGGCTGACGAGCTGGAACGCGCTCATGATCAGCGCGCTCGCAGACGCGGGGAGCGCCCTCGGGGCGGATGGGACCAGATACACGGATGCCGCGATCGCCTGTGCGGAGTTTCTGCTGCGCGACCTGCGCGACGAGGCCGGCCACCTTCTGCGCACCTACAACGACGGGCAGGCCAAGATCGACGCCTACCTCGAGGACCATGCGTTCCTGCTGGAGGCGTTGATCCTGCTGTTCGAAGCGACCTGCGAGGAGCGCTGGCTCGAGCAGGCGACGGCGCTGGCCGGCGAGATGATCGCGCGATTCGCCGACCCTCAGCATGGCGGATTCTTCTCGACCTCCTCCGACGGTGAAGCGCTTATCGCGCGCCGCAAGGACCTCGAGGACAGCCCGATTCCGTCCGGCGCCTCGAGCGCGGCGATGGGACTTCTGCGCCTCGCCCAGCTCACGGGAGAGGGCGAATACGAGCGGCACGCGGCGTCGGTGCTGAGCCTCACGCATGAGATCGCGCCGCGCCATCCCGTCGCCTTCGGCCACCTGCTGCAGGCGATGCACTGGCAGCTCGCCCCGGCGCGCCCGATCGCCTGCGAGGTCCCAGCGCACGCCGCAGCTGCAGGATCGGGCGGGCAGGGACCGAAATAGCAGCCGTGTCGAGCCGGCTGCCGCCCGATCATCATCGCCCCTTCGGAGGTGACCGCTTCGGCGTCCTCGCCGAGCGGTTCGCGCGATTCTTCGGCACACCCAGGTTCATCATCGGCCAGACGTTCATCGTCGCCCTGTGGATCACGCTGAACGCGCTTGCGCTGACGAATACGATCGCCTGGGACAAGTACCCGTTCATCGCGCTCAACCTGCTGTTCTCTCTGCAGGCGGCCTATGCGGCGCCGCTGATCCTCTTGGCCCAGACGCGGCAGGCCGACCGCGACCACGTTCACGACGAAATGCAGCAGAAGCATCGCGAGCTGGAGGCCGCCCGCGTCCAGCACTTCGAGCGCAGCCAGGCGCAGATGCTCGACCAGGACAAGCAGCTTGCCGAGCAGCAGGGCGAGATGCTCGCGCAGAACACCAGGATCACGCGCGAGGTGGAGCGGCTCACCAAGGAGGTGCACGCGGCGATCTGCAGCGGCGCTGCAGCGCCAGGCGGCGGTGGCGCGCAGGGCGCTAGAGGATCGACAGGTAGCGGTCGAGCTCCCACTGCGTGACCTGCACGCGGTAGTCGTCCCACTCCTGGCGCTTGATCTCGACGTAGCGGTTGAACATGTGCTCGCCGAGCGTGCGCAGCACGAGCTCTGAC
>JAXDGO010000029.1:0-2692 GCA_034665005.1 Solirubrobacteraceae bacterium | reverse complement strand
CGCGGCGCTGAACACGCGGTTGCTCAAAGGCCCGGTGACACCTGCGTCCAGCGCCGCCTCGTAAGCGCGCTTGACCTGGCCCTGGACCTCGTTCTCGCCGACGATCATCGACTCCAGGCCACACGTGACGCGGAACAGGTGGCGGGCGGCGTCGCAGTTGCGCGCCGAGTAGATCGCCTCGGCGAGCTCGGTCGGGCGGATCCCAGCCTGCCGCGCCAGCATCCCGAGGGCCGCCGTCTCGGCGTCGACCGGGTCGCCGGTCACGAGATACACCTCGGTGCGGTTGCAGGTGGAGATCGCCACCGCCTCGTGCACCGCGTCCTCCGCCAGCAGCTCGCGCAGGAACTCCTCGGCGCGACCGTCCGGCAGCGCCACGCGCTCGCGCAGCTCGACCGGGGCGGTCTTGTGCGAGATCCCGAGCACCAGCAGCTCGCTCACGGGCCCGCCTCCCGCTGGTCGGCCAGCTCGTTGAGCTCCTCCAGCTCGCGCTCGATGCGCGACAGCTTGGTGGCCATGATGGCCACGTACACGAGGATCAGGGCGATGAACACGATGTACGCGGCGGCGACGTACTTTCCGGCTTCGTCGAGGGGCAGGGCGGGCATCGGTCAGTGCGGGTCCGGCCGTGCGTGGAGGGTGGCGGCGGGCGCCGCGCTGCGACCCGTCGCGCGGATCGGCTGGTCGTCCCCGGCGAGCTTGCGCCGCAGTGCTCGCAGCTGCATCGACGCATGCTTCGAGGTCATCTCGTACTTCCACAGCCTCACGAACAGCAGCACCATCCCGGCCAGCGCGACGAGGAAGGTCAGGCGCATGTCGCCCGGGAGGCTGCCGCCGGTCGTCCCGAGGACGCGCGGATGCGTGTAGGCCTGCGCCAGGCGCACGGCCAGGAAGTTCAGCGGCACGAACGCGCCCGCGATGATGGCGAACACCGACGCGTAGCGCGCCTGGCGCTCGGGATCCTCGATCGAGAAGCGCAGCGGTTGGTAGCAGGCGTAGAGCAGGAAGATGATCAGGAAGGACACGAGCGTCGGCTCGTTCCACACCCACCAGTGGCCCCACGAGGCCTTGGCCCAGATCGAACCCGTCACGAGCACGCCGACGCCGAGGATCAGGGACAGATGGATTGCGACGTAGGACCGCATGTCCCATTTCTGCGCGCGCGTGCGCAGGTGGGCGATCGCCATCACGCCGCCCGCGATGAAGCCGCACAGCGCGACGATCGCCATCGGCACGTGGACGTAGAAGATCTTCTGGATGAACCCCTGGTCGGCGTCGTTCGGGGCGTAGAAAAAGACCAACGCGAATGCGCCCGTGAGCACCACGGTGGTGGCGAGCGACAGGGCACGCAGCCCCTTGCCGTACATGTCTGGCTCAGTCCTCCAGCACGAGATCGGACACCGCGTTGGGCGGCGAGCGCGGAAACCACATCATAGAGGCCGATGTTCCACCCCCGGCGCTCAGCGGGGGTACGCTGGGCCGGGAGAGGACGGTCTAAGAGGAGGTACGGATGCGCTGGACGGATGGTCGGCGAGCAAGGATCGGGATCGCGGCGACGTGCGTGGTCGCGGTCGGCGTCGTGAGCCTGACGGTGGTGGCCTCGTCACCGGGTGCGGGAGGCCCGAAGTGCCTGGGCCGGAAGGCGACGATCGTGGGCACCGATGGCAACGACGTCATCTACGGGACGAACGGCACCGACGTGATCGTTGCCAAGGGCGGCCGCGACCAGGTCTTCGGCTTGGGAGGCGACGACGTCATCTGCGGCAACGGCGGTCGGGACATCCTGCTCGGCGGCAGCGGCGACGACAACATCGTGGGCGGCGCGGGCGACGACGCGCTGTTCGCCGGCAGCGGCGACGACAACCTGTTCGGGGGATCCGGGAGCGACCAGCTCCACGGCGGTAGCGGCGAGGACTACATGGTCGGCGATGACGTCCTCCCCTACCGCAATGACTCCTGCGACGGCGGTGACGGGACGAACGACACCGCCCTCGGCGACTGCGAGAGCAAGTCGAACGTGCCGTAGGCCGTTCTCAGTCCTCCAGCAGGAAATCGAACACCGCGTAGGCGGTGAGCGCGAAGACGAGGTCGTAGAGCCCGAGGACCAGCGGCCACCGAGCCGCGACGGTGCCCGGCCCAGCGGCGAGCAGGAGCGGCGTCGAGGCCTTCGCGGCGGCGAGGACCACCGGGATCAGCAGTGGGAGCGCGAGCAGCGGGGCTATCAGGTCCCGCGCGCGCGTCTGGATCGCCAGCGCTGAGGCGAGCGTGCCGATCACGGCGATGCCCGCGTTGGCCAGCGCGAGGATCCCGATCAGGCCCGGCAGCGCCGGCCAGGGCGATGGCTCGAGCAGCAATAGGGCGAAGGCAGGAACGGCGATCAGCTCGAGCACGCACAGGAAACCGAACAGCGCGGCGGCCTTCGCCACCAGCAGCGCCGTGCGGTCCGCCGGCGCCAGTAGGAAGGCGTCGAAGCCGCCCTGCTCGCGCTCGGCCACGAAGAGCCGGTTGATCCCCAGCATGGCGGCGAACAGCACGGTCACCCAGAAGACCCCGGCGGCGAGGTCGCCACTGACCGAGCCGCGGTTCAGGCCGAAGTGGAAGACGACGAACGTGGTCACCGCGAACAGCGCCATCGCCGGCACGGTCTCCTTCGTCCGCAGCTCGAGCAGCAGGTCCTTGCGCAGCACGGCCGCCA
>JAXDGO010000028.1:0-26498 GCA_034665005.1 Solirubrobacteraceae bacterium | reverse complement strand
ACCCCGGTCAGCGCGACGGAGCGCAGCAGGGACCTGACCGCATGCCTTCGCCGGGTAAGCCTCATACGCCTGATCACAACACCCGTCGCCCCATCGCGGAGCGGTGACGCCGTCAGAGGATCCGCTCGGGCGTGCGCGCCGACAGGCCCGCGCGGGCCGGGGCCGCCGCCGCGCGCCCGGGCGCGGTCGGACGGTTGCGCTCCTCGCGGACGATGTACAGCGGCCGGTGCTTGACCTCGTCGTAGATCCGCCCGACATACTCGCCGATCACGCCCAACGCGATCAGCTGGATACCCCCGAGAAGCAGGATGGCGATCGTCAGAGAGCTGAACCCCGGCAGGTAGGAGTCGAATATCCGCAGCCCGATCACGACCGGGATGGCGATGAACGCCACGCCGGCGCTCAGCAGCCCGGCATAGGTGGCCAGCTGCAGGGGCAGGTGCGAGAAGGACGCGATCGCGTCGAGCGAGAAGCGCAGCATCTTGCGCACCGTGTACTTCGTCTCGCCCGCGTGGCGGGCGTCTCGCTGGTAGGAGACGGCTGTCTGGGTGAAGCCCACCCAGACGGTCATCCCGCGAAGGAAGCGCGAGCGCTCGGTCATGGCCAGGAGCGCGTTGAGGGCACGGCGATCGAGCAGGCGGAAGTCGCCCGAGTTCGGCTCCAGGTCGACCTGGGCGAGCTTGTCGAACAGCTTGTAGAACCAGGAGGCCGTCGCGAGCTTGAAGGCGGTCTCACCCTCGCGTTGCTTGCGCACCGCGTAGACGACGTCGGCGCCCTGGCTCCATTCGGCGACCATGTCGGGGATCAGCTCCGGCGGATCCTGCAGGTCCGCGTCGATCATCGCGACCACGTCGCCGGCGGCATGCTCGAGGCCGGCCGTAAGCGCGGCCTGGTGACCGAAGTTGCGCGAGAGGTGGATCACGCGCACGCGTGGATCTGTCGCCGCGATGCGGTCGAGCAGCTCGGGTGTCCGGTCTGAGCTGCCGTCGTTGACGAGCACCAGCTCGAACTCGTAGTCGGCCACCGCGCCCAGCGCGCGCTCGACGAACTCCTCAACGAGCTCCTCCTCGTCGTACACCGGCGCCACTACGCTGAGGAGAGTGGGAGTGCGAAGTGGTTTATCCGACATCGTCATTGCCTTACGAGGGGCGCCGCTCGGAGGTGCCGCGTGGCGTCATCTTCGATGAGCGCCCTAAGCCATAGATGAATTTATCGTTCATCCTGTCTAGGGATGTCTTCAAAGCAAACCGAGCCGGTCAGGCCGCCCTCAAGCGTAGCGGGAGCGGGTGGACGGCTTCGCGCGCCGCTTCTCGTCCAGTTCATGAAGTTCGGGGTCGTCGGCGTGTCGAACACACTGCTGACGTTCGCCATCTACGGGCTGCTGTTGAAGGTGGCGGGTGTGTGGTATCTGGCGGCCTCGGCGATCGGGTTCATCGCAGGCGCCACCAACGGCTTCCTGCTGAATCGCAAATGGACCTTCCGCGGGCACGTCGGCGATGCCCTGACGCCGGTGCGCTGGGCCATCGTTCAGGGCTGCGGGCTCGGTATCAACGAGGGGCTGCTGTACCTGTTCGTGCACGACGCTCGGCTTGACAAGCTGCTTGCCCAGGCGTTCGCGACCGCGGTCGTCACCGTCACGACCTTCTTCGCGAACCGCGCCTGGACCTTCCGCACGCACCCGCCCGTGATCATGATCGACGGCGACGCCTGAGCAAGCTGATGCCGCTCGCGCCGAGCGTCGCTTGCTGGCGTTGCCTCTAGCGGAAGACCGCCAGCAGCGACAGCCCGGCGGGAATGCGCCCGCCGCGGGCGATCAGCGAGGCCTCGAGCGCCAGCGGGCGCTCGAGCAGCCAGTTGATTGGCCGCGGCGGCACCCACAGGTCGAGACTCGACTCGGTCGTCTTCGTGCTCAGCCGGTCGAGCACGCGCAGGATGATCGCGGCGGGCAGCAGCAGCGAGTTGAAGTAGGTCGTGCGCACCTGCTCCCACCCGGCCTGCTCGGCGACGCTCTGCAGCGAGCGCCGCGTATAGCGGCGAAAGTGATGGTTGATCTCGTCGTGACCGCTCCACAGCCACGGATAGGCGGGCACGGTGACGAGCAGCGAGCCGCCGGGCGTGACGGTCCGCCGCAGCTCACGCAGGGCCCCAAGGTCGTCCTCGAGGTGCTCGATCACGTCGAGGCTCGCCGCCAGATCGAAGCTGTCGGCGGAGAACGGCATGTCGAGCACCGAGCCCTCGATCACCTCGCCGACCCCGCGCTCGCGCGCGAGGCAGACGCTCGTCTGGGAGAGCTCCACGCCCGTGACCGTCCCGTGACGAGCGAGCTCGACCATGTTGCGCCCGCTGCCGCAGCCCGCGTCGAGAATGCGCGCGCGGGCCGGCAGCCGCATGCCGGCTATGACCGTCTCGAGGACGGTTCGCCGCCCCCGGTACCACCAGTGGCGGTCCTCCGCCTGGTGCGTCTGCAGCTCGTAGTCGCGGTCCATCCGCGCAGCATCTTTTCCTAAAGCCCGTGCCTCGCGCGGTGCGCCTACCCGCGGGACCCGCCGCGGGCCCGGCCCCGCGGGCGCTTCACGCAGGCGCCGCGGGGCGTCAGCCGCCGGGGGAGAGCGCGGAGCGCAGGAAGCTCACCGTGCGCTCCCATGAGATCCGCGCCGCGTTCTCGTCGTAGGTCCCGAGCCGGTTGGTGTCGTTGAAGAAGGCGTGGCCGGCGCCCTCGTAGTAGTAGAAGGTGACGTCGACGCCAGCGTCGCGCAGCTCGGCTTCAAGCGCCTTGGAAGCGTCGAGCGGCACGAATTCGTCGGCCGTCCCGAAGTGGCCGAGGACCGGCCCCCTGATCTTGCTGAAGTCCGGCTTGCCGTGCGGCATCACGTAGTAGTAGGTGACCGCTGCGGTGATCGGGGGGCAGGTCGCGGCGGCCCAGAGGGACAGTCCCCCACCCAGGCAGAAGCCGAGGGAGCCGACTCCGTCCCCCTCGACGCCCGGCTGGGAGGCAAGGAATTCGGCTGCGCCGCACATGTCCTTCTCGACGTCTGCCATCGAGAGGGCCATCATCTTCTGTTCGGCCTCGCTCGGCTGGGTGGTCGTCTCGCCGCGGTACAGGTCCGGGGCCAGCGCGAAGAAGCCCTCCGCCGCCAGACGGTCGCAGACGGAGCGAATGTGCTCGTCGACCCCCCACCACTCCTGCAGGACGATCGTCGCCGGACCGCGCTCGCCCTCGGGCACGGCGAGATATCCGGGAGAGGTTCCTGCGCTCGTGGGGAACTCGATATCGGGCATCTGCGTCTCCTTGGTCCGTGGCTGTCGATGGGCCTGGCCGGCGTTGGCCGGCGGCGCCGGAATACTCGCACGTCACGGTAGTCTTCAGCGGCCGTCGCCCGCTAATGAAAGGCACCATATGGAGGCCGTAAACCGCCAGTTCCAGCTCGCCGCGCGCCCCGTTGGGCTGCCCAAGCCGAGCGATTGGAACTACACGGGCGAGCCGCTGCCCGAGCCCGGTGAGGGCGAGGTGCTCATCAAGGTCCACTACCTCTCGATGGATCCGGCGATGCGGGGCTGGATGAACGACTCCAGGTCCTACATGGCGCCGGTCGGGATCGGCGATGTGATGCGGGCCCTGGCGGCCGGCGAGGTGATCGCCTCCAACCACCCCGACATCGAAGTGGGTCACCACGTCACTGGGCTGCTCGGCGTCCAGGAGTACGCCGTCGCGCACGGCAACGCTGTGATCAGGGTGGACCCGCAGCTGGCCCCGCTGCCCGTGTACCTCGGCACGCTCGGAATGCCCGGCATGACCGCGTACTTCGGCCTGCTGGACATCGGGCGGCCTCAGGAGGGCGAGACGGTGCTCGTGTCCGGCGCGGCCGGCGCCGTCGGCGGCGTGGTGGGGCAGATCGCCAAGATCAAGGGCTGCCGCGCCGTGGGCATCGCCGGCGGCGCCGAGAAGTGCCGCCACGTGGTCGAGGAGCTCGGCTTCGACGCCGCGATCGACTACAAGGCCGGCGACCTCGATGCCTCGATCGCGAGCAATTGCCCTGACGGCGTCGACATCTACTTCGACAACGTCGGCGGGGAGATCCTCGACGCGGCGCTCGCCCGCCTCGCGCGCGGAGCTCGCGTGATCATCTGTGGCGCGATCTCCCAGTACAACGCCACCGGGCCGCTTCAGGGTCCCTCGAACTACCTCTCGCTGCTCGTCAACCACGCCACCATGACCGGCTTCGTGGTCTCCGACTACGGCGATCGCTATGCCGAGGGGGCTATGGAGATGGCCGGCTGGCTCGCCGCCGGCAAGCTCAAGTCGCGCGAGGACGTCGCCGAGGGCCTCGAGACGTTTCCCGACACGCTGCTGCGTCTGTTCTCAGGCGAGAACACCGGCAAGCTGGTGCTCAAGGTCAACGACGCCTGATGGCGGCGGCCCGGGTGGTGCCGCCGCCGACACCACCCGGAGCACCGTGACCTACGGGGTTGGAAGCGAGACAGTCACGTTGCTCGCTTCGATGCTGAACGTGCCGTTGCTGGCGCGGTAATAGGGGGCATCGCGGCCCAGCAGCTGCAGCTTGACCGTGTCGCCGGCCGGGAACTGGTACCCGTTGCCGTGCAGCTGGAAGGTGACGCCGCCTTCCTGGTTGTCGTTCAGCCTGTAGATGCCGCGGCTGATCAGCCGCTGTTCGCCGCCCGGCGTGACGTCCCAGAGCCGCGAGACCAGCTCGCCGAACGGGCCGATCGTTTTGATCGTCGCTTTGACTGTCGGCAGGCCGAGCAGCGTGAACCCGGGACTGGTCATCGTGTAGTTGGCGGTGTTGGGCTCGGTTTCGGCCGCCACCGTCTTGCAGGCGTCGCTCGTGCCGCCGATCGGATCGAATTCCGCCGCGATCGTCGGGTTGCCGCCGGCCGAGGTGAAGAGCTGGGCTTCCGCCGAGCCGAAGCTCAGGCTGTGCCGGTGCAGCCTCGACCACGGCCTGCCGATGTAGGGACCCCCGCCCGGGGCGCCCTGCGGGCACGTCTGGGTGTAGGCCGTCACGCCACCCGAAGGAGGCGGCGTTGCGGTGTGCTGCAGTTTCGCCTGGAAGAACTGGGCGCCCTCTTCGTTGAAGGCATGGTCGACGTTTTCCTTGTTCGAGCCGCGGCTGTGGCCGAGGTCTCCGATCATCAGCGCCGAGTAGCTTTTTGCAGCGCGGGCCGCGTTGTAGACCCGCAGCGACTGCGACGGCGGGAACAGATCATCGGTCCAGCCGCTCTCGAGCAGCATCGGCGCCGGCTTGCCCGGAAGGCCATAGCCCTGGTGGTAGGTGTAGATCTGTTTTGCGATCGCTTCGTCTTCGGGATTGGCCGGCTCGCCGGCGTTCGTCGCCGCGAACCATTTGGACAGGTCCGCTTCCGGATCCTGGCCGGCGGGGGCTATGTAGCCGCTCGCGTTCCCGAGCGCGAAGAGCCCGGCGGTGTAGCTCTGGATCATGACGCCGAACGGCGAGTAGCTCTGCGCGAACGGCGCGATTTCCGTGTCGAGGAAGCGCCCGTTCGGGGTCAGCGCATCGACCAGGTCAGACCACGGCCAGCGCGGGAACGTCGCCGTGATCGAGAGTTTGACCCCTTTCGGGCTGGTCCACGCCTGGAATTCGCCGTTGGGCAGGCGGATCTGGTTCTTGAGGTAGGCGAGCTCGATGCTCTGCCCACCGCCGTAGGAGATGCCGGTGCTCCCCAGCGCGCCCTTTTTGGCGACGTGCTGGTCGACGAGCAGCCCGAGCAGATACTGGGTGTCGCGCGCCTCATAGCGCTGGTCGGCGAGGCGGATCCAGCCTTCTTTGCAGCCTTCGGCTTCGCGGGAGGATGGCGTTCCGCACGAGTTGCCCCAGCCGCGCGCGGAGTAGTTGACGACCGCGTAGCCGTGCTGCGCGTAGTAGATGTTGTTGTAGTCGAACGTCTCGCCGCCATTGCCGGCCGGCGAGCTCGTCTCAAAGGCGGTCTTGTTGCCGCCCCATCCGTGCAGCATCACGATCGTCGGGAAGGGACCTTCGCCGCTCGCAGGGAGCGTCACGTCGACATCCAGCGGCACGCCGTCGAACGAGGCCACCCGCTGTTCGAGGCCTTCGGTCGGGCAGAAGCGCACGCCGTTCTGGGCTTTGCACGCGTGGCCGAACGGCAGCTGTTCGGCCTGCGCCGTGGCGGCGCCCCCGGCTGCGAGCGCCGCCATCGCGCCCAGCAGTGCAACCGATACCTGCATGCGGCGGCGCACCCTCATCCTCATCCCCCTAGTCTCGATCCCATTGCCCTTGGGGGCGAGGTACCCGAAACGGAGTGTTTATAACCCGATCGTCCGAGTGCCCGGCGGCGTTGGACGCCCGGGTCACTCGCCGCGTCTCAGTGGGTGAGCGAGATGACGTGCGCCCTGGCGGGATCGATGCGCCCGTCGAGCAGGTCGAGGTAGGCGCCTTCCAGCGGCTGCGGCCCGCTGCCGTGGACCACCTCGAGCCAGCCGGCCGTCCAGTCGACATAGGGGCCCCAGGCGTCGGCGAGCCGTCGCTCGAGCCCGTCGCGTCCCCACTCGGCCGTGCGCTTGGTCACCCGGTCCGGCGCGAAGAAGAACGTCGGCCGCGCCCCGGGGAGCGAGTCGGGCACGGCGCCCAGCTGGTCGTGGTGCGTCGCGCCGACGACCGCGGAGTGGGCGAGGTCGGCGCCGAAATGCGCGTGGACGGCGTCGCGCAGGGCCGCGTCGCCGGCCATGTCGACGTACACCGCCCGCTCGGCCGGCAGCGAGTCGAGCTCGTCGTAGGTGATCACAGGGTCGTAGACGCCGATCCCGCGCGCGAACTCGGCGCTCGCGCTCGAGGTGAGACCGATGACGTCGGTCCCCTCGCGGCGCGAGAGCAGGAACGCCAGGCCGTTCGCCGTCTTGCTCGAGGCGCTCGACAGGACGACCGTGCTCGCGCCGAAGAAGCCGCTGTCGTCGAGGAAGTCGTCGATCAGGTAGGAGGTGAAGAACAATGGACGCAGCAGCATCTGCTGGTCCTCGTGCTCGGCGTCGTAGATCAGGTCGGCGTCCGTGCGCACGTAGCGGTTGTAGGTGGGCGGCAGCTTCGAGCGATGAGCCGAGGAGTCGATGAACCCATGCGCGTCGGTGCGCGCGGGAGCGACGAGCAGCTGCGTCGACGGCGGCAGGTAGCCGAACAGCCGCGTCCCCTCCTCGAGCTGATCCGCCCGGCTCGAGACGACCTCGGCGAAGCCCCACACCGGCACGCGGCCCCAGCCGTCCTCGGCAGGGAAGAAGTCCCAGTAGGACATCGCGTCCCCGAACTTGGCGTAGGTGATGTTGTTCGACGTCAGCCCGAACGACGCGACCGCAAGCAGCGCCTGGCCGTCCTGGGGCTCGGGGGGCGCTTCGTCGAGGAAGCGGCAACGGTGCAGGTCGTCCTTGGCAACGAGGAAGTCCACCTCGCCGGGCAGCTTACGTGCTGTGCGTTGCGCGCGCACGTCGGCGTTGGAGAGGCTCCGTCACGGCGGGCGTCAGGGGCGGCGATGGACGAAGCCCGGGAGCGCCTCCTCCAGCGGAAGGACCGCCTCGCCGTCTCCGAGCCGCTCGAGCGTCCGGGTTTCGCGCGGCAGCAGCCCGAGGCCGAGGGCGATGCATGCGAGCACGGAGCCGCCGATGAGCACCTCGACCGCGCCCAGCTCGTGGGCCAGCGGGCCGGCGAGGATGTAGCCGAGGGGCAGCAGCGCGAGCGACACCATCCAGTCGTAGGAGCTAACGCGCGAGAGCTTCTGCGGCGGGATTCGCTCGGCCAGCGCCGTCAGCCACCAGATGTCGAACAGCGACAGGCCGACGCCGCCGATCACCGCCACCGGGATCACGATCAGCAGCGTGGCGCCCGCCGCGAAGAGGATCGAGGACAGCGGCCACAACATGATCGCGAGCATCGCCATGCGCATCGGGTGGCGCGGGCGCCAGCCGAGCCCGACCAGCGACCCCACGATCGTTCCGAGGCCGAACCCCGCCTCGACCAGGCCGTAGACACCCAGATGGCCGTACTGCTCGCGCGCGACCACCGGGCCGAGCACGAACCACGGCGCGAGCCCGCAGAAGAGCGCCACGCAGAAGGACGCGAGCGTCGCCCAGACCCAAGCGCGCGAGCGCACCTCGCGCCACCCGTCGCGGAGCTCGTCCCACAGGCCGCCCTCCCGCGTGGCGACATCGGCGCCCGACGCCGGCTGGCGCCGTCGCGGGCGCACCCCGGCGAGGAACGCGGCGCTCAGCAGGAAGGTCCCGGCGTCGACCGCGAAGGCCCAACCCGCGCCCGCTCCCAGAACGAGCGCGGTCGCCAGCGCAGGTCCTGCGAATTCGGCGATGTTGTTGGACATCGTCGTCACGGCGGTCGCCTCCTGGATCTGCTCCTCCGGCACGGTCTGTGGAAGCAGCCCGTTGGCGGCCGGGCGGAAGAAGGCCTCGGCGCTGCCGAACAGCACCTCGATGACGATCACCTGCCAGATCCGCACCGTGCCGGAGAAGATCAGAGCGGCCAGCGTCGCATGAAGCGCGAAGCGAACTACGTCCGTCGCCATCATCACGCGGTGGCGCGGCAGGCGATCCGCCCAGACTCCGCCGACGAGCAGGAACAGGACGAGCGGGAGCGACTGCGCCGCGAGGACGAGTCCGAGATCGGTCGCGCTGCCGGTTCGCTGGATCACGAACAGCGCCAGCGCGACGAGCACGATGTTGTCGCCGATCACGCTCGAGGACTGCGCGAACCACAGGAAGCGGAAGTCGCGATACGACAGGACGCGAGGTATGCGGCCGAGGCGCGTCATCGCGGCCAGCTTGACGGAGCCTCAGGGCGCGGAGAGCCGCGCCCGTCTGCGGGATGCGCTCAGCGCTCGCCGTCCCAGTAGTCGACCGAGCCGTCGGCGCGGTGGAGCATCACGTTGTCCTCGGCGTTGCCCGGCCAGACGCCGATCTTCTGGCTGTCGGGGTAGACGGCCACGGCGGGCTCGCGCGCGCTCGAGAACATCATCACCCGGGCGGTGGCGTCCCCCCGGTTGGTCGCGTTGTGGGCGCCCCGCGGACCGGGCGGGAAGCAGACGATCTCGCCGCGGCCGAGCTCCTGCTCGCCATCGACGCCGCGAACGACGACGGCGCCCTCGAGCACGAGAAGCCACTCCTCCTCGTACTCGTAGTGATACGGGCACACGGCCTGCCCCGCCGGCAGCTCATAGACCTTGACCGCCAGCGCCTCGCCGCCCGCCGCCTCGCCGACACCGGCGACCCCGGAGCGGAACCCGTCGGGGTCGGTCACGTCGTACTCGCACCTGTCGCTGAGAGCGTTGGCCCGGCGCACGCCGCGATCTTCGCAGGTCCGGCCGGGCCGGCGTTGCACGCGCCCGGGGCGACCGTGCGGCGATACTGGCAGCTGTCAACACCAGTAGGAGGAGGCTCTGATGAAGCTCATCCACACCTGCTACCGCATCACCGACATCGACCGCTCGGTGGCGTTCTACGAGGCGCTCGGATTCGCCGAGGTGTCGCGCATCCCGCTCGGCGACGAGGCGATCAACGTGTTCATGAACATCCCCGGCGACGGCGTCAGGCCACGCCTGGAGCTGACCTACAAGTTCGGTGTCGGCGCCTATGACCTCGGCAACGGCTACGGGCACATCGCGCTCGCCGTCGATGACCTCGGTGCCGTGCTGGCACGCCTCGCCGAGCACGGCATCGAGCCCGAGGAGTCGCGGTACTCCATCGAGGAGGACGGCCTGGCCCTCGTGCGCGATCCGGACGGCTATGAGATCGAGATCTGGCGTCGATGGTCGCGTCCGAGCCTGCTGGACTCGATACGTGCTCGTGTGGCCCTCGGGACGCGGATGAGGAGGAGAAGGCGTATGCGCGCTGCGCGTGGCAGGCGCGCGCCCGCATCCGGGCGCTCATGAGCTACGACGCGCTCGTCGTGGGCTCCGGTCCGAACGGGCTGTCGGCGGCGATCCGCCTGGCGCAGTCGGGCTGGCGGGTGCTCGTGCTGGAGGCTGCAGAGCAGCCCGGCGGCGCGGTCGCCACCGAGGAGCTCACGCTGCCGGGATTCCTCCACGACACGTACTCGGCGGTGTATCCGGCGGCCGCGGCGTCTCCCGTGCTCGAGCGCCTGCCGCTGCAGCGCCACGGCCTGCGCTGGATCCATCCAGGCGCCTGCTACGCCCATCCGCTGCCCGATGGGCGCGCCGTCGCCCTCTACCGCGAGATGGATCGCACGGTCGCGAGCCTCGAGCGGATGCGCCGCGGCGACGGCGAGGCCTGGCGCGCGTTCGCGGAGCCGTTCATGCGCCGCTTCGACGCGCTCCGGCGCACGTTGCTCGGCGGCTTCCCGCCGCTCGCGGGCGCGGCGCGGCTGAGCGCCGGGCTGGGCGCGCGCGGGACGCTCGAGTTCGCGCGGCTGGTGCTGATGCCGGCCCGCGCGCTCGGCGAGGAGCTGTTCGGCGGCGACGGCGCGCGCGCATGGCTCTACGGCTCGGCGATGCACTCCGACGTGCCGCCGCCCGCCGCGGGGAGCGCGATCGCAGCCGCATACCTGAACCTGCTCGGCCACGGCGTGGGATGGCCGAGCCCGGAGGGCGGCGCCGGCAGGCTCGCCGGAGCGCTCGTCTCCCTGCTGCGGGAGCTCGGCGGCGAGTTGCGCACCGGCGCGAGCGTCACGGCGCTCGCCGTGGAGCGCCGGAGGACCGTCGGGGTGCGCCTCGCAGGCGGTGAGCACCTGTCCGCGCCGGTCGTGATCGCCGACGTGATGCCCGCCGCGCTCGCGACCCTCGCCGGCGACTCGCTGCCCGCGGCATATGCGCGCGCCCTGCGCCGCTACCGCCATGGGCCGGCGACACTCAAGGTCGACTGGGCGCTCGACGGTCAGATCCCCTGGAGCGCCCCGGAGGCGCGCGAAGCCGGCACCGTCCATGTCGGCGGCTCGGCGCAGGAACTGCTCGCCGGTACGAGCGCCGGTGACGGCCTTCCCGAGCGGCCCTTCATGCTGGTCGGGCAGCAGTCGATCGCCGATCCCTCGCGCGCCCCCGCCGGCCGGCACACCGCCTGGGCATACACCCGCGGTCCCCGCGCCGTGGATTGGGAGCGCCAGCGGGACCGGCACGTCGAGCGCATGGAGGCGCAGCTCGAGCGCTTCGCGCCAGGCTTTCGCGAGCGGATACTCGCTCGCCACGTGCTCGCGCCGGCGGACTTCGAGCGGCGCAACGCGAACCTCCCCGGCGGCGATGTCGGCGGGGGAAGCAACTCGCTCGACCAGCTCATCTTCCGCCCCGTCCCCTCGCTCTCGCCCTACCGCACGCCGGTGCGGGGTCTCTACCTCGCAAGCGCGGCGACGTTCCCGGGCGGCGCAGTGCACGGCGTCGGCGGCCACGCCGCCGCGCGCCTCGCGCTGATCGACCGGCGCATCCCCGGCCTCGGTCGTCGCTAGTCCGCGAACTCGGCGGGACGCTTCTCTAGGAAGGCCTCGATCGCCTCCGGGACGGCTCGCCCGAAGGTGCTCATGATCTGCTGGCGGTCCTCGTACTCGACGCCGGCCTGCTCGGACGGGATCTCCAGGGCCGTCCACATGCCGCGCTTGGTCAGGCGCACGCCCCAGGGGGCGAGCGCGGCGATCTGCGAGGCGCCCTCGAGCGCGCGCTGCGGCAGTCCGCCGTCGGCGGCGACGTCCGCGACGAGGCCGATCCGCAGAGCCTCATCCGCGTCGACCCGTCGCCCGGTGAGCATCAGCTCGTGTGAGCGCGAGGCGCCGATCAGGCGGGGCAGGAGCCAGCTGGTGCCCATGTCGCAGTTCGAGACGCCGATGTTGATGAAGGCCACGCGGAACACCGCCTCGGTGCTCGCGTAGCGGATGTCGCATCCGAGCGCCACCGCCATGCCCAAGCCGGCGGCGGGCCCGTTGACGGCCGCGATCACCGGCTGCGGCAGCGCGCGCAGCTCGAGGATGAGGCTCGACATGTGCTGCTGGTTGGCGAGGCGGTCGCGTGACTCGTCGGTGCCGTCGTTGTCAGGTGCCGCGCCGTAGCCATTCAGGTCAAGCCCGGCGCAGAAGCCCCGCCCGGCGCCGGTGAGGATCACCGCGCGACAGGCGCGGTCGATCGCGATCTCGCGCAGCTCGATGTGCAGCGCCTCGCACAGCTCCGAGGTCATCGCGTTGAGCTGATCGGGCCGGTTCAGCGTCAGCCGGCGGACATGCGGAGCGGGTTCCTCGACGAGCACGAGCTCAGCCATGGCCGCATCCTACGTGCTCCTCCCGCGCTCGCGGGGAGCGGTGCGCCCGCGGGGCGCCGCCCGCGTGGCCTCAGCCGCGCGGGTAGTGGAAGGCCTGACTCTGGGTGACCTTCGCCGCGAGCGAGCCGTCCTCGCGCGTCACCTCGGTCTCCACCACGATCATCGTGCGCCCGGCGTGCAGCGGTCGCGTCGCGGCCGTGATCGCGCCGCCACGGACTGCGCGCATGAAGTTGGTCTTCGACTCGATCGTCGCGGTGCCGTGCGCACCGTCCGGCAGGTTCAGAAAGGCGCAGGTGCCTCCGCACGTGTCGGCCAGCGCCATCAGGGCGCCGCCGTGCAGGACGCCGCCCGCGGTGCAGCGCTCCGGGGCCCATTGCATCCTGCCGCGGACGAGCTCGGGACCGGCCTCGAGCAGCTCCACGCCGATCAGCACCGCGAATGGCATCACGTCGCGGATCTGTTGAGGTGTGGCGGCGTCACTCATCGCTGGCTGCCCCGACCTGCAGGCGCGCGTCGGGCGCATGATCATATGGCGGCTGACGCGGCGGATGCCCGCGCCGCGAGTGTGTGACACTGGCGCGCGTGCGGGCCAGGTTCCCGAGGGTGGCGGTGGTGGGCCACGTGGAGTGGGTGCAGTTCGCCCACGTCGAGCACGTCCCCCGCGCCGGGGAGGTGGTTCATGCGGGCGAGCCCTTCGAGGAGCCGGCCGGCGGCGGCGCCGTCGCCGCGGTGCAGCTGGCGCGCCTCGCCGGAGAGGCCGTGCTGATCACGGCGCTCGGCGACGACGAGCTCGGTCGCCGCTCGGTGAAGCGCCTGACCGAGCTCGGCGTGGAGGTGCGCTCATCCACCCGCGAGGCGCCCACCCGCAGGGCGGTGACGCTGCTCGACGATGCCGGCGAGCGCACGATCACGACCTTCGGCCAGAGGCTCGAGCCGCTCGGCGGCGACGCGCAGGCGCGGTGGGATGCGCTGGAGGGTCTCGACGCCGTCTACTTCACGGCCGGCGATGAGGCCGCGCTGCGCGCCGCGCGCAGGGCTTCGCGAGTGCTTCTCGCCAGCCCGCGCGCGAGGGACGCGCTCGGGCACGGCGTCGAGCTGGACGCGCTCGTCCTGAGCGGCGGGGACGCGATCGAGCGCGAGGAGGCCGGGCGGGCGCAGGACGAAGCGGACATCGTCGTGCTGACCGATGGCGAGCGCGGCGGCAGCTACCGCGCGCGATCGGAGGCAGGGGGGACATGGGCGGCGGTGGCGCCACCCGGGGAGCGCGTTGACGCCTACGGTTGCGGCGACTCCTTCGCCGCGGGCCTGACCTACGGCCTCGGGGCCGGGCTGAGCATGCCCGCCAGCCTGCAGGTCGCGGCGCGCTGCGGCGCCGTGTGCCTCACGGGCCGCGGACCCTACGAGCGGCAGCTCACCGCGCGAGACCTGAGAGGATGAGGGCGATGAGCGAAGCCGCATCGACACCCGCGGGCAGCGTCGGCGAGGCGCAGTTCGAGGAGATCATCACCGAGCTGGACGACCGCGTCCTCACGATCACCCTGAACCGCCCCGACCGTCTCAACGCGTGGACCGCCACCATGGGACGCGAGCTGATCGAGGCGTTTGACCTGGCGGACGCCGACGACGAGGTGCGCGCGATCATCGTGACGGGCGCCGGCCGCGGGTTCTGCGCGGGCGCGGATCTCGGAGCCGGTGGGGAGACCTTCGACTACCGGGCGCGGGGGAGCACCGATCCGGTCCCCCGCGACAACGGCGGCCAGTTCACCCTGAGGATCTTCGAATCGACCAAGCCGGTGATCGCGGCGATCAACGGGCCCGCGGTGGGCGTGGGGGCGACGATGACGCTTCCCATGGACATCCGCCTCGCGGCCGATGACGCCCGCATGGGTTTCGTCTTCACCCGCCGGGGGATCGTGCCCGAGGCGTGCTCGAGCTGGTTCCTGCCGCGGGTCGTCGGGATCAGCCGCGCGATGGAGTGGGTTGCGACCGGCAGGGTCTTCTCCGCGGAGGAGGCGCTCGAGGGAGGGCTCGTCCGGAGCCTGCACCCCGCCGGCGAGCTGCTCGACGCGGCCGTCGCGATCGCCCGCGAGATCGCCGACAACACCGCTCCCGTGTCGGTGGCGCTCGCGCGTCAGCTGATGTGGAGGATGCTCGGCGCCGAGCATCCGATGCTCGCCCACAGGGCCGACTCGCGCGGCATGTTCTCGCGCGGCCAGTCCGCCGACGCCGTCGAGGGCGTCACGGCGTTCCTCGAGAAGCGTCCCGCAGCGTTCCCCGACCTGGTCAGCGACGGACTCCCCGAGATCATGCCCGGCTGGCGGGCGCCCGAGTTCGAGTAGAGCCAACAGGGGCCCGAGCGAGCGCCGGCGACGCCGTGAAGCAGGCACCGGCACGCCCCCCGCTGGCACTGCTCGTGTTCGTCGTCGGCGCCGCGAGCCTCGGGGCCGAGATCGCCGTCGCGCGGCTGCTCGCGCCGTACTTCGGCGCCTCGACGATCATCTGGGCGAACACGATCGCGACCGTGCTCGTCGCCCTCTCGGCCGGCTACGCCCTCGGCGGGCGTCTCGCCGACCGCGCGCCATACATGTCGCGCCTGTGCCAGATCGTGCTCGCCGCCGCGGTGCTGCTCGGCGCCGTCCCCTTCCTCAGCGGCCCGCTGCTGCGGGTAGCCAGCACCGCGATCGGCTCGCTCTCGGTCGGCGCCTTCTTCGGGTCGCTGGTGGCGGTGCTCGCCCTGGTGGCGATACCGGTGCTCCTGCTCGGCACGGTCGCGCCCTTCGCGATCCGCCTCTCGCTGGAGCGCACGCAGGAGGCGGGCAGCGTCTCGGGGCGGCTCTATGCGATCTCGACCGCCGGCTCGCTGCTCGGCACGTTCCTGGCTGCGCTCGTGCTGATCCCGTTCGCCGGCACGCATCGCACGTTCCTCGCCTTCGCGCTGGCGCTGGCGATCGTCGCCGTCACAGGCCTGCCCCGGCGCTCGCTCGTCGTCCCGGCTGTGCTCGCGGTCCTGGTGGCCCTTCCGCCCGGCGGCGTCGACCTGCAGATCGCCGCCGGCGGGCGCGTGATCTACGAGACGGAGACGCAGTACCAGTACGCGCGCGTGATCGAACAGCCGGGCGGGGAACGCCGGCTGCAGCTGAACGAGGGCGTGGCGACCCACTCCGTCTACGTGCCTGGGAGCTACCTGACCGGCAACTACTGGGACGGCTTCCTCGTGCTGCCGTTCGCGGTGCGGCCCGTCGCGCCCGCCCGGATCGCGATCCTCGGCGATGCGGCCGGAACGACCGCGCGCGCCTACGGGCACTACTTCCCCGCGACCACGATCGACGCGGTGGAGCTGGACGGCCGCCTGACGGACATCGGGCGGCGCTTCTTCGCGCTCGGCACGCGCCCCCAGCTTCACACGATCGCCGCGGACGCGCGCCCCTGGCTGGCCTCGGTCTCGCGCCGCTACGACGCGATCTTCCTGGATGCCTACCGCCAGCCCTACATCCCGTTCTACCTCGCCACGCGCGAGTTCTTCGCAGAGATGCGCTCGCACCTGCGCCGGGACGGGGTGGTGATCGTGAACGTCGGCCATCCCGCCGGCTCGAGCGCCCTCGAGCGGGCTGTCTCCTCGACACTGCGCGCGGTCTTCCCGTTCCTCGAGCGCGATCCCTCCGAGCAGACGAACACGCTGCTGATCGCAAGCACGGCTCCGATCAGCGCACGGACGCTCGGCGCCTCGGCGAGCGCGCTCCCCGCCGAGCTGCGGCCGACCGCGCTCGCGAGCGCCTCGCGGCTCGCCCCAGCGCTGGGCCACGGGCCCGTCTACACCGATGACCTGGCGCCGGTCGAATGGCTCGTCGACGAGTCGATCATCGGCTACCTCTCGCGCTGAGGCTCGACTCAGAGGGCGGGGAGCTGCTGCACGAGCGAGAGGACCGGCGCGAACAGGTCACCGCGCGAGGCGACGCGCTCGAGGACCTGGTGCGCTTCGAAGGCGAGGGCCCGCGGGTCGCCCGACTCGTTGGCGTCCCTGACCTCGTCCCAGTCGACCGGCGTCGAGGCTGTCGGGCGTTCCGTGGCGCGGAGCGAGTAGACACAGACGGTCGTCTTGTTGCGGTCGTTCTGGCTCCAGTCGATCAGCACCTTGCCGGTGCGGCGCGCCTTGGTCATGCGCGAGACGATCTCCTGCGGCTCGGCCTGCTCGAGCAGCTCGGCGACCGCCCTGGCGAACGGCTTGGTCTGCTCGAAGGTGACCTCCGGCGAGTTGAGCGGCACGTAGACCTGGAGCCCCTTGGACCCCGAGGTCTTGGCGAAGGACTGAAGGCCGAGGTTCTCGAACATCCCCTGCAGCGTCAGCCCGACGCGGCAGCACTCGACGATCGTCGCCGGGGCTCCGGGGTCGAGGTCGAACACGAGCGTCGTCGGGCGGTCGATCGCCTCGGCGCGCGCGAGCGGCGTGTGGAGCTCGATCGCGGCGAGGTTGGCGAGCCACACGAGCGTCGGGAGGTCTTCGACGAGCGTGTAGTCGATCGGCTTGCGCTCGCTCGGCAGCGTCACCTTCCGCACCCACTCGGGCGCGTGGGCGGGCGTCTGCTTCTGGAAGAACGACTTCCCCTCCACGCCGTCGGGCCAGCGGGTCACGGTCAGCGCGCGGCCCTGCAGGTGCGGAAGCATGACCGGCGCGATCGCGGCGTAGTACTCGATCACCCCGCGCTTGGTGAAGCCCGTCTTCGGATAGAGCACCTTGTCGAGGTTGGACAGCTTGAGCTCCCGCCCCTCGACCGTCACGAGCGCCGACTTCGCCGGCTGCTCGGGGAGCACGAGCGGGGGGTCCGGCTGCGCGCCGGCGTCCTGCTGCGCCGGCGCGGAGATGTTGGAGAAGTCCTCGCGCACGACCTCCTCGGCCGGCTTGTCCTCGCGCAGGCCCTTGTAGGAGGGATGGCGCACGCTCCCGGTTCGCGTCCACTCCGTGAACTCCACCTCGGCGACCAGCCGCGGCTCGACGAACACGGCCTCGCGCGGCGGCCGCTCGCCGCTCGTGAAGGGAGAGGTCGGGCGCTGCAGCGGGCCGAGCAGGGCGGCGAGGCGGTCCAGCTCCTGCTCGCTGAAGCCGGTCCCCACGCGCCCGACGTAGCGCAGTGAGCCGTCGGGGTCGTGGACGCCGAGCAGCAGCGCGCCGATGCGCTCGCGTCTCCTGCCCTTGCCCGGGACCCAGCCGCCGATCACGAACTCCTGCCGGCCGAAGGTCTTGACCTTGATCCAGTCCCTGCTGCGCAGCCCCGGCTGGTAGATCGAGCCGAGGCGCTTGGCGAGAACCCCCTCGAGTCCCTGCTCGCGGGTCGCCTGAAGCAGCGCCGATCCCTCCCCGACCACGTGCTCGGGCGTCTGCCAGCTCTCGCCGTTGAGCCCAAGCTCGGCCAGCCGTTCCCGGCGCTCGAGGTAGGGCAGGGACATCAGCGAGTGCCCGTCGAGCCACAGCAGGTCGAAGATCACGTACGTTACGGGCGTGCTCGCGGCCAGCCGTTTGGCCTGAGCCCTCGAGCCGACGTGCATCCGCGGCTGCAGCGCTCCGAAGCTCGGGCGACCCTTGCTGTCGAACGCGACTATCTCGCCGTCGAGCACGGCGCCATGCGAGCTGAGCGCCCGGTTCAGCCGAGCCAGCTCCGGATAGCTGTCGGTGATGTCTTTGAGGTTGCGGCTCTCCAGCCGCAGCTCCCCCGGCTGCGAGTAGCCGATCGCGCGCACGCCGTCCCACTTGATCTCAAATGCCCACTCGCGCTGATCGGAGGGCAGCTGTCCCGGGCGGGCGAGCATCGGCTTGATGTGGCTCGGCATCGGCTCCCGGTCGGGATCGGCCGGAGGGTCCATGCGATGGATCATCCAGTCCTTCGGGGGATCGTCCTTGTCGATCGGGAACAGCGCGTAGCGGGCGTCGACGCGCTCTCCGTGCAGCCACACCTCGATCTTCCGCGGCTCCCACTTCAGGCAGTCATACGTGCCGCGATCCCAGACGCCCATCGTCCCGGCGCCGTACTCGCCCTTCGGGATCTCGCCCTCGAACTCGAGGTACTCGAGCGGGTGATCCTCGGTATGCACGGCGAGGTGGTTTTCCCTCGGCGCCTCAGGGAGGCCCTTCGGTATCGCGAAGGACACGAGCGCGCCGTCGTGCTCCAGGCGCAGGTCCCAGTGCAGGCGGGTCGCGCTGTGCTCCTGGATGACGAAGCGAGGCCGCGCTGCCGCGGTTCCCGCCTCGCCCCTGGGCTCAGGCGTTGCGGCGAAGTCGCGTTTCCTGCGGTAGCCAGTCAGGCGCTTCTTCTGCGAACTTCCTCCCGACGGCTTGGCTGGGGTCATGCGCTGAGCGTATCCTCGCGGCGATGCAGAACGTGGAGATCGTGCGCAACGCCTATGAGCGCTTTCGTGCCACCGGCCGGCTCGACGCGGAGCTCGCCGCGCCCGAGTTCGTATGGGACATGTCCCACTTCCACGGTTGGCCCGAGGACCAGGTGTACGAGGGTGTCGAGGGCGCCGAAGCGTTCCTTCGGGAATGGGCCGCGGCCTGGGATGACTGGCAGCTGGACGTCGAAGCGCTTCACGACGCCAGGGAGAAGGTCGTCGCCCTGATTCGACAGCGTGGCCGCTCGCGCGCGAGCGGGATGCTCGTGGACATGTCGCTCGCCCAGGTCTGGACGCTGCGTGACGGCAAGGAGACGCGGATGGACATGTACTCCAGCCAGGCCGAGGCGCTCGAGGCTGTGGGGCTGGCCGGCTAGCCGCTACCGCTTGGCGGGCGTTCGCGACCTGCCGGCTTTGGCGGGCGCTTTTTTGGCTGCTGCTTTGCGCGCCGCGGGTTTCTTGGGCTTCGGTTTGGCGCCACCGTTTCCGTCGCCGGCCGCGCGCACCGCGTCGAGGCTCGCCTTCAGCGCGCTCATCAGATCTGGGGCGGGCGCCCGCACCTCCTCTGCCGGAGGCTGGATGGCGATCTCCTTGCCCTCGGCCTTGCGCTCGATCAAGGCGAGCACCTCGTCGCGGTAGGTGTCGCGGAACTTGTCCGGCTCGAAGTCGCCCGCGAGCGATTCGATCAGCTGCTTGGCGATCTCCACCTCGCGCTTGGTGGTTTTCGCGTTCGCCGCCTCGGCCACCTCGTCGAGCCGCTCGGGTGAAAGCACTTCGTCGGGGAACAGCATCGTCGCCATCCCCAGCGCGATCCCCATCGGGCGCACCGCGACCAGCTGTTCCCTGGAGCGGATCACCACGCGCGCGATCGCGACCTTGCCCGTCTCCTCCATCGCCTCGAGCAGCAGCCGGTAGGGCTTTGCGCCACCGGTGCCGGGAGCGAGGTAGTAGGGGTGGTCGTAGTAGATCGGGTCGATCTGTGAGAGCTCGACGAACTCCTCGATCTCGATCGTCTTCGTTTTCTTCGGCTCCAGCGAGTCGAGCTCGGCGGGCTCGATCCTCACGTAGCGGTCCGGGGCGATCTCATAGCCTTTGACGATGTCCTGGTAGGGGACCTCCTCGTCGGTCTGCGGATCGACGCGCTTCTGCGCGACGCGCACGCCCGTCTTGCCCGAGAGCTGGTGAAAGCGCACGCTCTTGCGGTCGACGGCGCTGTACATCTTCACGGGCACGGTGACCAGGCCGAAGCTGATCGCGCCGGTCCAGATCGCGCGGGGCATGCCTCAGTAGTACCACCTCGCGGGATTCGTAACCAGGCCTGCAAAGCCGTTGCCGCGGCGCTCGGGCGCTGGACGCTACCCCGGGGTGGGAGGCGGCGTCTCGTTGCCGGCCAGTCCCGCCGTCCGCTCGGCCCACCAGCTGAGCGGCACGATCGAGTAGGCGAGCTCGCGCGATTCGTCGTCGAGCTCGACCGCGAGCGTGATCACGGCGAGAATCTGGTCGTGCAGCCACTGGTCGTTGCCGAGCTCCTCGGCATGCTCGGTGGCGACGCTGCTGCGAGCGAGGTTGCGCTCGCGCACGCTCTGGCCCTCGGGTGGCTCGTTGTGGGCGAGCACGCTCCCCAGCCACTCAAGGCGCCCTGCCAGCTCGACATGCCGGTCGAGCACCTCGGCGTAGGGCCTCGCGCCGACCATCACCGGCGCCCACTTGGCGATCACGTCCGACGCGTGCTCGCCGAGCCCGACGCAGACCCGCTGGAGTCTCTCGCGGCGCTGCTCGTCGCCGAGCAGCCGGCTTATCGCCTGCGAGACGCGCCGGTTGTCACGGGCGACGTCCGCGACGGCCTGCAGCGACTCTGGGTCCCCGCTCTCGACGTCTCTGAACTGCAGCACCTCGAGCAGGCCCGTCCAGGTCGCGCGGGCGCTCTGCAGCAGGGCGAACAGCACGTTCTGCGCCAGCAGGTTCCAGCGGCGCTGGTTGCGCCGGTCGATCACCTCGTTGACGACCACCACCGTGACGGCGACGACCAGCACGTTCGCCACCAGCGCGGCGATCATGGCGTGGCGCTCCCAGAAGGAGCCGCCGAGGAGGTCCGAGGCGGCGGCCGCCACGATCAGTGCCAGCCCGGCCGCCGCCGCGAGCACCAAGCGCCGTTCGCCGATCATCCGCCCAGGCTATTTCGTGAGGGCGTCGCCTCAGCGGCCCGCCGCTGCGAGGTGGCCCTCGCGCAGCGCCGGCAGCACGCGCTCTCCGTACACGCGGATCGTGCCCATTGGATCCGCCTGCCCGATGAGCTGCGCGCAGATCACGTCCGCCCCCAGCTCGGCGACCTGGCCCATGCGCCTGATGTGCTCCTCGACATCCGAGCTGACGATGAAGCCCTCACGCGCGAACTGCTCGTCGCTCAGCTTCTCGTCGGCCAGCCGCTGCATCTCGTCGGGGTCGTGGATGTCGTCGCGGTAGAGCTCCGGCAGCTGCGTCGGCTTCCAGCGGCGCGCGCCCGCGATCACGTCCTGCTCGGACTCGGCCCATGCGACGCCCGCCTGCATGATGATCCTGCCCGGGTCGCGGCCGAGCTCCTCACAGGCGGCGCGGTAGGCGTCCAGGATCTCCGGCGCCCTCTGCGGATTGCCGAGCGTCCATATGCCGTCGCCGTGGCGCGCCGCGATGCGCGCGGCCCGGGGGCCGAACGCCGAGACGTACAGCTTCGGCCTCGACGCCGCGCGCGTGTAGAGCTTCGCCTCGCGCAGCTGGAACCAGCCGCCGTCGAGCGTCACCGTCTCGCCGTCCCACAGGCGGCGAATCGCCTCGAGACCGCGATCGAAGCGATCGAGGGCCGCGCGCGGCTCGGGCCAGCTGAGGCCCAGCGGCGTTTCGTTGAGCGCCTCTCCGGACCCGGCTCCCAGGAACGCCCGGCCCGGATACAGCTCCTCGAGCGTCATGAAGGCCTGCGCGATCACGCCCGGGTGGTAGCGGTGAAGCACTGGCGTCACGGCGCTGCCGAGCGGTCCGCTCGTGCCCTGGCCGGCCGCTCCCAGCCACACCCACGCGTTGCCCGACTGTCCGTCGGGAAACCACGGTGCGAAGTGGTCCGAGCAGGCCGTTCCCGCAAAGCCCGCGCGCTCGGCCGCGCGCGCCTGCTCGAGCAACTGAGAGGGAGGGAACTCCTCGTGCGAGGCCGAGAACCAGATCGCGGGGGCCATGCCAGGTTGCTACCCGCAGGCGGGCAGCCCATTCGCGTTCTCAGGCGATCGGGATCAGGCGATCGCGGGCGCCTCAGGCAGGCGCGCCACCGCCTCATCCATGTCCTGCTGTGAGAACTCGGGATCCTTCAGCTCGCCCGCCAGGAACGCGTCGTAGGCCGACAGGTCGAAGTGGCCGTGGCCGCAGAGGCCGAACAGGATCACGCGCGCCTCGCCCGCCTCGCGTGCTGCCTCGGCCTCGTCGATCACCGCGCGGATCGCGTGAGCGGGCTCGGGAGCCGGGATGATGCCCTCGCTGCGGGCGAAGCGCACCGCAGCCGCGAACGTCTCGTTCTGGCGGTAGGCGCGTGCCTCCACCACGCCGGCGCGCACCAGCCCGCAGAGCATCGGCGCGTCGCCGTGGTAGCGCAGGCCTCCCGCGTGGACCGGAGGCGGCACGAAGTCGTGTCCGAGCGTGAACATCGCCATCAGCGGCGTGAGGCCGGCGGTGTCGCCGAAGTCGTAGCGGTAGACGCCGCGCGTGAGCGTCGGGCAGGCGCTCGGCTCGGCGGCGAGGAAGCGCATCTGCGCCCTGCCCTGCAGCACTTCGCGCACGAACGGGAATGCCAGACCGGCGAAGTTCGAGCCGCCGCCCACGCAGCCGATCACGACGTCCGGCTGCTCGCCCGCCATCTGCATCTGCGCCGCCGCCTCCTGGCCGATCACGCTCTGGTGCAGCAGCACGTGGTTGAGCACCGAGCCGAGCGCGTAGTTGGTGTCCTCGCGCGAGGCGGCCACCTCGACCGCCTCCGAGATGGCGATCCCCAGCGAGCCGGTGGGATGGGCCTGCTGCGCCCGGCCGGCCTCGGTCAGCGTGCTCGGCGAGCGGTGCACGGTCGCGTCCCAGGTCTGCATCATCGAGCGGCGGTAGGGCTTCTGGTCGTAGGAGGAACCCACCATGAAGACCTCGCACTCCAGGCCGAACAGCGAGCAGGCGAACGCCAGCGAGGAGCCCCACTGCCCGGCTCCAGTCTCGGTGGCGAGGCGCTTGATGCCGGCCTTCGCGTTCTCATAGGCCTGCGGCACGGCCGTGTTGGGCTTGTGCGAGCCCGCGGGAGAGACGCCCTCGTACTTGTAGTAGATGTGCGCGGGCGTATCGAGCTCGCGCTCGAGGCGCCGCGCGCGAAACAGCGGCGTCGGGCGCCACAGCCTGTATGCGTCGCGCACCTCCTCGGGGATGTCGACGTAGGGCTCCGGCGAGACCTCCTGTTCGATCAGCCCCATCGGGAAGATCGGCGTCAGGTCCGGTGGCCCCGCGGGCTCGAGCGTCCCCGGGTGCAGCGGCGGCAGCGGCTCGCCCGGCAACTCGCCGAGCAGGTTCACCCAGCGCGTCGGGATATCGCGCTCGGCTAGCAGGTACTTCACCGGCTCCTCGCTCATCGCAATCCTCCTCGCCGTTGCCGGCAAACAGCCTACATCCGCCGCACCCGGCGGCGCTCGGAGCGCGGCGCACAGATTGGCCAGCCAGCCAGTACCATCGAGCGGGCATCCACGGCGGCGACGAGGAGGGTCTTCAGATGGCAACGGTCGGGCGTGACATCGCAAGCGTCGAACTCACCGAGCGCGAGCACTGGGAGGACGGTCCGCCGCTGAGCGTGTTCAAGGAGATGCGCCGCGGCTGCCCCATCCACTGGACCGAGAGCTTCGAAGAGTTTCCCGAGGAGGCAGGCTTCTGGTCGGTGACCACGGCCGAGGACGTCCACACGGTGAGCCGCGACTGGAAGACCTACTCCTCCGAAGCGGGCGGCGTGGTGGTGGCGGCGGCCGGCTTCCCGATCGAGCTCGCGCGAGCGATGTTCATCGGGATGGATCCGCCCAAGCACGACCGCCTGAAGGCGCTGTTCCAGGCCGGCTTCACGCCCAAGCGCATCGCCGACCACGAGGGCGCGATCCGCGAGATCGCGACCGGGGTCCTCGACCGCGTCAAGGGCCGCGAGCGCTGCGACCTCGTCACCGACGTCGCCCAGCCGGTCGTCTCGCGGGTGATCGGCAGCTTCATGGGGATCCCCGAGGAGGACGACGCGATCTGGGCGCGCCTGATGAACTCGACGCTCGGGGCGGCGGACCCCGACCTCAACCCGGCTGGCTTCGAGGGCGCAGTGGAGAAAGACGTGCCCGAGATCTTCGAGCGCTGCCGCAAGCTGATCGCAGCCCGCCAGGAGCACCCCACCGACGATCTGACGACCGTCCTCGTGCAGGCGGAGGTCGATGGCGAGAAGCTCGAGGAGCACGAGATCGTGATGGGCTTCTTCCTGCTCGTCGCCGCCGGCAACGACTCGACGAAGGCGACCTACTGCAGCGGCATGCGCGCGCTGATGGAAGACCGCGAGCAGATGCAGCTCCTGCTCGACGACCCGTCGCTGATACCCGACGCGGTCGAGGAGGCCCTCCGCATGTTCCCAGCGTTCGCGCACTTCCGCCGCACGGCCAGCTGCGACACCGAATTGCACGGGCAGAAGATCAAGGAGGGCGACAAGGTGGTCATGTGGTACGTCTCGTCCAATCGCGACGAGATGCGCTATGAGGACCCCGACCGCTTCGACCTGCGCCGCAAGGCCGAGCACCAAGCCTTCGGCGCCGGCGGCCGCCACTTCTGCCTCGGCACCGCGCTCGCGCGCCTGGAGCTGAAGGTCCTCTTCGAGGAGACCCTGAGCCGCTTCCCGGCGATCGCGCTCGACGGCAGGCCGCTGCACGCGGAATCGCTGTTCCTCAATCAGCTGAAGACCCTGCCGGTCCGGCTCGAGCCATAGGAGACAGACGTGCCTGACATGAGCGAGTTCAACCGCGCGATCATCGAGGAGTTCCGTGCCAACGGCGGCAAGGTCGGGGGGTCGTTCGAGGGCGCGCCTGTCCTGCTGCTGACGAGCACCGGCGCGAAGAGCGGCCAGCGCCGCACAGCGCCGCTGATGTACATGCCCGACGGCGAGCGCATGGTGATCTTCGCCTCCAAGGGAGGCGCACCCACCAACCCCGCCTGGTACCACAACCTGCGCGCCAACCCGTCGGCCACGGTCGAGGTGGGCACCGACACCGTCGACGTCGATGCGGCGGTGACCTCGGGGGAGGAGCGCGAGCGCCTGTTCAAGCGCCAGGCCGAGCTCTACCCGCAATTCGCCGAGTACGCCGAGAAGACCACGCGCGAGATCCCGGTCGTCGCGCTCACGCCCGGGGCATGACCGTCGCGGGCGCAGAGCGCCTGGATGTCGCGACGCCGGACGGAGCGAGCCTCCGCGCCGAGCTGTTCCTCCCCGCCGGCGAGGGTCCTCATCCCGGCGTCGTCGTGCTGCACGAGTCTTTCGGCCTCAACGACGACATCCGCAGGATCGCCGCGCGCTTCGCACAGGCCGGCTACGCCGCTCTGGCCCCCGACCTCTACTCCCACGGCACGCGAATCGTGTGCCTGAGCCGCGTGATGGTCGACATGCTGAGCGGGAGCGCCGCGCGCGAGATCGGTGACATACACGCCGCGCGCGAGGCGCTCGCCGCCCGTCCGCAGGTCGACGCGGGTCGCATCGCCGTGGCGGGGTTCTGCCAGGGCGGCGGCTTCGCGCTCGTCGCCGGCGCCCAGCCGGGGTTCTCGGCGGCGGCGGTCAACTACGGCACGGTGCCGTCGGACCGCTCGCAGCTCGACGGGGTCTGCCCCGTCGTCGCTAGCTACGGCGGCCGGGATCGGGTGATCGGCCGCAAGATGGCCGAGCAGCTGGAGCGCCACCTGGACGCGCTCGGCGTCCCGCACGACGTGAAGACCTACGACCGCGCCGGACACTCCTTCTTCTCGCAGGTCGACGGCTGGCAGGGCTGGCTCGCACGCGTCCCGACGCCGATGGCCGTCGGCTACGACGAGCAGGCAGCGGAGGACGGGTGGCGGCGCATGCTCGCCTTCTTCGAGGAGCACGTGCGCTGAGCGGCGCGCGCGCCGGGGCGCGACCCGCCGCGGTCAGCTCGGAGCCGTGAGCCGCTCCAGCAGCAGCACGAACGAGCCGTAGGGCCGGCCGGTGACCTGCTGCAGCCCGATCTCGCAGGTCCGGTTGCTGCACAGGCAGTCGCTCAGCGAGCGGCCGTCCAGCTCCTCGGCGGTCGCGCTCAGCGCCGACGCGGGCAGCTCCGGGTGAAGCATGCCGCGGTCGCCGGCCGTGCCGCAGCAGGTCGGGGAGACGGGAGTCACCACCTCCTCGGCGAGCGCATCCGCGATCGCCCGTAGCTTGTCCTGGAGCCCGAGGTGGACGGCTGAGCACGGGGTGTGCAGGGCGACCGAGGCCGCCCGGCGCTCGATGCGAAGGGCGGGCAGGAGGTGGTCGTGCGCCCACGCGATCGAGTCGATGATCTCGACGCGCTCGAAGCGCTCGCGGGTTGCGTCATCGAGCTCCGCCCCCACCTCGCTCAGCAGGCCATGCGTGCAGGAGCTCGCGTCGAGCACGAGCGGCAGCCTTCCCTCGTCCGTCCAGCGCACGATCGCGGTCGCCACGCGCCGCGCCATGTGCGCATGCCCCGAGCGGTAGCCCTTCGAGCTCCAGGGTGTCGCGCAGCAGTGGCCGGGCACGTCCTCGGGGATCCACAGGGGCCGGCGCGCGCGGGCCGAGACGGAGACGAGCGCCTCCGGAAGAGTCGGCTGCTCCGCGGAGCCGCGAGGATTG
>JAXDGO010000027.1:0-154687 GCA_034665005.1 Solirubrobacteraceae bacterium | reverse complement strand
GGGCACTCGGCGAGGTGGTCGTCCACGAGGCCGCAGGCCTGCATGAGCGCGTAGAGCGTGCTCGGCCCCACGAAGCGAAAGCCGCGGCGCTTCAGCTCGCGCGTGAGAGCGACCGCCTCCGGCGTCGTTGCCTGCACGTCCGCCCAGGTGCGCGGCGCCGGCCGGTCGGGTGCGGGCGCGTGAGCGCGGACCAGCGCGTCGAGCGGCTCGCCGGTCCCGCGTGAGGCCACCGTGGCACTGGCGTTCGCGAGCGTCGCCTCGATCTTCGCCCGGTTGCGGACGATGCCCGCGTCGGTGAGCAGGCGCGCGACGTCGGCCTCGCCGAAGCGCGCCACCTCGTCGGGGTGAAAGCCGGCGAACGCGACTCGAAACGCCTCGCGCTTGGCGAGGATGGTCCTCCATGACAGCCCAGATTGAAAGGCCTCGAGGCTCATCCGTTCGAACAGGCCGCGCTCGTCGAGCACGGGACGGCCCCACTCATGGTCGTGGTAGCGCTCCATCAGCGGATCGCCCTCGCCGAAACAGCGCGACCCTGTCTGCGCGCCGAGCTCCATCAGCCGGCCAATGCCCGCTCGAGCTCGTCGAAGCACCCGTGCCACCCCACGTCCTGGCGGTTGCGGCGCTCGTCGTTTGAGATGCCGCTGTTGACCATCAGCACCGTGGTAGAGCCGTCGGACTCCGCGAAGGAGAGTTCGATCAGCTGCTCGTTGGCGGGCTCGTCGTAGAAGGTCCAGGTCATCACGAGCCGGTGGGGCCGGTCGATCAGCGTGTACTCGCCCTGCGCTTCGGCCTGCGTGCCGTCGGGCCTGCGCATCACCACCCTGACCTTTCCGCCGACCCGAAGATCCACCTCGGCTTCCGGCGTGTCCCAGTCCGGGGCGGGGTGGAACCATCGCCGCATCACGTCGGGGCTCGTCCATGCATCGAAGACGTCCTCGGGCGAAGCCGCGAAGGCCCGCTCGATACGCACCACCTGTCCGGGTTCCTCGCTCACGGTCGCTCCTTCCGTTCATCCAGGTACTCGCCAACGACATCAAAGAGGCGCTCCCAGCGCTGTCGCTGGCTTTCTATCCAATCCGAGGTCTCGGCGAGCGACTCTGTGCGCAGGGCGAGGCGGTGGGTCCTTCCGTCGATCACGCGACTCACGACGCCTGCCTCCTCCAGCATCTTCAGGTGCCGTGAAATGGTCGGCTTGGAGACGTCGAAGTCCCGGGTCACCTCTCCGACTGTCGCCGCCCCGGCGCTGAGCCGTTCGACGATTTCGCGCCGGAGGGGATGTGCAAGGGCCTTGAACGCATCGTTAGCCATTGTGCTAACTATATAGGCCTGGCCCCGCGAACCCGGACAGGAAGGTGGCTTTGATGACGGAGCACAGGATCGGCACGCAGGAGGAGTGGCAGGCGGAGCGCAAAGACCTGCTGAAGGAGGAGAAGGAGCTCACTCGCCGCGGCGACGAGCTGGCCAGGAAGAGGCGCGAGCTGCCCTGGGTCCCAGTCGAGAAGGACTACCGGTTCGAGACCGAGAACGGCCCCAAGACGCTCGCCGATCTCTTCGAGGGGCGCTCGCAGCTGCTCGTCTACCACTTCATGTTCGGGCCGCCCTACGAGGCCGGCTGCCCGGTCTGCTCCTCGATCGCGGACACGCTCGATCGCCAGGTCGCCCACCTGAAGGCGAAGGACGCCACTCTGCTGCTCGCCTCACGCGCGCCGCTCGAGAAGCTGCTCGCCTTCAGGGAGCGGATGGGCTGGGGCATCGACTGGGTCTCGAGCGGCGGCAGCGATTTCAACCGCGATCTCGGCTTCCTCAACACAGAGGAGGAGCTGAGGCCGTTCCTGGACGGCGAGATCCCGTCCACCGTCGAGCAGAACGCGCACATGTGCGGGACTGACGCGGCGGGGTACGTCGCCGAGCGACCCGGCCTGAGCGTGTACGCGGTGTCGGACGGCACCGTCTACAGAACGTACGTGACGACCAGCCGCGGCCTCGAGCTCGCGATGGCGTTCTACGGCCTGCTGGACCGGACGCCGAAGGGCCGCGACGAGAGCGCCTCCGAGCCGCTGTGGATACGCCACCACGACCGCTACGAGCAGGCCTCTACTTCGGGAGCTCGCTGATGATGCCCCTCGAGGCGGCGCGGCGGCGTCCGGAAGTGGCGGCGGCGCTGGTCGCCGCGGCGGCGCTCGCGTGGTGGTGGACGGTGCGGCGGATGGCCGGGATGGACGCCGCCCCTGGAGCGGACCTCGGCACGCTCGGCTGGTTCACCGGCACCTGGGTCGTGATGATGGCCGCGATGATGCTGCCCTCGTTCGCTCCCCGCCTCGCTGGGTACGCGGCGCTCACACGCGGACGTAGGCCCAGCAGACTGCTGCTGTTCTCCTGCGGCTACCTGCTTGCGTGGGCCGTCGCCGGCCTCGCCGCTTACGCGCTCGTCGAGCTCGGCAAGGGCGTGCTTGCCGGCGAGCTTGCCTGGCACGGCGGTGGGCGCTGGCTGTCCGGCGGGCTGCTCGCGCTCGCCGCGGCCTACCAGCTCACTCCGCTCAAACGCGCGTACCTGACGCGCTGCAGGGAGCAGCTCGGCCAGAGGGGCAGGCTCATGAGCGAAGGCCGGTCGGCCACGTTCGCTCTGGGCTTGCGGAACGGCGGCTGGTGCGTCGGCTGCTCATGGGCGCTGATGGCTGCGCTGTTCGCGCTCGGAGTGATGAGCCTGACGTGGATGGCCCTGATCGCGGGCCTGATCGCGCTCGAGAAGATCGCTCCGCGGGCGCGTGCCGCGCGGCTCGCGACGGTGGGCGTCCTTGCTGTGCTCGCCGTCGGTGTCCTCGCCGCCCCCCAGCACGTGCCCGGGCTCGTCCTTCCGCACTCGGGAGGGATGCACGCGATGAAGGCGATGAGTTAGTGACTTGGCGGGGCGCTCATCGTCGCCCGATGCTCCCGGCGCGATAGCCGCGGCGTTCGCCGGCGCGCGCGAGCGGCGGGATGACGAGCCGCTGTATCGCTGGAGGCGGCAGGGGTGTTAGGAGCGTGACCATGTCGCGGTAGTGGTCCGCCATGACCGCCCCTTGGAGCAGGCCGTCGAGGCCACGGGGGATCGCGCGTCGCGTGATCCCGCCCGCGCGGGAGAGGGCCGCAGTGTCTTCGAGGAACTCCTGGAGCGTGGAGGGGGGTGTCGCGTGGCAGACGAAATGGGCGGTCTCGCCCCCGCGGTTGCGAAACGCGTGTCGCGTGCCGGGCGGGACGACGACGGTCTCCCCGGCCGCGCTCTCTTTCCAGCGCCGGTCGGCGAGGAATTCGGGCCGTCCGCCGAGCACCTCGAATCGCTCCTCGATCGACGGATGGATGTGCGGCGTCACTCCTCCACCGTGGTCGACCCAAGTCTCGATGTGCAACACCTCGCGCCCATCATCCGTCGTGCGCCAGAAGCGGCTGCGCATCCTCAGCACCGGGTCCTCGATCAGGTCCTCTGTCCGCTGGTTGCCGGCCATCATCGCCTCCAGTCCGATCGCGAACGTAAGCTACTGAGCACTAGGATATACCTAATGCGTACTAGGTTGCAGGCACCCGCCCCCCGCAAGCGGCTCACCGGCGCCGCGCGCCGCGAGCTGATCGAGCTCGCTGCGATGGAGGTTTTCGCCGAGCGCGGCTACCACGGCGCGGCGATGGACGAGATCGCACGGCGGTCCGGGGTGACGCCGCCGGTGATCTACGACCACTTCGAGTCCAAGCCCGCGCTCCACCGGCGGCTGCTGGAGCGCACGCGCGACGAGTTGCTCGACATGTGGCGCGCGAACCTCGACGGCGACGGCACGCTCGAGCAGAAGATCGCCCACGCGTTCGACGCCTGGGCGCGCTATGTGCAGAGCCACCCCTATGCGCCACGCATGTTCTTCCGCGAGACGACGGGCGTCCCCGAGCTGCGGGCGATGCACCGCGCGCTGGCTGCAGATGCGAACAACGCCCTGGCGCAGATCCTCGGAGAGCTGCCCGGGTCTGACCACCTACGCGCGGATGGCCCGCCGCTCGCGTTGACGATGGCGTCCGAGGTGATTCGCGGCGGCCTCACCGAGCTCGCGATCTGGTGGAGCGAGCATCCCGAGGTCTCCCGTGAGCAGATCGTCGCAACCGCGATGAACACGGTTTGGATCGGCTTTGAGCGGCTGAGCGGCGGCGAGACCTGGCGGGTCTGACGCGTCGCGCGCCCGAGGCACGGGTCGCTTTAGGTGGGCCAGGTCGCGCATGCCTGCTCCGGTGTCGCGGCGTCTATCCCTCGCGCTCAGCTCGTGCGACGAGGCCCTGGTAGACCAACGCGACGATCTCGCCGAGGAGGTTGTCGGAGACCGTGTCGGGGTCGATCAGTCGCTCGACCGCAAGGCTGTTGGCGAGTGCGAGGTATGCAGTTGCGACGTCGGAGGTTGGGGTCGAGAACGGCGGCGCTCCTAGCTGCTGCGCGCGGGCGTCGAGGCCGGCGGCGAGGGCCTCGCGAAGTGCCGCCTGTCGCCTGAGATACCGCTCGCGGAGCCTCGGCTCGCGGATGGCAAGCAACTGGTATTCGTGCTCCAGCAGGACTGTCTCGCGCCCGCGCTCGAGCAGCTCGAGAAGCCGTCGGCTGGCCTCCGGCGCCATGTCCTGCTCGGCCGGGGCGGTCTTGAGCAGCTCGATCAGCTCATACAGCGGGCGGTCGATGTGCTCTTCGAGAACCGCGAAGAGCACATCGTCCTTGCAGCTGAAGTACCAGTAGAAAGTGCCCTTGGAGAGCCCGGCCCGGGCAACAATCTGGTTCACCGTCATGCCGCGGTAGCCACGCTCCGCGATCAGACGCGCGGCGGCGTCCAAGAGCGAGCCACGCGTGTCCGCCTGTTCGTGCTCAGACGCGCGCGGCCGACCGCGCTGGCGCTTCTGTTGCTTGACAGCCATCCCCAGATACTGTATTAGATAATAGACTGACCAGTTGGTCTATTAGCGGAAGGAGACCACGGTGTTCAACAGACTTGCCGTGACGGAGCGTCTACCGGCCCCAATGGGGGCAAGGACCCCCGTGACCAGCGGACCTCGTGACGGTTGCCTGCGGAGCCGGTCCGGAGGGTCGGCATGGCTCTAGAGGCTCAGCGGAGGGTCGTGGTCGAGCGTGGGCGTGGTAGCGCCCGGACTCCCACGTTCGCATGGTGGACTTGGGGACCCGCCGAGGCGGGTGGGTCCGTGTTGGTCAGTGTCACCGACTTCCACTTGCGGCACACCGGCGACCTCCTCCGGGTCTACCTCGCGGGCCTGCGTCTGAGCCGGGCGTGGCGGTCGATGAGCGGCGCTGTCGGTATGTGGCTGTGGACGACGCCGCTGGGCAAGCGATCGGGATCGGTATCGGTGTGGCGCAGCGAGGAGGATCTACTCCGCTTCGTCCGCTGGCCCCGGCACCTCGATCTCATGCGTGCCTACCGCGATGCCGGCGAGCTGACTTCCACCGCCTGGCGAGAGGCAAACTTCGAGGTCGCGGAGATCTGGGCGACGGCGGCAGCGCGACTCTCTGGAATTGATCCCGAGCTCGCCGATCGAGAGTGGCAAGCATGAGCGAGGCGATCCGCGCATGCGTAATCGGTAGCGGGATGTCAGGGCTCGCGGCAGTCGACGCTCTGACACGGACTGGATGCGAGGTCACTTGTTATGAGGCCGGCTCGGCGGTCGGCGGGATGTGGCGCTATGAAAACGACAGCGGCCTATCCGCCGCCTACGCCTCGCTTCAGACCAACACCTCGCGCCGACGTATGCAGTATCCGAGCTTCCCGATGCCCGACTCGGCACCGGAGTTTCTCCACCACAGCGACATGCTCGCGTACCTCGAGGCGTACGCCGACGCGAGAGACCTGACGCGCTACATCAGCTTTGGCGCCCGGGTCGAGCGGATCCAGCGCGGGGACGGAGGATGGGAGGTCATCGCGGGCGAGGAGGCTCCCCAGCGCTTCGACTGGGTGGTCGTCGCGAGCGGCCACTACTCGGAGCCGGCGATCCCCGAGCTTCACGGCGAGTTCAGCGGGACGCTGATGCATGTCCGCGACTACCGTACGCCGGATCACTTCGCCGGCCAGCGGGTGGTCGTGGTCGGCGGCGCCCAATCGGCGCTTGACATCGCCACCGAGATCTCGAGTACCGCGGCAAAGACCGTCCTCGCGTGCGACCAGGTGCACCACCTGCTCCCGCGCCACATCATCGGCCGGCCCTATGACGGGTTCGACTCCGCGAGCGCCCTTCTCCTACCCCTGCCGATGGTCCGTCTGACGATGCAGGCGCTGCTGAGAGTTGCCGGCGCTGCCCCCAACCGCGGCAACCTTCCTCCGGCTCGCCACCGTCTGTTTGAGACGCGCTGGCCGGCGGTGGTCTCGCCGGCGGTCGAAGCCGCGCTCGGTGGGCGCGCCCTCGAGAGCCGTCCGCACGTGCGCGCGCTCGCGGGCGAGGAGGTGGTGTTCAGCGACGGCAGCGTGCAGCCGGCGGATGCGATCGTCTTCGCGACCGGCTACAGGATCACCTTCCCATTTCTTCCCAGCGAGCTCGGTCGCGGTAGCGGCTGGGAGTTTCCGCTGTACCGACGGATCCTCTCGCCTCACGCGCCCGGGCTCGCGTTCATCGGGGCAATCGAAGCCGGCCCGGGCCAGTTCGAGGTCGTCGAACGTCAATCGCAATGGCTGGCCGAGCTTCTCGCCGGCCGCCTGACCGTGCCGGACCAGGACACCATGTGGCGCGCGATCGACGCGGGTGGTGAGCGCCGATCGCGCCGCCAGTTCGCCGCGACCGGGCCGCACACGATCCTCTGCAACCGCCACGCTTACCTGCGAGTCCTGGCTCGAGACCTCCGCCGCGCACCTGCTGGTGATCAGCCGATTGGCCGCGAGCATGGCGGGGCGCCCGCCGCCCGGGCGACGGCGCGACCGCGGCGAGGGCGCCGGCTACCTGGTGCCCTCCCGAGCGCCCGCCTGCAAGCGCAGATGCTCCGCTCTGCGGCTCACGAGGTGGCGCGAGCGGCCGCGACCGGCACGCTGGAGGAGCTCGCTCGCCGCCGCCATACGCTCGTGCTGACGTTTCGCCGCGACGGCACACCGGTCGCCACACCAGTCTGGGCGGCGGTCGCTGACGGGCGCCTCTATGCACGGGCCGAGCGTGGCTCGGGCAAGGTCAAACGTCTGCGCCGCGACTCGCGCCTGCTGCTCGCACCGTGTACCGCGCGGGGGCGCCCACTTGGTCCGCCACTCGCGGCACGCGGACGCGTGCTCGACGCTCACGAGGAGAGCATCGCGGAGCGTGCGCTGGCCAACCGCTACGGGTTCGTACGCGCACTCTTCGAGCGCGCAATGGACTCGATGCGTGTCGAGATGTGCTACCTCGAGCTCACGCCGGATGATGCGTTGTGAGCCTCGTGGGCGGGCGCGCTCTCAGCCTGAGCGGCGATGCTCGCAAGTAGGTCGAGCGCCGTCTGTGACTCGGTGTCCGCTTGCGCCGTGTACGTCACGAGCTGCTGTTCGGGCTCGTCGGGCAGCGCGAGGGTCTCGTATAGGAGCGTGAGCCCACCCACTAGAGGATGGTTGATCCGCTTCGTGCCGGACATCTGCTCGCGCACCTCGTGACGAGCCCAGGCGCGGACGAACTCGTTGCTCTTGACCGACAGCTCGCCGACCAACGCCTCGAGCTCGGGATCATCGGGCCACCGACCCGCTGCCGATCGCAACAGCCCGGCGCCGCTGTCCGCGACGCGATCCCATTCCGGGTAGAGGCCGCGAAATGACTCGTCTAGGAATGTGAGCCGGACCATGTTGCGCTCACGCCGCGGCAGCGCGCCGAAGTCACAGATCAGGACCGCCGCGAGAGAGTTCCATGCCAGCACGTCCATGCGGCGGCCGAGCACGAGCGCCGCCACTCGATCGAGCCTCTTGAGCAGGAGCCGGACTCCGGGGCGCACCCGCTCGGGTGGAGGCTTCGTTCTTGTCGTGGACTGCGGCGCTGCGAGCCGGCGCAGATGCGAGGCTTCCGGTTGGTCCAGCTGCAACGCGCGAGCGATCGCGTCGAGTACCGAGCGCGAGGGATGCACCCCGCGACCCTGCTCCAGCCGCGTGTAGTAGTCCACGCTCACCCCGGCGAGCTGCGCCAGCTCCTCGCGCCTGAGTCCGGGCACCCGGCGAGGGCCGTATGACCGCAGCCCCAGCTCATCCGGGGTCAGGCGCCCGCGACGACTGCGTAGGAAATCGCTCAGCTCTTCGCGTGTCTCCACCGGTCTCACATTGTGCCGTTTTACGCACATGCTTGGGTAGCCCTCCCAGTCCCAGGTTCGGCTAACCGGGGAGCAACGTCCCTCTGGCTGAGCCGGCGGCCGGCGCTGACCATGGAGGTGTCCACCTCGATCAGAAGGAGCCGACATGCGCCATCAACCGAATTCCCTCGACACCTACCGCCTCCTCGGTCGCTCCGGCCTGCGCGTCTCGCCGCTGGCGCTCGGAACGATGACGTTCGGCACCGACTGGGGTTGGGGCGCGGACCGCGAGGAGGCGCACCGGATCTTCGACGCCTACGTCGATCGCGGCGGCAACTTCATCGACAGCTCGAACAACTACACAAACGGCACCTCTGAGCAGCTCGTTGGCGAGTTCGCCGCAGACAAGCGCGACCGCCTGACGATCGCCACCAAGTACTCGGCTAGCACGCGCCCCGATGATCCGAACTCCGGTGGCGACCACCGCAAGAGCATGGTTCGCTCAGTCGAGCGCAGCCTCGCCAGGCTGCAGACCGACTACATCGACCTGCTGTACCTGCACCTCTGGGACGGCACGACGTCCGTGGAGGAGGTGCTGCGCGCGATGGACGACCTCGTGCGCGCCGGCAAGGTCCTGTATGTCGGGATCTCCGACACGCCGGCGTGGCAGGTCTCGCGCATGCAGGCGATCGCCGATCTGCGTGGCTGGTCGCCGTTGGTCGCGCTGGAGATCGAGTACAGCCTGATCGAGCGCACCGGAGAGCGGGACCTGATTCCGATGGCGAGTGAGATGGGCCTCGGCGTGATTCCGTGGTCACCGCTCGGCAGGGGAGTGCTGACGGGCAAGTACACGGGCCGCGACCTCGACGGCGACTCGGCTGGAGTCGAGGGCACGCGCAAGAGCGCCGGCGAGCTGAATGGCTCGCTCAGCGAGCGTAGCCTTGCGATCGCCGAGGTCGTCAAGTCTGTCGCCACTGAGCTCGGCCGAACCCCTGCACAGGTAGCACTCGCCTGGGTGCTCCTCAACGACTCGGTCACGGCTCCGCTCATCGGTGCACGCGCGCTGTCCCAGCTCGAAGACAACCTTGGCGCCCTCGAGGTGGAGCTACCCGACGACGCCGTCGCCCGACTCGAGCAGGCGAGCGCAGTCGCGCTTGGCTTCCCGCACGAGGTACTTGCCCGGCCGAGCACAATGGCCTCGGTCTTCGGAGACACCAAGGTCTCCGCGCGCCGGCCACGAGCCGAGGCCGCACGATGACGGCGGGCCAACCAGTACGTCGTCAGGATTGTGCCTGCAGCTCCTCGGCCGATGGCACGACGATTGGTCCCTCCGGCGGTTGGGTGAAGCGGATCGGGTTCCCGAACGGATCGCGCAGGGCGCAATCGGTCCCGTAGAAACGCTCGGTCGGTTCCTGCGTGAACTCAACGCCCGCAGCACGTAGGCTCTGGTAGGTGCCGCGACAGTCGTCGGTCTCGAAGATCACGCCGCCGCCTGCGGCCCCCTTCGCCACGAGCTCGCGGATCTCCGCAGCGGTGGCGTCGTCGTAGGCCGGCGGTCCCGGGAGCATCAGGACCAGCTCGACGTTGGGCTCGCCGGGGAGGTTCACAGTCAGAAAGCGCATGACGCCCATGCCTGCGTCGGTGTGTACGACCATCCCGAGCTTGCCGACGTAGAAGTCGAGCGCCTCGTCCTGGTCGAGAACATGTATGAAGGTGTGGCTGATTCGCTTGAGCATGGGCGTCACGTTAGACGGCGGGGTCGCGGCTCGCCACTCCGAATCTGCTCTCTTACCCGGCCGGGCGCAGCCACGCCATCGCCCAGCAGGCCGGCACGCGCAGCGCGACGCCATCGCCGGCGAAGCGCGCGCGGTATGCCGAGGGCGGCTCGCCGACGATCTCGCGGAAGGTACGAGTGAATGTGCCGGGGCTGTTGAGTCCAACGTCGAGACAGATCTCGGTTACCGGACGGTCGGTCTCGCGCAGCAGCTCCATCGCACGCTCCACCCGGCGGCGCTGCAGGTACCTGTGCGGCGTCTCGCCAAACGTCGCCCGGAACTGGCGGCTGAAGTGCGCCGGCGAGATGTGAGCGACACGGGCAAGCGCCGGCACGTTAAGCGGCTGGGCAAACGCACGGTCCATCATGTCGCGAGCCCGCAACATGCGGCGGTTACGGTCCTCGACGGCATGCGACATCTGTTGAAGCCTATGACTCCTCGGGCGCATAGTCACGTTGGAGGTCAACGAAGGAAGGACAGAGCAACCACGCGCGCTCGAGCTGTCCTGCTCGGGACGACGAGGGACACTCCGTCGAGCTTGACGACTCGCTCGCGCTCGACGCAGCTTAGAAATGGCGAGACCCGGACTCGAACCGGGGACACCACGATTTTCAGTCGTGTGCTCTACCAACTGAGCTATCTCGCCGCGGCGCCCGATGCTAGCGGCTGGGACCGCACTGGGACACGGACGATCTCAGGGAGGCGGCCGGCCGCGGCCCGGCTAGAAGGCGCTCGCGCCGGTGTGGTCCCAGGCTTCCAGATACGGCAGCGGATCGATCGGGTGGCCGGTCGATGCCTGCCAGCCGCCGACCCACATCTCGAAGTGCAGGTGGGGCGTCGTCGCGTCGCCGGTCTGGCCGGCGCTGCAGAGCTGCTGTCCGGCCGACACCGCCTGTTCGCGGCTCACCGCCAGCGAGCCCGCCTGGCAGTGGGCGAACATGAAGTCGAACCCGACGGTCGTGTGCTCGACTGCGTAGTAGCCCGCGCCGCCCGCCTGGTAGCTCGTCCAGCTGATCGTCCCCGCCATCGGCGCGACGATCGGCGTGCCTTCGGCGGAGAGCACGTCCTGACCCTGGTGTGTGTGGCTGCCGCGTGGTGCGCCGAAGCGGTTTTCCGGTCCCCCGAAGCTGTGCGCTCCTGCGACCGGGAACACGGCTCCGGCGGCCGCGGACTGCGCCGGGGTGGGAACGCCCGGTTCGGGGGCGACAATCGGCGGCGGGAGCGGCTTCGGCGCGCTCGGCGGCGGCGCCACGACTGCGCTGACCGTCAGCGTCGCCACGCCGGAGCTGTGCGCCAGTCGCAGCAGCGTGCCGCCGTGATGATCGTGCGCCGTCACGGTCACCTGGTAGCTGCCGGCGCTCAACACGGTGCCGGATGGCCATTTGACCGTCAGCGTGCGGCGGGTGTGCACCCAGCCGAGCGCCACGGAGGCGATCCGCGAGCGGGTGGTCAGGTCGGTCACGGTCACCCGCACGGCCACCGTCTCCACCCCCGGCTCCTCCATGCGCAGGGTCACGCGAGGAATCCGCCCCGCCGTCGCCGTCCTGGGAACGCTCAGGCGGCTCACCACCGGGCGCAGCGCGCTGGCGTGCGCAGGGGCTCCGTATTCGCTGCCACCCGCGCGAGGCGACGACGGCGCCGGCGTGCCACCGGGAGCGCCGGCGAGCGCGGACGTCGGCGCCGCGGTCCAGAGCAGAGCGACCGCGAGCGCGGGAAGAGCCCTCAGGGGCATATGCCTCATGCGCTCACCGTCGGACGGGCGCCCGCCGCGCGCAAGCGCTGCGGCTCGAAACTACACGTCTGTCCTAGTCGGCGTCGACGTCGTTGCCGAGAATCCTGCCGGCCTGGGGCTAACGCTGCTCCAATTCCTGCAAGAGGGCCTCATATGTCAGCCGCAGCCCCTGCGCGATGGGCACCTCCGGGCGCCAGCCGAGATCGCGCTCCGCTCGGGAGATGTCAAGGCGGCTGTGCTGCAGCTCGCCGGGGCGGAGGTCGGCGAGCTCGGGCTCGATCTGCTTGCCCGCCGCTTCGCTCAGCTCCCTCCAGATCGTGCTGACATCGGTCTCGACGCCGGTTGCGATGTTGTAGGTGCCGGCCCTCCCGGCCGCCGCCATCAGCGCGCTCACGACATCGCCGACGTACACGTAGTCGCGCGTCGGCTTGCCGTGGCCGTAGAGCTTGGGCGCCCTTCCGGTGTAGAGGTGATCGGTGAAGATCGCGACGACGCCGGCCTCGCCGTGAGGGTTCTGGCGCGGTCCATAGACATTGCCGAGGCGGCAGACCGCGTGGGGTATGCCGGAGGACAGCGACCACGTGTTGACGTAGGCCTCCGCGGCCCACTTCGAGGCTCCGTATGGAGACAGGGGCGCCGGGATCCGGTCCTCGGGCGTCGGCATGGGCGCCTCATCGCCGTAGAGCGCGCCGCCGGTCGATGTGAACACGACGGGCGCGCCCGACCTGCCGGCGGCCTCGAGCACGTTCAGCGTGCCCATCACGTTCACCTCGCAGTCGCGGCCCGGGTCGTCGACCGAGGCGACGACGCTCGCCTGCGCCGCGAGGTGGAAGACCGAGCGCGGCTGTACCTCGGCGAACACCGCCTCGAGCGCCGGCAGCTCGACGATGTCGAGCACGCGCAGATCGGCGCCGCCGGCCACGCGGCTGCGCTCGCCGGTGGAGAGGTCGTCGATGACCGTGACGCTGTAGCCGTCGGCCAGCAGCGCGTCGACGACGTGCGAGCCGATGAACCCGGCTCCGCCGGTGACGATCGCGCTGGGGCTGCTCACCCGCTGGAATCTATACCGACGCGGGAGACGCGGCTGAGGCGGCGAGCAGGTCTTCGACCGCTTCGACCGACTCGTCGATTCGCTCCAGCACCCTCATGCCGTCGCGCTCGCGCGGAAGTGCGCCGCCCACAGCGGCGCCTCCCAGCACGATCGGAAGGTCCGGGTGCCTCGAGCGGAGCTCGCGCAGGGTCGCCTCGACGGCCTTGGCGCTCGGGTCTTCGGTCGCGCCCACGACGACGAGGGCCGGGGACTGGCTCTCGACGGTAGCGCGGAGACCCTCGGCAGAGAGATCGGTGTCGAAGATCGTCTTGTAGCCGGCGGCGGCGAGCTGGTCGTGCACCATCTGCAGGCCGAGTGTGTGCTCGTCGCCCTCGACACCGGCCAGCAGCACCCGCTCGCGGGTCTGCTCGGTGTTGCCGGTCATGTACCTGTAGAGCGTCGCAAGCACGCGGCGGATGATCGTCGTCGCGTGATGCTCGCGATCTTCGTCGATTTCACCCGTTTCGGCGAGCACGGCGAGCCGGCGCAGCGCCGGGCCGATCACCTCGGCGTGCAGGGTCGTCGGGGAGATTCCATCCTCGATGGCGGTGGCGATCGCCGCCTCGGCCATCTCGGCGTCGCCGCGCTCGAGCGCCGTGACGAAGGTCTCGAGCGTGGTCTCGACGAGGGCGGCCGGGTCGGAGCGGACCTGCTCGCGCGCGTCGGGGCCGGATCGTCCGAGCACTTCCATGAAGGCGTCGAGCAGGACCGGGTCGAAATGGCGTCCGCGCTGTTCGCGCATCATCTGGATCGCCTCCTCGACGGGGAAGGCCTTGCGGTACACGCGATCGCTGGTCAGCGCGTCGAACACGTCGGCGACAGCGACGATCCTGCCCTCGATCGGGATGGCCTCGCCCTTGAGGCCGCGCGGGTAGCCCGAGCCGTCCCACTTCTCCTGGTGGCTCAGCGCGATCGTCGCCGCCATGTCGAGGATCGAGGAGGACGAGCCGCGGACCAGCCTGTGACCCTCCTCCGCGTGGGTCTCCACGATCGCGCGCTCCTCCGGCGTCAGCGGTCCGGGCTTGAGCAGGATCGCGTCTGGAATCGCAACCTTGCCGACGTCGTGCAGCGGCGCGGCGTGGTTGAGCCGCTCGCAGAACTCGGCGTCCATGCCGATGTGCTCGGCGAGCAGCCGCGAGAAGCGGCCGATGCGCTCGATGTGCGCGCCGGTGTCCTCGTCTCTGAACTCGACCGCCATCGACAGGCGCCGCACCGTCTCGGCCTGGGCGATCTCCAGCTCGGAAAGCGCCCTTTTCAGCTCGCGGGTACGGCCTTCGATCTGGTCGACGAGCGCCGCTCGCCGCTGCTCGCCGAAGCGCCATCCGAGTCCCACGGCCGCGACCACCAGGACCACGACGCACGCGGCGACCTCCTCGGAGGCTCCCGCAAGCACGGTTCCGACCGCGCCTGCCGCCCCGAGCACCATCCACAGCACGAGCCAGAGCGGCGAGGACTGCCGTATCGAGCGATCGCCCGGGCGCCGTCCGCGACCGGGAGGCTTCCTGCCGGGCTGCCCGTTCACGCCGCTCAGCTTAGTCATCGATGCACCTGTTCCGGACGGCCATCCGCCTGGCGGCCGGCCGCCGGTGGCACCCTGCCGTGGAGCGAGCCCACGCTGTGAGGGCCGCCGAAAGCTGACTTGGATTGCACCGTTCACTGAGAACTCTCGCGTCCTTGTCCGGTCCCAGACTCGCGTCCTTTTCCACACGGGGCTTCGACGCTGCTAGCAGCACTCTTGACGCGGTCTCGGCGCACATGGACATATAAACGAGAGAAGCGCTAGCGGCCACTCTGCAGCTGGTTGATGTTGATCGCGTTCGCCGGCGCCGTGAGCGTCACGGGCTTGTTCCATCTGTCGAAGACGATCTTGCCGCCGCTGCCACCGTCCTTGACGACCTCGATCGGGTAGGCGCTGCCCGTCACGGCGACATAGAGCGTTCCGCCCTGCGACACGTCGTTGACCGCGATCACCTTCTGGCCCTCGATCGTCTTCGTGCCGTCGCGAGCAAGCCTTCCATGGCTCGTGAGCGTCGTGTCGATCAGCTTCGCAAGGTCCGTCAAGGACGCCAGCGAGGCGAAGTTGCCGCTGTTCTCGGGCGCCTTCAGCCATTTGCCCTGGAGCAGCTTCGCCGCGGCGGCACCCGCGATGCGCTGATAGAAGGCCTGACTCCCATTGATGTAGACGGCCCCGCCGACGCGGACCAGGTCGATGCTCACACCTTCGAGCGTGATCCGCCCGCGACCTCCCTTGCCTTTGACGAGCTGCATGTCGATCGCCAGCGGTTTGCCTCCGCTGACGATCCTGCCGGCGATATGGACCGTCGCGGCGCCGTCCGCGGCCGCTTTGGCCGCGGCGACTATCTGCGCGGGCGACTTGGAGGCGATGCCGTTGCCCGCCGAGGAGGAGCTGCCGCAGCCGCCGAGCACGACCACGGCGAGCAGCGGTCCCAGCAATGGCGGCAAAAGGCGGCGGATCCGCGGGGGCATGCGGCCAGACTGTAGCCGCAGGCGCAGTCGTTCCCAGAGCGGCCACCCCGCCTACGCAGGGCTCAAGCGACTCGAGCTGGAACCTGTGGTTTCCGCAGCTGCAACACAGATGCGCTCCATAGCATCATCCAAACGGCCGATAGCTGGACTCACATGTCGCTCACTGTTTCCAGCATCCAACTGCGCAGGCCGCCCCGGCCGCTCACGGGAGCGCGGCTGCTCGCGACGCTCGGCGTCATGTGCGCGCTCTGCGCCATCGCCCCGTCGATCGCGTCTGCGGCGACCCAGGAAGACAAAACGCAGTTCTCCGTCGTGGCCGGCTCGCTTTCGTTCTCCACCGTGCCGGCGATGCCGACCCTGAGCTCGATCACGCTGAACGGCCAGGCCCAGACGACCACCACGACGATGACGAACTTCGGGGTCGCGGACGCGACCGGGAGTGGCTCGGGGTGGAACGTCACCGTCGCCGGGCAGTCCGGCGCCGAAAAAAGCGCCGTGTTCGCCCAGTACTGCCCGAACGCGACGTGCGGAGCGGATGTCAAAGGCTACGTGCCGAGCGGCGCGACTCTCGCCGCCAACTCGCTCACCCTCAACAGCACCGCTGCGAGCTTCGCAGCGCAGAGCGGCTCGACCGGCACCGCCGCCACGCTCCAGTGCGCAGCGGCCTGCAACGTGGACAGCGCCAGCGCCGTCAAGATCGCATCAGCCGCGCTGAACGCAGGCATGGGCACATGGCTCACGACAGCCTTCTCGGCCACGAGCCTCTCGCTCTCCACCCCCACCACCTTGAAGGCACTCTCGAACGCGGAGGTCTTCCGCGTCAACCTGCTCTGGACGCTGGCCACCGGCCCCTAGAGGCAGCGCCTCCTCCCGGCGCCAAGGCAGGAGATAAACGGCCTAGGCTGAATGGGGGAGGCGGATGAGATCGTCGATTCAGCGCGCCGGCCGGCACCGGCCGGCCATCTGCGGGCTGGCTGCGCTGGCTGCCGTCCTGTCGGCCGCCGCCGGCCTGTATCCGGGTGAGCCCGCGCTCGCAGCGCCTCCCTCGGGGTTGATCGTCGTCCCCAGACCCGCCTCGCAGCCGGCCCTGAGCTACTTCAAGCTTCAGGCTCAGCCCGGGTCCGTCGGGCGCGCGGGCGTCATCGAACTGCGCAACCCGACCTCCAGGCGCCTGCGCGTGGTGCTCTCGCCGGTGGACGGAGAAACGCTGGGAACCCTCGGCTCGGGATATGCGCCGCCCGGCTCACGAGCACACCGGTCGGCGCTCTGGCTGCAGCTGCAGCGGCGAGCCGTCGCGCTTTCGCCGGGGGCGAGCACTGCGGTCCCCGTTTCGGCCACCGTCCCTGCGCTCGCGAAGCCCGGCGACTATCTCAGCGGCGTCAGCATCGAAGCGCTCGACCAGCGCTCCCGGGCGGTCAAGCGACGTGGCGTGTCGATCGCGAGCATCTCCCGGTACGCGATCGGAGTCGAGGTTTCCATCCCGGGGCCCCGCCACCCGCTGATTCAGTTCACGGGGGCAAGGATTCAGCGCCAGCCCGCTGGTCTGACGTTCCTGTTGCTCGCGCGCAACCCCGGCAATGTTGTGCTCCAGGGCGTGCACGGCTACGTTCGCATCACGCGCGCGGGCAAGGCGGTCGTCTCGCAACCGATCGGGTCGGGCACGTTCGTCACCCAGACCAACATCGCCTACCCCGTCAACGCCTTTCGCGAGGCCCCAGCCGAGGGGACCCGCTACCGCATCACGGCCTGGATGCGCTACCAGGGCGGCATCGCACGGCTCGATACGGGCGTGACGTTCGGCCATCGCCAGGCGGTCATCCAGAGGCAGTACGCGCACGGCCCGTCTGCGCCGAGCGGCGGGACGGCGTGGTGGAAGATCGCGGGCGTGGCCGCCGCGATCCTCTACGGCCTCTTCACCACGATCCTGTTGCTGCGCCGCCGCCGGCGAGAGCCGCGCGAGACCGTGCAGCCGTGAGGCCTGGGTCAGATGAGCTCCCGGCGCCGGCTCACCGTTCTCCTGATCGGGCTTTGGCTGCTCGCACTGGGTCTTCCTGACATCGCCTGGGGCCCGCTGACATTCACGACCGTGCCGGCGCTCCCGACCCTCGCCACGGTCACGCTCAACGCCAAAGCCCAGACGGTGAACACCGCGATGACCAACTTCTCCGTCTCCGACACCACCGGGACCAAACTCGGGTGGAACGTCACCGTCATCGGACAGTCCGGCGCCGGTAAAAGCGCGGTCTTCGCCCAGAACTGCCCGAAACTGAAATGCGGGGCCCAGGCCGAAGGCTACGTCGCCGGAGGCCTGAAACTGGCGGCCAACTCGCTCAAACTGAACAGCACGGGGGCGAAATTCAGCGGGGGAACCGGGGCGGCCCCGACGCTGCAGTGCGCGGCCTCCTGCAACGTGGACAGCGCGACCGCGGTGAAGATCGCCTCGGCCGCGACGGGCGGCGCGGGAGAATCGACTTGGACGACCTCGGGATTCTCGGCGACGAGCCTCGCTCTGAGCGCCCCGACGACGCTGCGGGCGCTCCCGGCGGAACAGGTCTACCGCGTCAATCTCCTCTGGACTCTGGCGACCGGGCCGTGACGCCTCAGGCGGATCGAGAGCACGGCGTGCCGGGGTCCGCTCCCATACGCGCTCCCGCGATGGACGAGCTCGAGACGCTGGTGTTCTGCGCGGCGGAAGGCAGTCTGGTGGCCGCGGCAGCGCGACTCGGGATCAGCCGCCCGGCCGTCGCCAAGCGCATCAGAAACCTCGAGGCGCTCGCCGGCCGGTCCCTGCTCGACCGCGGCGCGCGGGGGGTGCGGCTGACGGCCGCCGGCGCCCGGCTGCTCGTGGGAGCAAGGCGGCTGCTCGACGAACGCGCCGTGCTCATGAGCCTCCTGAGCGAGATTCGAGGTGCCGAGGACCCATCCGCGATCGCCGGCCTGCGAGAGCTGCTCGGGCACGCGCCGTCGTCCTCGCGCGCGTCCCAGCAGCCCGAGGCGCTGCTCGCCGAGACGGAGCGGATGCTCGAGCTGGTGTTCCGCGCCAGCGCGACCGGCGTGCTGATCTCCAATCCGGACACCGCGGTCGTCTATGAGGTCAACGACGCGTTCTGCCGCTTCACGGGACGCTCGCGGGAGGAGCTGCTCAGCCGGCCGGCGACACAGACCGGGGTCATGTACGAGACCGCGGATCGCGACCGGCTGATGGAGGAAGTGCGGCGCACCGGGTCGGCCGAGTCCACGCTCGTGCGCTCCCGGCGTCCCGACGGATCGATACGCGTAGGAGAGGCGAGAGCCCACTTCATCTCGCTGGCCGGCAGCAAGCTGCTGCTGGCTACCTTCGACGACGTCACCGAAGAGCATCGACTCGATGCCGAGCGGACGGCGAGCGTGAACGCCTATCGAGCGCTCGCCCGGCTGGCGGCGCAGCTCCTGGCCGCTCGCCCGGCGCTCGAGAGCGTCGGGAGCGTCCTGGCAGAGCTCCGCGTCGGCTGCGGGCTCGCCACGGCGCTGCTGTGGGACCTCGGTCGCGGCTGCCCCGCCGTCGTCTTCGGGGACCGGCCGCCGGAGGACCTGGACCGGCAGCTGGCCCGCGGTCAGGCGCTCGACGGCCACGGTGTCGTGCGTCTGGGTGCAGCGAGCCCCACGGGCGCGGCCACCGGCTGGGCGGTCCCGCTCCCATCGATCGGCCACTCGGTCATCCTGCTGGCGGCCGAGCCGGCGCCCGCGTCGATGCAGGCACTGTGCGCCGGCGTGCTCGAGGACCTCGCGACGCTGCTGGGGCGCGCGGAGGGTGGCGGCCACGACTGTGCGCCCGCCATGCCCTGGCTCGCCATTTCCGCCGACTAGCGCGAGCGGGAGCGCGCCTCGGCGACCGCCGCCGCCGCGCCGCCCGTCCAGGGATCCCCGTGGCCGAAGTAGAGCGTCTGCGCGTCGATGCCCTTGATGCGCTCGAGCGACGCCAGCGCCAGCTCGGTCGAGTTGTTGAACTCTCGCGGCGCCAGGATCGGGCCGAGCTCACCGGTCATCGTGCTCCAACCGCAGAGCGCGTCGCCCACGAACGCGGAGCCCTCCGAAGGCACGTGGAGCACGCAGTGGCCGGGCGAGTGCCCCGGCGTGTGGATCACCGTCGGGTGGCCGGGGACGTCGAGCACGTCGCCGTCGCCGAACGGCTCCACCCGCGCGACCTTCGGGGGCCGGGCGCCGCCGTTGCGGACTATGTGGAACACCATCTGGCGCCCCCTGTGATGGCGCAGCAGCGCCGGGAGCAGTGAGCCTTCGGCCTTCGGCGGCTTGCCGGTCGTGGCCTGCGGCACCTCGCCCTCGTGTGCGTAGACGGGAACGCCCCGTTCGTCCTGGAGCTTCTGCGAGAACCCCACGTGGTCGAGGTGTGCGTGCGTGAGCACGATCGCCTCGACATCGGCGATGCCTCGCCCGATGCGAGCGAGCGCGTCCTCGAGCTGCGGGCGGTACCCCGGACACCCCGCGTCGACGATCGTCACACGCCCCGCCTCCTCCAGCAGGTACCAGTTGACGAGCTCGGTGCCGGCGCGATGGATCACGGCGAGGACCCTACTGAACGCCCATAGCGACGTACTTGGTCTCCAGGTACTCGCCGATCCCCTCGAAGCCGCCCTCGCGGCCGAAGCCCGAGTGCTTGACGCCGCCGAAGGGGGCGGCGGGGTTCGAGACGACGCCCTGGTTGAGGCCGACCATGCCCGATTCGATTCCCTCGCACACGCGGATCGCGCGGTCGAGGTCGCGCGTGTAGACGTATGCGACGAGCCCGTACTCGGTGCGGTTGGCGGCCGACAGCGCTTCCTGCTCGGAGGCGAAGGTCGCGACCGGGGCGACCGGGCCGAAGATCTCCTCGCGCAGCAGCCGCGCGTCGTCTGGGACGCCGGCGAGGACGGTCGGCTCGTAGAAGTAACCCGGCGCGTCCAGCCTTTTGCCGCCGATCAGCACCCGCGCGCCGCGGGCGGCCGCGTCGGCGACCAGCTCCTCGACCTTTGTTCGCTGCTCCTCGTTGATCAGCGGCCCGACGTCGACGTCCGGCTCGGTTCCGCGCCCAACCTTCATCGCGCCCAGGCGCTCTGCGAGCCTGCGCGCGAACTCCTCGGCTACGGACTCGTGCACGTGAAAGCGGTTGGCAGCGGTGCACGCCTCGCCGACGTTGCGCATCTTGGCGATGACCGCTCCCTCGACTGCCGCGTCGAGGTCGGCGTCGTCGAACACGATGAACGGGGCGTTGCCGCCGAGCTCCATCGACACGCGCAGGATCTGCTCGGCGGACTGTTCGATCAGCTTGCGGCCCACCTCGGTCGAGCCGGTGAACGACAGCTTGCGCGTGCGCGGGTCCTTGAGCAGCGGCTCGATGATCGAGCCGGACCGCGTCGCGGTGATCACGTTCAGCACGCCGCCCGGCAGCCCGGCCTCCTCGAGGATCCTCGCCAGCGCCAGCATCGACAGCGGCGTCTGCTGGGCCGGCTTGACCACCATCGTGCAGCCGGCGGCGACCGCCGGTGCGATCTTGCGCGTGCCCATCGCGGTCGGGAAGTTCCAGGGGGTCACGAACACGCAGGGCCCAACCGGCTGGCGCATCGTGAGGATGCGGCCCTTGCCGGTCGTGTTGACCATGTAGCGGCCGTGCACGCGAACGGCTTCCTCTGAGAACCGGCGGAAGAACTCGGCCGCATAGTTGATCTCCGCCCGCGACTCGGCAAGCGCCTTGCCCATCTCGAGCGTCATCAGCAGCGCGAGGTCCTCGGTCTGGTCGACGATGGCCTCGTAGGCGCGGCGCAGGATCTCGCCGCGCTCGCGCGGCGCGCTCGCGGCCCACTCGCCCTGGCTCTCGGCCGCCGCGGCGAGCGCGGCGAGCGCGTCGTCGGGCTGCGCGTCGGCGACCTGCACCAGCGGCTCGGTGGTGGCGGGGTCCTCGACGGCGAACGTTGCGCCGCCGCTGGCCGGGCGCCACAGCCCGGCGATGTAGAGATCCGTCGGAACCTTCTCGAGCACCGCCCGCTCGCGCTCGCCAGTCATCGTGCAGCGCTCACGAAGCCGCTCCGGGCGCCCGACGCGGAACACATGGAAACTCCGCATGCTGAGCGCGACAGCGGGGCGCTGCGGGTGTTGTTGCGAGCAACGATGCAGGCCATCGCCTCAACCTATCACCGGCTTGGAGTCGCTCCGGCGCGCCGCCGAGGCGCCGGCGGCCTGCTCGCATGCGCCCTTGCGGCGCTGGCGATCTGCCCCGTCTCCGCGGGAGCGTCGACGCTGCTGATCCAGGGCGCAGGCGCGGGCCACGGCGTGGGGATGAGCCAGGAGGGCGCGCTCGGCTACGCCAAGCGCGGCTCGCCCTATCCGGCGATCCTCGGGCACTACTACACCGGCACGACGCTCGGGCAGGCACCGCCCAAGGCGATCGTGAGGGTGCTCGTCGGCGCAAAGGTGGTGCGCGTGCCACTCGAGCGCTACGTCCGGGGGGTCGTCTCGGCCGAGATGCCCTCGACATGGCCGCTCGCCGCGCTCGAGGCGCAGGCGATCGCGAGCCGCACCTACGCTCTGAGCTCGCACGCCGGCGGGTCGAAGTTCGACGTCTACGCCGACACGCGCTCGCAGGTCTATGTCGGCGTGGCCGCGGAAACGGCGCAGACCAATGCGGCTGTCGCGGCGACCGCCGGCCAGATCGTGCTCTACGCGGGCCAGCCCGCCACCACCTACTTCTTCGCGAGCTCCGGCGGGATCACCGAGAGCATCGAGAACTCGTTCCTCGGCTCCCAGCCGCAGCCGTGGCTGCGCGGCGTCGCCGACCCATATGACGGCGGGCCGTCCTCCAGCTGGGCCCTCAGCATGAGCTTCTCCTCTGCCGCCGCGCGCCTGAAGGGCCTCGTCAGGGGCGCCTTCCGGGGGATCGGCGTGCTCGCCCGCGGCGTCTCGCCGAGGGTCGTCTCCGCGGAGGTGCTCGGGTCGCGCGGCGCCACCGTGGTCAGCGGCCCCGAGCTGGCGGCGCGGCTCGGGCTGACCAGCACGTGGATGTACTTCAGCGTGAAGAACGGCGCGCGCGTCAAGCGCGAGCCCGATCACAGCGGACGGGCGCCGGCCGCCGGGGCGCCCGTGACCAGCGCGCCCGTGCCGCCCACACCGCAGGGCGGGGCGCCCGCGCCCGGCTCTCCGGGAACGGCCGCGCGCACCGGAGGCGCAGCGGCGGGCTAGGCCGCCGCCGGGCGAACCAGCGGGCGCTGCGGGCGCCATGCGCATACCCTGCGCGGATGCCGGCAGCGCTGCTGATCGCCGACGTCCCGTGGCTGCTCTACCGCTCGTTCTTTGCCCTGCCGAAATCGATCGTGGACACAGAGGGCCGTCCGGTGAACGCCCTGCTCGGGACGGTCAATGCGCTGCTGTCGTTGATAGATGGCCGCCCTCCGGCGGCCCGGCCGCGTAACGTCGTGGCCGCCATGGGGGCCGAGCAGGCGGACTATCGCGTGCGGCTCTACCCCCCATACCATGCGCACCGTGACCCGATGCCGCCGGAGCTCGCGGCGCAATGGCAGAAGGCCCCGGCGCTGCTCGAGGGCCTCGGCTGGATGGTGAGCACGAGCGAGGATCTCGAGGCGGACGACGTGATGTTCTCCTTTGCCCGCGCCGAGGAGGAGCGCGGCGGTCGGGCGCTGCTGCTGACCGGCGACCGCGACCTCTACGGCGCAGTCAGCGAGCGCGTGTCGGTGCTCGAGATGCGCAAGCAGTCAGAGCACGGCGAGATCGGTCCGGGTGAGGTGCTCGAGCGCTACGGGATCCCGCCGGAGCTTGTCCCCGACCTGATCGCCCTTCGGGGCGACCCGTCGGATGGCCTGCCGGGCGCCCCGGGGATCGGCGCGAAGACGGCCGCCGAGCTGCTGCGGGCACACGGCTCGCTCGAGGGCGTGCTCCTCGCCGCGGGGGCGTCGGGCGATGACGCGGCCGCCGTCCGCGCCAGCACCGTCATGCGGCCGCGGATCGCGGCGGCCCTGCGCGAGCACGCAGAGCTGCTCCTCAGCTTCAAGGAGATCGCCACGCTGCAGCGCATCGACGTCGAGCCTCCGCCGGACCACGGCACCGACTTCGCCGGCGGCGCCGGCCTGGCGCGCGAGCTTGGGATGAGGCGTCTGGCCGAGCGCCTGGAGAAGCTCGCTACGGCGTGAACTTGACGGTGATCACGTCGCCGTCGGCCATCCTGTAGTGGCGGCCCTCGAGCCGCAGCGTGCCGCGCTCGCGCGCGCCGGCGTAGCCGCCCGCGTCCACGAGCTCTCGCCAGCCGATCACCTCGGCCCGCACGAACCCCTTCTGGATGTCCGAGTGGATCTCCCCCGCGGCGTGCCACGCGCTGAGGCCGTCTCGCATGTGCCAGGACTGCGCCGGCTTGCCCTCGCCGGCCGTGAAGAACGCGATCAGGTGCAGCAGAGCGAAGGCCTCGCGCACGACGCGCTCGAGTGGCGGCTCGGAGCCCGAGCCGCTGACGCCGAGCTCTGCGCGCATCGCCGCGGCGTCGTCCTCGGGCAGCTCCGCCAGCTCGGACTCGACGCGGGAGGAGACGGCCACCGCCCGCGCCCCCTGCGCGGCGGCGTGCGCGGCCACGTCGGCCGGCACCTCGTCGGAGCCCTCGTCGACGTTGGCCACGAACAGGACGGGCTTGGCCGTCAGCGACCCCAGGTCGCGGGCGGCGTTCGGCGCCTCTTCGGGGACCGGCACCGTGCGCACGGGGCCGCCTGCCTGCAGCGTGTCGATCACCTCGCGCAGCCAGCGCTCCTCGACGATCGCGATGCGGTCGCCCCCTTTGGCCTGTTTGGCGACGCGCTCGACGCGGCGCTCGGCCTGCTCGAGGTCGGCCAGCACGAGCTCCGTCTCGATCGTCTCGATGTCCCTGAGCGGGTCGACGCGTCCCTCCGGATGGATCACGTTCTCCTCTCCGTGCGCGCGCACGACGTGAACGATGGCGTCGGTCTCGCGGATGTTGGCGAGGAAGCGGTTGCCCAGCCCCTCCCCGTCGTGGGCGCCGGCGACGAGACCGGCGATGTCGTGGAAGTCGATCGTGTCCCACACGATCTCCGACGCGCCGACCGTGCGCGCGACGTCCTCCAGGCGCGCATCGCGCACGGGCACCACCGCGACATTCGGCTCGATCGTCGTGAACGGGTAGTTGGCCGCCTCGGCGCCCGCGTTGGTGAGCGCGTTGAACAGCGAGGACTTGCCGGCGTTGGGCATCCCGACGATCCCGATCCTCGTGCTCACGGCATCGCTCCCTGCCCACCGCTGCATTCGCGCGAGCAGCCAAATGCCGCGACGCTCGTGCCGAGCAGCGCGCCGCCGAGGACGTCCGAGGGGAAGTGCACGCCGAGGTAGACGCGTGAGAACGACAGCGTCGTGGCCAGCGCGTAGAGCGGCGCCGCCGGCAGTCCGAGACGCGAGTAGCAGCGCGCGCCGGCGAACGAGGCGCAGGCGTGGGCGCTCGGGAAGCTGAGGCGCGTCGGCGTGCCGGTGAGGGGCGGCAGCCCCGCGAGCTCGGGCCGGCGGCGGCGCAGGACGAGCTTGACCGCCGTGTTCAGCGCGTACGCGCCGGCGACCGTCGCCGTCGCGCGCCGCCAACGTGTCCTGCGAGCGCCGTCGAGCCTCTGGCCGGCGAGGCCGATGGCGAGCCACACTGCAGCGTGGTCGCCCAGCCGTGAGAAGCGCGCGACCGCGCGCTCCAAGCCCGGCGCGTGACCGCGCGTTCGCGCCAGGCGCAGAAGCTGCTCGTCGAGCGAGCGCAAGGCGCTACGAGCTGAAGCCGACGCGGAGCTCGTCGCTCTCGGCGCGGACGTAGACGACCTGCGCAAGATCGAGCCGTACCGGGCCCTCCTCGCTGTCCACGTCGTGCCAGCCCTCTGCGCCGAGCTCCTTCTTGAGCACGGCGAGTTGATCGTCGCTTACGCGCAGCCCGAGCACCTGACCGCCCTGGAAGCCGATGCTGATGCGTCGCCCGGTCGACGCCATCAGTCGCCCTCCACCCCGGCGGCCGGCTGCACTATCTCGGTGAGCACGCCGGCGGTCGCGCGTGGGTGCATGAACGCGACGCGCGAGCCGCGGATGCCGATTCGCGGCTGCTGGTCGATCAGCTCGAGACCCGCCCGCCTGACCGCCTCGAGCGTGGAGTCGATATCGGTTACCTGGTAGGCCACGTGGTGCAGGCCCGGGCCCTGCCTGGCGAGGAACCGGCCGACGGGGGTCTGCGGCCCGAGTGGCGCGAGCAGCTCAACATGGCCCTCCCCGACGTCGAGCAGGACGGCCTCGACGCCCTGCTCCTCCACCACCTCGCGATGGGCTACGCGCAGCTCGAAGCTGTCGCGGTAGAGCTCGAGCGCCGGGTCGATCTGCTCGACGGCGACGCCGATGTGGTCGATGCGGCTGAACACCCGCCGCAGTCTATAGCCGTCCGGGCTCGTTCTCGCCGGGGGAGCCGGGCATGTTGATCGGAGCGGGGCCCGGCAGGGGCGCGTGGGGCTCGGCGGCCGCGACCACGCGCAGCCCGACGCCAGGCGCGCGCTCCATGCGCGGCACCCCCCGCATGATCCGTTCGATCGCGTCGCGCTCGAGCACCTCGCGCTGCAGCAGCTCCTGCGCGAGCGCCTCGAGCTGGCGGCGATGGGCGACGATCAGCTTCTGCGCGGCACGCCGGGCTTCGTCGATCAGGTCCTGGCGCTCCTCGTCGCGGATCCGCAACGTCGTCTCCGACAGCCTGACGTCGCCATCGGGCGAGCGTCCGACGCCGGCGGTTCCCATCGCGTAGTCGTGCACCATCGAATGCGAGATGTCGGCGACCCGCTTGAGGTCGTCGGACGCGCCGGTCGTGATCGCGCCGAACACGATCTGCTCGGCGACGCGGCCTCCGAGCAGCACGGTCATGTAGTCGAGCAGCTCCTCGCGAGTCTTCAGGTATCTGTCCTCGGCCGGCAGGTTCAGCGTGTAGCCGAGCGCGCGCCCGCGCGGCACGATCGAGATCCGGTGAACGCGGTCGACCGATGGGAGGAGCTCGCCGCAGAGCGCGTGGCCGGCCTCGTGGTAGGCGACGACGCGCTTCTCGTGCGCGTTCAGCACGCGCTTTGACTGAACCCCCGCGATCACGCGCTCGATAGCCGAGTCGAAGTCGGCGATCGTGATCGCCTTATCGCCACGCCTGGTGGCGAAGATCGCCGCCTCGTTGCAGATGTTCGCGAGATCCGCGCCGGTCAGCCCGCTGGTCTGCTGGGCGACCAGCGACAGGTCGACCTCGCGCAGCGGCTTGTCGCGCGTGTGCACTTCGAGCACGCCCATGCGCCCCTTCACATCCGGCGGGACGACGAACACCTGGCGATCGAAGCGGCCCGGGCGCAGGAGCGCCGAATCGAGCTTCTCCAGCAGGTTAGAAGCGGCGATCACGACGACGCGCCCGCTGGTGTCGAACCCGTCCATCTCGACCAGCAGCTGGTTGAGCGTCTGGTCCTTCTCGCCGGAGAAGTCAGAGCCGCGCCGGCCACCGACGGCGTCGAGCTCGTCGATGAAGATGATCGCCGGTTCGTGCTTGCGCGCGATCGCGAACAGCCGGCGTATGCGGGCCGCGCCGAGGCCGGCGAACATCTCGACGAACGACGCCGCGGACTGGGCGAAGAACTGAGCGCCGGACTCGTGCGCGACCGCCTTCGCCAGCAGCGTCTTGCCGGTGCCGGGTGGCCCGTGCAGCAAGATCCCCTTCGGCACCTTCGCGCCGAGCTTGGCGAAGGCCTTCGGCTCGCGAAGGAACTCGACGATCTCCTGCAGCTCCGCCTTGGCCTCGTCGACGCCGGCGATGTCGTCGAACGTCACCGCCTGGTCGGACGCGGGCTTGATGCGCTGCGGCTTGATCCGCGGCATCACCTTCAGCGTGCGCCACATCAGGAAGATCAGCGCGGTGAAGAAGAGGATCGCGATGACCGGCTCCCACTGAAGCGCCCAGTTCTGGATTTCCTGACTGATCGAGGCCTGCGGCACGGTGCTCTTCACCGGCACCGGGTGCGCGGCCGCGATGTGGGCGTGCGCGTTCACCAGCGCGGCGTGCGTGCTCGCGGCATGGCTGGCCGCGTGCGTGCCCGCGGCTGCATGCGCCGCCGCATGTGCTTCAGCCGTTTGCTGCGCGGCCGTCGTGGCCTGTCCGCTCATCCCTCAAACCTCAACGAATCCACCCTCCATGGCATCCATCCCATTATGCGGGTTCACCGGCCCGCTGTCCAATAATTGGTTTTGGGCGCGAGCGGAGGGCCGGAGGAGGCTGGGAGCGCCTCAGCGCAGCAGGTCCACGGCGAGATCGCGGAACAGCTCGGTCGCCAGGGCGAGGTCGCGAACGTCGATTCGCTCGTCGGCCGCATGGATCAGGGGCGCGGTCTCGAGCAGCGACTGGGCGCGGTGGGGAAAGAAGCCATAGGCCACGCACTCGGGGAAGGCGACCCGGAAGTGGCGAGAATCGGTGAAGCCCGGGAGGATCACGGGAACAAGCTCCGCTCCTGGATCATGCTGCGCGATCCAGGAGCCGATCGTGTTCATGAGCTGTGACTCGACGGGCGACCTGTTGCCGACGACCCGCTCGGTGAACTCGATCCTCCAGGGCGGCGAGCCGTCCGGAGACTGCTCGCCGAGCACCTCCGCGAGACCTTCGCGCACCTCCTGCTCGCCCAGCCCGGGAGGCACGCGGCAGTCGACCCGCAGCACGGCGCGGCTTGGGATCACGTTGATCTTCTCCGACGCGGAGATGCGCGTCGGGGTGAACGTGACGCCGAGCATCGGCTCGAACATGATCGCCAGCCGCGGGTCCGCCTCGCGCAGTCGTGCGACCGCTGCCAGTGGATCGTCCGGGTCCTCGCCGATCCCGCGCAGGAACGCGCGCGGCTCGCCGGTCAGCCGGTAGGACGGCTGGCGTGCGCCGAAGCGCTCGAGCAGCGGCGCCATCTTCAGCAGCGCGTTGTCGCCCATGCCCGGCATCGACGCGTGTCCGGCGACCCCGTCGGTCGTCACCGTGAAGCGGAACACGCCCTTCTCGGCACAGCAGACGCCGTAGCAGCGCCTGCCGCGGTACTCGAACACGGCTCCCCCACCCTCGTTGACGAGCATGTCGCAGCGCACCTTCTCGGGGTGGTTCTCGGTGATCCACTGCGCGCCGAGCGAGCCGCCGGTCTCCTCGTCGACCACCGCGACCAGCAGCAGCTCGCCGCGGGCGGGTCGCCAGCCCGAGCGGGCGAGCGACGCCGCGGCGGCCACCTCAGCGGCGACCTGCGACTTCATGTCGAGCGCGCCACGCCCCCACAGAAAGCCCTCTGCGACATCGCCCGACCAGGGGTCGTGGCTCCAGTCGGCGGCATCCGCGAGCACGGTGTCGACGTGGCCGAGGTAGCAGAGCGTCGGGCCGGTGTCCGCGCCCGCCGCGGAACTCAGCCTAGCGACCAGGTTGGGACGCCCCGGCTCGGCGCCGAGCAGCTCGCACTCGAAGCCCGCGCGCGTCAGATGCTCGGCGAGGTACTCCTGCGCCGGACGCTCGTTGCCCGGCGGGTTCACCGTGTTGAAGCGGATCAGGCCCTGCAGAAGCTCGACTGCCTCCTCGCTCATGGGCGGGATCGTACGCAGCATCGCTCGCCTGCGCGAGCCACGACGCGCGGGCCGTCCCTCAGGGGCCGACCGGCGCCGCCGGCAGCTCCTGGCCGGACGAGAGAGGCGAGGAGGCCGAGCGCGACGCTGCGGCGATCTCCTGGGCGCTGACGTTCTGCGGGTGATGGCATGCCGCGAGATGCCCGCCCGCGTACTGCGCCAGCGGCGGCTCCACCGTGCGGCAGATCTCGCTGGCGAAGGGGCAGCGCGTGTTGAAGCGGCACCCCGGCGGGGGGGCGACCGGGTTCGGCGGCTCTCCCGAGACCACCAGCCGCGTGCGAGCGCGGTTTTCGCGGGGGTCGGGTATCGGCACGGCGCTCAGCAGCGCGGCCGTGTAGGGATGGACCGGCTTGCGGTAGAGCTCCTCCGCCGGAGACACCTCGACGATCTTGCCCAGGTACATGACGGCGATGCGGTCGGACACGTGGCGCACGACCGACAGGTCATGCGCGACGAACACGTAGCTCAGGCCCAGCTCGTCCTGCAGCTCGTCGAGCAGGTTGATGACCTGCGCCTGGATCGACACGTCGAGCGCGCTGACCGGCTCATCGAGCATGACAAGCCGCGGCTGCACCGCGAGCGCACGCGCGATCCCGACGCGCTGGCGCTGCCCCCCGGAGAACTCATGTGGGTAGCGGTTGAGGTACTCGGGGTCGAGCCCCACCCGCTCGAGAAGCCGGCGCGCCTCCGCCTGCACGTCCCGGCGCGGCAGGCCCCGCAGGCGCAGTGGCGTGGCGAGGATCTGCGTCACGCGCTTGCGGGGGTTCAGCGAGGCCTGCGGGTCCTGGAAGACCATCTGCAGCTGGGCGCGGACGTCCCCAAGCTCGCGGCGCCCGGCGTGCGTGATGTCCTTGCCCCGGAAGCGGATGGTTCCGCTGGTGGCGTCGACGAGCCGCGCGAGGCAGCGAACCAGCGTCGTCTTGCCGCAGCCCGACTCCCCCACCACCCCGAGCGTCTCGCCCTCGCTCAGCGTCAGGGTCACGTCGTCGACCGCGTGCACGTGCTCGAGCGCGCGACCTAGCAGGCCGCGCCGCACCCCGAACAGCACCCTCAGATGCTCCACTTCGAGCAGCGCCTCCCGGGCACCCGCCTCTCTGTCGATGCCGGCCGGCTCCTGCCCGGGCGAGCGCGGCGGATCCGCCTGCGGCTGCGCGGCGTTCGCGGAGGGGTCGCTCACGAGGTCACCGTCGTGTCACTCGCCAAGCCGATCCGCCCGTCTACCAGGCGCAGCTCGCGCTTGCGCTCCACCTCGAGCCAGCAGCGATCCAGATGCGCCGGCACCTCCGGCAACAGCCCACGCAGGGGCGGCGTCTCGCCGCAGCGATCGAACGCGAACGGACAGCGGGGGCGAAAGTGGCACCCCGCGGGCGGGCTGACGAGCGAAGGCGGCTGCCCCGGGATCGCGGGCAGGCGCTCCGAGCGGTCGCGGTCAAGTCGCGGGATCGATCCCAGCAGCCCCCAGGTGTAGGGATGCTGGGGGTCGTAGAAGAGGTCGTCGAGCGAGCCCTGCTCGACGATCCGCCCGGCATACATCACGATGATCCTGTCGGCGACGTCCGCCACCACGCCAAGGTCGTGCGTGACTAGCAGGATTCCCGCCCCGGTCTCCGTGCGCAGCTCGCCGAGCTCCTGGAGTATCTGCGCCTGGATCGTCACGTCGAGCGCTGTCGTGGGCTCATCGGCGATCAGCAGGCTCGGGGAGAGCGACAGCGCCATCGCGATCATCACGCGCTGGCGCATGCCCCCGGAGAACTCATGCGGGTAGGCGCGGGCACGCTCACTCGCTCGGGGGATCCCGACGCGCTCCATCAGCTCGACCGCGCGCTCCATGGCCTGCTCCTGCGAGACGGAATGCTCGTGCGCCCTGATCTGCTCGGCGATCTGCGCGCCGATCCGCATCACCGGATTCAGGGAGCTCATGGGATCCTGGAAGACCATCGCGATGCGCGCACCGCGAACGCGCTGCAGCTCGCTCTCACTGGCGCTGATCAACTCGGTGCCCTCGAGGTTCGCGCTGCCGGCAAAGGTCGCGTTCGGCGAGCGGGTCAATCCCATCAGCGTCATCGCCGTCACCGACTTGCCAGAGCCCGACTCGCCCACCACCGCGACGATTTCACCTCGCTCGACGCTGAACGACACTCCGTCCACCGCGAGCACGGTTCCCTCCTCGGTGGCGAAGGAGACGTGAAGGTCGCGCACGTCGAGCAGCCGCTCGCTGGACATCAGCCCAACCTGATCCGCGGGTCGAGGACGGCGTAGACGATGTCGGTGAGCGCACCGAACACCACCACGAAGAACGCCGTCAGCAGGGTGATCACGAGAATCGGCGGCACGTCAAGCCGTCCGATCGATTCGGCGGCGTACTGTCCGACGCCGTGCAGGTTGAACACCGTCTCGATCAGCAGCGCCGCGCCGCCGAACAGCGCGGCGAGGTCGAGCCCCCACAGCGTGACGATCGGGATCAGGCTGTTGCGCAGTACGTGGCGCACCAGCACCTGGCGCTCCGAGAGGCCCTTGGCGCGCGCCGTCCGCACGAAGTCCTCGCCGAGCGTGTCCAGCGTGTTTGACCGCAACACGCGCGAGTAGATGCCGACATAGAGGATCGCGAGCGACGTCCAGGGCAGGATCATGTGCGTGAACCAGCCCCATGGATCGCTGGTCAGCTTCACATATCCGCCGATCGGGAAGATCCCCGCCTTGTAGGACAGGTAGTACTCCATCACCGCCGCGAGGAAGAACGCGGGCATCGAGATCCCGAACATCGCCAGCACGGTCAGCGCCCGGTCGGTGAAGCGCCCCGCCCGCACCGCGCTCAGCAGCCCGAACAGGATCCCAAGGGCCAGGAACAGGACGCCCGCGCCGAGCGCCAGCGAGACGGTCACCGGCAGGTCGCGCCATATCTCGCTCTCGACGTTCTGCTGCTGGCTGTAGGAGATCACCTGGCCGTTGAACACCTTTTCCATCGTCTTGACGTACTGGACGTAGATGGGGCGGTCGAACCCCCACTGTTTGCGCACGTCTTCGATCTGCTGCGCTGTCGCGAGCCTGCCGGCGAGCCGCAGCGCCGGATCGCCGTTGGGGATCGCCTGGAAGATCACGAAGGTCAGGACGGAGATCGCGAACAGCACGGCGATCATCGACGCCACCCGCCGGACGATGAACCTGGGCATCAGCGCTCCACCCTTATCCGCGCCCGCGGGTCGAACGCGTCACGCACGCCGTCGCCGAACACGTTCACGCCCAGCACCGCGAGCATCAGCATGATCCCGGGCACGAGCGTCGTGTGTATCGCCGCCGGGATGAACCGGATCCCGTCGCCGATCATCGTCCCCCACGACGGGTTGGGCGCCTGCACGCCGGCCCCCAGGAACGACAACGACGCCTCGAGCAGGATCGAGTTGGCGAGCATCAGCGGTACGAGCACGATGATCGTCGAGGCGAGGTTCGGCAGCACCTCGCCGAACATGATCTGCAGATGGCCGAGCCCCTGCGCGCGCGCCGCGTCGATGAACTCCTTCTCGCGCAGCCCGAGCACCTGGCCGCGCAGCGGGCGGGCGACATACGGGACGTAGACGACACCAACGATCGCCGCCGGCACCAGCAGGGAGTTGCCCTGGATCTGGAAGAGCCCGAGATCGAGCCCGCCGACCGCCAGCACCACGCCGAGCGCGACGCCGAGCAGCAGCGCGGGATACGCCCAGATCACGTCCATCACGCGCGAGAGCAGCCCATCGACGGGCCCGCGAAAGTATCCCGAGACGAGCCCCACGCTCACCGCAAGCAGCATCGTGATCAAAGTCGCCACGGAGCCGATGAACAGCGAGTTGCGCCCCCCGTAGAGCAGCCGCACCGCGACGTCCCGTCCATTCTCGTCCGCACCGAGGAAGAAGCGCGAGTGCCATGTCGGACCGATCGGGATGCCCGTCGGCGAGAGGACTTCCTCGGTCTTCCCGCCGACTTTGACCTTTTCCGTGATGTGGTTGGCGTTCGGTCCGGTATGCGCGATGTCGTGCGCATAGACCGGCGCCAGCAGGCACATGACGACTATCACCAGGAACAGCACGCCAAAGGCGAGCGCCACGCGATTGCGGCGCAGGCGGCGCCACGCGAGCTGATACGGGCCGAGCCCGGAGGTGACCACCGGGCCCTCAAAGGACAACGGCAGGCCGCCCCCGGGAATCTCTCTGCCGGTCACGGGTTCGATGGCCATTTGCCGATTTTCTCATCGACGGGCGGATTGCGGGCCGCACCGTCGCCCAGCGACCGTCCGGAGGGGCGCCTGCGCCCCTCCGGCCTTGCGAGCCCCCTACTTGAGCTCGAACGAGGTCCAGTCGTTCCCGTACACCAGCTGGAAGATCGCCGCGCCGAAGTTCAGCCGGTTGGAGAAGAACTTCGGTTTCGATTCGTAGCCGAACACCGCGACGTAGGCCTTCTTGGCGGTGTATTCGTCGAGTTCTTCCCAGCGCTTCGCCACCGACTGCAGCTTGGTCGTGGGGACCTTGTTCAGCACGGCGAGCTCGCTCTGGATGTGCGGGTCGTTCACCTGGCTGAAGTTCTGGTTGTTGGTCGGCTGGATGGCCTTTGCGTTCATCAGCAGGTAGAAGTCCGACGGGTTCGGGAAGTCCTGATTCCAGTCGGCGAATCCGGTCTGTGGGTTGACCTTCAGGTTGCCGATCGTCGGGAAGTACGTCGCGTCGGCCAGGATCTTCTCGGTCGCCTTCAGCCCGATCGAGTTCAGGACGCTGGCGTAGTAGTCGATGTATTCACGCCGTGGCGCGCGTCCCTGGCCCCAGACCGTCACGGGGAACCCGGCGAAGCCCGCCGCCTGGATCAGCTGTTTGGCCTTCGCCAGGTTCGGCGGCGCGGCCGGGTCGCCCTGGGGACATGGCCCTTTCGGGTGACCGACCATGCCGGCCGGGAGGAAGAAGCAGGCCGGCGTCTGGAAGCCGCTGTCAAGGCGCGAGAGCGCATTGCGATCGAGCGCGTAGATGACCGCTTCACGCACCTGCTGGTTGTTGAACGGCTTGGTTTTGGTGTTCATGAAGAAGTACCAAGTCGAGACGGTCGGAACCTTCGCGTAGCGTTCTGAGGCCTTCGAGGAGATCTGCGGAAGCAGCGACGCGGGCAGCGTGTCGGCCCAGTCGAAGACGTCCGCCGAGTTGTTCAGCACCTGCTGCGCCTCGGCCTGGGTGTTCGACACGATTTTCACGTCGATGTTGACGTGGCCCGAGGGGATCCCCGGGATCGCGTCCTTGCTCCAGTTGGGGTTTTTGACCACCGAGAACGACTGGTTGGGCACGACGTTGGTGATCATGTACGGCCCCACGCCCGGCGGCGGGTTGTTGCTCAGGTTCTTCATCGGCGTGCCCGTCGGCACGAGCCCCGCGGACGGGAAGGCGAGCACGTTGGGGAAGGCACCGTAGGGCGCCACCAGTTCGATGGTGATCTGCCCGGTGGCTTCGTCGGTCTTGATCCCGGAGATCGTTTTGGCGGTGCCCTTGTCGAAGGCTTCGGCGCCGGCGATGTTTTCGGTGAAGAACGACTTGCCGCCCCAGTTGAGCTTGATCGAGCGCTGGATCGTGTAGGCGAAGTCGCCGGCTTTCACAGCAGCCCCATTGGAGTACACGAGCCCTTTGCGCAGCGTGAACGTGTAGGTCTTGCCGTCGGCGGAGATCTTCGGCAGGCTTTCGGCGACGCCGGGGATCACCTGTGTGCCGGGCTGCCCGTTCGCGTGTGCGTAGGTGAGCAGCGGGGTGTAGGAGATCCACGTCGCCTCGGCGGATTGCGTCGTGTAGCCGAGAGCGGGGTCGATGAAGTCGGGCGCGGTGCCCATCAGGTTCGTGACCGTGGGCGTGGAGCCCGAGGTGGAGCCCGAGGAGGAGCTGCTTTTCGAGGAGCTTCCGCACGCGCTCAGTGCGCCCGCTGCCGCCAGCGTGAGCGCCAATGCCCCCAGCAACCGAAGTTTCCTATGCACGTGAAGCCTCCTATAGAGCGCCGGTGATCTCAACAATGTAAACACTAATCGACGCTATTCGACGTGCGTGCGGCGGCGACCTTCCTCTGCAGTCAAACCGTCCCAAAGCCGCGCCCGCCGCGCTCGACGCCGCGGACGCGATACTCAGACCATGGACACCCTGTTCGATGACGATCCTGGAGGGCGGGTCCGAGGAGATGGCTCGGACCGAGCCCCGGGGCCGGATGGGGGGCGCCACGACGACGCGACGGCGGCGCGCCCCCTGGCGGCGCGCGTGCGCCCTCGGGATCTTGAGGAGTTCGTCGGACAGGAGCACCTGCTGGAGTCGGGCTCGGCGCTGCGCACGGCGATCGAGCAGGGACGGCCGCATTCGATGGTTCTCTACGGGCCGCCCGGGTCGGGCAAGACCACGCTCGCGCGGATCATCGCCGAACGCTCCGGTGCGGCGTTCGAGGAGCTGAGCGCGGTGCAGGCGGGTCGCGCCGAGGTTCGTGCCGTCATCGAGCGCGCCGCCCACCGCTCATCGACCGGCGGCACGCAGACGGTGCTGTTCCTCGACGAGATCCACCGCTTCAACAAGGCCCAGCAGGACGCGCTTCTGCCGGCGGTGGAGGAGGGCCTCGTGACGCTGATCGGCGCGACCACCGAGAACCCCGCGTTCGAGGTCATCGGCGCGCTGCTCTCGCGCGTTCGCGTCTATGCGCTGAAGGCCCTCACGCCGGAGGAGATCGCGACTGTCCTGCGCCGCGCCGCGCAGGGAGCGGTGACCGTCGACGATCAGGCCGTCGAGTTCCTCTCCACGCGCAGCGAAGGCGACGCGCGGACGGCTCTCAACGCGCTCGAGCTGGCGATGGCGACCGCCGGCGAGCTCTCCGAGGAGCGCGTCACGCTCGAGCGCGCCGCGGACGCGCTGCAGCGCAGAGCGGTCCTCTACGACAAGCAGGGAGATCGCCACTACGACTACATCTCCGCCTGGATCAAGGCCACGCGAGGGTCCGACCCCGACGCGTCGCTGTACTACCTCGCGGTGATGCTCGAGGGTGGCGAGGACCCGCGCTTCATCGTCCGCCGCATGGTGATCCTCGCCTCCGAGGACATCGGCAACGCCGACCCGGGAGCGCTCTCGCTGGCGACCGCGGCCGCGGCCGCCGTTGAGCACGTCGGACTTCCCGAGGCGCGCTACGCGCTGGCGCAGGCTGCGATCTACCTGGCGCTCGCGCCCAAGTCCAACGCGGCCGGTCGGGCTCTGTCGGCGGCCGCGCGGCACGTGCGCGAGCACGGCGCGGCGCCCGTGCCCGCCTGGCTGCGCTCGGGCCCGCTCGCCGACCTGCGCTCGGCTGGGCAGGACAGGGGCGACTACGACAACCCGCACGGGCATCCCGGCCACCTCTCCCCGCAGGAGCTGGCGCCGGAGGCCGTGGCCGGCGTGCGCTTCTATGAGCCGGACGAGGCCGAGGCCGAGCTGGATGCGCGGCTCGAGCAGATCCGCCGGGCTCGTCGGCGCGAGCGGCGATAATCGCTGCTTCGATGAGCACGCCGTTGAGCGAGATCACCACGCCGGAGGCCCTGCTCTCGCGCGACCCTGCGACGGGCGAGATCCTCGGCAGCGTGGACATCACGCCGCCCGAGCGCATCGACGAGGTTGTTGAGGACGTCGCCAAGGTGCAGCGGCTCTGGTCGCTGCTCCAGCTAAAGGACCGAGCCAGGTACATGCGTAGGATGGCGCAGGCTGTGGTCGACGACTTCGACGCGCTGGAGGAGTCGATCGCCCGCGAGCAGGGAAGGCCGCGCGCGGAGGTGGCCGCGCTCGAGCTGCTCGCCGCGATCGACGCGCTGATCTGGATCGCCGACGACGGCGCCGACGTGCTGGGCGCCAGGCGGGTCGCGACCAGCCGCTCGCTGTCCATCGCAAAGCGCGCGCGGATCGCGTACGAGCCCTATGGCGTCGTCGGCGTCATCGGCGCCGGCAGCGCGCCGTTCGCACAGCCGCTCGGTCAGATCGCGGGAGCGCTGCTGGCAGGCAACGGCGTGATCTTCAAGCCGGCCGCCCGGGCATGCCTCACCGGTGGCCGGATCGCGCGCGTCCTCGCCCGCGCCGGCCTGCCGGAGGGTCTCGTGCGAATCGTGCACGGGGGCGCCGACGTCGGGGTGGCGCTCGCGCAGGGTCCGGTGGGGAAGGTTCTGTTCACCGGCTCGCCTGCCGTCGGGCGCGTGGTCGCGCGGGCCAGCGTCTCGCGGGAGAAGGAGGTGACCGTCGAGCTCGGCGGCAAGGACGCCATGCTCGTGCTCCCCGACGCGCATCTGCCACGTGCGGTCGCCGGCGCGCTGTGGGCCGGCTGCGCCGCCGCGGGACAGGCGCGCGGGTCGATCGAGCGCGTGTATGTCGTGCAGGAGGTCCACGACCGCTTCCTCACGGCACTCGTGGCCGGTGCGCGGGCGATGCGCGTCGGCGACCCCCGAGACCCGCGCACGCAGGTGGGTCCGCTCGCCTCGGCCCGCCGCGTGGAGCACGTGCAGGAGCTCGTAGGCGAGGCGGTCGCCGAGGGCGCCCGCCTGCACTGCGGCGGGCCTGTCTCTCCCCCCGGCTGCGCGGCCGGCGGGTTCTACGCTCCGGCGATCCTCACCGGCGTTACGCGCGAGATGCGCGTCATGCGCGAGCCGATTGACGGGCCGGTGCTCGCCGTCGTGGCGGTCGACTCCGTGGACGAGGCCATCGCGCTGGCCAACGACAGCGACTACAGCCTCGGCGCCTCGGTCTGGACGGCCGATCGATATCAGGGCCTGCGGATCGCGCGCGAGCTGCGGGCGGGCATGGTCTGGCTCAACGACCATCTCCCGGGCCCGACCGTCTCACGCGGCCCGTGGGGGGCCGCGGCCGGCGGCGGCCTGGGCCGCACGCTCGGCGAGGCCGGGCTGAGGGCCTGCGCGCAGGAAAAGCTCATCACCTGGGACCCACCAGCGGCGCGCGGCCTCTGGTGGGGGCCCTACGACCGGACCACCTCGCGCGCGGCGCGCGCGGTCGCGAAGCTGCGCTCTGCACGCGAGTCAGACCGCGAGCGCGCCTGGCGCGGCGGCGCCCTTGCGCTCGCGCGGGTCGGCGCGCGCGCGCTCGGCCGGGGGCTCCCGAAGGGATAGCCGGGCCCACGGCCCCTGAGTTCGACCGTCCGGGCCGAGCGTTGCAGCTACGCTTGAGCCATGCCCGCCCAGGCCTACGCAGGCAAGGAGTGCGTCTGCCAGCTGCGCAGGGGAATCTGCGACCAGAGCTGCGTTCAGGGGATGCTCGACACCCCCTTCTACATCGCCTGCCTGAAGCTCACCGGCCGGCGCTGCCTCGTCGTCGGCGGCGGGGAGATCGGCCTGGAGAAGGTCGGGGGTCTGCTCGCGTGCGACGGCGAGGTGACGTTGATCGCGCCGGAGGCCGAGCCGGCGCTCGAGGAGTATGCGCGCGAGGGCTCGATCCGCTGGGAGCGGCGCGAGTACGGGGGCGCAGCCGATCTGGAGGGCGTGTTCATCGTGATCGCCGCGACCGACGACACCGACGTGAACATCGCGGTCTTCGAGGATGCCGAGACGCGCGCGATGCTCGTCAACGTCGTCGACGTGCCCCCGCTGTGCAACTTCATCCTGCCGGCGATCGTGCGAACCGGACCGCTCGCGATCGCGATCTCCACGGCCGGCGCCTCGCCGGCGCTGGCGAAGCGCATGAAGCGCGAGATCGAAGGCCAGTTCGGCGAGCCGTACGCGCGTCTGGCCGTGCTGCTGAACGAGGTGCGAGGCTGGGCGAAGGGCACGCTCCCGACCTACCAGGACCGCAAGGAGTTCTTCGAGGGCATCGTCGGTGGCGAGCCGGACCCGGTCGCGCTGCTGCGGGCGGGCGACGAGCAGGCCGTGCGCGCGCTGATCGCGCGGGCCCAGAGCGAGCACGCGCTGCAGGTGTCGAGAGCCTGAGCGTGGCCGCGCTGCAGGTCGAGCGGCTAGCTCGACACTACGGTGAGCGCGAGGCGCTGAGCGACGTCTCGCTGCAGTTGCAGGAGGGCCAGACGCTGCTGGTGCTCGGGCCGAACGGCGCCGGTAAGACGACCTTGCTGCGTGTGCTGGCTACGCTCCTTCGCCCGCATGCCGGTCGCGTCAGCGTGCTCGGCCGCGAGCTGCCAGGCGACGCATGGGCAGTGCGCGGGCGCGTCGGGCTGCTGGGCCACGAGCCGCTGCTCTACCGCGAGCTGACGGCGCGCGAGAACCTCCGCTACCACGCGCGCCTGCACGACGTCCCGGACGCGCGCGTCGAGGAGCTGCTCGACGCGGTGGGCATGGCCCACCGCGGTCGCGAGGCGCTGCGGACGCTCTCGCGCGGCATGGTTCAGCGCGTGGCTGTCGCGCGCGCGGTGCTGCACGGCCCCGAGCTGCTGCTGCTCGACGAGCCGCACTCCAATCTCGACCCGGCGGCCGTCGAGCTCCTCGAGCCGCTGATCGGGCGCGAGTCCGGGCGCACGCGCGTGATCTGCAGCCACAACCCCACCGGCGCGCTCTCCGAGGCGGATGTGGTGCTGGGGCTGCGCGCGGGCCGACCCGCCCTCTTGCGGGCGGCGGGCGAGGTCGATCGCTCCGAGATCGCGGAGCTCTACCGGTGAGGAGGACCGTGGGGGCGCTGCTGCGCAAGGAGCTGCTGGTGGAGCTGCGCACGCTCGAGTCCGTGCCCGCGATGTCGCTGTTCGCGGTCACGACGTTCGTGGTCTTCCACTTCGCCCTGAATCGCAACAGCGTCGAAGGAGACCTGGCCGCGGGCATCCTCTGGGTGACGCTGCTGTTCGCGGCGATCCTCGGGGTCAACCGCCTGTTCGTCGCGGACGCCGATCAGGGCGGCTTCGACGGCTTCCTGCTCGCGCCGGTAGACCGCAGCTCGCTGCTCGTGGCGAAGGCGCTGACGCTGCTCGCCTACCTCGTGGCCCTCGAGCTCGTGGCCGTGCCGGCGTTCGCGCTGCTGCTCGGGCCGCCCTTCGCCGGCGCGCTCCCCGACCTGATCGGCGTGCTGGCGCTCGGCGACATCGGCGTCGCCGCAGTCGGCACGCTCGTAGCCGCGCTCGCGGTTCGCACCCGCGCGCGCGACCTGCTGGGGCCCCTGCTGGGCCTGCCGCTGCTCGTGCCGATCGTGATCGGCGGCGCCCGGGCCACCTCGCCGCTGCTGGCCGCCGCCCATCCGTCGGCGCCCGCTGCGCGCTGGCTGCTGACGCTGGGGCTCTATGATCTTGTGTTCGGGCTGATCGCCTACGCCCTGTTCGATTTCCTGCTGGAGGACTAGAGAAAAGCCCATGTACGGGAAGGGTCTGCGCCTGCTGAGCATCGCCACCGTCGCCGCGATGGCGCTCGCGCTCTCGCTTGTCTTCTTCTACGCGCCGCTCGACGCCGAACAGGGCTTCCTGCAGAAGATCTTCTACATCCACGTGCCGATGGCGATCGTGGCCCTGTGCGGCTTCATCATCGGGGCGCTGCTCGCGATCGCGCACCTGCGCACGCGCGACCCTCGCTGGGACATGCGCTCCTACGTCGCGATCCACATGAGCCTGATCTTCGCCGTGGGCGCGCTGATCACGGGCTCGATCTGGGCGAAGGGCTCGTGGGGGCACTGGTGGGTGTGGGACGAGCCGACGCTCGTGTCCTTTTTGATCGTGTTCCTGCTCTACGCGACCTATCAGCCACTGCGCTTCGCGATCGAGGACCCTGAGCGCCAGGCGCGCTATGCGTCCGTGTTCGCGGTCACCGCCGGGGCGTTCGTCCCGCTCAACTTCATGGCGGTGCGCCTCTCGACCGCCTACGTGCACCCGCGGGTGCTGGGCAGCACCTCCAACCTGCCGGGGCCGATGGCTCTCACGTTCGTCGTGTCGCTGGTCGCGATAGCGCTGCTCTACACCACGCTGGTCAAGTACGAGCTGACGGCCAAGCACACCCGTGCCCAGCTGCGCGCGCTGCGCCGCCGGCTGCTCGGCGAGGGGCAGGATGCGACCAGGCCCCGCTCGCGCAGCGCGGCTCCGAGCGTGGCGCCCGGTGCCACCATCGGCGCACGGGCCGCCTCGAGGACGGTGCTCTGATGGTGTCGATCGTGCTCGGCGACGTCCCGGCCCTGCCGCTGCACGAGGCCGGCAAGTACGTCGCCGCCGCGTACATCGTGCTGTTCGTGCTCGTGTTGATCTACGTGGCCATCATGGCGATCCGCCTGAGCCGCATCGAGCGCGAGCTCGGCGAGCTGCTCGAGGGCGTCGAGCGGAGGACCAGCGAGCCGGCCGCCGGCGAGGTGCCTGAGCAGGCCCAGAGGGAGTCGACGCTGGCATGAGCGAGTTGATCGCGCTCGGCATCTCCCACAAGACGGCGCCCGTGGCGCTGCGCGAGCGCCTCGCGTTCACCGAGCGCGAGGCCGCCCAGTTCGCCCGGGAGGCGACCGCGACCGCCGAGGTGCGCGAGGCCGTGGTCATCTCCACGTGCAACCGCACGGAGGTCTACCTGGTCGTCGGCGACCCGGTTCGGGCCGAGTCCGATGTCCTCGGCCTGCTCGCCGGCCGCGCCGCGATCCGGCCGACCGAGCTGGCGGATGCGATCTACTCGCCGCGCAACTGCGACGCGGCGCGTCAGCTCTACCGCGTGACGGCAGGCCTCGAGTCGATGATCCTGGGCGAGGCCGAGATCCAGGGCCAGGTCCGCCGCGCTCACGAATCCGCCATGCAGGCGGGCTGCACGGGGCCTCTCTCCAACCGCCTGTTCGCCGCCGCGCTGACGACCGGCAAGCGAGTGCGCTCGGAGACGGGGATAGGCTCGAGCCGCGTGAGCGTTCCATCGGTCGCGGTCGACCTCGCGCTCAGCGTGCTTGGCGGCCTGGAGGACCGCCACGTCGTGATCCTCGGCGCCGGCGAGACGAGCGAGCTCACGGCACGCGCGCTGGCCGACCAGGGTGCCGGCACGATCTTCGTCGCGAACCGCCATGCCGACCGCGCGCTGAGCCTCGCCCAGCGCTTCGGCGGCTCGGTGGTCGGGCTGGACAAACTCCCCGACCAGCTGCTGCGGGCCGACATCGTCCTGTCCTCGACCTCCTCGCCGCATCCGATCGTTGGCAGGGAGGAGCTCGAGCTCGTGATGGCGGAGCGAGGCGGCCGCCCGCTGCTGCTGATCGACATCGCGGTGCCGCGCGACATCGACCCGGCCTGCGGCGAGCTGGAGGCGGTGGCGCTCTACGACATCGACGACCTGCAGGCCGTCGTCGCGCGCAACCTGAGCACGCGCGCGGAGGAGACGCCGCGAGCGCTCGAGATCGTCGAGGAGGAGATCCACCGCTTCGCGCGCTGGCTGGGGCAGCTCGACGCGCTGCCCACCGTCAGCGCGCTGCGCGCACACGGCAACGACCTCGTGGAGCAGGTGCTGGCCGAGAACTCCGGGCGCTGGGAGTCCGCGTCGCCGCGCGACCTCGCACGCATCGAGGCGATAGCGCGCGCGGTGATGAGCCGCCTGCTGCACGAGCCGACCATCCGGCTGCGCAGCCTCGGCGAGGACCACGGCCATGCGAGCATCGAGGTCGTGCGCGAGCTGTTCGGGCTGCGCGAGGACGCGCCGAGCGAGGAGCCCGCAGCCGAGCTGGCCGAGGTCCATGACCTCCGCCGCCGTCGCGAACGCTGATGCGCCTTGGCACCCGGCGGAGCGCGCGCGCGCTCGCGCAGGCCCCCCACATCGCCGACCTGCTCGGGGGGGCCGAGATCGTCCCGATCGCGACGAGCGGTGACCGCGGAGCGCCCGCCGAGGACAAGTCGCGCTGGGTGGCCGAGCTCGAGCAGGCGCTGCTGCGCGGCGAGATCGACCTGGCCGTGCACTCGGCCAAGGACGTCCCGGGCGAGCTGCCCGACCGATTGGCGCTGCTCGGCGCGCCCGCTCGCGCGCCGGCGGAGGACGTCCTCTGCGGAGCTGCCGGGCTCGATGACCTGCACCCCGGCTCGCGCGTGGGCACGAGCAGCATCCGCCGCGTCGCGCAGCTGCGCACGGCGCGCATGGATCTGGACGTCGTGCCGATGCGGGGAAACGTCGACACGCGCCTTCGCAAGCTCGCGGACGGGGAGCAGGGCCTCGACGCGATCGTCCTCGCACGCGCCGGGCTTCGGCGGCTTGGCCGCGAGTCGGAGATCGGCGCGGTGCTCGACCCGGAGCAGTTCGTGCCGGCCCCCGGCCAGGGCGTGATCGTGCTCGAGGGACGCGCTGAGGATGAGCGAGGCCGCGCGGCGGCATCGGCGATCAGCGACGAGCAGACGCTCGCGTGCCTCACGGCGGAGCGGGCGCTGGCGCGAGCGCTCGAGGCGAGCTGTCACACGCCGCTCGGAGCGCAGGCGCTGCCGGTGGGCGGGCCGGGCCTGCTGCTGCGCGCCTGGGTCGGCATGCCCGACGGGTCCGCATGGATAGGCGATGAGCTGCTCGGAAGCCTCGACGAGGCTGATGCGTTGGGATCGTCTGTCGCCGCGAGGCTGAGACTGGCCGGAGCGGCGGCCCTGCTCGCGGAGGCCGAGATGAGCTCGATGGCGTCCTAGGACTCGCCTTTCCCAGCTGCTTGCTGTGTGCTACCTTGTGGCCATGCGAGTGCACATAAGCTTGGACGACGATCTCGTGGACGAGCTCGACAAACGCGTGGGCAGGCGACGCCGCAGCACCTTCATCAGCGCAACCGTGCGCCGCGCGCTCGAGGATGAGCGCCGCTGGGAGGACATTGAAGCCGGGCTCGGCGCCCTGGCGGGTCGTGAGCACGAGTGGGATCACGATCCCGCCGGTTGGGTCGCGGCGCAACGCCGCGGTGACCCGACACGCGTTGGCTAGTCGTTGCCGCTGCTGCTCGACACGACCGTCTTGATCGACGCCCTGCGCGGGCGGCCGGCGGCCGAGCGCGTGCGTGGCCTGCGCGACGGCACCCAGGTGCCATGGATCTGCGCGGTCAACGTCGAGGAGGTCCTTCGAGGCGCCAACAGCGAGGACGAGACGGCGGTCATGCGACTCCTGGGCGGATTCCAGCTCGCACCTCTGGGACGAGCCGAGGGCATACGCGCCGGGCGTTGGCGGCGTGACCATGCGCGTGAGGGGATCACGCTCAGCCAGGCTGACTGCCTGATCGCCGCCGCCGCCCTCGGCGTGGGCGCGCGACTTGCGACGGGCAACCCCAAGCACTTCCCCATGGCGGATCTCGAGGTCGAGCACTGGGCGGTCGGCGCGTGAGCGGGCGCGTCTACCTGGTGGGCGCCGGCCCCGGCGACCCCGGGCTGCTGACGGCGCGCGCTCTCGAGCTGATCGCAGCGGCGGACGTCATCTTGTACGACCGCCTGATCCCTGCCGCGGCGCTCGACCGCGCGCGCGCAGACGCGCAGCTGGTGTTCGTGGGCAAGGAGGGCCGGGGGCCGTCGGTCCCGCAGGAGCAGACCGAGTCCCTGATCGTCGAGCACGCGCGGGCCGGCCGCAAGGTGGTGCGCCTGAAGGGCGGCGATCCGTTCGTGTTCGGCCGCGGCGGGGAGGAGGCACTCGCGCTGCGCGCGGCCGGGATCCCCTTCGAGGTCGTTCCGGGGATAACCGCCGGCATAGCCGCCAGCGCCTACGCCGGCATCCCGGTGACCCATCGCGGGCTCTCGAGCGCCGTGGCGCTCGTCACGGGACACGAAGACCCGGACAAGGACGAGGCGGCGATCGACTGGCCGGCTCTCGCGGCATTCCCGGGGACGCTCGTGTTCTACATGGGGGTTGGCCGCCTGCCCCAGATCGCCGCCTCGCTGATGGCGGCCGGTCGTCCCGGCTCGGAGCCGGCGGCTGTCGTGGAGAACGGCACGCTGCCCGCGCAGCGCACGGTCAGCGCCACCTTGCAGACAATCGCCGAGACCGTCCGCGACCACGATGTGCGCCCGCCCTCGATAACCGTCGTGGGGCCGGTGGCGGCGCTCGCGGGCGAGCTCTCGTGGCTGCCGGCGCGGCCGCTCGCCGGGCGCACAGTGGCCGTCACCCGCGCGCGCGCACAGGCGAGCGAGCTCGCGCGCCGGCTTGCAGAGCACGGCGCGCGGGTCGTCCAGGCGCCGGTTATCCGCGTGGAGCCGCTCCCCGGCCCGCCGCTCGACCCGTCCCCCTACGACCTGATCTGCGTAACCAGCGCCAACGGCGTCGCCGCGCTTTTCGAGCGCCTCGAGGCCGGCGGCCGCGACGCCCGCGCGCTTGCGCAGGCGCGTATCGCGGCTGTCGGCAACGGCACCGCTCGGGCGCTGGCCGAGCATGGGATCCGCGCCGACATCCTGCCCGAGCGCTCGGTCGCGGAGTCGCTCGTGGAGGCGCTCAGCGACGTGCCTGCGACGCGCGCCCTGGTTGCCCGTGCCCGCGACGCGCGCGAGGTGCTACCCGAGGCGCTGCGCGCGCGCGGAATCGAGGTCGACGTGCTGGCGCTCTATGAGACGATCGCCGAGCCGCTCTCCGAGCGGGCGCTCGAGCTGGCGACGAGCGCCGACTACATCACGTTCACCTCAGCCTCGACCGTGCGCTTCTTCATGGAGGCCGTCGGCGGCGGCGGGCAAGCCGACGCTCCGCTGTCGCCGGCCACGCGCGTCGTCTCGATCGGCCCGGTCACGAGCCAGGCGCTGCGCGAGCACGGCCTCCAGGTCGACCTCGAGGCCGAGCGCCACGACATCGACGGCCTGCTCGACGCGCTGCTCGCGGATGCCGCCTCCCGGGCGGGCGAGCCGGCGGTGCCGTGAGCACGGGTCGCGCCCGGAGACCCATGGTGCCCGATGAGGCCGTCGCGCCGGTGATCACGTTCCTCTCCGACTACGGACTGCTCGACGAGTTCGTCGGCGTCTGCCACGGGGTCATCGCCCGCCGCTGTCCGGCCGCGCGCGTGATCGACCTGACCCATGGGATCCCCCGCCACGACGTGCGCGCGGGCGCCACGGTGCTTCAGGCGGCGCTCCCCTATATGCCGGCCGGTGTGCACCTCGCGGTCGTGGACCCTGGGGTCGGCGCGACGGGGCCCGATGCCCGCCGCGCCGTGGCGCTGCGGACCGCTCGCGAGGAACGGCTGCTGGTCGGACCCGACAACGGGCTGCTGATGCCGGCCGCCGAGCGGCTCGCGGGAGTGGCCGAGGCGGTCGACATCGGCAGCTCGCCGGAGCGCCTGCAGCCCGTGTCGCGCACCTTTCACGGCAGGGACATCTTCGCCCCCGTGGCGGCCGCGCTCGCGGCGGGCGCGTCGCTCGCCGAGGTCGGCGAGCCGCTCGCGGCGCACGAGCTGCGCCGCCTGGAGCTGCCGGCCGCACAGCTCGGCGACGGCGCCGTGGTGGCGCACGTGCTGCGCTGCGACAGCTTCGGCAACCTGATCCTCGATGCCGGCGCGCAACAGCTCGCCGCGGCCGGCATGCAGCCTGGGTCTGCCCTGGCGCTGCGTCATGCCGGCAGCGATCACGCCGCTTCCTACGTTGCTACCTTCGCCGACGTCCCGGCCGGCGAGCTCCTGCTCTATCAGGATGCGCAGCAGATGATCGCGCTCGCCGTCAACCGCGGCTCGGCCGCGGAGCTGCTCGGAGCCGGCCGCGACGACGAGATCGTGGTTCGCGCGGCGTGAGCGCGCTCGGCCGACCGCGCGTGCACCTGCGCCGAACCGACTCGACGAACGAGCGCGCGCGCGCGCTGGCGCTTGCAGGCGCGCCGCACGGAACCTTGGTAACGGCCTCCGAGCAGACGGCCGGGCGCGGGCGCCAGGGGCGCAGCTGGCTGGCGCCGCCCGGAAGCTCGGTGCTTATGTCTCTGCTCATGCGCCAGCCGCCACAGCTGCTGCCGCTGATTGCGGCGGTGGCGGTCTGCGACGTCGCCGGCGAGGAGGCTCAGATCAAGTGGCCGAACGACGTCGTGATCGCCCAGGACACGGGCGCGGGCCGGCTGTTCGGCAAGCTCGCCGGAACCCTCATCGAGGGCCGTCCGCAGGAGGGGTGGGCCGTCGTCGGGATCGGCCTGAACGTCGCCGTGCGCCTCGAGGAGCTGCCGCCGGAGCTGCGGCCGGGGAGTGGCGCCGGGGTGGGCCCCAACCTCGCACGGCCGGCCGCCACGCTCGGCAGGACGCCGGCGGACGTCGAGCCGGCGCTCTCGCAGCTGCTGGCCGCGCTCGAGCGACGGCTGGGCCAGGACCCCGAGACCACGCTCGAGGCATGGCGCGCGCGGGACGCGCTGCGCGGACGCCGGATCACGTGGGGCACCCATGGCGTGGAGGGCTCGCTCGCGAGCGGACGGGCGGACGGGATCGATGGCCTCGGGCGACTGGTCGTCGCGCGCGACGACGGCGGCCTCCTGACGCTCGGCGCCGGCGAGGTTCACCTCGCCCCGCTCGAGTGACCCGGCCTGCTACTCGGCGGGCTCGAGCGCGTCCTCGTGCCCGAGCCTGTCCTGGTGCTCGAGCGCGTCCTGGACGTTGCGCCGCAGCTTGTCGTCCACGTCTGACCCGAGGCCGCCGCTGAGCTTCGGAGGCGGCTCGCGCGAACCCGAATCGCCCGCCGCCGAGTCGACCGGCACCGGCGTGGCGGACGCGGTCGGCGCCCCGCCCGGCCTGGCCCCGTTCGAGCCGCCCTTGCCGCCTTTGCGCCGGCGCCTCGCGTTGCGCGCGCGCCGTTTGGGGAAGTTCCGCAGCAGCTCCCGCGCGAGCGCGGGCGGCTTGCGAGCCAGGCGCGTGCGCGCGCCGCGCAGCGCCTCCTCCGCCTCGGGGGTGTGGGCCAGCGCCGCGGCGAGCAGCGCGGCTGTCAGCCGCCGGTCCTGCTTGCGAGCGGCGTGGATCAGGCGCCTGGCATTGCGCGCATGCGCACCGCCGGCAGAGTTGACCAGCAGGCCGAGCAGGCGCTTGGTCTCCGGCCAGCGCTGGACCGCGTACTCCTCGTGGACGTCGCGGGTGTACTCGGCGAGGCGCCAGATCCAGGCGTTCGCCTGGTCGCGCCTGCCGATCCGTCGCTCGACGAGCGCGCGCAGCATGATCTTGGTCGCCTCCTTGCGCTCCTCCCGCGGCCAGCCGCCGATGATGTCGATCGCGGTGTCGAACGCGTCGGGGTCGCGCAGCGCCGCGATGTCGGACAGCGCGCGCAGCCGCAGCTGCGGGTTCTTGTTGCGCTGCACCGCCGTGATCAGGAAGCGGCTCTTGAGCTCGCCGGTCCGGTCGAAGTGCAGCATCGCGCGCGCCCGGCGCCAGCCGCTCGGTGCCACCCGGGCGCCGGCGAGCGCCGCCCACACGTGCTGCTCGCCGTAGTCGAGGTGCTCCACGGCGATGCGCCAGAGCTCGCGCTCGAACACGGCGAACCGCCGCTCCTCCTCCGCGCACACCGGCAGCACGCGCCGCTCCACGCGCATCCTGCGCCCACGCCCGCGGCGCACCGGGCCGACGACGATCGCGCCGCCCCGGTAGACGTCGCGGTCGAGCAGCGAGTGCAGCGTGACGACCGGGTCATCGTGCTTGGTGGCGGGATGCACGAAGTCCACGACCAGGCCGGCCTCCTTGCCGGGATGGCGACGCGTCACACGTCCCACGCGCTGCTGGTAGATGCGCTTGGAGGCAGTCGGGGCGAGATGCATGCAGACGGTCGCGCGCGGGCTGTTCCAGCCCTCGGCGAGCAGCTGGGCGTTGATCAGCACGTCGATGTCGCCGCGCTCGTAGCGCGCGAGGATCTCGGCCAGCTCGCGCTTGGGCGTCTCGCCGGAGACCGCCTGCGCCTTGATCCCTTCGGCGCGGAACGCCTCCGCCAGGTTGTATGCGTGGCGCACGCCGGCTGCGTAGACGACGCCGGGGACACCGTTGAATCGCGTTTTGTAGAGGTTCGCGACGGCGACGTTGAACGGCTGCTGGTCCAGGAGTTTGGCCAGCTCCTCCTGATCGAACTCGGTGTCCACCTCGCCGCGGCGCAGTGGCACCTTGGCGATCGTGCGCACTCCGACACCGGGCGAGATGCGCACGCAGCGCAGCGGCGCGATCACGCCGCGGCGGGCGGCCTGGGCGAGGTCGAAGCGCGAAGTCTGGGTGGGGAACAGGTCGGTGACGTGCCGGGCGATCAGCGCGCCGGTGGCGGTCATGCCGATGAAGATCGGGCCGGTCCAGTTGCGGATCGCGGCACTCGTCTTCTCCCCGAGCGCGGTGTGCGCCTCGTCGCAGATGACGATGTTGTAGGCGCTCGAGATCTTGCCGGCGTTGCGCACGAACCACTGGTAGGTCTCGACCGTCACCGGCCCCTTGACCGAGTCCTCGCCCTTCAAGAGCGGCCGGCTGATGCGCTTGGCATAGCCGCGGTCGCGCAGCTCGCCGTGGAACTGGTCGACCAGGTTGCGACGGTGGGTGAGGATCAGCACGCCGCCTGTCTGCGACGCCTCCACGAAGCCCAGGGCGGCGACCGTCTTGCCGGCGCCGGTCGCATGCTCGAACCAGAACCGCTTGGCAGCGTTCGGGTCCTCGGGCTGCTCGCCGAGCGACTCCTCCTCATCGCCCTCTTCGACCCAGTCGCGCGGCTCCTCCTCGGGCTCGGTCTCCTCCTCCGGCTCCTGCTCGGGCTCCGGCTCATCCTCCTCCTCCTCGAGCTCGTCCTCGTCCTCCTCGGGCGCGGCGCGCTGCACGGGCCCGAGATCCTCGTCGTCCTCGTCGAGATCGTCCTCGTCCTCGTCGAGATCGTCCTCGTCCTCCTCGGGCTCCTCGGGCTCCAGCTCCGCATCCGGCGCCTCCTCGGGCGCGGAGGCGTCGGAGCCGTTCGGCGCCACGGCCTCATCCGGGCCGAGGATGTCGGCGGAGGCGAGCAGCTCGGGGGAGGCGGACGCGGCAGCGCGGCCGTTGCCGTTCGATCCGGTGCGCTGCGCCTCGGCCAGCAGCGCCGCGAGCGTGCCCGACAGCGCGTCGACCTGGTGGGCGGAGAGCACGGTGCCGTCCGCCAGCTTCGGCTCCTCCTCGGAGAGCAGCCGCTCCAGCCCCAGCAGCAGCGAGAATTCGCGGCGCCAGGCGGTCGAGGGGTGCTTGGCCTTCGGATCGGCTTGCAGCTCGGCGAGCGCCGCGTCGAGCGCGCGCCTGCGCGGGGAGCCGGGTGCGAGCGCGACGGCTGGGTCCTCGGCGCCGTGCACGAAGCGCTCGCGCACGAGCTTCTCCGCTCGCGCTATGTCGGCGGAACTTGGAATGGTCGCGGCCGCGAGGGCCACTGAGGTGGACTCGGCCATTAAGGCTCTGGACTTCGAGACAAAGCCGCGGCCGAAAGTGGCTTCGACGCGGCTCGAAAGGATTTGGCGCCCTACTTGCGCCGTTTGCCGGGTGCTCAGATCGACCCGGCCCTGACGTGCTCCTCTGAGGATATAGCAAGCGGCGGCCCGATTGAAGGGGGGGTATCTGCGACCCTTACCGGCGATGACTGTGGCGCGCATGTCGATCATGGCCGGCGGGCTCGCCCTGCTAGCTGTGCTCGCCGTCGGCGTGATCCAGCTGAGCAGCTCATCCAAGGCCCCAGCGACGGCGCCGTCGAAGCTGACACTGGCGGAGATGCGCGCCCGCCTGGCGGGCTCTCCCGCGCCGCTGGCCGCGCTTCATGCCCAGGCGAACGAGATCCTGCCGGGCGGGCTGAGCGCCCTGCGCGCGCGGCTGGCAGAGCTACGCGGCCACCCCGTCGTGGTCAACAAGTGGGCGTCGTGGTGTCAGCCATGCCGGGCCGAGTTCGGCGCCTTCCAGCGCGCGTCGGTCGCGCAGGGGCGGGAGGTTGCGTTCATCGGCGTCGACTCCGGCGACAGCAGCCGCACCGACGCGCTCGCGTTCCTGCGGTCCTTCCCCGTCAGCTATCCGAGCTACTACGACGAAAGCGGGCAGGCTGGCGCTGCGGTGACCGACTCGACGTTCACGCCGGTGACGGTCTTCTACGACCGCAACGGCCGGCAGTACATCCACCAGGGCCCCTATCCGAGCACGGCCAAGCTCGAACGGGACGTCAGGCGCTACGCGCTCGACGCTTGAGCCTTGACGGAGCTGCGCATCGACCCGCTGAGCGGGCACAAGACGATCGTCGCCGGCGAGCGCTCCAGGCGCCCGGGAGGAGAGCCGGGCTGCGCGGCGCCCGAGCCGATCGACCGTGAGCTCGACCCGTTCGCGGAGGGCCACGAGGACCGCACGCCGCCCGAGCTGGACGCGATCCGGCCCGGAGGCGGTCCCGCCAACTCGCCGGGCTGGACCGTGCGCGTCGTCCCCAACCTGTACCCGGCCCTCTCGCCGGGCGGGGAGACAGGCGGCGGCGATGCCGGGGCGCCACGTCCGGACGAGCCGGGGCTGTTCGTCTCGAGGCCCGCGACGGGGGCGCACGAGGTGATCATCAACGGGCCGCAACCCGTGCTGTCGCTGGCCGACCTTCCGCTCGAGCAGGTGATCGCCACGGTGGACATGTGGCGCGAGCGCATGCGGGTGCACGCCGACAGCGCATACGTGCAGCTGATCGTCAACGAGCGCCGAGAGGCGGGAGCGTCGCTGCCGCACACGCACTCCCAGCTGTACGCGCTCGACTTCGTCCCGCCCGCGGTGGCGCGCGAGCGCGAGCGCTTCGGGGCGTATGCCACACGAATGATGGGCCAGAACCTGCTCGCCGACATGGTCGCCGAGGAGGTGCGCCTGCGCGAGCGGATCGTGGCGATCGACGAGGCGGCCGTGCTGATCGCGCCATACGCTTCTCGCCTGCCGTTCCAGCTGATGCTCGCCCCACGGGTCCCGCGGGCGCGCTTCGAGGACGACGGCCCGACGGGCGCGGCGCTTCTGCACGACGGGCTGAGCCGCCTCGCGCGTCATCTCGGCTCGAGCCCCCCGTTGAACCTGTGGGTGCGCACGGCTCCACGCGGGGCGGAGCACTTCTGCTGGCGCGTGGACGTGCTGCCGCGCCTGACCCACATCGCGGGCCTCGAGCTGGCGACCGAGGTGAACCTCAACATCGTCGCGCCGGAGCACGCAGCGGCGCTGCTTCGCGACGCGTAGTGTGGCCGGGAGCCATGCCTCCCGTCGAACGCTTCGTGCCCCGCTTTGCCGCCGAGCCTCCGCAGGAGGAGCTGCCGTACGGCCGCTGGCAGGAGCGCCTGCAGCAGGAGTTCCTCGCGGCCGCAAAGCAGATCGAGTCGCCGCCGGAGGACCTAGGCGAGCCGGGTGACGTCGTCTGGTACCCCGATCGCACTTGGCACGGGCTGACATACGTGCCGGGGACCGCGCGCACCTCGGGCGGATACGAGCTGTTCGGCTATGTCAGCTTCGCCGCGGGCGGCGAGGATGGCGAGCCGAGCGGCTTCTCGGCACACGCCGACTTCACCGAGGAGACGGCAGAGCGCAACCCTGACTGGCAGCTGGACCTGTGCGAGGAGGTGATAGGCAGTTGGCGCGGCCATTTCGGGGCCGCGGCTGCGATGACGCTGGTGTGGGGACGCCCGGTGATCTCCGGAGGTCGGATCGTCACCGCCGAGCTCGCCGAGCTTCCCGTCGACCAATGCGAGGTGATCGACGAGCGCTTCACGCTGATCGCCCCCGACGACTACCGCCAGGACCTGCTCGAGATCAAGCTGTTCGACGTCAAGGGTCGAGAGCTTGCGCGCGAGTCGCTGTACACCGAGACGGAGGACGAGGACGAGGACGAGGACGAGGACGCCGGCGGGCCGGCGGCGGCGGAGTAGCCGCAGAGCGGCGCCATCCTGCGCGCCGCTCCCGCGTGATCGCTATTTCGCGGACTTGCAGGCCGTGATCGCCCGTTCCCTTTCGGGACCGGCTGGCAGGGCGGACCCGTTGATGACTTCAGCGCAGACTTCCTGAGCGGCTTTGCGAACTGCGGCGGAATCTCCTTTGGCCGCCTTGCCGCAGATCGCTTCGAGTTTGCTCTTAGCCCGCGCGCTGAGCGACGGCTCGCCCTGAATCGTCCGTTTGCAGGCCGCCACCGCCCGCTGGATCGCCGCGCCGCTCGCCGCGCCCGCGCCCGTCGCGGGAGTGGAGCTGGTCGGCGCCCGCGTCGCCGTGCTTGTGGCGGGCGTCGAGGTGCTGTGGCTCGTTGTCGTGGAGCTGCCGCCACCACCACAGCCGGCGAGCAGCGCGCCGCTCGTGATCGTCATCGCGAGCCACGTCAAGTGCCTTCGCATCATCGCCTCCAGTGGATAGCAGGGACGTTCGCGGACGGTGCTGGAGCCCGCCTGCGCCGTCCTGCCTCGAACCGTACCGGCGCCCGCGGACGCGGGCCGGCGGCCACAGTGGCGCGCTAGCATCGGTCCAGGTCTTCGTCACGCCGGCAGCAGACGGCCGCCCTGGCGAGACCAGGCGCGAGCCGTCCATGAGCAGCGTCGCCACCGCTCCGATCCCGTCCCAGGAAGGCCGGCGCGCCCAGCCGGCGCTGCGGCTGGTGCTCGGGGGGCTGATGCTCGTGCTGTTCCTCGCGGCGCTCGACCAGACGATCGTCGCTACGGCGCTGCCGACGATCGTTGGAGACCTCGGCGGCCTGACCCACATCTCGTGGGTGGTGACGGCGTACCTGCTGGCGCAGACGGTGGTCACGCCGCTCTACGGAAAGCTCGGCGACATGTACGGGCGCAAGATCGTGCTGCAATCCGCGCTCGTCGTGTTCCTCGCCGGGTCGGCGCTGTGCGGACTGAGCCAGAACCTCGACGAGCTAATCGCCTTCCGCGCGGTTCAGGGACTGGGTGGCGGTGGGCTGATAGTCAGCGCGCAGGCGGCCATCGGCGACGTGGTCCCGCCACGCCGGCGAGGCCGGTACACGGGGCTCTTCGGCGCGGTGTTCGGCCTGGCCAGCATCGCCGGCCCGCTGCTGGGCGGATTTCTCACTACGCACCTGAGCTGGCGATGGATCTTCTACGTCAACCTGCCGCTCGGCGTGGTCGCTCTGTTCGTGCTCGCTGCCGCGTTTCCGGCCACGTCGGAGCGCGTGCGCCACTCGATCGACTACCTCGGCACGGCGCTGCTGGCGGCCGGCGTGGGATCGATAGTCCTGCTGACCTCCCTCGGAGGCACCTCTGTGCCATGGGGCTCGCCGCTGATCGTCGGCCTGGGAGTTGCGGGCGTGCTGTGCCTTGCCCTGTTCCCGCTCGCCGAGCGCCGCGCGCGCGAGGCTGTGCTGCCGACGCGACTGCTGCGCAACGAGGTCTTCCTGGCGACGAGCGCCGTGGGCTTCATCGTCGGCTTCGGCCTGTTCGGCGCGGTCACCTACCTGCCGCTGTTCCTCCAGGTCGTGAAGGGCGCGAGCCCGACCGGATCCGGGCTGCAGCTGGTGCCGCTGATGGGAGGCCTGCTGATCACGTCGATCGGCGCGGGACGCGTGATAAGCGCGACCGGCCGCTACAAGCCGTTCCCGATCGCCGGCACGGCGCTGATGGCCGTGGGGCTCTACCTGCTCTCGACGATCGGCCTGGCGACCAGCCGCACCACGATCTTCGGATTCATGTTCGTGGTCGGGCTGGGGCTCGGCATGGTGATGCAGGTCCTGATACTCGCCGTCCAGAACGCCGTCGACTACTCCGACCTGGGCGCGGCCACCTCTGGGGCGACGCTCTTTCGACTGATCGGCGGATCGCTGGGAACGGCGACGCTGGGCGCGATCTTCTCAAACCGGCTGCGCTCCGAGCTGAAAAGCGTGCTGCCCGCCGGAGCGCGCGCCCAGGCCGCCTCCGGCGGGGTGAACCCGCGGCAGATCGCACATCTGCCGCCGCCGCTCCGGCTCGACTACCTCCAGGCGTTCACGCATTCCATCAGCACCGTGTTCCTCGTCGCCTCGGGCTTCGGCGCTGTGGCGTTCGGGCTGGCGTGGCTCATCCGTGAGCTGCCGCTGCGCGAGACGGTCGCAAGCGGTGACCTGGCGGATACCTATGCGCAGCCCCGGGACACGGACTCGCTCGAGGTGCTCACCAACAAGCTGGGCCGGCTGGAGCAGCGAGACGGGGCCAGGGAGACGACGCGGCGGGTGGCGGAGCGGGCTGGAGTGGACCTCTCACCGGGGGCCTGCTGGCTGCTCTTGACACTGGGCGAGGATGGCTCTCCGGGGGTCTCCGTGATCGCTGCGCGGTTCGAGATCCGCGCCGACGCACTGGCGCTCGCATGCGAGGAGCTGACCGGCAAGCAGCTGATCGTCCTGTTTGGCCGTGGGCGCTCGGCGCATGAGCTGACTGCCGGCGGCCGCGCGGCGCTCGAGCGCCTGGCGAGGGCAGCTGAGCGGCAGCTGTCCGACCGGCTCGACGGCTGGCGACCGGAGCGACACAGCGACCTCAGGTGGATGATCGCGACGCTGGCGCACGAAGGCCTGGGCGACCCGGAGGCGCTTCGCCGGGCGGCCCCCCCGGCGGCGCACGTCAGCTGATCTGCGCGGCGGCTGCCCGGAGCCGGCTCAGTCGCGCGCCGAGCGAACGAAGCGCGCGCGGTGTCGCTGGCGCGCGTAGCCGGCGGCCTCCCAGAACCCGAGCGCAGCCGGGTCCTCGTCGCTGACGATCGCCGTGAGCCTGACCGCGCCTCTCTCGCGAAGCCGCTGCTCGCCCTCCCGTACCAGGGCCGTCGCTATGCCCAGACGGCGGCTGCCGGGGTCGACGGCGAGCCGGTAGAAGGAGCCACGCCAGCCGTCCCACGCCGCGATCAGCGCGCCCACGAGCCCGTCGCGAGACTCGGCCAGGAGCACCGACTGAGGGTCGCGCGAGAGCAGCAGCGCGAGAGCTTCCGGCGTGTCGCTGACGCTCGGCGTGCCGCCCGCGCCCGCCCAGAGGCGCAGGACGTTCTGCACGTCCTCCTCGAGCGCATTGCGAATCGTCCAGGCCGGCACCGGGCCAGAGCAATAACACCAGCGGCGGTCGAGCGCAATCCATGGGCGCCGCCGACGGCCGCGCCCAGGTCGGCTGGGGCTTGACAGGTTCGTCAATGTGCATGTAGCGAGACAGCGAGAGGAGGCAGCCTGTGCAGCTTGACGGCATCCATCACATCACCTGCATCACCGCCGACGCGCCCGGGAACGTCGATTTCTACGCGCGCGTGCTCGGGTTGCGCCTGGTGAAGAAGACGGTCAACTTCAACGCCCCGGACGTCTATCACCTCTACTACGGCGATGAGCGCGGCGCACCCGGGTCGGTCCTGACGTTCTTCGAGTTCCCGGACGCGGCACCTGGACGCGCCGGTGCCGGCATGATCAATCGACTGCGCTGGCGCGTCGCGTCCGAGAGCGCGCTCGAGTTCTGGGCCGAGCGGCTCGCGCGCGAGGGCGTCGAGCTCGAATCGGGCGCCGGCGAGAGAGAGCTCCGCTTCCGTGACCCCGAGGGCCTCGGGCTGGAGCTGGCCGTCGTCGAGACGGATGACGAGCCGCTCGTGGCGCACGCCCAGGGCATCCCGGGCGAGCACGCCCTGCTCGGCTTCGACGGCGTCCGCGTCTACGGCTTCGACCGCGAGCGGGAGCATCGGCTCTTGACAGAGACCCTCGGCTTCACGATGAGCGCGCCGGGCGCATATGTGCTGCAGGGGGGCTCGCGCCACGCAAGCTACATCTACGACGACCCGCCCCCGGCCGCAGGCGTCCAGGGAGCCGGAACGGTCCACCACATCGCGTGGCTCGATCGAGACGCTGAGCATGCTCAGTGGCGCGACCGTTTGATCGGAGCCGGAGAAGCGCCGACGCCGGTCATCGACCGCCAGTACTTCCTCAGCATCTACTTCCGCGAGCCGCGCGGCGTGCTGTTCGAGCTCGCCACGCCCAGCCCGGGCTTTGCTATCGACGAGGACCCGGCCCATCTGGGCGAGCAGCTGCGCCTTCCGCCGCAGCACGAGCATCTGCGGGGCCACCTCGAGCACTCGCTCACGCCGCTGGTGAACCCGCGGGCCGGCTCACCGGCCTGAGCGAGCGGGCACTCAGCTCGTCCGGCTGGTGAATCGCTTGATGAAGGCCATGGCCGTGTCGGCGACCTCCCGCCAGCCGTTGTCGATCGTCAGCGCGTGCCCGCGATCGGGCATCTCGGCGATCTCCGTGACGCCCTCGTTGCGCTTCTGTTTCCTGTAGGCGGCGTTCTGCATCGCGGGAGGAGCGGTGTGATCTTCGCCGCCAGAGACGATCAGCAGTGGTCCCCGGTCCGGATTCCTCGTGTCGACCTTCGCCTCGGTCCAAGGGTTGAGGTTGGCGCTCGCCGCCTGGAACACCGGCACGCCGGACCCCGGCACGGCGTAGGTCTCGTAGAGCTCGTTCGCCTCGTCCTCGCTGACCGCGTTGGCGAAGGCGTAGCGAAACTGGTCGTAGGTCAGCGGGACGGCTCGGTTTCGGTTGGCGGGATTGGAGATCACCGCACCAGATGACCTGAGCGCCGAGATCGGGAGTGGCAGCACCCCGCGAAACGGAGCTGAGTCGATCGCGACCGTCGCCGCCGACAGACCGCGTCCGGCGATCATCTGGGCCAGCAGGCCGCCGAAGGAATGCCCAATCACGGCGGGCTTGATGTCCAGCCGCTCGATCACGTCGGCGTAGTGATCGGCAATCTGCCCGATCGTCTTGCCGGCGAAGACCTCAGGGTGCTCCTTCGCCTGCGCGACTGTCTCGGGATCGTCGGGCCAGCCGGGGGTCAGCGCGCTATACCCCGCCTCCTCGAACAGCCCCGCCCAGCGATCCCAGCTGGTCGGCAGCAGCCAGAGGCCGTGAATGAACACGACCGGCGTCAGCCCCGTCCCGTTGGCGCGCGCGATCCCTTCGGTGTCGATGCTCGAAATCGAGACGCCGGGCTCATCGGACGTGCTGGCAGACATGAGTGTGTCCTCTCGTGGTCGTGACTTGGCGCGGGTCGCGCCTCCCTGAAGATGAGGATCGGCTGCGGTCGCTCTGTGGCAAAGACGTCCTGGACCCTGCTTCGATACGAGCGGGCTATGTGAGGTCACTCGTGGACCGCGCGGCCCACTGCTTCGCAGCTCGCCGCCCGAGCCGGAGGCGTCCTCGACGCGCTGGTCGCGCTGTAGTGTTGCCGGCGTGAAGTTCAGGATCAGCCGTCATTCGGGTTTCGGGGCGCCGGCCAATGCAATCGACCTGCTCTCCGAGCGACTCGGGCCCAAGCGCGAAGAGGTGTCTTTCGCCAGGGCCGGTGCTGAGATCAGAGCCACCTGGGGAGAAGCCGCGCCCTTCGCGCGAGCCGAGGAGGAAAGCGTTGAGGTCGGCCGTCGGGTGGTGCTCGAGGCCGTGAACGGCGTGTGCAACGGAGATCCTGAGCTCCGCTCGGATTGGTTTGCGGTCAGTGCTCTGAGATAGCGCGACTGTCGCTGGCCAGGCCGCGCCCCTGCTCGACATCCCGCGCCGGAGGGCATAGGCCCTGAACAACGATCGCGAGATGGCGGCGCCAGTCGGCGCTACCCGGCTTGTAGTACATCGTCGAGGTGATCCCACACATCACCATTCCGAAGTCATCGAAGGTGACATCGTCGCGGACGACGCCGGCGTCGACGGCACGTCGGATGATCCGCGTGACGATCGCTGCCAGGACAGCCTTCTGCTCCTCGATGCCCTCCCACTCCAGCTCGTCGGAGCCCATCATCGCCAGCTGAAAGCCGATATCGCCCTCGACCGCTTCGGCTGAGCGGCGCATGACGGTCTCAAGGGCGTGCCGCGGGTCGATGGTCTCCTCTGCGACAGTCGCAATCTCGGCGAACTCCTGGAAGCGATCGCGAACCATCGCGGTCAGCAGCGCCTCCTTCGTGGGGAAGTGGCGATACACGGTGCCGATCCCGACGCCGGCCCGCGCGGCGATCTCATCCATCTGCGCCTCTGGGCCGTCGCGCGCGAACAGCTCGCGGCCCGAAGACATGATCCGCTCGCGATTGCGGCGGGCGTCCGCTCGGAGTGTTCGCTGATCGGTGGACATTGCCTTGACAAACGGAATCTTAGCTCCGTATGCTGGTATAAGCAAGGGGAACCGTAATTCCGCTTCCGGATCATTCTCATCCTTCTACTCCCGAGAGGACCAGTATGAGCACCAGCGAGACACAGTCTGGCGAGACAGCGAGAACCGGCTCCCGCCGCCCCAGAGCAGATGCCGACCTGAGCTCAGAGCGCGGCAAGAACCTCGCGCTGATGCTCTTGGCGATGACGCAGTTCGTGGTGGTGATCGATGCGTCGATCGTGAACGTTGCGCTCCCGTCGATCGGCTCCCACCTGCACTTCTCTCGCGATGACCTCTCGTGGGTGGTGAACGCCTACACGCTCACGTTCGGAGGGTTCCTGCTGCTGGGCGGCCGCCTGGCCGATCTGCTCGGTCGGAGGCGGATGTTCATGATCGGCCTGGTCGTCTTCTCGCTTGCCTCGCTCGCCGGCGGCCTTGCCCAGTCCGAGCCATGGCTGATCGCCGCGCGCGCGATCCAGGGTCTCGGCGCCGCAATCGTCTCGCCCGCCGCGCTTTCGATCATCACGACCACGTTCGCAGAGGGCGCGGAGCGCAATCGCGCGCTGGGCATCTGGGGCGCGGTCGCGGGCGCCGGAGGGGCGGCCGGCGTCCTACTCGGCGGCATTCTCACGAGCGGTCTGAGCTGGCGCTGGGTGCTGTTCGTGAACGTGCCGATCGGCATTGCCGCGGCGACAGCCGCCCCTCGTCTGCTGCTCGAGAGCAAGGCGGAAGATGGCACGGAAGGCTTTGACATCCCCGGAGCTGTGACGGTCACGGCGGGGCTCGCGCTGCTCGTGTACACGGTCGTCGACGCCGTCAACGTCGGGTGGGGCTCGACAGGCACGCTTCTCCGGCTCGTCGGATCGGCCCTCCTGCTCGTGGCGTTCGTGGTGATCGAGCGCCGCCAGCGCCACCCGCTGCTGCCATTTTCGATCTTCCGCCTGCGCACGCTGCGCGGAGCGGACATCGTTGGACTGCTGATCGGCATGTCGCTCTTCTCGATGTTCTTCTTCATCTCGCTCTACCTACAGAACGTCCTGGGCTTCTCGGCGATCAGGACAGGGCTCTCCTATCTGCCGCTGGCGGTGGGAATCATCATCTCGGCCGGGGTCGGCTCGCAGCTCGTCACGCGCATCGGCTTCAAGCCGGTCCTGATCGCAGGTCTGCTGCTCGTCGCGGGCGGTCTGCTGTGGTTCTCGCAGGTACCAGCCCCCGGCGGGTCCTTCGGTGCCGACGTATTGGGGCCGTCGCTGCTCGCGGCCTTCGGCCTCGGGTTCTCGTTCGTTTCGGTGACGATTGGCGCCGTGACGGGGACCAGGCCGCACGAGGCCGGTCTTGCCTCGGGACTGATCAACACCTCACAGCAGGTGGGCGGCGCGCTCGGCCTGGCGATTCTCGCGACCGTCGCCAACAGCCGCACTCAAGGCCTGCTGAGTAGTGGCGTGCACCCTTCGGTCGCTCTCACGAAAGGGTTCGACCGCGCCTTTCTCGTCGGTGCGGGCTTCGCGATCGTCGGCGCGATCCTCGCGGCTGTCCTGATCTCCTCGCGCGACAGCCGCGAGCAGGCCGAGGCAGCGCGTGGCGGCGAGCTCAACGTGGCCCCTGCCTGAACCGGGAGCACACGTCACTGCCGGCGCGATCATGCGCTCGACCGTGGCCCGGTGACCAGTTCGGCGAAGGCATTGGCGGCGGCGCGAATCGGCCGGCCGTCCGGGAGCGCCATGACAACCCGCCAGGTCATCGGAGAGGCGAGTCGCCGCACCTGGAGCGCGTCATCATTGCCCAGGAGCGAGCGTGGGAGCAGCGCGACGCCGAGTCCGGCTCGGAGGAGCTGCAGAAGCGTGCCCACGTCGGCGACTTCGACCGGGACACGCCGAGTGACCCCGGCGGCTGCGAAAGCCTGATCGACCGCGGTGCGCACCCCCCATCCCGTGGGAAAGTCAACGAAGGAGACCTCCGACAGCCCGCTCAGCTCGATTCTCCCGCGTCGACGCGGGAGCAGCTCTGGGGTGCCGACCAGGTGCAGATCCTCGACGGCGAGCTGGGTCGCCGACACGCCGGGAGGGTCGTCCATCAGCGAGACGAACGCGATGTCGGTGCCTCCGCGCTTGAGCTCCTGCACGAGCGCCTGGGAGCCGCCTGGCGAGGGCCGCATCTCGATCTCGACGTGCGGATGCTCGCGGTGAAACCGTCCGAGCAGGGCCGGGACGTCGAGGTAGCCGAAGGACTGCATGATCCCGATCCGCAGCGTCCCGCGGAGCACTCCCTTCAGAGCTGCGGCGAGGTCGCGCGTCTGCTCGACGGAGGCGAGCGTATGGCGGGCGGACGGCAGAAGTGCCCCCCCGGCGTCTGTGAGTGCTACGCCGTGGGTCGTGCGGTCGAACAAACGGACGCCGAGGTCGCGCTCCAAGGCGCGAATCGAGACCGACAGGGCCGACTGGACGTAGCTGAGTCGGCGAGCGGCTCGGGTGAAGCTCAGCTCCTCCGCGACCGTGACGAAGTGCTCGAGCTGTCGTACCTCCACCTGGTCGAGGATAGTCATGCGTTGGACGAATAACTGTCTTCATCAGCATTCGTTGGACAAGATCGCCCTCCTGGCGCATGCTGGAGGCATGACCACGACACCGAAGCAGCTGGCCTCGCCGGGTACCGACCACCAGACGCGACCTCTCACCCACCACAGCATCGGCTTCTGGGTGGTGGCCGTCGCGTTCCTGCTCAACATGGCCTTCTCGGCGGTGCCGACGCCGCTCTACGTGCTCTATCAGCAGCGCGACGGGTTCTCCAACCTGATGGTCACAATCGTCTTCGGCGTGTACGCCGTCGGCGTCATCGGCAGCCTGTTCCTCGGCGGCCATCTCTCCGACTGGGTGGGACGCCGCCGGGTGTTCGTGCCGGCGCTGCTCACCAACGCCGCCAGCGCAGTCGTGTTCATCGTCGATCCCAGCCTGGCCGGCCTGATCGTCGCGCGGGTCATCTCGGGGGTCTCGGTCGGGTTGACCACGGCGACGGCAACCAGCTACCTCGCCGAGCTGCACGCGAGTGCTCGACCGTCAGCCTCAGAGCGTCGCGCGGAGGCTGTGGCCACGGGATCGAACCTCGGCGGGATCGGCTTCGGGCCGCTTGCCGCCGGCCTGCTGGCGCAGTTCGCCCCAGCCCCGCTCGTCCTGCCGTACGTGGTCTTCGGAATCGCGCTCGTCGGGGCGGCGGTCGCCGTCGCGCTCTCTCCGGAGACCGTCCGGCGACCGGACCCACGGCCGCGGTATCGGCCCCAGCGCGTCGCGGTGCCGGTCTGGGGACGTTCGCTGTTCTATGCCGCCACGCTGGCCGGCCTGGCCGCTTTCGCGGTGTTCGGCGTCTTCAACTCCCTTGTCCCGAGCTTCCTCGCAGGAACACTGCACCAGAGCTCGCACGCGATCGCCGGCGCGGTTCCGTTCGCAGCATTCGCTGGAGGCGCGGCCGCACAGATCCTCGGGGCGCGCACGCCCGCGCCGGTCCTTCTTAGGTGGAGCATTCCGACGGTCACGCTCGGCCTGGCGCTGACCGCCGCCGCCATGTGGTCCAGCAGCCTCGCGATGTTCGTCATCGGGGGGGTGGTCGCCGGCGCAGGCGCCGGCTTGGTCTTCAAGGGCTCGCTCGCGGTGGCCGCCTCGACCGCACCGGCGGGCTCTCGGGCTGAGGTGCTCGCCGGGTTCTTCCTCGGCGCCTACATCGGTCTCTCGGTCCCGGTCGTGGGACTCGGGGTCGTCACTCAGTACATACCGGCGCGCGACGCGATGCTCGTTTTCGCCGCGCTGGCGGCGGTCGCAATCGCCGCGTCCGTGAGGGCCGTCACGCGCCGGTCCACCGCACCGGAGGAGCGCGGGCGCCACACGCCCCGACGCGCTTCGACCTCCGCCTCCGCGGCCTGAACGGAGGCGAGCGGCTGGCCGACCGTCCGGCTTGGCACAACTACCCGCTCAGGTGGGAACCCGATTCCGGGTCATGCAGGCGGCGTGCGGCTTTGACCGTCTCCCGTACGGCTCGCTCGCCCGCCGCTCGCGCCTCGGCATGGTCGAGGCGAAGCACATCGCGCAGCACGACCATCGACTCCACACCGACGAGCATCGAGAGTGATGTCTTCAAGTGCTCGATCACCTCCCCAGACAGGTCATCCGCGAGCGGGGCAAGCGCGGCGTCCAGAAGCACCGAGCGTCGCGCACCGCGGAACGGATCCCCTGACTGTTCGGACTCTCCAAGGGAACGCAGGAGCGAATTGCGCAGGAAGAGCCGGAACTCGACCTCGTGGTCGCGGGAAAGGTCGTAGAGGGCGTTCTGGACCATGGCCACTCGCTCCTCTGGATCCCTGGGCGCCTCGGCCCCGAAGAGCGATTCGACGGTCGGCGCGGCGAGGTCGAGGGGCAACTCGACCAGCAGCGCCTCCTGCGTAGGGAAGTAGCGATACGCGGTCGCTCTTGAGACCATCGCGGAATCGGCGACCTCGGCGACGGTCGGGGCCTTGCCGTCCCTCGCAAGTTGACGTGCGGCCGCAAGCAGCAGCCCGCGTGTACGGAGCTTCTGCACACTACGTCCGCTTGTTGGCCCGCTGCTTGACATGCCTCGGGCGACATGATACAAAATCTCGTCGTAAGACAAAATCTCACGAGAGGAAGTGATGAACCGAACGATCAATCCGGACAGAAGCGCAGTTCGTTCGCTATGGGTTATCGGCCACCGTGTAACGCCACTCACCTGCGCAGGGCGCATAGTCGCGCTGGAGGTCGCCTCGCCCGTGGGCGTCCCCGGACCGCCCCCGCACCACCACAGTGATTGCGCCGAGTTCTTCTATGTGACGGCCGGGCGGTTGGGCGTCATGCAGGATGACCAGTGGGTGACGCTAACCGCCGGGCAGCATGCCGAGATCCCCAGTGGAGTTGTGCACACGTTCCGCAATGACGGCGAGGACGAGGTTCGAGCGATAACCGGCTTCGAGCCTGCCGGCTTCGACGCGTTCTTCGAGGAGTTCGGCTTCGACGCCAGCCTCCCCGATGCCTTCGAGAAGTCGCTGAGCGACGAGGCGATCCAACGGGTCGTCGAGGGCTGCAGCCGCTTCGGCATGATCATCTCGCCCGAGAATGCGGCCTGACAATGCAGATCTTCGCCCGGCTGTGGACGAACGCCCCCTCCCTGCCGAGCACCGACGGGGAGACGGTGGCCGCCAGGCTGCTGCTCGACGCGGTCAGCCGAGAAAGGCCCCCAGCGTCCGCGTGAGCCACCCGCCCGCGGCACCTATGGGGCGAGGCGGAACGGCGGGTAGCGATCGGTCACGAGCACGTGGGCGTACGCGATCACCCGGTTGGTCCAGCGGCCGACGCCGACGAGGAAGTCGAACATCCCGCGCGGGAAGCGACCGGTGAACAGGATCGCGAACCAGGCGGCGATCACGACGAAGAACGCGGCGATGTAGAGGAAGAACAGCACCACGTAGTGCGGGATGGCAAGCAGCCACTTGACCAGCGGCAGCCAGCGGTTGAGGTCGTTGCGCGCGTCCGGATAGGGAAACTCGAGATGCACCGCCTGATGCTCGTCGGTCGAGGGATAGCGGTCCTCCATCAGCGCCAGGTAGACGCCGATCCGGGCGGAGAACCGCATCAGCTCGAGGTTCCAGTCAAACCACCAGCGCGGGTACTTCTGCCGGAACAGGATCAACAGCAGCGTGGGTAGCACGACCAGGCCGGCAGCGCCGACAGCCCCGGCGCCCCTTCCGCCACCGTAGGCGTAGCCGCCTCCCTCCACAAGGGCGAGCACGATCAGGATCGGGATGGCCGTGAACAGGCGAAAGAAGCTAGTCAGGCGGTTGAGCGGCCGATCGGGGTAGTCGACCGAGTACTGCACGGGATAAGGCGCATCGGGGTTCATCAGAGGCCTTTCTGTGAGGTGTACGGCGTACACTCGTCGGCCGGACTATAGGTGTACGGTGTACACTTGTCAAGGCCAATGACGAACCGGAAGACCGCGATTCGGAGACCGCTGAGCACCGCTCGTGTGCTGCAGGCCGCCGTTGCCCTCGCCGACGACGCCGGGCTCGAAGCGTTCAGCATGCGCGCGCTCGCACAGGAGCTCGGCGTCGTGCCGATGGCGCTCTACAAACACGTCGCGAACAAGGAGGTGCTCCTCGACGGCATGGTCGACATCGTCTTCAGCGAGATCGAGCTCCCCTCCGGGGACCTCGACTGGAGGTCCGCCATGCGGCTCCGGGCGAGTTCTACGCGAGAGGCGCTGATCCGTCACAGCTGGGCGATAGGGATGATGGAGTCGCGGCATCCGGGGCCGGCGAACCTGCGAAACCACAACGCGGTGATGGGCTGCCTGCGGGAGGCGGGCTTCTCGTTCAGGATGGCGATCCACGCCTATTCGGTCCAGGACGCCTATATCTACGGGTTCGCCCTGCAGGAGAGGGATCTAGCGTTGGAGACTCCAGACAGTGCCGGAGAAGCCGCGCAGCGGAGGGCGCAGACGATCGGCGCGCCTGAGAACTACCCGTACCTCGTCGAGATCGCTACGAAGCTCCCCGACTCCGGGTACGACAACGCCGTCGAGTTCGCGTGGGGGCTCGACCTCATCCTCGACGGCCTCGACCGGCTTCGCCACACCGGAGCCGCGCAGGCCGCTGCGGGTTCTGGGTAACTCGGCGCCGCTCGCTCGTTCTGCTGCGACATGGGCTACCCGCGTTCGGCGGCAAGGCGTTCGGCGGCAGCACGGCCCTGGTCGATGTCGGCGTAGTTCGCGACCCTCTCGACCAAACCGTCCGTCCAGATCGAGACGCCTGCGCTCCGGACTTGTACTTCGCCGGTACTGCCGACAGGACGGCCTGTCTGGACGACCACGGCAACGGTGATTCCATTGCCGAGATCACGAATCTCCTCAGCCTCCCACCGCATCTCCTCGTAGGAGCCGAGCCAGTCTTCAAGGAAGCCGCGAATCGCCGTATGACCCTCGAATTCGCCCATGCCTACATTCGACATGTCCCATACGGCGTCGGGAGCGTAGAAGCTCAGCAGCGCATCAAGGTCACCGCGACCTCCCGCCTCAACCGTTTCGCGCACAAGCTCGACCAGGTGGGGGGTCGTGGACTCCGGGGACATCGTGCCGTGAGTATCTCGCAAGCCGTCACGCGCCCTGCTCGCCTCGAGCCAATGCTCGCGTTGCTCCTGACCGGTTGCGCCAGGCTCGGAGCTGACAACATGCGGCCGGATGTCAGAGATGTGGAACGGAGTCGCGCCAGGATGGGAGACTAACGCCCAGTTCGTCGATGGCCAGCTGGCGAGCGCCACCGAGAAGTTGCTTGATGCGGCTGGCATCGCCGAAGGCAACGCCGTCCTCGACGTCGGGGCGGGCCCTGGGGGCGCCGGCCTGGCCGCGGCTGAGCGTGTGGGGCACGGCGGGAGCGTCGTGCTGTCAGATGTCGCCGCCGAGATGGTGGCTGTGGCCGCTCGGCGAGCGCGTGCCGTCCCGCAGGTGAGTACCGCTGTCTTTGACCAGAGCGAGATAGCGGCTGAGGATGGTCACTTTGACGCCGTGATCAGTCGACACGGCCTGATGTTCGTCGAGGATGCAGTCGGGGCGGTGCAGGAGGCCGTTCGAGCCCTGCGACCCGCGGGGCGCTATGCGGCGATGACGTGGGCCCCTCGGGACCTGAACCCGTGGCTCGGATTGATTTTGGACGCGGTGGCTGAGCAGTTCGGTGTGCCGTTCCCACCGCCGAACATTCCCGGACCATTTTCACTCGACGACGCCGTCCTGCTGAAATCCGTCCTTCAGGACGGCGGCCTCATGGACGTTCAGGTCGAGACCATTTCAACTCCCATGCACGCGGCCTCGCTGGAGGACTGGTGGGAGCGGGTGCCGAGGCTAGCCGGTCCCCTCGCGATCGCATTGGCCGGGATGGAGCCGGCCGTCCGAGAGGAGATCGCGCAGCGGGCGCTCAGCTCCGGTGCAAACGCCTCGCGCCACGAGGGAGAGCAGATCGTGTTCGCCGGCGCGGTGTTGATCGGGTCAGGGCACACGCCGCCGTAGTAGTGACCCATCATCGGCACCGAGGCTGTGATCTCCAGTGCGGCCAGGCTGCTGGGTCAAACGCGAGACCGGCGCCATCCGCAACCTCTTGCGGGCAGCCGGACTGAGCGTCCTCTCCATCGCGCGACTGACCCCCAGATGCCGGCTATCTGACGCGAGAGCCGCGGGTAGACCAGGGAGCAGACCGGGCACCCAAGGCGCAAACTCGGAGCCCAAAAAGGACTAGCCTTTGTGCGACATCACGCTCATCACTCTTGGGAGGAGATACTCATGAGCACGTCGCCCGGTATGCACACACCGGAAGGTCCCCGGTCCGGCTCTGGGGCGGCGGATGTGCCGCCAAGATCCGCCGACGCGCTCAGCAGCCTGGTGTCGGACGATCGGGCCGAGCTTCGGGAGGGCTACGCCGAGGTCGGCGACGGCGTGAGGTTGCATTACGTCGAGGCCGGCGAAGGGCCGCTGATCGTCCTGCTGCACGGCTTCCCGGAGTTCTGGTACGGCTGGCGGCTGCAGATCTCGCCGCTCGCGGCGGCGGGCTTTCGCGTCGTCGCGCCCGACATGCGCGGCTACAACCTGTCATCGCGGCCGGCCGGAGTCGCGCCGTACGCCGCCGACAAGCTGGCCGACGACGTCCGCGCGCTCATCCGCGAGCTCGGCGCCGAGTCCGCGCTGTTGGTCGGCCACGACTGGGGCGGAAGCGCCGTCTGGGCCACCGCGATGAAGTATCCGGAGGTCGTGGATCGGCTGGCGATCCTCGACGCGGCCCATCCTCGGGCCCTCCAGAAGGGACTGCGCAACCCGCGCCAGCTCGTGAGGGTCTGGTACTTCTTCTTCTTCGCGCTTCCGGGGCTGCCCGAGCGCGTCGCGCGCGCGAGACACTGGCGGTTCTTCCGGCGCTTTCTGCGCGACGCCCGCCCCCCGTATACGCCTGAGGAGATCGACCGCTACGTCGAGGCGTGGTCGCAGCCAGGTGCGGCAACGGCGATGATCAACTACTACCGCTGCTCGGTGCGGGAATCGCAGAAGAAGGCGGCGGCGGCGATACGCCCCATCTCGGCGCCCACGTTGCTCATCTGGGGCGAGCGCGATCGCTACCTCGGCCCCGGAGTGCGCGAGCCCGACCGCGACGATGTGCCCGGCCTCGACCGCATCGAGCGCCTGCCCAACGCGTCGCACTGGGTCCACCACGACGAGCCCGAACGCGTCAATCAACTGCTCATCGACTTCTTCGCCCCCGCCCGCGCAACCCAACATCCCCAAACGTCGACGACGTAGCCACGAGAATCGTCGATCGCGAGTCGACTTCACAACCCCGCCATTCCCTAGCTGGCGGCCCCCCTACGCGCGCGCCAGCTCCGGCGGAGCCGCCGCCGCCGGGCCGCCGCCCACGAAGTCGCGCGACCGTACCAGCGCATACCCCGCCACCGAGCCAACTGCCGCCACCGCGACGGTCACCAAAGCGATCGTGTTGAAGCCCGTCACGAACGCGTGGTGCGCGGCGTGCACCACCTTGTCGCGGTCGGCGGGCGGCACCGCCTGCAAGACGCGCCCGGTCCCTCCCGACGCCACAGCCCGCGAAAGCTCGTGGACGTGCGACGACGCGGGCGTGCCCGCGACCAGCGGGTTGAGCGTCGCCTGAATCTTCGACTGGAAGATCGAGCCGAGGCCGGCGATCCCGGTGGCGAGCCCGAGCTGGCGAGCCGTGTTGTTCGCGCCCGACGCCATGCCACTCAGCTGCGGGCCGACCACGCCGACGGCGGTCGAGGCCAGCGCGGGTGTGGCCAGGCCTATCCCGATACCGGCCAGGATCTGGCCGGGCAGCAGCGCGGTCCACCCGGATGAGTCGGACAGGTTCCCCACCAGCAGCAGCCCGACCGTCACGAACGCGAGGCCCGTCCCGAGCAGCAGCCGCACCGGCACGCGCGCCGTCAGCCGGCCGCTCAGCGGCGAGAAGAAGAGGATCGGCCCGGTGACCGGCAGCGACCGGAGCCCCGCCTCGAACGGCGAGAAGCCCAGCACGTTCTGGAAGAAGAGCGTGATGTACAGGAACATTGAGAAGATCGACGCCGACAGCGCGAAGCCGACGATCGTGGCGCCCGTGAAGGCCGGCTTGCGGAAAAGCGAGAGCTCCAGCAGCGGGTCGGCTGTGCGGCGCTCCATCACCACGAACAGCACGAGCAGGAGTGCGGAGGCCGCGAAGCAGCTGACGATGAGGGCGCTCCCCCAGCCCTCCTCGTTGCCTCGGATCAGCGCGTAGACGAGCAGGAAGAGTGCAGGGCACAGCAGCGCCACGCCGCGGAGGTCGACGCCGGAGGCGGCCGGGTCGCGCGACTCGCGCAACCGCAGCCGTGCGACCACGAGCGCGGCCAGGCCGATCGGCAAGTTCACGAGGAAGATCCAGCGCCACGACAGCGCGTCCACGAGCGCACCGCCCACGAGCGGCCCGGTCGAGACCGCCACGGCCGTGGTCGCGCCCCAGATGCCGAGTGCTGTCCCGCGGTCGCGACCCTGGAACTCCTGCGCGATCAGCGCCAGCGAGGTGCCGAACATCATCGCCCCGCCGATCCCCTGCGCCGCGCGCGAGACGTGCAGGAAGAGCGGGTCGGGAGCCAGCCCGCAGGCCAGCGACGAAGCCGTGAAGATCGCCAGCCCGAGCATGAAGACGAGCCTGCGGCCGACCTTGTCGGCCAGCGAGCCCGCCGCCAGCAGCAAGCCCGCGAGGGTCAGCGCGTAGGCGTCGATCACCCACTGGAGGTCGCTGAAGTTGGCGCCGAGGGCGCGCTCGATCGACGGCAGCGCGACGTTCACGATCGTCACGTCGAGAAGCAGCATGAAGATCGCGAGGCAGCTCACCAGCAGGGTCCACCACCTGCGTTCCACTACGTTTCGAGACTACACGGTGTGTGACGCGACGGCGAGGATCTATCCTGACCGTGATGGTCAAAGAGGTGGTAATGGCGGCAGATCGTGGGACGCCCTGGCGTCTTCCGTGACGATGTTCGGCCTCTGATGGTGGACGAACACGACAGCACCCGTGCCGTCGGGGCCAGCTCTCTGTGTCGGGGTGAGGACTAGCTTTGTCCGCCGCAACCCACTGCCCGGCCTGCGGAGAGCAGAGCGATTCGGCCCAGCGGTTCTGCGGCAGCTGCGGCAGTGCGCTGCACCGAGCTTGTCGGGCGTGCGGACAGGAGAACCCGCCGGGTTTTCAGTTCTGCGGGGCTTGCGGAGCTGAGCTCGGGGATGGGAGGCCGGATTCCGCGCCGCCCGCACCGGACCCCGAGGAGCAGCGGAGGTGGGCAACAGTGCTGTTCGCCGACCTCTCCGGCTTCACTGCGCTGTCCGAGCGAACCGATCCCGAGGAGATCCGCTCGATGGTCGACCGCTGCATGTGCGCGATGGGCGAGGTCGTGGAGCAGTTTGGGGGTGCGGTCGACAAGGTCATCGGCGATGCGCTCATGGCGGTGTTCGGGGCACCAGTCGCCCACGAGGATGACCCGACGCGCGCGGTGAGGGCCGCGCTTGAGATTCAGCGGCGGGCCTCTGAGAACACCGAGGAGTTCTGTGGACTGTGCGTCCGCGTCGGCGTGAACACGGGAGAGGTGATCTTCGCGCGCGTAGGTCCCGAGGCGCGGCGCGAGCTGACCGTGATGGGGGACGCGGTGAACACCGCGGCGCGGCTGCAGTCCGCCGCGCCCGCTGAAGGGGTCATCGTCGGCGAGCAGACACATGCCGCCACTGCGGTTGACATCGAGTACGAAGCGTTGGCGCCGCTGACGGCCAAGGGCAAGTCGGCGCCGCTGCTGGCATGGCTCGCGCGATCGGCCACGGCGGCGCCCGCCGAACGCCTTGTCTCAGACGCCCCGTTTGTCGGGCGCGAGACGGAGCTGGAGCTCCTCGCGCGCGCGTGGGCGCGCACGTCCTCCGAGCGCTATCCACAGCTGGTCACCGTCCTGGGCGCTCCCGGGATCGGCAAGACCCGGCTGACCCTCGAGCTGGCGCGCCAAATTCAGGACGAAGGCGGACGCGTGCTGCGCGGGCGCTCCTTCCCGTATGGGGAGCGCGTCGCGTATGGCGCACTCGCGTTGGTCATCAAGGAGGCGTGCGTCATCTTTGCCAGCGATCCGGCCCCTGAGGCGGTGGTGAAGCTGGCTCGCCGACTGCGCGTGCTATTCGGAGACGACGACGCGTCGAGCGTCGCCACCCATCTATCGATCGTCGCGCGGCTGACTGACGACAGGGTCGAGGAGCGAGAGGACCTGTTCGCCTCGGTGCGGCGTTTCCTCGAGGCGCTGGCACGGGAGCAGCCGACGTTGCTGGTTCTCGAGGATCTGCAGTGGGCGGATCAGAGCCTGCTCGAACTTGTCGGCTCGCTTGTCGTCCGGCTCACGGACACACCCCTGCTCATCCTCGCCCTGGCCCGGGAGGAGTTCCTGGGCGCCCAGCCGGGCTGGGCGCGCCTGCCGAGGCACACGATCGTGCAGCTCGACGCCTTGGGAAGCGCTCATGCCAATGACCTCGTGCGCCGTTTGCTTCCTCGCACTCCCGAGGATGACTCGATCGTGAGCCGGGTGGAGCGCGCCGCAGGCGGCAACCCTCTCCTGATCGAGGAGCTGACCGCATGGCTGTCGGAGGGCGAAGCATCAGCGCCCGACGAGCTCCCGACCAACGTCAAGACGATGATCGCGGCACGTCTGGACCGCCTTCCGGCCCCCGAGCGGCAGCTGATCCTGAGCGCATCGGTGATCGGTGAAGTCTTCTGGCGGGGAAGCTTGGAAGCGCTCGGGACTCCGGGCCCTCTCCCGGAGCTGCTCCAATCGCTGGAAATGCGCGACCTGATCCGCCGCATGCCGGAGTCACGCATCGAGGGCGAGCAGGAGCTGACCTTCAAGCACGGCCTGATCCAGGAGGTCGCTTACTCGACGCTGCCGATGGCCGCCCGGCGCCAGCGCCACGCCGCCGTGGCGCGTTTCATCGAGGGCGCGGCCGGCGACCGCTCGGCCTACGCCGCGACCCTCGCTCACCATTGGCGGCAGGCAGGCGATGCGCAGCAGGCGGCCGACTACCTCCTCACCGCTGCCGAGCAGGCCGGCCGGGGCTGGGCGCACGACGAGGTGATCAGCCTATGCAACCAGGCGCTCGAATTGATCGCAGATGGCGACGAACCGCGCCGCCGCCGGGCGCGGCTAAAGCGTGGCGTCGCGCTGCAGGAGCGGTATCACGCCGAATTCGACTTCGGGGCGGGCGATCAGTCGAAGTCGTCGGGAGAGATGTCGCCGCCGATCTCGTAGATGTGCACGATGCTGTGATCGCCGAGCATGTCCGCGTGCTCGCGGATGAGGTCAGCGTTCGGTGACGAATAGACGCAGTACGACTTGAGCTGCCCCTCCTCGTCCATGACCGTGTGCGAGTGCTCCCACAGGACGGGCGAGAACTGCTCGTTGTCTTCGAGGATCTTCTTGGACAGCGGCCCCTTGGACGACATCTCGTCTTCCTCGATGGGGTCCCATACCCGCTCGATCAGGTAGCGCGTCATCGCCTCCTCCTTAGTGGCATTGCGAGGCATCCTAGCGCTGCCTTGAGCATGCAAAGCGGCTCGCGGCCTCACTCGCGACCGCACCTGGCTCGCGCACGCACGGGCGCATGCAGGTGCCTGCATTAGACTCGCGGCCCGGTATACGCAAGAGGAGGGGGAGCCGATGCCGTTCGCCGAGGTCAACGGACAGCGAATCGCGTACGACGACACCGGCGGCGAGGGCCCGCCGCTGATCCTCGCGCACGGCTTCCTCATGGACCGGGAGATGTTCGCGCCGCAGGTGCAGGCGCTCGCGCCCGAGTTCCGCGTGATCACCTGGGACGAGCGCGGGTTCGGCGAGACCGAGTTCGACGGCTCTCCGTTCACCTACTGGGACTCCGCGGCGGACTGCCTGGCGCTGCTCGACCACCTCGGGATCGATCGCGCGATCGTGGGAGGCATGTCGCAGGGTGGCTTCCTCTCGCTGCGCGCGGCGCTGACGGCGCCGGAGCGCGTGCGGGCGCTGGTCCTGATCGACACGCAGGCCGGCACCGAGGACCCTGAGCGACTGCCGGCCTACCGCCAGATGCAGCAGACCTGGCTCGACGTCGGACCGGTCGACGGGCTCGCGCAGGCGATCGCCGGCCTGATCCTCGGCGACCCGGCTCTCAACGAGCACTGGATCGCGAAGTGGCGCGAGCTGCCCCGCGACAGCATGCGCGAGCCTGGGAACTGCCTGTTCGAACGCGACGACGTCACTGGCCGGCTGGGCGAGATCAGCTGCCCGGCGCTCGTGATCCACGGGACCGCGGACGTGTCGATTGAGATGGCGCTCGCCGAGAGGCTGTCCGCCGGGCTCGCGGGCAGCGAAGGGGTGGCACGCATCGAGGGCGGCACGCACGCGGCGAACCTGACCCACCCGGACGAGGTCAACCGCGTGCTGCTCGAGTTCCTGCGCGGCCTCTAGGGCAGGTTCAGGTTCGGCAGCAGCCCGGCGGCGAGGTCGTTGAAGCTCGGCTTTGCCTCCGGCAGGATCGGTCCGGCTGCGAGCGTGCGCTCCAGCACGCCGTCGCGCGAGCGTTCGAGCATCCGCGACACGCTCGCCAGATCGACGTCGAGCAGACGGCCGTCGCGCTTGACCGGCCTGCCGGCGACGAGCACCGCCTGCACGTTCGAGGGGTCAGCCTGCTGCACCACAGCGCCGACGGGTTCGGCGAGGCCGAGCATGTTCAGCCGCCCGTTGCCCGGCCCCACGACGATGACGTCGGCCTGCCGGCCGGGCGCCAACGAGCCGATGCGATCGTCCATGCCCAGCGCCCGGGCGCCGTTGACCGTCGCCCACTGAAGCGCGTCGCGGGTGGTGAATGACAACTCGATCGGGTCGGTGCGGCGCCGGTGGAAGCGGTCGTTGTCCATCGCGCGCGCATCCTGCAGCCCAAGGCGCATCTGGCTGAACATGTCGCCGGAGTTGCTCGAGACGACGTCGCAGCTCAGGCTGAGGACCAGGCCGGCGTCGATCGCCCGGCGGATCGGCGGGTGGCCCATGCCCATCTGCATCTCGGTCTCGGGCGTGACCGAGACCTTGGCCTCCGAGCGCGCCAGCAGCGTCCACTCGCGCTCCGTGCAGGCGTTGCAGTGAACATGGACGATGTCCCCGCCCAGCAGCCCGCAGTGTGCGAACTGATCCAGCCCGCTGGGCAGCCCCCAGATACACGCCGTATGTGTTGCGATCACGACGCCGAGGTCGCGCGCGGTCTCTACCTCCCGCCTGGTCTGCTCGAATGGGATCAGTCCCGGCTCAGTCAAAGACACGCCCATCGTCAGCAGGCCGCCGGGCAGCCCCTCCAGCTCGCGCGCCACGCGGCGCGAGTCGTCGAGGCGCATGTCGTGCGAGGTGAAGTGCGGCTCGGCGCGCGGGGGCGCGAAGTAGCCGTAGGCGAAGGTCGCGCGGATCCCGGCGTCGCGCAGGCCCTCGATCGCCCTGTCCGCGTGCTCCGGCGTGTTGTTGCAGTGGGAGAAGTCGAGGATCGTCGTGACGCCCGCGTCGAGGGCCTCGAGCGCGCCCGCGAAGTTGCCGACGTACACGTCGTCCGCGGAGTACCGCGGCGACAACGTCGAACGCACGCCGAGGAAGTAGTCCATCAGCGTCCAGTCGCTGCAGATCCCGCGCAGGGCGGTCTGCCAAGTGTGGCGGTGGGTGTCGACGAACCCGGGCATGATCACCCCGCCGGCCGCGTCGATCGTGTCGGCTTCCACCTCCCCGAGGTCCGGCTCGACTGCGACGATGCGGTCGTCCTCGATCAGCACCGAGCCCCGCTCGAGCTCACCCACCCGGGGGTCCATCGACAGGACGTAGCCGTTGACGATCGCGATGCGGCTCCTCACGGGCCCTCCCTCGTGAATGGCGGAACATGGACACGCACGCCGGCGGCCGCCACGGTAAACCTAGATGATGGCGGACATAGCGAGGGGGAGCTCGTCCTCGGCGAGCGCTCGGCCGCATCCACGTAGTAACAGCCTGCGCAAGCGGAACAGCCCGCTGCCCACACCGATTAGCCTCCCAGAAGAGTTCGATGGCCGGGTCGACGCCGTTGCGCGCCGCAGCTGCGTCAGACAGGTTTAAATCAACTTGTCCGTCGAGCTACGGGCTGCCGATCACGACGTTCTCCTCGCCCAGCCAAATCGGCGAGTTGGGAAGGTCGATGAACCGCCGCTCGTCCTCGAGCAGCGCATTCGCGGCGACCTGTCCCTCCTCACTGCGGCTCGCCTCGAGGAGGTCCTCGACGCTATCCCACCAGAGCTCCGCGACCCCGTCGTAGTGACCGGGCTCGGATCCGCGCGAGGCGGCAAGTGCCCCGTCGGCATCGGTGTCGCGGGCGTGCGTCTGGACGTAGCGGCGGATGCGAAGAAGCTCGGCGTGGCGCTCGACCAGCCGGGCGTGCTCGTTGCGCCAGTAGCGCTGAAAATCGTCTCGCGTCATTCCCTCACGGCGGCGGATGGTGAAAACGAGCTTGATCAAAGACGCCTCCTGGATTGATGATTGATGGGTCGCGTGGCTGCGGCTGGGTTGTACGCCCCGACGGTAACCCGGGAACGCCAGGGATTGAAGGTCCGGGTCTCGATCGAGGCGGCGTAGAGGTTACGCTCGGCCAACAGCCAGGGGCGCGGCTAACGCCCTGAAGGCCGCGCTCTGCAGGGCAAATGTGCAGTGCCCCGCCAGGGGTCGAACCTGGATCTACCGCTTAGGAGACCATCGCGCGGGAGGCGCAAAGGCGCGACCCTACTCGTCTTTGTTGGCGATTCGGCCGGTCATCCCTCACGCGGATATGGCGGGATCACACGGAATCCGACTGGGTTTGGGCAGCGGAGTTGGGCATGCGCGTACGGGCAATCCTGCAGCGACCTTTCGGCGCAACCTAGACCTTTGTCTAGGCTCGACGGCGATACCGGAACCGTTAACGGACTGAGAAGGATTAGCACGGAACCCGTCGCAATTTGCAGGGTTTCGTAGTTCTAAGTACGGCTGAGTCGCCTCCTCTTCGCAGATTCCGGGCCATGGTTGGCCGCTTTCCGCGAGTCGGAAGGGCGAAAAATCGGGGGGTCGCTGCGTGGGAAATGACTCCCTAGTGAGCGAAAGGAATCACGATGAGGAAGTCTCTACGCATGATGCGGAAGTCCATGTGGCCGACCGGAGCGGCACTGCTCGCCGTTGCCGCGATGTCGTCGATTGCACTGGCAGCAGTCAACGTGAAGTCGGAACCCACGGCCAGCTTTAGTGGAGCGACGGTGACGCTGACAGGTGGCGAATTCAGTGGACTTGGGAATATCGAAGCGAAGGCCGAACTGACGGTCACGGGGTCGGCTACCTACACGTGCACGAACCCGCAAGGTCATGCGTCCCCCGGCCAGAATCCCGTGCCGGCGCAGCCGGGGTCCTCGGGAGAAGTCGGCCTCGGTAACAGCGAACACAATGGCCGCGGCACGATCTCGAATCTCAAAGCATCGGTGACGGAACCCAAAACTCCCTCGGCAAAACAGGTTGGATGTGGTGGAACGGGTAGCACCAAATGGTCGGTCACTCTTGACAGCCTGATCGCCGAAGCTGCGCATCTCGAAATCACACAGCGCAACAAGCTCGTCTTCTGCCGCAACTACACTCTGGGCGGCCCAGCGAGCGGCACCGCCTGCTAACAACCATGTAACGCAAGAGACGACGGCGATCCCACCTGGGATCGCCGTCGCTCGAACTCCGTGACTGTCCCGTTGCGTCCAGCCATCCCGCGGGCCCCAGCGCGAACGCTTTGCCAGTCTCGCCAAACCTCCCCATCGGCCTAGAGTCCGACCAGGTCGGCTTGGTGCTCTTCGGACGTCAATGCGCGAGTTACTAGTTGTGTGCGATCCGCTCCAGCGAAGGGAGCGCCCGCAAGGCGTGTGCCCTTGCCGACCGCGCGATCAGCCGGCGACGAGCATCTCCCGTGGGGTGAGCCTAAGCCGAGCACGAAGATCCTCGACGGCGGTGAAAGTGGTCGAATGGCAGGGGCGCTTCGGAGGATGCCCCCGCCAGGAGTCGAACCTGGATTTACCGCTTAGGAGGCTGGCTCGACTCGCGCGCGCGAGCCCAGATCCTTCGGCCGTTGCGGCGATTTGGATCATTCGACGAGATCTTTGATGACGCGGGATTAGGCGCGATCCGGCTCGGTTTGGGCAGCAGATCGGCGTTGCTGCCCAAACGTCGTGCCAGCGACCTGGCCTACCGACCTCGAACTCATATGTGCCCGAGACCGACGAGCGCCGACGAGCGCTCCCACGCCTCGCGCTGGTACGCCAGGTCCGTGCGGGCGGAGACGGGGGCGAGGCGCCCGAACCCAGGCGTGGACGTGAAGAACCGCCCGGTCGTCTCTGCCAGCGACCGGTCGACGACCAGGCGCACGCCTATGCGGGCGCCCTGCCGCGGCGTGCGCAGCAGCGGCGTTCGCGACAGCAGCCGCGCACCGAGATCGAGCACGCGCGTCTCGCGGACCAGCCCGGTTGCCACAGCGCCCGGGCAGAAGCAGTTGGAGGTGACGGTGGTCCCGGCGAGACGTCGGGCCAATTCCTGGGTGAAAAGGATGTTCATCAGCTTCGACTGGGCGTAGCGCCGCTCCGCTCCGGCCGGGCCGGAGACAACGGGCTCGGCAAGATGGGCGAGATCGACGCGGCCACCCATGCGATGCGCCTCCGATGCGGTCGTCACGACGCGCGCGCGTCGCGCCTCGGTCAGCAGGTCGAGCAGCAGGTTGGTAAGAAGGAACGGCCCGAGATGGTTAGTCCCCATCATCAGCTCGAACCCGTCGACGGTCGCGCCGGGCGAAAACGACCGCATGCCGGCGTTATTGACTAGCACGTCAATCGCGTCGTAGCGGGCGTGCAGCTCGCTGGCAGCGTGGCGCACGGAGTCCAGGTCGGCCAGATCACAGGTGACGAGGTCCGGTGCCCCAGCCGAGCCGGGCACGGCGGCGAGCTCGGCCGCGGTCGCGGCGGCCTTCGCCTCATTGCGCGCCACCACGGTCAAGTCGGCGCCGCGCCCGGCAAGGTCTCGGGCGATCGCGCCTCCGATGCCGCTCGTGGCACCGGTGACGACGACGCGCTCTCCCGAGATGCGGCGGTCGGAACCCTCGATGGATCCAGCCTATCCCGGACGCCGAGAACCGCGATCATCCGGTCGGGCGTGCGCTGGACTCACCGCGAGCGCCGCTGCGCCGGACCCGCTCCAGCGCTTGCCGAAACGCGCGGACCCGAGTGTCGTCGCCGATATAGCAGCGGTTTCCCGTCCATGCCCCCGCCAGGAGTCGAACCTGGATTTACCGCTTAGGACGCGCGGGAGCACTCGGCGAGAAGTGCCCCAAAACCGGTCCTCTTGCAGCACTTTTCAACTCGTCGGGGCCGGCGCGATAGGGCGCGATTCGGTGGGATCATGGGTGGTTTGGGCAGCGGAACTGGGTTGCTGCCCAATCGCGGCCGGCCAAAATGGCTCGCGGCGGTTACTTGTCCGCCGTCCTTATCCGCCACAAGCGACCGCGCGCGAGCGTAGTAGCTCGCGCTCGCGCTGGTTGTCGCACAACTCGGCTGCGCGCTCGAACTCTTCGCGCGCCTCCGCCAGCCGCCCCAGGCGCACCAAGACGTCGCCACGCACGCCGGGCAGCGGATGATAGCCGCGCAACGTGGGCTCATCGGCGAGCGCATCGACGAGCTCGAGCCCGGCCTCGGGTCCGAAGACCATCGTCACCGCCACGGCGCGGTTGAGCTCCACCACCGGGGAACCGGTGAGTGCCGCCAGGCCGTCGTACAGCGCGACGATCCGCGGCCAGTCGGTCTGCTCGACGCTCGGTGCCCGTGCATGGCAGGCAGCGATCGCGGCCTGCAACGTGTACGGCCCCAGGGCGCCGCTGAGCTCCTCGGCCCGCCGCAGCCCGGCGAGACCGCGCTGCACGAGCAGGTGGTCCCAGCGCGCTCGGTCCTGATCGGCGAGCAGCACGGGCTCCCCGTGCGGCCCGACCCGCGCCCGCAGCCGCGAGGCCTGGAGCTCCATCAGAGCCAGTAGGCCGTTTACCTCAGGCTCGCGGGGTATCAGCGCGGCCAGGATCCTTCCGAGGCGCAGGGCGTCCGCGCACAGCGCCGGCCGGATCCATTGCTCGCCGGCCGTCGCCGCGTAGCCCTCGTTGAACACCAGGTAGATCACCTCGAGGACCACAGAGAGACGCTCGGCCAGCTCGTCGCGGCTGGGGACGTCAAACGGCACGCGTGCCTCGGCGAGCGTGCGCTTGGCGCGGACGATGCGCTGCGCGACCGTCCCTTCGGAGACGAGGAACGCCCGCGCGATCTCCGGCGTCGACAGGCCACCGAGGAGGCGCAGCGTAAGCGCGACACGCGCCTCCCGGGACAGGACCGGATGGCACGTCATGAAGATCAGGCGCAGCACATCGTCTTGCACGTCTTCGACCTGCGCGGCGAGATCGGGCTGATCGAGCTGCTGGAGGATTTCCAGCTCGCGCCCGATCAGCTCCCGCTTGCGCTCAAGCACGACGCGCCGGCGCAGTGCATCGATGCCCCGGCGCTTGGCGGTGGCCATCAGCCATCCGCCCGGATTCTCTGGAATGCCCGACTTAGGCCACTGCTCGAGCGCCGCCACGAGAGCGTCCTGGGCCAGATCCTCGGCCACCGCCACGTCGCGCACGATGCGAGTCAGCCCGGCTATCAGCCGGGCTGACTCGATCCGCCAGACGGCGTCGATGGCACGATGGGTGGACGACGACGTCACGTGCCTAGTTTTGCGTGGCCTGCTCGCGCAGCCGCTCGTTGGCCTCGCGCAGCTCCGGCGTCAGCTGCTCGCCGAAGTCGTCGGCCTCGAAGATCTGGCGTAGCTCGATCTCGACACCGCCGTCGAACGGCGCTCGCTTGAGCCACTCAAGCGCCTCGGCGCGCGACGCGCACTCCCAGACCCAGTAGCCGGCGACGAGCTCCTTGGCCTCGGTGAACGGACCGTCGACGACGGTGCGCTCGCTGCCGTTGAAGCGGACCTTTGCGCCCTTGGAGGTCGGGTGCAGGCCCTCGCCGGCCAGCATCACCCCTGACTTGACGAGCTCTTCGTTGTACTTCGTCATCGCCCCCAGCATCTCGGTGCTGGGCATCTCGCCCGCCTCGGACTCGGGGCTCCCGGGGACCAGAACCATGAAACGCATTGGTGTCTCCTTGTGGTGGATGGGTGGTTTCTACCCGCACGTCGAACGAGGTCGGTCGAAATCGACACCGCCCGGAATTATTTTGGTCGACGTCCGCCGCTGCGCCGCGCTACGTGTGGGCGTGCCTGAGCTTGCGCTAAAGGCCGAATGGGCGGGCGGCCCAACGAGCGTTGCCTTGCGAGCGCCGGCCAGCCCCGGCCCGACGATTGCGCGAGGAACGGCCCCCAGGCCTGTACGACTGTGGCGCGTGATCGCTACCGTCAATGCTGTGGATGCGGTCTGCGTGATCCGCGAGGGATCAGGGCCCGAGGTGCTGCTGGTTCATGGTGGCGCGAGCCCGCGCACAACGTGGAGCACACTCGATTCGTTGGCGCCACGCTGGACGCTGGCGCTCGTTCACCGGCGCGGCTATCCGCCCAGCCCCTCGCCACCGGGCGCGTGTCACGACTTCGACATCGACGCTTCCGATCTTGCCCCACTGCTCGACTTGCGCCCACACGTCGTCGCTCACTCTTACGGAGTGCTCGGGACGCTCATCGCAGCGTCGCGTGTGCCCACGCACGTGCGCTCGTTGACGCTCATCGAGCCGCCGCTTTTCTACCTGGTCCCCGGCGACGCCGACGTGGCGCACCTCGAGCAGATGGGAAACGCGGTGCTGACCCACGGCCTCGACGCCGACGCCGCAACGTTGCGTGAGTTCCTGCGCCTCGCCGGGGCACCAGACGTTGACGAGGGGCCGCTCTCGGAGGAGGTTGCCAATGGGGTTCGTCGTGCGCACGGCGGCCGCCTACCGGGAGAGGCACGACCGGCGCTAGCCATCCTTCGCGATGCGGGCGTTCCGGCGCTAGTGGCCTCAGGTGGCCACGCGCCCGCGCTGGAGCGGATTTGCGACGCCCTCGCCATCGAGCTGCACGCCGAGCGGCTGGTCGCACCGGGCGCCGGGCACTTCGTCGCGGCTGCGCCGGGCTTCGCAGATAGGCTCGAGGAATTCCTCGTGTCGGTGAATTGACGGGGCACCTCCCTGGAGGCCGCTGCTCATGTCTCCATCCCGGACGTCCTAGAGCGTGCCTCGTCTCAGCCCGAAAGTTCGCGGTGGTGCCTACCCCTTCGCGGGCGGCTGCTCTCCATCGTAGTAGTCGACGTTGTCGCCCATGCGGAACACTGCACGCAGGCCGCTGCCGTTTGGCAGACGCTCATAGGCCCCGAGCGTCCCTGAGTCAGGACGGATCACGATGTCTGGCTCGCCGCTCGTACTGAACGCCAGGAAACGCACGGTGTTCTCCGTGTGATTGACGAGCTGATGAGCGCCGTGCTCACCCCGCAGAAAGGCCACTACCTCTCCCTGCTGCAGATCACGCCATCCATCCGGTGTGCGCAGGCTCGGCCGGCCGTCGAGTACTAGGAGCAGCTCCTCCTCGGCGAGATGGTAGTGATACGGGTAGGCTGCCTCGCCAGCCGGTAGCTCCCACAGGCTCAATCCCAGCCGCTCGCACTCGGCTTGGTGACTCAGGCGAGCGCGTAGGGAGCGAAACCCCGGTTGCTCGCGCGGCTCGTCAAAGACGGGATCGTGAATGTTTGGCACGCGCGGAGCGTATGCGCTGCGTCGACGGAAATACGCGACACACGCCGTCTCCCTTTGCGCTTCCGCTGATGCTTGGACAGCATTGCGGGCCTACCGGGTGCTTGTTCAGGCCCGGTCGGTCTGGACGAGATAGATCGGTCGGGGAGGCTGCAAACGACACTTCTGCTGTCGCCAGCCACCCCATGATCTCTTTTCCGCCTAGGCGGTAGCCACTGCATCCATGGAGCGCCGTACTTGCAGGAAAAAGTGCCCCCGCCAGGAGTCGAACCTGGATTTACCGCTTAGGAGGCGGTCGTCTTATCCATTGGACTACGAGGGCGTGGGCCTTGCGGGTCGCGAACGGCCCGGGGTAAGGCTAGCGGCGGTCCTCGCTCGCGCTAGCGCCCACTGTGGGGTCGTTCGCCTGGTCCGCGAGTCGCGTCAGCTCCTCGCCGACCAGCCTGTGGGTGATCCACTCGCTCATCGTCTGAGCTCCGATGCGTCGGTAGAAGCCGAGAGCCAGCTCATTCCAGTCGAGGGCCGCCCATTCCAGGCGCTCCCCGCCACGTTCGCGCACGCGGGCCGCCACGGCGGCCAACAGGGCCCTTCCGACGCCGCCCTTGCGGTGGGCGGGGCGCACGAACAGGTCCTCGAGCCACACGCCCTGGATCGCAAGAAACGAAGAGAAGGTCGGGAAGAACAGCGCGTAGCCGGCGACGTCTGACCCGCGCTCGGCGATCAGCGCCTCGGCCGCCGGCCGCTCGCCGAACAGCGCCTCGTGCACAAGCTCCTCCGTGGCGCGAAGCTCGTGCTCCAGGCGCTCGTACTCCGCCAGCTCGCGGAACAGCTCGAGCAGAAGCGGCACATCGCCGGGGCGAGCCTCACGGACGAGGCGTGCCTCCGAGCGGCTGGGCGCAGCGGACGCGTCAGCCATGCCCGTCCGGCCGGTCGGGGTACACGTCGTCGATCGTGGTCAATGCGACATAGGGGGCGCCGGCGGCTCGCTCGATGGCCTCGCCACCGCCGGCGAGACGGTCCAGCACGCTCACCACGCCGCAGATCTGGTGAGAAGCGTCGCGCAGCGCCTCGATCGCCGCGAGCGTCGAGCCTCCTGTCGTGACCACGTCCTCGACGACCACGCAACGGTCGCCCGCCTCGAGCGGCGGTCCCTCGATGCGCCGCTGCAAGCCGTGTGCCTTTAGGTCCTTGCGGACGAAGAAGGCGTTCGCACGGGCTCCGCCCGCGAGGGCGGCGCAGGCCACCGCGTCCGCACCCATCGTCATTCCGCCGACAGCCGTGCCTCCCCAGTCCGCGACCTGCGCGGCGAGAAGCGCGCCGAGCGCGGCGAATCCGTCCGGGCGCAGGATCGCTCGCTTCGCGTCCACGTAGTACCCCGCCCGCGCGCCGCTGGTCAGTGTCACCTCGCCGATCACCAGCGCGTGGTCGCGCAGCTGCTCGACCAGCAGCCGTCGCGCGAGCTGCAACTCGCTCGTATGTCCGTCGAGGGCGTCCACGCCGCCAACTAATCTACCGGTGTGATTGCCTCGATCGTACGATTGCTCAGGTTCGCTTCAATCGCGATATGCGTGATCGTGATCGCATCCTTCGCGGTGTTCGCGATCGATCAGACCAAAGGCGCGTCCGCCCACCAGCAGCAGGAACTCGCCGGCGGGCACCCCGTTGAACCCACCGGCGGCAAGAGCGCACCGGCACACGAGAGCGGAGTCCACAAGACGATCGACGACGTCTCGGGCAAGCTCACCTCGCCGTTCTCCGGCGTGGTCTCGGGGTCGAGCAGCGAATGGGCGGTGCGCAGCACGAAGCTGCTGCTGGCGCTGCTCGTCTACGGCTTCGGCCTCGGCTTCCTAGCCCGCACGCTGCGCGTCAGGGTTTAGGGCGCGAGCTCACGGCCCGGCGTTGCCGCGCACCTGCTTGCTGCCGCCTCCGCCCTCGTTGTAGACGTCCACGGGCGTGCCTTCGCGAACCCAGGAGTAGATCCCGGCCGCGTCGGGAATCGGTACGCGCAGGCAACCGTGGCTCGCGGCGAAGGTCGGCACTTCGGCATAGCCGTGGATCGCATATCCGCGGATGAAGTAGTTCGAGTCGACCATGCCGTGACTGTTCGTCCCCAGGGTCTTCATGTAGACGCGGAAGCGCCCGATGACGGTTGGCGTCGAGGGCTTGCCCGAGCTCATCGTGTAGACGCTCTGGACGTGCCCGCCGGGCCCGATCTCCGCTAGCACCTGCCGGGTCAGGTCGGCCTCGACGTGCCTGCCGTCGCCGGGGTATCTGACATGGAAGCTCCCTGCTCCGCGCGCGAGCAGTTCGAACACGCGCCTTCCCGCATAGGGAACGCGCTGGAGCCCCGTCAGCTTGCGGTAGGCGATCAGCGTGCGTCCCGTGCCTTCGTCGAACACGCCGCTCAGCGGCACCGCGTAGTGCAGCACGTTCAGCTCCGACTGCAGCAGGCGCACAGACTGGCCCTGCGCGCCAGGGCCTAGGTTCACCTGAACGAAGCGGACTCCCGGCGAGCGAGCGCTGAACGCCGCCTGCTGAGCTGTCGCGTAGTGAGCCACACGGGCCTGCACCAGCCCGGGTGAGCCGCTCACGAAGCTGATGTGAAACTGCCCCGCGCCGTTGCCGATAGCGGCGACGCCCACCCGCTTGACGCCGACCTTCCGGCCTTCGCGGTACATGCTCAGCTTGACCGACTGTCCACCGACGTAGGGCCACACGACCCCGCGCACCACGATCCGCGCCCCGACGAACGCGAACGGCGGCCGCCCGCCGACCTTCTGGAGCACGAGCTGAACGCGCCCCGGCGCCGCGCTCGCGGGCGGCGCAGGCGAGGCCGGCGCGCTCGCCGCCGAGGCCGCCGGCGCCGCGATGAAGAGGCTCGCTGCCGTCAGAGAAGCGAGCCGACGTGCGGTCCTCATGACTCGATCCTATGCGCCTGGCCCGACGAGATGCGCGCGGCGCTCGATCAGGCCGATGCGCTTGGCGAGCAGGACGATGGCTGCGATCCCGGTGAGCGAGCCCACCAGCAGCAGAGCCCACTCGCCGACGTTCCAGCTCTCGAGCGAGGCGAACGCGATGGAGTTGTTGAGCGAGTGGGCGACGATGCACGGATACAGCGAGCCGGTGCGGCGGTAGAGAAGGCACAGGCCGAAGCCGAGCGCGGCCAGCGGAACGAGGTCGAGCGCCGGCGCCGAGCCGGCGTGCACGCCGCCGAACAGAAGGCCGGTGATCAGCGCCGCCGGCAGTGTGCCGCGCCAGTTGCGCAGCGCCGTGAAGATGAACCCGCGGAACAGGATCTCCTCGCAGATCGGAGCGATCATGCATGTGAGACCCGCGCTCAGCAGCAGCAGGACGGTGCTTTCATTGGATCCGAGCTGTTCGAGCAGCTTCTCTTCGGTCGGATGGAACACCGCCGACCACACGATGCTGACCAGCAGGAAGACGCCCAGCAGCAGCAGGATCAAGCCGGTCGCCGAGCGCCATCCCTTGACCGGGGGCCGAAGCCCGAACATCCAAGCGCGCACGATGCGCCCGCCGAGATGCGCGCAGTAGACCGCGGCACCCACGAACGCGAGATCCTGGACGAACGTGTCGGTGATAACCAGCCCCGGCGGGGTGTGCGAGCTCGAGATCTTGACCCCGAGCGCGAGGGCGGGCAGGTCCACGAGCAGGGCGCCGAGCGCGGCCAGTATGAGGCCTGCAATCAGAGCGACCGGCGCCGTCCACGGCGGCCAGGGGGGCAGGGCGGCGTTGGTGAGGTCCGGCTGCAGCGGCTCGCCTGCGCCCGCGGCGTGCGGCGGCTCACCGGAGGGCGAGGCAGGGTCGAGTGTCGAGCGGTTCACCGGAGTCAGCTCACTCACGCTAGGCCACCCAGTGCCAGGTGGCGAACTGTGCGACGAAGAACATCATGAGCAGTGCCGAGACCACGAGCGCCGGCCTGCTCAGACGCGGGCGGGCGGCCAGCCACCCGGCGAACCAGATGTTGAGTGGAAACAGCACCAGCAAGAAGCGCGGCAGCGACATCAGCGGCTGCGCGCTCACTGGATAGGAGAGAGGCACCGCCAGCGCCGCGATCACGTATACGCAGTAGGCGCGCGGCAGCGTGCGCGCAACTCCGACGATGGCAGGGACGGCCGCGACCAGGAACGCGAACAGCATCAGGTTGTGCCCGGCGTTCACGAACGGGCTCCCGCCCGCCGCGGGGAAATAGACGTGATGGCGCTGGAAGGACAGAACCTGGCGCGCGCCGTCAAATGCGGCGCGCAACCCGTCCCAGACGCCGAGATAGGGACCGGCGAAGTGCCTACCCCAGACCTCCTGCGAATGCAGCGGCGCGAGCGGGTCCCCGCCATACAGGCCAAGGCAGGCTGAGTAGATGACAACGCCGGCAGGGAGCAACCCCAGCCAGAGCACGTCGCGCCGGAGGCGGTAGCGCGGCCGCAGCCGTACGAGCCACGCGCCGATCGGTGCTCGCGCTCCTGCGGACCAGCGCCTCGCTGCGCCTATGTCCAACGCGAAGTCGGGCGGGCGGTCCTCCCGCGGGCCGTACAGGTAGAGGAGCAGCGCCGGCAGCACCAGCAGCAGGCCCGTATTTCGCGTGGCGCTCGCGAACGCTCCTAGCACCCCGACAAGCGCCCAGCGCCCCTGGCGCGCGCTCCAGAAGAGCCCTACCGACAGGGCGAGGTAGAGCGACTCCGAGTAGACCGCCGAGAAGTAGAACGCCATGGGCGCGAACGCAGTGACCATCACGGCAAGGCGCGCGACCTCCGCCGGGCGACCCGGCCCCGCGCCGAGCCGCCCGGCGCGTGCCAGCTCGAGCGTGGTCAGGCGGTGGATCCCATAAAGGGCGAGCGCGAACGCGAACATCGACAGCACAACGCCGGCGATCACGAGCGGCACTCCGACGAGAGCGATGGCCCTCAGGCCGAGCGGATACAGGGGAAAGAAGGCCGTTCGCGAAGAGGTGAATGCCCCGAGGTCGGGGCGGTATCCGAAATGCGCGATGACCATGTACCAGGAGGCGTCCCAGCGCGCCGCCGGGCCGGCGAGCAGATCGCCCAGCCAGCCGAACCCGCGGGTCATGCCTGGCGGGTTGAAGGCATGGCGCACGGGCCCGAAGCCGAGCAAGACCAGCGTGCCGACCGCGGCGACCCAGACCAGCAGGCGCGAGCTCCACAACGCCCTCCAGCTCTCGCGCGCCGCAGTGACGCGCGCGGCGTCGGCCGATCGCAGCAGCTCGGCGGGTCGTGCCCAGGGGCGGGGGGGCGCAGGGCGGGGCGCCCAAGCGGGCGCCGGAGGGTCGAACGGGATCACCGGCTCGCTCGCGGTCTCCACGATGGCCAGCTCGGCGGTGTCGGGGTTCATGATCTCTCACACCGAGCGTAGGGGCGGCCACGATGTGCCCGGCAGGAAATCACAATCGGGCACGGTAATCTCGAAGCTCGCGAGATGTCTCGACAAGCACGACAGCGTCGGCGTAGGCACAGCGGGGGTACCTCGCGGATCATGGTCGTCGGCGGGGCGGTGCTCGTGGGCGCCATCATCATCGGCGCGGTTGCGGCGATCGGCTACGTGCTGAACGTCGCCCGCACTGCGCCGGCGCTCGCGACCCTTCATCCGATCCTGAGCGGCGGCTCCTCGCAGGTGTTCGCTTCCGACGGAACGCGCCTGGGCTTCATCCAGTCCGACCAGCTGCGCACGCCGGTCGGCTCGAATGAAATCCCGGCGACCCTCAAGAACGCGACCGTCGCGATCGAGGACCAGCGCTTCTACAAGCACGACGGCGTCGATCTCACGGGAATCTTCCGCGCGGCGGTCAAGGACATCACGCACGGCGCGGCGCTGCAGGGCGGATCGACGATCACGATGCAGCTGATGCGCAACATCTACCTCGGCGGCGATCAGCACACGCTCAGGCAGAAGATCATCGAGGCAAAGCTCGCGCTCGATTACGAGAAAACGCACGACAAGCGCTCGATCCTCACCAGCTACCTCAACAGCGTGCCCTACGGGACCGTCGGCGGGCAGACCGCGATCGGCGTGCAGGCGGCGGCGCGGATCTTCTTCAACAAACCCGTCTACCAGCTGAACGTCGCGCAGGCCGCGCTCCTCGCCGGCCTGCCGCAGGCGCCCTCGCAGTACAACCCTTTCCGAAACCCCTCGGCCGCGAAGGCGCGGCGAAACGAGGTGCTCAGGAAGATGGCCGAACTGCGCTACATCAGCGTGGCGCAGGCGAGCGCCGCCGAACGCACGAGTCTGGGGGTCAAGCACGGGACCTTCTACTCCCAGCGCCGCGAGGACTTCTTCTTCGAATACGTCCGCGAGCAGCTCGTCCACCGCTACGGCGCGAAAACGGTCGCGCAGGGCGGCCTGAAGGTCTACACCACGATCAACCTGAACATGCAGCGCCAGGCACGCAAGGCGATCGCGGAAGTGCTCAACCAGCCGGAAGACCCCGCAGCAGCGATCGTCACGCTGAATCCGGCGAACGGCAACATCGAAGCGATGGCGGAGTCCGAGAGCTATGAGAAGTCGCAGTACAACCTCGCCGCGGATGGGCATCGTCAGCCGGGATCGACGTTCAAGGCGATCGACCTCGCCGACGCGCTCACGCGCGGCATCGACCCCAACACCACCTTCTACAACTCGCACGAACTCCAGGCGGGCTGGCTCCCGAACTACCCGGAATACCCGGTCAAAACGTTCGACGGCAGCTCGGCCGGCAACATCAACCTGGTCCAGGCGACGCTCAAATCCGACAACACGGTCTACGCCCAGCTGGCGGCCGACCTCGGCTGGGAAACGATCACGCAGATGGCCTACAAGATGGGTGTCACGACGCACCTCTCGAGTTACCCCGCGGAAGCGCTCGGCGGGCTGACGCTCGGCGTGACGCCGCTCGAAATGGCGACCGTGTTCGCGACGCTCGCCGACGGCGGCTGGCGCAACACGCCGATCGCGATCACGAAGGTCGTCTTCCCGGGCGGCAAGGTCGATGGCAACTGGGGCAAGCCGCATCGCGTGAAGGTCCTCAGCGAAGCCGTCACCGCGGCCGAGACGGAGATCCTCCACCAGAACGTGCTCGGCGGCACGGCGGTCAAATCGGCGATCAGCTGCCCGACGGCCGCCAAGACGGGCACCACCAGCGAACTGGTCGACGCGTGGCTCGACGGCTACACGCCGAACTACTCGACCGTCGTATGGATGGGCTATCCCACCAAGCGTGTATCGATGACGAGCGTCCACGGCGCGTCACAGCAGGGTGGAGCCCTGCCGGCCGACATCTGGCACGCATACATGTCCGCGGTCACCGCCGGAAAGCCCTGCGTTCCGTTCCCGCAGTCCAGCGAAGCGATCTCCTACCAGCCCTTCTACGGCAAATTCGCGACGACCGGCCAGTCGCAGGCCGCCGGCGAATCCGAACACGGAAGCGAACGCACTGCCAAGAAGAAGCCTGGTCGCGGAGGTGGCCGAGGTAAGGGCGGCGGCGGGCCGGCGGCGGGAACACCGCCTGCGAAAGCCCCGAGCGCGCCGTCGCCCCCGAGCGGGCCGTCGACGGAAAGGACGGGCGGGGCCTCGCCACGCTGACGGACGGCATCTGACGCCGATACGTTCTCCGGTCGTGAGGCGCGCATGGCAAGTCGCGAAGCGCTCGGCCCTGTCCTTCTACGACGATCAGGGCACCCACCACGCCGCCGCGCTGACCTACTACGCGTTGATGTCGCTGTTTCCGACGCTGCTGCTGGCGGTGTCGCTCCTCGGGCTGCTCGGCGAGTATCCGGCAACCTACGACGCGATCATCCGCCAGCTGCGGGGCGTGGTGCCCGCTGTAACCCTGGCGCCGCTCGACGCGGCTGTGCGGGCCGCGTTGAAGAGCAAGGAAACCGCTGCGGCGGCACTCGTCGTGGCGATCCTGACGGCGCTCTATGGAGCCACTGGCTACCTCGAGGCGGCGCGGCGCGCCCTCAATGTCGTCTTCGCGGCATCGCATCGGCGCAGCTTCCTGCGCCGCAAGCTGATCGATCTCGCCTCCACCCTCGTGCTGATGGCGCTCGTGCTGGCGACGCTCGTGCTGATGTTCGCCGGAGGGGGCATCGCCCGCGACGTGCTCGGAGCGCAGGGAGCGGTCGTCTGGCGGGTCGTGCGCTGGCCCGGCGCGTTCGCGAGCGCCCTGCTCGTGTTCTCCTTCATCTACCACTTCACGCCGGACGAGCGCCGGCGCGGATTCCGATGGATGGCGCCAGGCGCGCTCGTCGGTGTGGCCCTGTGGCTCGCAGCTTCAGCCGCGTTCTCCACCTACGTCGCGAACTTCAAGAGCCTCAACGTGACCTATGGCTCGTTCGCGGCGGCGATCATCCTGCTGTTCTGGCTGTGGCTCACCAACGTCGCGCTGCTGTACGGCGCGGAGGTCAATGCCGTTCTGGCTAGCCATAAGTTGAGTTGCTCACGCTTGCCTAAGCCTTAGCTGCCGCGCCGTCGATCTGGGTGACGGTCGACCAGACCGGGGAGCCATCCCCTTCTATCGCGGTGGTTTACGCCGCAGTCAGGAGACGCCCATGAACAGCGGCGTCCCACAGACGTATGAGTCGCCTTCGAGCGACTCCCTCGCAGCAAGCCGGCGTCCCCTCCATCGGGCCGGCCGCAAGACGTTTCGAGCGGGACTGCTCTCGCTTGCACTCCTATCCATGCTCCTGTTTGCGAGCAGCGCCATGGGCGCCACCGCAACCGTGGGCTTGGGATCGGCTGCCAGCTTCTCGGTGCTGGGCGGCTCGACGGTCACCAACACAGGTCCCACCACGATGTTCGGTGACCTGGGCCTGAGCCCCGGCTCCTCGGTTACGGGTGCTCCGCATGTGCTTGGCCAGACGCACGTCGCCGACGCGGTGGCGATCGGGGCGAAGAACGCCCTGACGACCTCCTACAACGACGCGGCGGGGCGCCCGAGCAACGGCTCGGCCGGGACGGACCTCGCCGGTCAGACGTTCCTCACGGGTGTTCACACGGCCAGCAGCTCGCTGCTGCTCTCATCGGGCAGCGTCACGCTCGACGCCCAGGGTGACCCGAACGCCGTGTTCATCTTCCAGATCGGCTCCACGCTGATCACCGGCTCGAGCACAACCGTCCTGCTCGTCAACGGCGCCCAGGCGTGCAACGTGTTCTGGCAGGTCGGCTCCTCCGCGACCCTTGGGACCGGCACGCGCTTCGTCGGCACGATCATGGCCGCGGGGAACATCACGGCGAATACGGCCGCCACGATCCACGGCAGGCTGCTTGCGCAGACCGAAGCGGTGAACATGGACACCAACACCATCACCACCTCCAACTGCGCCTCCAGCGTCACCGGAAGTGGTGGTGGCACGGAAACGACGACGCCCGCGGAAACAACGGCGCTGGCAGCAGCCACCACGCTGGCCGAAACCACGGCGGCCGGGACAACCCGTGCCCCGGGCGGGAAAGCCGGTGCGACTCCGCCAGCCAAACCGAAGACGACTGTAAAACGCAGGCATCGACCTGCGCGTCATCACGGCTCGCGACGGACAGTCAAACGACCTCCGCTCGCGCGACCGTCCCTCCCGCACCGGCGGGGCTCGTTCACGGGCTGAGTGAGGCACGGCGAGGCTGGGCGACGAGCAGTCGCCCAGCCGCCTGCACGCGATGAACACGACACCCTTCCCACCCGTCCGCTCGCTGCTCGCCTCGCCGCGCGCGATCATGCCCTCCGGATGGCTCGGCCGCCCGCTCCTCGCCGGCCTGGCCGCGGGATGCCTGATCGGGTTCACGGCCGCCCCGGCCGCGGCCGCCGTCCCGGCTCGCGCTCAGGCGAGCCAACAGCTCGCGGTCCTGGCCAGCGCGCACGGTGTGCGCGTGACTCCCCAAGCACGATCTCCGCAGATCTCGGTTCTTGCGGCTCGCAGGCCGATCACCGGCGAGCAGACCACACTGCCGGTGCTCGGCCGCCTGACCGGTCCCGAAGGGCTGCGGTGGCTGCGGGTGATGCTCCCCGGACGCCCCAATGGATCGACCGGATGGATCGTCCAGCAGGGCACCCGCGAGCTCGTGACCCGCTGGCACATCTCGGTCGACCTCACCGGGCGCCGTGTCAAGGCCTATCGCGGCGGTCGCATCATGAGAACCTTTCAAGCGGTCGTCGGCAAGCCCTCAACGCCGACGCCCACCGGTCAGTTCTTCGTCGAGGAGACCCTGCAGATGAGCGCCGGCGAGGCCGGCGGCCCGTTCGCACTGGCTCTGAGCGCCCGGTCTGACGTGTTGCAGGAATTCGAAGGCGGTCCGGGCCAGATCGCGATGCACGGACGCGACAACCTCGGAGGAACGCTGGGCGCGGCTGAATCGCACGGCTGCATCCGGATTGGCACGGAGGGCATCAACTGGCTGGCGGCACGCATCGGCCCGGGCACACCTGTGACGATCTACGCACGCTGAGCCTGAACGTCAGGAAAGCCCCTTCGGCCGCCCGGCGCTGGTAGTTTGACTCTCGATATCCGAAACGACGGTCAGCCGCGCTGAGGCGAGGGCGACCAGATTGGGTGCGCCGTGGCAAAGGAGGACAAGGTTGAATTCGAGGGAGAGGTGATCGAGGCGCTCCCGAACGCGATGTTCCGTGTGAAGCTCGACAACGATCACATCGTGCTCGGGCACGTTGCCGGCAAGATGCGGCGCTTCAGGATCCGCATCCTTCCCGGCGACCGCGTTCGCTGCGAGCTCTCGCCCTACGACCTGGACCGCGCTCGGATCGTCTACCGGCACCGCTGAGCACGGGCATCGCCGAGCGCTCCCTGATCGAATCAATCGCGGCCGAGTTGGCCGACATGCGCACCGGGCGCGAGACGCGCCATGCGACCGAAGCCCCGCTCGGGGGCGAGCGACCGCGATCCAGGCTCGTGCGCGGGATCGGCGGCGACGCCTCGGTCGTGGAGGGGCGGCCGATCTGCGCCGTCTCGGTCGACGCGATGGTTGACGGGGTTCACTTCCGCCTGCAGGAGGGCTGGGCGACGGCCGCCGAGGTCGGGCGCCGCGCCATGGCCGGTGCGCTCTCGGACCTCGCCGCGGTTGGAGCCGACCCAGGCGAGACCTACATCGTGCTGGGACTGCCCGCGGGGTTCGGCGAGAAGCGAGCGCTCGAGCTCGTGCGCTCGGCCAACGCGCTCGGGGTGCTGGCGGGCAGCGCGATCGCGGGCGGCGACGTCGTCGCCGCGCCGGTGCTGACCGTCTCGGTCACGGCGGTCGGCTGGGCCGAGGCCGAGGCCGAGCTCGTCACCCGCGACGGTGCGATTGACGGGGACATCGTGGGCGTCACCGGGAAGCTCGGCGCGTCCGGGGCCGCGCTCGCCGTGCTCGGCGGTCAGGCGGCGCGCACGCCGGCCGCCGAGGCGGCGCTCAGCAGGGCGCGCAGCCCCTCGCCGCGAGTTCGCGAGGGACGCGCGCTGGCCGCGGCGGGCGTACACGCGATGATCGACCTCTCGGATGGGCTTGCGACAGACGCCGGGCACATCGGCCGCCGCAGCGGCGTTCGCCTGCGGCTGCGGCTCGCCGACCTTCCCCTCGAGGATGGCGTCGCCGAGGTCAGCGCCGAGCTCGGCATGCCGGCCTGGCGCATGGCCGCGGGGGGAGGCGAAGACTACGAGCTGTGCTTCTGTGCCTCGCCCGAGGACCGCGCAGCGGTCGAGGAGGCGGTGGGCGCGCTGGGCGATGTGCAGGTCAGCTGGATCGGCGAGGTCCTCGCCGGGCCGCCGGGTGTCACGCTGTCAGACGAGCGGGGAGAGGACGTGCGGATCGAGGGATTCGAGCACCTTTGGTAGCGGACGGGCATGGACTCCGTGCGAGTGGGCGCGCGGAGCCTCGATCGGCCGCGGCGTCCCGCCACCCGGCAGGCGGCGAGCAGCCCCCTCCGGCACCGTGCGTGTGAGCCGCGCGTACACCAGCAGCCGTTTGGCGGCGCTGAACAGCGGTGTGCAGGCCGACAGCACCAGGCGGCTGTAGCCGACGTTTGAGACGGCGGCATCGACGTTGGTGGGCGCGACCACGCGCTGGCCGATGACCGTGTAGGTGAAACGCGCATAGGGCATGTCCAGCTGGATGACGTTGCCGGCGGCCAGCGAGTCGATGTGGCGAAACGGCGCGAGGAACGTCGTTCGATGCCCGGCTATCGCGGTCGTTCCGGGGACACCCGGGAAGCGCGTTTCGCTGAGCACGCCCGGCCCGCTCTCGAGGGCTTGTGGCTGGGTGCCGTTGACGACGACATAGCTTGCGCCGATGCGGGGGATCCGGATGCGGCCCACCGCGCTTCCCGCGCCGGCGTGGCGCTGGAGCTCGCCGGCGAGGTACGCGATGCGCGTGCGCTCTTCGTCGAGGCTCGCAAGCGTTCGCCGCTCAGTCGGGGTGGGAGGAGCGCGTTCGACCGTGCGCAGGGCGCCGCTGAGATGGTCCTGGCGGAGTTTCGCGTAGAGCGCCGAGATCGGCTCCTGCCACATCAACGTGATGCCCGCGTCGATCAGCGCGAGGCCCCCCAGCAGGATCAGGGCGATGGCGAGGGCGCGCAGCGCCACCGACCGCTGAGCGGGCCCTTTGCCGGCCGGCTGCTGGGTCGGCGACGGCGTGTCAAGCTCGAGCACGACCACGCGGTGGTCATGTTCGTCGACGAGGCGGACGGCGGTGGCGCCGGGTGAGGTTCCCCCGCCTGGGCCATGTGAGCTCCAGCTTACGTCGGACACAGCTCATTATCGTCGCAGAGCCGACTCCGTACCACCAAGCGATCCGGGGCCGGCGTAGGACATCGGTCCCCGGATCGTGATCTCCACCTCCTCGTCCCCGTTCACGGCAGGCGGAGGCGAGAGCCGGCCCACGGCGAGCATCACGGCGACGACGCCGCAGCCCAGCGCCAGGCTCCAGAGGATCGCGCCGCCCAGGCCGGCCTGACCCCCTGCGAGCAGCAGCACGGCCGTCCACGCCAATCCGCCGGGTCCGAATCCAAGCTGATGGGCGTAGAAGACGATCACCAGGAGCAGCGGAGCGAGACCGAGCGCGATCAGCGCCAGCGATCCCGCCCGGCGCGGGCGCAGCTCCGGCGAGGCGATCAGCAGCCACAGGTGAAGCGCCGGGAGCAGCAGCAGCGCCGTGAATGGATCGGCTGCCCAGGCGATGAGGCATACGCCGAGGAGCACGAGCAGCATCGGCAGCCCGACGACGTCCGGATCCGGGCGCACGCCCCAGCGCATTCGCCTGACGAGCATCCCCCACAGCAGCCAGCCCAGCGCGAAGCTGAGCGCGATCAGGGCGACGGCTGCCGCCGAGGCGGCGTCGAAGGGCATCGCGTCCGCCGGGACGGGCACCGCCAGCGCCGGGACGATGCCGATCAGGCCGAGCAGGTAGGCGAACAGCGCGCACCCCAGGAACGGCAGCGAGCAGCTGAGCGTCCAGAGCGTCCAGCGCCCGACCGGCGCGCGACGGCGGCGCAGGCGGGCGAGCCCGTCGGCGGCCAGCAGCAACGGCCCCAGCAGCAGCGTCGCCGCGAGCAGCTGCAGCGCCCAGGCGGGAAAGCTCTTGCGTTGCAACAGGACGCCCGTCTGCCGTGCCGAGGACACGTCGCGTGCCGAGTCCAGCGCTCCGACCGCGCTCAGCACCGCCCGGCCGAAGCCCTGGAGGCGTTCCGCGCTCACGGGCGCCCCGGCGGCCGGGCCGCGTTCGCCGGAGACCTGGACGAGCACAGCGGGCAGCCCGCGCTCGCCGAGCACTCCCTGCTCGCCGACCGTGAACGGAACCGCGAGGTGGGCCAGTTGACCGATGAAGCTGGGCCCGCCGGGAGCCGAGCCGGTCTCGTGGGTTATCGCGTCGGCCACCGTGCGCTGCAGCTGCAGCGGCGCCGAACCGAACCCGTCCGAGAACGGCACCACGGAGGGCCGGCTCGAATGCACGCCCGCGAGGTCGCCGAGAACGATCGCTGCATCTACCCCCACCCGCAGGCCGGAGGCGAAGCTCGCGGCCCCGGCGTCGCCGCCGCTGCCGCCGCTCGTGGACACCAGGATGATCGTTCGCTTGGTCGCGCGCGCGGCGAACACGCGCGCCAGCTCGAGCAGCCCGGCCGTGCCCGACAGCTCGGCCTTCGACCCTCGCGCAGCCGCGTCACGATGGGCGACGATCACGATCGGGTTGGCGTTCGTCGACCCGGGTCGCTGTGCGACCACCGTCGTGAGCGAGCGTTGGCCGTCGATCGTCTGGCCCTCGAAGCTCGTCGTGTGCACCGTGAAGCCCCCGCCGCGTGTCCCGCCCAGGCCTTCGAGCGTGCGGGCGATGTATCGCGAGAGGGCCCCGTCGCCTGCGCTCCCGGGACGCCTGTCGGGGTAGCGCGCGGCGAGGCTTTCCAGTTCGGCGAAGGCGCGGGTGCCTTCGAACGCGTCCGGCGCGAGCGTCGAGCTGAGCGCGCGTGGCCGCGCGGACAGCGAGAACGCCGCGATCGCAAGCGCGAACAGGAACGGCAGCAGGGCCGCGCGATATAGGCGCCCGTTGAGCATCCGCGTAGACCATAGTTCGAGACCGGGGTCGAAGGGCCGCATAAAGATCCGCAATATGCGCTCGCGCCGATCGCCACGCGGATAATGCGCTCGCCATCGCCGGATACGGGCGCGCGGTTAGGTATCGTGCCGGCGCGTGCTTCAGCCCGTCGCAGTAGGACACAAGACGCTTGCCGACTACACGCACATCTGCGGGCGGGAGCTGATCACGGAAATCCGCGAGCTGGCCGAGCCGCTGCAGGGCGATCGCATCGTTCACATCTCGGCGACGGCATTCGGAGGCGGCGTGTCGGAGATCCTGTACACGCTCGTGCCACTGATGCGCGACGTCGGGCTCGACTGCGAGTGGCAGGTGATCTACGGGCGCGAGGAGTTCTTCAACGCGACCAAGCTGATGCACAACGCGCTGCAGGGGGCGCCGCAGGACCTCGACGAGGAGCAGTGGGCGACCTGGCTGCGCTTCGGCGAGATCAACGCCCGCGAGCTCGCCGGCGGGTGGGACGCATGCGTGGTGCACGATCCCCAGCCCGCCACGCTGCGCCAGCTGGTGCCCGAGAAGGCCAAGGGCTGGATCTGGCGCTGCCACATCGACCTCTCCACGCCGAACCCGGCGACGATCGAGCGCCTGCTCCCCTATATCGCCGGCTATCCGCATTCCCTGTTTCACATGCCCGAGTACGTGCCGGAGGGGATGAAGGGCCGCGTGCATGTCGTGCCGCCCGCAATCGACCCGCTCACCCCGAAGAACATGGCGCTGTCGCCCGAAGATGCGGCGTTCGTGTGCGGGCAGTTCGGGATCGACGTGGACCGCCCGCTGATGTGCCAGGTCTCGCGCTTTGACCCCTGGAAGGATCCTCTCGGCGTGATCGACGCGTATCGCCTGGTCAAGGAGTCGATGCCGGAGCTGCAGCTGGCGCTCGTGGGCTCGATGGCCAGCGACGACCCGGAGGGATGGGACTTCTTCAACGCCACGATCGCGCATGCCGACGGCGACGCCGACATACACATCCTCAACAACTTCAACAACGTCGGCGCGATCGAGGTCAACGCCTTCCAATCGCACTCCGATGTCCTGGTCCAGAAGTCGATCCGCGAGGGCTTCGGGCTGACGGTCTCCGAGGCGATCTGGAAGGCGCGACCGTTCGTCGGTGGAGACGTCGGCGGCATCCCGCTGCAGATCGAGGATGCGAGCACCGGGTTCCTGGTCTCCACCGTCGAGCAGTGCGCCGAACGCTCGCGCGAGATCCTGTCCGACCCGGAGCTGGGCCGGGCCCTCGGCCGCCGCGGCAAGGAGCACGTGCGACGGCATTTCCTGATGCCTCGCTACCTGCGCGATTATCTACGGATATTGCACGAGCTGAAGGACGCATGAGCGACAAGCCGGCACAGCGGCCTCCGCTGGTGCTGGTCAGCAACCGCGGGCCGGTGACCTTCCACGCAGGTGGTGAGGTCCAGCGCGGCTCGGGCGGCCTCGTCACGGCGCTCAGCGGGCTCGCGTCCTACCGTGACGCGACCTGGATCGCCTCGGCGATGAGCGAGTACGACGCGGAGGTCTCGCGCGAGCACGGAGGGCGGGCGTTCCCGGTGCGCTCGCCGGCCGGAGGCGAGTACGAGGTCCGCCTCGTCGTAAGTGATCCGGACGCGTACGACCGCTTCTACAACGTGTTCGCCAACCCGATGCTGTGGTTCATCCAGCATTACCTCTGGGACCTGTCGAACGCGCCGGACATCCGCCGCGAGGAGATCGAAGCGTTCGAGTTCGGCTACAACGTCGTCAACGAGGACCTCGCGCGAGCCGTCGTTGAGGAGCTCGAGGAGCATCACGAGCCGGTGGTGATGGTGCACGACTACCACCTCTACACGCTGCCCGACCTTGTGCGCCGCGCCAGGCCCGATGTGTTCCTGCACCACTTCATCCACATACCGTGGACGCAGGCGGACGCATGGCGCGTGCTGCCTACGCGGATCCGCGAGGAGATATTCACCGGCCTGCTCGCGAACGACATAATCGGCTTCCACACGCGCTCCTACAGACGCAACTTCCTGCAGTGCTGCCGCGACCTGATGGACCTCGAGGTCGACTTCGATCGCGGGCTCGTGCGCTTTGGCGAGCGCGAGGTGTGGGTGCGCGCCTACCCGCTGCCGATCGACCACCAGACGACCCGCCAGATCGCGAAGAGCGAGCGTGTCGGCCGGTTCGAGGAGGAGCTGCTGCGACGCCGCCGCGACTTCCTGATCCTGCGGGTGGACCGGGCGGACCTGAGCAAGAACGTGCTGCGCGGCTTCTCGGCGTTCGACCTGTTCCTGGAGCAGCACCCCGAGTTCACCGAGCGTGTCACGTTCGTGGCCCAGCTGATGCCGTCGCGTACCGACGTGCCGCAGTACGCCGAGTACCTCGAGCGGATCGAGGCGCTGGTCGCGGTCGTCAACCACCGGCACGGCACCCCCGACTGGATGCCGATCCAGCTGAAGCTTCGAGACGACCTCGAGGAGGCGATCGCGGCGTACAAGCACTACGACGTGCTGCTCGTCAACGCGATGTTCGACGGGATGAACCTCGTGGCCAAGGAGGGACCGATCGTCAACGAGCGCGAGGGTGTGTCGATCCTCTCGGAGAACACCGGAGCGCACGAGGAGCTCGGCGAGTACGCGCTGTCGGTCAACCCGTTCGACATCCAGGAGCTTGCGAACTCGATCTACGCGGCGCTGACGATGGACCCGCGCGAGCGGCGGCGCCGGGCCGAGGGCCTGATCGAGATCGTCACCTCCCGCGACCCCGGCGACTGGATCGATGAGCAGCTGGCCGACATCCGCGCGAAGGGGCTTTCGCGATAGCCATCCCGTCACCGGCCGGCGAGGGCGCAAGGGGCTCAGCGGCGGCGGGAGCGCGATCGCCGACCCGCTAGTCTTTCGCGCAGCGAACACATGACCCTGCCGCCGCCCATATACGACCTCATGCTGCTCCTGGACCCACAGGTCGAGGAGACGGCGCGCGCCAAGATCGTGTCCGACGCGCGCAGCGCGATCGAATCGCAGGGAGAGCTGCTGCGCCACGACGAGTGGGGCGAACGAGCGCTCGCCTATCCGATCGAGCGCAAGGCCAGCGCGGAGTACCACCTGCTTCAGTTCCATCCCGCCGGCGCCGAGCTGCTCGCCGCGCTCAACCGCTCACTGCGGATCACCGACGGCATCCTGCGCTTTCGGATCATCAAGCTGAAGCCCGGCGTACCCGATCCGCCGGACATGCGCGGGACTGCTGCAGCGGCGCCGACCGCGCGCCGTCCAGAGACCGAGGGCCAGGCGGAGCCGGCGCCCGAGGCAGAGGCTCCCGCCGAGATGCCCGTCGGCGACCCGGCCTAGCTCCCCGCGGGTCCGGCGCAAAGATCCAAGCGGGCGCTTACGTAAGCGCTCGCATGGTAATAAGATCGGCCTATGGGATGGGTCGAGGACATGGGCGAGCAGACGGGGAGCAAGACCGACGTGCTGCGCGCATCGCCGCCGATGTTCGAGTCGCGCGTGCTGGATGCCCTCTCCCGCGTGCATCCGTCGGTGCCGGTCATCATCTTCCTCCCTGCGATCGTCGCGATGGCGGCATGGAGCCTCGCCAACGCGAGCGTGCCCGTCACGGCCGGCGTGCTCGTCGGTGGCTATGCCCTGTGGACGCTGTTCGAGTACTGGCTGCACCGCCTCGTGTTCCACTTCGAGCCCAAGGAGGGGCTCGGGGCGCGGATGCACTGGATCATCCACGGCGTCCACCACGACCATCCGAACGACCCGATGCGCCTGGTGATGCCGCCGGCCGTGAGCATTCCGCTGGGCGCCGCCGTGTTCGGGCTGCTCTACCTGATCTTCGGAACGCACTACGCGCCGGGTCTGGGCGCGGGCTTCTTCGCCGGTTACCTGGTCTACGACATGATGCACTACTACCTGCACCACTTCCGCCCGCGCGGAGCGCTGGGGAGGATGCTGCGCGAACGTCACATGCGCCATCACTTCCAGGACGACACGCGCGGCTTCGGGATCAGCGCGCCCTACTGGGACGAGGTGTTCCGCACCTCTCCGCGCGCAAGGCGATCCTCGCAATAAGCGAGGTGCTCCGAGCGCTCGGCGGCAGTTGCGCCCGCAGGCGGCTCTAGACTCGATGGCCGAGCTAAAGACGCCGGCTGCTCAGCGGGCCGGACTCACAACAAGCTGAAAGGAACAGAGCCGTGGCCGCCACAAACATCAACAGGGTCGTGATGACCGGAAACCTGACCGCAGACCCGGAGCTGCGCTCGCTGCCGAGCGGCATGTCGGTGTGCAGCCTGCGCATCGCCTGCAACACGCGACGCAAGAACTCGGGGACGGGCGAGTGGGAGGACAAGCCGAACTACTTCAACGTCACCGTATGGGGCGCGCAGGGCGAGAACGCCGCGCGCTATCTCTCCAAGGGGCGACCGGTCGCGATCGACGGACGCCTGGAGTGGCGTGAGTGGGAGGCCCAGGACGGGACGAAGCGCCAGGCAACCGATATCATTGCCGACTCGGTGCAGTTCCTGGGCTCGCGCGACGATTCCTCCGGTGGAGGCGGATTCGCCGGCAACGGGGCCTCCAAGGGCAGCGACGTCCCGGTCGATGAAGGGGACTTCCAGCCCGCACCAGTCGCCGGATCAGCCGGTGACGACGACATTCCGTTCTAGCCAGCACAGCGAGGTCTTAGTGTTTTACACCGCAGTCATGCCCCGACGCGACCGTAGCCACGGCGGGAGAAGCTGATGGCCAAAGCGCGTGGTCGCGGCAAGCCGGTTCGCCGGCGCGACAAGAAGGGCGGGCCGGGCAGCGGCAGGCGCAAGCCCTGCCAGCACTGCCGCGACAAGATCGAGCAGGTCGACTACAAGGACGTCGCGACGCTCCGCAAGTTCATCTCCGAGAAGGGGAAGATCCGCTCGCGGCGGATCACCGGCTCGTGCCGTCGCCATCAGGTGCAGATCGCACGCGCCGTCAAGCGCGCCCGCGAGCTCGCGCTGCTGCCCTACGTGAACGAGGGCGGCCGCGACGACGGACCCCGCGGTCGCGACCGCGACCGCGACCGGGATCGCTAGCCGGTGCCCGAGGCGATTCTCCTAAAGGACGTCGAGACGCTCGGCGAGCAGGGCTCGGTCGTCGACGTGTCAAAGGGCTATCTGCGCAACTACCTGATCCCGCGCAAGCTCGCGCAGCCGGCGACCCGTGGTGCGATAGAGACGATCCGCCAGCGCCAGGCGGCGGCCGAGAAAGCCGCGCGCCAGGCGGTCGAGCAGGCGCAGGAAAACGTCAACCTGCTCAACCGCACGGTGCTGACGATTCCCCAGCAGGCGGGCGCCGACGGACGGCTGTTCGGCTCGGTGACGGCGCAGGACATCGCTACCGCGATCCGCGAAGCGCGCGGCCTGCGGATCGACAAACGAAACGTGCACCTGCCGGAACCGATCAAGAACGTCGGGACCTACATGGTCGTCGTCGACGTCGTGGAGGACGTGACCGCGACGATCAAGACGATGGTCGTCGCGAAGAAATAGGCTCGCGCCGGGCGGCCGTGGCCGCCCCTCCCCGGGGAGTCCCGTCGGGGTCGGGTGCGAACCTGTGTTCGTGCGAATTGAATTCCTCCGAGATAGCGGGGAGCGCCACAGGGGCGCGACGGGCGCCTATCTAGACTCGGCACGGCAATGGCCATAAACGCCGTCTCGACCGCCAACGGGACACCCGGCGCCAACGCCGGCGTGATCGCCCCGCCACACAACCTCGACGCCGAGCAGTCGGTGCTCGGCGCGATCCTGCTCTCGGACCGCTCGCTGTATGCGCTGGTGATCGAAGAGGGGCTGCGGCCGGAGGACTTCTACCGCGAGCGGCACGGAATGATCTACGAGGCGATGCTGTCGCTGTACAACGACAGCGAGCCGGTGGACGTGCTCACCGTGATCGACCGCCTGAAGCGGATGGGCAAGCTCGAGAGCGTCGGCGGCAACGCCACGGTGGATGAGCTCACGGGCGTCGTGCCGGCCGCCGGCCATGCGCGCCGCTACGCGCAGATCGTGCGCGAGAACGCACTGCTGCGCCGCCTGTTGAAGGCCTCGTATGAGATCCAGGAGAGCGTGCTCGGCCACGAGGCGCCGCCGCGCGAGCTCGTTGAGCTCGCCGAGAAGGCGATGCTCGAGGTGGCGCGCGACGATCGCCAGCAGGACTTCCGCGCGATCGAGGAGGTGCTGCACGAGGAGCTCGACAAGCTGCACCGGCTCTCGCTCGAGGGCACGTCGCTGACCGGCACGCCGTCCGGCTTCAAGGACCTGGACGAGATCACCGGCGGCTTCCAGCCGGGCAACCTGATCATCATCGCCGCGCGCCCGGCGATGGGCAAGAGCGCGCTCGTCTGCAACATCGCCGAGAACGCCGCGGTCGAGCACGGCAAGCCGGTTGCGCTGTTCTCGCTGGAGATGGCGGAGGCGGAGCTCGCCCAGCGGTTCGTGGCCTCGCAGGCACGCATCAAGGGCGAGGAGCTCCGCAAGGGCCGCGTCGCCGAGCAGCGCTGGCCGAAGATCCTGGACGCGAGCCAGCGGCTGGCGCGCTCGCCGCTGTGGGTCGACGACTCGAGCGACGTCGGCATGCTGGAGATCCGCGCCAAGGCGAGGCGTCTGCACAGCCAGTGCGAGGGGGGCCTCGGTCTGATCATCATCGACTACCTGCAGCTGATGCGCACCGACAGCCGCTACGACAGCCGCGTGACGGCCGTGGGCGAGCTCAGCCGTGGCCTGAAGATCCTGGCCCGCGAGCTGGGCGTGCCGGTGATCGCGCTCTCGCAGCTCAGCCGCGCGGTCGAGATGCGTCCGGACAAGAAACCCCAGCTGTCGGACCTGCGCGAGAGCGGGAACCTCGAGCAGGACTCCGACCTGGTGATGTTCATCTACCGCGACGAGTACTACAACGAGGACTCCGAGCGCCCCGGCGAGGCCGACCTGATCATCGCCAAGCACCGCAACGGCGCCGTGGGCAAAGTGACGCTCACCTTTCAGAAGGAGTACCCCAAGTTCATGAACTACGCCGGCGAGCGCTACGCGCAATGAACGACGGGCGCTCCTACGAGCAGCCGGGCGAGGGCCCGCAGCTCAGGGCGCTCGCGCCGGCCGGCGGCGGTGCCTTCGAGGAGTGCCCGCTGGGGTCGTGCGACGGCAGCGGCTTCGTCATCGACGAGGCCGCGAACACGGCCACCGACTGCGGCTGCCGCGCCGCTCGCATCGCCGGCGCGCGCACGCGAAGCCTCGCCGGCCGCATCCCGCGCCGCTATCGGGGCGTGTCCTTCGACCGGGCGCCCGTCAGCGACATGGCGAGGACGGCGCCGGACCAGATCCGCTCGGTCAAGCGCTACGTGCGCGCGGTCGAGCAGAACCTCGACAGCGGCAGAGGCCTGTGGATTCAGGGCGATGTGGGCACGGGGAAGACCACGCTTGCGATGCTCGTCTCGAAAGCGGCGCTCGACGCCGGGCGCTCGGTCGCCATCTACTCGCTCCCGCGGCTGCTCAACCTGCTGCGCGAGGCGATGGACTCGCAGGAGGGCAAGCTCGACTTCATGGACCGCCTGACGGCGGTGGACCTCCTGCACATCGACGATCTCGGGGCCGAGAACCAGACCGACTGGGTGCTCGAGCAGCTCTACTCGATCGTCAACGCCCGCTATGAGTCCGAGCGCGCGATCGTCGCCACGACCAACCTGATGCCGGACGAGCTCTCCGACCGACTGGGAGCGCGAACGGTCTCGCGGCTGGTGGAGATCTGCGGCGACCTGATCCCGCTGTTCGGGGAGGACAAGCGCCGCGAGTTTCGAGCACAGAGCACGGAGATCGCGCAGCACACAGCCTGAGCGTTCGCCCACGCTCCCTAAACTGCACTCGGCATGCCAGGGATCGTAATAGTCGGCGCCCAATGGGGCGATGAGGGAAAGGGCAAGATCACGGATCTGCTCGCCGAGCACGGCGATGCTGTCGTGCGCTTCCAGGGAGGCAACAACGCCGGCCACACGATCGTGCGCGGAGAGCAGGAGTGGAAGCTACACCTGATCCCCTCCGGGATCCTCTATCCCGGCAAGTGCTGCGTGATCGGCAATGGCGTGGTGATCGACCCGCGCGTGCTGATCGAGGAGCTCGACGCCCTGCGCGCGCGCCGCGTTGACGTCAGCGGGCTGCGCATCTCCGCCAACGCGCACCTGATCATGCCCTACCACCTGCTGCTGGACTCGGCGGGGGAGGCCAAGCTCGGGAGCCTGCAGATCGGCACGACGCGCCGGGGGATCGGCCCCTGCTACGCCGACAAGGCCGCACGACTCGGCATCCGCGTTCAGGACCTGCTCGACGAGAAGATCCTGAAGAAGAAGATCGTCGCGGCGATGGAGCCCAAGCGCCTCTCGCTGCGACCGTTCGAGAAGGACCCCGCGCTGGACCTGCACACGATGACCGAGGACTACCTGACCTACGGGCACCGGCTGGAGCAGCACATCGCCGACACCTCAAAGCTGATGTGGGAGATGCTCGACGCCGGCAAGAAGGTGATCCTCGAGGGGGCCCAGGGCGCGATGCTCGACATCGACCACGGCACCTATCCGTTCGTGACATCGTCGAACCCGCTCGCCGGCGCCGCGAGCGTCGGCACGGGCATCGGCCCGAGGGCGATCGACGAGGTCTGGGGGATCGCGAAGGCATATACGACACGCGTGGGATCGGGTCCCTTCCCGAGCGAGCTGCACGACGAGATGGGCGAGATGATCAGGCAGCGCGGCGGCGAGTTCGGAACCACCACGGGGCGCCCGCGGCGCACCGGCTGGCTGGACCTGGTGGCGCTGCGCTACGCGGCGAGGCTGAACACGATGAGCGCGCTGGTGGTGACCAAGCTCGACGTCCTCTCAGGCCTCGACCGGATTCAGGTCTGCACCAGCTACCGCGGGCCGGAGGGAGCCGTGTTCGAGGACTTCCCCTACCACCAGACGGTGCTCCACCACGCGACAGCCGAGCTCACCGAGCTGCGCGGATGGAGCGAGGACCTGGGCGAGTGCCGCACCCCGTCCGACCTTCCTGACGCGGCCCGCGAGTACCTCGACTTCGTCGCCGAGCACGCGGGCGCGCCGGTGGCGCTGATCGGGGTGGGGCCGGGACGCGAGCAGGTGGTCTGGACCGAGGCCGGTCGCCAGACGCTCGTGGGCGAGGCTCTGGAGGTCTCAGAGCGCACGGCTCTCTGACGGCCGCGAGCACTGGCGCTGGCCGGTAGTTTGCCTACCGGATGACTGAAGAAGGTTAGGCTACGGTCCCACCGATCGGGTCCGCACATGAGCCGTCCAAGCCTGCCGAACGTCCTCTACCTGCACTCGCACGACACGGGCCGCTACGTCCAGCCGTATGGCCACCCGGTGCCGACCCCCAACATCCAGCGCCTGGCCGACCAGGGCGTGCTGTTTCGCAGGGCGTTCTGCGCGGCGCCCACCTGCTCCGCCTCGCGCGCCTGCTTGCTGACGGGCCAGTACGGGCATAACAACGGCATGATGGGACTGGCCCATCGCGGCTGGTCGCTCAACGACTATCGCCAGCACATTGTCCACCCCCTCCGCGAGGCCGGCTACCACTCGGCGCTGATCGGCGAGCAGCACATCGCCAAGCGCCCGGACATCATCGGCTTCGACCAGGTCGTGAAGATCGACACGACGCACGTCGAAACCGTCGCGCCGGCGGCGATCGAGGTCATCGCCGAGCCGATACCTCAGCCGTTCTTCCTGTCGGTCGGCTTCTTCGAGACGCATCGCGACTTCCTCGGCCCCTCATCGGTGCGCGACGCGCTCTACTCGCTTCCGCCGGCCAACCTTCCGGACACGCCGGAGACCCGCCGCGACATGGCCGCCTACAAGGCCAGCGCGCGCTCACTGGATCAGGGGGTCGGCACCGTGCTCGAGGCCCTGGACGAGCACGGCCTGGCCGACAACACGCTGATCATCTTCACCACCGACCACGGCCTGGCCTTCCCGGGCGCCAAGGCCACCATGTTCGACCGCGGCCTGGGGGTGATGCTGATCCTGCGCGGCCCCGGCGGCTTCGGCGGGGGCAAGGTCAACGACGCGCTCGTGTCGCACCTCGACATCTACCCGACGCTCTGTGAGCTGGCCGGGATCGAGCCCCCCGGCTTCCTGCAGGGCAAGTCGCTGCTGCCGCTGGCTCGCGGCGAGACGGCGTCGATCCGCGAGGCGCTGTTCGCGGAGATGACCTGGCATGCCGCGTACGATCCGCAGCGGGCGGTGCGCACGGAGCGCTGGAAGTACATTCGCCGCTTCAGCGACCGCATGACGCCGGTCCTGGCCAACTGCGACGACTCCCCGAGCAAGACGCTGCTGCTCGCGCACGGCTGGGCCGACAGGGAGATCGCGACCGAGCAGCTCTACGACCTCGTATTCGACCCCAACGAGGCGTCCAACCTCGCCGCCGACCCGCGCACGGCGGACACGCTCGCGGCGATGCGCGAGCGTCTTCAGACATGGATGGAGCAGACCGATGATCCACTGCTGAGGGGCGATCCCACGCCGCCGCCGGGCGCCGAACTCAACTCTCCCGACCAGCTCTCGGCCACCGAACCGAGGATTCGGATCGGGTGATGTCGAGCTCAGTGCAGAGCGGCCCCGGGCAGGCGCTCGACGGCTCGGCCGTCGTGCCCGAGCGCTGCTACCTGGTTTGCGCGACGCCGCGAAGCGGCAGCACGCTGCTGTGCAACAGCCTCGAGGCCACGGGCCTGGCAGGACGTCCACGGGAGTACTTCGAGGCCCTCAAGGAGACCGGGCTTCCGCGCCGCCCGCGCGAGTACTTCTGGGAGCTGCGCAGCCCCGAAGTGCTGCGGCTGCTCCCGGCCGACTCCGAGCTGGACCGCGATTCCAAGCGGGCGCCGAGCTGGAGCCGCGATGAGTACGAGCGCCATCTCGCCGCGGCGATCGGTGAGGCGACGACGCCGAATGGCGTCTTCGGGGCGAAGCTGATGTGGAGCTACTTCAACGACTTCCTCGCGCTGATGCGCGGAATACCCCGCTTCGCGGGCCTGGGTGATGGCTCGCTGCTGAACGCCGCGTTCCCCGAACTGCGATACGTGTTCGTCTCGCGCAGCGACAAGGTCAGGCAGGCGGTTTCCCTGTGGCGCGCGCTGCAGACGCTGGTCTGGCACAAGGACGCGGACGTCGGCGCCGATGAGCGCGAGGAGCGCTCGGTCTACTCCTTCGACGCGATCGGGCACCTGCTCGACCAGCTGCGCCGACAGGAGGACGCCTGGCGCGGCTTCTTCTTCCGCATCGGCCAGCGCCCGCTGTCGCTCTACTACGAGGACATCGCGGGCGACCTGGAAGGCACCGTCGGCCGGGTCCTCGACGAGCTGCGGATCGCGCGCCCGAACGACGGCCTGCTCGCCCGCCAGCCGCTGAGCCGGCAGTCAGACGAGCTGTCCGAGAGCTGGGTGCAGAGCTACCTCGAAGACGTGTCGCGACGGTGAGCCGCCTGGCGCCGACCATGCCGCCGCGAACCGAGCCATCGCTGTTCTACTGGCTGACCGCGCGGCTGAACGTCCTCGTGTGGAAGCTGCCGCTGCCCCGGCGAGTGCTCGTCCGCCTCAGCACGACCGTCTACCACAGCCCGCCGATGCCGGGCACGGCGGTGCTGGCGATCGTCGGAGCGCTGAGGGCGGCCGGCGTGCGCTGCTGGATCAGTGGCGGCTGGGGCCTGGACGCGCTGGTCGCGGAACACACGCGAACGCATCATGACCTCGATCTGATCGTCGAGGAGCGCGACATGCCGCGCGCCGAGGAGGTCTTCGCCGATCTCGGATTCACGGAGTGGTATCGCGCCGACTCCGACCTGCCGTTGCAGACGCAGGTAGTGCTCCAGGCGGGAGACGCGGGCCTGGCGGTCGACCTGCACCCGCTCGATCTCTCGAGCACGCACATCGAATTCGCCACCGGGACAATCGAAGGACAGCCGGTTCCGTGCATCTCAGCGTCTCTGCAGGTGAGGTTGCACACGCACTACAGGCCGCCTCGCTCGGACGTGGCGGTGCTGCGCAGCCTGCCCGAGACCCCTCTGACCACGCTGGTCGTGCCGGTTTCAGAGGCCGAGGCGCTGCTCGACAGCTCGGCGCGCGAAGCCGGGATGCCGGCACACGTCACGCTCGTCCTGCCGGTGCTCGACGCGGATGCGATCGACGGCGAGACGGAGTCGGCGCTCGCCGCGCTGCTCGCGCAGACCCCCGCGTTCGACTTCGAGCTGTCTGAGATCGGGCTCTTCCCGGGTGTCGTATACGTACGCCCCGACCCGGCCGCGCCCTTCCTCGCGCTCGCGCGGGCCCTCGCCCAGCATTGGCCCAAGCGCGAGCCGGGCGCCGGCGCGGCCGAAGAGGCCATTCCGCACCTGCCGGTCGGCTACGGCAAAACGATCCCCAGGGGGATCGCCGAGCGCCTGCCCGTGAACGCCCGCGCGGAGGAGGCCTGGCTGATGAGCAAGGACGCGGCTCAGTGGATGTGCCGCCGCGCCTTCAGGCTGGGCGGCTGACCGCTAGGCGGCGCCACTCACGCGCGCCAGTCGGGGGCCAGCATCGAGTAGACGACGTCGTCGCTGTAGCGGTCGCCGCTGACTCGGTAGGCCTGTCGCAGCGTGCCCTCCTCTCTGAAGCCCAGCCGTCCAGGCACCGCGCGGCTGCGCATGTTGTGCACGTCGGCTCGGATCTCGACACGGTTCAGCCGCCATCGGCTGAATGCGTGGCCGACGAGCGCTGCGACGGCCCGGGTCATGATCCCTCGGCCCTCCTGCTCCTCGCTGAGCCAATAGCCGACGCTGGTCGCGCGGTTCTGCCAGTCGACGCCATGGAAGCCGACGACGCCGATGATCTCGGCATCGTTCGCGATCGCCATGGTGAGTCCGTCGTTCTCGGCGACCTGCCTGCGCGTCGCGCGGATGAAGCTGAGCGTCTGCTCGGGGGTCTGGTGCTCGGCCCACGCCATCCACCGCGCCAGGCGCTCGCGATTTCGCTCGACGAGCGCGTGCAGCTCCTGCGCATCGGACTCCTCCAGGAGCCGCAAATGGCAACCGCCCTCGAGGTCCAATCGAAGCATGGCGGGACGATATCCGCAGGGCGTCGGCGTCGGCGCCGGGCGTGGGGTGGCGCTGGTGGACCGCCCGCTTTGGCAGACTGCGCCCGACGGCGGGGGCCACCGAGCACCATGTTGAGATGAGCGACCACGAGAACCCAGCCACCACCGCTCCCACCGTGGGGCAGTCCGAGCGGCTTGCGCGCCGCGCAGAGGCGCGTCGCCAGCGCAGCCGACACCGCCGGCTCGTGGCTGCCGGCGCGCTCGCGTTGCTGGCCGTCGCCGCGCTCGTGGCTGCGCTGGCCGGCTCCGGGGGCTCGCGCGGCACGAATGCCCGAACCGGCTCGAGCTCGGCGAAGCGCAAGCCGCCCGCCATCGTGCCGGGCGGCCCGCTGGCGCCGGCAGCTGTGGGCGGGCTCGCGGCGCTGTGGGCTCCCCAGAACGTGTACGGCGCCCAGCCGGGCACCGCGGCGGCCTACCAAGCAGCGTCCCAGCGCACAGGACTTCCCGGATACCTGATGATCGCCGACCGCGGCAACAACCGGATCCTGATCGTCGACCCAGCGCACAGGCTCGTCTTCCGCTATCCGGAAGCCGGCGACCACGGGAAGCTGTTCTTCGACGACGACACGTTCATCGAGCCGGGCGGCGAAGCGGTGATCGCCAACGAGGAGGACAACCACGCGATCGTCGAGCTGGGGCTGAAGACCCGCAAGTTGAGCGTCCTCTTCGGGCACCCAGGCGAACCGGGGTCGGATTCCACCCACGTCAACACCCCTGACGACGCCTACATGCTGACGAACGGCTCGTTCACCGTCGCCGACGCCTCCAACTGCCGCATCCTCTTCATTCGCGCCCACCGGATCGTGCGCAGCTACGGCCATGCGGGCGTCTGCCGTCACGATCCGCCGCGGTACTTGGGCGCAGTCAACGGAGACACGCCGGTGCCTGGCGGCGGCGTGATGGTGAGCGAGATCGAAGGCAACTGGATAGATGAGATCGGCCCGGAAGGAAGGCTCCGGTGGGCCGTGCGGGCGCCGGTGAGCTACCCCTCCGATCCGCAGCCGCTCGCCGGGGGTCGCGTGCTGCTGGCGGACTACTCGAGCCCCGGCCACGTCCTGATCATCAATCATCACGGCAAGGTGCTGTGGCGCTACGGCCCCGCCGCGGGGCACGGCAGGCTCGACCATCCATCGCTGGCTATGCCCCTGCCCAACGGAGATGTCGCCGTCAACGACGACTACCGCCAGCGGGTCGTGGTGATCGATCCGCGCACGAACAGGATCGTCTGGCAGTACGGGCACAGCGACCACTCGGGCACCGCCCCCGGTTACCTCAACACGCCCGACGGCATGGACTTCATACCGGCCGCCGCCGACGGCACGCCGGACTACGCGGCGGTCGTGCATCCCTAGGCCGCGGGACCGGTGAGCGCTCCAGCACCCGAGCGATTGGCGCGCAGGCGGGCCGCGCAGGCACGTAGGGCAAGGCGCAGGCGCACGTGGACGGCGCTGGCGCTGGCGGCGCTTGCAGCGGTCCTGATCGGGCTCCTCGCCGGCGGGGGCTCCGCGCGCCATTCCGCCACTGCGCCGGTGACCACGGCCAAGGGCAGCGGGGCAGGCTCGGCCTCGAGAGCAGGCGTGCATGTCGCCGTGGCGCAGACCGGCGCCCTCCCGTCCGCGGTCCAGGACGCCGCCGCAGCGCCGTCGGCCGGCGCAGGCGCGCTGCTGATCGGAGGCCTCGACGGCAGCGAAGCGTCGGTCACGGACGTGCTCGCACTTCAGGGCGGGGGCGCGAGGCGCGCCGGGACGCTGCCGACGGCGCTTCACGACGCCTGCGCGAGCACGGTCAACGGCCGCGTGTATCTCTTCGGCGGCGGTCAGCAGGCCTCGTTCTCGCAGATCCTGAGCGTTGGCGGCTCCGCCGGAGCGCAGCCGGCCGGGTCGCTGCCGACGCCGGCCTCGGACGTCGCCTGCACGACGGTCGCGGGAGTGGTCTACATCGTCGGCGGCTACACCGGCCAGGAACCGCTGCGCACCATTCTCTCCTGGCGCCCGGGCCAGACGCCGAGGGTCGTGGCATCGCTCCCCAAGCCGCTGCGCTACGCGGCCGTCGCGCAGAGCGGCGGCCAGGTCATGATCGCCGGCGGCACGAGCGGCACCCAGGCGAGCCGCGACGTCTACAGCTTCAGCCCGTCGAGCGGAAGGCTGCGAGCGCTCGCGCGGCTGCCCTATCCCGTCACGCACGCGGCAGGCGCGTCGCTGGGCGGATCCATGCTCGTCATCGGAGGGCGCGGCGATGGCGCCGTCAGCCAGAGGCACGACATTCTCGCGGTCTCACCCGGGGGCGCCGTGAGCGTCGCCGGCGCCCTGCCGCGCTCACTGTCGGACCTCGCGGCCGTCCAGAGCGGCGAATCGGTGATCCTGGCCGGCGGCCGGGACAGCGCCGGGCACACCCAGAGCGCGATCCTGACGGTCACTCACAAACGCTAGAGAGGCGGCTGCCGCCGGCTTTCGGGGAACGGATATGGGCCGTGCAGGAATCGAACCTGCAACCTTGGGCTTAAGAGGCCCCTGCTCTGCCGGTTGAGCTAACGGCCCGTGAGGGCGCCGGCGAGATCTGCCGGCTCAGCGTCCGATTCTACCCAAGCACGCGCGGCGCCTGCCCCGTCGCGGCTATTTGGTTTTGGTGGGCGGCGCGGGCGCCGGGGTGGTTTTCGCTTCCGTCCCCGTGAAGCTTCCGTTGCCGGATTTTTTGACCAGATACGTTTTGCCGTTCGTCGTGGTCGTGTACGTCTGGCCGCCCGTCGGGGACTTCTTCACTTCCGCCAGTTCTTTCTGGAGGCGCACGCGCTGCGTGGCCGGGGCGAGCTTGACGGCCTTCGTGGACGCCAGGTCCCCGATGCGCACGTTGTGCGCCTTGTAGGCGTACTCGGCCAGGGCGGCCCAGAGCGCCGCGCTCGTGGGCCTGGCGGCGGTGACGATCTGCAGGACCTGCACCGCGCGCGCCGGTTCGTTGAGGCCACCTTCTCCGTACACCGTCACCATCAGCTGGGCAAGTTCGGTGTTCGGCTTGGGCGGGTTCAGCGCGATGTAGCTCGTCCACGCCTGCGATGCCTGTGAGAACAGTTCCTTGCCCTTGCTCGTGACCTGCCCGGAGCGGCTGACATACGCTTCACCACCGGCTTCGTGCAGTAGCGCCTTGGTGAGCGACTGCCAGGCGTTCACGTTGGTCGGCTGCTGCTGGGTGATCTTGCGGTACTTCTTGATCTGGCTCGCGAAGCTCGCGCTGCTCCCGCCTTCGTTGTTGCTCGCAGCCGTCAGCAGCCCACCGCCCCCGAAGCCGCCGCCGATTCCGAAGCCCACGAGCCCCACGCCCATCAGCAGCGCCAGGCTGATGTAGACCACCCTGACCGTGCGGCGACGGCCGCGCCCTCTCAGGTCGAACAGCATCTCTACAGCCTTGGGTCTACGTGATCGATTATGTCCTGCACGGTTGGCTCCGCTGGGTGGTCCGGGGATGGCGCCGGATCATCCGTGTGATGCCGGGTGCCTGAAGTGCTCGTGCTGCCGTCGTCGCGCAGGTCGAGATCCGCTCGCCCTAGAAACGATGCCACCAGGATACTCGCCTCGTAGAGCAGATAGAGAGGTACCGTCTCGAGCACGAGCGTGATCACGTCCCCGGGCAGGAAGGCGGCGATCGCGGCGCAGGCCACGATCGCGTACCGCCGGTGCTTGCGCAGCTGTTGCGGGGTCACGAGCCCGAGGCGGGTGGCGCCGAGGATCAGCACCGGGATCTGGAAGATCAGCCCCATCGCCAGCAGCACCGTCGCGGCGAACCCGTAGAACTGGCTCGCCTGCACGAGCACGTTGAACTCGCTCGAGTTGAAGTTCACGAAGAAGCGCACGGCTGCGGGCAGCACGATGAAGTAGCCGAACAGGACGCCTGAGACGAACAGGAACGGAACGGCCGTCAGCAACGGCACCGCGACGCGCCTCTCGCGCGTGTTGAGGGCGGGCAGGATGAAGCCGTAGAGCTCGAGCAGGATCACGGGCAGCGAGAGGATCAGCGCGAAGTAGAGCGTGACCGTGATCGTCGTCGTGAACGGCTCACCCACGCCGAGCGTGACTGGCTTATCCCCCTGCGCGTTGCGCGGGATCTTCGCCACGTCGGCCTTCAGCGAGGACAGCAGCGGCGGGATCTGCGCGCGAGCCTTCCCCGACAGGCCGCTGTCCGGCTTGGCCAGCACGCCCAGCGCTGCCTGCGTGTCGTCGGCGACCTTCACGAGCGCCCTCTGCGCCAGCACGGCCTGCCCGACGGTGCCCTGACCCTTTGCGACCTGCTTCTGGGTCTGGCTCTGCAGGGGTTCGTTGACGATTTTCAGTAGCGCATGGTTCTGCCACAGGCAGAACCCGAAGGCGACCGCCAGCACGACCGCGCTGACGATCAGGCGGTTGCGCAGCTCATCGAGGTGGTCCACGAGGCTGAGCCGATCCTCGTGGCCGACCGTGCGGATCGCGCTCACCATTGGCTCATTGAAACTACCACCGCAGCAGCGACGGGCCACGCGCTGGCGGCCGGCGCCGAACGGGCGCCTCGCGGGCACACATCTGCCGCTGGCGCCGCCCCGTCAATCCGGGGAGCGCGCCCGCGCGAAGCTAAAGCCGCTCCCCCTGCGCGTCGATGAGGATCCGGAAGCGGCCATGCATTCAGAGAACGACCCCAAGATCCAGCAGCAGACCCCGCAGCCGCCCAGCGGCGAGCAGGTCGACCTCGTCTACGGCGAGCATGCGCGAGCTGCCGACGGCACCTGCGCGCCAGAGCCCCTTCACGTCTGCTTTCACTGCTCCGGCGAGCTCGCCTACCCGCTGGACTGGTCCGAGGAGGGCCCACGGCACTGGCGCATCCTGCTGCGCTGTCCCGAGTGCGAGTCACGCCGCGAGGGCGTCTTCGAGCAGGCCGCCGTGGAACGGCTCGACGACGAGCTCGATCGCGGATCCGGGGCGCTGCTCGGCGACCTCAGGCGAATGACCCACGCGAACATGTCGGAGGAAATCGAGTTCTTCATCCGTGCCCTCGACGCCGACGTGATCACGCCAAGCGACTTCTAGCTCCCCCTGCCGCTCACCGGTAGCGCTCCACGACCGCGTCGGCCACCAGGTCCAGCAGTTCCCCGCGCCCGTCGGGAAGGATCGTGGGCAGCTCCGCCTTCGCCTCGGCGACGACCGCGAGAGCGCGCTCGCGGGCCTCGTCCAGCGCTCCCGTGGCCGCTATGCGCTCGCACAGGCCCTCGGCCTCCCGCGGATCTGCAAGCGTCGCCAGGTCGAACGCGGCCAGCGCCGGATCGCGTTCGCGGGCGAGGATCAGCGGCAGCGTGACGGTGCCGTCGAGCAGGTCGGTGCCGCGCGTCTTGCCCGTGCGCTCGACGGGGCCGGAGACGTCGAGCACGTCGTCGAGCATCTGGAAGGCCAGTCCGATGCGCCGCGCGAACACGCCGAGCGCGTCAGCGAGCACACTCGATGCTTCGATGGCTGCCAGAGCCCCGAGACGGCAGGCGGCCTCGAACAGCGCCGCCGTCTTCAGCTCGCAGCGCCTCAGGTAGCGCTCGACCGGCACGTGCGAGGCGTAGGCGTCCTCGCGCTGCAGCAGCTCGCCGGCGGCCAGCGCCGAGCTGGCGTCCGACAGCGCGCAGAGCTGGTCGGCATCTTCGTTGCGCGCCAGCTCGGCGAACGCCCGTGAGAAGAGGAGGTCTCCCGTCGCGATCGCAACGTCGCGTCCGGCGACGGCCGCCACAGTGCGGTGACCGCGCCGCAGCTGGGCGCCATCGATGAGGTCGTCGTGGACGAGCGTCGCCGAGTGCACGAGCTCCGCCGCCACGGCGGCACGAACCAGGCGCTCCTCGCCGTCGGCGTTCCCAGGAGGGCCACCGGCCGACTCGGCGGCAAGGACGACGAGCAGCGGCCGCAGCCGCTTGCCGCCGGCGATGATCGTTGCGTTCGCGTGCGACGCGAGCGGCGCACCGGCCTGCGCCGTCACGCGCTCGAGGTGCAGCTCGGTCCGGGTCATGCGCTCGCGCAGCGCACGGCCGCCGCGGCGCATGATCGCGTCGAGCCCGTCCACGCCTCCGCCGGGTCGGATTGCGGCTGTGCTGCCCACTGCGCTCATCATGCACTCTCCGGGGAAACGGTGCCGGCGTGGATCGCGACGATCCCGCCGGCGATGAGCACGTAGCGGACCTCGCAAAGCCCGGCCCGCTCCATCTCCGCTGCCAGCTCGCTGGGGGCGGGAAAGCGCCTGACCGAGCTGGGGAGATACGTGTAGGCGTCGGCGATCTCGCCCTCCGAGGACGACAGCCCCAGGTGCGAGGCGACGCCCATGATCCATCCCGCCAGGCGCCCCAGGAGCGGGACGATGCGATCGAACCACACGCGGTAGAACAGCGAGAGGGGAGGCCGCGTCGGGGTGGTTATCTCGAGCACAACCACGCTGCCGCCCGGGCGCACGACGCGAGCCATCTCGCTGAGACCCTGCGCCAGGTTCTCGAAGTTGCGCGCGCCGAACCCCACGGTCGCCGAGTCGAAGGAGTCATTCGCGTAGGGCAGCGCCATCGCGTCGGCCCATTCGAAGCGCGGCCGCACGGCTGCCGTCCCGCCGGCGTCGGCCTTCGCCCGGGCGCGGTCGAGCATGGCCTCCGAGAAGTCACTTGCGACGACCTCGCCCGCAGGAGCCACGCGCCGCGCAAGCTCGAGCGCCATGTCGCCGGTGCCGGTGGCGACGTCCAGCGCGCGGCTTCCGGGGCCGACTCGCGCGATGTCGACCGCCCGCTCTCGCCATCGATGATGCAGCCCGGCTGTCATCGCCGTGTTCATCAGGTCGTAGACCCCTGAGATGCGATCGAACATCGCGCGCACCCTGTCCGCGTCGAGGCGGCCAGACCGTGCGGCTTGACCGACGTCCATCTGGCTTTACTTCAACTGACTGAGAAAGGCCACTGCGGCCTTGAACTTGTCCGGCGGCAGGTTCTTGAAGGTTGGCATCGGGGCCGTCGGGTTGACGAGCGTCCGGGCAATGGCCAGGCTCGGAAGCCGTCCCGCGACGTGGGTCAGGTTCGGACCGGGCCCACCGTTGCCGTTCTCGCCGATCTTGTGGCAGGCGAGACAACCCGTCTGGGCGACCACCGCCCTGCCCTTTTCGAATTCGGCGAGCGTGGCGCCACCCGCCTTCACGACACTGGGCGGCGTCGGCAGCGAGATCGTCGTCGGGTCTCCTGCATGGGCGCCCTCGTAGGTGAGCAGGGCCATCGCGCCGACCACGACCACGAACGTCACCATGGCGATCGGGCGGCGCTCGGGCCTGCGCTCGGGCCTGCGGTCGTAGAACGGAAGCAGGAACAGCGCGATCATTCCCAGCGTCGGGATACCGATCGTCGCGAGCTGGGTCAGGCTGGGCGGCTTGATGACCCGCAACAGCTCGAACAGGAAGAAGAAGTACCAGTCAGGCCGTGGAACGTAGGAGGTGGTCGTCGGGTTTGCCTTGGGCCCCTGTCCCGCGCCGAGGATCAGCGACATGGCGATGATGACGGCCATCACCACGCACGCCATCGCCCCGTCCTTGGCGACCGCGTACGGGAAGAACGGCTTGCCCTTGGCCTTCAGGATCGAGTACTCGCGGAGATACTGCTCCTTCTCCCGCTTGTTCATGCGAGGCCCCTCGTCGCGCGTGCCGGCTGTCTGCGGCGCACGGGCTCTATACCTCTGCCTCGTTGAGCTCGGGCCGCTCCTCGGCCTTGAGCCACGGTGGCGCGGTCGTGCCGAGCTTCGACACGAGATACAGGTGAGCGCCGATCAGCGCGGCGATCAGCCCCGGAACGATCAACATGTGAATCGAGTAGAAGCGGGAGAGGGTGGTCGCGCCGAATTCCGGTCCTGCCCTGAGGAAGTCGCCGAGGTAGGGGCCGATCAGTGGACCGGTTGCGGTGATGTTGTTTGCCACGACGGTCGCCCAGTAGGCGCGCTGGTCGAATGGCAGCAGGTAGCCCGTGAGCGCCATCACCATGGTCAGGATCAGCAGTACCACGCCGATCACCCAGTTGAGCTCGCGCGGGTACTTGTAGGCGCCGAACAGGAACGTGCGCCCCATATGCAGGAACACGAGCACCACCATCACGCTCGCGCCCCACAGGTGCATGCCGCGCACGAACTGGCCGAGGAACACGTCGTTGGTGATGTGTCGGATCGATTCGTACGCGCCACCGGTCGGGTCCGGGCGGTAGAACATCGCGAGGAACACACCGGTAACCGCCTGGGAGAGAAACGCGAACATCGTCGCCGAGCCGAGCGTGTAGAACCAGTTGGTGCCCTTTGGCACCTTGCGGAAGAGCAGCCAGCGCATCCCGCCACTCAGCGACGTCCGCTCGTCGACCCAGTCGACGACCGTGATCCCGGCCTCTGCGAGGTCCTCGACAGGTCCCGCCTTGTTGTTGCCCTCGCCCGGTCGCGGGGGCGGCGCGCGGAGCGCCGACGGAAGCGGGGGCAGCGGAAGCCTCGGCATTACGATTTACGCGCCGACGGGCGCGACGGATAGAGGTACTGGCCGATGCCGTCCAGCGGCTCTCCCGGATCGCGCGGTGAGAAGCGGCGCAGCTGGCTGTTCACCGAGAAGCGAGCGGTGAAAAGCTGCACGGATTCACCCCGGACACGTGTGGGGAAGCGGTCGAGCGGACGGACGGGCGGTCCGCTCACGCGCCGGCCGAGAAGGTCGTAGACGCCGCCGTGGCACGGGCACACGAACCGCTCGGCGGCCGCGACCCAGCGCACGGGGCAGCCGACATGCGCGCAGCGCGTGCTGATCGCGATGTAGGGGGTCGTGCGATCGGCGACGTCGGTGTCGATCGCAGCGTTGTGCTTGCGGACGTACACCGTTGTTTTGCCGATCTCACCCACGCCGGGTGTGATCGTCACGACCACGGGGACGTAGTTGTTTTCCTCGAAGTCGGGGATCATCCCGATGTCCTGCCAGGAATGGGGCTCCTGCTTGAAGATTGGACCGATCGCGAAGCCGAGCGCAGGCAACGTGAACGCACCGGCGGCGATCGCACCGGCCGTGTGCGCGCTGCCGGTCATGAACCTGCGCCGCGTCACCGTCTCGCCTTCGAACGCGCCGGGAATGCCTCGGTCGAGGGTGTATTTGGACTTGTGCCGTCCGTGCTTGTCTGACACCGCGGGCGAACAATAGCGAGGCGGCGCTCACCGCGATGCCGGGAGCTCCAGTTGCTTGTGCCTTTCGCCGCGATCTGCGTCGGGGCCGGTCGCCCCGCGCGCTCAGCTGAGCTGAGGACCCGCGGCGGCGCTCGTGCGCAGCGCCGCGATCGCGTCCGAGGAGCCGGCGAACGCGAGGTCCTTCGCATGCCTGTGGACGTCGCTCGAGCCCCATCCGACGGCCCGCGCGCCGGCTGCCCAGACCGCGTCGGCGAGCCCGTCTTCGCCGCGCCCATGGGCGAGCGCGCTCAGCGTGATGGTGTCCGCCAGCTCGGCAACGGCCGCGGTGTCGCCCAGCGCGACGAGCCGCGCGAGCCCGATCGCATAGAGCTGGTCGCCTGCGAGCAGCCCGAGGTCGGCCTCGGCTGCGCGCACGACGCGTGGCGATCCGTAATGGAGCAGATAGCCCTCGTAGATCGCCTCCACCAGGAGCTCGTACTCCTCGCGCCTGCCCGCGGCGCGGGGTCCGGCTGCGGCGACCGCCGCGGGGCTGAAGAGCGGCTCGACAGCGCCGGACGCCTCACCAGCGGGGCCGGGGATGGGGGCGAGGAGTGTCGCGATCAGCCCGCCCTGCTCGCGCAGCAGAGCCCCCAGTCGCTGGAGCCCGTCGCCGTCCGTGCGGGCATTCGCCCCGCTCACGTGCCGGCTCCCGGGGCCGGCAGGGCCGCGAAGGCGGCCGCGGCGGCTTCGATCGTCCGCTCGATCTGCTCGGCGCTGTGCGCAAGGGAGGGGAACCACGCCTCGAACTGCGAGGGAGGCGGATACACGCCGCGCGAGAGCAGCTCCCGGCACCAGGCGCCATAGGCGCCCAGATCGCATTCGCGCGCCTGCTCGAAGGAGGCCACCGGGTGCTCGCTGAAGAACACGGTGAGCAGCCCGGGAACGCTGACAACCTGGACGGGATAGCCGCGCGCGGCGTCGCGCAGCCCGTCCGCCAGCGCGGTGGTCAGCGAGGCGAGGCGAACGTACGCGGCGTCGTCGAGCAGCTCGAGCGTCGCGAGGCCTGCGGCCACGGCGAGTGGGTTGCCCGAGAGCGTCCCCGCCTGGTACACCTCGCCCGAGGGAGCGAGCAGCCGCATCAGCTCCCCGCCGCCGCCGACGGCGGCGGCGGGGATGCCGCCGCCGATGACCTTGCCGAGGATCGTCAGGTCACCTCTCACCCCCGTCAGCTCCTGCGCGCCACCTCGCGCCACGCGGAAGCCGCTGATCACCTCGTCGAGCACGAGCAGAGCTCCGGTTGCGTCGGCGCGCTCGCGCAGCAGCTCGAGGAAGCCGGAGCTCGGCGGCACGAGCCCCATGTTGGCCGGAAGCGGCTCGGCGAGGATCGCGGCGAGCTCGTGGCGCTCGGTGGCGGCCCGCAGCGCCTCGGGGTCATTCCACGGCACCACGACCGTTCCAGCCGTGACGCTTGCCGGCACGCCCGGGCTCGCCGGCAGCGCCTGCGTCGCCAGTCCCGAGCCCGCCTGTGCGAGGAGCCCGTCGGCGTGGCCGTGGTAGGCGCCCGAGAACTTGAGGATCGACTCGCGGCCCGTCGCCGCTCGAGCCAGGCGGATGGCGGTCATCGCGGCCTCGGTTCCCGAGGAGGTCATGCGCACCATGTCGACCGCTTCCATCCGCCGCGTCACGTCGGACGCCAGCTCCACCTCGCCCGGGGTCGGGGCGCCAAAGCTCGTCCCGTTCGCCGCGGCCTCGGTGACCGCGGCGAGCACATGCGGGTGGGCGTGTCCGTGAATCAGCGGTCCCCACGAGCAGACGTAATCGAGGAAGCGATTACCGTCGACGTCGAGCAGCTCGGCGCCCTCCCCGCGCGCGATGAAGATCGGCTCGCGCCCGATGGCCCGCATGGCCCGCACGGGAGAGTTCACCCCGCCCGGCATCACCTCCAGGGCGCGTCTGTAGAGCTCCGCCGAGCGCGTGTCGGTGAGCGACGCCGTCACGAACCCACGCCGAGATGCGCCTTCATGTGCGCATTGTGGCGGGTTTGCCCCGGCCGAGGCGGGCGCCGGGGCGCGAGCGAGGGGCGCAGCCGCCGGCATCCGGCACCGCCGCGCAGCCGGCCGCGTGTAAGGGCCGGCGCGGGCGGGTAGCCCGCCGGCATGTCACAGGCGAGCGCCGACGGCTCAGAGCAGGATTGGCGACTGGAGGTCGAGCTCGCGGGGCCGGACGGCGCGAGCGCACTCCACGGCCTGGTCGCTCGACTCCGCGGGCGAGGAGTGGCCAAGGAGATCGAGGACAGGGTGCCGAGCGACGTCGTGATCACGCACGACGGCCGCCGGCTGTTCGCCTATGCATCGGACGAGCGCGCGCTTTCAGCGGCGCGCAGCGCGATTGAGCAGCTGCTCCGCAGCGACGGCGTCCAGGCACGCGTGCGCGTCAGCCACTGGGATGATGAGCTGGACGTCTGGCGACAGACAGACCCGCCGCCAGCTGGGGAGGTCAGGCGAGCGGAGGACGCCGTCGAGCGAGATGCCGAGACGGTCGAAACGCGCACGCTCGTCGCGAGCGCCGGCAAGCTGATCCGCTCTGAATTCGAGCAGACGATGCGTGACTGGGCGCAGAGGCTCGGGCTGCAGTGCCAGATCGTCGAGCACCCGCACCTGCTCACGACCCAGGTCGCTTTCACCGTGACGGGCCCGAGACGCAAGATCGACGAGTTCGTGCAGGGCCTGAGGGCCGAGGGACTGGCGACGATGCGCACCGAGACCGCGGTGATGCTCAGCCCGTTGTAGCCGGCTCGGCCGAGCCGGCCTCAGGCGTGCCTGCTCTCCCAGTCCTTGAAGTCGTCGGTGAAGTAGAGGAGGCGGATCTTCTTGAACTCGGTCGAGGAGTAGAGGGTCGCCCGCTCGTGGATCCCGGTTCTCTCGGCGATCGCGTCGAGCACGGCGTCGCACTCCTCCTTGGAGCGCCCGTGGGCCATCGTGAACACCGAGTAGGGCCAGTCCTCGTAGGTCGGGCGCTGGTAGCAGTGCGAGATGCCACGCACGGCCGCCATCCTGCAGCCGATGTCGAAGATCTGCTGCTCAGGGACCTTCCACACACCCATGCCGTTCGCGGAGAAACCCGCCCGGCGGTGATAGAGGATCGCGGCGACGCGCCGCAGCAGCCCCCGCTGCTGCATGCCGGTCAGGTGCTCCAGGAAGCGCGCTTCGGTCATGCCCACCTCCGCGGCAGCTGCCGTGTAGGGCTCGGCGACGACCGGCATGTCCCCCTGAAGCGCTCGGATCACCGCGATGTCGAGCTCGTCGTAGGGCTGCGGCTCGAGCTCGATCGGCTCGCTGACCTCGGCGGAGCTCGAGAGCGCCTCCGTGTCGCCCTCCATCTCCAGGTCCATGCGGATCTTGAACAGCCTCAGCGTGGGCAGCTGACGCACCGACTCGGCGCCGGCCTCGCGCGCGAGCACCTCGAGCGTGCCCTCGAGGCCGAGCTTTGAGTCCGGCTCCGTCGCGATCGTGAACCACAGGTTGAACTCGTGGTTGCGCAGGTAGTTGTGCGAGACGCCCGGGTGCTCGTTGATCACCTGAGCCGCGCGGTGCGGATGGTCCGGGTTGACCTTGGCAGCGACGAGCATCGAGGAGTAGCCGAGCGCCCTCGTGTCGAAGATCGGCGTCACCTGGCGGATGATGCGCTTGTCGAGCAGGCGCTGGACGCGGCGCATGACCTCGTCCTCGGCGACGCCGCCGAGCTCGGCGACGCGACGGTAGGGCCGCGGCGCTATCGGGAAGCTGCCCTGCATGAGGTTCAGCAGCCTGCGGTCGAGCTCGTCGAGCGGGACGGCCGCGCCATCCTTGCGGCTGCGCGTCTTCGGCACCGCCGCGCTCGCACGATCGGACTCTGCGGCCGGCTCTCTGATCAGGTCTGCTCTGCCAGCCATCGGGCTGCGTCCTTTGCGTGGTAGGAGATGATCGTGTCGGCCCCCGCGCGGCGCAGGGAGGTGAGGATCTCGAGCACGGTCGCGCGCTCCTCGAGATAGCCGGCTGCGGCGGCGGCCTTGACCATCGCATACTCGCCGCTCACGTTGTACGCCGCCACCGGCAGGCCGGTGGCGTTCTTCACCGCCTGGATCAGGTCGCCGTAGGCGAGCGCCGGCTTGACCATCACCATGTCGGCGCCCTCCTGCACGTCGAGCAGCGCCTCGCGCACCGCCTCCCGGCCGTTCGCGGGGTCCATCTGATAGCCACGCCTGTCCCCGAACGCGGGGGCAGAGTCGGCGGCCTCGCGGAACGGCCCGTAGAAGGCCGAGGCGAACTTGGCCGAGTAGGCCAGGATCGGCGTTTCGGTGAACCCGTCGCCGTCGAGCTCCTCCCTGATCGAGGCCACCCGCCCGTCCATCATGTCCGACGGAGCCACCACGTCTGCGCCCGCCCGCGCGTGGCTGACGGCGGTGCGCCCGAGCAGCTCGAGCGTCGCGTCGTTGTCAACGGCGGGTGGGTGGGTATCGGTCCGCAGGACACCGCAGTGCCCATGGACCGTGTACTCGCAGAGGCACACGTCGGTGATCACGAGCAGCTCAGGCTCAGCCTGCTTTATCGCGCGAGTTGCCAGCTGGACGATGCCCTCCTCCTCCCACGCTCCCGAGCCCTGCTCGTCCTTCTCGGCGGGCACGCCGAACAGAATCACCGCGCCGAGCCCGAGCGCCGCGGCCTCGTGCGCCTCCGCCACGGCCGCCGACAGCGAGAGGCGATCGACGCCCGGCATCGTCGAGATGGGCTCGCGCCCGGTCGGGTCAGCCGGGCTCTCGGCTATGAACAGCGGCAGGACGAGCTGCCCGGGGTGCAACTCCGTCTCGCGCACGAGACCGCGGAGGCCGGGCGTGGCGCGCAGCCTGCGCAGGCGCGTGTTTGGAAAGGACATTGCCCTCCCAGGGTAGAGCCTTCATTCGGCGCGGCGCAGCCCGGCCCGGGCGAGCGCGCCGAACACGATCGTCAGCGCGGCGAGGTGCAGCAACGAGAGGCCGAGCGACGGCGAGGACCTGTTGACGGCCGCGTCGAGCGCCTGCAGCGAGGCCTTGAACGGGAACACGAACGAGACCGCCCCGATCACGTCGTAGAGCCCGTGGGCGACGGCACCGGCCGGCACGAGCGCCAGGAAGGCGAGCGGCAGCGACAGCAGGAACGCCAGCAGCGATGCGGCCCGCACCTCGCGCGCGAGCGCGCCGATCGCGACGCCGAGCGTGCCGAACGCCAGCGCGCCCAGGGCGAGCGCCGCCAGCCACAGCGCGGCGCGGCTCCAGTCGAGCGCGACGAAGGCGCCGACGCCCGCGAGCATCGCGAAGGCGACCAGCAGCGCGCAGCCGGCGGCGAGCAGCGCCTTCTCGGCGAGCAGCGCCTGGCGCGAGACCAGCCCGCGCAGGAGCCGTCCAAGGGCGTGCTCTTCACGCTCGAGCGCCACGCCGCCGGCCGCGAGCAGCACGCCGACGAACATCAGCGAGATGCTCACGGCGACGACGACAGCGAACGTGTTCAGGGGGGTGCGACGGCCGTGCAGCAGCGTGCTGCGCACGCGAATCGGCTGCCCGACGGTGGACAGCACCTCCTTGCTCAAGCTGAGGTTCTGCGCGGCGAAGCCTGCAAAGCCGGCTATCCGTTCGAGGTCGGCTCGTTCGGGCCCGGGCCGCTGGTGGGCGATGATCCGGTGAAGCAGCGGCGGGATTTCCTGCAGGCCGATGAGGTTGGTGGGCGCTCCCAGCACGCCGAGGTTGCCGCCTCGTAGCAGCAGGTCGATGGCCTTGGCGGCGGCCTGCTGGATCTGTTCGGAGAAGGCCAGGTTCGCCTGTGCGATCGCCGAGCGGATCTGAGATTGGACGATCGACTGCTCGAGCGCGTCGCCGTTGTAGATGACTTCCAGCTGCGCCTGCCGCGTTCCGGAGGCCACGCGCGCGGCGATGTCCGCGGGGATCACGACGGCCGCGAGCACGTCAGCCGATCTGACCTTGGCGACCGCCTGCGAGCGCGAGGTCACGCGCACGGGCTGGACCTGGCTGAACAGCTCCTGCGCATACTGGCCGACGCTCACGCGCTGGCTGCCCACCTGGACCGTCTCGCCCGGCGCGGTCTGATCGACGATCGCCACGCGCGGCTTGGATGGGCTGCGGGAGATGGCGAAGCCGATCAGCAGGGCGATCGCCACCGGGTAGACGATCAGCAGCGCCACGAGCAGCCGCGAGCGACCGAGGATCAGCAGGTCCTTGTGAAGGAGCGACCTCACCGGCCGCCGGCCTGCGCTCGCGAGCGCCCCTGCAGGAACTTCACGAGCGCCCGCTCGAGGTCGCCGCCCTCGCCCTCGCCGCCCTCGCGCAGCAGCTCGGCGGGGGTCCCGTCGAACAGCATGCCGCCGTCGGCGAGCACTATCACCCGACCCGCGTGGCGCTGTGCCTCGGCGACGTTGTGCGTCGAGAACACAACGGTCCTGCCGGCACGCGCCAGTCCCGCGATGAACTCCCACAGCCGCTCGCGCTGAACCGGGTCAAGCGACGCCGAAGGCTCGTCGAGCGCGAGCACGGGGGGATCGCCGATCAGCGCGAGTGCCACGTTCACCCGCTGGCGATTGCCCCCGGACAGGCGGCCGACGCGCTCGCCGGCGCGCTCATGCAGTCCGGTCTGCTCGAGCATCCGCTCGACCGCCGAACGCGCGTCAGAGACCTTCTCCAAATGCGCGAACAGGGACAGGTTCTCGGCGACCGAGAGGCGCGAGTAGAGCGCCGGCTGCTGGGGCGCCCAGCCTACTTCGGCAGGCGCTCGGCTGATCGTCCCGGCGCTGGCCGGCTGCACCCCGGCGATGATCGAGAGCAGTGTCGTCTTGCCGGCGCCGTTGGGCCCGATGACCGCGACCGTCTCACCGGCGGCGGCCTCGAAGCTGACGTCGTGCAGCGCCTGCAGCTCGCCGAAGCGCTTGCCCAGGGCATGAACCGCGAGCGCGGCGCTCACAGGAGCCTGCGAGACGCGTCATCCCACGGCTCGAACGTCACGTGACGGCTGAGGTAGACGGTGGTCTCGCGAAGGACCGCGAGGATCGGCAGGGCGACCAGCGCCCCGATGATCCCGTACAGCTGCAGCCCGAGCAGAAGCGCGAAGATCACCAGCAGCGGGTTGATGCGCAGCGTGTGCCCGAACACCTGCGGCGCGACGACATGGCCCTCGAGCTGCTGCACGCCGACGAACAGCAGCGCTACCCACAGCGCCGTGATCGGGTCCGTGAACAGCGCGACCAGCACCGGCGGCAGCGCGCCGAGGATCGGGCCGACGTACGGCACGAGCTCCATCACTCCGTAGAACACCGCGAACGCGACGGCGTACTTGCTGCCGTCGGGGAAGATCCCGAGTTCGCCGAACAGATAGAGCGCAAGGCCGACGGACGTTCCCATGATCGTGCTGAACAGAAGCTGGCCGCCGACGTAGCGTGAGACCGCCCGCTGAACCAGCAGCGGGTAGTCGTCCGCGCGCGAGCCGTCGCCGTCGGGCATCATGCGTCGCACGAGCGCGCCGATCTGCTGACCGTAGAGGAGCATGTACACGGACAGGACGAACACGAGCACCAGGTCGAAGATCGCGTTAGCCACTTCTGTGACCAGGGCGCCACCGAAGGATGCGAATTTGCCGGCGCTTTTGGCGACTTTCCCCTCGAGCGTCTGCAGCGCTGTTTTACCCGGCTTGACGAGGTGCAGGTGGATGCCCTGGCCGTTGAGTTCGTTCTGGAAGGACGCGATCGACTTGTTCGCTTCGTCGACGATCGTCGGCAGGTTGTTTGTGAACGTGCGCACCTGATTGGAGATAGGGTTCGCGAGCAGGAAGCCGATACCGGCCAGCGTCAGGAAGAATGCGAGGTAGACGGCCAGCACTGCCAACCCGCGGGGAAGGCGTGAGCGCTGCAGGAAGGCGACGGCCGGATTGAGGATCAGCGCGATGACGCCGGCGACGATGAAGATCAACAGCACTTTCCCCGCGGCTTTTGCCAGCGCCCACACCGCGAGCACGGCGAGCGGGAGCATGACCAGCTGGACCCAGCGCGGTATCACCACGCGTGGGGGCTCGGCCGGCTCAGCCGGTGGCGAGTCGGTCAGCGCCAGCTCCTCCTCGTCAGGCGGCGCCGCCTCGGGAGGGTTCTCGGAGACCCCTGTCACGTACCTCCCACCATCGCCAGAGTATGGCTGAGCCGCAGGCGGCCGAACGTTCGCAGGGAGCCGCTCGCATCCTGTTCGTCGGAGACGTCGTGGGCAGCATCGGCCGGCTCACTCTGAACGATTGCCTGCCCGTGCTGCGCGAGATCTACGCGCCGACGTTCGTCGTCGTCAACGGCGAGAACGCGGCCGGCGGACTGGGGATAACCCCGAAGATCGCCGACCAGATGTTCGCCGAGGGCGTCGACGCGATCACGCTGGGAAACCACACCTACCATCGCCGTGAGATCTACCCGTATCTCGATGCCAACCCGCGGATCGTCAGGCCGGTCAACTTCCTGCGCAGCCAGCCGGGCCACGGCGCGTGCGTGGTCGAGCACGACGGACTGCGTCTCGGCGTGGTCAACGTCAGCGGGAACCTCTACCTGCGGGCGGGCCGCTCGGCGTTCAGCGAGATCGAGGTCGCGCTCGGAGAGCTGAAGGGGGTGGACCACGTCCTCGTCGACATGCACGCCGAGGCGACCTCGGAGAAGGTCGCGATGGGCTGGCACCTCGACGGCAGGGTCACGGCGGTCGTGGGCACGCACACGCACGTGCCCACCGCCGACGCGCGCGTGCTGCCGGGAGGAACCGCCTACATCACCGATGTGGGGATGACAGGGCCGCGCGGCGGTGTGATCGGCGTCAAGCGCGAGCAGGCGATCGAATCGCTGCGCACCCAGATGCCGATCCGCTTTGAGACCTCCGAGGAGGACCCCTGGCTGATGGGCGTGCTGATCAGCTGCTCAGCGCCGCTGCGGGCCGACTCGATCGAGCAGGTGCTGATGCCACGTCCGGCCGAGCAGCCGCGGAGTCGCTGAATCGCCCGAGCAGGGCGAGCATGACCAGCGGGAAGAACCAGGGGATGTAGAGGTAGAACCAGTGTTCTATCCCCAGCTGCGTGGCGATCAGCACCGCGGCGCAGGCGGCGGCCAGGCCCGCGAGGTCGGGACGGAGCGCAACCAACGGGAGTCCCAGCGCGAGCGCGACCGCGGCGAGCTCGACGGCCAGCTGCAGCCCGCCGAGATGGCCGTAGAGCCCCCACACCGAGAACGGCGAGCCGCGGTTGGCCTGGTAGGCGATCGTCTGCGTGTAGATCGTGTGGAGCGAGTCGTGGCTCAGCGCCGGTGTGAACGCGAGTGCACCGGCCACCGTGAAGCCGCCCGCGAACAGCGCCAGCGCACCCAGCCGGCGCCGCGGCTCCAGCTCACGCAGGCCATGGCTTGCGAGCAGCGGCGCGAGCGCCAGCGGAGCGAACTTGGTGAGGCCGGCGAGCGCCGCGAGCGCGCCGGAAGCCGATCGAGCGATCTTCATGCGGTAGCTGGCGGCGAGCAGGGCGCCCAGCACGAGCACGGCGACGAGCGTGTCATTCGAGTTGCTGTCGAGCGCGAACAGCGTGAACGGGAAGGAGACCCAGGCGTACGCAAGGGCTATGCCCAGCGTGGGGCCGCGCATGCGACGCCCCAGCAGGAACAGCAGCGCGAGCGCGAGAAGGTCGAAGGCGATCGCCGCGGCATGCGCCGCGGGAAGGTCGTCCCACGTGCCGCTCCAGCCGAAGGCCTGCTCGAACGGAACGTAGGCCTCGTAGTTGAACGGACCGTAGGTGTCACCGTGTTCGTTGTCCGAGGGATACGAGCCATAGAGCGGCTTTCCATCGACCACGTGCTGCGCGCCGATCACGCCCGCGTATCCCACGTCGATGACATTCGAGTCGGTGACGTTCAAGCCGATCCTAAACCCCACGAGGAAGACCACGGCGATCGCCAGCCACGGCGCGGGCACGAGCAGCCGCAGTGGCGGCGGGCGTCCCGCTGCGGGACGGCGGGACCGGCGCGCGAGCGCCAGCATGCGCGCGAGAAGGTACAGAAGCGGCGGATAGACGAGCGGAACCGATGCGTAGATGCGCGCGTGGTTGAAGAACGCGAGCGACACCGAGAACGAGAGCAGGACGAGCAGGTCCAGGTGCAGCAGTGACAGGGGCCGGCGGAAGTTGAAGAAGGGCAGGATGAACAGCACGCAGAGGGGCAGCCAGATGTAGAGCGCGCCGGCGTGCCTGCCGAAGGCGCCGGGGTAGCCGCGTGCCATCGTCCATGCCACCTGAAAGCCCGTCCACTGTTCGAGGACCCGCCCGGAGAGGTCGTCGATGATGACCTGCCCGATCTCCTTCTTGCCGTTGCGCGAGAAGTAGCTGACCTGCCAGTGGAACGCTCCCTTCAGGTACGCCCCGCCGTAAGAGCCGGGATATTTCGCGCGGACGGCGCGCATCTTCGGCAGGGTGGCTGCGATCGCCAGGACCCGGTTCGCCGAGAGGCGGCGGCCGCTCGGCGGGGTGTTCGAGGGCGAGACCGGGATCGGCGCTTCGGAGCTGGTCGGCGACTTCGTCGTCGTAGCCGTCCGGGGCCTGGTCGCCGCGGTGCTATGCGGCTTGGTCTGAGCCGGGCCCTGTGGCGGCGTCGCGACCGGCGCCTGTGGCGCGGCCGCCCGGGCCGTCACCGGCGCTGGGCCGGCCAGCGCCAGCGCGGCGGCGCTGGCGATCAGGGCGAGCGGGCGCATCGACGCGAGGGTAGCCTGGGCCGCCGTTCAGCGCGCTCCGTCGAGCCCGAAGTGACGCAGTATCAGTGGGGCGACATCGCGGATCGCCCACTGGGTGGGCTCGGGGTCGGGGAGCGCGACTCCGCTCAGGATCAGAGCGCCCAGCGAGTCGCACGCCTGCAGCGACCCGTGGCTGCCCCCGCCCACATGCGCCTGGCGGCCCCAGTCGATGAACTCGTTACCGGAATCGGCAGACAGCAGAACCTCGCCGGAGGTCGGGCAGGTGAGCGCGGACCACACCCGTCCGAGGGCGTCCGGGTACCCGGGCGTCAGAAGCTGGCCGTCCTGCACCGTCGCGTCGATCGCCGCGAGCTCGCCTTCGAGGCTCCAACCGCGGCCGCGTGCATCGAGGACGCCCGTTCCCGGCGCGAAGCGCAGCTCGCCGAGGAGGGGGCTCGAGATCACGCCCTCGCGGGGCGCGTCGTGAGCGTCGCGCTCGAGCCACATGACGAGGTCGATGCCGTCGATCCCCAGCGCGCGGGTCGCGACCGAGGCGCGCATGGCATCGCGCTCGGACTCGTGCAGCGCGTAGACCATCGCGGCGCGTTGGGACGGGCAGACCGCGATTCGCGGCTCCTCGGAGCGAGAGCCGGAGGAGGCGCGCGCCGGGCCCAGCACACCGAGCTCGGCGAGCTCGTCCTGGAGGGCGATCGTCGCCAGGATCTCTGCCTGGGAGTGGTCCGCCATCGCGATCACCGCGTGCTCCTGCAGGAACTCCTCGACGCCGCCGCCCGCATTCATCACGCGCGCCAGCTGCAGGTCGGCCTGGGCGATCGACTGGATCTGCGCTTCGGGGCCGTTCTTGTGGGAGTACCAGTCGTTGTCCGGAAGCGACAGCAGCAGGAAGTCGAAGAGGTCGTGTTCGACCAGGTGCACCGAGACGCAGCCGGAGTGGCGGTCGCGCACTCCCGGCATGCCGAGCCCCGAGCGGCAGCCGGTGCGGCGCGAGGCGAAGATGTCGGCATAGAAGAGCTCGCGCGGGCCCATCACCGGATGGCGTATCAGCGCGGAGGCCACGCGCGTCAGGGCGGTGTCGCGCTGGGGCTCGTGGCGGTGGCGGCCGCGATACATGAGGTACGTCGTGCCCGCCGTGCGGACGTCCGCGTCGTCGAGCGTCTCGAACACGGTGGGCGTCTCGGCCGCGAGGTGCGTGCGGTTCATGTTGTAGACCGTGTCGGTGAGCTGGCGCGCGATGCCGAAGCGCTGGGCGGCGCGGAAGCTCGACCCGTACTCGACGTAGCGGTGCTCCTCGCGGTCGAACCAGTTCATCCCGGGAATCCGGTGCGCGTCCTGGGCCACGCCGGTGACGATCGATGCGGCACAGACGGGCGTGACGGACGGGAACGCGGCGACGCACTCGGACACGTAGTGGCCGCCCTCGATCAAGCGCTCGAGGACCGGCGCGACGCCGGCCGCGATCGCGCGCTCGAGCATGGCCGGCGCCATCGCGTCGATCACGCAGAGAACAAGCTTTGGCGGGGAGCTCACGATCGCCCGTCAGCGGCGCAGGATGCGCAGACCGGCGTACTTTTCGTCACCGCGGGCACGTCCGCGCCACGCAAACCATGCGATCAGCGCGACGACCACGTAGCCGAGGGGATGCAGCAGCGCGACGAGCCCAGCGAGCAGCAGGGCGGCCGCGTCGAGATACACGGTCAGCGCCTCGCGCGAGGCGCGGTCGGCGAGGCGGGCACGAGCACGGACGATCAGCGGGCCGACGGCGCGCTGGACCAGCCCTGCGACCGCGAGGCCGCCCAGCACGCCCGGCCAGGAGGCGTCTCCGTGCGCGGCCAGCGTGCCGGCGAACAGCAGGGCGCCGGCCCCGAGGGAGAGGCCCGTGAGCGATGCGGCAAGGACGCCGTTGCGGCGCGCGCTCTCCCTGGGGTCGGCCATCGGTGCGAGACCCAGTAACAGCTGCAGCGCATAGGCGAGCAGCAGCGCGATCGTCACCGCGAGCAGCCACCAGCTCGACTGCAGGAATTCGAAGTTGCCGTGGCCGAAGCTCACCCCCAGCGCTCCGGCCGAGGAGAGGGCTCCGGCGAGCAGCGCCGGCAGGAACGGACGTAGGCCGCAGGCGGCCGCGAGGCCTGCGCCGAGACCGATGTAAAAGAAGATGCCGTGCATGCGAGGGGCGTCTGGAGGTGCGATACCGTGCGGGGGCGGGGCCAGCACGATAGACGACCGGTAACGCGTCAGCGGTCGCCGCACCAGGGCAGACGGCCGCGGCGGCGAATAGAGACGGCGAGGCGAATGAAGCGATCGACCAGCGGAGCGGGCGACGGGCGACGGGCTCGCCCGACCGCGCACGAGCTTGCGCGATATGAGGCGCTGTTCGCGGCGCGCACGCGCGGCATGAAAAGCTCGGCGATGCGCGAGATGATGGCCCTGACGGAGCGTCCTGACGTGATCTCGCTCGCCGGGGGGCTGCCCGACACGAGCACCTTCGCGCCCGAGCTCTACGCGAAGCTGATGGCGGATGTCGCCGCCGACTCGACCGCGCGCGCTTTGCAGTACGGACCCACCGAAGGGATGACCGCGACCGTGGGATGCATCGCCGAGGTGATGGCGGCCGAGGGGACGGCGATCGACCCCGCGGAGGTGATCGTCACAACGGGCGGGCAGCAGGTGATCGACCTCGTATGCAAGACGCTCGTCGACCCCGGCGATGTGATCGTCGCGGAGGCGCCGACGTATCCCGGCGCGGTGCCGACCTTCAGCGCATATCAGGCAGAGGTCGAGCAGATCGCGATGGACGCCGACGGGATGCCGATCGACGCGCTCGAGAGCACGCTCGACCGCCTGCAGGCGGAGGGACGACGGCCGAAGTTCATCTACACGATCCCCAACTTCCAGAACCCCGGTGGAGTGACGATGTCGCTGGCGCGTCGGCGACGGCTGATCGAGGTAGCGCGCGAGCGCGAGCTGCTCGTGCTGGAGGACAATCCCTACGGACTCCTGCGATACGAGGGCGAGGCGCTGCCCACGCTCTACTCGCTGGACGCCGCGGCGGTGGGGCGCGGCGGCTCGGATCTCGTGATCTACCTCGGCACCTTCTCGAAGATCCTCTCGCCCGGCCTGCGCCTCGGTTGGGCCGTGGCACCGCGGCCGGTGCTCGAGAAGCTCAACCTCGGCAAACAGGGAGCCGACCTCTGCTCCTCGCCGGTCACCCAGATGTTCGTCGCGGCCTACTTCAAGGAGCGCGCCGCCAACGGCGAAGCGGGGTGGCGCGAGTACGTGGATCGCCTGAAGGACCTCTACCGCGCCCGGCGCGACGTGATGCTGGAGGCGCTCGCGGAGCATTTCGGCAAGGAGGCGCGCTGGACCAGCCCACAGGGCGGGCTGTTCATCTGGGCGACCCTCGACGAGCGGATCGACACGACCGATCTGCTCGCGCTCGCGCGCAAGAGCGAGGGCGTCGCGTTCGTGCCCGGGCGGGCTGCGTACATGGACGGACGCAGCGGCGCCTCCTCGATGAGGCTCAACTTCGCCGGAGTCGCGGATGACGACATTCGCGAGGGTGTTCGGAGGATCGGAAGGGCCGTGCGCACCCAGCTCGGCCTGCTCGGCTCGCTCACCGGATCGGCCCCGGCGGCGAGCTCCCAGGCGGCGCGGACCGAGGATGAGCCGGCGCCTTCAGGCGAGCGAGGTGCCCCCCTGGCCGATGTCGTTGCGCTGCCTCGCCGTGGCGAGGCGCCGGCGGCACGCCGGCGCCGGGATCGATGAGCGCGGCCCACAAGGTCGCGGTCCTGAAGGGCGGGCGTTCACTGGAGCGCGCCGTGTCGCTGCGCTCGGGTGCACACGTCCAGGAAGCGCTGCAGCGGCTGGGGCACGAGGTCGTGGCGCTCGACGCCGGTCCCGAGCTCGTCGCGCAGCTGCTCGCCTCGAAGCCCGATGCGGCGTTCATCGCGCTGCACGGGCGCGACGGCGAGGACGGGACCGTGCAGGGCCTGCTCGAGGCGATCGGCGCTCCCTACACCGGCTCCGGGCCGGCCGCCTGCATGGGCTGCACCGACAAGGTGCTCGCCAAGCACCTGATGCGGGACGCAGGCATCCCCACGCCGGACTTCCACTTTCTCAGAGAGGCCTCGATCAAGGAGCTGGGCGCCGCCGCGGCGATCGGCGACATCGAGCGGCGGCTGGGCTTCCCGGTCGTGGTCAAGCCTGCGACGGGCGGCTCGGCGCTCGGGGTGAAGTTCGCCCGCACCAGCGAGGAGCTTCCCGGCGCCCTGGTGGGAGCGTTCTCCTACGACCGCACGGTCCTGATCGAGCGCTATGTGAAGGGGCGCGATCTGGCGGTGTCCGTGCTCGACGGCGAAGCGGACGGCCGCCGCGGAGCCTCGTCTGGCGGCGCGCTCGCCCTGCCGGTGGTCGAGGCGGTGCCGCGCGAGGAGGACTTCTACGACTACGAGTCCCGCTATGAGATCGGGATGACAACGTTCGTGTGTCCCGCCGAGCTGCCGGCCGAGACGACCGAGCGGGCGCAGGGTCTGGCGCTGAGGGTGTACGAGCTGCTCGGCTGCCACGGCGTCGCGCGGGTGGACCTGATGCTCGAGCAGGGCAGCGGTGAGCTGTGGGTGCTGGAGACGAACGTGGTTCCCGGCCTCACCGAGACGAGCCTGTTGCCACAGGCCGCCGACGCGGCCGGGATCGGCTTCGACGAGCTCGTCGAGAGGGTTCTCGCCAGCGCCTGGACCCGCTCAGCCGGTCCGCCCAAGTCCTAGGAGTCGCCGGCGGCGAAGTCCTCGGGCGAGACCTCGTCGAGGAACTCCTTGAACTTCTCCACGACGTCCTCGGACTCCTCGACGTCGTGCTCGAACTCGATCGCAGACTCGGATATGACCTCCTCGGCGGCGTAGATCGGCGCGCCCGAGCGCACGGCCAGTGCGATCGCGTCGCTCGGGCGGGAGTCGATCTCGAGCTCGCGGCCGGCAACGTTGAGCGTTATCGATGCGAAGAAGGTGTTCTCACGCAGCTCGGTGACCGAGACCTGCGTGCATTTGACGTCGAGCTCGCCGAGGATGTCGCAGAGCAGGTCGAGGGTCATCGGCCGCGGCGTGCCGGCGCCCTGCAGCTTCATCAGAATCGACGCGGCCTCCGGATGGCCGATCCAGATCGGCAAGAACTTGTTTCCATCGACCGTCTTCAGGAGCACGATCGGCTGCTTGCCAACCATGTCGAAGCTGACGCCGTAGATCACCATCTCCTGCACAAAGATCCTCCGAGAGGGGGGAAAGCCAGAGTATAGGTACCGGTTGAGCCCCGGCCAACAGCAGCGGACGGACGCCCGTCGGGGTCAGCGGCCGGGGCCGCTCACGCCGCCATCCGGAAGCTCCAGAGCTTGTTGCCGAGGAAGTTCAGCGGCATCGAGGCCGCCACCGCGAGCGCCTGCGCGGCAACCTTCGGGAGCCCTGCGCTCTCGACGAGCAGCGTCAGCAGGAGCAGGCTGACCACCAGCGCGCCGAGGCTCACCACCAGGAAGCGCAGGGCCTGGAAATGGACGATGCCGTCCCCGGCATCGAACGTCCAGTGCCGGTTGAGCACGAAGTTGTTGACCACCGCGACGAGCCAGGCCGCGACGGCGGCGACATGGTAATCCACCCCGAGGGGATGGACGAACAGCGCGTAGACCGCAAGGTTGACCGCGAACCCGATGCCGCCGACGATCCCAAAGCGGACCAGCTGAAGCCAGTTGGCGGGGCGGCGCATCCCGTGCAGGAGGCGCGTATGCGGCCGAAGCTCCACGGCGCTGGCGTCCTCGCGCATCCGTGAAGGTTAGCGACACGTCTCGGCAGACGCTAACGCTAGCCTTGGGTGGATGAGCTCGAGCGGGAAGCTGGTTGCCGCGATCGGCCTCCTGCCGGTGGTCGCTGCCCTTGCGGGATGCGGCAGCGCAGGCACGGGCTCCAGCGGCGAAGGCCGGAAATCGGGCTCCAAGGCGAGCGGGTCAAGCGACGTCGCAGCGGCGGTCGTCGGCGCCGGGCCACGAGCGAGATCGCGTGGAACCGTGCGAGAGGTGGCCGACCCACAGGAAGCGGCGAGCTTCCCGGCTCCGGCGTCCGTGCACCACGCCGCCGCGGCAAGCCCGGCGAAGGCTGGAGAAGCGATAGTCGCCGCCGGCGCGCCGTCGGACGCGGAAGTGCGCCGGGAGCTTCAACAGATGAAGGCCGTGGAACGGGCTGCGAAGCAGAGCCAGCAACAACAGCTGACCGCTGTCCCGGGCGGCCAGTCGGTCGGCGGGAACGGCACGATCGCGATCCCGGCGACGGTGCCCGAAGTGGTGCAGAAGGTGGTCGCCGGAGCAAATGAGATCGCCGACTTCCCTTACGTGTTCGGCGGCGGGCACGCGTCGTTCGTCGACAACGCATACGACTGCTCGGGATCGGTGAGCTACGCGCTGGCCGCTGGCGGGCTGTTGAGCGCGCCGCAGACCTCCGGTGAACTCGAGAGCTGGGGAGCACCGGGACCGGGCAGGTACATCACCGTGTATGCGAACGCGGGTCACACCTACATGTACGTGAACGGGATCCTCTACGACACGGCGGGACGTAGCGGCGTCTATGCATCCCGCTGGCTGGTCGGCGCCGTGAACAACGCCGGGTTCGTGGCCCGCCACTGGCCGGGGCTCTAGCGATGGCCGCCCTCGCCGGCTTGCTCGCCGGCGCCATCCCGCTCGCGCTCGGTGGTGAATCGGCGGGGGAAGCGGGTGGCAACGGCACGGCGATCGCAGTTGTCTCGGTGGTGTCGCTCGTCGCCGGCTACCTGCTGCTGTTCCTGCTGTGGCGGTACGTGTTCAGCGCCAAGGCGAGAGCCAGGCGAAGGGAACCACCGGACTGAAACTGAAGGGGCTCGTCGCGCTAAGACGGGCGCGACACGGGATCAGTGCGACAGCGTGACGGTGCCGAGCACTGTCACACCCTGGCCCGCGGCGTTGTGAGCCAACAGTCTCACCATCAGGGTCACATGCTTCAGCCGGCCTAGGCGCGAGGAAGTGTTCTTGCTGAGCTGAATCGTCACGGTGCTGCGCCCGGCCTTGGTGGTGACGAGGATCGCTTTGCCGATGATGATCTGGGGGGGCGTGCCGGCGGCGAGTCCGGTGGCCGTGGCGCCGCGCAGGCCAAGCCGGCGTGCGATCGACTTCGCGAGTATCAGCTCGAAGTGGCCGACGACCTGTTCGTTGACGGAGTAGCGGACGACCAGACCATGGCGCAGAACGCTGCGGAGAGAGCGTGAGATCGCGGCCGCCGCGACCACCGGCTTCGGCTTGGCGGGCGTTACACCCGCAGTCGTGGTTCCGGCAGCGCCAGGCGTGCTTGGTGTGAGCGTGCTCGTTCCTCCCACCGGCGCCAAGCCCGACGAACCCCCCACGACCGTGATCGGCTGGGTGAAGGTGTTGCTGTTGCCGGAGCTGTCTGTCACCGTGAGGGCGACAGAATAGGTCCCGCCTTGCGCGTAGGAGTGAAACTGGCTTGCCGTTTTGGTGCCCGTCACGACCGTGCCGTCGCCGAAGTTCCACGCGTAGAGCGGCGCGACGTAGGGCTCGTCCGGCGGAAGTCCTTCGGTATGGGCGTTCAGCGTGATGTTCGACTCGGTGGCGTCAAAGCCAATGACATCGCCGGCGTTCACCGGGTTCGGTGCGGTGTAGTGCGCGTCGAGAACCACACCCGACCAGCACGAAATACCCTTGCCGGCTGTTACGCCGACGCTGTCAAATCCCAACTGCAGATAGTAACCGTGGTGGTTTATCGTCTCGTTGCTGAGTATCTGTGCGTGGGAGGGCTCCTGTTCGGAGGGCACTGAGAGAAGCGGCACGGGGTCCGCGCCGAACGCAAACTGGCACATGTCGCTCTGCTCGGCGGAGGTCGCGGTCTGATACCAGCCGTTCAGCAGCGGATTCGTGACGACGTTGTTCTGCTCGACGCTGAGGTCATTGATGATCACGTCGGCGAGGCCCGCGGTCCATTCACCGAAGATGTTGTGACTGGGAAGCTGGTTGGGCTCGTTCCACAGCCGGTTGTTCTGGCAGGCCTTGTCGGCTGCCGTCGGTATGCGGGTGACGGTCGGTTCCTGGGGGTCGATAACCGACCCGGCGTTGCCGGCAACCCAGGGCTGAACGGCGTAGATGGTCGGGCTGGCGCCGCCCGGATTGATCGCGGAGTGATAACCGCAGATCCCGTCGGGAGGCGATTTGGTGGAGATCGAGCAGCCACCGGCACCGTCACACACGGTGACGCCCGGGGGCGTTAGCACGTAGTAGACGGGCGTGCCGGTCGCGCCAGGAAGTTTGCCCGAGTTGATGACGCTCAGCAGCTCGGTGCGGATCTGCTGGTCGGTCAGGCACGCGACGGTGGCGGCGGCGGCGCAGTTACCCGTCGTCGGATAGGGAGTTTCGTCCGTGTAAGAGCCGCGGTAGATGGCTTCGTTGGCGGCCCGCCCAGAGGAGTCCCTGTACTGCCCGTTCATCGCAAACACGTTGTTAAGCGTGCCCTTGTCAGCTCCGACGCCTTGCAGGTATCCGTTGATCAGTTGCTTCCATTCACTGTTGTAGCTGCCGGTCGGGTCCCAGTAGATCGAGTATGCAACCGAGGAGTGAAGCACCGGGCCACCGTGATATTGCAGCGGGGCCACGTTGATGCTGGGCGCTGCGCGGCGCTGCTCGCCGACGGCGCCTCCGGTCAGGACCGCTCCAGCGGGTGCGGCGGCCACGGCGAGGCCGAGCACCGCCATCACCGCCAACGAGGAGGTCAGCCGGCAGCGCGTCGACCGGAGCGAGAGCGAACGAAGAAAGTTGGTCACGAGCCCGTCATCGGCAGAATGGCCGGCATTCCTTAGCGCGGCTGGACACCGTTGTTTCGCCCGCCGTCCGACCGCTCTCCGCGCCCATCGGCGGCGCGCGCGACTGGCCCGTCTAGTGAGACTGGCTGCTGAGGCGTTTTGCCCTGGCGGCGGCCGCGCGGCGCGCCAGGTCTGCTGCCACCGCGGATTTGTAGGCCGACTTCAGTTTTGAGAGGGCCTCGTGCGAGGTCTCGCCCACCGACGGCATTTCCTCGGGGCTGGTGGCTGCTTCGGGCAGCAGCCCGATCTCGAGGTGCGGCGCCGAGGAGATGCCCACGGCTCCACAGCCGACGTAGGCGATCGGCTGGCCGGCGCTCACGTGGGCGCCGACGGGCACGAGCGCCGGCGAGGCATGGCCGTAATAGATGTAGCGGCCCTTGTCGGGGCCGCTGTCCACGAGCAGAACGGGTGACGCCGAGCCGAACCCGTCCAGCCCCTCGCGCACGATCTTGCCGCTCGCGACCGCGAGCTCGCGCAGACGGGAGCCGCACTGGTTCGCGTTGCCTCCGAGGTCGACGCCCTGGTCGAGCGACCACCAGCTCTTCGACGCGACGCGTCCCAGCGGATACAGCGGGAACACCCAGCCGCTCGAGCCCATCGGGTACGGACTACCGCTGAACAGCGGCGCAGGCGGGATCGCGGGGCCGCCGCCTGAGGGCGGCGCGGGCGCCGGTTCAGACGCGGTCGGTATCGCCGTCCCGCCTGTGGACTCGGCCGGTGCGCCCTGGACCGCCGCGACAGTCGCGATGAGGGCAACCAGTATGAAAATGACCGCATACGTCAGCCTACGCCGCCGCAAACGCTGCCTTTCTTCTTCGGCCGACGGGGTTAGCTGACGGGCTAGCGAAGTTCGCCTTCTGCGGATTACCGCAGAACTCGCCCCAACATCCTGGTTCCCCCGCTCCGAGACGCGTGCCCCGGATTAGGCGAGCGGAAGACTAGCGCATGCGCGGACGGATCGTGGGCGAGCTCAGCCGGCTCCTGCATAGAGCTGGCGAAGCACCCCGTTGACCACCGCGGAGGTCTCGCCCGCCGACGGGCAGCAGGTAGCGCCGCCGGGCGGCGTCAGGCCTATCTCGAGGTGCGGACCCGAGGAGATCCCGACCGATCCGCACCCGACCTCGGCGATCGGCTGTCCGGCGAGGACATGCGCTCCCACGGGAACGAGAGCCGGCTGGGCGTGCCCGTAGTAGACGAACCACCCTTCATACGGGCCGCTGTCGATGCGCAGCACGGGCGCGGATGGGCCGAACCCGGAGATCCCCTCGCGGACGACGGTTCCCGCCGTGAGCGCGACCTCGACGGCGGCGGTTCCGCAGGCGCCGTGTGCCGTCGCGATGTCCACACCCTGGTCTTCACTCCAGGTTTGAGGGGCAAGAACGAGCGAGTGGGGCTGGATCGGAAACACCCAGCTGCCGCCGCCGCCACCGCCGACATAGGTCGCGCCCTGTTCGAAGGACTGTGCCGTGTTGCCCTGCGGGAGGATGATCCCGGCCTTGCGCGCCTGCGCGATTTCCCTCTTGATCTGGGCATCCGAAGGCGCCCCGGGCGCGACGAAGCTGCCACCGGAAGCGCTCGCGGCTGCCGGGAGCGCGTCGGCCTTGCCGATCTTGCCGGAAACCTCCCTGCGGTCCAGTTCGCGCGTCGGCGCCCTGGGCGGCAGCGGCAGCGCTCGGCGGGCGGGCGGACGGCGCTTGGTCGGGTCCTTCGACGCCGGGTCGCGGCTCGTCGAGGAGGTGGCGGACGGCGCGCCCACGCCAGGAGCGGCAGCGTGAGCGCTGCTCGAGACAGAGGCCTGCTTCGCCGGCGGGCCGGCGGAGCCGCACCCCGCCAGGGCAGGCGCGGCGCAGCACAGAACCGCAATCCACCTCAGAGCGCGCTGCGAGGGCATCGCGGCACGATGTTAGCCCGGCGCATGCGTCCCGGGGCCGGCCGCGCGTGCCCGCCGTGTGGTGCGCCGGTCCTATACTTGCGCGGCCTCGACCGCGGTCCGGGCGCACTGTCAACTTCATTGGGAGGTCGCGATGGGAAAGCTGTTCGTCCGACTCGGCGCACTCGCGCTCGCCGTCTTCGCCTTCGCGGGCTGCGGTAGCAGCAGCAAAAGCTCGTCGGCCAGCACAGCGACATCGCCCGGGTCGAGCAGCTCCAACGCCGCGATCGCGGCGCAGGTACCGGCCGCGATCAAATCGAAAGGCACTCTGAGCGTCGCGAGCGAAGCCCAGTACGCCCCGAACGAGTTCATCGCGCCTGACGGGCACACCGTGATCGGAATGGATGCCGACCTGCTGCACGCGCTTGGAGCGCAGATGGGCCTGAAGGTGAAGCTCATCAACTCGAACTTCGAAACGATCATCCCGGGGCTCGCGGCAGGCCGGTACGACCTCGGCGCGTCGTCGTTCACCGACACCAAGGAACGCGAGAAGACGGTCGACTTCGTGGATTACTTCCAGGCCGGCATCTCGTTTTACGCGAGGACCTCGGCCAACCCAGGCGTATCCACGGTCGCGGCGCTGTGCGGAAAGACCGTGGCGGTCGAGAAGGGGACGATCGAGCAGGAAGAAGCGGAAAAGCAGAGCAAGACGTGCACCAAAGAAGGCAAGAAGGCCGTGGCGGTGCTCAGTTTCCCGGGCCAGAACCCGGTCAACCTTGCGGTGGCGAGTGGGCGTGCCGAACTCGGGATGGCCGACTCGCCGGTCGTCGCCTACCAGGTCAAACAGTCGGGCGGCCAGTTCAAGGTGCTCTGCAAGTGCTACGGGTTCGCTCCCTACGGGATCGCCGTCCCCAAGAAGAGCGGCATGACGACGCCCATTCTGGCGGCGCTCAAGGAGCTGATGGCGAACGGCACCTATACGCAGATCCTGACCAAGTGGGGCATCCAGTCGGGCGCCATCAGCGCACCGAAGATCAACGGCGCGACGAGCTGAGCCAAGAGCGGTGTCCTCGCTAAAGGACACCGAGACACAGGGGCGGCCCGAGGACATCCGGGCCGTCCCTGTGCGCCATCCCGGCCGCTGGATCGCGGCAGCGCTCGTCCTGCTGCTCGCCGTTGCGCTGGTCCGCTCGGTCGCGAGCAATCCGCGCTTCGAATGGAGCGTGGTTGGCCACTACCTCTTCGACCAGCGGATCCTGCACGGCGTGCTCGTGACGATCGAGCTCACGGCGATCGCCATGGCGATCGGGATCGTGCTCGGCGTGGTGCTCGCGGTGATGCGGCTCTCGCCCAATCCGCTCGTGTCGGGGGGAAGCTGGTTCTACATCTGGTTCTTTCGCGGCACGCCCGTCCTCGTGCAGCTGCTGTTCTGGTACAACATCGCCGCTCTCTACCCGAAGATCGGGCTCGGGATCCCCTTCGGTCCGTCGTTCGTGCACGCGGACGCCAACAAGCTGATCACGCCGTTCACGGCAGCGATCCTCGGCCTTGGGCTGAACGAGGGCGCCTACATGGCCGAGATCGTCCGCGCCGGGATCATCTCGGTCCCGGAGGGGCAGGCCGACGCCGCGCAGTCGCTCGGGATGACGCGGCTGCAGACGATGCGCCGGATCGTGCTGCCGCAGGCGATGCGCGTGATCATCCCGCCAACCGGCAACGAGACGATCTCGATGCTCAAGAGCTCCTCGCTGGCGAGCGTCATAGTCGTGACCGAGCTGCTCTACGCGGCCCAGCTGATCTACTCGGTGAACTTCAAGACGATCCAGCTTCTGATCGTCGCGAGCATCTGGTACATCGTTTGCACGAGCGTGCTCTATGTCGGACAGTTCTATCTCGAGCGCTACTACGGGCGCGGCGGCCGCGCGCAGGCGCTGACGCCGCTGGAGCGCGTGCGGATGGGGATGCTCTCGCTCCGAAGCCGTGATTGGTCGTGAGCACGCCGATGGTCAAGGCCGAGGGGGTTCGCAAGCGCTTCGGCCGCCTCGAGGTCCTGAAGGGGGTCACGCTCGAGGTGCAGCCCGGCGAGGTCATGTGCCTGCTCGGGCCTTCCGGCTCGGGGAAGTCGACCTTCCTGCGCTGCATCAACCATCTCGAGAAAATCGACGCTGGGCTCCTGTCGGTGGACGGCGAGCTCGTCGGCTACCGGCCGGTCGGCGCCAAGCTGCACGAGCTGCGCGAATCCGAGATCGCGCGCAAGCGGGCGGAGATCGGCGTGGTCTTCCAGAACTTCAACCTGTTTCCGCACATGACGGCCCTCGAGAACGTGACGTGTGCGCCCATGCGCGTCAAGGGGACGCCCCGCGAGCAGGCCGACGCTCGCGCACGCGAGCTGCTCGCCCGCGTGGGGCTCGCCGACAAGGTCGATGTTTATCCCGCCCAGCTCTCGGGTGGCCAGCAGCAGCGGGTGGCGATCGCGCGTGCGCTGGCGATGGACCCGAAGCTGATGCTCTTCGACGAGCCCACCTCCGCACTGGACCCAGAGCTCGTCGGCGATGTCCTGCAGGCGATGCAGCAGCTCGCTCGTGACGGGATGACGATGATCGTCGTGACGCACGAGATGGGCTTTGCGGCCGGAGCCGCGGACACGGTCGTATTCATGGACGACGGCATCGTCGTCGAGGCCGGCGATCCCGACCGCGTGCTCGGCAACCCCCGCCACGAGCGCACGCGGGCGTTCCTCTCGAAGGTCCTCTGACGGAGCGCTCCTCGCGAGGGAGCCGTGAGCTCAGTCCAGATATGCGTCGAGGCGCGCGAGCGCCTGCGGCAGGTTCGCGCGACCGAAGCCCAGGCGCAGATGGCGCGGCTGGGAGTAGACGCTGCCCGGGAGCAGCAGCACGTCGGCTCGTTCGGCCGTCTGCTCGCACCATCTCTCGACGTCGAAGTCGCCTGCGACACGCGGGAAGCCGATCGGCCCGCCGGTCGGGCGGACCCACTCGAACAGGTCCCGCCGGCGCTCGAGAAACGCCTCGACCAGCGGCAGGTTCTCGAGGACCAGCCGCCTGCTGCGCTCGACCAGCTGCTCTCCGTGGCGCAGCGCCAGCGCGACCAGCAGTTCGCTCGGGGCGCTCGAGCAGATCGTCGTGTACAGCTTGAGCTCGCGGATCGACTCGATCAGCGCGCGGTCCCGGCTCGCCAGCCACCCGATCCTCAGTCCCGGCAGGCCGTACGCCTTCGAGACCGTGTTCAGCGAGATGGCATGGTCGTAGACGTCGCAGGCGGCTGGGAGCCGATCCGCGGGGTCGTGCTCGAGTCCTCGGTAGACCTCGTCGCTGAAGAGGACCATCGAGCGCTTGCTCGCCAGCTCGACCACGCGCTCGAAGACCGCCCTCGGCATCTGCGTCCCGGTGGGGTTGTGCGGGCTGTTGAGGTAGATGAGCCGGGTGTCGCTGCGCAGCAGGCGTTCGAGAGCCTCGAAGTCGTGGGCCCAGCCGTCCTCGTGGCGCCGCTGCCAGAGGCTGACCTCTGCCCCGGTGCTGCGGGCGACCTCGATCGCCGAGCCGTAGCAGGGCGCCTCGACCACGACGTGATCGCCTGGGCCGAGCAGCGCGTGATAGGCGATGAAGATTCCCTCCTCGGCGGCCGCCAGGGTGAGGACGTCCGCGGGCTCGGCGTGCTCATAGCGCTGCGCGACCGCCGCGCGCAGCTCCTCCGAGCCGGCGACCTCGGTGTAGCCGAGGCGCAGGCCGTGCAGCCGCTCGGTCATGTCCGGCTCGAGCTCCAACAGGTCGGCGACGCTGAGCGCCTCGCAATCGCTGCTCGAGAGCATCAGCTGCGCTCGGAACTCCCACCGCTCGTAGAAGCGCTCGAGGTCGAAGGGCTGGATCTGCACGCGGCGTAGTCTCGCCGAACGGGCTGCTCGGCGGCGGCGTACCCGTCCAGCTAGGCTGCGGCAGCGATGAGCGACGTGTTCGTGACGGGGGGCTCGGGATTCATCGGCGGCCGGCTGATCGAGCGGCTTCGCGCCGGCGGCCACGCGGTGCGGGCGCTCGCGCGCTCTCCCGCTGCGGCTGAGCGTGTCAGCGCCAGCGGCGCCGAGCCGATCGTCGGCGAGCTCGCCGACGTCGCCGCGATGCGCGCCGGCGCCGAAGGCTGCGAGCTCGCCTTCCACGCGGCCGCGACGCTGGGCGACTGGGGCCGGCGCGAGGACTTCGAGCGCGGGAACGTGCAGGGCACGAACAACGTGCTCGAGGCTTGCACGGGCGCGGGCGTGAGGCGGCTCGTCCACGTGAGCACCGAGGCGGTGCTGCTCGCCGGCCAGCCACTGGTCGAGGTGGACGAGACGGCGCCGCTGCGACCCGACTCCCCGGCCCTCTACAGCGCCACGAAGGCGCGCGCCGAGCAGGCCGTCCTGGCAGCCAACGGAGGCGCGCTCGAGACGGTCGTCGTCCGCCCGCGCTTCGTCTGGGGCCGCGGGGATACGACGCTGCTGCCACGGATCGTGGACCTGGCTCGCAGCGGGCGCTTCGCGTGGATCGGGGGCGGTGGCCACCTGACCGCGACGACTCATGTCGAGAACACGGTCGAGGGACTCGTGCGCGGCGCGGAGCACGGGCGCCCCGGCAACACTTACTTCGTGACCGACGGCGAGCCGGCGGTGTTCCGCGAGTTCGTGAGCGCGCTGCTCGCAACGCAGGGTGTCGCCGCGCCGACGCGGAGCGTCCCGGGCTGGCTCGCATACGCGCTCGCGAGCGCCGGCGAGACGGCCTGGCGGCTGCTGCCGCTGCGGGGCAGCCCTCCGCTGACCCGCTTCACCTGCTGGGTGTCCGCGCAGGAGTGCACGATCAGGATCGACAAGGCGCGCGATCAGCTCGGCTACGCCCCCGTCAAGACGGTCGCCGACGGCCTCGCCGAGATGCGCGCCGGATAGGCGCCCGGCCGCATCCGCGGCCGGCTTCCGAAGCGCCACCTCCGGTGCGCCGACCGTCTCGCTGAGGTCAAAGCGCGTCAAGTGCTGAACTTGTCAGATCCATGGCCGATCCGGACACAGACGTCGCAGTGATCGGCGGTGGCGTGGTCGGATGCGCGGTGGCGCACGCGCTCGCGCGCCACGGCGTCGAGGCGGTGCTGCTCGAGGCCGAGCACGGACTGGCGCTCGGCGCCAGCGGCGCCAACTCCGGGATCCTCCACACCGGCTTCGACTCGATGGCCGGCGAGCTCGAGACGAGGCTGATCCTGAGCTCGGCGGCCCTGCGCCGGGAGCTGCTCGGGGAGCTGGGCGTGCCGGTGCTGCGATGCGGCGCGCGTCTCGTGCCGAGTGGGGAGGACGAGCGCGCCGCCGTGGCGCGGCTGGCCGAGAACGCCCGAGCAAATCGCGTCGAGGCGCATCTCGGCGAAGACGGCTCGCTCACGGTGCCCGGGGAGGCCGTCACCGACCCCGTCGCCTTCGTCCACGCACTGGCCGGCGCCGCGCAGGCGGCCGGCGCCACCGTCAGGCTTGACGCCCGGGTCGACGCCCTTGCGAGCAAGCCGGGAGGAGGCGTCGCGATCCGGCTTGCCGGCGGAGCGCGCCTGAGTGCCCGCGCCGCCGTCAACTGCGCGGGGCTGCACGGTGACGAGGTCGCTCACATGGCCCAGGACGACAGCATCGTCATCCACCCCCGCAAGGGAGAGTTCCTCGTGTTCCTGCCTCCGCCGGGCAGCCGGCTCGAGCGGATCCTGCTGCCGGTCCCCTCGGCGGCCGGCAAGGGGGTGCTCGTGTTCCCCACGATCGACGGCGAGATCGTCGCCGGACCCACAGCACGCGAGCGCGAGGACAAGCACGACTGGTCAGTCGAGCCCGATGCGGCCGAGCAGATCCTGCCGCGCGCGATCCGCATGTACCCGCCGCTGGAGCAGGCGACGCAGATCGGCGCCTACGCCGGGCTGCGACCCGCCGGGCGCGACGCCAACTACGTGATCGAGCCATCGCGAACCGTGCCCCGCCTGATCCACGTCGCCGCGATCCGCTCGACCGGGCTGTCGGCGTCGCTGGGAATAGGTGAGCACGTCGCCGGCATGCTCGCCGATCAGGACGCGATCGCTCTCAACCGGGTCCGCAGCCTGCCCTGGCCGGCGCAGCCCCCGCCGCAGGCGCCGTGGTGGGAACGCGCGGCAATTCACCACCGCGGGCCGGCCGCAAGTCCGGGGACGCGGTGAGCTCCGAGCTGTTTCTCGGCATCGACGAGGGCACGACGGCCGTCAAGACGGCTCTGTTCGACGGGGACCTGCGCAGGGTCGCGCTGGCCCGGCGCCCTGTCCCGGTGAGCCACCCTTCGCCGGGCCGTGTCGAGCAGGACCCCGAGCTGATCGCCGAGGCGGTCATCGACGCGGTATCGGAGGTGCTCGAGCATGCCGGCGGGCGTGAGGTCCGCGCGGGCGGCCTCGCGCACCAGGGCGAGTCGGTGCTCGCCTGGGATGCGCGAAGCGGTGACGCGCTGACGCCGGTCATCGTGTGGCAGGACAAGCGCCAGGAAGCGCTCCTGGCGAGAATCGACCGGCAGGCGGTGGAACGCTCGGGCCTGCCGCTGGACCCCTACTTCTCGGCAGGCAAGCTCGCATGGCTGCTCGAGGAAGACGACGCGGTCCGCCGCGCCCGCGACGGCGGCCGGCTGCGGCTGGGCACCGTCGACGCCTTCCTGGCCGACCGTCTCGGCGCCCGCTTCGCCACAGACCTCTCGACCGCGTCGCGCACGCAGCTGCTCGCGGTCGGGGGGCGAGACTGGGATGAGCAGCTGCTGGCGGCATTCGGGCTGCGCCGAGACTGGTTGCCCGCCATCGGCCCGACCTTCGGCGCCCTCGGCGAGCTGAGCTGTCCCCGCTGGCCGGTCGCGATTCCCCTCACGGCGCAGCTGGTCGACCAGCAGGCGGCGCTGGCCGGCTCGGGTGCCGTGGCTCCGGGAGCGCTGAAGGCGACGTACGGCACCGGCGTGTTCGTGCTCGGACGCACCGCGGAGCCGGTGGCCGCGAGCGGCCTGCTGCCGACCGTCGCCTGGGCACGGCCGGGAAGGACGGGCGAGCTCGGCGAGGTGGCGCATGCCGTGGACGGCGGCGTGTTCTCGGCCGGCTCGCTGCTGGACTGGCTCGCGCGGGGGCTCGGCCTGGCGGCCGACGCGCCGGCGCTCGCCGCGGCCGCCGCCGGCGCGCAGGACAGTGCCGGCGTGATCGTGCTCCCGGCCATCACCGGGCTCGGCGCGCCGTGGTGGCGTCCCGGCGCCCATGGCGTAATCGCCGGGCTGCACCCGGCGGTCGGGCGCGAGCATGTGGCCCGCGCCGCATTGGAGGCGATCGCCTGGCGCGTCGCCGACATAGTCGAGGCGATGGCGGCGGTGGCGCCAGTCGAGAGGCTGCACGTCGACGGCGGGCTGAGCAACGACCGGACGCTGCTTCAGATCCAGGCGGATGCCGTGGCGCTGCCACTGTCAGTCGGCCCCGCCGATGCGACCGTGCTGGGCGCCGCGCTGCTCGCCGCGGTCGGCGCGGGCGCCTTCGCGAGCGTGGAGGCTGCGTCGCGGCGACTGCCGGAGGGGCGCATTGTGGAACCTCGCGCGGACCCCGGCGAGCGCCTGCGCCAGCGCCACCGCTGGCGCGCGTTCGTGGCGGCTAGCGCCGGTCTGTAGAGACCGTCCCGCACCACCGTCCTACTCGAGCTTCACGTCATAGCCCGCGGCGGCGAGCACGGCGAGCACCTCGTCGGTGTGCCCGGGCCCGCGGGTCTCGAGCGTCAACTCGACGCCGGTCTCGCGCACGCTCAGCGCAACGGCCTCGCGCACGTGCTCCAGGCTCACGAGGTTCGCGCGGGCGGCTGCGACCAGGTTGAGCATCTCGGCCAGCCCGCCCGGACGGTCGGGCACGCGCGTGAAGAGTCGCACGCGCCGCCCCTCCTCGGTTTCGTGGCGGCGCAGCAGCTCAGCCAGGAGTCCGGCGTCGACGTTGCCGCCCGACACGATCGCGACCGTCGTTCCCGCTGCGGGGGGGATGCGGCCGCTCAACAGGGCTGCCACCGCCACCGCGCCGGCTCCCTCGGCGACGAGCTTGGCGCGTTCGGCGAGGAAAACCATCGCGTCCGCGATCTCATCGTCGCTCACGGTCGTGATGCCGGTCAGCAGCGCGCGCAGGAGAGGCAGGGTGAGCCTCCCCGGGTGCTTGACCGCGATCCCGTCGGCGATCGTCGTCCGGGAGGAGGCCTCAAGATCTGCATGTGACCCGCCGCCCTCGAGCAGCTGCGCGAACGGCGCGCATGCGCTCGCCTGCACACCAATCAGCTCGACGTCTGCTGCAGCGCGGCGCAGCGCGATTCCAATGCCGCTCGCGAGGCCCCCGCCGCCGACCGGCACCACCACGCGCGAGAGGTCCGGGACATCCTCGAGCAGCTCGAGCCCGATCGTGCCCTGGCCGGCGATCACGTCGAGGTCGTCGAAGGGATGCACGAGCGCTCCGCCGCCCTGCTCGGCGCGCTCGGCAGCAAGCGCGAGGGCCTCATCGACCGACGCGCCCGCCAGGTTCACGCGCGCGCCGAGACGCTCGACGGCCGCGACCTTGGACACGGCGGCGTCGCGCGGCATGAACACCTCACAGCCGACGCCCTTCACGCGCGCCGCCTGTGCCAGCGCGCGTCCGTGGTTGCCGGCGCTCGCGGTCACCAGGCCGCCGGCTGCGCGCTCGCCCAGAGCAGCGATCTTGCTGAGCGCGCCGCGCAGCTTGAAGGAGCCCGTCAGCTGCAGACACTCGGCCTTCAGGAAGACCCGCGCGCCGACCGCCTCTGAGAGGTCGTCGCAGGCGATCGTCGGTGTCCGCACGACCACGTCTGTGAGCGTCCTGCGCGCGGCCGCCGGATCGGTTGCGGCGACCAGCTCATCGGCCGAGGCCGTGACGGGAGGCTCGCTCACTGCCACATCATCCTCGGCGCGGCGTGGGTGCAATCCATGGCCGCTGAAGGTATAGGCTGCGCGCCTTATCGCGCAACGGCAGGTGGGACGGTGTGGGCGAGCTGAACGACATCCTGCAGCGCCTCGAGCCGTCTCTCGGACCGCTGACGGGCGAGCCGACTCGCCTGGAAGGCGGGATCACGAACCGAAACTTCCGCGTCACCCTCGGGGGCGGCGAGTATGTGATCCGCCAGCCCGGGAAGGACACGCGTCTGCTGGGGATCGACCGTGACGCCGAGCGGCTGGCGAACGAGCTGGCAGCGGGCCTGGGCATCGCGCCGGCCGTCGCGGCGGCGTTCGAGGACTGCCTGGTGACGCGCTTCATCTCCTGCTCCCAGGTCGGCCCGGGGGAGATAGCCGACCGGGTCGAGGAGATCGCGCGCGCCCTGCGCAGCTTCCATGAACTGCCGGCGCAGCTGCCGACGAGCTTCTCGGTGCCGCACCTGCTCGCCGGCTACGCGGCCGTCGTGCAGCGGCGCGGCGGCGCGCTGCCGGCCGCCTACGCGGAGCTGCTCGCGGTGGCGGCGCAGATCGTGGCCGTGCTGGCGCTGGGCAGTCCGCGTCCATGCCACAACGACCTGCTGAGCGGCAACATCGTGCGCGCCGATGACGGGCGCATGATGATCGTCGACTGGGAGTACGCGGGCATGGGAGATCCCCGCTTCGACCTCGGAAACCTCTCGATCAACAATGACTTCGACGACACCGACGACGAGCGCCTGCTGCTCGCCTACTACGGGGAGGCGCCCTCGGACGCGCGTCGCGCCGCGCTGAAGCTGATGCGGGTGCTCTCGGATGCCCGCGAGGCCGCCTGGGGCGTGGTGCAGTCGCAGATCTCGGAGCTCGACTTCGACTTCGAGGGCTACGCGCGCAAGCACGTCGAGCGGCTGCACGCCGCAACCGGCCAGCCGCCGTTCGAGGAGTGGCTTGCCGCCGCAGCGGGATGAGTCGGGCGCTCCCGCCGATCCGCCAGCCGCGGCGCGGATGGTGAGATCGCGTGAGCTTCCCGACCGCGCGCGCGTGGTGATCATCGGAGGCGGCGTTGGCGGAGCCTCGATCGCCCACCACCTCGCGGCCCTCGGCGAGAGAGATGTCGTCCTGCTCGAGCGCAGCGAGCTGACGAGCGGATCGACGTTCCATTCGGCAGGGCTCGTGGGCCAGCTGCGCTCGAGCCTGTCGCTGACGCGCATGATGATGGACTCGGTCGAGCTCTACAGGACGCTCGACTGCGGATGGGTGCAGTGCGGCGGCATCCGCCTGGCGTGCACGCCGGAGCGCGAGCAGGAGGTGCTGCGCCAGGTCGCCTGGGCCAAGACGTTCGGGCTGCCCCTTGAGCTGATCTCCGCAGAGGAGGCCGCAGACCTGTTCCCGCTGATGAGCACCGCGGGCGTTCGTTGCGCGTCCTACCTTCCGAGCGACGGATATCTCGACCCCTCGCTGCTGACGATGGCGCTCGCCGAGGGCGCCCGGCAGGGCGGTTGCCGCATCTTCACCCACACGCGCGTGACCGGCATCGATGTGGATGCGGATCCGACCCACCCCCGCGTGCGCGGAGTGCGCACCGATCGCGGGAACATCGAGGCGGAGGTCGTCGTCAACGCCGGCGGCATGTTCGCCGCTGAGCTCGGGCGCATGGCCGGCGTGAGGGTCCCGATCGTGCCGTTTGCTCACGAGTACCTGGTGACGCAGCCGTTCCGCGAGCGCGAGCGGGGCGCCGAGCGGGTTCACCTGCCCACCCTGCGCGACCCCGACCTGCTGATCTACTTCCGCGAGGAGGGCGGCGGGCTGATCATGGGCGGCTATGAGCGCCGCTCGGCGCCATGGGCGCTCGACGACCGTCTGCTGGATGCGATCCCGGCCGACTTCAACGGCCGGCTGCTGGAGGAGGACTGGCCGCGCTTCGAGCAGCTCGCCGCGAGCTCCTGGCGGCGTGTGCCGGTGATGAACGACATCACGGTGACGCGCCTGATCAACGGGCCCGAGGCCTTCACTCCGGACAACGAGTTCTGCCTCGGCGAGAGCGAGGTTCGCGGCCTCTTCGTCGCGGCCGGCTTCTGCGCCCACGGCCTGGCCGGCGCCGGCGGCGTCGGGCGCGTGATGGCGGAGTGGATCATCGAGGGTGAGCCGTCGGTGGACGTCTGGGAGATGGACATCCGGCGCTTCGGCTCGCACTTCCGCTCGCCGAGCTACACGCTGAAGCGCACCAAAGAGGTCTACGAGACCTACTACGACATCCGTTATCCCGGCCACGAGCGCCAGGCGGGCCGGCCGCTGCGCACCTCGAGCGCCTACCCCTGGCATGCCGAGCACGACGCCGCCTTCGGCGAGAAGTCGGGCTGGGAGCGTGTCAACTGGTATGAGTCGAACGCGTCGGCGGGCGATGAGTCGCTGCGACCACGCGGCTGGGCCGGCATGCACTGGTCGCCGGCGATCGGCGCGGAGCACGTGGCCACGCGGGAGCGGGCCGGGCTGTTCGACGAGTCCTCCTTCGCCAAGCTCGAGATCTCCGGTGCGGGGGCGGCCGGATTCCTGGAGTCCCTGTGTGACAACGACGTCGCGGGCGAGGTCGGCGCGATCACCTACACCCAGATGCTCAACCGTCGGGGCGGCATCGAGTGCGACTTCACGGTCACGCGCGTCGAGGAGCAGCTGTTCTCGATCGTGACCGGCACGGCGTTCGGCAACCACGACCTGAGCTGGATCCGCCGTCACGCGCCGAGCGACGGCAGCGTGCGCTGCACCGACGTCACCGCGCGCTGGTCCTGCTTCGCCCTCTGGGGCCCGCGCGCCCGGGAGATCCTCTCGCCGCTGACCGACGATCCGCTCGAGTTCTCATACATGCACATGCGCGAGCTTGCGGTCGGCGACGTTCCCGTTCGCGCGCTGCGCGTCACGTTCGTCGGAGAGCTGGGCTGGGAGCTCTACTGCGCCACCGAGTACGGCGCCGGGCTCTGGCGGGCACTGTGGGACGCCGGGCGCGCCCATGGGCTGATCGCCGGCGGCTACCGCGCGATCGACTCGCTGCGCCTCGAGAAGGGCTACCGCGTCTGGGCGGCTGACATCACGCCCGACGAGAACCCCTACGAGGCCGGGTTGGGCTTCTGCGTCCGCAAGCAGGGCGGGTTCACGGGCGCCGCCGCGCTGGGCATCGGGACGAGCGCCGGGGCGACCCAGCCGCGGCGGCGGCTGCGATGCGTCGTGCTCGAGGACCCGCGATCGGTCGCGCTCGGCAACGAGCCCGTGCGGATCGAGGGCGATGTGCTGGGCCGCGTCACCAGCGGCGGCTACGGCTACACCGTTGAACGCTCGATCGCCTACGCCTACCTGCCTGCCGAGGTGCCGGTCGGGGCCGCCGTCGAGGTTGACATCTTCGGAGAGTGGATCCCCGGCGAGGTGGCGAAGGAGCCGCTGTTCGATCCACGGGGTGAGCGCGTCAGGGCCTAGCTGAGCGCTATAACTCGACGCAACCGAGCGGAGGGGGAATGCTTTGGGTGCGCTCGAGCTGGACCGGATGACGTGGAGCGAGGTGCGCGCCGAGCAGGAGCTGGGCCGCGACACGGTGGTGATCGCGTTCGGCGCCACCGAGCAGCACGGCCCGCACATGCCGCTGGCAACCGACGCGTTGCTCGGAGACCATCTCGCGCGCGTCGTGGCCGAGCAGCTTGACGCGTTCGTCGCGCCAACCGTGCGCATCGGCTGCTCTGAGCACCACCTCGCGTTCCCGGGAACGCTGTCGCTGTCGGTGGACACTTTCCACGGCGTCGTCGCGGACGTGATTCGCTCGCTCGTCCGCGGAGGCTTCCGGCGAGTGGTGCTGCTGCCCACGCACGGCGGCAACTTCGGACCCCTCGCCTCCGCGCTGGAGGAGCTGGGCCCGGTCAAGGGCATGGAGATCCGTGCGCTCACTGACCTCGGCCTGCTGTTCGCGATCGCGCGGCTCGGGGCCGAGGAGCATGCTGTCCCGCTCGGCGAGGGTGGCGTGCACGCGGGCGAGTGGGAGACCTCGATGCTGATGGCGATCCACCCCGAGCTCGTTCACCTCGAGCGCGGCGAGCCGGGTTACACCGGCGACCCGCAGGCCGCGATCGGCGCAATCTTCGGTGGCGGCGTGGAGGCCGTGGCCGAGAACGGGGTGATCGGGGACCCGGCGCGCGCCAGCGCCGCGCATGGCGCGCGCTACTGGGACGAGGTGCTTGCGATCACGCTGTCGGAGCTCGGCTGAACGGTCATCTCGGAGGACGCCGAATCCAGCGGTGGCGCCACCGCCGGAAATGGGGCCCCAACCCGAGCTCCTCCGCGAACAGGACGCCGATCAGCAGCATCCCGGAGAGGACCAGACCGACGGCCAGCAGCACGTTACGGGCGGCCGGCGAGGGACTGAGCCCGAGCGCGCTCTCACCGCTCGGCGAGGACGGCTTCACCTGGAGGCCGGAGAGCGCAGGGGCCTTCGCGTAGCGGGCAGCCTTGACCGCGCCTGCCGCAGCCGGCGTCCCGGCCGCGGGGCCACCTGCCCCCGGCGCGAGCAGGGCCGCGAGGCTCGGCGGCGTACCCACACAGCTCTGCGTGTGCGCCGTCCGGCGCAGCAGACGCAGTGCCTTTCTCTCCAGGCGCGACACCTGCTTGGGCTTCATGCGCAGGTAGCCGGCCACGGCCACGCGGCTGTAGGGACGGCCCACGCCGATCCCGGTTCTGAGCTGCAGCACAAGGCGCAACCGGTCGGGCAGGCTGGTGAGGCACCCTTGGAGGCCCTTCACCGCAGCTATCAGCGCGCGCTCCCGCGCGTCGAGCCGCGCGAAGCCGTGCAGGGCGCCGGGCGCCGGCGCCGGGTTTGAGTAGCCGGAGCCATATCCCGAGCCGTATCCGCCGCCCGGGCGAGCCGCAGACGGCGAGCCCGACCCGGATGAGGACCGGCCGCCGGTTGCCGCGGCGCTCGAATGGGCTTTGCTCGCGGCCCCGGACAAGGCTGGCGCTCCAGCCCTGACTTTGACCGACGGCGCCGAGACGACGGGCGCTGCAGGTAGCGGCGGTGCCTTGGGCACTGCCACCGGCACGGACGGCGTGCCGGCCGGGACCGGAGCTTTGGGTGCCGGGAGCTTCGGCGGCGCCGGTGCAGGCGGCAGTTTCGGCGCGGTGGGAAGAGGTGTGGGCGGCGGGGCCGGCGCTTTCACTGGGATCGGTGGCGGCGGTGCTTTCAGCGGGGGAGGAGGCGGGAGCGGCGGGGGAAGCGGTACCGAAGGGGTTTTCAGCGGCACCGGTATCGGCGGCAGCGGCGTGGAGGGGGTCGTGAGCGTCAGCGCCGCCGCGGTGGGCGGGCTCTCGAGGGAGACAGAGGCGGGGGGCAGCGCCCCTGTGACCCCCGGGAGACCAGCCCCCGAAGCTTGGATCGGCACGGCAAGAAGCCCTACAAGCGTCGCCGCCCACGCCAGCCTCATCCTTGTCTGCCGGGGTGCCCCCAAGACCAACTCCTAGAACATGCGTCCATTCACCTTGACAGGGCGTTACCCCACTTTCGCGCCGTTCATGCGACGAATTCGAAGGAGTGGTCAGGGCGGGGGCCAGCGAGCCGGTGGCTCAGCGCCCGGGCGCGATCGGGTCGGGGATTGCTGCGGGGCTGGGTTTGGTGGTGATGTGGGGGGCGGGTAGCGCGCCGATGCGGGTCACGAGCTGCCCCCACTGCACGGGGCTGATGTACGTCGGTGTCAGCAGCGGCGAGGG
>JAXDGO010000026.1:0-239446 GCA_034665005.1 Solirubrobacteraceae bacterium | reverse complement strand
AACAGCAGCCCCTTCTGCAGCGGCTGACGCGCGTTGCGCACCTCCCACAGCTCTTTGCCCACCGAGGACTCCTCGATCACCTGCTCGTAGGACTCGAAGCTCTTCTCGCCGCGCTTGAGTGCAGCGTAGATCGACTCAGCCGCGAGCATGCCCGACCTGATGCAGTGGTGTACCCCCTTGAGTGCCATCGTGTCGACCATGCCGCCCGAGTCGCCCACCAGCACGGCCCCGGGCATCGAGAGCTTCGGCATCGACCAGTAGCCGCCGCCGGGCAGTGCCTTCGCCCCCCAGGCGACGCGCTCGCCGCCCTCGAGGATCTTGCGCACGAGCGGATGCGTCTTGAACGTCTGCAGGAGGTCGTGGGCTGAGGTGGTGGCGTCGGCGTACTCGAGCTCGACGACGAAGCCGATCGAAACCAGGTCCTCGCCTGTCTTCTCGTTCTTCATCGGGTAGATCCAGGTGCCACCGATCTGACCGTACTTGTGGGAGATCTTCAGCGGCCAGGGGCCCATCGTGTGGATCAGCCGGTCAAGCGGCTTGGGCACCTTCCAGACCTCCTTGACGCCCAGCTCCCAGACCTGCGGCTCGCGCCCCTCGGCCAGCTCGAACTCCTTGATGGCGGCGCCCGTGAGGTGGCCCCAGCAGCCCTCGGCGAGGACGGTCGCGTGGGCCTTGATGTCGGTGCCCGGCTCGAAGTTGCCGAGCGGCTCGCCGTCCTTGCCGCGGCCCTTGTCGCCGGAGCGCACGCCGACGACGCGCCCCTCATCGACGATCAGCTGCGTCGCGGCGGTCTCGGTCAGGATGTATGCGCCGGCGTCTTCGGCCTGCTGCTGCTGGTAACGGGCCAGCGCCGCGACCGAGATGACCTCGTTGCCGTGGTTCTTGAACGGCGGAGGCGTGGGGATGCGCACGGCGAGCTTTGCCGTGGGCGTGAGGTAGACGGCCTCTTTCTTGACTTCGCCGTAGGCAAAGCCCAGCTTGCGCCACTCCTCACGGCTGAGCTCGGGAAACAGCTCTTCCAACGGGCCGGGGCGCATCACCGCGCCGGACAGGCTGTGCCCGCCGCATGTCTTGGCCTTCTCGATCACCGCGACGGGCACTTCGCCGAGGCGCTCCAGCAAATTGCCCCCACCCTCCCCATCCTCTGCCAGCAGCTGCAGCAGCCGGTTGGCGCAGGCCAGGCCGGCGGTGCCGCCGCCGACGATCGCGACGCCGACCTCGATCAGCTCGTCCTCGGCGTCGAGCCCGTGCTTGATGAACTCCTTCTGCGAGTCGACAGGTGGCGGGAAGGCCGCCGGGGCCACCTTGCCATTGCCGTTTCCCAAAGACACGTCAGCTGCCCTTCTTCGCCTTCACGGCCTCCGTGAGCTTCGGCAGGATCTTGTTGAGATCACCCACGATGCCGAGATCGGAGAATTCGAAGATCGGCGCGTTCGCGTCCTTGTTTATCGCGACGATGTTCTCCGAGGCCTGCATTCCAACCTTGTGTTGGATCGCGCCGGAGATCCCCGCCGCCAGGTACAGCTTCGGCGCGACGGTCTTGCCCGTCTGGCCGATCTGCGCCGCGTAGGGGTACCAGCCCGCGTCGACCACCGCGCGCGTGGCGGCGACGGCCGCATTGCCGCCGAAGGCCGCCGCCAGCTCCTCGGCCAGCTGAAAGCCCTCGGCCTTGCCGAGGCCGCGACCGCCGGCGACGAGGATGTCCGCGCCCTCGATGTCCACGTCGGCGCCGCGCTGTTCACCGCGGGTGACCATGGTCGCCTGCGAGGCATGCGGGCTCAGCTCGAAGTTGAGCTGCTCGACGGGTGCGTCGCCGCCGCCCGCCTCGGAGATCTCAAAGGCGTTCAGGCGGCCGATGATGATGCCCACGTCCGAGCGGTATTTGATCTCTGAGATCGCCGAGTCGCCGAGGATCGGTCGCTCGGCGATCAGCTCGCCACCCTCGGCGCGCACGCTGGTGACCTCCATCGCCACGCCGGCGCCCAGTCGCGCGGCGAGACCGGCGCCGATCTCGAAGCCGAGCAGGCCGCCGCCGAACAGCGCGTAGGAGTAACCACCGTCGGAGATCGCCTTCGCCATCGCGTCGACGAGCGGCTGGGCGAGCCCCTCGGGGCCCTCGGCGACGAGCACCTTCTTGGCGCCGTAGTTGCCGAGTGACGCCGCCAGCTCGCTGGGGACGTTCTCGCCGAGCAGGATCGCGTGCGCCTCGCCGCCCAGCTCCTCGGCGAGCCTTGCGCCCTCGGAGACGGCGCCGAGTGAGTTCTTGTTGATCGCGCCGTCGTAGTGCAGCGCGTAAACCAGGATGTTCGCCATGAAGTCTCGTTCTCCTTAGATCAGCTTGCGCTCGTCGAGCCAGGCGACGATCTTTTCGACCGTCTCGCCGGTGTCCTCGTCCTCGATGATCTCTCCGGCGGCCTTCGCCGGAGGCGCCTTCGCGGCGATCCACTGCGCTGCCGAGTTATCGCCGCCGACCTTCGCGGTGTCGATGCCCACATCTGCCGCCGCGACGGAGTCGAGCGGCTTCTTCTTCGCGCCCATGATCGCCTTCAGCGACGGATAGCGCGGCTCGTTGATCGCGTCGCCGACGGAGATCACCGCAGGCAGCTTGAGCTGGACGGTGTCGTATCCGTACTCGGCCTGGCGCTCGCAGCGCAGGCTGTCCGTGTCGACGTCCATCTTGATCACCTGCGTGAGCGACGGCATGCCGAGATGCTCGGCCACGACGGCGCCGATCGTGTAGCACTCTCCGTCGTCGGACTGCTGGCCCAGCAGCACGAGGTCGGGGCTCTCGCGCTCGAGCGTCTTGGCGAGCGCGTAGCCCGTCGCAGCCACGTCTGAGCCGGCGACCGCCTGGTCGCTCAGATGAACCGAGCGGTCGGCCCCGAGGGAGACCGCCTTATGCAGGGCGCGGACGGCGCTCTCGGGGCCCATCGTCACGGCGACGATCTCCTCGACGGGCACCGTGCCGCCCTCCTTGATCTGCATCGCCGCCTCGATGGCGTGCGTGTCATACGGATTGAGGTTCTTCTCGCCGCTGCGGTCCATGCGCCCCGTCGAGGGGTCGATCCTCTTCTCGACGGCGGCGTCCGGAACCTCCTTCACCAGGACGCATATCTTCATTCAGGCAACTCCTTGGGGTCTGTTGGCTCAGATCCTACCCGTTTCAGCGGTTGACTGACGAGTCAATCAGCGACTTGATGCCCGCCCGCCGGCGGTCGCGCCGCGGATGAAATCGACGATCGCCTGCGTTGGCGCGCCGGGCGTGAACACCTCGGCCACGCCCAGCCCCTTCAACTCGGGGATGTCCTCGGCGGGAATCGTCCCCCCGACAGTGATCACGACGTCGTCGATGCCCTGCTCGTGCAGCAGCGCGACCACGCGGGGGACGAGGGTCATGTGCGCTCCGGAGAGGATCGACAGCCCGACGGCGTCGGCGTCCTCCTGGATCACCGTCTCCACGATCTGCTCGGGTGTCTGGTGCAGGCCCGTGTAGATGACCTCCATGCCGGCGTCGCGCAGCGCCCGCGCGATGATCTTCGCCCCGCGATCGTGGCCGTCCAGCCCCGGCTTGGCAACGACGACTCGGATCTTGCTCTGGGTGGGCGTCGTGGCGGGCGGCATCGGGCCATACATTATGCGTAGGCGCAGGCACGGGCCTCCCGCCGAGGCTCGGGACCGCTCGCGAGCACGCCTCAGCGCCCGCGAGTGCGGCGCGAGCCGGCGCGCCGTGCAGTCGCGCGCGACTGCAGCACCCGCGAGCCGGAGCGCCCGGCCCGGGGAGCGTCCGCGCGGGCCCCGTCGCTGTGTTCGCGGACGACCCGTCCGAGCGACGCGAGCGCGGTTCCGGCGCCGAGCGCCGCGAGCATCTTCAGGCGCCGGCCGAGGCGATCGAGGTGCAGCACCTCCCAGCCTTCCTCGGCGGCGATGCGCCTGAGATGTGGATCGGGGTTGACGACGACGGCGTGGCGCACGGCGCGCAGCATCGGCAGGTCGGACTCGGAGTCCGAGTAGGCGTAAGAGGCGCCCAGGTCGATGCCCTCGCGCTGGGCCACCTCGCGCATCGAGAGCACCTTCCCCTCGCGGTAGTTGAAAGGGCCGGCCGGGCGGCCCGTGTAGCGTCCGTCGACGATCTCCGAGCGCGACCCCAGCCCGCCGTCGAACGCGAGCACGTGCGCCAGCAGGTCGGCCATCTCCTGTGAGGCGGCGGTGAGTATGTAGACGAGCTCGCCGGCGTCCTGATGGGCGTAGGCACGGGCGAGCATCTCGGGATACAGGCGCGGCAGCACGCCGGCGAGCACGCGCGGCGAGAGCCGCTCCAGGTCGCGGACGCGCACGCCGGCGATCATCCTGCCGACGCGCTTGCGCACGTCGTCGGCGCGGTCGTCGGTCGACCCGCGCAGGCGGAAGCGGAGGTTCTCATACACGTCGCGCGCCAGGCGGGCGCGCGTGATCATCCCGGTCTCGTAGGCGGCCCGGGCGAAGAAGATGCCCGAGGAGCCGGCCATCAGCGTCTTGTCGAGATCGAAGAACGCCGCGGCGCGCGGCTGGCCGTTGGGAGAGGCGCCGTCGAGGGGTCCGTCCTCGGCCACTAGACCTTGAGGATCACCGCGTCGCCCTGGCCGCCACCAGAGCAGATCGCCGCGCAGCCGAGCCCGCCGCCGCGCCTGCGCAACTCCAGCACGAGGCTGCCCAAGATGCGAGCGCCGGAGGCGCCGATCGGGTGACCGAGGGCGACGGCGCCGCCGTTGACGTTGACCGTGTCCTCGTCGATCCCGAGCATGCGGATCGAGTTGAGAGTGACCGAGGCGAACGCCTCGTTGATCTCCCAGACGTCGATGTCGCCAGGCTGCAGGCCGGCCTTCTCGAGCGCCTTCTTGGCCGCGCTCGCCGGCGTGGTGGCCAGATATGCGAAGTCGTTGGCGCTCTGCGCGTGCGCGACGATCTCGGCGAGCGCCTCCCTGCCGTTGGCGCGTGCCCACTCGTCGGAGGACAGCACCAGCGCGCCCCCGCCGTCGTTTACGCCCGGCGAGTTGCCCGCCGTGTGCGAGCCATCCTTGCCCACCAGCCCGGGCAGCGCGGCGAGCCTCTCGAGTGAGGTGTCCCGGCGAGGCCCCTCGTCGACCTCGACGACGGTGTCGCCCTTTCGGCCCTTGATCGTGACCGGGACGATCTCCTCGGCGAGGCGCCCCTCGTCGGTCGCCCTCAGCGCCCGCTCGTGGGAGCGGAGCGCCCAGCGGTCGAGGTCCGCGCGGGTCATCTCGAGCTCGTCGCCGACCTCGGTGGCCTCGACGAACATCTGCTTGCCGGAGAACGGGTTGGTGAGACCGTCATGGACCATCGAATCGAGCATCTTCGCGTCGCCCATGCGGTAGCCGAACCGCGCCTGCGGAAGCAGGTAGGGGGCGCTCGACATCGACTCCATCCCACCGCCGACGCCGACGTCCATGTCGCCGGCCCGAATCGCCTGGTCGATGATCACCGAGGCGCGCAGCCCCGACGCGCAGACCTTGTTGATCGTCTCCGAGGAGACCTCCTTGGGGATGCCCGCCTTGATCTGCGCCTGGCGCGAGGGGATCTGCCCCTGGCCGGCCTGGAGGACCTGGCCCATGACGACGTGCTCGACCTGCTCGGGCTCGACGCCGGCGCGCTCGAGCGCGGCGCTGATCGCGAGGCTGCCCAGCTCGGTGGCATCGAGCGACGACAGGCCGCCGCCCATCTTGCCGATGGGGGTGCGCGCGGCGCCGAGGATCACGGTCTTGGGCATGGGGGCGGGTCTCTCCTGTAGGTCGGCGACAGGGACGGAGATCGAGAATGGTAGTGGACGGCCCTGCGATCCCCCGACCGCGCCGCGCCGCCGCCGGCGCGTTCCCGGCGCGCGGCTCAGCTCGCCCCTGGCCCCGGGTCCGTGCGGACGCAGCGGCCCGCGCCTGGATATCGTGCGCCGCACATGCACGTCTCCGCGATCGCACAACCGCCCGGGACGAGCGACGCCGACACGGTCGCGATCGGCGTGTTCGAGGGAGAGGAGCCTCCCTCCGACGCCCCAGCGGAGCTGGGTGCGCTGCTCGCTTCCGGCGAGGCCCGCCGCTCGTTCAAGCGGCTCGCGCTCGCACACGCCGAGGGCAAGCGCTGGCTGCTTGCGGGGCTCGGCGCGCGCAGCGAGTTCACGCCGGAGCGCGCACGCGTCCTCGGCGCGGCCGTCGGCGAGCGCGCCCGCGAGCTCTCCACCCGCACGCTCTGCTGGCAGGCTCCTGCGGACGGCGACCCGGCGCTCGCCGGAGCGCTGGTCGAGGGGACGATGCTCGGCGACTACCGCTTCGATCGCTACAAGTCCAGCCCGACCGAGGGCGAGGGCGAGGACGAGGACGACCCGAAGCAGCTCGAGCGGCTGCTCGTCTCGGGCCCCGACGGGCTGCAGGACGCGGTGGCCGACGCCGCGCTGCTCGGCGAGGCCGTCAACCGCGCGCGCGACCTGCAGAACCGGCCCGGCAACGACCTCACCCCGACGGCTCTCGGCGAGTATGCGAAGGCGCTCGGCGAGCAGATCGAGGGCCTGGCGGTGGCGGTCGAGGGCCGCCAGGGCATCGTGGGGCGCGGGATGGGAGCGTTCGCGGCCGTCGCACAGGGATCCAGCCAGGAGCCCGCGCTGATCACGATGCGCTACGACGGACCGGGCGCCCAGGGGCCGACGCTCGGCTTCGTCGGCAAGGCGGTGACGTTCGACAGCGGCGGCATCTCGCTGAAGCCGGGGGCGAAAATGGCCGAGATGAAGTTCGACATGTCGGGCGGCGCGGCGGTGATCGAGGCCGTCGCGACGATCGCGCGAATGGGGCTGCCCGTGAAGCTCGTGGCCGTCGTCGGCGCCACGGAGAACCTTCCTAGCGGCGACTCGGTCAAGCCGGGTGACATCGTGACCGCGGCCAACGGCAGGACGATCGAGGTGAACAACACGGACGCCGAGGGCCGGCTCGTACTGGCCGACTGCCTCTGCCACGCGCTCGCCGAGGGTGCCGAGCAGGTGATCGACCTGGCGACGCTGACCGGCGCCGTGATCGTCGCCCTCGGATCGACGTACGCGGGGCTGATGAGCAGCGATGACGAGCTCGCCGAGCGCGTCGCCGCAGCCGGGGAGCGCACGGGCGAGATCGTCTGGCGCCTGCCGCTGCACGAGGAGTACGACAAGCTCGTGAAGGGCAGGTACGGCGATCTCGACAACGCGCCGGAAGCGCGCAAGGCGGGCACGATCATCGGCGCCACGTTCCTCTCGAACTTCGTCGGCGATGCTCCGTGGGCCCACCTCGACATCGCCGGCTCGGCGTGGGATCTCGATCGCGCCTACGTCGGCAAGGGAGCCTCCGGCTACGGCGTGCGCCTGCTCGTCGAGCTGGCGAGGTCCTACGCCGCATAGCGACATGGACTTCGACCTCTCCGCCGACCATGAGCTGATCAGGCGCACGGTCCGCGAATTCGCCGAGGGCGAGGTCGCTCCGGTCGCAGAGGAGCTCGACCGCACCAAGTCGTTCCCCTACGAGATCGTCGAGAAGCTCGGCAAGCTCAACCTGATGGGTATCCCGTTCCCCGAGGAGTACGGCGGAGCCGGGGGCGACACGCTCGCCTATTCGCTCGCCGTCGAGGAGCTCACGCGCGTTGACTCCTCGGTCGCCATCACGCTGTGCGCGCACACCTCGCTCGGCACGCAGCCGGTGTATCTGTTCGGGAGCGAGGAGCAGAAGCAAGAGTGGCTTCCGCGCCTCTGCTCGGGCGAGAGGCTCGGCGCCTTCGGCCTGACCGAGCCGGAGGCCGGGTCGGACGCGGGCAACACGCGTACGCGAGCGCGCGCCGAGGACGGCGAGTGGGTGATCGACGGGGCGAAGCAGTTCATAACCAACGCAGGCACCGAGATCTCCGGGATGGTGTGCATCACGGCGGTCACCGGGGAGGGCGGAGCCGATCCCGCCCACCCCAAGGAGATCTCGAACATCATCGTGCCCAACGGCACCAAGGGCTACGAGCAGGGCGAGCCCTACCGCAAGATGGGCTGGAACGCCTCTGACACGCGCCCGCTCAGCTTCAGCGACTGCCGGGTGCCCGAGCAGAACCTGCTCGGCCCGCGCGGTGCGGGCTTCAAGCAGTTCCTGCACATCCTCGACATCGGAAGGATCGGCGTCGCGGCGATGGGAGTCGGACTCGCGCAGGGCGCGCTCGACGAGGCGCTGAGCTACGCCAAGCAGCGCATCGCGTTCGGGAAGCCGATCTCCAAGTTCCAGGCGATCCAGGCCAAGCTCGCGGACATGTCAACCGAGATCGCGGCGGCACGGCTCCTGGTGCACAAGGCCGCGCTGGAGAAGGACGCGAAACGCAACTTCACGCTGACCGCCGCCCAGGCGAAGCTCAAGACGGGGCGCCTCGCTGTGCGCTGCGCCGAGGAGGCCGTCCAGATTCACGGCGGCTACGGCTTCATCGAGGAGTACCCCGTGTGCCGCTTCTACCGCGATGCGAAGATCCTCACGATCGGGGAGGGGACCGACGAGGTCCAGCAGATGGTTATCGCTCGCGCTCTCGGGGCATGAGGGAGCTGACATGAGCGCCGCGGCTCAGGGCGACCGTTACACCGCGCCGGCCGGCTCGCTGCGCACGCGTGAAAGCGATGGGCCGGTCACGCTGCGCGAGTGCCTGCGCGAGTTCCTGCGCCAGCCGTCGCCTCCCTATCTGCTGACCGCGGTGGTGATCGCCCTGGGGCTGCGTCTGGCGCAGGGCAGCTGGAGCTGGCGCGACATGGCTCTCGCCGCCGCCCTCGTCGCCGTCACTCCGTTCGTCGAGTGGCTGATCCACGTCTACCTGCTGCACGCTCCGCCACTGCAGCTGCGCGGACGCCGCGTTGAGATGCTCACGGCGCGCGAGCATCGCGCGCATCACGAGTCGCCTGCCGTCCTGAGCGGCGTGCTGCTGCCGGTGTACGGCGTGTTGGTGTTCCTCGCCATGATCGCGGCGGTGAACTGGCTGCTGTGCTTCCCGATCGGGCTCCTGCTCGGCGGCCCGCGGCTCGCGTATGCGACGAGCGCAGTGCTCGTGAGCTACGCGATCCTCGCCACATACGAGTGGACGCACTTTTTGATCCACGCGCCCTACAAGCCGCGCGGCCGCTACTTCAAGGCGATCTGGCGCAACCATCGCCTGCACCACTTCAAGAACGAGCGCTACTGGTTCGGCGTCACCTCGACGATCGGCGACCGGGTGATCGGCACGCTGCCTGACCAGCGCTCGGTGCCGCGCTCGGCTACCGCGCGCTCGCTGCACATCGGGTCCTGAGACGCGTCCGGCCGCTCCTCGCTCTGCGAGCCGCCGCTCGCGGCTAGGTGCCGCGCGGCTCGAGGATCACGAGCGGGATCTCACGTCCGGTGCGCTGCTGATAGTCCTCATAGCCGCCGTAGACACCGACCACGACGGGCCACAGGCGCCGGCGCTCCTCGGGATCGGCGACGCGAGCGTGAACGTCGAGGTGGCGCGAGCCGACCTGGACCGTCGTGTCGGGATTCGCGACAAGGTTGTGAAACCAGGCAGGGTGCTTCGGATAGCCGCCCTTGGATGCGACGAGCACGTAGCTCTCGCCGTCGCGCGCGTAGACGAGCGGGCTCGTGCGCCTCGTGGCGCTCTTGGCGCCGACGTGGTCGAGCAGCAGCACCGGTGGGGATCCGGGGAAGCGATGGCCGACGAGGCCGTTGGTCGCCCGATAGACAGACGCGTGCCCGCCCATCACGCGCCTCAGGACCGGCCAGCTTCGATCCGCCAACTTCAGGTAATCCATCCCGGCGCTGACCCTACCCGATGGCGGGCGGGCTCAGCGTGTCCCGTCCGAGCAGCGCCGTCGCTGCGCTGGCGGGATCGAGCTTGCGCTCGACGACCTGCTCGAGCAGTTGCTGGAAGTCGGGATCCTCGCTCAGACCCTCCTCGAGGCGCCGCCGCATGCGGGCCGTGGCGATCGCCAGAACCTCGTTGTGCAGGTTCCGCCTGCGCCGCTCGGCGAGCTCGCCGGCGTCCAGGAGATGGGCGCGGTGGCGCTCGATGCTCTCCACCAGCTGCTCGACGCCCGTGCCGTGGGTCGCCTCAGTCTTGATGATCGGCACGCGCCAGCTTGCGCGTGCCTCCTCGGGCGAGCGATCGAGGTTGGCGAGCGACAGCACGCCGCGGATCTCGCGGACCATCGTGTCGGTCAGCGGGTGGTCGGCCTTGTTGATGACGATCACGTCGGGGATCTCCATCACCCCCGCCTTGAGCGCCTGGATCGAGTCGCCCGAGCCGGGCATCAGCACGAGCACGATCGTGTCGGCGTGGTCGATGATGTCGATCTCCGCCTGACCGACGCCGACAGTCTCCACGAACACGTCCTCGCGCCCGGCGGCATCGAGCAGCAGCGCGGCCTGCAGCGCAGCCTCCGAGAGCCCGCCGAGGGCTCCGCGGTTGGCCATAGAGCGGATGAAGACACCCGGGTCGAGGAAGTGCTCGGTGAGGCGGATCCTGTCGCCGAGCAGCGCGCCCTGGGTGAAGGGCGAGGACGGGTCGATCGAGAGGACTCCGACGGTGCGGCCGGCTTCGCGCCTGGCCTTGGTGAGAGCGCCGATCAGCGTCGACTTGCCGACGCCGGGCGGCCCGGTGAAGCCGACGACGGCCGCGTGACCGGTGTGCGGATAGACCTGCTTGACGAGCTCCCACCCCTCCGGCCGGTCATCCTCGACCAGCGTTATCGCACGCGCCAGCGCGCGGCGGTCGCCGTCGAGCAGGCGCTGTGCGAGGGTTGGGTCGGTCATCGCGGCGGAATCATCGCAGGGGCGCTCGCGCCGGCCCGCCCTCCCGGCGTCCCCTACGATTCGAGCGCTATGGGGCTGGTTGCCGACCCTTCCACGGAGTCCGCGGTCGAGGAGATCGCCGCGGCGGTTCGCCGCGCGCCCGATCGGAGGCATGGCGGGCCGCTGGCCCTCGCGCGATTCATGCGCGCGAACGGCATGCTCACCCGCAGCTACCTGATCCTGCTCGCGCGCTATGGGCTGCTGAAGCTCCGCTACGGCAGGCGCCTGCAGACCGATGGCATCTGCTTCATCTGTCCCGGCGTGAAGCTTGAGATCGGCCGCGGCGCAAGGCTGCGGATCGGGCGGTGGGCCTGGATCGGGCACGGCGGCAAGATCCGCGTGCACGAGGGCGAGGTCAGCATCGGCGCGAAGACGGTGATCGGGCAGGAGTGCACCATCTCGGCGTTCCAGAGCATCTCGATCGGGCGCGAGTGCATCCTCGCCGACAGGGTGATGCTGATCGACTTCGACCACGGCGTCACCGAGGTGGAGCGGCCGATACGCCTGCAGGGCATCTACAAGCGCGACGTGCGCGTAGGTCACAACGTGTGGATGGGCTACGGCGCATGCATCCTGCGCGGGGTGACGATCGGCGATAACAGCATCATCGGCACCAGCTCCGTCGTCACCAAGGCCTTTCCGGCGAACTCAGTGCTCGGCGGCATCCCGGCGCGGCTGATCCGCATGCGCGAGGCGCCGCGGTCGATGCGCTGGGAGTAGAGCGCAGAGCGCCTCGGGAGGGCCCTAGACCGGGGCGAGCAGCGAGGCGGGGTCTGCATGCGGGGCGAGGTTTCGCAGGCCCGTCGCGCCGACGTCCTCACCCGGCGCGAGCGCGCCGGCGAGCCCCCGCCGGTGGCCCTCGAACCGCTCGAGCGCGTAGGGCACCGTGAGCCCCCGCGAGATCATGAACGGCCAGTCGCTGGCCTGCAGCGCGAGCAGGTGGCGCACGGCCGCCGCGCCGGCGCTCGAGCCGGCGGCCAGGACCCCCAGCTCGGCCGCCCGTGCTGCGAACGCCATCTCGGACACCGCGGGGCCCGACCAGGTCGAGAGGTCGCCGTCGCGGCCCCAGCTGCTGGGCGCCTGCGGCCCCGCGTGCCCCTCACCGGCGCCGGCGCTCGCGCCCGAGACGGTCCCGAGCCCGCCGCGCCCGCCCGCGCGACGCGGCATCGGAGCCGGCTCGGCCCGCTCGAGAGCGTCGTCCAGGCGCAGCAGCTCGAGCCCCTGGCTGGAGCACTCCTCAACCACCGCCCGCAGCCACTCGAGACCCTCATACCACCAGTGGCCGAGGAGCTCGGTGTCCACGGCGCAGACGACGAGGCCCTCCCCCGGCCGGCCGGAGCCGGCTCGCCGGCGATCGTCCGCGTCGCGAAGACGCGCGATCGTGCGCGCGACGAAGTCTGCGGCATGCGCCCGCGCCTGGCCCAGCGCGGCGGCATGATCGTAGGGCGCGCCGCTGTTGTCCCACGGGTTGTGGTGGTGGACGGTGTGATGGTGATAGTCGCGGTAGACGCCGCTCGCCGGATAGCCGTCGTCGCTCCAGACGAGCGAGATCGTGGCGCGATCGATCGGGACGAGCACCACGCCGGACTCGCTCTGAAGCGGGTGCAGGTGCTCGTCGGCTCCGAGGCCGAAGCGGCCGGTGAGCTCCACGCAGGCGGCGCTCGCCCCGGCATCCTCGAGCGCGCGCTCGATCCAGGTGGCATACGCGCACTCGGGCAGCCAGAAGCCGCCGCGCCAGCCCCCGAAGCGCCGCCGGTGCGCGTCCACTCCGCTCTGAACCTGCAGGCGCAGCCCGGCGTCGGTTGCGAGCAGCGGCAGCACGGCGTGCGTCGCCGACGACGTCCACTGAGCGTGGGAGGAAAACGCTCCCAGCAGGTCGCGGCCACGACGCTCGAGGCTCTCGAGCGCAGTCGCGTAGTCGCCCCACGAGCGCTCCACCTCGCGCGCGAGCTGCTCGTGGCCGCCGGCGCGCAGGCCGGCGGCGTCCTCCTCGTGCGTGCTGCGGCGGACCTCGCCGAGGAAGGCTTCGAAGCGCTCGGCGATGCCTGGCGCCTCCAGCTGGTCGCAGAGCACCGGCGTGAGCGACAGCGTCAGCGGCGCCCCCGCGTCCAGCAGGTCGAGCAGCGGCAGGTAGCAGCCGGCCATCGCCTCCCACAGCCACTCCTCCCCGAATGGCCATGTTCCGAAGCCCTCGACGTAGGGCATGTGGGTGTGCAGCACGATCGCGAGCGCGCCGCGCTCGTGTGCGCGGCTCACGGCCTGCACACTGCGATGAAGTCCAGAGCGCGATCGAGGTCGTGGTCGAGCGACGGGCGCAGGGTGAAGTCCGATGCGGCGAGAGCGGGGGTGAACCAGTCGTAGAAACGCCGCGTCAGACCGAGGCTGCAATGCACCCGGTCCCAGCCGAGGCGCAGAGCGAGCTCGTGCGCGCGCAGCTTGCGCGCATGGAAGAGCCCGTACATCTCGACGGTGGCGAAGCAGGAGCGGCACAGGCGCTCGAACTCCTCCTCGCGGTACTCGTGGACGTGCCAGGGGTTCCCAGAGCGCGTCGCCCCCTTGGGCGCGAGCGTGAGCACGTTGGGCGTGGACACGAACACCGTGCCCGGGCCGGACCCGCCGGGCCCTGCGGCCCGGACCAGCGCGCGAAAGTGCTCGAGCACGGCGCCGGGCTCCTCGACATGCTCGATCGTCTGCAGGAAGACGACCGCATCGGCCGGCTCGCGGAAGCTGCCGACGAGGTCCCGCGCAAAGCGCAGGTTCGGGCGCCGATAGCGCAGCCGGGCATGGTCGTGGGCCTCTGGGTTCGCGTCGACTCCGACCACGCTCGCGGCGGTGCGTGCGAGCACGTCTGAGCCATAGCCCTCGCCGCAGGCCATGTCTATCACGCGCATCCCGCCAACCCGCGCGGCGATCCACTCGTAGACCACGAGGTGACGTCGGAACCAGTAGTTCTCCTCAGGCACGTCCGGGAGCGTCCGCTCGCCCGTCAGGGCGAGCGGCGGCACCCCCTCGGGCTGGTCGCGCTGGAGGTAGGGGGTCTGGGTCAGGGGACGCCTCGTTCGAGTCGTTTGCGCCTGGTGTCAAGCGCCGCCACGGCGCGCGAGTATATGGTGCCGCCCCGTGCCGCCCGCCCTTAGCGCCGAGGAGATTCGAGACGCCAACACGCGCTACCACGACGTGGCGGCCCACCACTACGACTCCAAGTGGGGCATCGACTTCGGCGACGTCGGCATGGAGCAGGTGACAGCCAAGGTGCGCAAGGCGCTGGGACGCGAGCCCGGCCACTACGCGCGCTCCCTGGAGATCGGCGCGGGAACGGGATACTTCACGCTCAACCTGCTGCGCGCCGGCCTCGTCAGCGAAGCCACATGCAGCGACATCTCGCAGGGGATGCTCGAGACGCTCCAGAGCAACGCGCGCAGCCTCGGGCTGAGCGTCGCCACCCGGCGCGCCGACGCGGAGCGACTGCCCTTCGCCGACGAGACCTTCGACCTGGTCCTGGGCCACGCGGTCCTGCACCACATCCCGGACCTCCCCCGCGCGTTCGCCGAGTTCGAGCGCGTGCTGCGCCCCGGCGGCACCGTCATCTTCGCCGGAGAGCCATCCCGCTACGGCGACCGGCTTGCGAACGTGCCCAAGCGCCTGGCGGCCACAGCCGCCCCGCTGTGGCGGCGCGCGATCGGCGCCGCGCGCGCGCCGGTCGCGGACGGAGGCGAGCCGGACGCCGCACTCGAGACGGTCGTCGACGTGCACGCCTTCGCCCCCGCCGAGCTCTCGCACGCAGCGCGCGCAGCGGATCTGCAGAGCGTGCACGTGGGCGGCGAGGAGCTGCTGGCCAACTGGTTCGGCTGGACCAACCGCACGCTTGAGGCGAGCGCCGACCCTGACGATGTGCCGTGGGCCTGGCGCCTGTACGCCTACCGCGGCTACCTGCTGCTGCAGCGGCTCGACCGCAGGCTGCTCGAGCCGCGGCTGCCGCCGGCGCTGTTCTACAACCTCACGCTCTCGGCGAGCAAGCGCGCGAGCCCGTAGCCGGCGCAGCGACAAGCGGGTAAGCGCGTCCGCCGGGTCCACCTAAACTCCGCAACATGCCCGAGCGACCCTCACGGGGCTTTCCGCTGTTCCCGCTCGGAATCGTCGCGCTGCCGAGCGAGAGCGTCCCGCTGCACATCTTCGAGGACCGCTACCGCAGGATGATCGAGCAGTGCCTGGAGGGTGAGCCGGGATCGCTCGATGGGCAGTTCGGGATCGTCTGGCTGTCCGACGAGGAGCTCAAGCAGGTCGGCTGCGCGTGCGAGATCGAGGAGGTGCTCGAGCGCATGGACGACGGGCGGATGAACATCCTCGCGCGCGGCATACGGCCGTTCCGGCTGATCGAGCGTCAGGACGATCTTCCCTACCCTGCCGGCGTCGTGGAGTTCCTGGCGGACGTGGAGGAGGAGCCCGACGCGGACGCCGCGGCACCTGCGCGCGAGCTCTACCGGGAGCTCGTCAAACAGGCGACCGACCGGGATATCGACGAGCCCGAGCTCGAGCAGATGGACGCGTATCGGATCGCGGCGACGGTGGAGTTCACGGCCGACGCCAAGCAGCAGCTTCTCGAGCTGCGCTCCGAGAACGCGCGGCTGCGCCTGCTCACCGTGCTTCTGCGAGACGCGCTCGAGCGCCTCGAGGTCGTCGAGCGCGCCCAGGCGCGTGCGCGCTCAAACGGCAAGGTCCGCTTCGGATAGGCACGAGCGCGGCCGCCGCCGAGCCTCGGCCGCTAGCGACTGAGGTGGCAGAGCTGCTGGGAAGTCTGCAGCACGAACAGCGCAAGCTCCGGCAGCACCGCCGGCTGGCCGGTGGAGTTGTCGCTGAAGCGCACCGCGCCGTCCGGATCGCGCAGGTAGTAGCTCAGCACCGATCCCATTCGCGGTGGCAGCGACAGATGGCTCGAGGCGGGGCCGTGGAGGTCTTCCTGGATCGCCCGCGCCCTGACGATCTGAGAGTCGACCAGCTTGCCGGCCGGGGCGCCGTTGCAGTGGACTGCACCTTCTTCGTTGACGAGCAGCGTCAGTCGCGCGCCCGGGCCCGTGCCGGAGCGCTCGACGACGAACAGGTCGGCCGCGCGGAGCCCTCCGCAACCGGCCGTGGCGAGCGCGGCGGCGGTCGCGCACAGCGCGATCGTGAGCCTCACACGCTCACGGCGACGCCGCCCCGCCGGGGGTCCCCCGCGCCCGTCGAGCCGGACCCGTTGCGCTGCGCGGCCTGGACGCCGCCGAAGAACAGGTTGCGCTCGCCGAAGCGCACCACGCGCATGTCCGGGTCGAGCCCCTGCAGGTCGATTCCGGGCTCGGCGAAGAGCACGCCGTCCTCGAAGTGCACCCGAGGCGCGTCGACAGCCTCGCGCACCGCCAACCCGTGATCGACCACGGCGACGATCGTCTGCAGAAGCGCTGAGCGGATGCGGTTGGAGCCTGCGCTCCCGAGCACCAGCTCGACCTCGCCTTCGCGCATCACCACCGATGGAGCCATCATGCTGGGCATCCGGCGGCCCGCTGGGTGCAGGTGGAAGCCGAGCGGGTTCAGGTCCTCCTCGCCCATCACGTTGTTCAGGTGCATGCCGGTCCCCGGCACGACGATGCCCGAGCCCTCGCCGTTCGTGCAGGTCGCGCTGCATGCGCGACCTGCGGCGTCGATCACCGAGATGTGGGTCGTGGACCCGAGGCGCTTCGCCATGAATCGCTCGAGGAAGCCCTCCTGGTCGAGGCCTTCGACGAACTCCGGCGTGCGCTCCGATTGAGCCGCGGCCATCGCCGCGACCACTCCGAGGAGGGTCGGCGGGGCGGGTCCGCTGTCGAGCAGCGCGAGCGCGTAGGCGAGCAGCGTGCCCCCCGCCGACGGCGGCGGGTTGGTCAGGATCTCGCGGTCGCGGTAGCCCATCGTCACGGGCGCTCGCTCGATCGCGCGGTAAGCCGCCAGGTCCTCCGGCGTCAGCGAGCCTCCGGCCGCGCGCAGCCACTCGCAGACGGCCTGCGCGATGTCGCCTCGATAGAAGGGCTCGCAGCCGTCGCGCGCGAGGCGCACCAGCGCATCGCCCAGCTCCGGGTTGCGCAGCAGCTCGCCCTCGCGCAGGATGCGGCCGTCGGGCGCCCACAGCGCCGCGCACTCCGGCGTAGAGGTCAGCAGGTCGGCGAGGATCTCTGCGACATATGCCTGTCCGGCGTTCAGCACGACGCCCTCGCGCGCGAGCGTCGCGGCCGGCGCGGCCAGCTCCTCGAGCGGAACGGTGCCCCACCTGCGCACGGCCTCGCAGACCCCCGCCGGAGTCCCGTAGACGCCGCAGGAGGCGGCCCCGATGTGGAACACCTGTGCGGCGTCGCCGAACGAGACGTCGATCCCCGTCAGCTCGGCCTCCGTGCCATCGCCGGCGCGCGTTGGAGCCTGCACGAAGAAATCGAGCAGCGCCGACGGCTGCCCGCCTCCTGCGACGAGCATGTAGCCGCCCGCCCCCAGCCCTGTGAGCAGCGGCTCGGTGACGAACGAGGTGAGCATCGACGCGACGGCCGCGTCGACCGCGTTGCCGCCCTCGCGAAGCACCCTCGCCCCGGCCTGCGCCGTCAGCGGGTGCCCGGCTGCGACGACTCCCTTCTCAGCAACGGCCATGCCAGAGCGATACCACAGCCGCCTCTACCGATGCGAAGCGCACGCGCCCAACCGGTCGCAGGACGCAGCCTGGCGAAGTGCTGAGGGCCCTCAGAGGTTGGGGATGAACTCGGGAATGTCGAGCTCATCGCCGAGCCCGCCTCGGCGACTGGGACGATCGGCGCCGCGCTGGACGCGCATCTCGCCGGCGGCCGGCTCCTTGAGGCGGCCGACGCTCTTGCGCCTCCCCTCGTCGCCGTAGCCGGTCGCCACGACCGTGACCCACACCTGGTCGTCGAGCTTCTCGTCGACCATCGCGCCGAAGATGATGTTCGCGTCGGGGTGCGCGGCCTCTGAGACGGACTTGGCGGCCTCGTTGACCTCCCACAGCGAGAGGTTGGGCCCGCCGGTGATCGAGAGCAGGATCGAGCGCGCGCCCTCCATCGATGTTTCGAGCAACGGCGATGAAGCGGCCTGCATCGCGGCCTCGGTGGCGCGGTTCTCGCCCACGCCCATGCCGATTCCGAGCAGCGCGCTGCCGGCGTCGCGCATGATCGTGCGCACGTCCGCGAAGTCGAGGTTGATCAGCCCGGGCAGCGTGACGAGGTCCGAGATCCCCTGCACTCCCTGGCGCAGCACGTCGTCGGCCACACGGAAGGCCTCGACCATCGCCGTCTGCTTGTCGAGCACGGCGAGCAGGCGATTGTTGGGCACCACGATCAGCGTGTCGACCTCCTCGGCGAGGGCGCGCACTCCGTGCTCGGCCTGCTCGCCGCGACGCGAGCCCTCGAAGCCGAATGGCTTGGTCACGATCGCGACCGTGAGGGCCCCGACTTCACGCGAGATGCGCGCGAGCACCGGCGCGGCGCCGGTCCCGGTGCCGCCGCCTGCGCCGGCGGTTATGAAGATCATGTCCGAACCCTTGAGCAGTGCCTTGGTGCGGTCGTAGTCCTCCATCGCCGCCAGGCGGCCGATGTTGGCGTCCGAGCCCGATCCGAGGCCCTTCGTCAGCTCTGCGCCGATGTGGAGCGTGATGTCCGCCGTCGACTGCTGGAGCGACTGCAGGTCGGTGTTCACCGCCAGGAACTCGATTCCCTCGACCTCGGCCTCGACCATGCGGTTGACGGCGTTCACGCCGCCGCCGCCGACGCCGACGACGCGGATCACCGGCTGGCCGACGGGCCCGGCGGTGTGGTGCTCACGGGGATAGTCGTCCATCACCGAAGCGGTGGGGCGCTGCATCATGTTCTCGGGGATCTCCGAGGAGAAGGCGTGGCGCAGCCGCTCGCGTGGAGTGGGCACGTGCACGTCCTCTTCGATGCCGGGCGCCGAGGCCTCGAGGCCCGGGTGGGGCACCCCGCTCTCGCGCGGATGTGTCGGCGGCGCCGCCGCCGCCGCCTCGGTGGCCGGCTGTGACCGTGACGACTTGTCCGCGGGGGTGGGCGGCTCCTCGGACTCCTCTGTCTTGCGGAACAGCGCCGCGAGAGGCCCTTCGCGCATGCTCGCGCGTTTAGCGTTGGCCATTGGTGAGAACCTCCTGCGCGAGTTGTCGGTATGACTGGGCCGCGACTCCGTCCGGCTCGTACTTGAGCACGGACATGCCCTTCACCGGTGCCTCGGCGAAGCGCACCGTCTTGCGGATGCGCGAGGCGAACACTCGATCGCCGAAGTTTTCCTCGAGGATCTCGATCGCCTCCTTCGCGTGGATCGTCCGTGAATCCACCAACGTCGGCAGGATACCCTCGATGTCGACGCCTGGGTTGAGGTTCTCACGGATCATCGCGAGCGTGTTCTGGAGCTGGATGAGCCCACGCATCGACAGATACTCGCACTGGACGGGGACGATCACCTTGTCCGCGGCCGTAAGGGCGTTGATCGTCAGCAATCCCAGGCTCGGCGGGGTGTCGATGCAGATGAAGTCATAGTCCTCGCGGATCGGCTCGAACGCCTTCTGCAGCGAGCGCTCGCGGCCGATCATCGTCGACATCGCGATCTCCGCGCCGGCGAGATCGATCGAGGCGCAGGCGATGTCGATCTCGCGCTTGCGGATCACCTCGCGGATCGACACCTTGTGAACGAGCACGTCGTACATCGATTTCTCGAGCGTGTCGGGGTCGATCCCCTGTGACATCGTCAGGTTGCCCTGCGGGTCCATGTCGACGCACAGCACGCGGTGGCCCTCCTCCGCGAAGGCGGCGGCCAGGTTGAGCGTTGTCGTCGTCTTGGCCACGCCGCCCTTCTGGTTGGCGAACGCGATGACCTTTGCCTTGCCTTCCACGGTGGCTCCGATACTCGATTGCCCAGACTCCCGTCCGGTCGGTATTCGCATACCGATCTTCGATTCCTGCACGGGAACTACGATCCCGTGATGACAGCTCGCGGAAAGCGACTTCTGCAATCGCGCCTCGAGGGAAAGCGCGTCGTGGTCTGCCTCGGCGCTGGCGGCGTCGGCAAGACGACGACCTCCGCGGCGCTGGCGCTCGGGCTGGCCGCGCGCGGGAAGAAGGTGGCTGTCGTCACGATCGATCCGGCCAAGCGCCTGGCGAGCGCGCTGGGCCTCGAGGAGCTCTCCGGAGAGCCGCGCCGGATAGATCCCGGCGCCCTCGCCGGGGACGGCCTGGAGCTCAAGGGCGAGCTGTGGGCGATGATGCTCGACGCCAAGCGGACGTTCGACGAGATCGTCACGCGCCTTGCGCCCGACGAGCACGCCCGGGAGGAGATCCTCTCCAACCCGGTCTACCGGGAGCTCTCGACCGCGGTGGCCGGCTCGCATGAGCTCAGCGCGATCGCGAAGCTCTATGAGCTCTACGAGGAGCACGACTTCGATGTGATCGTGCTGGACACGCCCCCATCGCGAAACGCCCTCGATTTCCTCAATGCGCCCAACCGCCTGCTCGGCTTCCTGGAAGGACGGGCGTTACAGGTGTTCCTCGCTCCGAGCGGTCTCACCGCGCGCCTGTTCGGTCGCGGCACGGGCCTCGTGTTCTCGATCTTCGCCCGCGTGACCGGGATCGACATGTTCAGCGAGCTCTCAAGGTTCTTTCGCTCGCTGACCGGCGTGATCGACGGCTTCGGCGAGCGGACGCGGGGAGTGGCGGCGCTGCTGCGAGCTCCCGAGACGATGTTCCTGATCGTGACCTCGCCCGAGGCGGAGCCGGCGCGTGAGGCGGTGTTCCTGGCGGACCGGCTCTCGGAGGCCGGCATGCACCGCGGCGAGCTGATCATCAACCGCGTGCACAACGGCGGGCTTCTGGGGCGCTCTGCGGTCGAGGTGAAGGCTCTGCTCGCGCCCGAGCTCGGCGAGGAGCTGGCGGGCCGCGTGGCGGGCAACCTCGCCGACTTCGATGTTCTCGTCCAGCGCGACCGGGAGACGGTCGCCCGCCTATCGGGCGCGATCGAGGAGCGCAGCCCGGTGCTCGTCCCTCACCTAGAGGAGGAGGTCCAGGATCTCCTCGGGCTCTCCCGCGTGGCTCAGCATCTCTTCGCCTGACGGCTGTTCGGGCGCGAGCAGGATCTCGTCGGCGACCACCGCGAGGTCCGCTGAGAGGTGGCCGCAGATCACGTCCCGCAGCAGTGCGCGCAGGCTGTCGGCCACCTCAAGCGCGAGCGCTTGCCCGCCTGCATGCTCGACCGCCTTCCCGGCAACCACGTCGCGCTCGAGAGCAACCGCCTGAACGATCCGCTCGGTCATCTGGGCCCGATGTCCCTGGGTGGCACACAGCGCCGCCAACCGCCCCGGGAGCAGGCCGCTCGCCTGTCCCTCAGGCTCGAGCAGCGCCCGCAGCGCTAGCAGATGGTCGGTCAGGGCCTCATAGGGGATCTCGCGCTCACAGCCCAGCTCGAAGCGCCGCAACGCCCACGCGAGCTCGTCGCCGTGAGGCGCGCGGCGCGAGACGAGGTTGCAGAACGCGCGCAGCTCGTCCTCCTGATCGGCCGCCACGAGCAGCATCCCGTGCGGCCGTCCGCCGGCGCCCAGCGCCATCGGGTTCCACGCGCCGCTGCCGATCCGGGCCCATCCGAGCGCGCCGAGGGTCACGCGTCCGTCGCCGAACAATCTCAGCGCGCGCAGCAGGTCGGCCAGCACGGCCCGACCCCGCGACGGCCCGTCGGGCGCATCGTCCTCCTCGATCGCGAGCACGACGATCAGATGGTCCGAGGACTCGCCGCCGCTCGCCGTGGCGGCGTCCGGGAGGCCCTCGAGGGCATCGCAGTGGGCGATCGTCAGGCCCTTTGTCAGCTGCAGCTCGGGCGAGGCGATCGTGAGCCCGTGGAGGGTGGCGACGAGCGTGAGCTCGCCGGTGCCCGCGAAGGTTGATGACTCGAGCCTCGCCAGGGCCGCCTGAAGACGTTCGGGGTGCAGCTCGAAATCCGTCTGCTCGCGGAACACGTCCTCGAGCAGGACCTGGATGGCGGCCCGGACCCGTGCTCGGCCGGCCACCTGCCCGACCTCCGCGGCCGCCAGATAACGGTCGAGGCCGTCGAAGGCGCCCAGGCGTTTGGCCGCGTCGGCGTGGCTCGGCAGGCTCTCGAGGTCCGGCTGGCGGCCGGCGATGAACTCGCCGGTCAGCGCCCGGTAGCAGTAGAGAGCCGTACCGGTCGAGCCGCCGCGCCGCGTCCTAGGCTCGAGCTCGAAGGGAACCTCGCCGCCCGAGGCGATGTCCGTCTGCAGCGCCTCGGCGGAGGCTTCAACGAACTTCGTGAGGGCCGTCTCGAGGCGAACAGAGCGCATGGGGCGCTGACTTCGCGCTCCTGCAACGCCCTCCTGCCCGGCGCATCCCGTCTTGCAGCCGGCGCCACGCCGGCGCGGCCCTCGCTAGGCGACGATCAGCGCCGGCGGGTCGGCGGCCTCGGCGCAATCCGCGCCGAGCCAGTCTTCGCCGTAGGAGCGCATGTCGTCGACGATCGGCAGCAGCGCGAGCCCCTTCTCGGTAAGCGCGTACTCGACGCGCGGGGGCACCTCGGGGAAGGTGTGGCGCTCGACGATGCCCTCCTCCTCGAGCGCGCGAAGGCGCAGCGACAGGGTGCGAGGGCTGATCCCGGCCAGCGAGCGTTCCAGCTCGCAGAAGCGCGACGTGCCCTCCGACAGCTCACGGACGAGCAGCAGCGTCCACTTGCCGCAGATGATCTCGGCTGTCATGCAGACGGGACATGTCTCATCTACGGCCATTAGGCCCCTTACTTTACCAACTGAAGTGCCGCCGGGCCGGCCGGCGGACGGAGGCTAGGCGACCGTCAGCGACGGTTTGGACTCGGGCTCACGTTTGGCCTGTGCCGCGGCGACGTCGTCCATCGTCGTCCCGACGCGCCCGTCGGCCTGCATCAGCAGCTTGAAGTCGTGCGGGCTCGAGGCGACGAGCATCGCGTCCTCGAAGGTCACGCGGCCGGCCTTGACATGGCCGAACAGAGCCTGGTCGAAGGTCTGCATCCCGTAGTAGCCGCCCGACGTGATGACCTCGACGAGTTTGCCCGTCTGCTCGGGGTCGACGATCATGTCGCGAACCCGGCCTGTCATCCGCATGATCTCGCACACCGCGACCCGGCCGCCTTCGGCCCCGGGGACCAGCCGCTGGGAGATCACGCCCTTGATCGTGCCGGCGATCATGCTTCGCGCCTGGCTGTGCTGGTGAGGCGGGAAGAAGTCGAGCATGCGGTTGATCGACTCGGTCGCGTCGACCGTGTGGATCGTCGAGAGCACGAGGTGCCCCGTCTCCGCCGCGGAGAGCGCCGTCTGCACGGTCTCCTCGTCGCGCATCTCGCCGACGAGGATCACGTCCGGGTCCTGGCGCAGAACCCTCCTGAGCGCGCGCTTGAACGAGGCGGTGTCCATGCCGACCTCGCGCTGGTTGATCACCGAGCGTTTGTCCTCGTGGACGAACTCGATCGGGTCCTCGATCGTGACGATGTGCTTGCTCATCGTCTGGTTCATGTGGTCGATCATCGCGGCGAGCGTCGTCGACTTCCCCGATCCGGTGGTGCCCGTGAGCAGCACGATCCCGCGCTCCTCCTCAGCCAGTTCGCGGACGACCGGCGGCAGCGAGAGCTCCTCGATCGTGCTGATGCGATGGGGGATCGCGCGACAGGCCATCGAGATCACCCCTCGCTGCTGGAAGGCGTTGATCCTGAAGCGGGCGACGTCGGGAATTTCGAAGGAGAAGTCGACCTCGTGCTCCTGCGCGAACTCCTCGAGCTTCGTCTGGTCGCTGAGGAGCTCCCTGAGCGCGCCTTCGGTGTCTGCCGACGTCAGCTGGGCGGCGCTCGGCTCCATCGCAAGGTCGCCGTTGACGCGGTAGAGCGGTGCAGAGCCGACCTTCAGATGCAGATCCGAGCCCTCTTTCTGGACAAGCTCGCGCAGCGCGCCATCGACATCGAACATGCCCCCCCATCGGCAGTGTCACACGACGTCTTGAATCCCACCCGCAACGTATGGACATCGCGCCGACGAGGTCCCCCGGCCGACCCGTGAACGCCAGCGGGCACGGGCGCCGTCGGGCGGCAGGCCCGATCAGGGCGTCAGGCGACGTCGCGGAGCTTCTGAGCCTCCGCCAGACTCTGAAGCTTCTTGAGCGACTGGTTCTCGATCTGGCGGATCCGCTCGCGTGTGACGTTGAACGTGCGCCCCACCTCGTCGAGCGTGCGAGGGTGCTCGCCACCCAGCCCGTAGCGAAGCTCGAGCACGCGGCGTTCGCGATAGGAGAGGTTCTCGAGCGCCTCCCTGAGCGCCTCCTTCGTGAGGATCTCGGCGGCGCGCTCGTACGGCGACTCGGCGCGCTCGTCCGCGATGAACTGGCCGAACTCGGACTCCTCCTCGTCGCCGACCGGCTTCTCGAGCGAGACGGGCGCCTGCGCGGAGCGCTTGATCGAGTCGACCTCCTCCGGGTCGATGCCCGTCACCTCGGCGATCTCGTCCGCGGTGGGCTCGCGTCCGAGCTCGGTCACGAGCTTTCGCTCCGCGCGACCGATCTTGTTGAGCTTCTCGACCACGTGCACCGGGATGCGGATCGTCCGCGCCTTGTCGGCCAGCGCCCGCGCGATCGCCTGGCGGATCCACCAGGTCGCATAGGTGGAGAACTTGAAGCCCTTGCGGTAATCGAACTTCTCTGCGGCCCTCACGAGGCCCAGCGTGCCCTCCTGGATCAGGTCGAGGAACGGCAGGCCCTGGTTGCGGTAGTTCTTGGCGATCGACACCACCAGTCGCAGGTTCGACTCGACCATCTTCTGCTTGGCGTCGAGGTCGCCCCGCTCGATGCGCTTGGCGAGATCGACCTCCTCCTGGGCGGTCAGCAGCCGCACCTTGCCGATGTCCTTGAGGAACAGCTGCAGCGAGTCCGTCGTCATGTCCGGCTTGAGGTCGAGCGCGGCTTTGGCTTTGCGCCGGCCGCGCTTGTCCGGAGCGCGCTCGACCTGTGCCGAGGCGGCAATCGCCGGGTCGATGTCCTCGACGAGCTCGATCTCGGAGCGCTCCAGGAAGCCGTGCAGCTCTTCTACGTCCGACTCGTCGAGGTCGAGCTCGGACATCGCCTTCGTTATCTCCGCGTAGGACAGGACCCCCACCTGCTGTCCCTTGGCGAGCAGACCCTTGACCTCATCCAGCTCCTGCAGCTCGACTACTGACATCGCGGTTCCATTCTTCGGTCGATCGACAACGCGCAAGGAGTCCATTGGGCACCCTGCCGGACTATGGCTGAGGACAGCTTCACCGTCAGACATACGGCCGGAGCCCTGCCAACGTTACAAGTCATTCACGGTCCTCCAGGCAGTCATGCTAACGCGTCACCCTCAACTATCGGACGGTACGTGGATCTTCTGAAGCCGCCGCGGCCCTGCGTTAAGCAATGATGTGCGCATGAGCGGCCCGAACCAGAGCGACGGTCGGCCGGAGACCGCGGGCGACCGCGAGAGCGTCCTCGCGAACCTCCCGCGGACTCGTCCAGGGCGCACGAGTCCGCGCAGGGCGGCGGCGCGCACATCGAGCAGCGACACGAGCACGGACAACGGCAGCGGGGCAAGCGTCAGCGCGGCGCCGGCCAAGCGCCCGTCCACACGCCGCGCGCAGCCCGGCGGCTCCTCGCCGGCGCGCAAGCGGCCGACCAGGCCAAAGGCCGCGACGCCAAAGGCCGCGACCGGCTCAGCGAGCAAACGGGGCAAGGCGAGCACCTCCGCTCGTCGCGCCGGATCGGCGCGCACACGCGAGCGCGTGCCGCGGCAGGGCTTCGAGACCGAGGCGGATCGCGCGCGCGGGCCCGTGCAGCCGCCGGGTGGCACCGAGCTCGTGACGTCCGCCGTCGAGATCGTCGGCGAGCTGGCGAAATCGGGCCTGGCGACGGGCGAGCGCCTGCTCAAGGACGTCTTCTCGCGCCTGTCGCCCTCCTGAGCGATCTGTATACTGGCCGCCACGCCGAGCTGCCGAGACCCAGGTCACGGCAGGCGGGGGACCCAATGCGGATCTTCGGATCCGCCGGGGCGAATCGGCCCAACAGGGGCCGTAGCGCCGCATTCACGTGCCGCGCGAGCCCGTCAGCTCACCCCGTAGGCGACGAAGAAGATGTCGATCAAGTCCAAGACAGCCACGGGGCTGCTCGCCCTCATCGCCGCAACGGCTTGCGCCGCGATGCCGGCCGTGAGCGCGGCCGCAGCCACCACCGGTGGCGCCGCGGCGCCCGCGAGCAAGCCAAGGGCCTCCAGGAGCAGGATCCACACGACCGGCATCGCGACCTGGTTCGGACCCGGGTTCTACGGCAAAAAGACCGCCTGCGGGCAGACGCTGACGCCGAGCGTGATCGGCGTCGCGAACCGCACGCTCCCCTGTGGCACGCTCGTGAAGGTGTCCTACAACGGACACGCCGTGACGGTGCCGGTGTTAGACCGAGGTCCCTACAGCCACATCGCCGACTGGGATCTGACGGCCGGCGCGGCGCAGGCCCTCGAAGTCGCCGACACGGTGCGCATCGCGACGCGCATCGTCGGGATCGCCCCCAACTCCCCCACGCTCGGCCTGCCCGCCGGCGCACCGAGCCCGGTCCTCGCCGGCGGCGCTGTCGCCGGCTGACGGCCCTACTCGACCGAGCTCGAAGGCCGGCCGACCGGCGTGCGTGCGGATGAGCGCGCCGCGTAGAGCTCGAGGTCGGCGTGTGCGGCCAGCGCCGCGGCCTCGCGTCCGTCCTCGGGGCAGATGGCCGTCCCGATCGCGATCTCCAGCTGCTCTCCGCGGTGGCCAGCGAGCCTCCTGATGGCGGCGATCAGCCGCTCGGCCATGGCCCGCGCGCCGTTTCGGTCGGTCTGGGCAACGAGCAGCCAGTACCGGCCGGGGCCCTCCCGCGTGAGCGAGACAGGCGGCCGCGCCTCGCCTTCGCCGCCGTCGTCGCGCGCGGCATCGGCGCGCGCGCTCGCTCGCAGCTCCGAGGCGAGCGCCCGCTCAACCTGGTCGGCGACGCCGGAGCGCTCTCCGGGAGCCCCGTCGCGGCGAAGGCGCTCCATGTCGCGCAGTTCGACCAGCAGCACGGCGAACGAGTCTCCATCTCGGTTGAATCGCTCCAGCTGACGGCCGATCGATCCGATCCAGGCCACGGGGCCCGCCTCGCCGCGTTCATCGCGGATCTCAATCTCCTCGGGCGCCCGCCGCGGCGCCGCGGGGACCTCCTCGCGTTCGTCGACGATCACGGCTGCGCGCGCAGCGGCGGAGTCGCGTTCCGGGCGCTCGAAGCCGGGCTCGGCCTCGGCGACCGGCGGCCCGGCCTGCTGCTGGGCGACATCCGGCTCGGCTGGCGCGGCGCTGAGCGCCGCGGCGAGCGCGCCGGCGCAGACACATGCCAGCCGGTCGGAGAGGTCGGCGACCCGGTGTGAGTGCGTCTGCTCGAACATCGGCCAGCGCAACTCCTCCAGCAGCGCGCCCCACAGCACCCCGCGCAGCGCCTCGACGGTCTCGACGAGCGCGGCCGAGTCGGCCGCGCCGGAGATCGCGCGCAGACGGCTGACCGGCGTGCTCTCCTCACGACCGCTCGGCGAGGACGCTCCCGTCAGGCGGTCCAGCTCCTCGTCGGACTCGAGCGCCCTAAGGCACTGAGCGCAGAGCGCCGGCGCCTCCCGTGCAAGGTCCTCGAGGGGCACGTCGGCCAGCCCGTCGAGGGGTCGCGCGAGCACCAGCGATATCGCCCAGCGCCTGGCGAGCTCATCGGCCCGCAGCAGCATGGACTCGAGCGGCAGGCCGGCGACCGGCGACGCACGGCGAGCCCGGCGCATGCGCAGATCGTCGCTCATATGTGTTGCATATCACCGACGGGGGACGGGATGGGCCTCCGCGGATAGCCTGAGGATGCCGTGGGGACCCGCAAGGCGACATGACGGGAGCATGGATCGCCCTCGTGGCGGTGGCCCTCCTTCTCCTCGCGGCCTCCGGCCGGCTGCTGCTGGGCAGGCTTCGCGCGGGCCCCCGCAGGGCGGCGATCGTCAACCTCGGCGACTCCACCGGCGTCGACGCCGACACCGGAGCCGTGCGCTCCGTGCAGCGGGCCGACGTGCTGCTCGACGCCGCGGCGCTCGCCGAGATCTGGACCCCGGAGCACCTCGAGCGTCTCGCGCGGACCTACTGGCGCTTCCTCTCCAGGGTCACGCTGGGGGTGATCCGCGTGCACTACACCCCCGGTGAGCGATCCGTCGTGCTGCTGGCGCCGCCGCTGCGGCTGCTCACCTTCCAGCCCCCCGAATACGAGATGGATGCGACGCGCGGGCTCGTGCGGTGGCGCATCGCGCGCGGCCTGCTCGTCTCCAGGCGGGGCCGCGGCGGACGCGGACACCTGCAGATCGAAGTCAGGCGAGGCAGCGACGAGACGCCGCAGCAGGCGCGCCTTCACGTCGAGGTCGAGGTGGCCAACTTCTATCCGTCGATCGCCTCGCGTCTCAGCCGCCGGCTCTACAACGCGACCCAGTCGCGCATCCACGTGATAGTCACCTACGCCTTCCTGCGCTCGTTGGCGCGGCTGGACCTCGCGGAGTCGAGGGTCGGCCGGCTGGCGCCCTGACCGGGTGCATGCTCGCCGGCGCCAGGCCGGCCGCGGCTTGCGCCGGTCAGCCTCCGTGCCCGCCGTCCTGGCCGCCGACGGGCGCCCCGTCGGCTTCTGCGCCCTGGCCCGGGGTCGAGTCGCCCATCAGAACCCGCGGCTGCACGCTGACCACGGTGGCACCCGGCGGCACGTCATGCGTCACGACTGCGCCGGCTCCGATCCGGGCGCCGCGCCCTATGTGAAGGCTCCCTTCGTGCGGGCTGACCACGACCGAGTTCGCGCCGATCCTGACGTCGTCCTCGATCACGACCCGATGCGCAGAGCCCGAGAACGAGCGCACGGCGATGGTGACGTTGTGCCAGATCTTCACCCTCTCGCCGATCACCACGTTGCCGTGTATCACGGTGCCGAAGCCATGGTGACCGAACTCTATGTCGGGGCTCACCGTAGCTGCCACGGGTAGTGAGTTGTGGTAGAGGAACGAGTTGGTTTTCTTGACGAGTTTCGCCAGCCTCCAATGGCCTCGCCGACGCAGTGCGATCGACAGGAGCCAGAGCCTCTCGGGGCTCATGCTCGCGCCTCTCCTCGTCCCCACCCGATGTTCGTGCTCGCGCCGGCCACGCTGAGCATTGTTGCAGCGCGATCTGCACGCCGCCCGGGCCCGCCGCCCGGCGCGTCGCGGCTACGACTGGAAGCGCTCGCCGCCGACTGCCCGCAGCTTTGCGCGGTCGTGGGTCGCCATCACCCTCCTGATCGTCCCCGAGCGCGAGCGCGTCACGAGTGATTCCGTCGTCGCGCCGCCGGCGTGGGGATAGCGCACGCCCTGCAGCACGTCTCCGTCGGTCACGCCGGTCGCCGAGAAGAACACGTCCTCGCCGGCCACGAGGTCATCCCGGTCGAGCACGCGCTCGAGCTCGTAGCCGGCGTCCTTCGCGGCCGCGCGCTCGGCATCGTCGCGAGGCCACAGCCGTCCGAGCAGCTGACCGCCGACGCACTTGACCGCTGCTGCGGAGATCACGCCCTCCGGCGTTCCGCCTATTCCCCAGAGCAGGTCGACCGGGGAGCGCTCGGTGACGGCCAGCAGGGCGGCCGAGACGTCGCCATGGGGGATCAGGCGCACGCGCGCGCCTGCGGCGCGTATCTCGGCGATGCCGCGCTCGTGGCGGGGACGGTCGAGCACCACGACCATCACGTCGCCCACGGGAGTGCCCCTGCGCTCGGCGACGAGCCTGACGGTCTCTCCGAGCGGGCGGTCGAGATCGAGCAGGTCGGCGATCTCCGGCGCGCCGGCCATCTTCTCCATGTACACGCACGGACCGGGATCGAACATCGTGCCGCGAGCCGACAGCGCGATCACCGCGAGCGCGCTCGGCATGCCGTTGGCGGCCAGCGTCGTCCCCTCGAGCGGGTCGACCGCGATGTCCACCTGCGGCGGCGAGCCGTCGCCGATCTGCTCGCCGTTGTAGAGCATCGGCGCCTCGTCCTTCTCGCCCTCGCCGATCACCACGATGCCGTCCATCGGCACCGAGTGCAGCATGTAGCGCATGCCGTCCACCGCGGCCTGGTCGGCCTCCTCCTTCTCCCCCCGGCCGACGAGCGGCGCCGCCGCCAGCGCCGCCGCCTCGGTGACGCGGACAAGCTCCAGGGCGAGATTTCGGTCGGGGAGCTGGTGGGATGGATCCTGGCTCACGGCGCTGGAAACCTATACCAGCGCCGAGGCCACTACGATCGTGGCGTGAGCGACCAGCTCCTCTCCGTCGAGGCTCGCGTTCCAGATTCGCTGCAGGCGGCGGTACAGGACAAGCTGGCGCTCGCGGAGCAGGCCGGTGTCGCGGAGCGACTGCGCGCGCAGGACGCCACGCTGTGGGGCCCTGCGGGCACTCCGGAGGTGGAGAACAGGCTCGGCTGGCTGACGATCGCCGAGCGGATGCTCGCCGATCTGGGGAGCGTGGAGGCGTTCGCCGAGGAGGTGCGCACCGAGGGCATCGCCGACGTAGTGCTGCTCGGCATGGGTGGCTCCTCGCTCGCGCCGGAGGTGCTGCGCCGCTCCTTCGGCGCACGTGCGGACGGGCCGCGCCTGCACGTCCTCGACTCGACCGACGCGGAGGTGATCCGCGCGACCGAGGGCGCGGTCGATCTGGCGCGCACCCTGTTCATCGTCTCCTCGAAGTCCGGGGGCACGATCGAGCCGCTCTCGCTGTTCGCGCACTTCTGGTCGCTGCGGGAAGATGGGCGCAGCTTCGCCGCGATCACCGATCCGGGCTCGGGCCTAGCCGAGCTCGCCAGCGAGCGCGGCTTCAGACGGACGTTCGCCGGCGATCCGAACATCGGCGGGCGCTACAGCGCGCTGTCCGCGTTCGGCATCGTCCCGGGCGCCTTGATGGGGATCGACGTGCGCGGACTGCTCACGGCCGCGCCGTCGGCCTGGGACACCCGCCTCAGCGACGCCGTGGCCGCCGGTGGCTCGATGAGCGCTGAGCCTGCCGGCGTCTGGATGGGAGCGGCCCTGAGCGCGCTCGCGCGGGCGGGGCGCGACAAGCTGACATTCGTGATCCCCCAGTCGCTTCCCGGCCTCGGGTTGTGGCTCGAGCAGCTCGTGGCCGAGTCCACGGGCAAGCGCTCAACGGGCATCCTGCCCGTCGCCGAGGAGCCGCTGGGGGACGCCGATGCATACGGCGAGGACCGCGTGTTCGCCTACCTGCGAGATGTGAGCTCGCCGGACCCGGAGCTGGACGACCGCGTCGGCGAGCTGGCCGACGCGGGACACCCGGTGGTCACGGTGCCGACGCGCGGGCCGCAGGACCTCGGCCGCCTGTTCCTGCTCTGGGAGCTGGCGGTGGCCGTCGTCGGCTGGGGACTTGAGATCAACCCCTTCGACCAGCCGAACGTCCAGCAGGCGAAGGACGCGACCAAGCGCGTGCTCGCGGAGTACGAATCCAGTGGGTCGCTGCCGGAGGTCGCGGACGGCGAGGAGGCGGCCGTGCGCTCGCTTCTGCTCGACTCCAGGCCGCCCGAATACGTCGCGATCATGGCCTACACCCGCCCGGCAGCCGATCTCGACGAGGCGGCGGCGGAGCTGCGCGCGGCGGTACGCCAGGCGACGAGGGCGACGACGACGTTCGGATACGGGCCGCGCTACCTGCATTCCACCGGCCAGTTCCACAAGGGCGGCCCGAAGACCGGCCGCTTCCTGCAGCTGATGCACGACGGGCCCTCCGACGTGGACATCCCCGGGGCTCCGTATACCTTCACGACCCTCAAGCACGCCCAGGCGATCGGCGACCTCAACACTCTGCGCGAGCTCGGACGGCCGGCCGAGCGCGTGACGCTCGCAGGCGAGGACCCCGCCGGCGCGCTGCGTGCACTCACCGCGAAGATCAAGGAGCCAACATGACGCAGATCGGTTTCGTCGGGCTGGGCAAGATGGGCGGGAACATGGTTCACCGCATCCGCCGCGACTCCGACCACAGGGTCGTCGGTTTCGCGCGCAGCGAGAGGTCAGTCCAGCAGGCGATCAGGAATGGTGCGGACGGCGCGAGCTCGCTCAGGGACCTGGTCAAGCAGCTGGAGCCTCCGCGAATGGTCTGGCTGATGCTGCCGGCCGGCGAGCCAACGGAGGAAACGATCGGCAAGCTCGCCCGCATGCTCGAGCGGGGCGACCTGATCATCGACGGAGGCAACAGCCGCTGGACCGACGACAAGCGCCGCGCCAGGGAGCTGAAACGGAAGGGAATCGAATACGTCGACGTGGGCGTCTCCGGCGGCGTATGGGGGCTCGAAGTGGGCTACTGCATGATGGTGGGAGGGCCGCAGAAAGCGGTCAGGCGGCTTGCACCCATCCTCGACGTGCTGGCCCCCGAGACCAACGAGCAGAGCCGCGGCGCGATCGGCCCGCGGGGGTGGCTGCGATTCGGGCCCTCCGGCGCCGGGCACTACGTGAAGATGGTCCACAACGGCGTCGAGTACGGGTTGATGCAGGCCTACGCAGAGGGCTTCGAAGTGTTCGATAAGTGCGAGTACGAGCTCGACAATGCCAAGATCGCCCATCTCTGGGGACAGGGCTCGGTCGTCCGGTCATGGCTTTGCGAACTCGCGGCACGGGCGTTCGAGGAAGACGGCAACGACCTGGCCGCCATCGAGGGCTACACCGAGGACTCGGGCGAGGGCCGCTGGACGATCGAGGACGCCACCGCCCACGATGTCCCGACGCCGGTGATCACCGCGTCGCTGTACGCGCGCTTTCGCTCGCGCGGCAACGGCGAGTTCGCCGACCGCGTGCTCGCTGCGCTTCGCAACCAGTTCGGCGGCCATGCGGTCAAGAGCGCGCCCGCCGCCGCGAAGCAGCGGCCGACCGCCAACGTTGGCGCCGGACGCAAGGGCCGCTGACGGTGGCTGTCTCAGCGGGCCTCCCAACCACCGGCACGGAGCCCGAGAACCCGCTCACCGCAGGCCTCGAGCGGCTCCCGGTCGCGCCGACGACGCTCATCATCTTCGGCGCCACGGGCGACCTCGCCAGACGCAAACTGCTGCCGGCTCTCTACAACCTCGCCCACGACGGCGCGTTGCCCCAGCGCTTCCACCTGGTGGGCATCGCGCGCAAAGAAAAAGACCACGAGGACTACAGGGCCGAGTGCGCTGAGGCGATCCGACGTTTCTCGCGGCGCAAGCCCGACGATGAGGTACTCACGGGCCTGCTTGAAAACGTCAGGTACATACCCGGCACCTTCGACGACCCGTCTGTCTACGAGACGCTCGGCAAGACGCTCGACGAGTTCGAGCAGATCGCCGGCGAACCGCTCAATCGGGCCTTCTATCTGGCGACAGCACCGCACTTCTTCCCGGTGATCGTCGAGGCGCTGGGCGAATCGAAGCTCGCGCACCACGAGGGCGCGGCCGTGCGTCTGATCGTCGAGAAGCCCTTCGGCACCTCGCTGGAGGAGGCGCGCGAGCTCAACCGACGCGTGCTCGCGATCTTCGATGAGACGCAGGTCTTCCGCATCGACCATTACCTGGGCAAGGAGACCGTCCAGAACATGCTGGCGTTCCGGTTCGCGAACGGAATGTTCGAGCCGTTCTGGAACCGCAACTACATCGACAGCGTCCAGATCACGGCCGCCGAGGACGTGGGCGTCGGCACGCGCGCCGAGTACTACGACAGCGCCGGGGCGCTGCGCGACCTGATCCAGAACCACATGCTCCAGCTGCTCTGCCACGTCTCGATGGAGCCACCGGTCAAGTTCACCGCCGAAGAGGTGCGAAACGAGAAGGTCAAGGTGCTCGAGTCGGTGCCCGAGCCGACGCCCGAGCAGATCCCGGAGATCGCCATGCGCGCCCAGTACGGGCCCGGACACGCCGGCGGCGAGGACGTGCCCGGCTACCTGGAAGAGGAGGGCGTCCCGCCGGACTCGACAACGGAGACCTACGCCGCGCTGCGCCTCGAAGTCGACAACTGGCGCTGGGCCGGCGTCCCCTTCTACCTGCGCACCGGCAAGCGCCTCGCCCGCAAGGTGACCGAGATAGCCGTCACCTTGAAGCCTGTGCCGCACCTCGCCTTCGACCAGCAGGGATCGCTCGGCGTGCAGCCCAACCAGCTCGTGCTGACCCTCCAGCCAAACGAGGGCGTCTCGCTACGACTCGTGGCAAAGATCCCCGGCACGCGCATGATCATCCGCCCGGTGAACATGGAGTTCCTCTACGGCACCTCGTTCCTGTCGCAGTCGCCCGAGGCCTACGAGCGCCTGATCACAGACGCGATGCGCGGCGACGCGACGCTGTTCACCCGAAACGACGAGGTCGAGGCGCAGTGGCGGATCTGCGACCCGATCCTGCGGACCTGGTCGCAGATGGGCGGCCCCCTTCCGAAATACGAAGCCGGCTCACAAGGGCCGAAGGAGGCTGAGCTGATCCTGCGCGAGGGCGATCACTGGCGAGCCGTCTGATGGCGTCGAAGACCGACGCCGTATGGAGCGCGAGGGGCACCACGCCCGACGCGATCGAAGCGGCGCTGCGCCAGCTGCTGATCGAACGCCACGCCGAAAACGAGAAATTCGTGCCGGCGCGCGTGCTCAACATGATCGCGTTCGTCGACCGCGAGTGGACCGGCGAGATCGCCAACCGGCTGCGCGGGGTTGGCCGCTACCACGCCTCACGCCTGATCGTGTTCGCCTATGAGCCGGGGCGCGAGCGCCTGGACGCACGCGTCACGATCGCCTCCGAAGGGGACCCGGACGCCGGCGAGATCGCGTTGCTGCGCGAGACGGTGGTGGTCGAGATCGGCGACCGTCACCTCGACGACCTGATCACGATTGCCGATCCGCTGGTCGTCACGGATCTGCCGACGCTGCTGTGGTCTCCGCACGGCCACCACGAGATCGTCCGGCCGCTGCTCGAGCTCGCCCAGGCCGTGCTGCTGGACTCCGGCGATGAGCCGATCGCCCGCGAGGCGCTCGATCGCGTCTGCAACCTGACGGAGGGCACCTACGTCGTGGATCTCGCATGGCTGCGCTCCACGCCGTGGCGCGAGCGTGTCGCCGCCGCCTTCGACCCCCCGAGGCTGCGTCGCGAGCTGCGCACGATCACGAGCGTCGAGGTCCGCCACAACCCCGAGTCGCCCGTGACGGGCATGCTGCTGGGCGGCTGGCTCGCGTCGCGGCTGGGCTGGAAGCCCAGCCCGCTCGTCGGCCACGGCACGACGCTCGCGGGCAAGGCGCATGCCGAGCGCCAGGATGTCGACCTGCGCCTGCGGGCGGCTCCAGAGCTGACCGTGCGCGGCCTGGAGGGCGTCACGATCGAGACGGCGTCCGGGCGCTTCCTGCGCCTCGATCGCGGCCCAGGAGGCCTGCATGCCCAAGCACGCGACCCGCGTGGCGAGATTCGTGAGTGGACGATCCCGGGAGCCTCCAGGGGTGAGACCGGCATCCTCGGCGAGGGCATCCGCCAGGCGCTGCTGCGCGACCCCACCTACATCCCGGCCGTCTCGGCAGCGCGCGCGATGCTCCCGTGACGCGGCTGACGACCTGTCCCGATCCCGAGACGGTCGCCACACGCGCGGCGGCGCACATCGAGCGCCAGCTGCGGCGAGCGCGAGAGGAGCGCGGCGTGGCCCATCTGGCGCTGAGCGGAGGCACGACGCCGGGGCGCAGCTATGAGCTCCTGGCCGCCGGCGAGGGCGACTGGACGGGCGTGCAGGTCTGGTTCGCCGACGAGCGCTGCGTCCCCCCGGATGACGAGCAGAGCAACTACCGGCTGGTGGCCGAGACGCTGCTGGCGCCCGCCGGCATCCCAGCAGATCGGGTGCACCGCATGGAGGGAGAGCTCGGTCCCGAGGAGGGCGCCGGACGCTACGCGCGGGAGCTGCTCGAGCACGCGCCCCTCGAGCGCGCCGGCCCGCCCGGGCCACCGGTGCTCGACCTCGTCGTGCTGGGCATCGGCCCGGACGGCCATGTCGCCTCGCTGTTCCCCGGGGCTCCCGCGCTCAGTGCCGGCGAGGAGGCGATCTGCCTGGGCGTCCACGATGCGCCCAAGCCGCCGCCTGAGCGGATCACGCTGAGCCTGGCGGTTCTGCGCGCCGCTCGCGGCTGCCTGCTGCTGGCGACCGGCGCGAGCAAGTCCGATGCGGTCAACGCGATGCTCGGCGAGCCGACACCCCACGTGCCGGCGAGCCTGCTCAGGCGCGAGCGGCTGACGGTGATCGTCGACGACGCGGCAGCGCCGGAGGGCCCGCGCGGATGAGCTCGGATCCCGCGCTCGAAGTCGTGCTGGTGCGCCACGCACAGACCGAGTGGAGCCTCAGCGGGCGCCACACGGGACGCACTGACATCCCTCTGACCGACGACGGCCGCGCGGCCGCGCGCGCGCTCGCCCCGAGGCTGCTCGAGTGGCGCTTGCAGCGGGTGCTCGTCAGTCCCCTGCGGCGGGCGCGAGAAACATGCGAGCTGTGCGGCCTCGGTGAGCAGGCCGAGGTTCTGAATGATCTGCACGAGTGGGACTACGGCGAGTATGAGGGCCTCACGACCGCCGAGATCCACGCGCTTCGGCCCGGCTGGAGCCTCTGGCGCGACGGCTGCCCCGCAGGAGAGAGCCCGGCACAGGTCGCCGCCCGCGCCGATCGCGTGATCGCCGAGCTCTCGGACACGCGCGGTGCGGTCGCCGTCTTCTCGCACGGGCACATGCTGCGCGTCCTCGGTGCCCGCTGGATCGAGCTGGGGCCCGAGCAGGGCGCGCGGCTCGGCCTCTCCACAGCCGCAATATCAGTGCTGGGCTTCGAGCGCGAGACCTCGATACTTGCCCGCTGGAACGATGCCGGCGCGGCCGCTCGCGCCTCGTGAGTCCCACTCGCGCCCTCGGGCACGCGGCCGCGGGCTGCTGGTAGATTCCGCGAGATGGGCGACGCAGCTGCAGGTGGGACCGGGGGGCGCTTGACCGGCGTCGCGCATCGCCGCCACGACGCAGACGTCGTGGCGCGCGGAGCAGCCGCAAGTGGCTGACGGGCACGCGACCGTCGGTGCCGCGCTGCGCTCGCATCCCCGAATGCGCGCGCTGCAGCATCGCTTGACGGGCCCGGCCCGCCGCGTCGCGCTGCCGGTGCTGACCGGCAACGGTCGCGGCCTGCGGGTCAGCGTTGGAGAGTCGATCATGCGCGTCGCGTCTCGCGGCGAGCCGCAGGTCGAGAAGGCGTATCTCGACCTCCTGTCCCCTGGCGACGTCGTCTATGACGTCGGCGCGAACATCGGTTGGTACAGCCTGCTCGCAGCCCGCGCCGTCGGACCGTCCGGGAGCGTGATGGCGTTTGAGCCGTCGCTCGAGAACGCGGTTCTGGCGCAGCGCAACGCGGTCGTCAACGGACTAGCCAACATCACGGTCGTGCCCGCCGCGCTGACCGACGAGGAGGGCTGGATGACGTTCATCCAGAAAGGCAGCCTCGAAGGCAGGCTCGAGAAGGACGACAGCGAGGAGCAGGCCCACCGCAAGGCGAAGCGGCGAATCGTCGGCGTCAGCGGCCGGACCCTCGTGCCGATCACGACACTCGACTCGTGGCTCGCCCGCACGGGGCGGCCGGCTCCCACGCTCGTGAAGATCGATGTGGAGGGAGCCGAGGTGGGCGTGCTGCGCGGAATGGAGCAGACCCTGCGCAATACGAGGCCGACGCTGATCGTCGAGCTGCACGGCACCCGCGACGAAGTCGCCGATCAACTCGACAGCCTCGACTACGAGCATTCCGCGATCGAGCGAGACGTTCCCACGCGCGAGGCGCCCTGGTGGGCGCACGTTCTCGCCCGTCCCGCCGAGCGTTGAGACGCGAGCGGCTGGGCAACGGGGCATACTGACGCGGCGAGGCGGGGCCGGACGAGACCAGGACGTTCTAGAGTGAGCCGAGCCGTGGCCGTCAACGCAGGGAAGACCACCCCCCTATCAAGCGACGCTGAGCAGGCGCTCCTCGCGATGGGAGAGGCCCGGGAGCTCACGCTCGGGCTGGTATCGGGGATCTCCGACGCGGATCTCGAGCGCGTGCAGTCGCCGATCATGAGCCCGCTGGTGTGGGACCTCGGGCACATTGCGGCCTATGAGGACCTGTGGCTGGCCCACCGCCACGGGGGGCTGGAGCTGCTGCGCCCGGATCTTGCGGAGCTCTACGACGCCTTCGAGACACCCCGCGCCATCCGCGGTGAGATAGAGGCGCTCGGGCCCGCCGGCGCACGCGACTACCTGGCCGCCGTTCGCGAGCGGACGAGCGAGCTGATCGCCGAGCGCGGAAGCGGCGACGGCGTCATCTGCGAGATGGTGGTGCGCCATGAGCTCCAGCACTCGGAGACGATGCGCCAGACGATGGCGATCGCGGGCCTGCTCGACCTGGCGGACCGCTCCAGTGCGCAGCAGCCGCTCGACGCGGACGCTCGTGGAGGCTGGGCGACGGTGCCCGCGGGAGTGTTCGCGATGGGGGCCGGTGCCGAGGGGTTCGCCTACGACAACGAGCGACCGCGCCACACGGTGGAGCTGACGGCTTTCGAGATCGCGCGCCGCCCGGTGACCAACGGCAGCTGGATGCACTTCAGCGAGGGTGGCGGCTATGAGCGCCGCGATTGGTGGTCTGACGAGGGCTGGGCGTGGAAGGAGGAGCACGACATCACACACCATCCGGCCGTGGCCGCCGGCTGCGCCGATGCGCCGGCCTGCCACATCTCCTGGTTCGAGGCCGACGCCTTCGCCAGAGCGCACGATGCGCGATTGCCCACAGAGGCCGAGTGGGAGAGGGCGGCGACCTGGAGCCGGGAGGCAGCGGGCCGGGACGGCGGCGGCGCGACGCTCACCGGCGTCGGTCGTGTGTGGGAGTGGACGCGGTCGCATTTCCGCGGCTATCCGGGCTTCGCCGCCCACCCCTATCGCGAGTACTCCGAGGTGTTCTTCGGCGACGGCTACCGCGTGTTGCGCGGAGGCTCGTGGGCCACCCACCCGCGCGTGGCGGGCCTGACGTTCCGCAACTGGGACCTTCCGCAACGCCGCCAGATCTTCGCGGGCGTGCGCCTGGCGAGGGCTGCGTGATGGAGCCGGTCGTCCCCTCCGCGCCTAAGGAGCCCGCCGAGCGGGACATCCGCATCGATTCGCATCTCGAGGAAGGCGATGAGCGCTCGCTGGCCGACGACGTGCTCGACGGGCTCACACGCCCATTCAAGGAGCTTCCACCGAAGCACTTCTACGACGCTCGCGGCGCGGCGCTGTTCGACCGCATCTGCGAACTGCCGGAGTACTATCCGACGCGCGCGGAGCGGGCGATTCTCGAGCAGTCGGCCGAGGAGTTGGCGGAGCTCACCGGCGCCGTCGAGCTGGTCGAGCTCGGGTCGGGCACGGCGGCCAAGACGCGGGTGCTGCTCGACGCCCTCGAGGCGGCCGGGACGCTCCGCCGCTATATACCGGTGGACGTGACCGAGAGCATGGTGCGCGACTGCGCCGAGGAGCTCACCAGCGAGTACCCCGGCCTGCGCGTGCACGGCGTGATCGGAGACTTCGAGCGGCATCTCGAGCTCGTCCCGCCAGCCAGCGGGCCGCGGATCGTCGCGTTCCTCGGCGGCACGATCGGCAACTTCCCGCCCGGCAGCCGGCGCCGCTTCCTGCGCAAGATCGCGCGCATGCTCGGGCCGGAGGACCATCTGCTGATGGGAACCGACCTCGTCAAGGACCCACGCGTGCTGGAGGCCGCATACGACGATGCCGAGGGAGTCACCGCAGAGTTCAACAGGAACGTCCTGCGCGTCCTCAACCGCGAGCTGCAGGCCGATTTCGACCCCGACGACTTCGACCACGTCGCGATCTTCGATCCCGAGCACGAGTGGATCGAGATGCGGCTGCGGGCGCGCCGTGAGCACACGACGGTCGTGCGCGGCCTGGACCTGCCGGTGCACTTCGATGCGGGCGAGGAGCTGCGCACGGAGATCAGCGCCAAGTTCACACCGGAGCGTCTCGAGGGCGACCTCTCGGCGGCGGGCCTCGAGCTCGTGCGCTGGCTGACCGACCCCGATGCGCTGTTCGCGCTGACGCTGTCGCGAATCGCCACGCGCTAGGCTCCCCGGCGATGAACATCGAGGGCTCCTCAGCACTCGTCGTCGGAGGAGCCTCCGGCCTCGGCGAGGCCACCGTGCGGGACCTGCACGGAAGCGGCGCGCTCGTGACGATCGCCGACGTCAACACCGAGAAGGGCGAGGCGCTGAGCTCCGAGCTGGGGCTCGAGTTCGTCGCCTGCGACGTTCGTGAGGAGGCGCAGGTTCAGGCAGCCGTGGAGCGTGCGGCCGCGGCGGACGGTGGGCTGCGCATCGCCGTCTGCTGCGCCGGCACAGGCTGGGCGCAGAAGGTGGCAGGCTCCAAGGGCCCGCACCCGCTGCTTCCGTTCGAGACGATCATCTCGATCAACCTGATCGGGACGTTCAACGTGCTGAGGTTCTCGTCCGCCGCGATGATCGGCAATGAGCCGCTGCTCGACGGCGAACGCGGCGTTTGCGTGAACACCGCATCGATCGCCGCATTCGATGGGCAGGTCGGCCAGATCGCCTACTCGGCCTCGAAGGGAGGCGTGGTCGCGATGACGCTGCCCGCCGCGCGGGATCTCGCGCAGTACGGCATCCGGGTGAACACGATCGCTCCGGGTCTGTTCGACACCCCGCTGCTGGCGGCTCTGCCGGAGGAGGCCCGCCAGAAGCTCGGCGCGGGCGTCCCCTTTCCCCAGCGCCTCGGCCAGCCGGTCGAGTACGCGCAGCTTGCGCGCCAGATCGTGGAGAACCGGATGCTCAACGGCGAGACGATCCGGCTCGACGGCGCGCTGCGCATGCCGCCACGCTGAGCGACGCGCGCCGCACCGGGCAGCTGCTCGCCTGCTAGCGCTCTGCGCCGGTGAGAGTGGGAAGGCCGGGCGTCTGCGATGAGACCCCGGGGGCGGGACGGCCGAGCCGGAAGCCCTGTCCGCCCTGGATGACGGTGTCCGCAGAGAGGTCGCGCTCGTCGATGCCGAGCAGGAACTGCAGCGTGTCCTCGTCCTCGATCCCCTCGGCGATCACGAATGCCCCGGTCTGCCTGGCGAAGGTGGCCATCGCCATCAGCACGGCGCGTGCACCCGGCTCGGTCGCCGCGGCGGCAACGATGCTGCGGTCGATCTTCACGAACTCAGCGTCGATCTGGCGCAGCATCTCGAGGCCCGAGTTGCCGGTGCCGACGTCGTCGACGGCGATCCTGAACCCCTGCCGGCGCAGCCGTTGCAGGCACCTGACCACCGACATCGTGCGACCGCCGAAGCGCTCTGTCACCTCGATCACGACCTGCGACGGCTCCAGCCCGGCGCCCTCCACGGCCAGGCGCAGCCAATCGTCCGCGTCGGCGTCCAGGTCCAGCGTGAGAGGAGCCAGGTTGAGGAACAGGAGCACGCCCGGGTCGAGAGCCGGCGCCGCCCTCAGCGCGCTCTGGACGCAGAGCATGTCGAGCTGGCGCACGCGGCCAAGCTGTTCGGCGATGTCGAACGCCTCCGCCGGCCCCGACAGCCCGTAGGAGGGGTCTGGGCGCGTGAGGGCCTCGAGCCCAAGCAGGGACTCCGCGTCGAAGTTCCAGATCGGCTGAAAGACGGTGGTCAGGCGGCCCTCGTCTATCAGCCGCCGCACCGCGTCCCTCGACTCGGCGCTCGTGACGGCCACCTTCGTCTGGAGCTCATCGAAGTGCTCGGCACGATCGCCTCCCCGGCGCTTGGCCTCGTACAGCGCGGTGTCGGCCTCGGCCCGCAGCGTTTCGGCCGCGAGACCGGGGCGCAGCACGCTCACTCCCATGCTCATCTCGATGCCCACCTCTGCGAAGTCGCGCCCGAGGCGCCGCGCGAGCGTGCGTGCGCCCTCGGCGTCGGTGTGGGCGAGCAGCAGCGCGAACTCGTCGCCGCCGATCCGGTAGGGACGGTCGCCTGGCCTCGACGCGCGCAGGACCCCGGAGACCACCCTGAGGATCGAGTCTCCCTCGGGATGCCCATTGCGGTCGTTGATCAGCTTGAAGTCGTCGACGTCCAGCAGGATCAGCGCAAGCGGATCGCGGTAGCGGGTGGCCGCGGCGACCGCGTCGGGGAACTCGTCCTGGAACGCGCGCTGGTTGGGCAGGTCCGTGAGCCCGTCGCGCGTCGCGCGTCGGAGCACCATGCGGTGATCGCGCATCAACCGCCGGCCACCGACGAGGTAGAAGACGGCCGCGCCGCCGAGCAGCGCGAGCAGTCCGATCAGGCCGAGGATCACCCGCACTTCGTGCAGCTGGCTGTCGTAGACGCGATGGTCGTAGGTGACCTCGTAGGCGTAACGGCCGCCGTGCAGCCTCACGGGGATGACGAACTCGAAGTTTTTTGCGTCCCTGGACGACTGGCTCTCGCGCCCGGAGTACGCCCGGGCATGCTGCAGCGCCGCGGCGATGTGCAGATCGACGTCCGTGGTCCCCTTGAGCGCGGGGTTGCTGGCAGCCCTGACCACGTGCCGTTCATCGATGAGCAGCGCCTCGAGCGTTCCCGGGCGCTGCCCGACGCCGTCGAGCAGGTGGTCGATCTCGGCGAGCGCATCCGCCTGGCTGGCCGCCGACGCGCCCTCGTGTTCGATCGCTTTCGCATCGCCGCGCTGGGTGGCCGCGTAGTCGGTGATCTGCCGCTGCGAGAGCGTGCGTTCGAGCACCACGTAGCCGGCGAGGCCGATCAGCGCGAACGTGACCGCGACGGTGATCACCAGGCGCACGCCGAACGCGAAGACAGAGCCGTCCTCGCGCGTCGGGCGGGCGACAGACCAGCGGCCGGGATGGAGCAGCCGGCCGGGCCGCGACTGCGACGCCGACGGCGCCGGCCCGTTTGCAGGGGGCGACGGGTGCATCACCCTCTAATCGACGCAATCGGCCGCAAGCGTTAGCGCGGCCTCGGTCACCGGCGGGATCGAACGGCTACGCTTCGCCCGTGGGCGAGGAGTCTCCGCAGGCGAGGTCCGAACGGCTCGCCGAGACGACGTTCCTCGGCGGTCCCCCTGCTGATTTCGAACGGGTCGGTCGGCTGGGGTTCGAAGTGCTCGTGCGGGAGGGCCTGCTTCCATCCTCTCGCGTGCTCGACGTCGGCTGCGGCGCGCTGCGCGTCGGCTACTGGCTGATGAGGTTTCTCGATCCCGGCCGCTACTTCGGCATCGAGCCGAACCGCGAGATGCTCAATGTGGGCCTCGAGCAGCTGGTGGAGCCACAGGTCGTGGAGCACGCCGATGCGCACTTCTCGCATAACGACGACTTCGACTTCTCCGTGTTCGGCGAGCGCTTCGACTTCGTGTTCGCGCGTTCGATCTGGACCCACGCGTCAAAGCCGCAGATCCGCGCGATGCTCGCCTCATTCGCCGAGTGCAGCGGCCCGGGAGGTGTGTTCCTGGCGTCCTATCACCCGGCATCCCCCCTGTTCTCGCTCGGACAGCGCTCGCCGCGGCTCGCGCAGCTCTCGGGCACGGCGGCGGTGCAGCGGCTTTCGGCAACTGTCAACAGGCTGCCGGCGATCGGGGGCGCGAATGGCTACGCAGGTGAGCAGTGGGTTGGCAGAAGCCACCAGTCACGCGAAGGCGGCGTGGTCCGCCACAGCCTGCGCTGGATCGAACAGCAGGCCCGCGAGCTCGGCTTGACCGTGCAGCTGATGCCCTACGAGATCGTCAACGATCAGTACTGGCTCCGCGTCCAGCGCCCCGGCTAGCTCTCTATACGCGTTCGACGAGCATCGCCATGCCCATGCCGCCTGCGACGCACATCGACTCGATCCCGTAGGTCCCGTCGAGCGTTTCGAGGTCGTTGATCAGCGTGGTCATGATGCGCGCGCCGGTCATCCCGAAGGGGTGCCCCAGCGCGATCGCGCCACCGAACGGGTTGAGCTTCTCGTCGTCGATGCCGAGATCCTCCTTGCAGGGGACGATCTGGGCCGCGAACGCCTCGTTGATCTCGACCACGTCGATGTCGTCCATCGACATGCCCGTGTTCTTGAGCAGCTGCTCGATCGCGGGTATCGGTCCGAGGCCCATGATCTCGGGACGGATCGCGGCGACGGTCGACGCGAGGATCCGCACTTTGGGCTTCAGGCCCAGCTCGCTGGCCTTCTCGTCGCTCATCACCAGCAGCGCCGCGGCGCCGTCGTTCAGCGGACAGGCGTTCCCGGCCGTCACCGTGCCGTCCTCCTTGAACACCGGCCGCAGCGACGCGAGCCGCTCCATCGTCGTCCCCGCGCGTGGACCGTCGTCCTTCGTCACGACCTGCTCGGGAATGTCGACCTCGTTGCCTTCCTTGTCGGTGTCCTTGTGCGCCGGAGCGGTGACCGCCACGATTTCCTTGTCGAAGTGCCCGGACTCCTGCGCGGCGACCGCGCGCGCCTGGGAGATGACGGCCCACTCGTCCTGCGCCTCGCGGCTCACCTTGCAGCGCTCGGCCACGTTCTCCGCGGTCAGCCCCATCGAGATGTAGGCGTTGTAGAGAGAGCCCTCCGAGCCGTCGAGCTTCGGATGGAATTCGAACGGCCCGCCCTGCGTGGCGCGTGAGACGGCCTCGACGCCGGCCGCTATGTAGGTGTCGCCCTCGCCCGCCTTGATCGCGTGGAAGGCCATGCGCGTCGTCTGCAGCGAGGAGGCGCAGAAGCGGTTGACCGTCGTGCCCGGCACGTGATGGTCGATTCCGGCAAGCAGCGTGGCGTTGCGGCCGACGTTGTAGCCGGCCTCGCCTTCTGCGTTGCCACAGCCCATCATCACGTCGCCGATCGACCGCTGCTCGAGCTGCGGGTTGCGCTCGATGAGGGCCCTCAGCGGGACGGCCGCCAGGTCGTCGGCGCGCACCGATTTGAGCGATCCCTTGACCGCCCGTCCGATGGGCGTCCTTATGGCGTCGACGATTACGGCCTCTGGCATTGCGAGCTGTCTCCTTGTTTGGGTGCCGACAGCCTACAAGTCGAGGCGAGCGCGCCCGGCCGCGGCTGCTCAGCCTATGCCCTCGTAGCCCCACTCGGCGACGAGGTCACGATCGAGATACTCGCTCAGTGCCACGACCTCCGGCTTGAAGCGACGACGCAGCTCGAGCATGAGCGCCTCGTCGCGCGCCGGTGGCGTGGCATGGAGCAGGCGGCGCCAGAGCGCCCAAGCGGCATCGCTGCGCATGTGGGCAGGTGTCAGCGCGTTCACGATCCGCCAGAAGCGCGGCGCGGCCGCCGGGTTGTTGCGCGCCACCCACAGCGCCTGCCTGAGCTGGTGCAGACGCATCGAGCGCACGGCCTGCAGGGGTTTCGTCTCGACGGGCTGGAGGGGCACCTGCTCGTCCAGCCCGAGGAAGCGCAGCACCCTGCGCGCGGTCGCCTCGTTGTCGCGGCGAAAGTCCTCGTAGACGAGCACCAGCACCTGCTCCCGGGGAAACACGGCGTGATAACGGCGCAGCTGCTCGACGTATCGCACGTGCTCGGAGTAGAGCAGCGCCTGTGGCGAGTGGCAGCGGCGGGGAATGTTCCTGCCCTCGCGCCTGGAGTCCTCCAGCGCGAGCGCCTTGCGAAAGTCCGGCTCCTCCTCCAGGTGTGTGTCGACGGACTGGAGATGGAACGAGCTGAGGAATGCCGCCGGCTCCCTGAGGATGGCGATGATGCGCGCGTCGGGCTGGACGTCCGCGATCCGGCCGGCGGCGGTGGTCGACCTCAGGTAGTTGGGTGAGGCCTCGCCGGCGATCTGCTCCGGGCGCGCGTCGTCGAACAGCGAGAGGTAGCCGTCGAGCGTGTGCAGGCGCTTGACCTCCTCCGTCGCGCGGTCGCGGAAGCGCGAGCGCAGCTCGGGGGCGAAGAACCTCGGCTCCTTCAGATCCGGCATGTAGATCTGCGGGTGCGCGCGCAGCATCATGTACAGGGCAGTGGTGCCGCACTTTTCGTGGCCGACGATGAAGAAGTCCGGGACCCTTCTGCCCGCGGCCACGGCTGTGTCCTGCGCCGGCGCCTCGCCGGAGGGGCGGCTGTCCCCGGGCTCTCCCCCGCGCGACGGCGCACCGGCCGTCTCGATGGGAGTCGGTGGCTCAGGCGGCGCCGTCATCGGCCAAGCGTACAACGGCTCCGCGGCGCGGCCCCGGGCACTGCGCGGCCGCTACAGATCGAGCCGGCTGACGCCGAGCTCGTCGAACCCGACGTGGTGTGCAAGCTCGTGGCGCACGGTGCGCGTCACCTGGTCGCGCAGCAGATCGGCGTCGTGGCCGAAGTCGCGACGCAGCGTGTCGCGGAAGATCACGATGCGGTCGTGCGTGTTGTCGTGGCTCGCGCCGTCCCCCTGATAGAGGCCGTAGGCGCCGCGGCGACGTCCACCGTCGGAGATCACCACCGCGACGTGGGCGAGCGCGTTGTGCAGCAGATCGGGGAGGTCGTCGAGCGCGTCACGGACGAGCTCTTCGAAGTCGTGATCGTCAAGCGGATCGAGCTCCATGAAGTCGGCTTCCTCGGGAGCCACGACGAGCCCTTCGCGCGCCAGCTCCTCGGAGTGGCGCACGATCTCCTCGAACTCGGTCTCGGACTCGGGATCGCGCCAGCCCGCCATGCGCACCGCCACGAATGCGACGGCGCCCATCAGCACCGCGGCGACCACCACGCCGAGCGCGACGTCCTCGAGCGCCCGCACGACCCCCACCGAGCTGAAACCCTGCCCGACGACCAGGACGACGAGCCCCACCGACAACGCGATCAGCGCGGCCAAACCGACACGCCGAAGCGGACCCGGGGCGTCTGGCGAGGACGACCTGCGCACCTGACATCCCTACTTCAGCGTGCGGGCGATCACGAGACGCTGGATCTCGTTGGTGCCCTCGTAGATCTGTGTGATCTTGGCGTCTCGCATCATCCGCTCGACCGGATACTCCTTCACATAACCGTAGCCACCCAGGACCTGTATCGCCTCGATGGTCACCGCCATCGCCGTGTCCGAGCAGAAGACCTTGGCCATCGAGGAGTACTTCGCCCGCTGGGGATGATGCTGATCGGCCATCGCGCACGCCTTGTAGAGCAGCTCGCGCCCGGCGGCCGTGCGCGTTTCCATGTCGGCGAGCTTGAACTGGATCGCCTGGAACTCGTTGATCGCCTTGCCGAACTGCCGCCGCTCGCGGGCGTAGCCGACGGCGTAGTCGGTTGCCCCCTGGGCGATCCCCGCGGCCTGCGCGGCCGCGCCGAGGCGCGTGCGCTCGAGCGTGCCGAGCGCGACCGAAAGGCCCCTTCCGACCTCGCCGATCACGTTCTCCTGCGGTACGCGAACGTCGTCGAAGATCGGCTGCCCGGTGGGCGAGGCGCGGATGCCGAGCTTGTGCTCGAGCTTGCCGACGCTGAAGCCGGGACGGTCTGCCTCGACGACGAATGCGGTCAGCTTGCGAGTCTCCCTGTCGGTGACCGCGAAGCAGATGTAGAAGTCGGCGATGCCGAGGTTGCTGATCCAGTTCTTGGTGCCGCTGATCACCCACTCCTCGCCGTCCCTGACGGCGGTTGTCTTCATCCCCGCAGGGTCCGAGCCCGCCTCGGGCTCGGACAGCGCGAATGCGGGCGACCACTCTCCGGTCGCGCACTTCGGCAGGAAGCGCTCCTTCAGCTCCTCCGAGCCGTAGAGCTGGATCGGCAGCGTGCCAAGCTCCTGGACCATCAGGATCAGCGCGCACGACGCGTCGACCTTGGCGATCTCCTCGACCGCCATGTTCAGCATCAGGGTGCCCGTGCCGGTGCCCCCGTACTCCGTCGGGAAGGGCAGCCCTAGGATGTCCTGCTCGGCCAGCACGCGGCGCACATCCCACGGATATTCGGCTCGCTCGTCGATCTCCGAGGAGCGCGGCGCTATCTTCTCGCGCGCGATCTGCCCGATCGTCGCGCAGAGGTCCAGGTGCTCCTGAGGGATCGTGTAGACCTCGCTGAGGACCTCCATGGCCACTGATCCTAGTGATGAGCAGCGGGCGGGGCGGCGCTGGACAGTTCGGCCATATGGGCGCCCCAGCCGTTTGAGGATCTCGAGGCTTGGGTATCAAGGGAACATGCCACTTGGGACATCCATATTCCTGATCGCAGTTGGGGCCATCCTCCGCTACGCGGTGACGGCGAGCACGTCCGGGGTCGACCTGAAGACGGTCGGGTTGATCCTGATCATCGTGGGCATCGTGGGCATCGTGCTCTCGCTGTTCTACATGACGCTGTGGAGCCCCCGTCGCCGGGGACGCGTTGTCGAGCGCGATCCCTACGAAGAACCGCCTCCGCGGGCCTACTGAACCGGCGGCTCCCGTAGTCCTCCCTTGGCGCCCTCGCGGCGGCGCTACGCTCATGCGATGAGCGCCAGGGAGACGACTTCGGACCTCGAGATCGAGCCGCAGCGGCTGGCCGCGTGGCTGGCGCAGGATGCCGATGTGCAGGTCATCGATGTCCGCGAGGACCACGAGCGCGAGGCCGGGCATATCGCCGGCACGCGCCACATCCAGCTCGTCACGCTCTCCTCCGAGGCCGGGTCGCTGGAGCGCGACCGGCCGGTCGTCTTCTACTGCCGCGTGGGCTCTCGCTCGGAGATGGCGGCACAGGCCTTCCGCGCCGCCGGCTTCGAGGCATACTCCATGGCCGGAGGGCTCGCGCGCTGGTCGCGCGAGGGCAGGCCGCTCTCGCCCGAGGGCGGAGTCGTGGCAGACCACTGAACAGGAGACGGCTGATGGAGGCTTCCACGGAGTATCCGAGCGTGACCACCGGCGAGGGCTATGCGGTCGGTCACCTCGACGACCTCGGCGATGGACCGGGGTTTCGCAAGGTGAGGAAGGGACTGGGCGTGAGCGCCTTCGGCGTGAACGCGATCGTCCTGCCGCCCGGCATCGAGACCGGCTTCCACTACCACGATGTCCAGGAGGAGCTCTACTTCGTGCACCGTGGCGCGATCGAGATGGAGTTCGGCGACGGCTCCGTCGAGCGGCTGCGTGAGGGCAGCTTCGCCCGCGTCGACGCGGCGACCGTCCGCAGGATCCGCAACAGCGGCGATGTGGAGGCGATCTACCTGTGCGCCGGCGGCAAGGACGGCTACATTGGCCGCGACGGTCGGCTTCCCCCGGGCGAGGAGCAGCGCGTCGGGCCAATCGGAGGGTCGAGTGGCGCCGCCCAGGACTCCGGTGGTGGGGCCGACGGCTCCCCAGGGTGAGACGGAGGGCGGCCAGCAGCGGCTGCGCATCAACCGAGAGCTCGAGATCCCGCTCGCGGAGGTCACGCTGCGCACGAGTCGATCGTCGGGGCCGGGCGGGCAGCACGCGAACGTCACGGCGTCCCGTGTGGAGGCGATCTTCGACGCCGCATCCTCCCCCTCCCTGAGCGAGGCTCAGCGACAGCGCGTGCTCTCGCGGGCGGGGCCGCGCCTGGTGGCGGTCGCGCAGGATCAGCGCTCCCAGGCTCGCAATCGTGAGCTGGCGCTCGCGAGGCTCGCGGAGCGGCTGCGAACGGCGCTCATCGTTCCGCGCACGCGCCGTGCCACGCGCCCCACGGCGGCCTCTCGCGCACGGCGCCTGGAGAAGAAGCGCCGCGCCGGGCGGCGCAAGCTAGAGCGCCGGCGGCCGGGAGCCGACACCGATTAGTTCAGCAGCTCCTTGACGTAGCGCTGATGCAGGCGGCCGAGCGATGTTTTCTCCGGGTGAAAGCCGATCGCGTTCCACAGCTGCCCCGACGCCGGCGCCCAGGCGATGATGAAGTAGACGCCGAGCACGAGCGTCGCCCTCCGCAGGCGTCGCGAGCTCGACAGCGCCGCCAGCGGAAGCACCCACAGCACATACCACGGCAGCACCCAGCTGAGCGTCACGAGCAGTGCGACGCTCGCCCAGCCCGCGGCGGTCACCGAGTCACGCCGGCGCCAGGCCTGAACGCAGCAGAGGAACACGGAGACGAGCAGCACGGCGTTCAGCACGGTGTGCAGCGAGGCTGTCTCGCCGCCGTCGCCGATCGCCAGGCCGATCAGGTTGGGCACGCTCACATTCGTGACCAGCCGGCTCTGGGTGCTGAGGTCGGGGATGTGCAACCCGAACGCGATCAGGCTGGCACTCGCAGCGAGCACGCCGGCCATCACCATCCCGATCGCGACCTGGAGCAGGCGTCTCGGCGTCTTGATCAGGCCCGCCAGCACCACGGGGAGCAGAACGGCGCCGGACGCCTTGATCGCGGCGGCCGTCACAAAGGCAGCGCCTGCTCCGATCTCCGGAGCGCTGAGCGCCGGCAGCCACGGGGCGAGACGTCGGCTGCCCGAGGCGTCGCCGCCGGGCGCTGCGCCGCCTCCTGCCGCGGTCTGCGACTTCGTCTCCCTCACCCGCTCGCGGCTGCGGAGCAGCAGAAAGAAGCCGAGCATGATGAAGAACAGCAACAGGAAGTCGTTGTGGTCGCCGCCCAGCCCCCACACGAGCACGATCGGGTTGAGGCCGACCAGCGTGATGGCTGCGACGGGATTGCGCCCGAGCAGGCGTGCGCACTTCCACACGAGGAAGATCGTGGCGAGGCTCGCCGCCGCGAGCAGCCCCTTCAGCACCCAGAAGGACGCGGCGACGCCGAGCGGCACGACGGCGAACGTCAACAGCGTGAAGAGCGGCCCGTAGGGGCTAAGCAGCTGGTGCCAGTTGCTCAGCACGAAGCTCGGATCGCTGTGCGGCTCGAGGATCGGGATCGTCGTGTACGGGTTGAGGTGGTGCACGACCTGCATGCGCCCGTAGTTGATGTAGTTGAAGATGTCCGTCAGGGCGAGCGGCGGGGACAGGAAGAAGACCACGTGCACCGCGGCGATCGTGGCGATCACCCAGCGCACGGGCAGCCTCGGCGCGTACGCCAGCGCGACGAGATACGCCGCATACATGACCACGAGCGCACCGGAGAACAGGTATTTCAGCGTCGTCCCGTTGCGGGTGAGACCCGGCCAGAGGCCGCCGAGCGGACCGGCCATCCAGCGTGGCAGGAAGTTCGCGTGAGTCGTGGCCGACAGGATGCTGGGCCGGTCCGCCGCCATGATCACGATGAACGCGCTGAGGAGCACGATCGCCAGCAGCGCGACGGCTGCCACCCGCACGCCGGAGTCGGCGCCGGCGAGGGTGCGCCAACGCCGGCCGAGGAGACCCCGCCGGCGCCCGCCGGCCGGCCGCTCGAGCGGCGCGTCACGCAGCGGGAAGGTCGTGGCGTCACCTCTCATCAGCGTCGCCACGATACCCCTCGAAAGCGAAGAGGGCCCGCCGAAGCGGGCCCTCAAAAGTCGAACTATTGCGCTCGGCTCAGATCGCTTGGACGTTCACGGCCTTCGGGCCCTTGTCGCCCTGCTCCGGGTCGTAGGAGACCTTGGCCCCCTCCTGGAGCGAGCGGTAGCCCTCGCCGTTGATGCCCGTGTGATGGACGAACAGGTCCTTGTCGCCGTCATCAGGTGTGATGAAGCCGAAGCCCTTGTCGTCGCTGAACCACTTTACGGTGCCAGTTGGCATGTGGGTTTTCCTCCACGGTATGTGCGTGCTGCGACGCGGAGGATGCTGCTTAGAGCTTCGACCTGCGAGCGCTTGCACTACTTTCGCCGGTCTTGTGTGCCGGCCAGACCACGTGACCGTAGCAGGTCGCCGTGACCGAGTGTGGCCAGGATGTTGCGATTCGGATGCTCCGTTGCGGCGGTCAAGCCCAGGAACGCGGCTAGGCTGGGCGGATGGTCTCGCCGGCGGACCCAGATCCCCACCCGCAGGCGGACGAGCCGCTACGGCTGCGGCGCCTGCTTCCCGCGGGCGAGCCCGCCACTGCGCCGGAGATCGTCGAGCAGCTGGGGCTCTGGGAGCGCTCCGGCACCCCCCTGCGGCGGCCGCGGGTGCTGCTCAACATGGTCAGCACGGTCGATGGCCGCGCGACCCTCGGCGGACGCTCGGGGCCGATCAGCGACCGCGCCGACCGGGAGCTGTTCCACAGCCTGCGCGCAGCGGTGGACGCGGTGCTGGTCGGGGCGGGCACAGTCCGCATGGAGCGCTACGGGCGGCTCATTCGCGACGAGCCGGTCAGGCGCCTGCGGCTTGAGCGGGGCCTCGCCGAGGAGCCGCTGGCATGCATCGTCTCCGGGCGCCTCGCCCTGGACGCCGAGATCCCCCTGCTCGCGGATCCCGAGGCGCGGGTCGTGATCGTGACGTCCTCGGAGGCGAGCGTCCCGGGCGCCGCGGCGCGGATCGAGTACCTGCGGGCGCGACAGGAGGGACGGCTCGACCTGCCTGCGGCGCTCGCGGAGCTGCGCGAGAGCTTCGGCGTGCAGAGCCTGCTCTGCGAGGGCGGGCCGCATCTCGGCTTGGAGCTGTTCGCCGGCGGGCTCGTGGACGAGCTGTTCCTGTCGGTGTCGCCGAGCCTGGCCGGCGGCGAGGCCGCGAGCGGCGAGGCGCTGCGGATCCTCGCCGGCCCCGAGCTCGATCCCCCGCTGGAGCTGGAGCTGATCGGAGTGCTCGAGTGCCAGTCGCACCTGTTCCTGCGCTATGGCGTCTCGGCCGGCGCCTCCGCCGGGGTCCCGCCCGGGCGCTCCGGCGGCGTCTCAGACCGCGTCTCCGGGTGAGGACGCGTCTCGCGCGAGACCACGCTCAGCAGTTCGCTTGCGAGGTGGCGCCCCTGCGCCGCCACCCGCGGCGTTGCGGCGATCCGCACGACCACCTCGTCTCCATCGAGCTCCTCGAGGGTGATGCGCGGCGCGTCGCGCAGCGGCGTCTGAATCGACTTCTCGAGGATCTCCTGCAGGTCGCTCGGGGTCATCCCGGCGCGCAGGCGGGCGCGCAGGTTGACCGCCTCCGGCTCTCGCAGTGGCAGCACAGCCACGTTGAGCACGACGCTGTTGGGCACGAGGATCGAGTCATCCCCCGTTGCAAACGTGGTGTAGAGCAGGCCGAGTGAGCTGACGGTCCCCTCCACCTGTCCCGCGAGCGGGCCGCCCTGTAGCCGTACCCGCTCGCCCACGCGGAACGGACGCGCGCTCAGCAGGACTGTGCCCGCAATCAGGTTGCCGAGCGTCTGCTGGGCTGCCAGGCCGAAGATCACCGCGGTGAACGCGCCGCCGAGCGCAAGGGTCCGGGCCTGGATGCCGGCCACGCGCAGTGCCACGAACACCGCGACGACGACTGTCGTGAGGCGGATCAGGAAGCCGACGGTGCCGGCGGTGGCGGGGTCCAGCCGCCGGAACAGCGCAGGACCGAGGCTACGGCCGATGTCGCGGGCGATCGCCCATCCGAGGATCATCAGCGCGACGACCGTCAGCACTCGTATGGTCGTTTCGAGCGCCGGTTCCAGTTCTTTGGCCGCCTGGCCGTGCCGCCCTGCCGCCCCCAGCAGGCCGACGCGGTTGTCGTAGAAGATGACCACGCCGATGAACAGCGGCAGGAGCACGAGAACCTCCAGCCGGGCTCGCTTGACCACGCGCGGGCTGATCTGGCGGAGCAGCCCCACCTCCTTCCAGGCGTAGCTGCGTGTCTCGAACATCTTCTGGGAGATCCGGGGCGGTCTTGGTGCGGGCATCGTCCCTACATGATGGCGGCATGTCCTCGACTTCAGCGCCATGGGCGCATCCGTGCTCTACCCTTCCGTGGCGATGAACCCCAGCTTTCGCAAACTCATGCTCCCGGCCGTGATCCTCGGCATCCTCCTGATCGTCGTCGCTGTCATCTACTTCGTCCAGCCGGAGCACTCGCTGCCGTCGTTCTTCCCGGGCCACAGCTCGGCCGGTAGCGCCGAAGCCAACCACCACCACACAAAGCACGGGATCGCCGCGCTGGTCGTGGCGCTGGCGCTGTTCGCCTTCGCGTGGTTTCAGACCGGTCCCAAGGCGGGATCGGCCGGCTCCCAGGCCTAGAAGCGGCCTGCTGCGCGGCTGGGCTAGCCGGGCTGCGCTAGCCGCCGAGCGCGAAGACCAGCGTGCATGACACGCCGAGCCCGATGCAGTAGACGCCGAACGGCGTCAGGCGCTTGGTCTGGAAGTAGCGCAGCAGGAACTTCACGGCCACGTACGTCGTGGCAGCGGCGCAGAGCCCCGCGACCAGTGCCGGCCCGCGGACCCCGTTCCCCTGCGAGCCGAACAGTTCCGGGACCTTGAGGATGGCCGCGGCGAAGATGACCGGGGTCGCGAGCAGGAAGCCGAAGCGCGCGGCGTCCTCGTTGGAGAGCCCAACGATCAGGCCTCCGCCCATCGTGAAGCCCGAGCGCGAGATGCCGGGGACCAGCGCGAAGGCCTGCGAGGTGCCGACCCCGATCGCCTGGCGCCAGCTGAGTTTCGCGAGGCGGCCATCGGCGTCGCCGAGGTAGTCGCCCGGTCGCGGCGGCCGCCGGCGCAGTCGCTCGAAGGCCAGTAGCGCGAAGCCGTTCACGATCAGGAAGGCGGCCGCGGTCTGCGGCGAGGCGAACAGCTTGCGCAGCGGTTCCTGCAGCAGCAGGCCGATGATCCCGACCGGAATCGTCGCCGCCACGAGCAGCCAGCCAAGCCGCGCGTAGGTGTCATCGGCGGCGATCTCGCGCATCTGCAGCGACCGCCAGAGGCCCTTGACGATCAGCACCCAGTCCTTGATGAAGAGGGCCAGCAGCACCAGGGCCGTTGCCAGGTGGGTGGCGATCAGGAACGTCAGGAAGAACTTGTCGTTCTGGTGGATGTGCCAGCCGGCGAGGCGCGGAAGCACCACACCATGGCCCAGGCTGGAGATGGGGAACGGCTCGGCGATGCCCTGGGTGAGCCCAAGGATGACCGCCTGGAAGTAGGAGATCGGGTGCACGGGCGCGACAGCTTATGGATTGGCACGGACCGCTGAGCAGGTCAGCGGCACAGACGGCCGGCGCCGGCGCGACGCCGACGGGCGGCCACACCACCGCATACCCTGCCGTGAAATGCGGTCGGGGGATCCTCAGACGGAGCCGTCGCTCGCGGAGATCGCCCGGGAGTGGGGGCGGATCGGATGCATCGGCTTCGGCGGGCCGCCCGCCCACGTGGCGCTGCTGCGGGAGCTGTGCGTCGAGCGCAGGCGATGGCTGACCGAGCCGCAGTTCGAGCGCGCGATCGCCGCCACCAACCTGCTCCCCGGGCCTGCCTCGACGCAGCTTGCGATCTACTGCGCCTGGCGCCTTCGCGGCCGCGCCGGAGCGGTGCTGGGCGGTCTGTGCTTCGTGCTTCCCGGTCTCCTACTGATCCTCGCGCTGTCGGCGCTGTTCCTGCAGGGCTCGCCCCCCGGGTGGCTGCGCGGCGCAGGCGCCGGGGCGGGGGCGGCGGTCGCCGCGGTCGCCGTTCGCGCCGGGCTCGGGGTGGCCGCACCGATCTGGCGCCGGGCCGGCGCAGGGCGCCGGCTGCGCGTGCTCGCCTACGGGCTTGCAGGCGCGAGCGCCGCGGCGCTCGCCGGCCCCTGGCTCGTGTTGGTGCTGCTCGCCTGCGGCGCCGCCGAGCTGGCCGACCGGCAGCTGGCCCGCGGCGACGTCGGCCCGCAGCTGTGGTCGCTGCCCGTCTCCTGGCCGCTCATGCGACCGGCGGCTCACCGCGTCGCGCGATCGCTCCACGCGCCGCTGCTGGCGGCGGGCAACGACCCGGGCGGGACGGGAGCGCTCGTCTGGACGGCGCTGAAGGTGGGCGCGCTCGCGTTCGGCGGCGGCTTCGTGATCGTGCCGCTGATGCAGTCGGACGCGGTCGGCACCTATCACTGGATGACGCACGAGCAGTTCCTCAACGCGGTGGCGCTCGGGCAGGTCACGCCCGGCCCCGTGACCCAGACAGTCGCAGCCGTGGGGTACAGCGCGGCCGGGCTGGCCGGCGGCCTGCTCGCCGCAGGGGTGGCCTTCGCCCCCTCGTTCTCCTTCGTGCTGCTTGGTGCCGGGCGCTTCGAGCGCATGCTGGTGAACGAGCGCGTGCGGGCGTTCCTCGGCGGCGCCGCCCCGTGCGCGGCCGGCGCGATCGTGGGCGCCGCGGTGCCTCTGAGCGCTGCGCTCAGCGAGGCCTGGCAGTTCGCAGTGCTCGCCGCGGCCGCCGTCGCGCTGCTCGTTCTGCGCCGTGGCGTGGTGCCCACGCTGCTCGTGGCCGGCTGCGCGGGCACCGCCGGCGCGCTGCTCGGCGCGCCCATCCCGCGCTGATCTTCACATGCCCTTCACACGATCGTCTCCGCATGGTCACAAAAGCTGCGCCTTTGCAGGCGAATCTCAACCATATGAAAGAAGGGGACAGCTGGGAGAGCCCGGGGAGCACCACCAGGGTTGACATGCACTGTCACTCGAGCGCGTCGCAATTGTCGCGCCTGGGCGTGCAGCGGGCCGTAGGCCTGCCCGAGTGCGCAACCCCGCCGGAGGAGGTGTACGAGCTCGCCAAGCGGCGCGGCATGGACTTCGTCACGATCACCGATCACGACACGATCGACGGCGTTGCACAGATCGCGCCCCGCCCGGACGTGTTCATCTCTGAGGAGCTGACGGCGCACTTTCGCGGCGAGCCTCAGGCGGTGCACGTCCTCTGCTACGGCATCACCGCCGACGATCACGACTGGCTGCAGGCACACCGCGGCGATGTCGAGCTGTGCGCTGGATACATGCTGGATCGCGACATCACCTGCGCGCTCGCCCACCCCTACTACACGGTCGGCGCGCCGCTGACCGCGCGCCACAGGCGGCGCCTGGCGGAGCTGTTCGCGATCTGGGAGACCCGCAACGGCGCCCGGCCCCGGGACCTGAACAGGCCGGCGGCCACGTACGTCGCGACGCGCGACGGGATCGGCATCGCCGGTAGCGACGACCACGCCGGCGTCGACATCGGACGCACATACACCGAAGCGCCGGCCGCGCGCACGCCTGGCGAGTTCCTCTCGCACCTGCGCCTCGGCGACGTTCGCCCGCGCGGCGAGGAGGGCAGCGCAGCCAAGTGGGCCCACGCCGCGATCGCATTGTGCGCCCGCTCGCTCGGGGACCCGCAGGACGGGCGCTCCCGGCCCGACCCGCAGCGGGTGATGACGATGGTGCAACGGCTGCTGAGCGAGGGAGCCGCGCGTCAGGGGCCGGCCGGCGCCGATGGCGCCGTCTCGCCGGAGGACGCCCGCTGCCTGCTCAGAGCATGGCTCGCCGCCGTCGGCCTCGACCACCTCGATCAGGAGGGGTTGCTCGCCTACATGCAGGACGAGCGGTTCAGCCACGCCGACCTCTACCGGCTGGCCCGCCGCGCGCATGAGCGCAAGCTGCGCGCCGCCGTCGAGGTCGCGCTCCGCGCGGCGACCGGCGAGGCCGACGTGATGGTGGCCGCCGAGGGGCTGTTCGAAGCCTGCACCGCGGCAATCCCCTACGCGCCCGCGCGCGCCTTCCTGGCGAACGAGCAGGCGAAGCTGGCGGCGATCCCCTACGCGGGCACCCCCGGCGCGCACCGCAGGGTCGACAGCCGCGAGGACGGCTCCAGGCTGCGCGTCGGGATCCTGGCCGACGGGATCGGCTCGACGCACGGCGTGACGCGCACGATCGACGAGATCCGCCAGCGCGGCGTGCCCGGCTTCGAGATAGAGGTCGTGGGCACCGACCCGGAGGTCGACCGGCGCCTTCCGGCCGTCGCCGAGATCGACGTGCCCTTCTATCCCGGGCTTCGGATCGGGGTCCCCAGCCTCCCCGGCGCGGTGGAGTCGCTGTCCGAGGGCCGCTTCGATGCCGTCCACGTCTGCTCGCCAGGACCGGCCGGGATCGCCGGCGCGCTCGTCGCGCGCGCGCTCGGGCTGCCGCTCGTCGGCAGCTACCACACCGAGCTGTCGACCTATGCGCAGCTGCGTTCGGGCGAGCGTCGCGTCGGGGAGGCGGCCGCGATGGCGGTGGGCGCCTTCTACGGCGCGTGCGACGTGGTCCTCTCGCCCAGCCCCGCGTCCGACGCCGCACTGACCGGCATGGGCCCGCCGTCCGAGCGCGTCCTGCGGTGGGATCGCGGCGTGGACACCTCCCGCTTTCACCCCTCGCTGCGCGACCGCCTGGCGCCTCGCGAGCAGATCAACGTCCTCTACAGCGGGCGCATCACGCGCGAGAAGGGGGTCGAGCTGCTCGCCGACGCCTTCCTCCTCGCGCGCGCCCGTGAGCCTCGTCTGCAGCTGGTGCTCGCCGGCGGCGGGCCCGAGCAGGAGCGGGTCGGAGAGCTTCTAGGCGAGGCCGCGACTTTTCTCGGCTGGCTCGAGGGCGAGCAGCTCCCCCGCGCGTACGCTGACGCGGACATGTTCGTCTTCCCAAGCGCGACCGACACTTTCGGGCAGGTGATCCTCGAGGCTCAGGCGAGCGCCATGCCCGTCATCGCGGTCGCGGAGGGTGGCCCGCTGTCGCTGATCGAGGACCGCGTGAGCGGCCTGCTCTGCGACGCCGACCCCGGGCAACTCGCCACGGCGATCCTGGAGCTGGCGGCCTCGCCGCTACTGCGCGCGCACCTCTCCCAGGGCGCGCTGCGCTCGGCGCGCCTGCGCACCTGGGAGCGCACGCTCGAGCGCCTGGCCGACGGCTACCGCCAGGCGCTCGCCCGCCATGAAGCGCAGCGGCGCAGCCGCGAGCAGTCGAGCGGCCGGGCGGCATGAGCGATGGTCTCCTACGCGCCTGACGCGCAGCTCGTGGGCGCCGGCCGGCGCGAGCGTGACGCACGGACGATCGCGGTGGCGCTGCACGGCATCGAGCCGGCGACGTTCGAGCGCTGCGCCCTGATCCGCGACTGGCTCGACGACCACGGCGTCGACCGCGTCACCCTGCTCGTGATACCCGCCCGCGACCTGCACCCGGTCGGGGAGCGCTCTCCCGAGATGGTCAGCTGGCTCAGCGATCGCCGTTGTCGCGGCGACTCGATCGCACAGCACGGCTTCCAGCACCTGCCGCCACATCGACGCGGCTCGCCGCGGGCGCTGATCGCGGCCGCCAGGGGCAATCGTGCCGGCGAGTTCGTGGGGCTCGACATGAGCGAGACGCGCCGCGCCGTTCACGCGGGCTGGCGCCTGCTGAAGCTCGCCGGCATCGAGCCGGACGGCTTCGTCGCCCCCTCCTACGCCTACACCCCGGCCCTGCGGCGGACGCTCAGCGGCAGGTTCCGCTGGTGGGCAGGGCTGCTGCGCCTGCACAGGGCTCCGTCGTCCGCGGACGCGGGTGGGCCCGAGTCGCTCGCCCCGGCCTGGAGCCTTGCCGCCGGCGGCCCCGTCAGCCGGATTCTCTCGCCCGCCCTCGTCCGTGCCGGCTCCCTGATGCCGGTCAGCACGCTGCGCGTCGACGTGCACCCGGCTGACCTCGAGCACGCTCGCCGCATGCTGGCCCTGGAGTGGGTGCTGGGGCGCTCCGCCGCCACCCGGACAGCCGTCACCTACGAGCAGCTCACGGCGGGGTGAGCTCCCGGGAGGCGCCGATCGCAGGCCCCTCAGACCGCGTCGGGCAGGATTCCGGCGCTCGTGCCGGCGGCCAGCATCGAGGCTGAGCGGTAGTAGGGGTTCTTCTCCTGCAGGACGGCTTTGGTGTCGAACCCCGCCATCTGGCCGTCGAGGATCACCATCACCCGATCGCACATGTCGAGGGTCGACATGCGGTGGGCGATGGTGAACAGCGTGAGGTCGCTCCTGAGCGCGGTGAGCGACTCCTGGATCAGGGTCTCGGAGTGCGGGTCGAGCGCGCTGGTCGGCTCGTCGAGGACGAGGACCTGGGGCCGCGCCGCCAGCGCGCGGGCGAGACAGATCCGCTGCTGCTGGCCGCCCGACACGGCGTCCGCGCGCGGGCCGACGACCGTGTTGTAGCCGTCCGACCAGCCCATGATGTCCTCATGGATGCGGGCCAGCCGGCCGGCTCGCTCCACCGCCTCGTCGTCGAGCTCGCGAAAGAAGCGGATGTTCTCGGCCACCGACGCGTGCAGCAGGCGCGGTTCCTGCGGCACGTAGGCGACCATCGTGTGCCAGTCGGCGCGGCTGAACTGAGCCACGCTCTCGCCGTTGACCAGGTAGCGACCGGTGTCGGGCATGCGCAGCCGCAACAGGATCTGGACGAGGGTGGACTTGCCGGCGCCGGACGGACCGACGATCCCGATCGCTTCGCCGGCGTCCACGGCGAAGCTGATCTGCGACAGCACGGGGCGGCCGGCGTTGTAGGCGAACGAGACCTGCTCGAATGCGAGGCTGCGCACCTCGGGCAGCGGCAGCTTGCCGTCGGGCGGCCTGCTCTCGGCATAGCGTTGCTCGGTCATCTGCAGGCGCTCGATGAAGGGCAGCGACTGCTGCAGAGCCTGGTAGGCGGCCTGCACCTGCTGGCCGCTCTGAGCAGCGCGCAGGAGCAGCAGAACGACCGCCCCGATGGACCCGGCGTGCACGCTGCCCACCGCGTTCAGAGCGGCCAGCGCCGCGATCAGCAGCAGATAGATGATGCTCTGGTAGAGGTTCGGGATCAGTTTCAGCAGAACCTGTGTGCGATAGAACAGATCGCGACACCTGTGCACGAGACGCACGACGCGCTCGTACTGAGCTTCGGTGGCGCCGAAGACCTGCGACTCCTCCGCCAGCCTGTTGGCCTCGGCGATGCCTCCGGCGTACTGGATCTGGGCCTGTGACAGTTCTCGGCTGCTGCGCCCGCCCATCGCTCTCAGGGGTCGCAGGATCGCGAACATCCCCAGCGCGATCACGAACACGACACCGGCCGCGGGGGGACTGAGCGCGACAGCCGAGGCCATGAGGATCACGAACGAGATCGAGGAGGTGATCAGGCTCGTCGTCTGCAGCGCCCCCGCGGTCGCCTGATTGGTCTGACTGGTCATGACCTCCTGCAGCGTGCCCTCGCTGTCCTGGGACTGGACTCCCCAGGAGGCGCGGGTGAAGGAGCGGAACACGCGCTCGCGCAGGCCCGCCTGGACATCGGAGGCGATTCGTGCCGGCAGGACTGACAGGGGCCATTGAAGGGCAAGTCGCAGAATCGCCAGCGCCAGCCCGACCCAGAGCAGCGTGCCGACCGTCGCGTGCAGGTGAAAGATCCCGGTCTGCGCGTGAATGCTCTTGCCGTTCACGAGTGCAGCCGCCGCCTGCGCGACGACCGCCAGAAGCCCGGCTTCCGTGAATCCGGAGATGATCGATATGGCCGAAAGGGTGACTATCCGTCTGCGCTTGTCACCGATCAGCAAGTCGATCTGCGAGCGCATAGAGGAACGCGGCGATGTGACGCCGCGTTTGGGTGAACTTCGGAGCCTCATCTGAGTCGATTCGCCTCGTGTTGGTGCCCGCGCCGGGGCATCATCGCGCGCTCGCAGCGCGTCGATCGATGCCGCATCACTTGTTGGCTGTCTGAGCGGGTCACGGCTGCAGAGTGTAACGGCGAGCAGGCGCTCCGACCAACTGTGTCCGGGCCCTTTCAGCGCGAGAAGATCGACGCTTCGAAGGGCTTCACCTGGGGAAGCCCCGCGTAGCCGAGGTGCTTCAAGCCGAACAGATCCTCGATCGTGCGCAGCAGCGAGAAGTGACTGTACGGTTCCTGGCTCGTCGCGGCGCCCTTGATGAAGGGCGAGAGCAGGAGGGCCCCGACGGTGCCGCCACCGCGTGGCGACAGGCCGCCGGCCGGCGGCGGGAGGTTCGGATACTGCGGCTGGCCGCAGCAGGAGCTCGAGTCCCCGAATTCACCGCCGGAGGGGGCCTGGTCGACCGTGATCACCAGCAGGCCGCCGTTCCGGTAGGCCTTCGAGCCGGTGATCTGCGGCACGACCTTTGCGAGGAAGCCGTCGGCCGGCGCCAGCCCGGCCGGTGCGCCCGGCGCGCAGGGAACGGGATTTCCGTCATGGCAGCGGTCGGGCACGATGTAGGAGAAGCTCGGCGTGCGCGCGGCGCTTGAGAGATCCGGACCCAGCCGGTCCAGCCCGGCATCGTTCGCGACGCACGATGGCGAGTCGATCAGGGAGTGGAAGTAGACGAACGGGTTGCGGAACGTGGCGTACTGGCCTTCGCTCGTCGACTGTGCCGTCGGGTCGGCCGTTCCGAGTCCCGGGTGGCCGCAGGGCGCCGTCTGCGCGCCGGCTTCTGCGAGCCCCTGGACGTAAGCGCGCCAGGTCAGTCGTCTTGCGATCAGCTGCCCGGGCAGTGTCTGGGTGCTCCTGGGATAGACGCAGCCGTCGCCGAGCACCTGTTCGTGGCCGCCGGGCGTCGCCGGCGCGATGTCGCCGTAGGTTGGGCAGTTGGCAGCCGTCTCGGCGGTCGGACCCTGGCCGCTCAGAATGGCGAGCCCGTCGGCGAGCTGCTCGTGCGCCACGGCGTCATAGCGGACGAGCAGCGTGCCGCGCCGCTCGAGTGTCTGCGAGAGGTAATGGGCCGGCGAGGCGGGGCCGAACACGGCCGCATAGGGCTGGCTGGAGAGCATGATCACGAACACGTGCCTGATCGGCGGGAGCTTCGACGTCGCGCCGGCGGGTGCCGAGCCGCCCCGGCCCCCTCCAGTGCCGAGCGAGCTTGCCGGAGAGCTGCCTTTGGTCGCCGGCGCTTCGGTCGTCGGCGCTCTGGTCGTGGGCGGCTTGCCCGACGACGGCGGGGCGGCTTCCGCCGGTTCGGGGGTCCCCGCCGGTTCCGATTCCGGCGGTTCGCCGGCCGGCGCCGAGGCGGGGCCGGCGGGGCTCGATGGCGGGCCGGCGGCGGCCGTCGCCCGCGGAAGCACGACGTTGAGGCGACCGGCAGATGCCGCCAGGGTGCCGTTCACATGCGAGCTACCGCCGAGCAGCACGCCGAAGCCGAGGAACACCAGCACCAGCAGCGCCGAGACTCTTGCCGGAGGAAGGCGCAGCGCGGGCATCGGCGGGAGGGTGCGTGCCGGTCGGCCGGGGCCGGGCTGCGTGTGGCCCAGCTGGGACCCGGCTCCGGCGCCTGAGGTGGCGCCGTCGACGAGTGTCCCGTCCAGAGCTTCGTTGCGCCGGCGCACCCTCGACAGGAGCTCTGCCAGCAGGCTGCTGCGCGACCCGGCACGCTGGCCACAGCTGACGCAGTAGCGCTGGCGCTGGTCGAGCGGCGAGCCGCAGCCGCCGCAGCGCTCGGCGTCGTCGAAGCCCACGGTCGACCCCTACTCGTCCGCGTTCAGGCCGGTGAGCGCAGCGCTCGGAAGACGCTCGAGCAGCGTGGCTCCGCACTGCCAGCAGAACAGGGCGCCGCGGCTGTGCGGTGCAGCGCAGTGCGGGCAGCTGCCGGCGACGGCGGCCTCCTCCATGCGCAGCAGACGCTCCACCTCGGCCAGCTCGGCGTCGCGTTCCTGGAGCACGGCGGCGCGGCGCACCAGCACGTCGAGCCGGAAGTGGTCTCGGATCGCCATCTCATATGCGAGCCCGCCCAGATCCCAGTGCAGCTCGGTCACCTGCTCGGCCAGCGAGTCTCGCCTGCGGCGCAGGTCGGCCGTGCCGGCGTCCTGCGTGCCCGCCGGCGGGGCGCTCGAGGTGGGCGCCGCCGGGGCGCTCGCGGTCGGTGCAGGGGAGGCCCCGGGGTCGGGCGCCGGCCGTCTGCCCTGCCGCCTGATGGCGTCACCGAGGAGGCTCATGTCTAGCCGGTCGAGATCACGTTCGGCAGGTTCTTGGACCGTTCCTCGTAGCTCTTGCCTTTGACGCCTTTCAGGTTTTCGAGCACCGATGGCGGAGCCGGGTGTTTCACATTCGAACCGGAGCCGGAGCCCCGCGACGACGAGCCGCCGGCATGCCCGGCCGAGGCGCGGTTCGATACCTCCACCACGGAGGCGCTCGGAAAGAGCTTCCTGAGGCCGGCCAGCGCCTTCTCGGCTTCCGCCTTCTTGTGATAGACGCCGGAGTAGATCACGTAATGGCCGGCCGCCAGGCTGCTGAAGTCTTCGGAGCGCAGCGCGCCGACGCCCTTGGCTCCCTTCGCGCTCGCGTTCGCCTTGGCGGCTTCGACGGCGCTCACCGTCGTGCCGGCCTGCGGCAGCGTCTTCAGCTGAACCGTGAATCCGCTGATGCCGGACGACCAGTTTCCGGCGAACGACGGTTCAGCCGAGGTGGCGGCGGTGGTGCCCGCGGATGGGGTCGACGCGACGCTTATCACCTGCGACGCGGCCGGCTTGGAGCTGCCGGAGCGTCCGATCAGAACGCCGACGCCCATCGCGAGCAGCAGCACCCCGACGCCGGCGAGCAGGGTCGGTGTGCTCCCGCGCTGCCAGCCGCCATCGGCCGGCGGCGCGAAGCCCGCCGGCGCGTCGGGCGGCGGGAACGATGACTCTGGGCCTGGCCGCGTCGGCGGCCCATCGCGCAGCAGGCTGCTCATCTGCATGCGGCGCTCGCCGCAGTGAAGGCAGTAGCGCTGGTCGCCCGCCATCGGCGCTCCGCAACTCCCACACGACTCGGCGTCGGCGGCGGAATGCGATGGGCTGGCGATCGATTCGATGGACACCTTGGCTGTCTTCGTGTCTGCTGCGGCGCTGGGACGCGCACCGGTGGCAGGGGCGTTTGGGAGGCTCCGCCTGCGACACATGCTCCAGTGGGGCACCCGTGCCAGCGTGAAGATTTGGTGAAGCGGCGGCGCTCCACCGCGCGGACCCCCAGCATCGGTGGAATCCGCGCGTTGTGCCTGCGGTATGATCGGCCGCACAAGTCGCGAGGGAACGCGTCGGAGGGGGTCCGGGCGGCGGCAGAATCGCCCGTGCGCACCGCATCGATCACACTTCGATCGGGTTTCACAGGAGAGGCCTCGAGGGCGTCGCACGTCTGCCTGGCGTGCATGTCTGCGAAGTGCCCCGCAGGAACGGGACCACAGCGAGAACAGGGAAGGACTCGGACATGGGCAGTCACAGGATCCGCCGATCGGCCGTCGTGATCGCAGCAGCCATGACTGCGGCTTCCCTGACGCTGCCGATCGCTTCCAACGCAGCCGGCAAAACCCCGCTCAAACTCAGGGCAATCACCGGGGCGGCGCTGCACGTTCTCGGCAGCTCAGCTCAGCTCACCGCCGTGATCGACCCCAACGGTATTCCGGCCAGCTATTACTTCCAGTGGGGACCGACGGCCGCCTATGGGTCGCAGACACCAAGCACCAGCGTGGGCAATGGCACGGCCAAGGTGAAAGTCGGGCAGTCTGTGGTCGGGCTTCGGCCGGGCGCGACCTATCACTTCCGCGTCGTCGCGACGAACACCGCCGGTGAAGTTGCCCAGGGGCGCGACAAAGTGTTCGCTGCTGTCACCGCGACGCCCCTCAAGTTCACGGTCGTGAAGAACATCCAGGCGCTGGTGGGCTCGCCGTTCATGCTCACCGGAACGCTCACGGGGCTCAACAACGGCAATCATGCGATCGCGCTCCAAGCCAGCCCCTACCCCTTCCTGGAACCGTTCGCCAACATCGGCCTCCCAGGTGCCACCAACGCCACCGGCAGCTTCGCCTTCCGGGTCGCGAACCTGTCATCCAACACCCAGTTCCGCGTGATCACGCTCGACCCGCGCCCCATCTACAGCCCCGTGGTGACAGCGATGGCCGGAGTGCACGTGACGCTTCACGTTCGCCGCAGCAGCCAGGCCGGATTGGTGAGGCTCTACGGCACCGTCACGCCGGCGGTCCCCGGCGCCCGGGTCTTCTTCCAGCTGCACAAGGCCGTGAGACCCCAGGGAAAGTCGGAAGCGACCGCCAAGTTCGTGAGCCTGTTCACGACGACCGTCAAGAAAGCGACTCGCACGACGTCGCGCTTCAGCCTCGTTGTCAAAGTTCGCAAGGGCGGCCGGTACCGCGCCCTGGTGAAACCGCCTATCGGGCCGTACTCCTCGGGCAACAGCCCGACGGTGGTGCTCCATGCGCCGCCGGCGAAGAAACGCAAAGCCTAGTCACCGACGGGTTCGTCTCAGGCTGAGATGATCCCGCGCGCCGCCAGCACCTCGAGCACGCGTTCAACCTCTCGCTCCACGGTTTCGTCGTAGGTGCCGAGCACGAGATCGGGCTGGGACGGCGCCTCGTAGGGCGCGCCGATCCCGGTCAGTCCGGCGAGCTCGCCCGCGCGCGCCCGCGCGTAGAGACCCTTGGGGTCGCGCTGCTCGCAGAGCTCGAGGGGAGCGTCGACGAAGATCTCGATGAACTCGAGCTCGTCGGCCGCATGCAGCGAGGCCGCCGACTCACGGTCGGCCGCGTAGGGACTCACGAGGCTCACCAGCGCCACGGTGCCCGACTCCGCGAGCAGCCTCGCCACATGCGCGGTGCGCCGCACGTTCTCGGTGCGCGCCTCGTCGCCGAACCCGAGGTCGCCGTTGAGACCGTGCCGCAGGTTGTCGCCGTCGAGCAGGAAGGCCGGCCGCCCCGCCTGGATCAGGCGCTCCTCGACGGCCGATGCGATCGTGGACTTCCCCGCACCCGGCAGGCCGGTGAACCAAAGCGTCGCTCCGCGATGCCCGAGCGAGGTCCAACGCCGGTCCCGGGTCATCTTCGATCCCTGCCAGCGCACGTTGGGGCTGCGCCCGCCCGTTGGCTCCGGAGGTTCCTCGACCTCGATATCGAGGATCACCCCGGCTGCGACCGTTTCGTTGGTCGCCTCGTCGATCACGATGATGCTCCCTGTCAGGCGGTTGCGCCGGTAGGAGTCGAACACCAGCGGCGAGCTCAGTTCGAGGTGGACGCGACCTAGGTCGTTGAGCTCGAGCGTCGTCGCCTGCTCGTCGCGGTGCAGGGTCTCGACATCGATCCGGTAGCGGACGTCGGCCGCGCCGAGCATCGCGGTGCGGGTCGTGTGCTTCACGAGGTAGCGCCGTCGCGTGCTCAGGGGGTTCTCCGACATCCAGCAGAGCAGGCACTCGAACTTGTTGGACACGGTCGGCTGGTTGTGCGGGCGCACGATCGTGCTGCCCCGGCCGACGTCGATGTCGTCGGCGAGCCTGAGCGCAACCGACATCGGCGGGAAGGCCTCCGGCACGGGTCCGTCGAGCGTGTCGATGCTCGCGATCGTCGTGTGCTGGCCGCTGGGCAGCACGAGCACCTCGTCTCCCGGCCGGATCACGCCCCCGGCGACCTGGCCGGCGTACGCCCGATAGTCGGCGACGCCGGTCGCGGGCGGGCGGATGACCCACTGCACGGGGAAGCGGACGTCGATCAGGTTGCGGTCCGACGCGATGTGGACGTGCTCGAGGTGGTAGAGGAGCGGCGGCCCCTGATACCAGGGCATCGCATCGGAACGGTCCACGACGTTGTCCCCGAGCAACGCCGAGATCGGGATGAACGTCACGTCCGGAAGCTCCAGGCGCGCCGCGAAGCGGTCGAAGTCCTCGACGATCGCGTCGAACACCGCCTCGTCGAAGTCGACGAGGTCCATCTTGTTGACGCACACCACCACGTGTGGGATCCCCAGCAGCGAGCTGATGAAGGCGTGGCGCTTTGACTGCGCGACTACGCCCTTGCGGGCATCGATCAGCACGATCGCGAGGTCGGCCGTCGAGGCGCCGGTGACCATGTTGCGGGTGTACTGCTCGTGCCCGGGCGTGTCGGCGATGATGAACCGGCGCTGCGCCGTCGCGAAGTAGCGGTAGGCGACGTCGATCGTGATTCCCTGCTCGCGCTCGGCGCGGAGGCCGTCGGTGAGCAGCGACAGGTCGAGGAAGTCCTGACCGCGTCGCTCGCTGGCCTGCTCGACGTGGGCCAGCTGATCGCTGAGAACCTGCTTGGAGTCGTAGAGCAGACGCCCGATCAGCGTGCTCTTGCCGTCGTCGACCGACCCCGCGGTGGCGAAGCGCAGGAGATCTGCGGGGCGATCGGTGAGCCGGCGGAAGACCTCGCGTGCGCTCTCCGGCGCGAGCGCCGGAGCCTCCTCCTCGGACGGGGCGGCCTTGCCGTTGCCGTTTGTCGCCACGTCAGCGGAGCTGCGGGTGTCCATCAGAAGTAACCCTGGCGCTTTCGATCCTCCATCGCGGCCTCGGTGACGCGGTCATCGGCGCGCGTCTGCCCGCGCTCGGTGACCTCGGTCGCCGCGATCTCGGCAACGACCTGCTCGAGCGTCGACGCCCGTGACTCGACCGCACCGGTGCAGCTCATGTCTCCCACCGTGCGATAGCGCACGCGGGCGGCGAAAGGCTGCTCGCCCTGCATCAGCTCGACGAACGGGCTCACGGCGTACAGCATCCCATCACGGGCGAAGACCTCGCGATCGTGGGCGAAATAGATGGACGGCACCTCCAACGCCTCCTCCGCTATGTACTGCCACACGTCGAGCTCGGTCCAGTTGGAGATCGGAAAGACCCGAGCGTGCTCGCCCTTGCGAATGCGCCCATTGTAGAGACTCCACACCTCGGGACGCTGGCGCTGAGGCTCCCATTGGCCGAACTCGTCCCGGAAGGAGAGGATGCGCTCCTTCGCCCGCGCGCGCTCCTCGTCGCGCCGGGCGCCGCCGAAGGCGGCATCGAAGCCATGCTCGGCGATCGCGTCGAGCAGCGTCACGATCTGCAGCGCGTTGCGCGAGGCGCGCGGTCCGGTCTCCTCCACCGCTCGCCCGTCGCGGATCGAGTCCTCGACGGACGCGACGATCAGCCTCTCGCCGAGTTCCGCGATCCGCCTGTCGCGGAACTCGATCGCCTCCGGGAAGTTGTGTCCGGTGTCCACGTGCATCACCGGGAAGGGGAACGGCGCTGGACGGAAGGCGCGCTCGGCGAGCCTCAGCAGAACGATCGAGTCCTTGCCGCCGCTGAAGAGCAGCACCGGCCGCTCGAACTCGGCCGCGATCTCGCGCATCACATGCACCGCCTCGGCCTCGAGCGTGCGCAGGTGCGATAGGTGGTAGTTGTCGGGCATCCGTGCTGCTCCAGTCCAGCCTGCGCATCGCAAGGGGCCGAGCAACAGTACGGGACCGCTGGGCTTTGTTCAAGCAGCCCAGCCCGGGTGTGACCACTGGACGAATGTCCACACGGCTTCGCGCGCATCAAGCGCCCGCGGGCCAGCGCCGATCGGAGCACTGCCGGCAGCCTGCCGAGCGCCCCGCCGCATCTCAACCCCCAGATGACCCTTCCTCTCCGCCTCTGGCGCGCCCTGCGCAGCGCCCTGCTCCCGGCCGTCCTCGTGGCGATGGTGGCGGGCATCTCGCAGTTCCCCGCGCCGGCCTCTGCCACGAAGGCTCATGCCGGCCGTAGCGCCTCACGAGCGACCAAGGCGAAGCAGCGGTGCGTCGCCAGGCGTGCCAGCGGGCGCCGCGCTCGGACCCGCCCGCACCCCCGCGGCCGCGGCAGCCAGACGTGCGTGCGCCCGGTCGTTCGCCGGCCGGCCAGCCTCGGCGCGCCCCGCCGTCCGCTCGAAGCGACATCCCTCTACGGCGGTGGCCAGGCGTCGCCGGGCGGCGCGACGATGCGCGAAGCCGGTGCCGCTGCATCCCCCTCGCCCCGGGCCGGCGGCGGCCCGGGCGGCAAACCCGCCGGCAGGCTCCCGCTGCCTGTCGAGAGCGGCGGCGTGGTCAACGATCCCATCGACCCCAGGTTCCTCACGTACCTCCCGTTCGGGACGCGCTCGTTCTGGCTCCAGCCATGGCGAGCGTACCTCGATACCTGGCCGGCCTCGCGCCTGCTCGAATCGGTCGGTATCAACTTCAACGTCAGCCCGCAGGTGGCCGAACCGACCGCCCAGCTGCTCCAGGAAAGCGGCTTCAGGCTCGCGCGGGTGGGGATCAACTGGTCGGCGCTCTCCTACGAAGACCCCACGAGCTTCCTCCCCAGCCACCTCGCGAGCATCACGGCACGCCTGACCGCCCTGCGCAACCACGGCCTGCGCCCGCTGATCGTGCTCGATGCCTACAGCGGCGCGCCCACCCCCGAGAAGCACCTGACGCTGGAAACGTCCGCGCCGGCGGCGGCGGGCTCGCAGACCGTGAACCTCACCGCCGCGAGCGCCGCGCGGGTGGTGCCCGGGAAGACCGGGTTCAACGGGCTCACGTTCGGCGGCTCCCCCGATGTACTGATCACGTCGGTCGGCCCGACGGGCGTCGCGGCCCTCTCGCGGCCGCTCCAGCATGACCTGCCGGCGGGCGCGCACGGAGCGACAACGCTTCTGTACGCGCCGTTCCAGGCACCCACGCGTTCAGACGGCACCCCGAACCCCGAATTCCAGGCGACCCTCGACGGTTGGCTCAAATATGTGCGGGCCGTCTGCGGCGAGGCCGCCGGCATCGTCGGCGCCGGCGGGTTCGACCTGGAGGTCTGGAACGAGCTCACCTTCGGGTCCCAGTTCCTCAACTCCGAAAACTATTACTCGACGCCTCCGGAAAGCCGCGCTCGGACCGCTCAGAGCGCCGCGGCGAGCTCGGCGAGCGCGTCGGAAGCCGGCGCTTCGCCCGCACAGGCTGCGAGCAGCGAAGAAGAAGCCTCCGCCGCGGGCCCGGAAGAAGTCTCCGAAACGGAATACCGCTCCGACGCCGGCAGTCCGGAAGGCGAGTACGCGACCGAAGGCACGCCGGAAGTCGAAGAAGGCCCCGCAAGCGAAGGCGCCGTTGACGAATCGGGAGAAGCCGAAGCGGCCTCTTCCCGTACGGCGAAGTCCCACAGGTTCGTGGTGAACGGTGAAGTGCACAAAGCGCTGCTGGCTGCGACCGTCGCCTATGTGCGCGACCCGGCGAACGGCATCTCGCCGGCGGTCGGCATAACCAACGGCTTCGCCAGTCAGACGCCGTTCCCCTCCGGTGCTGCCGCCCCGCTGGGTCTGACGGCGCTCAGCAAGCACCCTTACGTGGCCGCCCGCACCTTCCCCGCGGAACTTCGCGAAGGGCACATCGTCTCCCTCAACGCGCAGGGATTGCGAGACTCCCCGAAGGGAGTCTTCGCGCCGCTGTTCGCTGCGCACTACGAGTCGTTGCTGCCCGAGTACACGCTCGCGGGAGTGTCCACTGAGACGCTGATCCGCGATCTCGCCCCGATCACCACCAAGATCTACGGCTTCCCGCATGGCCGCGCCGTGGGGCCCCCCGGCGGCAGCCCCGTCCAGAAGTGGATCACCGAGTACAACCTCTCGCTCGGGGGAAAGGCCGCGGTAGTCGGGCCCGACGGAGTCACCCCGCAGAGCGGAGGGTCCGCGACGCTCAGCACGGCCGACAAGGCTCACGCGCACGCCAAGGCGCTGCTGCGCAGCCTGGTCGCGATGGTCAGCAAGGGGGTCAGCCGGGAGTACTTCTTCGCAGCGGCACCCGGCTCTCTCAGCCTGATCAGCGAAGCCTTCTTCAGCGCGATCGAAGCGCACCCGGGCACCTACCCCGGCAGTCAGCTCGGAGGCGAAACGATGGACGGCTTCAGAAACCTGCTCGCCCGCTTCCAGGGCCCCGGGGCCGGCGGCGAACCGCGCCAGCTGACGCTCAGCTCAATCGCCCAGGAAGGAGACCACGCGCAGTTCACCGGGGACGGCACCAGCGCCCACCCAAGCCTCTACGACCGTGACGTGCTCGCGGTGTTCCCGTTCCAGGCCTCCCCCACGCGCTACGTGATCCCGGTGTACGTAATGACACGGAATCTGCTCACCCTCTATGAGCCCGGCGCCTCGCCGAGCGACATCAGCCGCTTCGACCTGCCCGATGAGACCTTCCGAATCACACTCGGCAACCTCCCCCAAACGGGCAGCCCGCCGACCGTGAGCGCCTACGACCCTCTGCACAACCGGTCCACCCCGGCGCGGCTGCTCTCGCGCGAAGGCAGCTCGGCGGTCTTCGAAGTCGCGGCCACCGATTACCCGCGGCTGCTGAGCGTCGACTACGCAGGCGGCTGAGACAAGCGACGCCGGACGCCCGGCGCCAAGGCTCGGCGGGCGGAACGGCGCGGCGTGGGGGGGCGGCAGGCCACCTAGAATGTGCGATGTGCCGAATCTGGCTGGTAAGGGGGTGGCGGTGGCGGTCGCGTTCGCGCTGGCCGGGGGCGCGGGCGCGCTCGCCGGCTGCGGGACAGGCGGGGGCGCCAGCTCCGGTGCAGGGGAATCCGGGGAATCGGCGGCGGCGGAAGGCACGGCGACTACGGGTGGCGAAGAAGCGCTCGAAGCGCAGAACCACAAACAGGCCGCGGAACTCAAACAGCGCGAAGCAGCCTCCGAAGCGCAGGCAAAGCTGCAACGCGAAGCGAGCAGCGCTCGCCAGGCAACGGAGGGGACGAAAAAGGCCCGCAGCGGGAAGCACGCGCGCAAAGTCCGAGCGACCGGAAAGAGGAAACGGACCAGGTCGACCGGCAAGAGCTCTCCGACGCCGGTCAAAGCGGTGAGGAAGCACAAGGTGGAAAGCCCGGCGGAAGTGAAGGCGCGCAAGCAGTTCGAGCGCGAAGAAGCCGCCGAAGCCGCTGCGGCCAAGAGGCACCAGCGAGAAGCCTCCTCTGAAGGGGAAGAACCGTAGACGGCGAGGAGAGCCCGCGCGTCCTGATGCTGGGAATGGGCTGGTTTCCCGCGACGCTCGGTGGACTCGACCGTTACTACCGCTCCCTGCTCGAGCATCTCCCGGAGGCCAGGGGCGTGGTGATCGGCCCGGCCGGCGACGCGCCGCCGTCTGTGCGGGTCGTAGCCGCCCAGGACAGCGCGCTCCCCAAGCGCCTGCTCAGCTACTGGCTCGCAGCCAGGCGCGCGTCGAAGAGCGCCGAGGTGGTCGACTCGCACTTCGCCCTGTACGCCGCGGCGCCGCTGTTGAGCAGATCCCTGCGGGGCCAACCGAAGGTGTTCCACTTCCAGGGGCCATGGGCGCAGGAGAACGTCGCCGCCGGCGACGGCTCGAGGATCAGGTTCGTCCTTCGAAGGGCGCTCGAGCGGCGGGTGCTGCGCGGCGCGGACGCTCACATCGTGCTGTCCTCGGCATTTCGCAGGGTGATCGTGGAGGACTACCGCGTAGTGCCCTGGCACGTGAACGTGTGGGCGCCAGGGGTGGCTCTCGACGTCTTCACGCCGGGAGATCGATCCGGGGCGAGGGCCCGGCTCGGCCTCGACCCTGAGGCCTTCGTGACCGTGTGCGTGCGGCGCCTGGTGCCTCGCATGGGAGTCCGGTCGCTGATCGACGCATGGGCCCGGATCGCGGATGAGCTACCGGCGAGCTCTGTCCTGCTGATCGTCGGCGAGGGACCTCTGCGGGCCGATCTGGCGGAGCGCGTGGCGCAGCTGGGGCTCTCCGCCGGCGTGCGCATGCTGGGCCGCGTGTCCGATGAGGAGCTCCTCGACGTCTACCGGGCCGCTGACGTCGCCGCGGTGCCAACCGTCGCCTTCGAGGGCTACGGCCTGGTGGTGCTCGAGGCGGCGGCGTGCGGCACGCCGAGCATCGTCAGCGACGTGGGGGGCCTCCCGGAGGCCGCGACCCCGCTCGACCGCTCGCTCGTGGTGGCGCCAGGCGACACCGAGGCCCTCGGCGAGCGGATCAGGGCGGCGTCGCATGGAGCGCTGCCGAGCAGGGCCGCGGCTCGCGCATATGCCGAGCGCTTCGCCTGGCCGGCGGTCGCCGAGCGCCATCGCGACCTCTACCGGCGGCTGATCGCGGGCGAGCGCGACGAACGGCCGCGCGTCGTGTATCTCGATCACGTGGCGCGGCTGTCCGGCGGCGAGATCGCCCTGCTGCGCGTGCTTCCGCACCTGCGGCGCGTCAACGCCCACGTCATCCTCGGCGAGGAGGGCCCGCTCGCGGACCGCCTGGCGCAGGCCGGCGTCTCGGTCGAGGTGCTTCCCATCGCCGCGTCGCTTCGAGACCTGCGCAGAGAGAGCGTGCGCGTCGGCGGCGCCTCTCCTGTCGCTGTGTGGCAGACCCTCGCCTACGTCGTGCGACTGGCGCGGCGGCTGCGGCGGCTGCGCCCGGACATCGTGCACACCAACTCTCTGAAGGCCGGTGTCTACGGAATCCTGGCGTGCCGCGCGCTCGGCATCCCGGTTGTCTGGCACGTGCGCGACCGGATCTCTGCGGACTACATCCCGAGACCTGCCGTGCGCCTGATCAGGGCGCTAGTCCGCCTGGCCGATGGCCTCGTCGCCAACTCGACCTCCACCCTCGAGACGGTGTCGGGCGCGGCGCGGCAATCCGGGCAATGGGTGATCTCGGACTCCGTCGAGCTGTCCCCCTATCCACGCGAAGCCGATGGCGGGGCGACGACGTTCGGGATGCTCGGGCGGATCGCCCCCTGGAAGGGGCAGGATCTGTTCCTGCGGGCCTTCGCCGCGGCCTTCCCGGACGGAGAGGAGCGGGCCGTCGTCGTGGGCGCGCCCATGTTCGGCGAGGAGGACTACGAGCGCGAGGTGCATCAGCTTGCGGCCAGTCTCGGGCTCACCGGCCGGGTGGAGTTTCGCGGCTTCCGCGAGGACATCTGGCGTGAGCTCGCACGGTTTGACGTGCTGGTCCACGCGTCGGTGATTCCGGAGCCCTTCGGACAGGTGGTGCTCGAGGGCATGGCAGCCGGCCTCGCCGTGCTGGCTCCCGACGAGGGAGGTCCGGCCGCGGTGATCGCCGATGGAGAGACCGGGCGCCTGTTCCGCAGCCGCGATGCCGGCTCACTGGCGGCCGCGATGCGCGAGCTCAGCGAGGACGGCTCGGCGCGTGAGCGGTTGGGAGCGTCCGCGCGGGGAGCCGTCGAGCCCTATCGCCCGGATGCGGTCGCGGGCCGGCTGGAGGAGGTGTACGACTGCGTGCTGGGCGCGGCGGCGCGCGACTAGGGCACGCTGCGCGCTCGCGGTGCCGCCAGCCAGTTCACGACCTCGGTGTCCCCGGCGAACGCCGACCGGGAGACGGGGCCATCGCCGGTGATGGCGAATATCCTGTAGTCGAGCTCGGCGAGCAGGTCCCACACGGCGCCCGGCTCGGCGCCATACAGCCTCCCCCTGTGCGAGACGTGCTCGAAGATCACGAGCGGCCGGGTCGCCGACAGCAGCGATCGACCGCCTTCGAGCACGGCCAGCTCGGCTCCCTCGACGTCGATCTTGACAACACTCGGGGTCATGCCGGCCAGCTCTGCGTCGAGCGTCGAGACCTCGACCGTGATGAATTCCGGCTCGCCCTGCTCATCGCTGATCTCAGGGCTCCGGCGCAGCCCGCTCCAGCCATCGAGCTTGCGGAAGTGACAGAACTCAGCGCTGCCCTGCGAGGCACCCAGCGCCACCTCGCGGCAGTCGACCTCGGGAAACAGTCGCATCACCTCGGCGGCGAGCTGCGGAACCGGCTCAAACGCGACGTGCCGTCCCGCGGGCGCTATCCGCACAGCCTCGCGCAGCACCTGCCCACGGTTGGTTCCCACATCTACGTAGATGTCGTCGTCGCGCAGCGCGCTTGCGAGCACGGCTTCGATCCCCACGTCCTCCCGCTGGGCCTGTCGCGCAGCTTGGCTGACGGCAGCGAGCAGCTCAGGGCGCCCAAGGCGTCGTGACGCGACACCCGTTGCCCTCGTGACGAGTCCCATCTGCGCCATTCTTGCAGCAAGCGCCGGCTGGCTCGAAGCCGCCGGGGTCACTCACCGGGCTTCTGCGATGGCGGCGCGGGGATCGCCGGTCGCAGCCGCGAGAAGACGAGCTCCCATGGCCGCTGGAGAAGCGTCGTGACGCGGTAGCGCGGCGGCGGCGACTCGGCCTTTCGCAGCGTGATCGACTCCTGCGACATCAGGAAGCGGTTGCCGCCGAAGGGAATGCGGGGCTCGAGCACGGTCAGGTCTGGAACCTCACAGGGAGCATCGACGCGGCGGAGGATCTCACTCACCACGTGCTCCGGATTCGCGACGAAGTCCTCGTGACGGACGAAGATGCGCCGATCGCGAGGGTGTTTGAGAAACACGAAAACCGAGAGCAGGCTGGTGATCCACAGGTACGCGTTCGTCAGCGCCGTTGATTTGGAGAACCGCCACCCCGGCTGGGTGAATGAGGCCACGACGCCATGTGGATCTCGCACGAGATACACCAGGTAGACATCGACGCCGTCCAGCTTTTTCAACTCACGCGCGCGTAGCGGGTATGACGAGCTGTCGACGACATGGGTCGCCCCCGCGGTTCGTGCTATCGCGACATACAGCTCCTCTGTCACTCGGCGGTAGCGCTCGCGTATCCGGCGTCGCACACCCCACATGTGAATGCGGATCAATGACAGCGAACGTTCGATGGCGAGCAGCGCATCTCGACCGAACAGATCATCGGGTGAGTGCACGCTCTCGCGTACGGTGGCCCAGAACTGTTGCCGCTCGACGCCCTTGAGCCTAGGTGTCCCGGACTTCTCCAGCCAGCCGCCCAGCTCGCCCGCGTAGAACACATTCCCGCAGTTGCCGAGTGCGACGCCGAGGATCGTGGAGCCGCTGCGCGCAGTGCCCATCACGTAGACGATCTTGGGGCGCAGGACACCCGTCGGCGCCTCGCTCGCCTGGTCCTGCGTCGCGCTCATGCCTAATCGACATGCTCGCACACCTCTGTGCCCGACGCCGCAGGCCGCAGCCTCGAAAGCATGACCGTCATCGGTAGCTGAATCAAGGTCGTAACCCGGGACCGAATCCGTGAGCGCGACGCCTCATCCGCGGCCCGACCGTCGATCGAGACCAGCTCCGAGCGGATCATGCGGTTGCCGTGGAACGGCAGGCCTGTGCTCAGTGCGCTGGGGTCGGGGATCGAGGCGGGCACATCAACCCAGTTGAGGATCTCTCGTGCCACGCGCTGGGGGTCCGCGACGAAGTCCTCGTGGCGCACGAGCAGCCGCCGGTCGCGCCTCTGACGGAGGAAAACGAGCGTAGACAGCACGTACGTCAGCGCCAGATAGGCGTTCGTCGTCGCCGTGCCGGCCCGCGGCTCGGGGACGTCGTTGCGGCTGAAGGACGCGACCACGCTCCGCGGGTCCCGCACCAGGAAGAGGAGGTACAGCTCGATGCCATCGAGCGCCTGCAACTCCCGCGCCCGCAGGGGATAATGGGAGGTATCGACGACGTGCGTCGCTCCCGCCGCGCGCGCGACGGCGTGATAGAGCTGCTCGGCGACGCGCCGGTAGCGCCCTCGCAGCCGGCGCCGGGCGCGCCACGCGCTCGGGCGAAAGAGGTCTGAGGATCGCTCGAGCTGGCGCGCCTCGCCGCCGAACAGCTCGGCGGCATCGCCGAGCTCCTCTCGGATCCCCCTCCAGAAGCTCACACGCTCCGGGTCCTTGAGCGGTGGGACCCCGGCGCTCGAGAGCCACTTGTCGAGCTCACCGGCGTAGAAGATGCCGTCGCAGTTGCCCAGGGTGACGCCGAGAATCGTGCTGCCGCTGCGACCGGCGCCCATCACATATATGACCTTCGGCCGCTCCTCCCTGCCGGATCGCGGAGAGCGAGAATCGGGCGCGTTCGCCGTCCCCCCAGAGGCGTTCATCTTAAGGAGATTCTCATGCTGCACCGTGAGGATACTCTCATAGATGCCCCGCGACGTCCTCCCGGAGCCCGCGCCGGCAGCCAGGGCCGGTCGGATAGCATTCGCGGCCGGGTGCCCGACAGCGATAGCACTTCTCCGGAGAATGCTCCCCAGGCTCCGGCGAGCCACGGGGCGCCCGCGCGCAAGCTCGGCTCGGTGCTGCTGATCACGCCCCGCTGGGCGAGGGACGGCGGGGTGGGAGCGCATGTCGAGACGAGCGCGGCGGCGCTGGCCCGCGACGGCCGCGAGGTCAACGTGCTCGTGGCACGCGATGAGTCCAATCAGCGAATCGACGGCGTCAACGTTCACACGCACCCGGAACTGTGTAAGCCGCAGGCATCGCTCGACGCGCGGCTCGGCGACATCCTCTCACTGTTGCCGAGCGTCGTTCATCTCCACCAGGTGGACACTCCGGAGATCGTCGACGCGATCCAGCCGAGCGCGCCGGTGGTAATCAGCGCGCATGGTTACACGGCGTGCACCTCCGGCGTTCACTACTTCGCGGCGGGACACGAGTGCACACGCGCCCACGGACTGGGGTGCTGGCCGAACCTGATCTTTCGCGGGTGCGCGCATACTCGCGACCCGACCAGCTTCCCCGCCCGGTATCGGGGCGCCACGGCGAGGCTCGAAGCCCTCAGGAAAGCCGACCTCGCGGTGTCATACTCGAGCGCCATCGACCGCCATCTCGAGGTGAACGGTGTTACTCGCCGGGCGATCGTCCCCTACTTCCCGACGATGGTCGCCAGGCAGGGAAGCGGGCATGGGACTCGCCGGAGGGTCGTGTTCGCAGGCCGAGTCGTCCATCCAAAGGGCGTGGGCGTGCTGATCCGCGCGGCCCGCGAGGTCGACGGCGAATTCGTCGTGTGCGGCGACGGGCTGCAGTTGGATGCGATGCGCCGTCTGGCGCGCCGCCTCGGGGTAGACGAGCGTGTTCGTTTCACGGGCTGGCTCGGCGCCGAGCAGCTCGCTGACGAGCTGGCAAACGCGTCGGTCGTGGTTGTCCCTTCACTGTGGCCTGAGCCGTTCGGCCTCGTCGGTATCGAGGCCTTCGCCGCAGGTCGGCCGGCGGTGGCAAGCGCCACGGGAGGAATCGGCGACTGGCTCGAGGACGGTGTCAGCGGGTTCACCGTCCCCCCCGGAGACTCCGGCAGGCTGGCACAGGCGCTCAACGAGCTCCTCTCCGACCCGGAGCTGCAGACGCGAATGGGCGAGGCGGGGCGCAAGACGGTGTCCGACCGCTTCTCGACCTCTCATCACCTTGCGGCGCTCGTCGCCGCCTACGAGAGCGCGCGCTCGAGCTGGGAGTTGCGACAGGGCTCACCGCGGGGGCCGGCTCTGGCGCCGGCGGTCGCAGCGCCCTCCTGAGTCGCTACCTGCCGCTTGCGCTGACAGGTTCAACCTCAAGCGTCCGACGGCACGGGACGCGAAGTACGGCCGGGCCGGTGCTACGCTCCCGCACCATGCCAGATGGCCTGAAGGCGGTGATGCGGCGGATCATGCCGCACTCGGTCTACCGAAGGTACCGCCGCCGCAAGATCGCATCGATCATTGCCGGTTACACGCCTCGCGATGTCACACATTCATACGGTGGGCAGACGCTGAGAATCCGGCTCGAGGACCCGCTTGCGGAGGCCTGGTATGACCGCGACTGGCAGGAGCCGCAAATGATCAGCTTCCTGCGCGAGCGCCACGCGCTGGTGGCGGGCGCGACGGTCTTCGACCTCGGAGCGCACCAGGCGGTGCTCGCCCTGATCATCGCGCGGGCCACCGGCGATGGCGGCCATGTGCTTGCGATAGAGGCCGAGCCGCACAACGCGCGCATTGCGAGCGTGAACTGCGAACTGAACAACGCGGCCAACGTGTCCGTGATCCACGCAGCGGCGGCGGCGTCCGAGGGGTTCACCACTTTTGCCGAGGGCCTTACGGGTCAGGTGGACGAGCGCACGGCGACAGGAAACGTCACGGTTCCCGCCGTCACCATCGACGGCCTCGCCGAGCGATACGGCACGCCGGATGTCGTCTTCATCGATGTCGAAGGCTACGAGGACCAGGCGCTGAGGGGAGCGAGCAAGACGCTCGCGAACGGGTCGACGAGCTTCCTCGTGGAGGTCCACGACGCCGATACCCTCGGGACGTTCGACGCGAGCGCTGAGAGCGTCCTCGCCCACTTCCAGAGCTTCGAGACGTATCTCGCGCTGGAGGACGACGAGCCGTTCGTCGCGATGAACGGCTCGCCCCCGAGCCAGCGGTTCTTCCTTGCGGCGATTCCCTCGCCGCGGAGCTAGCCGACGAGGTCGTCGAGGAGCGCGCCGACGACCTCGGCGCCGCGCTCGACGCTCATCTGCTCAAAGGCGAAAGCGCGACCGCGCGCTCCGAGCGCGTTGCGAAGGCCTTCGTCGGCGAGCAGGCTGCGCAGTGACCCCTCCACCGCCTCGACGTTCGGCTTGACCAGGCAGGCGGCGTCCGCCGCGACCAAGTCGGCCCAACGACGCGGCCCGTCGAAGGCGAGCACGCCCCTCCCGGACGCCAGCGACGCGGCGAGCGTCGTCTTGCGCGACGTGGGCCCAGACCGGTCGGCGAACAGCAGGACCTCGCACGATGCAAGCTCGTCCGAGAGCTCCTGAGCCGGGAGTGTGCCCGAGAAGCTGAGCGCGCCGGCGATCGCACGCGCCCGCGCCTCCTTGAGCCAAAGCTTCCCGGCCGGCGAGGCGGGACCGGGCGCGCCGAGCAGGAGCAGTTGCGCGTCGAGTCCGTCCTCACGGAGCCGGCGGATCGCCTCGAGCACGAGCGACACCGTGCCGCGATCGTATGAGTAGCCGAAGATGCCGACGCGCTGCGGCCGGACCTCGGCAGACGATGCGACGGCGGGGCCGGGCAGGTTTGAGAACACCGGTGCCACCACGGATGGCCGCCGGGGCAGCCAGCGCCGCGAGGCGAGCCAGTCGGCTCGGAAGTCGGTGGTCACGACGACTGCCGTTGAGGCGCGCATGACCTCGATCAGCGCCGCCCGCTGCGTCACCGCCCAGATCTTGCCGCGAAGACCATCCAGCCTCCAGGGAAACGCGAACTCGTGCAGCACTGTGACGAGCGGCAGGCCGCTGGAGCGCAGCGCCGAGAGCGTCGGGCGCACGAAGACCGGAATGCCGCGATACGCGTAGGCGAACACCGAGTAGTGAAACACCACGGCATCGCTGTCGCCGGCGGCGAGCTCGGAGGCGAGCCCGCGCGTCCATGCTCGGATCTCCGCCCTCGCCGCAAGCGGCGGTGACTCGGTGCGCTGCAGCCAGTGCATGGAGGACTGGACGTGCCCGCGGCCCATGGCCTGCGCCAGCAGCACGGCGTGGTCTCTCGCGCCGCAGATCGGTCCGGCTGAGATGCCGACGACGGCCACCCGCGTCTGACGCTCGGCACGGGCGTCTGCGCGATCGCCGGTCTTGCTCGCCGCCTCGCTCATGACAACGACGGCCGCCCGCCGCCGAGGATCTGCCGGCCGTAGGCAGCATCGATCGCCTCGGTGAGCGCGTCGAGATCGCCGGTCGGCAGGACCAGCCCGATGCGATCCGTGTCGATCAGGTCCTTCATGCCGGTGTCCTCGCTGACGATCACCGGGACGGCGCAGGCGAGCGCCTCGGCTGGGGCGTATCCGAACCCGTCGGTGTAGCTCGCGTGAACGCACAGATCTGCGTCGGCGAGATGCGCCAGGGGATCGCCGGGACTCACCCTGATCCGCGGGTCCTGCGCGCCGGACTCTTCGAGGAATCGGCGCATGCCGCGCGTTCCCCAGCCGCCCACGAGCTTGAGGCGCATGTCCGCATGAGGAAGGCGGCGAACCGCGTCCACGAGCAGCGGGACGCCCTTGTCGACCGTTAGGCCACCGATGTAGACGATGTCGAACGTGCTCGACGCACCGGGCGCGCCGTTAGGCTCAAAGCGCGGGTCCGGGGTGAGTGGAAAGAACGACAGGGCCTCCTCCGGGAACCCCTCCTCGATGAACGACTCGTGCGCGTATCGGGACGTCACGTACACGCGGTCCGCCTGCTCGTACTCCGTGAGGTTCCGCTTGAGCAGATGCGTCGCCCACGGGCGCTCGATCGGGTACTGGCGGTGGGCTCGCTCATGCTGGCGCACGACGTGCCGGTAGTGGGCGTTCGCCGACATCAGCCCGAGCGAGTCGAAGCCGAGCCGTCCCGCGGCGCGGAACTGCGCGACGGCGGTGCCGTTGAAGGCTATGAGGTTGCTCGCAGCCTGCAGCTGCCGCGCCGCGTAGGTGTCGAACTCGACACTTGCCATCCAGATGCGCCACGCCGGCGAGACCCTGCCCGCCGGTCGCAGGGCCCTTGCGAGCCCGCGAAACAGCCGCTCGCTGGACGGCGCCGACCCTCTCTCCTCGCTCGTTTCGCAAATGCAGACGCTCGGCTCCCCGCGCCGATCGAGCGCTCCGGCGATCTCCTGGAGGTGGCGTCCGAGCCCCCCGCGCCCGAAGGGCGCCGGTGCCGAGACAACCGCCGGGCCCGAGGGGACAGCGGCCTCCTGAGCTCTGGCGACCTCGGCGCGCCAGCCGGCGGTGAGCGGCAGCTGCGGCTCGGTTTCCGGCGCGTCGGATTCAGCCGACAGCGTCATATCCCCACTCGGCCACGAGGTCGCGGTCGAGATACTCGCTCAGCGCCACCACCTCAGGCTTGAACCTGGCTCGCAGCTCACGCATGAAGCTCTCGTCCGGCGGGGGCGGCTCGCGCAGGGAGCCGCGTCGCAGGCTCGCGTAGTAAACGGCCTTCCTGACCCTTATCGATGTGAGCGCCTTGCCGGTCGTTTTCACCGTTCGCACGAGCGGCCCGCGCCCGGTCATCAGGGCGCGTCGCAGCTGGTTGACCCGTTTCGAGCGCACAGTCACCGTCGGGTTGGCCTCCACCAGCTCGATCTGATGGCTGGCATCAACGTCGAGGAAGCGCAACACGCGTCGCACCGTCCCCTCGTTGTCGCGCCGGAAGTCGTCATAGATCAGTATCAGCACCTGGCTCGGGTCGAACACTTCGTGGTAGCGGCGCAGCTGCTCGACGTATCGCACCTTGTCGGAGTAGATGAGCGCCTGCGGCGAGAACGCATGACGCGGGACATGCCGGCCGCGCCGGCGATCCTCATCCAGCCCGACGGCCTTGCGGAAGTCTCTCTCCGACTCCGCGTTGTTCTGCAGCAGCTGGAGGTGAACGGAGCGAAGGAAGCTCGCGGGCTCGCGCAGGATGGCGATGATTCGCGCGCCCGGCTGAACCTCGCTGATCCGCCTCGCAGCGAATTGAGACCACAGGTAGAAGGTCGAGGCCTCGCCGACACGCTGATCGGCCCTCGCGTCCTCGAACAGCGCCAGGTACTCGTCAAATGTCATTCCGCGCCGGCCGCCGCGCGCTCCTGGGTCCTCTCGGCCCCTTAGCGCGTCGAAGTTCTCCGCTGCGAAGAACTGCGGCTCCTTGACATCCGGCATGTAGATCTCGGGATGCCGTCTCAGCATTTCATACAGCGCTGTGGTGCCGGACTTAGCGTGGCCGACAATGAAGAAATCCGGTAAGCGCCTCTGCTCAGCGGCGGCTATTTTCCAAAGTTCACCTGTCGGCTCAGGCAAGGCTGTCATAGCCCCACAGCTTAACCAGGTCGCGCCCCAGGTAATCGCTGAGTGCCACCACCTCGGGCTCGAAGCGGCGGCGGAGCTCGAGCATCAGATTCTCGTCGGGCACCGGGACCTCGCCATACACGACACGCTGCTTGGTCACCCTCAGCAGATCGCGCCTCCATCTTCGCGGAGTAAGCGACTTGATCGTCCCCTTCACCGCCAGCGATACGGGGCCGCGCCCGACCGATACAGCGTGCACGAGGCCGTGAAGCTGCCTTGAGCGCACCGCGACAGTCGGATTGGCCTCGAGCACGTCGATCGGATGCTCGTCGTCGACGTCGAGGAAATCCAGCACCTGTCGCACGGCGGCCTCGTTGTCGCGGCGGAAGTCGTCGTAAATCAGGACGAGCACCTGCTCACTCGGGAACACCGCGTGATAACGCTTGAGCTGCTCGACGTAGCGGACGTGATCCGAATACAGCAGGGTCCGCGGCCAGTAGGAGTGTCTCGGGATGCTCCGCCCCTGGCGCCTGGCCGGCTCGAGCTCCAGGGCCTTGCGAAAGTCCGTCTCGGTCTCCACATAGCTCGCGATGAACTGCATGTGAAGCGAGCGCAGGAAGCTCGCCGGCTCGCGCAGGATCGCGACGATTCTCGCGGCGGGCTGCACCGCGGCGATCGCGCTCGCCGCTGTGTGCGACCACAGGTACAGGGCCGAGGCCTCGCCCACACGCTGCTCGGGGCCTGCGGCGGCGAACAGGGAGAGGTACTCGTCGAGCGTCTTCGGCGTGCCTTCCGGCCGCGGCGGGGTGCGGTCATGCAGCTCATCCGCGAAGTACCACGGCTCCTTGTTCTCGGGCATGTAGATCTGCGGATGCCGCCTCAGCATTCCGTACAAGGCAGTGGTGCCGCTCTTGGCATGGCCGACGATGAAGAAGTCGGGGACCCGCTTCTGCGGCAGCGGCCCGGCAGCCGGCTTCTCAGCCGAGACGGTCATAGCCCCAGAGCGCCACGAGGTCGCGGCCGAGATACTCGCTCAGCGCGACCACCTCCGGCTCGAAGCGGCGGCGCAGCTCCAGCATGAACGCCTCATCTGCGGGGGCCGGCGCGGCCTGGACGATTCGACGCTGCGTCACCCTGAGCGCATTGCGCCGCAGCCCACGCGGCGTGAGCAGCTTGACGGCCGCCTTGACGGCTCGCGTGCCCGCCCCTCGCCCGACTGACACCGAGTACACCAGGTCGTCGAGCTGCTGGGAGCGCATGCTGCGCGTCGTCGGATTCGCCTCGCGCACCTGAATCGGATGCTGGTCGTCGACGTCCAGGAAGCGCAGCACCTTGCGCACAGCCGCCTCGTTGTCGCGCCGGAAGTCGTCATAGATCAGGACCAGCACCTGCTCACTCGGAAATGCCCCGTGATAACGCTGCAGCTGCTCCACGTAGCGGACATGATCGGAGTACTGAAGCAGCTGCGGACGATGCGAGCGGCGGGGGATGTCCCGGCCCTCACGCCGTGCGTCCTCGAGTGACATCGCCGTGCGCAGGTCCTTCTTTGACTCGACGTGTGTCTCCAGCAGCTGGAAGTGAAGCGAGCGCAGGAAGCTCGCCGGCTCGCGCAGGATCGCGATGATCCTCGCCTCGGGCTGCGCCTCGGCGATGCGCTCGGCGGCGGTTCGCGACCACAGATAGGACGAGGACGCCTCGCCGACACGCTGCTCCGGCCGCGCAGCTGCGAACAGCGCGACATACTCGTCGAAGGTCTGCGGGGCGCGGCCCGACGTGCGCGGTTGAAATCGCGGGCGCATGTCGCTCGAGAAGTACCACGGCTCCTTCCACTCGGGCATGTAGATCTGCGGATGCGGCTTGAGCATCTCGTAGAGCGCCGTGGTGCCACTCTTCGCATGACCCACGATGAAGAAGTCCGGGATGCGTCTCTCCGCCGCGGCCGCGACGGTCGTTGCGGGCGCGACGTCCTGCGCCTCATCCGCCTCGGCCGAGGCGGCCTGGTCGCGTTCCTCTCTCATCGCGTCGTACGCATCGGCGCGCCCGATTATAGGACGCGACGCGCGTGGCAACTAACGCGAATCAAGCTGCGCGGGCCTTGGCCTCGAGCTGGCGCGGTCGGCCGACGAACCAGTACGCGGCGATCCCGGCGGCGAACCAGAAGTACGGGCCGAGGGCGGCGCTGGTCGACAGGGGTCCGGAGAATCCCATCAGCAGCAGCGCGATGATCGGCGCGACCACCGCTGCGAGATAGATGCGCATCTCGGTATCACCAATGTGGCGCAGTCCGCGGACCGCCAGCAGGATCACGTTGAGAGCGAGCGCCACCCACAGGATCAGCCCGGGCGCCCCGAGTTCGTCCGCCAGGAAGTTGTACTGCGTCTCGGCGGTCACTCCGTGACCTTCCTCCAGTTCGGTGACTTTTCCGCCGAAGCTGCTGGCGGCTCCGACCGTCCCCAGGCCGACGCCGAAGGGAGCGGCCGCGAGGTCATGTGGGATTTTGGTCCAGGCCTTTGACTTGTAACTGGTCGAGGTTGATGTCACCTTGGACGGGCTGATGCTTTCGTAACGTGAAAACGTTCCACTCCCCTCGGCCGACACGAACAACGCTCCGAGGGGTATCGCAAGTGCGACGATGCCGAGAACCGCGGCGAGAGGACGGCTCACGCGGCGCGCGACCACCGATGAGAGCCCGACGAAGGCGAGCACGCCGATCGCGGCGCCGACGACCTGCAGGCGACCGAGCCCGGTGACGATCCCCACGAGGGCGCCGAGGGTCAGCACCACGGTTATCCATCGTCGGCGACCGCGCCACGTCGCGAGCAGCGCCAGCATGAGGGGCAGGGTCAGCAGCCCGACGCCGCCGCTGAAGCCGCTGTCGGACCCGAGGCCGAATGGACGCACCCTCCCTTCACCTTCGCTGACGTAGGCCCGTCCCCCCCCGGAGGCGGGGTAGATCCGGTTGTGATACCCCGGACCCCAGCTGGCAACCTGGGCCGGGCTCAGCCGCGTCTGGTAGGTGGCCATGACTCCGTTGGCGAGCGCGATAACGCCCAGAATCAGAAAGAACCTGCGGAAGCGCACCTTGGAGCGCATGAGGACGTATCCGAAGAAGAAGAACGGCACCCACTCGAGCTGCTGCCTGAAGCCACCGAGCGCCTTCAGCAATCCCCCGGTCCGGGGATTGAAGGCCTCGGCCAGGACGATCGCGATGAACCCGAGGACCCATCCGGACATCGGAGGCAGGCTCACCCGCTCCCTCCTGACGACCAGCCGCAGCACGCACCCGAGCACGACCGCGAAGATCAGAATGTCGCGCACGGCCGAAACGCTCTGCCCTCCGGAGCTGAGCTTCACCGGCCCGTCGAGCAGCCCGAGATAGAGCGCGAGCAGCGTGACCGTCACCTCGAGTCGACTGCTCGACACGAGCGCGAAGACGCCGAGCGCCCCGATCGCGAGGGCAACCGTGAGCGGCAGGTTGGGATTGGGCACCGAGACGGTGATGCCAAGGGCGATCACGAGGGGAATCAGCCCCATCAGCCCGATCAGCAGGAGGTCGCGGCCGCGTCGATCGAGGACGTCGGAGCCCGGAATCCCAAGCCGGCCGGACGCGCGCGTATAGGGGGTGATCATCGACCGATCAGGGTGCGACGCCACGACTGCGGGCTGCTGGAGGAGAACCCATATCTGTGGATGTCGGAGGTGGCCACGCCGTTGGCTGCCGTCCCAAGCAGCGTCGCGCTCGAGGCATTTCCCAGCAGCTGGACGAGGCGTTGAGCCGACGTCTCGCGCGTATGCCCCACGCGCGCGACGATCACGATCCCGTCGACGAGCGGGAGCAGCGGCATCACATCGCTGACCTCGAGTGGCGAGGGCGCGTCGACGAGCACGTAGTCGAAGTCCTCAGCGAGCGAGTGCAACAGCTCCCTCATCGCGTCGCTCGCCAGCAGCGCGGGCGGGTTGGCCACGCCCGGTGCGCCCGCGAGCAGGGAGAGCGAACCGGCCTCGCGTGAGCTGATCATCGTGGCGGTCGCGACGCTCGTGGCGGGCTCGGCCTCTGCCGCCCCGCCTGCCAGGCTGGCGGACTGAACGCGCTGCATCGCATCGTCGATGGAGAGTGTTCCCGCGAGCACCTCGGCGAGCCCGTGCGGAGCGGGCGCATCGAGCAGCTTGGCCTGGACCGGCCGGCGAAGGTTCGCCTCGACGACGGCGACCCTCGCACCGGCGTCGCTCTGCACGAGTGCCAGATCCGCTACGAGGGTGGACTTGCCATCGCCGGCGTCAGCGCTGGTGAAAAGGATCGTGCGAGGGTGAGTGCCGCGTCCGTTGAGCTTCGGCGCGCGCCCTGCCACGTCGAGCAGTTGGAGATTCGTGTGCAGCCGCCTGAGTGGCTCGATCAGCAACCGGGACGGCGCCCGCACCCCGTCCCTGTTGATGATCGGACGTTTGACCGTCGGTAGCGCGGTGAGGATCTGCGTGCTGAAGACGGACTCGATCGCCTCGAGTGAACGCAGCCGCCGATCGAGGCGGCTGAACGCGTAAGCGGCGACCGCAGCGAGCAGGAGCCCGATGACGAATCCGAAGATCGCGTTCTTTTTCGGCTTCGGTGAGAGCTGGTGTGTCGTCCCGAGCCTGGCCGGTTTGACCTGTTGAGCGCCTGTTACCGCGAGCGCCGCTTCAAGCTGATTGATCTTGCTGCTCAGACCAGCGCTCTGGAGCAGGGTTGATGTGCTGGGAGCGGCCGGTGTAGTGCCTTTCGCGCCGTTACCTGATTTAGGTGTGGTGCTCGATGCGCTCGATGCTTCGATCTTCCGCAGCTGCCTGCGCGCGATGCTGATGGCTGTGCTGATCGACCGCTGGTAATAGATGTGCTGCCGTTTGATGTACGCCTGCGCGGTGGCGTTCGCCAGAAGGACGACGGACCGCGCCCTGTGCGCTTCAGCTGTGATCACCAGGAACTGGCTCTTTTCGGCGGCCTTGGCTCGCACCGTGCCGTTGGCCGCCGCGAGCCCATTTTCTCTGCGCAGGCGCTGGCGCACGCCTTCGACCACAATCGAATTGATGATCGCCGCCTGATTGGCGGCATTGACGCTAAGGGTTTTGGCGCTTCCTTTTTCGCCGGGCGCCTGTTCTTCAGCGCCTGCGCCGAGGTAGACCTGCGTCGTCGCCTGGTAGACGGGCGTGGCACGCTTGTAGTAGAAGTAGGTGGCTCCCGCCACCAGTATCCCGACAGCGAGAATCAGCCACTTACGCTTCCATAGTGGCGCGAAAATCGCTGGAGGGTTCGTCGTGTCGTTCATCTACTGCCGAATCCATGGATCGCGGTCCCAGGCATCGTAAGCGCTGGCTTAACTGGTCTCTAAAGACTATCGTGCTTCGGGGGTGCGGCGAGCAGCTTTGCGTGCAACGATGTCGCCGTGCGCAGACCGATATCAAGCCGAATCCGGGGGCCTCTCGGCGACAACGGCCGACCCGCCAACGGCCGCGTCGAGGCGCACGCCGACGGAGGCCGGCGGCTCCTCGTGGTCAGCCATCCCGCGGTCGTGAGCGTTAATCAGGAGGTCTACCGCGAGCTGATGCGACGTGGCTGGGATGTCACGATCATCGTGCCGAGCCACTGGCGTCACGAGTACTCCAGAACCGACATCGTCCCGCAGGCGCTCGACGGGCTGGAGGGCCGGCTGCACCCCATCCCGGTCGCCCTGCGCGGGCGCCCGCAGCGCCATTTCTATCTCGCCAATTGCAGCTCGCTGTGCGCAAGCTTTCGCCCGGACGTCGCATTTGTGGAGGCCGAGCCGTTCTCCCTCTCGGCGGCGCAATGGCGTCGCGCGCTGGTCGCGCGCGGCGTGCCGTTCGGGGTCCAAAGCTATGAGAACATCGACCGCGACCTGCCCTTTCCTGTACGCCGCCTTCGTTCCAAGGTGCTGCGCGACGCAGCGTTCGTCGCCGCCCGCTCCGACACGGCCGGCCGGCTCGCTCGCGCCTGGGGCGCGAACGGCGAGGTCGAGCTGGCTCCGCCGGCGGTTCCCAACTGGCAGAACGTCCCGGACGTCGGGGAGCGCACCTTCACCGTCGGCTACGCCGGGCGCCTCGTGCCGAGCAAGGGGCTCACGGATCTGCTCGCGGCCGTGCGCGAGCTCGAAGCGCCGGTGGAGCTGCTGATGATCGGAGACGGCGAGATGAGGTCCGAGCTCGAGGGGCAGCCGATCCCCGGCTCGAACGTCAGGATCATCGACAGCCTCGGCCACGACGAGATGGCCTCCGGCTATGCGCAGCTCGACGTGCTGGTGCTGCCTTCACTCACCACCCCGACGTGGAAGGAGCAGTTCGGGAGGGTGATAGTGGAGGCTCTCTCCTGCGGCGTGCCGGTCGTGGGCTCGGACTCCGGTGAGATCCCCTGGCTGATCGGCCTGACGGGCGGAGGGCTCGTGTTCGCTGAGGGGGACCGGGATATGCTCGCCGAGCGACTCGCCGAGCTGCGTGACTCCCCGGAGCTTCGCCGTGAGCTGGCGGAGAAGGGCCGGCTTGCGGTCGAGCGCCTGTTCTCCGTCCCTGCCGCCACGGACGCGCTCGAGAACCTGCTGGCGCGCGCGTCGGGATCGATCGTGGTGGCTGAGCCGGTGGCTTCGGCCGGCTGAACCGGCTCCCTAGGCGGTGCTGTCCGGGGCCCCGGACAGTCGCAGGTACAGGTCGTGATACTTCGACACCATCTGCGCCCAGCCGAACTCGAGCGCGGCGCGGCGCGCGGCGCTCCCCATACGCAAGCGCAGGGGCTCGTCGTCGCCGAGCTCGTTCAGGCGGGCGGCGATCTCGCCCGGCTCGCGACTGATCAGGAAGCCGTTCTCCCCGTCCTCGACCAGCTCGCGGACACCGCTCACCGCGGTGGCCAGGAGAGGCAGGCCGCTTGCGGCCGCCTCGAATGTGACCAGCGAGAACGTCTCGTAGCTGGAGGGCAGAACGAAGGCGTCTCCAAGCTGATAGACGAGCTGGACGTCGGGTGTCACACCAAGCCAATGGACGGCCTCGCCCACGCCGAGCGAGTCGGCGAGATCCTGGTAGCGCCCCTCGTCTCCACCTCCGGCCACCACCAGATGCCATCGCGGCGACTGCGCGAGCGCGCGGATCACCGGCTCGAGGCCCTTGCGCTCCCACTCGCTGCCGACGAACACCGCGACGAGGCGATCCTGGCCGATCCCCAGCCTGGCACGGAGCGCAGCCGCCTCCTCGCGGCGTATGCCCGGAGCGAATCCCGAGGTATCCACGCCGTTGTGGATGCTGAGGACACGATCGGAAAGCCCGGGATAGTGCTCGCGCACCTCCTCGGCAACCCCGTCTGACACCCCGACGAAGATCGGCGAGGGCTTGGCGGCGAAGCAGTGGCGCTCGGTCATCCGGCTGAGCAGCCCCGCCAGCTTCGCGTGTGCGCGGAACAGCATCGTGGAGCGGCTGGGGTTCGCCGGCCCGACCTGATGGAAATAGTGCACGGCGACGACGTCAACCTTGTTGAGCACGATCGCGCCGGTCGCCTGGACCACCCCGCGCCGCCGCCTGCGCACCATCAGCGAGCCCGCCACCATGAACCACGGGTGTGCGAGCAGGAGCGGGCGCCGGGGTCCGCGGACGCGGTGAAAGGTGATTCCGGAGCCCTGTGGCAGCTCGCAGGTGCGGGCGATCACGGTCACCTCGTGCCCCAGGGCCTCGAGCCCTAGCACGAGCTCGGCGAGCACACGCTCCATCCCTCCCACCGAGCCGATGTCGTGGGCGACGATCGTCACCTCGCCGGCAGATCGCGCCTGCCGCGTCTCGGCTTCGGTGTCCTTGACCTGTGTGATCATCGCCTGGTCGTAGGTTAGTGAACCGCCTCCCAGCCCCCGGCTCGAGGTCCCTGGCGCGAATGCGTCGTGTAGGCTCCCGCACCGCTCCGGAGGGAGGATCGCCGATGAATCAGCACATTCAACGACCCCCCTCCCTGGCGCTTCGCGCGTACCGCTTCATCAATCGGCCCTATTACTGGTACCGCCCCTCCCAGCTCGCGGTCCGCCTCAGGAGCACCGCCACTCCGGGCGAGGGGCCGGAGCTCCTGCGCACCGCCTGGGGTTCCCACCTCTACTGCTGGCCCGACCCGCTCGGGCGCGCCGTCGCGCGTACGGGCGTGTACGACCTGACCGTCGCAGAGACCCTCGCCCGCCTGGCGGATCCCGGCGAGACCGCGGTGGACGCCGGCGCCAACGTCGGCCTGATGTCAAACCTGCTCGCGTACGCGGTGGGGGCGCGCGGCCGCGTCGTGTCGTTCGAGCCTCACCCGCTGATCTTCGACACGCTGACACGAAACATCACACGCTGGCGGACCGTCGAGGGAATTAACGTAATCGAGCCTGTGCAAGCCGCCGTCTCGACAACAGAGGGCGTGCTTCCCCTCGGTATCGATGCGGCAACGTTTGCCGAAAACAAGGGCACGGCGTCCCTCGAGGAACACGCTTCACCCGATTCGATCGACGTGCGCACAATCAACCTCGATCGTGAGCTCTCCTCCGGGATCGACGTCCTCAAGCTTGACGTGGAGATGCACGAGCTCGAGGCGCTACGCGGAGCGCAGGCGCTGCTCGCGGGCAGGCTTGTACGCGACATCCTCTTCGAGGAGCACCGGCCGCCACCCACGCCCGTGACGGCGCTCCTGGAGTCACATGGCTACACGATCCTCGGCGTCCGGCAGGGCATCGCCGGACCGATACTCTCGACGCCGGCCGACGCCTACCGGCGACAACTGTGGGACCCACCGGCCCTGCTCGCCACGACGGATCCCGAGCGGGCGCGGGGTCGTCTGAAACGACGAGGGTGGCTTTGCCTCGGCAGCCGCTTCGCCAGCGGCGCGAGGTAGGATCGCCGGCTGTGCGGGCCTATCTGGACCAGATCGCCTCCGACGGCGCGTCGATGGAGTCGATCATCCAGACGGCCCTCGCAGCCGCACGTCCCGCGCCACGACTTCGCTGGCTCGACATCGGCTGCGGCCGCGGCGACCTGCTTCGGAAGGTCAGGGACGAGTGGGAGCCGGCGAGCCTCGCCGGCATCGACCCGATCGACTGGCTCGACGAGGACCTGGCGGCGGACGTGAGCTTCCACACGATGGCAGCCGAGGACGCGGGTGGGCTTCCGATCGCCGACAGGGTCCTGCTGATCGAGGTGATCGAGCATCTCGAGGCGCCCTGGAGCGCCCTGCGGCAGGCCGCGCGCCTGGTGGCGCCTGGCGGGCGCCTGGTCGTCTCGACCCCCAACCTCGCCACGCTGCGCAATCGCCTCGAGCTGGCGCTTCGCGGCAACCTGACAAGCTTCCGCCCCGACTACGAGCCGCACATCTCGCCCGCTCTTCCACATGTCGCAGGCCGAATCCTGGCCGAAGAGCAGCTCAGTCCGGAGGCGCCGCTCTATGCGGGAGCTGATGTGATCTCGCTGACCAAGGGACGGGTGTGGCCCGAGACGCTTCGCGCGCGCCTCCCGGCGCTCACATCCGTGTCCATCGTGATCGGCGCCTCGCGATCAGGCGGGCGCTGACGGTAGGAGCGCCTCGAAGCTCTCGAAGAACCTGCGTTGCAGGGCCGTATCTGTGAAGTTCGCCAAGAAGCGCTCCCGACCCGCATCACCGATCGAGCGCCGCAGGTCAGCCGAGCTCAGCAGCGGCTCCAGGGCGTCGGCCAGGGCGCTTGGCTCACCCGAGCGGGCGAGCATGCCTGTGCGGCCATGCTCGATGAACTCGCCCGGCCCGCCGGCATCCACCGCCACGACGGCGACGCCCCTCGCCATCCCCTCCAGAAGGACGATCCCGAACGGCTCCGGGTCGGAGGCGTTGACGAGGACGTCCATCTGTTCGATATACGGTCCGGCATCTGGCACCTCGCCGGTCATGACCACGGCGTCGGCGAGGTTCAGGCGATCGACCAGGGCGGGCAGCGACCCTGCGTACTCGGGCGAGAGCCCATATGAATCGCCCCCGACGATCACCGTGTGAAAGCTTTGCCCGCGCTCACGCAGCAGCGCCTGCGCGTTCAGCAGTCGATCCTGACCCTTCCAGGGTTGCAGGCGCCCGACGAGCCCGACGACGGTGACATCGCGAGGCAGGTCGCCGAGCGGTCGCTCTGAGCCGGGGGAGGGAATCGGCGTACCCGCGGCCACGGTGAAGATCCTCCTGTGCGGAAGCAGGCGGGCCTGCGCGTCGGCAGCCGCCTGCGAGTAGCAGCCGACCGCCAGTGCCGGAAGCGCCGTCGCCAAGCGGTCGAGCCAGTAGAACCGGGTCGGGATCGCCTGCTGCCACCACACGACGCGACCCGCCATGCCGGCGAGCACGGCGGCCGGCGAGCCGTACAGCTGTGTTTTGGCCGACCAGTTGAGGATCAGGTCGGGACGGCGGCGGCGGAAGAGCCTCGCGAGCCGCACGACGGTCGCGACCCACCGATGCGCCTGCCGGAACCGGCCGGCCTCGACGACCGTGACCCGAAGGCCCATCTCGGTCAGCTCCTGCGGCCAGGGTCCCGGCTCGAAGAACACGACCTCCACCTCGTGACCGCTCTCCTGCGCCCCTTCGAGCACGGTGTGAAGCATCGCCTCTGCGCCCCCGAGACGCTGGGCCCAGGGCACCGTTATGAGAAGACGCACGAGATGTTCCTCGGCTCGAGCGGCCCGAGCTGCCCTATGAGCGCTTGATCGCACATAGGGCGACGCTCAGGTACGGATAGCGCAGGATCCTGCTGAGCGGGGCGTCCAGGATCACGAGTGGGCGCAGCGGCAGAACGACCAGCCAGGCCGCCGCGAGGCCGATCCGGCCGGTTAGCCGCCTCATCAGGTTGGTCAGCTTCTGGGAGACGAAGCCGGTGACGAAGCCCTCGCTGACGACCTCGAGGCCGGCCGCTTGCGCTATCTGCCTGAGTCTCTCCTGCGAGTAGCCGTATCGGACATGGGAGCCATCCTCGACGGCGCTCGGCCGGCTCTCCTCCGAATAGAGGGGATGGTGAGCATCGTAGGGTGCGCTCAGTAGAAGCCGTCCCTGCGGCTCGAGCATCGTGACGAGGGACCTGACGAGGTCCTCATCGGCGTTCACATGCTCGATCGTCTCAAAGCAGATGATCTGGTCGAACCGGCCGAGCGACGCAAGGTGACCATCGAGCGCACGGAGGTCGAGGGTTCGCAGCTCGATGCCGGTCACCCCGAGCGATGACGCCCTTCTGCGCACATCCTCCTGCTCTCCGGGTGAGAACGAGGCGGCGACCACGTCGTTGCCCACCCGCGCGGCGTAGATGCTGAAACCGCCGTTCCCGCAGCCGGCGTCGAAGGTGCGCGCCGCGCCACGCCGCAGATGACGTCGCAGCCACAGCCACCGATCCAAAACCGACGGGTCTCCGTGAATGAGCAGGGAGCGCCAGCCGAGAGTTCGCAGCATCGCATCGGACACCGGCGAAACATATCCGACGCTCGTTGACCCCGCGGAACCCCGATGTCTCTCCCGGTACCCTGTGCCTGAGGTGATTTCATCTGCGATCGACGCCGGTTCCGATCAGCGTGTAACTCTCGCCCACGACTACCTGTTGGTCATGCGTGGCGCCGAGCGCACCTTCGGGGCGATGGCCGACCTCTACGCCAACGCGCCGATCTTCACCTTGCTGTACGACGAGCAAGGCACCAACGGCCGCTTCTCCGGTCGCGCGATAACCACCTCACCGCTCCAGCGGCTGCCGGTGGGGCAGTCGACGTTCAGGAGGCTGCTGCCGCTCTATCCGATCGCCGTCGAGCACCTCCACCCTGCCCCCTGCGACGTGTTGCTCAGCAGCAGCAGCGCGTTCGCGCATGGAATATCAGTGCCCGATGGCGCAGTACATGTGTGCTATTGCCATGCCCCGTTCCGCTACGCGTGGTATGAGGAGGCACGCGCGATCGGCGAGGTTCCGGCGCCGCTGCGGCCATTGCTCCGCCGGCAGCTGGGCCGGATGCGCCGATGGGACCTCGCGGCGAGCCGGCGAGTCGACCACTACATCGCCAACTCGCAGCTCACCCGTGAGCGAATCAGACGCTATTACGGCCGCGACTCGGTCGTCGTCCATCCACCCGTGGAAACCCACCGCTTCGCGCCCGCGGAGCCCGGTGACTCACTGCTGGTCGTCTCGGAGCTGGTGCGCCACAAGCGGCTCGAGGTCGCGCTCGAGGCAGCCCGTCGCGCACACGCGCCGATACGCGTTGTCGGGTCGGGACCGCATCGGGACGCTCTCGAAGGCGCCTACCCCGAGGCTGAGTTCTGCGGGCGCGCGAGTGACGAGGAGCTTGCCGAGCTGTACTCGAGCGCGCGCGCGGTGCTGGTACCGAGCATGGAGGAGTTCGGCATCACCGCGGTCGAGGCGCAGGCGGCCGGGCGACCGGTGATCGCTGCGGCAGCTGGTGGGGCCTTGGAGACCGTGCTCGAGGGGGAGACGGGCCTGCTGGCGAAGCTCGACGACGTCGACTCGTTCGCGACGGCGATCGAGCGGCTCGGGCGCCTTCGGTTCGACGCGGCGGTCGCTGTGGAGAATGCGGAGCGCTTCTCGGTGGAGAGCTTTCAGCGCCGAATCTCCGAGCAGGTGGCGATGGCGACGGAAGGCGAGGCTGCCTCATCCGGCGCGAGATCGGCTCTATAGGGTGTCGCCGATGCCCGAGACGCGGAGATCGCTGCGCATAGCGTGGATAGGCGCCGGGCCCGGCCTCGAGGAGACGGGGGGCGTTGCCGGCGTCGCCACCGAGCTGCTGCACGGCCTGGCGGAGCTCGGTCACAGGATCGACTGCTTCCTCCCGCGGTCTGTCCGCACGCTGCCCCTGCGCCTGGAGCAGGCGGAGAACATCACGTTCATTTGGGGAACCAGCGACTGGCGCTGGAATCGCTGGTACAGCCGCTCGCCGATGACGGCGTTCGTGTCAGGGCTGATCTCTCGCAGCGTCGCCTCGCTGCGCCTGCGGCGCGAGATCGCCGGCAGACATGCCAGCGAGCCCTTTGACGTGATCTACCAGTTCTCGAACATCGAGACCCTCGCCATGCCCGCGGCCCTCAGGCGGCGCGTTCCGCTGGTGATTCACCCTGAGACGCACGTCGCGGGCGAGCTCCGCTCGCTCATCGCCGAGCGCCGTCTCAGCCTGCGCTGTCAGCCGGCCTACATGTTCGCGGCGCTCGTTGTGATCATGTCGATCCGCGCCGCCCTGCAGCGCGTCAGGATCAGGCGAGCTCGCCTGCTGGTGTGCATAAGCGCGGTGTTCCGCGACCACCTGGTCCGCGACTACGGCTTCCCGGTGGATTCAACTGTGGTCATTCCGAACCCGGTGTCGCTCGAGCGCTTCGCCGGCCTGGATCTGCAGCCTCGCCGGCCTCCGACTGTGCTCGTGCTGGGTCGGGTCTCGCTGCGCAAGGGGATCGAGGACGTCGTGGCGGTGGCTGGAGAGCTGCTCGAGCGCAGGAGCGACGCCCGCGTTCGCGTTGTGGGGGGACCGAGCCTGTGGTCGGACTACACGAAGCTGCTCGAGGACCTGCCCGCCGAGAACGCCGAATACGCCGGAGCGCTCGCGGCATCCGAGATTCCGACGGAGCTCGCCCACAGCGGGGTGCTGCTGCAGGCGAGCAGGTACGAGCCGTTCGCCCTGACGGTCGCCGAGGCCCTGGCCGCCGGCGTTCCGGTCGTGGGCACCAGCGAGGTCGGGGCGATCGCCGATGTGGATCGGCGCGTCGCGGCGGAGGTGCAGCCGGGGGATGTCGAGGGAATGACCGCGGCTGTCGAGCGGCTGCTCGAGGAGGTCAGAGCACAGCCGGAGCAGATGAGGGAGCTGGCGCGCGCCGAGGCTGAGCGGCTGTTCGCGCCCGACGTGGTGTGCAGGAAGATCTCGCTCGCGCTCGAGCAGCTGGTCGAGGGCCCCGGGCCGCTTCACTCACCGCCGCTACCTGAGGTCCGCCAGCCAGTCTGAGCCGCGCTCGATCTTCTCGTAGAGAAGCTGTGACTGCTCGAGGTGCTCCTTCTCCACGCCCCGTTCCCACCGTCGCCACCGCTGCCGGTTGACGAGTCGCGCTATCGGGCCCAGCCCCGGCATGCGACCGAGCCGCAGCGGCGCAGGCGCCGCAGCCCTGTCCGCCGGGCTCAGTTCGCCGGTGCGAAAGCCGGCGCCGTGGTGATAGACCGTGTCGGCGTAGATGGCGAAGTACAGGGGGTCGATGTTCCTGCGGTTGCTGCGCAGCAGCTCGACCCAGGGCGTTTCTGTCAACTGCAGCCTCCGCAGCAGGTTTCCCCCGACATCGCTCGTCGGCCCGCCGTGGGGCCCGATCCAGGTATGGCCGGCGGTCCAGTCGCCCGGTAGGCTGCGCCACGTTCCGACGGTCGTCACGCAGAAGCAGGGGTGCGGCTGCGGCTCATCGACATTCTCAGCGCGGCGCACGGCGAGCAGGGGCGCCTTGGCCAGGCCGTCGGCGATCACGGGCATCGGATCGGCGATCGGGAACGCGTCACCGTCGAGGAACATCAGCAGGTCGCCGTCCGACGCCACGTCGCAGATCTCCATGGCGAGATGGTTCAGCTTGGCGGCGTGAGTGCCGCGCTGATCGAGCACGCGGTCGAAGTGGACGGCGTATGACGGGTCGATCTGCTCCAGCGAGGTCCACGTCTCATAGGGGACCGAGATGTGCTCGCGCAGGTAACGCGTCTGGATCTCGATCCACCGCGGAGACTTGTAGTGAACCGTCGCGACGTAGAGCATCTGGTGATCCGGGCGCCCAGCTAAGCGCTCGAGCGCTCACGGATCTTCGTGCGGCGCCCGGCCGTGTTCAACGATAGCCGCCACGCACCGGCTGGCGCTTTGGGCACCCCTAGAGCCCGCGGCGCCCGAGGACGTGCGGCACGGTCCGCAGCAGGATCTTGATGTCGGTCCAGAGCGACCAGTTGGCGACGTAGAGGTAGTCGAGCGCCACCATCTCCTTCAGAGGAACGCGCGCGGGGCCGAGGATCTGCCACGGACCTGTCATTCCCGGCATCAGTTCAAGGCGCCTGCGGTGCCAGCCCTCGATCCGCTGATCCTCCTCGATGACGAGCGGGCGAGGCCCGACCAGGCTCATCTCGCCCTGGATGATGTTGAACAGCTGCGGAAGCTCGTCGAGGGCGCTCTTGCGCAGCAGCCGCCCCACACGGGTCACGCGAGGGTCCTCGGAGATCTTAAACAGCCCCTCCTGCGCCTCGTTGCGGTGGCGCAGCGAATCCTTCAGGGCCTCGGCCTCGGGGGTCATCGTCCGGAACTTGAGCATGTGAAAGCGCTGCCCGTGGCGCCCCACACGCAGCTGGCGGAAGAACACGGGTCCGCGGCTGTCGAGCTTTATGGCCAGGGCGATCACGAGCATCAGCGGGGAGATCGCAACCAGCCCGACCGAGGTGCCGAGAAGGTCGAACACGCGCTTGATCGCGGCGGAGGAGCGCGTCAGGTCAAAGCGCCTCACGCCCATCAGCGTCACGCCGTGCAGGTCGTCGAACTCGACCGAGGATCCCACGACCTCGAGCATGCGCGGAAGCACGCTCACCCTCACGCCCACGGCCTTGAGCGTGCGCACCAGATTGAGCGTCTCGCCGGGGTCGGCGTTCGCGCCCCATCCGGGCGCGATGATCGCGCGGTGCACGTCCAGGCTCTGCGCGAGGTCGCGGATCTCCGACAGCCTCGGAGCGGAGAAGGCGTGGGTTGACCACGGCGCGGCCTTGTCGAGATCGAGGTGGGCGACGATCTTCGCCTTGATGCCGCCGTGGCCGGTGAGCTTTGAGCTGGTCATGGCTGCAGAGCGCTCGTCGCCGATGAACAGACATCGCTCGAGGGGACCCAGCCGCAGTGCGAGCGCCCGCGCCAGCGCGCGAGAGAAGACCAGCAGCCCCGCCAGCGTGAGCCACATGAAGAGCGCCTCTTTGCGGTCGAGCCTGCCGGAGACGACGAACGGGCCCGCCAGCCAGGCCACGAGCGTGCTCAGGGTCGCCAGCTGGAAGAGCTTCGGCGCCTCGTCGAGCGTGGTCTTGCGAAGCAGCGTCTCGTCGCGGTCATACAGGCCCAGGAGCTTCGCGCCGATGAGAAGTATCGGGATGCCGGCGATGCTCTCCCATGTCAGGTGCAGCGGCGTCAGCCTGGAGGAAACGGCGACGGTCAGCACCAGGGTGCTGACGATCGCGACGACGTCGGCTAGCAGCAGCGAGCGGCGGAACAGCGAGTCCCGGCGAAGGCAGGCAGCCGGTCCCCGAACCTCCGGCATTCCCGCGGCGGCGGGGAGTCGCCGCGTCGCCACTCCAAAGAGGCCGCGTGAGGCGCGCGCCGTCGACGGCGAGGCCCACGGAACACTCGCCACCTCCGTCCCACTCCCCGTCTCGACACTCATAGCGCCTCCGCCTCCTTGCTCGCCACAACCAGGCCCCCGTATGGTGAGCCCACCGACCCCAACAGATGTCGAGATTCCGTGACCTCCACTCCGGGCAGGGATCATAAACAGCACCTGCGCCTAAAGCAAGACCCGGCTCTGAAAGCTCACAACCTGATGTTCCGGGACACGACGCGAGATCGGAAACCCGCGTCTATGATGGCCGCCGCGGCTGCGGACCGGTGCTCGCCGGCTCGCTGCTGTCCTCGAGCGCTCCGGATCGCTACATCAGGCCGGCGATAACGTTCGTCGTCGCCGCCTCGGGGCTGAAGTATGTCGGGGTCGGCACGACCACGCTGGGCTGAATCCTGTGCGCTGTCGTCCTCGTGGGCGACTCGACGAAGCCCGCGTTCCGCGCGTCTGCACAGGGAGGCGCAGCCAATGCCACCGGGCTGTTGCGCTGCCGGCGCGGCTGGACGCTGGGCAGACCCTTGAGGGTTTCGTCCAGACGCGTTCCGGTTATTCAAGTCGCGCAAGATCCCAGCCGAAGACAGGAACGGTCGCTCCCGGAGTCAAACAAGGCTGCATGCTCTTCCTTCTGATCCCAATCGCCTGGCTCGCCGTCGCGTCAATCATCATGGCCGCGTGCCGCCTCGCCGCTCGCGCTGATGCGCCGCCGCTCGCTGCGGCGGCTGGGGCCGACGCTCCGCTGCTGAGGGTTCGCGGACTGACCGTCTGGGACTGCAGCGACCCGATCAGGGTTCGCAGCATCGCCATGGCGATGTCCTCCGGAGCTCCCAGCGACGCGTATGGCGCTCCGCGCGCTCGAGGACTGCGTGAGGCCGCTCCCACGCGCTCTCGGCTGCGTGGCGGCCACCAGGGCCGCCGCTCGCGCTGCGTGGTCTGACCTTTAACGGCAGACCGGGCCGCTCGGTCCTTGAGCGACCCGGTCGTTGACCCTCCCCATCCGGCTGCTGCTCGGTCTGCAGCAGCTTTCGGCGACGTCCCTAGAAACCGACCAGGGCCGCGCCTTTCTGGGCCTCTTTGAGGACGGTCGTGGTCAGCGGCTCATAGTCGTGGAGCTTGATCAGCGACTGCCCACCGTTGATTTTGTTGCCTTCTTTTTCTTTGATCGTGTCGAGCACGTACTGGAGGTAGTTGTTGGCCGTGGTGGCCTCTTCCAGGCTCGTCCCCGGGTATGCGCCGAACGACGTGAACGCGAGGTCGAACGTCAGCCCGCAGATCGTGTATTTCGGCTCTACCGTCTTCGTCGTCACCGCGCTCCAGCTTTCGAGGACACTCGATGGCGGGAATACGGATTCGCCGTCGGTGTATTCCTCTTTGGAGCAGTTCGATTCTGCCTTTTTGGCGACCTCTTTGTTGCTCGCCGGGTCGGCGTAGGTGACCGTTTCTTCGCCTTTGTCGCCTTTGTTCTGGATCGGGGTCCAGAAGGTCCTCTTTTTCGGCCCGCCGGCGGGCGGAACGAAGGAGGCGTTTGCCCGAGCGTCAGCCAGGTTGGCGTAAGCGATCGAGCTCGGCGTCGCCGCGACCTTCGCGATGACCGGCCCGTTCCCTGTTGCTTCGGGGCGCACCACCGCGTCGGCCGTCGGCCAGCTCTGGTTTTCGGAGCCTTCGGCGATTTCGTTCCAGGTCCGGTTCCCGACGCTTTCGTTTTTGACGTTGGTGGTCGGGAAACTCGTTTTGCTGATCAGACCCAGGTACTTCTTGAAGATGTGCGTCGTACCCGAGCCATCCAGGCGCACCACGTGGGTGATCGGCGTTTCAGCGTTGCAGCCAACGCCGGAGAGTTTGTCTCCGTTGTCGGTGATTTCACTCCACTTCGTGATAGACCCGCGCCAGATGGCCTCGAGCGTCACGTTGTTGAGCACCAGCCTGCCTTTGTTCGAGGTGCTGGTCGCTTCGCATTTTTCAGGCAGGTTGACGATGACTGCCACCGCCGCCTGCAGCACCGGGATGGTGGCAAGCGTTTTCGGCTGAAGCGTCGTCTCGTTTTCTTCGATTTCCGCTTTGGCCGTCGGGCTCGGCGCTTCGTCCGTACCGATGTACGCGTTCGTCGCTTCGTAGTTGTGGCCGATTTTGCCGACGCCCCACGATTTCAGGCCCGCGCCGCTGCCCGAAGGGTTGTACGTGTTGATTTTGGGCGTGGCTTTCGTGCCCTGGGTGCCGTTGCACGCGTGTTTCTCGCTCGAGGTGTTGAAGTTCGGAACCCAGATTTCCTGGGCGAGCTTCTGCAGCGACGACCCTTGGCCGCCGATGTTCGAGCCGGAGCACTGCGCACCGAGCGCCGCGTTCGCGGCGCCAGGCGCCACGAGCGCGGCGACAGCAGCCGCAGAGATGATGCACACCGGGATGAGCCGGCGTGCTGAGAGAGACGTCATTGCTGGACAACCTCCTGGTTAGCAGCTTCCCATTCTGGACATCCGGGAGCGTCCGCTCCCAGTGGCAACTCTGCCATCGGCGGCCACCGGCGAAGTTATCAACCTGGTTCTTCACAGGTTTACGATTTGTTCACAGAGGCACGCCCGTTTCACCGCGGCGCCCAGCTGTCCGGACGCTTGGTGCGCCGGTCGCCCTGTCAGTGCTTACCGGCGCGCAGCGTGACGATCGCAGCGGTGGTGTGTGCCGTGCCGTAGGAGTCGCGTGCGACGATCGTGGCGCGCGCACGCAGCACATGAGAGCGTTTGAGCAGCTGCCGGGCCTTCGTCGACAGGTGCAACGTGAGCAGCTTGATCTGGCCTCCAGCGAGGGTGAACGAGCCGGCGGCAAGCGTGAGGATCGTCTTGTGCTTTCCCCCGGCGCTCACGGCGCTGAGGGTGCGCAGCGTCACGCTGCCGCTGCAGGCGCTGCTGCCCGCGCAGTTCACCTTGATCGGAAGCGCTCCCGCGCGGCTCACCGCCAGCTGGGTGCTCGTGACGCGCACGATGTAGGACAGCACCGAGGTGCCGGCCCCTCCGCTTCCGGCGCCGGCGCTGCTCGTGCCGCTTGCGCCCGTGCTCGTGCCGGCTGGCACACCGCCACTGGGGGCTTCTTCTTTGCGTTCTTCCCTCGGTGGTTCTTTGGGTTCTTCTTTCGGTGCTTCCGCGACCACCCGCACCAGATGTGTGGCCGGCGGGCTCGTCAGCGAGAGGCCGTCCGTCACGCGCAGCGTGACTTCGTAGCTCAGGGCTGCGGCGTAGGTGTGTTTGGCGGTGGGCGTCGTCGTGGTTTCGGTCTTGCCGTCGCCGAAGTCCCAGGCATATTTCGTGATCGGCGAGCCGTTGGGGTCCGAGGAGTTTTTGGCGTCGAATTCGGCGGCCTGGCCCACTTTTACTTCTTCCGGCGCCTTGAAGGTCGCCGTCGGGGGACCGGGTTCGACGGTGAATTCGATGCTCTTTTTGATTTCAGGGGTTTCGAGGTTGTCGCTGTGGATCGTCTCGGTTACCGCGAATTTCCCGGATTTGGCGAACCTGTGCGCGATCTGCGGGGCCTGATACTCGTTCGTGCCGACGGTCTGTGGCGGGGTCCCGTCGCCGAAGCTCCATTCGACCTTCAGCGCGTTGGCCTGCGTGACCTTCGAGGAGAACACGACTTCGGCGTTAGGCTTCGCCGATGAGACCGGGGTCCCGTTGATCGTCGCGATGGGAGCGCTCGCGCTCGCCGTTGGGCATCCCGAGCCGCCGGGGCCGAAGACGACCACCCTCGGAGCTTCGGAGTTCGAGTCGAACATGAAGACGCGACCTTCCGGCCCGGCCGCCACCGTCGGGTGGCCTTCGAAGCTGATCGCGCATGGCGCGGTGCTTGATTTCGTCCAGATTTCTCCGCCTGTCCACCCGATCTCGTTGCCGAGCGGATCAAACTCGAGAGCGCCTCGACCGTGCTTGAAGACTTCCGGTTTTTCTTCGCGTTCTATGTTCGCGTAGATCCAGAAGCTGCCCGTTTCCGGGTCGAGCGAGAGTCCGCCGCCGAATGTCGGGGCGGGCAGCCCCGGGAAGGTCGCGAGCGAGATTCCCGGCCCCGGGTTGTACTTCACGATGGGTTTCGGCGCTTCACTCGATTCGAAGTTGGCCGGGATCTCGTCCACCTCTTCGACCTTTTCGCCGGTTGGGAGTTCGTGTTCGCCGCCCAGCACATAGACCTTCCCTGCCTTCGACACTACGGGGGAGCTCACTTCGGCTTCTTCGAAGAACGGTTCCGGGGCGTCGTCGACCCAGCGCGCGCCGATTTTGCCCGCGGAGCTCACCCGCTCAAGCGCGGCGCGCAGCGCCGGTTCTTCCAGCGTTCCGCGGTCTTCGCTGCCTGCCACGATCACGTCGTGTGTGATCGGATCCACGGCGATCCCGGTCGGTTCGAGCAGCACATCGGCGATTTTTTCCGATTCTCCCTTGAGCTGGGCGAGCAGGCCTTCGTTCTGTTTGGTCACCGGGTTTTCTTTGGTCCCGGCCGCGGCTTCGAGTTTTTCGCCCGTCGGTTTCGACTGAAAGGCGTAGAGGCTGCCGGCGGCCGGGGTTTCGGGATCGGCGACGGTTTCGGCTTCGTTCTGCGCACGGCGTTCGCGGATTGCCAGCACGTAGATGCGGCCTTCCGCTGACGTCGAATCCACAGCGATGCCCTCGATCCCGGCCGGACGTTCTTCTGAGCCTTTGAGTTTGAAGCGCGCTTCTGCGATGAACGTGCCCGTGGCGCTGAGCTTCTGAATGCGAAATCCACCTTTTTCCGGTTCGTCGCCTACGTAGACGCTGTTGTCAGCCGGGTCCACGCCGAACGCCACGGTGCCCGTGCGCTCGGTGAACTGCTGCTTGCCGACGCCTTTTGCCCCGAACCGAGTGATTTCACCAAAGCTCGCGTGAGCCGATTGGGCAGCGGCGCCCGCCATCAGCAGAAGGCCGGCTAATGCGGGCAGCAGACACCGCCGGACCGAGCGCACGTTGGACATCGATTCACAGCGTCGCCGATCGCCGCACTGGATTCTGTTGCAAACCGGTGAACGCGCGGTGAAGAATTCGCTAGCGCGGACGGCGTCGCTCCGTACCCAGCCGTCGCTGGGAGCGGGAGCTCGAGATGGTGGCGGGCGCCACTCTCACCTCGCGCCGGCCGCGGCGGGGACGCCGCCGCACGGACGCGCCGGCGAAGGCCGCGAGCACGACGACCCCGAGGATGTATGCGGGCGGCAGCTCGTGTTCGGACGCGCGGTATGCAACGGCCTGGTTGCCTGCCGACTCGGTTGCCTCCTCCTGCTCTTCTTCGCGTTCAGGTGCCTCGACGGGCGAGGTGACCGCCGAGGTCCCACTCGGAGGCGTCGGGCGCGCGGGCGTGGGGACCGGCGGCGGGACGGCCGCCAGCACGGGGGTCGGGGGCGCGGGGGCGAGAAAGAACGGAGGTGGCACGGCCGCCGGCTTGGCAGCGGGCGCCGGCGCGGCGATCAGCGGCACCGGGGGCACCGGCACGAGCGGCGGCGCGGCCGAGGGCGGAGCCGACCCGGCGGGCGCGGGGGCCGGCGCCGGAGGCGGCGGCGTGGGCGGGCTCGCCGATTCGCCGCCTTCGACTTCTTCGGCCGGCTGCGTGCCGCAGGGCTGACGCACGCTTCCAGCCTGGACGGTCACCGGCAGCGAGGAGGACAGCCCGCCGGCGCTGATCGTCACGATCGTGGTCCCGGCGTTGTAGGCGCAGAACAGACCCGACAGCGAATCGGCAATCGGCTTGCCGTTGGCCCCCAGGAGCACCGCGTGGGGGTCGGAGACCGCGAGGTTCTGCTTGACAAAGTCCCCGACGCCCGGCTTTGAGGATTTGAACGTGTACTCGGGGAAGAGGCCGTTCGCGCACACGGCGCCCACGCAGTTGGAGGGGATCGGGATATACGGATCGGTTTCGCGGACGTTCGGGTTCGCGCCTTTCACCGCCCGGTTGCCGGCACGCGGCCGGCGCGCGAGGCCGGCGAACAGCGCCGGCTGGCTGCGGCGCAGCAGCGTCCCGTCGATCGGTTCCATGGCGAGCTCGCCGATGTTCGGGATCAGGCGCGCTGTCACCTTCGCGCGATTGCTTGTGCGTTCGTACTGTGAGAGATCGACGTGCCCCAGCAGGAATCCGCTCGCGCCGAGGAACGCGCCGCTGCTCTCGGCGCTCGATCGGACGTAGCCGAGCGTGCCGGAGCCGAACGTGGGTATCGATTCGCCGCCTACCCGCAGCGGCAGCGTGATGTTGCGTTCGGGTGAGTCGTAGAAGTAGGCGGACGCGCTGGCGGTTCTTTTGACGAGGATGCGCGCGACCGCGGCCGCGGCGCCGTTGCCTGCCGTGATCTGGGCGTTCAGATCGGCCTGGCCGACCACGATCGCGGGCTCTCCGTGGGCGGCCGCTTCGCTCAGCTCCGTCGCCAGCCACTGCCGCTGGGTCGCTTCGACGTCCGTGCTGTCGTCGAGCACGATCAGGCGAACCGTGCCTCCGGGGCCGCTCGAGTCGATCGCGTAGTAGGCGGACTGGCAACCCGGCGAAGAGCCGCAGCTGCCCGTGCCGAAGCGCTGAGGTGCGCCGCCGAACGCTTCCTGGAAGCGGCCCTCGCTGTGACCATCGTCGAGTTCGGTTGGACCGATCGCGGCGAGCCACGGGATCGGGCTTGAGCTGAGGATCCCCGCGTAGCGGTTCAGCTCGCGAGCGTATGGGATCGGGACGATCCGCACGGCGGCTTCGCCGGCGGTCACCCCGGGCCCCGTGTACATGAAGGCGCGCACGCCGGAAATCGCGCCGGCACGGGCCAGGGCGCTGGACAGCCACACCTGCGGGCCGATTCTCGCGTTCGAGCTGTCGGCGCATGGAGCGGCGCACTGGGCGTTGCCGCCAAACGCGAATGTGACGGGTTCGCTTGACACGGGCGAGGCGGCGATGCCGGGAGGGGTCGATCCGTCGGCGGGGTAGCGCTCGACGTCTGCCGTGTCGAGCACGCCGGCCGATTCGTTGTCGACGAAACCCCCCACGGCCCAGCCCTGCGAGCCCCCAGGGTCGATCAGCACCGCGCGCACGGGGTCGGGCTGGTAGACGGTGTCGAACAGGGTGTAGCCGCCGACCGGTTCCTTGGCGTTGTTCAGTTCGTGCTGCTCGTCGCTCCAGCCGTTCGCGGTCTGGCGCAGCAGGGCGCTTTCGGAGTCCGCCCCGAGTCCGTAGGGCGGGATCAGAGGCGGCGGGAACCCGGGCGGCGAGGACACGACGTTTTCCACGCCCCCGAGGCTTCCGGCGGCGACAGCGCGAAGCCCACCGCCTTCGCGAAACAGCGCAAGCGAGCCAGGCGAGGCCCCGCCGGGGAACGGCGCCGCGACCTGCTGCCACGCACCGCCGCCGGCCTGGCGCTCGAACACCTTGGTGGTCTCAGTCAGGGATTCGCTGGTGAATGCCGCGCCGCCGTCGGGCAGGCCGGCCACGACGCCGGGGGCGTTGGACCCGATCGCGGCGGCGGCCCCTTCGTCGACGCGCCACCCGGAGCCGTCGTTCACGAGCAGGCCGCCCACATAGACGCTCTGCGAGGGGTTGGGACGCCTGCGGTAGCTCACGATCGCCTGCGAGCCGGCGAACGCGATCGAGGTGAAGTCGGCACCCGAAGCCTGGGCGGGGAGCGCTTCCTGGCTCCACGTCTTGCCATGGCCCAGCAGCACCCCGCCCGACCCGACCGCATATCCGCGCGCCGGGTTGCTCTGGTCGAAGGCGATCCCCAGGAGGTTTCCGCGGAAGTTGTACGGGATCGCGGGGTCGGTTTCCCATAAGCCGGTCTCTCCCCGCCACAGCCACATCTGCCCTTCGTTCCCGACCGCGAACGCGCGATTCGGGGTCGGCCAGGCGACCCCGCGCAACCGCGGCTTGGCGATGCGGCCGCCGGCACCGATCAGGCTTTCGGGCATCCAGCCCTTGCCGGGCTCATACCGAGCGACCTCTCCTTCGTCACCGACTGCGAGCGCTTCGCTCGACAGCGACCCGACGGCCGCCCCGGGCGCAGGCGCGACGGCGACGAGCGTGTGGCGGAAGGACACTGGCCACGAGGCGAGGCGGCTGGCCACGGGGCTCAGGGTCAGGTGAACCGGCAGCCGCTCCTGACCGAGCCATCCCTCGCGCGGGTTCGAGAACGCGGCGCCGTAGGTGGCGCCGACTTCGCGTTCTCCTCCGCCGAGCGCCAGCACGCGGGTGAAGGACGTGCCGTCGAGGCGCAGGCTCACACCGCCCGGGAACCCGGTGATGACCCGTTCGCCGAGGCCTTTCGGTGTCGAGGGATTCGCCCAGCCGATGCTGCGCGAGGGGCCCGTCGGCAGATCTTCGGGCAGGCTTTCCTGACAACCTGGAGTGCCCGCCGGCGCCCCGCCGGGGAGGGTGCACCAGGTCGCGACCACGCGGCCTCCCCCATCGCCTTCGGGCTTGAAGAACATGGTCGTCGAGGCATGGACGTCGGTGCGCTCGCCGTCGATCCAGACGCCGTCGCCGGTGACGGTGAGCAGCTGTGACTGGACGGTTGGAGGCGACCCCGTGCCACTCACGGTGAAGGGCCTTTCATCGGCCGTGAGGGGGTGCGCTTCTTCATCTCCCGCGCCGGCGGCGAGCGCCACCGGCACCCAGCTCGCGCTGCCGCCCACGACCCTGCGGCGAAAGAGCGCCACGGCGCCGACGGGATAGGTGCTTGATTCCGAGGACAGCTGGGCCAGCAGCCACGCGTTCTCGCGAGAGCTCGCCGCGATCGCCAGCACGTGGAAGTCGCCGGCACTGGCGCTGGGGATCTGGATCGCCTCGCGGGTCCATGCGCTCCCATCCCAGTGCAGGACGCCGTTGTCGACTTTTCCGCCTTCCTTGACCGGCACGATCAGCGCCCCGGTGTGTCCGCCTGGTTCATCCAGCGGCGCCACGAGCGGCGCGCGGTGTGGGCAGAACAGGTCTTCACCGGGCGCGAGCGCGGCTTCGCCTTCGATCGGCAGCGGCGCGGTCTCCTTGAACGCGCCGCCTGGCTCGCGCACCAGCACGAGCTGCCGGGCACCGGGGGTGCACGGTTCTTCGGGGTTCGCGGCGGCGGGCACCGAGCCCACGAGGACACCGCTGCCTGCCGGCGTCATCTGGCCGGCGAGAGTGCTCGGCGCCGGGCCTCCCGGGTTGTCGAGCTTGAAGCCCGCGAGGGGCGCCCCCGAGGCGTCCTGCAGAGCCGGGCCCAGCGACCATCCCGCTTCGCTCGTGTAGCGCACGACCGCCGCGGAGCCGGCTCCGGCGCCTTCGACCTGGCCCACCCCCCAGGTCTCGCCGGGCGCCTCGAGCGGCGAGGAGCCGATCAGCGTCACCCGGGGAACCGGGACGGAGCCGTCCGCCTGCGGTGTCGGTTCTCCGACGCCGCTCGCGGCGGCGGCGCGGGGTGCGTTCCCCTGGCCGGGCAGGCCGCCGGCGAGTCCGAGCGCGAGAGCGACCGCGACCGTCGCGGTCACGCTGAGCGTCCAGCGCAGGCGCCGGCGCGACGTCGCTCCAGCGCGCGTCAAGGCAGCAGTCCCGACAGACGGGGGCGCGCGAGAAGCCGCGTGCTGACCGTTTCAGTCGCTCCGGCGTTTGCGGAGACGGTGGGCAGCGGCGCGAGGGCGTGGGTCTTCAGTTCGAGCTTCGTCGGCCAGCGGTGCACGTTCAGGCGCAACAGCAGCGTGCGGTTGCCCGCTGCGAAGGTTCGCGTCGGCGTGCTCCCCACCAGCGCCCGCTTGCGCCTCGCGAGCAGGCGCACGCTCGCCCGCGCGGCCAGGTGGAATTTCAGCTCGAGCGTGTTGCGTTTGACGACCCTGGTGCGGATGTGGGAGAGCAGCGCGACCGGGACCCTCTGCTGGGCCGCCGAGATCGGGCTTTCAGGCAGCGCCCCGAAGGCGGGCGGCGGTCCGGTCGGCAGGCCCGAGTCGTCGATCGGCGGGGCGTCGGGCGCGACCTGCGGCACGCCTTCATCCGTCGGCCGTTCGGTGATCAGGCCGGAGAACGCGGGGTCGGTGTCCTGGGCGAGCCCTTCTTTTCCGTTGGTGAGATGAAAGAGCCAGCCCTGGCTCGTGGCAAGCCAGCAGTCGTGCGGCGCGGGGCAGGTGATCTTCGACGCCGCGCCCTTGGGCCCGATCCCTTCGCCCGCGAGTGGGAGCTGCTGCCTGTCTTCCGCCGACACGGCCCCGGTCGGGGAGATGCGCGCGACCAGCGCGGGCGCGATCGGGCTCGGCTGTTCGGAATCCGCTTCGGTGTCGAGCGCCAGCCAGGCGCCTTCGCCGCCCGGCTCGGCTGCGATCGAGTTGACGACGTCGTTCGGGAACACGCTCGCACCCGACGGTTCCGTGCGCGGCCCGAGCAGCTGCGTCCACGCGCCTTCGGAGCTCCGCACCACCGTCACCTGACCCGGCGCCGATTCGAGCGGTGGTTCGCGCTGCGGGCCGGCCGCTCCCCAGAGTGTGCCTTCGCCGGCAGAGAGGTGCAGGAAGTCGAGCGCTTCGGGGAACTCGTTCGTCCCGTAGAGCGGCATGCCGGAGAGCGGTTCGAAGGTGGGCTGCACGCCGGCGGGGTTGATCGCGTGAAGCGGCGGCGGTTCCGGCGTCGACTGCGGATCGCCTCGAGCTATCCGCACGCTCTCGAAGAGCTGTCCTTCGAAGGCACGCATGTCCTGCACGGCGTGACCTTCCTGCGTATACGGTTCAGCCGCCAGCGAGCCGTTCCTCCAGCGCAGATGGAAGGCACCGACCTGGCCCGGCGGCAGCAGGTCCCCGCCGAACCAGCAGTCTGCGGAGCTGATACAGCCGGCGGCATGCATCGGCTGGTAGGAGCTCGCGTTGAAGGCCAGCGACGCGTAGGAGGCCACGACCCTTCCGTTCTGGAAGTGACAGAGCGTGTTGTCTTCGAGCGGCGGAGGATTGCCGTGCGCGTCGGGGGCCTGTCCCGGGCGCCCATCGGAGATCGTCCAGAACTCATCCGGCCCGGCCCAGGCGATGCGTCCGTCGGTGGCGCCGCAGACCGTCGCGAGCTCGTGCCACCCCCGGCCGTTGTACGCCCATATCCCGGGCGGGATGGTGCTGCCGTTCCCGGAGGTGGTCAGCAGCCCCCGGTTGGGCGCCCAGAACTGGATGTCGCCGATCCTTCCGAGACCGACGGGCGTGGCGGACCCGGGGACGCCGGGCGGCGGTTCGGGCGGCGGCGGCTGCTCAAGTCGCCAGGTCGCGCCGCCGTCGTCTTCGAGCGCGTGCGCAGGCCCGCCGAGCCCGGCGGCGAGCAGCAGGCACGCCGCCAGGGCACCGAGCAGCTGTGCGATGCGTTTGGCCGCACTCATCGGCGGCCCTTCTTGGAGCGATGGCGAGCGCTGGCCCGGCGCGCCGGCGCTCGGCGGGCCTTGATGGTGCGGTGGAAGCTCACGTTGAGGCTTTCACGCAGAGTCGGGTGCCCGGGCGCACTGAAGAGGAGGTTCACCGTCGCCGACAGCCCGGCGGTGCGTGCCGCGAGCGAGGCGTAGTGGCTTGAGAGCTTGAGCGTCAGCACGACGATCCCCGGGCCGGCGGCGCCGGCCGCCCTCGTTGCGAGCGTGCGGGTGGCGACGGTCGCGCGTGAGCGCCGGCGGCGCGATGCGCGGCGCGCGTGCTTGGCGACGGCGACGCGGACTCGCACGGCGCCTCGCGCGCCGGCGCTCAGACGGCCCGCGCCGGGGACCAGGACCGTGAGCTGGACCGTCCCGTCCGCGCGCGAGAGAGCAGTCGCGCCGATTCGCCAGGCGGGCGTGATCGCCGGAGCGGGTGGGGCGCCCGAGACATAGGCTTCGGTCGAGACCGAGGGGAACAGCACGCGCGAGACCACGAAGGCATCGCTGCCGTCGAAGGTGTTGTCTTCGTGGCCCAGCGGCGGCGTGTTGCCGTCGCCATAGACGAGGTTCGCCGCAGTCGAGGCGAACGCGAGCGTGTTGCCGCTGCTGGAGAACGATGGCGAGAGCGCGCCGTCGGCGGCATGGTTGTAGGGGTCTTCGCCGGCGGGCTTCGCTTTGTGGGGGTGTTCGCCGGGGCCGCCTTCGAAGCCGCGCGTCACACGCGTGAGCGTTTCGTCGGCGAGGTCGACGTCGAACAGTTCGACCATTCCGGGCACGGCGGCGGGAGCGCTCACGTAGGCCGGCGCGCCGAGCGGGAAGACGGTTCGCATCGTCGTGAACGCGACCTTGCTGGCGTCCGCCGAGATTCCCAGGTCGACGATCGGGGCATTCGTCGCGAGGTCGGTGCTCTGGCCGCTCGCCAGCTCGGTGAGCTGTCGCAGTGCCTCATCGCGCGTGATCCCGCCGCGCATGTCCGCGACGTAGATGTCGCTGTTGCCTTCCGCTCGGCCGAAGCCGGACCCCGAGGCGACGGGCGGCGCGTTCGCGAGGAAGGCTACGGCGTAGCCGTCGGCGCTCAGACGCGGGACGGGGTCACCGGTCCCGCCCGCCCAGGTGCCGTGGGCGCTCGAGTTCGTGAAGGTCGCGAACGGGCCCTGGCAGGGGTCGGACGCCGATGGGGTGCTCTGCGAGACTGCGCCCTCGCCGCTGGCGGCGCAGGCCGGGTTCGAGGGGTCCGAGCCGCCGGTCACGCGGCGGGTGGCGGCGCGCGGGCCGTCGGCCAAGCGCCTCCACAGCGGCTCTGTATAAGCGGAGCCCAGCGTTTCAGCCGCCAGCACCGGCGCTTGCAGGGCGATGTTCTGGCCCAGCCACGCGACGGTCGAGCCGTCGGCGCTGATCGACGCGCCGACCGCGAGCGGTTCTCCGTACGCGGTGGTCGCCAGGAACGGCGGCGGATTGCCGCCCGGGGTGTAGACGGCGCCCAGCGTGTGTTCTGATTCGCGGCTCGAGACGGGCTCGGGGGTCGCGCCTTCCGGCACGGGCGCAACCACGCTGACCAGCTGCGTCGCGCCGCTGTCGAGATCTCGCACCGCCACCTGCATCGCCGGCGTGTCGACCGTTTCGGGGTGCGCCAGATTGGAGACCGCGCTCGTCACGAACACGACCCTGCGTCCGTCGGCGCTCAGCGCCGAGCGCCCGCTCGCCAGCGCTCCATAGCGGGTCGGTTCACTGCTCGCCTGGTAGCTCAGGCCTTCCGCAGATCCGTTGACAGCCGAGGCGAGCGTGAATGCACCGGGCGACGCTGTGTCGACGGACATGTCCCGGACGTAAACGTCCGGCCCTTCGTTGTGATCGCCTCCGGACAGCGCGGCGGTCGTCGTGAAGCTGACGTATCGGCCGCTTTCGCTGATCGAGGGAAGCTGGGCCGTGCCGCCGACGGCGACCGGGTCCACGGCTCCGCTCTGGAGGTCGCGCCGCCAGACGCCCGTGACTCCGCCGTATGAGCCGTCGAAGGCGACGTACCGGCCGTTCCCCGAGATCGCCGCGTCACGTGCGTACTCTGCTTGCTGGAAGGGGCTCGCTGAGACGAGCGAGATCGGCCCGAACACGTCGGCCCCGGCCGGGGACGCGACGCACAGCAGCACCGGCGCGGCGGTCAGCAGGGCGAGGAGGCAGAGTCGCTTCATCGCACGCTCACCAGCTGACGCACCACGCCCCGGTTGCCCACCTTGTCTCCAACCCGCACGATGATCTGGTACACGCCGCCGTGGGCGTAGCGGTGGCGGAAGACGGTGCGAGCGCGCCCTTTCGCCCCGTCGCCGAAGCTGAGGCTCACCGAACGCGCGCTGACGCCGGAGGCGCTGTCGCGAATTCGCACGACCAGCGAGTGCCGGCCATGCCCGCGGCTGACGAGGACCCTCGGCGGCCTGCCGTCGACTTTCATCGTGGCGGGCGGGGTGAGCGTTGCCTCACCGTCGATGTCCGTGGCGAGCACCTGCAGCCGATGACTCCCGTCGCCGAGCCCGTGCGGGTTCAGACTCAGCTGCATCGCACCCGCGCCCGTCGCAAGTGGGTGGCCGTCGAGCACGACCTGGTAGCGCAGCGGCCCCTGGGCGCTGGCGGCCGGCTGCCACGAGACGCGTGCGGCGGCCGGTTTCACCCAGGTGTTGGGAACGCTGATAACGAACTGGGCCGGCGGGGCGGAGACCTGGGTGACGACGATCGCAGCCTGCCCGAGCGGACCCTGACGGAAGGCCACGAGCCCGTCTCCGAGCCCCGAGCGCGCCACCGCCAGTTCCGCGACGGGACCGCCGCCACCGCCGCTGACCAGCGCCGTCTGCGCTGCGCCTTCCGGGAAGTCCTCTCGCACGGCGACCGCCGAGGACCCGCGGCTGTCGGCGCTCGGCCACGCCGAGACGCCGCCGCCCGCCGGGTTCATCACGCTCGCGGCGGACAGTTCGGATCCCACGAACGCGGGGCCGAGCGAGAGCGCGGCGGACAGGCCCTGATCGTTGCCCTCGATCACGCGCGGCGTGCCGTTGCTGGCGTAGAGCAGGCGCAGATCCTGCTTTTCGTCGATGTCGATGTTCGGCGGACCGATCGCCGCGGCCGCGCCGCCGGAGACGGCCGAGTCGATCACGTTCGCGCCGCTGAACTGCGAGCCGTCGGCAGATTCGCCGTCGGGCAGCGTGTTCAGGAAGATGCGCGGACCCGGGAGCGGGGAGCCCGGCCCGGTCGTCTGGCGGTAGGCGACCTCGGCCTGTCCGAGGCGTGAGATCGCGACGCTCGGGGCGTCCGCGTCATAGCCGATCGACGAGCCCGAGATGCTCGACGCGCTCACCGGAAGGACGTAGTCGAGGCTGCGACCGAACAGCCGCCTCGCCCAGATGCGCGCGACGCCGCCTATGTCGGGCTCCTGCCAGACGACGACCCCGTTGCCCGTCGGGCCGATCGCGATGTGCGGCGCGTTGGCTGCGCTCGGGGCGCGCATCGAAACGCCCGAGTTGCGGTTGATCGCGCCCAGCCGCGACCATGTCTGCCCGTTGAAGTGCCCTGCGCGCACCTCCTCGACCACGTCGCCGGGACGCAGCAGCGGGACGCTTTTGGAGCTTTCGTTGACGACTCTGTAGACGACGTCGGCCTGACCGGTCGAGCTCATCGCGAGGTCGGGGCTCGCGCCGGTGGCGAAGCGGATGTCGGGGTCCACGATCATCGCCGGGCCGAACAGCGACGACCCCGGCCCGAGCGTCGAGCCGAGCAGCTCGTCGACCGGCTTTCCCGAGACGGTCGCGAAGGGGGTCGCCCACACGACCACGAGTTGACCTCCGTTGGAGGCTCCGATGCGAGGCCAGCTCGCGGCGAACGGCTCTTCGGTGTCGACCCTCTGGGGCGCGAGCCAGTGCCCTGTCGAGTAGCGCGAGACGAACACGTGGTCGACACCTTCCACCCGCTTGAGGTAGACGAGGCCACCTGTGCCGTCTTCGGCCATCGCGACGCCGCCGACGCTGCCTATCAGCTCGCTTGGGCCGTCGATGGTGACTGCCGGCAGGATCACCGCGCGGGCGTCGGCCACCGACAGCGCGACCACGGCCGTCGCGAGCGTGAGCGCCAGCATCAGGTATTGATGCGCGTGCCTCACGGCTCTCAGGGTTCGGATTTGTTCAGCGCGCCGGCGGTCTTGTTGAAGGCGCAGCGGAAGTTCTCGGGGGTGGCGATCGGCTCCGAGCCGGCGAAGCCCCCCTTCTGCCCGTTGCCATAGACGGTCACGTACTGCAGCGATTCGGGCAGTGGGTTGGCCGGGAGCGGAGCCGGATTGGCCTGGCCCTGGCGCGGGTTGCCGGTGGACCCGTCGCTGACGCCCTCGAAGCCCGCGGCCGCCGATCCGGCCTCCGTGGTGACGAGCGTGGCGGACATCTCGCGTTGGTCCTGCAGCCCGCGGCTCGGATCCAGCGGCACGGTCGCCGTCAGGGGAGAGTCGTGGATCGTCGACTCGAGCTTGACGCGGTCGGCGCCTCCGACGAGCTGGGCGGCGGTCGGGAGCCACCCGCCTTCGGCCTCGCAGGCTTTGCTGGCCCAGATGTAGTTGTTCTTCCCCGCCTGGGCGTTCGTCAGCGGATACGGCGCCGTGTCCATGCACCAGGTGCCGAGGTCCACGGTCGCCGGCGGGCAGGTCCCGGCGAGCTCTTCGGCGGTCTTGCCGCCGACCCGCGACGCGTTCTTGACGGTCGGGATGGCGGCAGCCGGGAACTTCCGGTTCTTCCCCAGCAGCAGGATCCCCCCTGCGCGCGGCTTGCTGCTGATCGGGTGCCCGCCGATCGCGCTGACGACGGCGTGGCGGGCGGCGTCGGCGAGCCCGGTGGTGGAGAACACCAGCGCGATCAGCGCGATGACCGTCGCGGGTGCCGGCACCCGGACGCGCCTCATGGGCCCTGCTTGGGGTCGCGCGCGGTGAAGCGTGGCGGCGCCGCTCGGCGCACGTCCCGCAACTCCTCGAGCGAGACCTCCTGGACGGTTGACAGCACGGCCTCCAACGCCACGCCGGACAGCGTCTCCTGCTCCAGCAGCGCGGCCGCTGTCTCCTCGACGGTGCTCCAGTTGCGATCGAGGACCGTCGCCGATCGCGCCTCGGCGTCGCCGACGAGGCGCTCGACCTCGTTGTCGATCAGGTTGAGTGTCTCGGGCCCGACCGAGCCGAGGTCCTGGAGGGAGGCTCCGAGGAAGACCTCGCCGCCCTTCTCGCCGATTGTCACCAGGCCGAGCGCCTCGGACATTCCGAAGGAGGTGACCATGCTCCGTGCCAGGGCCGTGGCGGCGTGCAGGTCGTCGTTGACGCTCGTCGACACCTCACCGAAGGCGATGCGCTCTCCGGCGAGGCCGGCGGTGATCACGATCAGCTGACGCTGGAGGTCCGCCTTGCTCATGATCACCTGGTCGCGATCGGAGAGCATGTGCGCGGCGGTGCCGAGCTGGCGTCCCCGCGCGACGATCGAGAGCTTGCGCGTCGACGCGGTATGGCCGAGCGCGTCGGTGACCACAGCGTGCGCGGACTCGTGGATCGCGATCAGCCAGCGCTCCTCCTCGGTGAGGATGTGGCGTTTGGCCGGACCGGCCACCACCCGGTCGATCGCCTCCTCGAGCGTCGCCTGGTCTATCTGCCCGCGGCCGTCGCGGACGCTGAGCAGCGCGGCCTCGTTGATCACGTTGGCGAGCTCGGCGCCGCTGAAGCCGGGCGTCTGGCGCGCGACCTCCTCGAGCGAGGCGTCGGGCGCCAGCGGTCGCTTGCCGCCGTGCAGGCGCAGGATCTCGAGGCGCCCATGGACGTCGGGCGTGTCGATCACCACCTGGCGGTCGAAGCGTCCGGGCCGCAGCAGAGCCGGGTCGAGGATGTCCGGTCGGTTGGTGGCTCCCATCACCACGAGGCCACCGTCGCCGGCGAAGCCGTCCATCTCGACGAGTATCTGGTTGAGCGTCTGCTCGCGCTCGTCATTGCCCTGTCCGATACCCGCGCCGCGCTTGCGCCCGGCGGCATCGAGCTCGTCGATGAAGATGATCGCCGGCGCTGATTTGCGCGCCTTGCGGAAGAGGTCGCGGACACGAGCCGCGCCGACGCCCACGAGAGACTCGACGAAGTCCGAGCCGGACAGCGAGAAGAACGACGCGTCGGCCTCGCCCGCGACGGCCTTTGCGAGCAGCGTCTTGCCTGTTCCGGGCGGTCCCACGAGCAGCACGCCCTTCGGCGCGGCCGCTCCCACGACGAGGTATTTGCTCGGATCGGCGAGATAGTCGCGGATCTCGCGCAGCTCGGCGACCGCCTCTCCCGCGCCGGCGACGTCGGCGAAGGTAATCGCTTCCGAGCTGCCCTTTCCCTTCTTGCGGCCCTTTCCGGTGAACTGCGAGAACGCCGCGATACCGCCCGCCGCCCCGTCCGCTCCCATGCGGGTGAAGAGCGAGAACAGGCACACGAGCAGCAGGATCGGGATCAGGAACTGCACGATGATCGCCTTCGTCGGCTTGCCCGACTGCTGGTCGACCGAGACCGTGGCGCCACTGTCGGAGAGTTCGCGCAGCAGCTGCTGCGTCTGGGCGCCTGAGGCCGGATAGGAGGCCCAGAGGCTCTGCGCGGCCGGCACGCCGCGGGCGCTCGCGGGCACGAGCGCCCCGGCGGGGGAGATCGGGGGCGTCGACGCGGTCGTGGTCAGCTCGACGCGGCTGTCGTGGTCGAGCAGCAGGGCGCTGCCTATCTCGCGGTGCTTCGCGAGAGCCTGGACGGTGCTCAGCGGCACCTGCCTGCCCGAGCTGCTCGGCTTGATGTCGCCGAGCAGCGTCGCGAAGGCGATCGCAAGACCCAGCGACGCCAGCGCCAGGAACAGGGCCAGCGGATCGCGCAGGACGCCACGCCGCACCGTGCCGAGGAAGTCGCCGACGGCCACGAGCGCCGGGTTGCGGCGATGAGCCAGCGCGGAGCGCACGGCAGGAGCCCCGGCCTTGGAGAAGCCGTTGCTGGAGGGTGTCTCGGGTGGGTTGATCTCGTCTGTCATCTCGAGAGCTCGGACGGGGGGCGCATCGGCTTGGAGCGCGCGTCGGACCCAGGTCGGGCCGGCGGGCCGCCAGCGTCACATGTGAGGAGCCGAAAAGCAATGGCGTTCACAAAAACGACACATCGACCGCGCGGCTTTCACAAAATCGACACAAACATGTCAACACGTGACGTTCACAAAAACAAAACACCCGGCAAACGACAGACCGACACTCTTGCGCAGGGGTGACGTTCAGCGCGCCTTGCCGCATTTATCCGTGCCTGGAGTTGCCGCCGCCGTGCGTTTCACAAACGCTCAAGTCGAACCCCAACCGCCCCGAACCCAATCGCCCGAATGCAAAGGAGCAAATAACGTGCGTGCGCACCGAACGCTGATCGTGTCGCTCTTCCTGACTGTCCTCCTCGCCGCTCCGGCGACCGCCGGCGCCAAGCGCCTGATCATCGGCGGGTCCACCTCCGTCCTGCCTCTCGCCCAGAAACTCGCGACCGCCTATCACCAGGCATACCGCAAGCTCCCCGCACCGAAAGTCGGCGGAGGCCAATCGGACATCGGCATCAGCGGAGCGGCCGCCGGCCGCTTCGACATCGGGGACTCGTCGCGCGACCCGATCAAGGGAGTGGATCCGAAAGGCCTGGTGTTCACGAAGATCGCGCGAGACGGCGTCTGTGTGATCACGAACAGCCAGAACCCGATCTCGAACTTCTCCCAGGAAACCGTCGAAGGCATCTTCACCGGGCGGATCCGCGACTGGCGGCAGGTACCAGGCGCGCAGATAAGCGGGCCGATCGACCTGTTCGACCGCGACGGCGCGTCGGGTACGCAGGACGCCTTCCAGCACATCTTCCTGGGCGAAACCCTGAAGGTCTCCCCCAGCGCGACGGCCGAGACGTCGAACGGGCTCGAGCAGAACGCCGTTGCGAGCGACAAACAGGCCGTGGGCTTCGTGTCCTTCGCCTACACGGCCGGCGTCAACGCGGTGGGCTACCAGGGCATCTCCTGCAACCTGCGCAACGCCAAGGCCGGACAGTACGGCGGCGTGCGTAACTTCTGGATGGTCACAAAGGGCGTGCCGAAAGGCGAAGCGCTCAAGTTCATCAGCTGGGCGACGAGCGGCAACGCCGTGACCAAGCGGATCATCAACTCGAGCTGGATCGCCATCCACTAGGTGCTGTCCGCGGGCGCCCAACACCGACACCAGGGCCGGTCGGGGGCCAGGACCGACAGGCGCGCCGAGCGAACGCTCGGCGCGCTCGCGGTCGCCGTGCTCGTGGTGATCGGCCTCATGCTCGTCACCGTTCTGGTCAAGGCGTGGCCGTCGTTCTCCCATAACGGCCTCAGCTGGTTCGGGTCGGGCGGCGCGGTCGACGGCGAGTTGCGGGCGATGCGTGAAGGCACGCCGCTGCCGGGTCACTCGATCTATTACTTCCGCGCCTGGCCCCTGCTCTGGGGGACGCTGATCACGACCCTCGCCGCCGTCGTGCTTGCGCTGTTCATCTCGACACTCGCGGCGATCTTCGTGACCGAGTTCGCGCCAGCCGCCGTGCGGCGGGCGCTGGAGCCGGTGATCAGGCTGCTCGCCGGGGTGCCGTCGGTCGTATACGGGCTGATCGGGATCCTCGCGGTGGCGCCGTGGATCAACGAACACCTGATCTCGAACTCGCGCAAGCAGTCGGTCATCTACGTCGTGCAGCTCAACGGCGCGAACCTCGCAACCGGCACGATCATCCTGATGGTGATGATCACGCCGATCATGGTGGCGATCAGCACCAATGCGCTCGCCTCGGTGCCACTCGCATGGCGGGAGGGCTCGGCGGCGCTGGGGGTGAACCGCTGGCGCACGATCTGGCGCGTGTCGCTGCGAACAGCACGGCCAGCGATCGCGGCGGCGACGGTGCTCGCGACCGCTCGCGCGCTGGGGGAGGCGGTGATGCTCGCGATGGTCTCCGGGGGGAGCGCGTTCGCGGCCAACCCGCTCGACGGCGTCACGTTCCTGTTCGAGCCCGTCCGCCCGCTGGCGGCGGAGATACTGCAGGAATCGGAGGGCCTGTCGATCGGCCCGCTGAGCCACACGCTGTACGCAATCGGGGCGGTCCTGCTCGTCTCCGCAGCGATGCTGTCGCTCGCCGGATGGGCGGCAAAGCAGCCGTTGAAGCGCTATGGGATCCGGGCGTGATGGCGGGCGCCGAGCTCGGCTCGCGGCCGATGGCTCCCGTCGCGGTGCGCCCTCCCCGCGACTCCACCTCCGCGTGGCCGCTGCTTGACCGTGTCGGCTACTGGCTGTGCTGGGCGACTGGCGTCGGCCTGTTCGCGACCGCCGCGGCGATCGTGTTGTACATGCTCGTCAAGGGGGTCTCTTTCCTGCGGCTGAGCCTGTTCGTGACCTCGCCGGCGCCCTCGCTTCATCAGACCCAGAGCGGCGGATTCAGCGATCCGATCATCGGCACGCTGCTCGTGACGGCGATCGGGATCGTGATCGCCGCGCCGCTCGGCGTGGCGCTGGCCGCGTGGGTCTCGGAGTACGGCAGGCCGGCCTGGCTCTCGCGCACCGTCGAGTCGGCGCTCGAGATGGTGGCGGGCGCCCCGAGTGTCGTGCTGGCCATCTTCGGCCTGCTGATCTTCTCGCAGGGCTTCCTCGGCTTCCTCTCCCAGCATGCCGCGAGCGGCGGCGTGCTGGGCCAGTCGTTCCTGAACGCCGGAATCGTGATGTCGGCGCTCGCCCTCCCGCTGGTGTTCGCCTCCACGCGCGAGTCCCTGTCGCAGGTGCCGGCCCGCCTGCGAGAGGCCTCCTACGCGCTCGGCAAGACGCGGGCGACGACGATCCGGCGCGTGCTGCTGCCGGCGATACGGCCGGGCGTCGCCGGGGGGATCGTGCTCGGCATGGGCAGGATCATCGGCGATACGGCGATCATCACGATCCTGCTCGGGGCGACGCTCAAGAACGAACCGGTCGGCGGAGCCCCGCTGGTGGGGACGTTGCGCGGCACGGGCTCGACCCTGACGAGCTACGTCTTCAACAACTCCCCGGCCGGCGAGGGCAACTCACACGAGAAGGCCTATGCGGCGGCCTTCGTGCTGCTGATGCTCGTGCTCGCGCTGAACGCGCTCGTCACCCACCTCACCGGCGATCGCGACGCGAGGATCTGGGGTGGGCGCACGTGGCGTGTGCTTCGCGGCGTCGGCGGGAGGTTGCGATGGATCCGCTGATGCCCCCTCCCGTCCGGCGTATCGCCGTCGACCGCGATCCCTACGTCGCGCCGCCGGCCGAGAGCAACGGTTCCGGGGCGCCCCCGCCCGCGGCGGCGGCCGCGGCGGCAGCTCGGGTGCGCTCTTCTCGCTCGCCGGTCGCCGACGTCCGCCAGCGAATGAGCCTCGAGTCGGTCTGGCTCGCCTACGGCGAGAACTGGGTCGTGCGCGACGTGACCCTCCCCGTCCGCCGGGGCGAGGTGCTCGCGCTGATCGGCGCATCGGGCTCGGGCAAGACGACGCTGCTGCGCTCGCTGAACCGCCTCACCGAGATCACCGCGGGCGCCGCGCGCGCGGGTCGCATCGCGCTCGACGGCGAGGACATCCACGCCCTCGAGGTCAATGACCTGCGCCGGCGCGTCTCGATGGTCTTTCAGCAGCCGAATCCCTTCCCGATGAGCATCTTCGACAACGTCGCCTACGCCGTCGCCGAGCGGCCGGGCCGCGGCCGGCGGCGCAGGCGCACGCCGGAGCTCGAACTGGCGGTCTCCGACGCGCTCCGGCGGGCCGGGCTCTACGAGGAGGTGGCCGGCGACCTCGGCCGCTCGGCGCTCAACCTCTCGGGCGGCCAGCAGCAGCGGCTATGCATCGCGCGCGCGCTGGCCGCGAGCCCGGAGGTGCTGTTGCTCGACGAGCCATGCTCGGCGCTCGACCCGATCTCGACGGCCACGATCGAGGAGCTGATCGTCGGCCTGCGCGAGAGCGTCGCGATCGTGATCGTCACGCACAACCTGCAGCAGGCGTTCCGCGTCGCCGACCACGTCGCGTTCATGCACCTCGGCGAGCTGGTCGAGTACGGCTCGAGCGAGCAGGTCTTCGGCCGCCCCGCTCGGCAGCGCACGCGCGACTACGTCAGCGGGGCGTTCGGTTGAGGGCCGCGGCGCTCGTGCTCGCGGCGCTTGCGCTCGGCGGCTGCGAGACGACGGCGGAGAAGAGTGCGAGGTTGGAACGGGCGGCCCAGCGAGCAGGAAGCGGGTCGCTCTCGAAAACCGGCCTGTCGATCACCCGGGAGAGCACCGACGTGAAGGTCCTCGGAGCCACGGTGGTGCGCAGCTCCGAAGGCGCAGCCGCCGTCGTGACCCTGCGCAACGACTCCTCGCGCGCGCTGCACACGATCCCGATCGCGATCACGGTCGCCGGTGCCGGCGGTGCGACGCTGTTCCGCAACGATGCCCCGGGCCTGCAGGCGGCGCTGGTGTCCGTCTCCTCGCTGCCGGCCCACGGCGAGCTCGCGTGGGTGGACGATCAGGTGCCCGCAAACGGCGCGCCGGCGTCGGTGCGGGCGAGCGTCGGCCAGGCGCCCGGCCAGACGGGCGCGCTGCCGCAGCTCGCCGTCGTGGGGCTCCACGCGATCGAGGACCCGAGCAATGGGGCAGGCGCCGCCGCGAGTGTCCACAACGGCTCGCCGATCGCGCAGCGCAATCTCGTCGTGTTCGTGGTGGCGAGGCGCGCCGGCCGCGTCGTGGCCGCGGGGAGGGCGGTGCTCCCGGAGGTTCCGGCCCGCGGCTCCGCCCCGTTCCAGGCGTTCCTGATCGGCGATCCGCGTGGAGCCGCCCTGCAGGCCAGCGCCCCCGCCACGACCCTCGGCTAGCGCGCCTGCCGGCGTCAGAACGGCCGTCGCCGCTGCTTCAGCGTGATCCCCTCGAGCACATGAGCGACCGTCTCACATGCGTCGACCGCCGCCTCGAGCGACTCGAAGATGTCCTTCCAGCGGATCACCACCATCGGATCGATGCCGCCTGCGAACAGCGAGGCCACGCCGTCGCGCTGCAGGCGATCGCCCTCGTTCTCGAGACGATGGATCTCCACGAGATGGGGAGCCAGCTCTGTGCCCGTGCGCATGCCTCGAAGCGCCTGGGCGATCTGCTCGCCGGCGCCGACGAGAACCTCCGTGAACGCGACGGCCTGCTCCATCGGCGCCTCGACGCCGTAGAGCCCGAGCTGCGCCGCCGCCTGCTCGGAGTGGTCGACGATGTCGTCGAGCGCCGTCGCGAGCGCGTAGCCGTCACCCGCGTCGAAGGGTGCCCGCACGCGCCCGCGCCCGGCCAGCCGATGGATGATGTCGTGGGTGATGCGATCGCCTTCCTGCTCGCACACCTTCAGGTCCCGGGCCAGCGCCGCCCGCTCGGGATAGTCGACGAGCAGATCGTGCAGCAGCAGGCCGCAGCGCTGCACGTTGCGCCCGGCCTCCTCGACGAGGCCCATCAGGGTGCTGTCGACGCCACGGCGCAGCAGGCTCATCGGGCGAGGATATTGACAACCGGTATGCGTGCGATCGCTTTCACGCTTTTTTCACGCCTCGATCACGAATTTGCAACTCCTCGGCGGGGGCAGGCTGGAACGCTATGCGTCGTGGCAGCCTTCCCGGAGAGCCAGAACGTCCTCTTCGCCGGCGAGCTCGAGATCCGGCTGGAGGAGGGACTCGTGCTCGCCAGGGGCCGCGCGCTGACCCTCTCGGTGCGCGAGTTCGAACTGCTCGCGGCGATGGCACGGCGATCCGGCGCGATCATCACCCGCGAGGAGCTCTACGACACCGTGTGGGGCGGCGAGCTGCGGCCGGGCGACAGATCGGTGGACGTCTACGTGAGCAAGCTCCGCAACAAGCTCGAGACGGCCCTGCCGGACCGCCGCTTCATCCACACGCACCCGGGTTTCGGGTACCGGTTTCAGCCCCAGCCTTCACGAAATGTTCACATGGAGACTGCCGGCGGCTGAGGAAACTGTCGACGGCACGCCCGATCGGCGCAGAGCAGCATGCCGGCCGGCCGTCACAAATAATCCACCAGAGGAGACGTAGTGATCAAGAACAAGATTGGCGCGCTCGCAGGCTGCGGGTTGCTCGCGTTCGGTCTGGGAGCATGCGGCAGCTCCAGCAAAACAACTTCGAGCAGCTCTGGCACGACCGCCTCCAGCGGCGGATCCGCGACGATCTCGGGGGCCGGCTCGACCTTCGCAGCCCCGGTCTACCAGCAGTGGGCCTCATCCGTGTCGCCCCTGACGGTCAACTACCAGTCCATCGGTTCGGGCGCCGGGATCACCGCGATCGAGAACAAGACCGTGGACTTCGGCGCAAGCGACCCGCCATTGAAGCCCGCTGATGAATCCGCGATCGCCAAGAACGGCAGCCCGGCGGTGCAGGTGCCGATGTTCCTGGGCGCGATCACCGTCTCCTACAACCTGCCCGGCGTGGCGACCGGCATGAAGCTCGACGGCAAGACGATCGCTGACATCTACCTCGGCAAGGTCAAGAAATGGGACGACGCCGAGATCAAGGCGCTGAACTCAGGCGTCAAGCTGCCCGCGACGGCGATCACCGTCATCCACCGCTCGGACTCCTCGGGCACGACCTCCGGCTTCACCAGCTTCCTCGCCGCGGTAGACCCCGAATTCAAGAGCAAGGTCGGCGAAGGCAAGGACGTGCCGTGGCCGACCGGCACCGGCGCCAAGGGCAATGCCGGAGTCGCCGGCGCGGTCCAGCAGACCGTCGGCTCAGTCGGCTACGTCGAGCAGGCCTATGCGCTCACGCACAAATTCACCTATGCGGCGGTGAAGAACAAGGCCGGGCAGTTCGTCGCGCCCACGCTCGAATCGACCAGTGCGGCGGCGGAAGGCGTCACCATTCCGGCGAACCTCGGAATCAAAGTCATCAACTCTCCGGCAGCCAAGGCCTACCCGATCACCTCGCAGACGTTCATCGTCGTGAACAAGGACCTCTGCAAAGCCGGCATCCCGGGGGGCGAAGCCGCCGCCAAGGGAGTCGTCAAGTTCCTCGACTACGGGCTCGGCGCGGGGCAGTCGATCCTCTCGCAGGCCGACTACGCGTCGCTCCCGGCCGCGATCGTGGCGAAGTCCAAGGAAGCGGTCGCAGGGCTGCAGTGCAACGGGGCATCGCTCGGCGGCTGAGTAGCTCGACACCACGGCCTCCGATCGGATAGACAAGGGACCGTGGAGGCAGCGTCAGTTCCAAGCGGCGGCCGCAGGCTACTCCTGCGGTCGCCGCTCGCGCGCCTGCCCGACAGGGCACTGAGGTACAGCCTCACGGCGCTCGCGGCGCTGATCCTGGCGCTGATCGTCTACTTCTTCATCCGCCTCGTCGGCGAGGCCCGGCCGGCGTTCAGCCGCTTCGGTGTCCTCGGATTCACGTTCGACAACGCCTGGGACGTCAGCGCCGAACGGTTCGGCGCGCTGCCGCTGGTGGTCGGGACGCTGATCACCTCGGCGCTGGCGCTGATGATCGGCGTGCCTGTCGCGGTGGCGACCGCGATCTATGCCACCGAGCTCTGCCCGCGCCGCCTGCGGGCCGGGCTGACCGTGCTCGTGGAGCTCTTGGCGGCCGTGCCATCGGTCGTCTACGGGTTGTGGGGCATCTTCTTCCTCGCGCCCAAGCTCCAGCCGGCGGAGCAGTGGCTGGCCGACCGGCTGTCGTTCATCCCATTCATCGGCGGCGGGGTCGTGACGATCCCCAACTACTTCATCACCGGGCTGGTCCTCGCGATCATGATCCTGCCGATCGTCAGCGCGATCAGCCGCGAGGTGATGGCGACCGTCCCGTCCGATCAGAAGGAGGCGGCGCTCGGCCTGGGCGCGACGCGCTGGGAGATGATCCGCACCGCGGTCCTGCCCTACTGCCGCTCTGGCATCGTCGGCGGCGCGATGCTCGGCCTCGGCAGGGCGATCGGAGAGACGATCGCGGTCACGATCCTGATCGGCAACGCTCCCCAGCTCGGCTCCCACCTGTTCGGCCAGGGCTACAGCCTGGCCGCGGTGATCGCGAATGAGTTCGGCGAGGCCCAGGGGCTGCACCGCTCGGCCCTGTTCGCCGCCGCCCTGGTCCTGTTCGTCCTCACGCTGCTCGTCAACGGCGTGGCGCGGGCGCTGGTCCTGCGGGCGGCCCGGGCCCGCGGCGCCCCGCCCGGCAACGACACCGGCCTGTGGGTGGCCCAGCCGGCACGCGAGGCGGTGGCCGGCGCGTGAGCTCGCAGCAGGCATCGGCGCAGCGGCTCGCGCGGTTCGCTGTCAGCCCGGCGCGCAGGCGCAGGGACCGGATCGCCCGCACGATGATCGTCACCGGCACGGTGATCGCGCTGATCCCGCTCGTGCTGATCCTCTACTACCTGCTGCGCAAGGGGCTCGGCTCGTGGAGCTCGAGCTTCTTCACGACCGACCCGACGGGCAACACGTTCTTCAAGAGCTCGAGCATCGGCGGCATCAAGAGCGCGATCCTCGGCACGGTCGAGATCGTCGCCCTCGCCTCGGCGATCGCGATTCCCGTGGGCGTCGGAGTCGCCGTGTGGCTGGTCGAGTACGGGAAGACGGGCCGCTTCGCGAACACGGTGCGCTTCTTCGTCGACGTGCTCACTGGCGTGCCGTCGATCGTGTTCGGCCTGTTCATCTACATCGTGCTGATCGTCGGCACCGGCAGCTCCTACGCCGCCTACAAGGGCTCCTTCGCGCTGGCGCTGCTGATGCTGCCGGTGGTGATCCGCTCGACGGAGGTGATCCTGGCGCTGATCCCGGCGGAGTTGCGCGAGTCGGCCCTCGCGCTCGGGGCGCCCCGCTGGCGGGTGATCCTGCGCATCGTCCTGCCGACAGCACTGCCGGGCCTGGTCACCGGCGTGCTGCTCGCCATCGCCCGTGCCGCGGGCGAGACGGCGCCGCTGCTCTTCACCGCAGCGGCGACGCTGAAGACGAACTTCAACCTGAGTCAGTTCATGAACTCGCTACCTGTGCAAATCTACAGCGATGTCACGTCGCCGACCACGGCCGTCGTCAACCGGGCCTGGGGCGCCGCGCTCACGCTGGTCTCCATGATCCTTGTGCTCAATGTCATCGCCCGAGCCATCTCGCGAAGGAGCCGCCTTGCATGACATCCCGCCGACCGACCATCGACGTGGCTGATCCGGAGCCCCACCGCCGCTCGGAGGTCGACGAGCAGCGCGAGCGCCCCGGAGCGGGCGCCGGCCGCGCCTCGCCGGCCCAGGCGCTCGCCGGCGTCGCGACGATCGCGCCACAGGCCGAGCGCGGGCTCGCCGTCCGCTTGGAGGGGCTGCGCGCCTTCTACGGCGACGCCGAACAGGTGAAGGGCATCGATCTCGACTTCCGCGCCAACGAGGTGACGGCGATCATCGGTCCCTCGGGCTCCGGGAAGTCGACGGTGGTGCGCTGCATCAACCGCATGCACGAGGAGATCCCCGGCGCCCGCGCCGAGGGCAGGGTGATGCTCGAGGACATGGACATCTACGGGCCGGGGGTCGACGTCGTCGCGGTGCGTCGCGCGATCGGCATGGTCTTACAGAAGCCGAACCCCTTCCCGACGATGTCGATCTTCGACAACGTCGCCGCGGGCCCCCGCCTCAGCTCCGGCCGGCGCGGCGACCTGCATGCGAAGGTCGAGTCGGCGCTGCGCAGCGCGGGGCTCTGGGATGAGGTCGCCAACCGCCTCGACGAGCCGGGCGCCGGACTCTCCGGCGGCCAGCAGCAGCGCCTGTGCATCGCCCGCTCGCTCGCGGTGGATCCCGAGGTGATCCTGATGGACGAGCCCTGCTCGGCGCTCGACCCGATCGCGACCCTCAAGATCGAGGAGCTGATCGAGCAGCTCAAGCAGCGCGTCACGATCGTGATCGTCACGCACAACATGCAGCAGGCCGCGCGCGTGGCCGACCGGACGGCGTTCATGCTCGATGGCGGGCTGGTCGAGGTCGGCCCGACGCAGGAGATCTTCACGAAACCCGCCGATCCGCGAACCGAGGAATATGTCACGGGGAAGTTCGGCTGACGCCGGGGGCGGCGACCCCGGATCGCCGGATGATGTGAGCGCAGGCGGGGCGGGCTCCGAGGAGGGCTCAGCAGGCCCGGCCCTGCAGGGACGAGCGCACTTCCAGCAGCAGCTGCTCGAGCTCGAAGCGCATGCGCTTGGCGGCCTCGATCTGATCGTCGAGCAGCTGGACCGCGTGCTCGAGGCGCTCGACCATCAGGACGTCGAGCTGGCCCAGATGGTGATCGCCGACGACGACCGCGTCGACGGCCGCTACCTGGAGGTGCACCAGGGGATCCTCTCGCTGCTCGCCCTGCAGGCGCCGGTGGCGGGCGATCTGCGCCTGGTCGCGGCCCTGCTGCACACGATCAAGCACATCGAGCGCATGGGCGACCAGACCGTGAACATCGCCAAGATGATCCCGCTCTCCGGGCACGAGCCTCCGGTGCACCGGGAAATGCTCGAGGCGCTGGCCAAGATGGGCGCCTTCGCGCGCTCGGAGGTGGTCCAGTCCAAGGCGGCATTCGCCGGCCGTGACATCGGGCTCGCGGAGGACCTCGTGCGCCAGGACCGCGAGATCAACCGTCTCAATCGCGAGATCTTCCGCCTCGCGATCGAGATCGGCGACGATCCCGACACGCGCGAGTGGGCCATGCACATGACCCTCGTCGCCAGGGCGCTCGAGCGGATCGGCGACAACGCGGTGGACATCGGCGAGCAGGTGGCCTTTGTGGTTACGGGCCTCTTCCGCGAGTTCTCAGACTCCTCGCACCCGCCCGGTGCCCGCGCGGACGCGGCTCCCGGTGGCGGACCCGATTCGCTGTAACCGGGGCTCGCCCGCAAATAGCGAAATGCGCCTGTGAACATCCTGTGACATTTGGCTGCAGAGCGGTTGCGGGTCCAGTCGATCACCTACACTTCGCCGCGATGACGGCAAGCGTGCGCGCCGACGACCGGGGGGTCGCGTCACCAGGATCTGAGGGCACGCCCCCGGCGGCCGCCTCTCTGCGCATCGCCGTGCTCGACCGCGACAGCGGCTTCATCCAGGTCCTGAGCAAGCGGCTCGACAGGCTTGGCTGGGAGCACCGCGTGCTCGGCAGCCCCGTCCCGGCCGAGGCGATCGTCTCGATGCGGCTGAGCGCCCTGGTCGTCGACCTGGCCGTGCTCGGACCGCAGGCCTGGGCGTGGCTCGAGCGGCTCTGCGCCGCCCTGCCCGAGCTCGGCATCGTGGTCTGCACCGGCCCGTCGACCGTCGCCCAACGGGTGCGCGGTCTGCGCCTCGGAGCTGACGACTGGATCACCAAGCCCTGCCATCCCGAGGAAGTCATCGCCCGCGTGCAGAGCGTCGTGCGCCGCCGCCGTCGCAGCACCACCCGCAGCGAGGCCAAGCCGGTCGAGGCCGGGGAGGTCGTGATCCGCTCGGACCGCTTCCAGGCGTTCGTCGGCGAGACCAGCATCGACCTCACGCGACGCGAGTTCGAGCTGATCGAGCTGCTCGCCGGCGCCGAGGGACGCGTGCTCGAGCGCGAGGAGATCTACTCGCGCCTGTGGGGCTACACGATGGTCCGCGGCGACCGGTCCGTCGACGTGTTCGTGCGCAAGCTTCGCCAGAAGCTCGAGAAGGCGTCGCCGCAATGGCGCTACATCCACACGCATTTCGGCATCGGCTACCGGTTCGCCGCGGAATCGCTCGAGGTCGTCGACCCGAATGACGTGCCCTCGTCAATCCCCGCCGCCTGGGACGCCCGCGATGAGGGCAAGCTCGCGGGGGCGCATGAGGACCACGAGCTCCCCACTCGCGTTCTCTAGGCGCACCGCGGCCACGCCGCCCTTCTTCAGATCCACGCGTCCGCCCGTCAGCTCGGCGACCACCCGCGAGAGGTCTGGCTCGTGTCCCACGAGCAGCGCGCGCGCGTCGTCGCCGACCGACGAGAGGGCATCGAGCGCCTGCGCTGCGTCGAACCCGCCCGCCAGCGGGGGGTGCTCGCGCAAGCGCGCGCGCTGCTCCTCGGCCCACGCCTCTGCCGCCAGCTCGGCCGTCTCCCGCGCGCGCGCCTTCGGGCTGAACAGCACCGCGTCGAAGCTCACCTCGAGCCGCATCAGGGCCAGGCCCGCAGCGCGAGCCTGCTGCTTGCCCCGCTCGGTCAAGCGGCGTTCTGAGTCAGGACGCACGCCGTGAGGCTCGGCCTCGGCGTGGCGTAGTAGCCAGAGCTGACGAGCCATGTCCTTCGGTCTGCACCCTAGCGCGTGGGTCGAGCGCCGTGTCAAGGCCCTGTGAACGGGGGCTGAGCCTGTTCCGAGACGTGCCGTCAGGGTGTAGCTTGAGAGGAGGATGGACGGCAACGGCAAACCCACAGACGACGGTCGCACGGCATTCGCGGGCGCCGAGACCGGCGGCGCCGAGGACCCGTCGCTCTACCTCAACCGCGAGCTGTCCTGGCTCGATTTCAACGATCGGGTGCTGCAGCTGGCCGAAGACGAGCGCGTGCCGCTGCTCGAGCGGGTCAAGTTCTCCGCGATCTACACGACCAACCTCGACGAGTACTACATGGTTCGGGTGGCCGGCCTGCGTGACCAGATCGACGCGGGCGTCGAGAAACCCAGCCAGGACGGGCTGATCCCGTCCGAGACGATCGTGCTGATCCGCGAGAGGGTGCTCGAGCAGAGCCGCCGCCTGAACGACTGCTTCGAACGGCGCCTGCGCCCGGACCTCGCCGACCACGACATTCCGATCGTCGGCGTGGACGAACTCGACGAGGAGCGCCGCTCGGAGCTGGCGAGGCACTTCCAGAAGGCGATCTTCCCGGCGCTCACCCCGCTCGCCGTCGCGCCCGGGCGGCCGTTTCCATACATCTCCAACCTCTCGCTCAGCCTGGCGGTTCTGGTCCACGATCCGATCGGCGACCAGACGGTGTTCGCGCGCGTGAAGGTTCCGACCGAGATCCTGCCGCGCTTCGTGACGCTCAAGCAGCCGGCGCCGCAGCCGCCGCTGCTGGTGCCGCTGGAGGACGTGATCGCCCACCACCTGGACGCGCTGTTCCCGGGCATGGAGATCGCCGACCACGACGTGTTCAGGGTGACTCGCGACGCCGATCTGGAGGTCTCCGACGACGCCGCCGACCTGCTGCAGGCGGTCGAGGACGAGCTGCGCCGCAGGCGATTTGGCGAGGTCGTCCGCGTCGAGGTCGGGGCCCACTGCTCGGAGCGCCTGCGGGAGGAGCTCTCCCAGCTGCTCGGCGTTCAGGACGACGAGGTCTACCCCGTCGACGGCCTGCTTGACATGGGCGCGCTGTGGCAGATCGTCAAGCTCCCGGGTCACGCCGAGCTGCGCGAACCGCCGCTCGTGCCGGTCACCCATCCGCGACTGCTGCGCCACGAGGGCGATCGGCCGGACGTGCTGGGTGCGATGCGAGAAGGAGACCTGCTGGTGCACCACCCGTACGTCTCCTTCTCGACGTCTGTCGAGCGCTTCGTCGAGCAGGCCGTGGAAGACCCCAACGTGCTCGCGATCAAGCAGACCGTGTACCGCACGAGCGATGACTCGCCCCTCGTCCCGGCGCTGATCGACGCGACCGAACGGGGCAAGCAGGCGGTCGCGCTCGTCGAGCTGCAGGCACGATTCGACGAGCGCATGAACATCCACTGGGCCAAGGCGCTCGAGGAGGCGGGGGTACACGTCGTGTACGGCCCGCCGGCGATCAAGATCCACGCGAAGTGCGTGCTCGTAGTGCGCCGCGAGGGCGACGGGGTGCGCAACTACGTTCACATCGGCACCGGCAACTACCACTCGGCGACCGCGCGCCTGTACACGGACTTCGGGCTGTTCACGACCGACGAGCAGATCGGGGCGGACGTCACCGACATGTTCAACTACCTGACCGGATTCGGTCGTCCCCTTCACTACCGCAAGGTGCTGATGGCGCCCGACCATCTGCGGGACGGCATCGTCGACCAGATCGAGCAGACGATCGCCGCCCACTCCGAGGAGTCGCCCGCGCGGATCGCGATGAAGATGAACGCGCTGGTCGACGGCCGATGCATCCGCGCGCTCTACAGGGCCTCGCAGGCCGGCGTGCGGGTCGACCTCAACGTGCGCGGCATCTGCTGTCTGCGGCCGGGCCTGGCCGGCATCTCCGAGAACATCCGCGTCGTGTCGATCGTCGGACGGCTGCTCGAGCACTCGCGCGTGTATGCGTTCGAGCGCGGCGGGGAGCACACCTACTACATCGCCTCGGCGGACCTGATGCCGCGCAACCTCGACCACCGGGTCGAGCTGGCCGCGCCGATCGAGTCGCCGGAACTGCAGGCCGAGCTGCTCGACACGCTGGATCGCGCCTTCGCGGACAACACGAACTCATGGGAGCTCGACAGCGAGGGCGTGTGGCACCGGCGCACCGTCAAGCCGGGCGAACGGCCGCGCAACCTTCAGCTCGAGCTCGCCGAGCTGTACGCCGCCCGCGCGAGCGCCGAGCGCTCTTCAGCCGAGCGTGAGACCGTGCTCGGCCCAGCCGTCACTGAGCGGCGGGCGCCGGCAGCTCATCAAGTGCTGCCTTGAGCTGGTCCACCGACTGGTAGTCGAGCCCGAGCAGGTGGTCGTGGCGGTGGCGGACGACACCCTGCTCGTCTATGACCACCACGGCGCGCTTGACCCCCAGTCGCGGCGAGAAGGCGCCGTACGCCTTTGCGACCTGCTTCTCGACGTCCGCCAGCAGCGGCACGTTGAGCCCGTGCTTGGCGACGAACGCCTCGTGCGAGCCGAGGTCCTGCGAGGAGATGCCGACGACGGTGGCGTCGAGCTCGGCGAAGTCATCGGCGCGATCGCGATAGGAGCAGAACTGCTTCGTGCAGACCATCGTGTTATCGCCCGGATAGAACAGCAGCACGACCCGCTCACCGCGGTGCTCGGAGAGCCGGAAGGGGCCATCGGTGCCTGGGAGCTCGAAGTCCGGCGCCTGCTCGCCGACCTGCGGGGTCTTTGCCATCTGTCGCTCGGCCTCCTGTCGTTTGCGCCACCGCGGTGTGACGTGGGACCGAGCATAACGCTCGCCGCGAGGCCGGCTCCGAACGCACGCCGATGCGCTAGAACCTGACGCCATGCGCTACCGGCAGGTCCTTCGTCTCGCCCTCGCAACGGCAGCCTGCCTGCCGCTCGCGGCGTGCGGCAGCAACGCGCCGGCGGACATCTCCACTCCGACCGCGGCGAGCGCCGCCATTCCCTCGCCGGCCTCCTTCGCCGCCGCCGGGCGGCTGCTGGACTGGCCGGAGTTCGGGCTCGATCCCCAGCGCACCAACGTGAGCGAACGGTCCACCGGCATCACGAGCGCGAACGTCGGCCATCTGCGGCATGTGACGGCGACGCTCCCGGGAACGATCGACTCCTCGCCGATCTACCTTCACGGGGTGAGCGTCGCCGGGGCCTCGCACAACGTGATCGTGGTCACCACGACGTACGGCAGAACCGTCGCACTCGACGCCGACACCGCCAAGACGCTCTGGACCTTCACGCCGCCGGGCTACGCCCGCTGGGCGGGTAGCGCCCAGATCACGACAACCAGCCCCGTTGCGGACGGCGACCGGCAGTTCGTCTACGCCGCCTCCCCGGACGGGCTGATCCACAAGCTGTCGCTGGCCGGCGGCGGCGAGGATCGCAACGGAAGCTGGCCGGTGAGTGTCACGCGCGACGCGACGCACGAGAAGCTCGCCGCCGCCCTGAACATCGACGGGCCGTACGTGCTCGCAGCGACGGGCGGGTACTTCGGGGATGCTCCCCCCTACCAGGGCCACGTCGTGCTCATCGATCGCGCCAGCGGCCGCCTGCGCGCGCTGTTCAACACCCTCTGCGCCAACCGCCGCGAACTGCTCGTCCCGAGCAGCTGCCACGCCAGCGACTCGGCGATCCTGTCGCGAAGCGGACCGGTCGTCGAGCCTGGCGGCAAGCGCATCCTGCTCGCCACCGGAAACGGACCGTGGAACGGCACCACGAACTTCGGCGACAGCGTGCTTGAGCTCACCTTTCCGGCCCTCGGCCTGCGCCAGGCCTTTACGCCAACGAACCAGCAGCAGCTCAGCGACAGCGACACCGATCTCGGCTCGAGCGCCCCGGTGCTGCTCGGGCACGACCGGATCGCGCTGGCAGGAAAGGACGGGATCATCCGGGTGCTGGCGCTCTCGCGCCTGGACGGACACCCACCATCGAATGCCCAGCCGCGCCCGCACCCGCTCGGCGGCGAAGTCCAGCGCCTCGGGATACCCGGCGGCGGTCAGCTGTTCACCGCGCCGGCGGTCTGGCAGAGGGGCGGCCACACGACGATGTTCCTCGCCGGCGAAAACGGCACGGCCGCATATGTGCTGCGCAGCGGGCGGCTCTACCGCGCCTGGCAGAACGGGACGCCGGGCACGAGCCCTGTCATGGCCGGAGGCCTGCTCTACGTGTACGACCCGTCGGGCGGTGGCATTCAGGTCTACCGGCCGGGCTCGCCGCGGCCGATCGCCAAGCTCGCCGGTCAGCCGGGGCACTGGAACAGCCCGATCGTCGTCGACGGCCACGTCGTCGAGCCCGAGGGCAACGCCAACGATCACGCCCTCGGCGGCAGGCTCGAGATCTTCTCGACCGGCTAGAGGCCGTAGCCTTCGAGCAGCTTGAGCCATACCTCGCTGCGCGTCGGGAAGCTCGGGATCGCGTGCCACAGGCGCTCGAGCGGCACCTCGCCGACGACGGCGATAGTCGCGGCGTGCAGCGACTCGGCGACCTCCACGCCCGTGAACGTGGCTCCGACGAGCACGCGGCGATCCTCCTCGACGACGATGCGCGCGGTGCCGGGCGCGCCGCGCCCGACGAAGCTGCCCCCGGGGTTCTCGCCGACCGGCGCATCCACCGCGCGCACCTTCAGGCCCGCCTCGCCGGCGCTTGCGAGCGTGTGCCCGACCGCCGCCACCTGCGGCTCCGTGAAGATCACGCGCGTCACCGCCGGCTCACCGCCGAACGGCCCAGCGGCGCGCCCGAGGATGTCGTCGGCGGCGATCCGGCCCTGATACTTGCCCATGTGGGTCAGCAGCGCGCGCCCGTTGGCGTCGCCGACGACGTAGAGCCACTCGTGACCGGGCACGCGCATCCTGTCGTCGACCTCGACCGGCTCACCCGGCTCGAGGCCGAGCGACTCAAGCCCGAGCATGTCGGTCCGCGGCCGGCGCCCGGTCGCCACCAGCAGCTCCTCGCCGGCGAACGAGCGCCCGTCCTCGAGCTCGAGCGTCACGGGAGCCGAGGAGGCCTCGCGCCGGACGCCGCTCGCGCGGACGCCAAGCGCGACCTCGACGCCGAGTCCCTCGAGCGACTCGCGCACGAGATCGGAGGCGAACTCCTCCTCGGCGGCGATCAGCCGAGGGCCGGCCTCGACAATGGTCACTTCGGCGCCGAGTGAGGCGTAGGCGCCCGCCATCTCGACGCCGACGACGCCTCCGCCCAGGACCAGCAGCGAGGCCGGGATCGCGCCGGCGGTCGTGACCTCGCGGCTCGTCCACGGCGAGGCCTCGCGCAGGCCGGGGATCGGCGGGATCGCGGCGGCGCTGCCCGGCGCGAGGACCACGGCGCGCCGGGCGCGCAGCAGCTCGTCGCCGACGGCCACCTCGCGCTCGCCGGCGATCATCCCGCGGCCGCGCACCAGGGCGATCGAGCGTTCTTGCAGCCACGGCAGCTTCGTCGAGTCGTCGAGCCCGTGGATCACCTCGTCGCGGCGACGCAGCACCGCGCTGGAATCCAGCTCGCCCTGGGCGGCCTGCGCGGCGCCGGGCACGCGCCGCGCCTCTGCGAGCGCCTGGGCGGGTCTCAGCAGCGCCTTGGATGGCATGCAGGCATAGAACGAGCACTCGCCGCCGACCAGCTCGGCCTCGACCAGCGCGACCGAGAGCCCGTCCTTCGCGAGGCGTCCCGCGCTCACCTCGCCGGCCGGCCCGGCGCCGAGCACCACCACATCGAACTCTCGAACGTCGCCCACAGCGCCTGCCTTTCACTGCCGGAGATTGCGAAAACCGGCGAGCGATCGCTTGGACGCGCTGCCGTCGGGCGGTAGCCTCGGTCGCATGATGGCGGAATCGCTTGCCGGCCAGCTTCTGCTCGCCTCGCCGTCGCTGCGCGACCCCAACTTCGCGAGGACGGTCGTGCTGGTGGGCGTGCACAACGACGAGGGGGCGATGGGCGTGGTGCTCAACCGTCCGTCGACCGTGACCGTGCGCGAGGCCGTGCCCCAGCTCGAGCCGGCTGTCGACGAGCTGGAGCCGGTGTATGTCGGCGGCCCGGTGCAGCCCACCTCGGTTGTGTGCCTCGCCGAGTTCCTCGACCCCTCGGTCGCCGAGCTGCTGGTGATCGGGCGGATCGGCTTTCCGGCTCCCGACACGGGCGTCGAGGAGCTCGCCGGCTCGACGGCGCGCCGGCGCGTGTTCGCCGGCTACGCCGGCTGGAGCGATGGCCAGCTCGACGAGGAGATCGGACAGGGGGACTGGATCGCGCAGGCGGCGCTGCCAGAGGACGTGTTCAGCGAGATGCCCGAGGAGCTGTGGAGCAGCGTGCTCACGCGCAAGGGCGGTAGCTACGCGTTGATCGCTCGGATGCCGGCCGACCCGAGCGTCAATTGACCTCGCCCGTACTACCCTTTTGCGAGGCGCTGCCCGCGCCGACGCCGTCCGCCGCCTAGATCCTCGAGGACTCACCTTGGTCAAGCTCGCCCGCTGGACGACTACCCATCGCAAGTACGTGCTGCTCGGCTGGGTGGCCCTGCTGATCCTCGTCAACCTGTTCGCCCAGTCGGCCGGAACGAGCTATTCCAACAACTTCACGCTGCCCAACTCCGGCGCCCAGCGAGCCGCCGATCTGCTCCAGCGCAGCTTCCCGACGCAGGCCGGCGACCGCGACTCGATCGTCTACAAGGTCGCCTCCGGCACCGTGCGCGACGGAGCGGTGCGCGCGCGTGTGACGAAGATGCTCGACGAAGTGGCAAGGCTGCCGCACGTCAGCGCCGTGATCAGCCCCTATGCCGGGGCCTCCTCGGGCAGGTCGATATCCGCCGACGGGACGATCGCGTTCGCGACCGTCGTCTTCGACGAGAAAGCCAACATCCTTCCCAAGGGCGCCGCCGAACGCGTGGTCCATGTCGCGCGCGCGGCCGCGCAGCGCGGACTGCAGGTCGAGCTCGGCGGCCAGGCCATCGAGGAGACCGAGCAGGAAGGCTTCGGCATCTCCACCGCCGTCGGGCTGCTCGCCGCAATCATCGTGCTGCTGCTCACCTTCGGCTCGCTGACCGCCATGGGCCTGCCGATCGTGACGGCGCTGTTCGGCCTCGGCACCGGCCTCGGCGCGATCGCGCTGTTCACGCACGTGGTCGACACGCCGAACTTCTCCTCGGAGCTCGCCGCGATGATCGGCCTCGGCGTGGGAATCGACTACGCGCTGTTCATCCTCACCCGCTTCCGCGAGGCGTTCAGGACCCCCGGCCCGACGCTCGGCGATGCCCGCGCGTCCGTCGTGCAGGCGATGGACACGGCCGGGCGCGCAGTGCTGTTCGCGGGATGCACGGTCGTGATCGCACTGCTCGGGATGATGCTGCTCGGCGTCAGCTTTCTCTACGGCGTCGCGATCTCCGCGTCGATCGGCGTGCTGCTGGTGATGCTGGCGTCGCTGACGCTGCTGCCGGCTCTGCTCACGATCGTCGGGGCCCGCCTGGCACGGCCCGGCCGGCGCGCGCGCAGGCGGGCCGCGGCAGTCGCATCCGCCCCGCCCGCTGCCGACGGCTCGAGCGTTGCGGCCCAGCCGGCGGCCGACTCGGGAGCCGCCGGGAGCGCCTGGCTGCGCTGGAGCGCGCTCGTCCAGCGCCGTCCCCGGACGATCGCGATCGTCTCGGCGCTCATCATGCTGCTGATCGCCGCGCCCGCGACCGCCCTGCGGCTCGGCTCGAGCGATGCCTCCAACGACCCTCCCGGCCACACCACGCACCGAGCCTACGGGCTGCTGGCACAGGGATTCGGCCAGGGCTTCAACGGCCCGCTGCTGGTCGTGGCCAAGGTTCCGCAGGGCCAGCGGGCGGCCGTCGAAACGCTGCGGAATGCGATAGCCCGAACGCGCGGCGTCGCTTCGGCCGCGCCGGCGAAGCTGAGCCCCGCAGGGAACGTGGCCACGATCACCGTCTACCCGCGCTCCTCCCCCCAGGCATATGCGACCACGCAGCTCGTCTCGCGCCTGCGTCAGGAGCTGGCGCCGGGGAGTGCATCATCCGCGGGCATGACGGTCTACGTCGGCGGGGTGACCGCCGGCGCGGTTGACTTCGCCGGCGTTCTCGGCCACAAGCTGCCGCTGTTCATAGGGGTCGTCGTGCTCCTGAGCGCCCTGCTCCTGCTGGTCGTCTTCCGCTCGCTTGTGATCCCTCTCCAGGCCGCCGTCATGAACCTGCTCAGCATCGGCGCCTCGCTCGGCGTGATCGTCGCGATCTTCCAGTGGGGCTGGCTGGGGAGCCTGCTGGGCGTCCAGAAAGGCCCGATCGAGTCGTTCATCCCGGTGATGCTGTTCGCGATCGTGTTCGGCCTGTCGATGGACTACGAGGTGTTCCTCGTGTCGCGAATCCACGAGCGCTGGACCCACACGCGCGAGAACTCGCGCGCCGTCGCAGAGGGCCTTGCGCTCACCGGGCGCGTGGTGACCGCCGCCGCCGCGATCATGGTCTTCGTGTTCCTGTCCTTCATGCTGGGCGAAGACCGCGTGATCAAGGAGTTCGGCCTGAGCCTCGCCAGCGCGGTGTTCCTCGACGCGCTGGTCGTCCGCTGCCTGCTGCTGCCCGCCGTGCTCCACATCGTCGGTGCCAGGACGTGGGAGCTTCCGGCGTGGCTCGACCGGCTGCTCCCGAGGCTGAACATCGAGGGCACCTCGCCGGCGCCCGCGCCGCCTGGAATGGACGGAGGCTCCCCGCCAGGCACGGCTGCCGCGCCCCCCCGCCGCGCCGGCGTGGCAACCGAGGGAGCAGACGGCTGAGCCCACTGCGCCGCGGGGCGACGCTGTCGCTCCTGCTCTGCGCGGCGTCGCTCGGCGCCTGGGCTGCGCCGCCGGCGGGAGCAGCCGCGCCCCCGCGCGCCTCCGTTCTGCTCGTGTTCCTCCCCGTCGGAGAGCCCGAGCTCGCGAGCGTGCCGGGCCTCTCGGTGGGGATCATGTCCGCCACGCAGGGCAGCTACACGACAGCGCAGTTCCTGCTCGACGTCGGGCAGGGCGCGAGGGTCGCGTCGTCGGCCTATCACGGGGGGCCGCCCGCGCTGTCGCTCAGGCAAGCCGGGGCCGGCGCCCGCGTCGAGGGCTGGGCGGCGGCCCGGCGGCGTGCCGCAGACGCCCCTCAGCTGCTGTCTCCGGGCCTGCTCGCCGCGCAGATCCCGGGCGGCGCGGGCTACGCGGGCGTGACAGGCTCGAGCGCCATCGACGGCGCCGTCGCGGCCGACCTGCAAGGACGCATCGCGGCGGTCTCGCTCGGCACGGCGCAGACGCTGCTCCCGCGGCTGGCCGCGCTCCGCCGCCGCCTGAGGCTCGTTGTCGCCGATCTTCCGGGCGGCGCCGAGGGCCGCGCTCAGCTGCGGGCACTGACCGGGTCGCTCGGGGCGGGCCAGCTCGAGATCGTCGTGCAGCGCGTTCCGGACGGGCGCGGCGGCGAGCTGCTGTGGACCGCCGCTGCCGGGCTGTCGGGCGGGGGCGGCAGCGAGCTCAGCTCGCAGACCACGAACGAGCGGGGGCTGATCGCCTCGGTGGATCTCGCGCCGACGATCCTGACCCACCTCGGCATGAGGACGCTTCCCGCGGCGATGCGTGGGGAGCCGATCAGGACCGACGGCAGGCTCAGCTCGGCCGGCCTGCGCCAGCTGATGGCGCGCCTGCACGTGGTGGGAGGGCGGCGGCTGAAGGCACTGGGCCTCCTGCTGGCTGCATGCGCGCTGCTGCTGCTGGCGACGGCGCCCTGGCCGCGTGCACGCGCCCGCGCGATGCGGGTCGCCGGGATCGCGGTCCTGTGGGCGCCCGCCGCGGTTCTCATCCCTGCGGCGCTAGAGCCAGGCGCGGCCGTCGAGTACATCATGATCACGGCGCTCTGCCTCGGGCTCGCGGCCCTCACGGATCTGCTGGTCGCCTGGCCGCGAGCGCCGCTCGCGCCGGCGCTCGTGGTGCTCGTGGCGATCGTCGTCGATGCCCTTGCCGGCAGCCAGCTGCTGGTGCGCTCGCTGCTCGGGCCCAACCCGATACTCGGTGCACGCTTCTACGGCATCGGCAACGAGCTCAAGTCCGGCCTCGCGGTGCTCGTGCTGGCGGCGGTGGCCGCGGCCCTCTATCCCGCCACGCGCAGCGCGCGGGGGGCGTCGGCGATGCTCGCCGCAGGGATCGTGCTCGCCGTCGTCGAGGGATCCGCCCGGATCGGCGCGGGCGTCGGCGGCGTGATCCTCGTGATCGCCGGCGCGGCGCTCGCCGCAGCGATGATGCTCCCCGGTGCCGTGACCCGCAGGCGCGTACTGATCGTGACGATCAGCCCTCTGGTGGGCCTGCTCGCGCTTGCCCTCCTCGATCTCGCGACGGCGCACGGCGGTGGCCACTTCACCGGCAGCATCCTCCACGCCCGCTCGGCCGGCGACGTGCGCGACGTGATCGTGCGCCGCTACACCGCCGCCTGGGGCGAGCTGCGCAACCATGCCATGCCGGCCGCGACGGCGCTCGCGCTCGGGTGCGCCTGGCTCGGCCTACGCAGGAGCAGCCGCCTGCTCGCCCCCGTCGGGTCCGATCCTGCCTGGCGGGGGGCGCTCACCGGCGGCCTGGCGGCCGGCGTGGTTGGTGCGCTGGCCGAGGACTCCGGCCCGGTTCTGCTCGTCGTGGCGGTCTTCACGATCGGATGCGTGAGCACCTACCTGTGGGGCCGCCCGGCTATGCCGCGCAATCGCGACAGCAGCCGTGAAGCACGATCTCGTGCTCTGAGACTGCCAGCGGCACCCTCGCGCTGAGCCTCCTCATCACCAGCTCTAGATCCGGATCGGAGAAGGGCAGCAACAGCCCGCAGCTGTCGCAGACCAGGTGATGGTGGCGCTCCCCGCGCTCGTCGACGCGCTCGTAGCGCACCATCGAGCGGCCGACATCAACTCGCTGGACCAGGCCCATCCGCTCGAGCTCGTGGAGGATGCGGTAGACGCTCGCGCGACTCACACGGCGAGAGTGCTCGCCGCGCAGGGCGTCCTCGATCTCGATCGCCGTGAGCGCGCAGGTCTCCTCGGCGAGCAGCTGGAGCATGGCCCTCCGCGCGTCACCGCGCTTGCGGCCCGCGGCCGCCAGCGCAGCCTCGGCGCCCGCCAGCCACGCGACGGCTCTCATGTCAGCATCCTGGAGACGTAGAAGAGGGCGACCGCGATCGCGATGATCGCCGAGCTCGGCGGAAGCGACGGCACGGCGTAGGCGAGCGCGAGACCCCCCCACGTCGCCGCCACCGCGAGCAGCCCGGCGAGGGCGATGCCCGCGAACGGGCTGCGCGCGATCCGGTGCGCTGCCGCCGCGGGCGCCGCCAGCAGGCCGAGCAGCAGCAGAGCGCCGACAGCCTGCGCCGCCTCCGCGGCGATCACGCCGAGCAGCGCAAGGAAACCCACGCCCAGCAACCTCGTGGGCACCCCCCGCGCCGAGGCGACCTCCGGGGACACCGACGCGAACAGCAGCGGGCGCGCGAGCGCCAGGGCGAGGATCACCGCGGCGAGCGCGATGGCTGCGGCGAGGCGTGCTTCCCCGGCGCCCAGGCCGAAGATCGAGCCGAACAGCGTGTGCGCCGCCTGGATGCCGGCCACCCCGCCCGAGCTCACGCTGAAGCGGGTCAGGAAGAAGACGCCGAGCCCGAGTATGAACATGAACGCGATCCCGATCGCGGTGTCGTCGGCCTGGTCCGTGCGGGCCGCGCCGGCTCGGCTCGCGAGTGCTCCGCGGCCAAGCGCTCCCATGCCCGCTCCGAGAAGGACCGTGCCGGCGAACAGCCCGATACGCTGATCGACGCCCGCGGCGGCCGCGGCCAGCGCGCCTGGAAAGGCGACATGGCTCAGAGCGTCGCCCGCGAAGACCTGGCCGCGGAGCACGACGAACCAGCCGATGACGCCGCAGGCCAAAGCGACGAACGTGCCCGCCAGCAGGGCGTTGCGCATGAATTCCTGCCCCAGCATCAGCGTCAGGCGACCGCGCGGCGCGCCGGGGCGCCGGTGGAGCGCCGGCCGACGCGGCTGCGCCGTATGCCGAGCGCTCCGGCGAGCACCCGCGCGACCACGTAGGCCGTGAACGAGACGGTCGCGATGAAGAAGCCGGCCGGATAGACGGAGAAGTAGGCGATGCCGAGACCCAGCCAGACGACGAGCAGGCCGATCAGCACCGTCAAAACGAGGCTGACGACGGGCCGTGCGGTGATCGCCTGAGCGGTTGCGGCGGGGCCGACGAGCAGCGCGAACACGAGCAGCACCCCGGTGATCTGGCTGGTCTCGGCCACCGCGAACCCGAGGGTCAGCAGGAACGCGGTCGAGACGGCGGTCACCGGCACGCCGCGGGCGCGCGCCGCGTCCGGGTCGACCGACCCGAACAGAAGCGGTCGCGCCAGGCCCGCGATCAGGGCAAGGGCGGCGAGCGCCACGAGCGCCAGCACCAGCACCTGGCCGTCGGAGACCCCCAGGACGTTGCCGAACAGCAGGCTCTCGAGATTGCCGAGGATGCCGCCGTAGAGGCTGACGAACAGGAAGCCCACGGCGAGCGCCGTCGCCTGCACCGACCCGATGACCGCAGACTGCTCACTCCAGGACAGGCGCTCGCCCGCGGAGAGCCGCCCGATCGCCAATGCCCCGGCACCGCAGAACGCGAAGTAGCCCCACGCGGCCGGTATCCCGAGCAGCGCCGCGCCGGTCGCGCCGGGAAAGGCCATCATGGAGAGCGTGTGCCCGGCGAAGGCCTCGCGGCGCAGCACCATGAACCACCCCGCCAGGCCGGCCATCACGGCGACGATGCTCCCCGCGAGCAGCGCGTTGACCATGAAGTGGTATTCGACCAGCTCGCTCAGGTCGTGCGCGAGGTTCCAGCTCAGCTGAGGGTTTGAGATATCAGCCGACGTGGGCATGGTCGTGTCGGTGCGGCTCGCCGTCGGCATGGCGGTCGTGGTGATGGGCGGGCGGCTCGGGCTGGCCGACGACGACAAGGCGACCGTCCGAGGCCCTCAGAACCTCCACCGGAACTCCATGCAGGCGGGTCAGCGTCTCGGTCGTGATGACCTCCTGGACCGGCCCCTCCAGCGCTCTTCCGCCGGCGAGATAGACGACCCTGTCGAGGTACGGCAGCAAAGGATTTACGTCGTGGGCGACGAGCAGCACGCCGACACCGGCCTCGCGGCATATGTGGTGCACCAGCGCCGCGACCGACGCCTGGTTGGGCAGGTCGAGGCTGTCGAGCGGCTCGTCGAGCAGCAGCAGCTGGGGCCTGCGAACGAGTGCCTGAGCGATCAGCAGCCGCTGCTGCTCGCCGCCCGAGCACTGCCCGATCGGCCGGTGGGCGTAGGCGCCGGCCCCAACCATCTCGATCGCATCGCCCACCGTCCGGCGCTCGGCTCGCCGCCGTCCGGCCCCAGGCCCCCAGGGAAGCGCCAGGGGAACCCCCCAGCGATCGCCGTCGAGCCCGAGTCGCACGATGTCGATGCCTCGCAGCCGCATCCCCTGGTCGAAGGACCGGCGCTGCGGGAGGTAGCCGATCTCCCTGTTTGCCCGCCCCGGAGGGCGGCCGAGCACCACGGCCCGGCCGGCGGCGAGCGGAAGGGCTCCCAGGACCACCTTCAGCAGCGTGGACTTGCCCGACCCGTTCGCGCCGAGCAGCGCGACGAACTCGCCGCGCTCCATGGTCGTCGAGACGTCGCTCCAGATCGTCTGCTTGCCCAGTCGCACGCTCGCCGCCTCGAGTTCGATCGCCGGGCCATCGCCGGCGGGAGGTCCGTTCGTGCTCACAGCCGCAAATTATCATAAGACTGATTCTCGTTCTCAAGGGTGCCGGCGCCGGGCCGCGCCCGGCACAGGGCGTCCGTGATTGCGCGATCATCCGCTGCACCCGACCCCCGCGGACACCGGGCCCCGTCGCCAACGCCACTCGAGGAGACAATCGATGAAGAAGCTGACGCTCGACTCGGACGCGGTGCAGACCCCGACCTACGCGGCCCGCGCCTTCTCCCAGGCGGTGCCGAAGTTCCAGATACCCGAGGAGAGCCTCGACGCCCAGGCCGCCTACCAGCTCGTGCACGACGAGCTGGCCCTGGACGGCAACCCGGTGCTGAATCTAGCCTCGTTCGTCACGACCTGGATGGAGCCGCAGGCAGACCAGCTCTCACTCGAGACGCAGCCCAAGAACCTGATCGATCAGGACGAGTACCCGCAGACGGATGTGATCCACCGCCGCGTCGTGTCGATGATCGGCGCCCTGTTCCATGCGCCGCCGGACAACGAGGCGTCCGGCACGGCGACGATCGGCTCCTCCGAGGCGATCATGCTCGCCATGCTGGCCCACAAGCGCAACTGGCAGCACCGACGCAGGGCGGCCGGCGAGTCCACCGAGCGCCCGAACATGGTCATGGGCGCCGACGTGCACACCTGCTGGGAGAAGTTCGCCCGCTACTTCGAGGTCGAACCCAGGATCGTGCCGATGGAGGAGGGCCGCTACACCGTCGGCGGCGAGCAGGTGGAGCCCTACGTCGACGAGCGCACGATCGGCGTGAGCGGGGTGCTCGGCACGACCTTCACCGGCCAGATGGACGATCTGCGCTCGATCAACGACATGCTGGCGCGGGTCGAGCAGGAGCGCGGCCTGCACATCCCTTTGCACGTCGACGCCGCCACCGGAGGGTTCATCCTGCCCTTCTCCCGGCCCGATGAGGAGTGGGACTTCCGACTCTCGCACGTGCGCTCCATCAACGTCTCCAACCACAAGTTCGGGCTGGTCTACCCGGGCATGGGCACGCTCGTCTTCCGCGACGCCGGCGACCTTCCCGAGGAGCTCGTGTTCCACATCAACTACCTCGGCGGCGACATGCCGAACTACTCGCTGAACTTCTCCAGGGCGAGCAACACCGTGGTCCTTCAGTACTTCAACTTCCTGCGGCTCGGCCGGGCCGGCTACGAGCGCATCGTCGCGAGCGCGCTCGCCAACGCACAGGCGGTCGGCGGGGAGCTCGCCCAGATCGACGGCCTCGAGCTGCTCAACGACGGCTCGCTGTTCCCGATCGTCGTGATGCGCGCGAGCGATCCTCAGAAGACCGACCTCGTGACGCTCTCCCACCTGCTGCGCGAGCGCGGGTGGATCGTCCCGGCCTACACGCTCCCGGCCAACGCGGAGCACATCACGGTGCTTCGGATCGTGGTCAAGGAGAACTTCTCGCGCGACATGGGCGAGACGCTCGCCGACGACATGGCCAACGCGATGCGCACGCTCGCCGTGGGTGGCCCCCCCGCCCACCCGCGCCGGCCGCGACGCCGGCCGCACTGCTGAGCTCGGCGCCGAACCGCGTCGCGACGAAGGTCTATTCCATCGCGGTTTTGCGACGCCGGTCGATCAGAAGCACGGCGGCGACGATCACGATGACCGCGATCACGATGCCACCAACGATGTAGCGGATTTTGTGGTGGACGGGTATTTTCGAGGCTTCCTTGATCGCCTCGGCGGGTTTCAGGACAGTCACGGGTACATGCTTGGCCTGCAGCTGTGAGGTGAAGGCCGGCGCCTGGTGGGGCGGGTACCTCACGAGCATGTGCCGCCCGTCCTTGAGCGTGAGGTGGATGGAGCGCACCCGCTTGTTGAAGGTGGCGGCCTGAATCTGGCCGGCGGCAAGCTGTTTTTCGTAGGCCGCCTGGCTCTCGTGCTGGAAGGTCACCTTGGCTTCGGCCGCAGGTGCGACGGGTGTGAGCAGGCCGAGCGCGAGGCACGAGCCGAGGGCGAGCAGGGCAACGTTGCGTGCTGTGGGGGATCTGTGCATCCGCGGAACCCTACAGTCTCATTTGCGCGCCAGTCTCACTGCCTTCAGCCGGTCGACCTTGGGCAGGACGACCTTGCGCATGCGCACCAGCGTCGGGGTCACCTCCACCGCCTCGTCCTCGCGCACGAACTCGAACGCCTCATCGAGCGTCGGCCTGTGGTGGGTATCGAGGCGCACGAGAACGTCGGCGGTTGAGGAGCGCATGTTCGTCAGATGCTTCTCCTTGGTGGGGTTGACGTCGAGATCCTCAGAGCGGGCGTTCTCGCCGATGATCATGCCCTCGTAGACCTCCTCGCCGGGGCCGACGAACAGCGAGCCCCGCTCCTGAAGGGTCATCAGCGAGAAGCTCACCGTCTGGCCGCTGCGATCGGCGACGAGCGCGCCGCTGGGCCGCGTGAGCAGCTCGCCCGCCCAGGGCTCCCAGCGGTCGAAGACGTGATGCATGATCCCGGTGCCGCGGGTCTCTGTGAGGAACTCCGTGCGGAAGCCGATCAGCCCGCGTGCGGGGACCAGGTACTCCATCCGCACCCAGCCGGTGCCGTGGTTGGTCATGTGCTCCATGCGACCCTTGCGCGCCGCCAGCAGCTGCGTGACCGTGCCGACGTGGTCGTCCGGAACATCGATCGACAGGCGCTCGACTGGCTCATGGCGCACCCCGTCTATCTCCCGCTCGACCACGTGCGGCTGCCCCACCGTGAGCTCGAAGCCCTCCCGGCGCATCATCTCGACGAGCACGGCGAGCTGCAGCTCGCCCCGACCCTGCACCTCGTAGGTGTCGGTCCGGTCGGTCTCGCGCACGCGCAGCGAGACGTTGCCGACCAGCTCCTGGTCCAGGCGGGCTTTGATCTGCCGCGCTGTGATCTTGTCGCCGTCTTTACCGGCCAGCGGCGACGTGTTGACGCCGACGGTGATCGACATCGCCGGCTCGTCGACCGTGATCACCGGCAGCGCGCGCGGGTCACCCGGATCCGCGAGCGTCTCTCCGATCGTCACCTCGGCGATCCCGGCCACGGCGATGATCTCGCCCGGGCCGGCCTCCTGGGCGTCGACCCGGTTGAGCGCGTCCGTTACATAGAGCTCGGCGACCTGCACCCGCTTGATCGATCCGTCGGCGCGGCACCAGGCGATCTGCTGGCCCTTTCGAATGCTGCCGTGGCGCACGCGGCAGATCGCCAGGCGTCCGACGTAGGGAGAGGCGTCGAGGTTGGTGACGAGCGCCTGCAGGGGGTGTTCGGAATCGTAGGTGGGCGCCGGTATGCGCTCGAGCAGCAGGTCAAGCAGCGGGGCGAGGTCGGTTCCCTGCAGCGGCTCTCCGGGCTCATAGTGAAGCGAGGCCACGCCCGCCTTCGCGTTGCAGTAGACGATCGGGAAATCGATCTGCTGCTCGTCGGCGTCGAGATCCAGGAACAGCTCGTAGACCTCGTCGACGACCTCCGCCACACGGGCGTCCGGGCGGTCGACCTTGTTCACGACGAGGATCACCGGCAGCTTCGCCTCGAGAGCCTTGCGCAGCACGAAGCGCGTCTGCGGGAGTGGTCCCTCCGACGCATCCACCAGCAGCAGAACGCCGTCGACCATCGTCAGCCCGCGCTCGACCTCTCCGCCGAAGTCGGCATGCCCGGGCGTGTCGATGATGTTCAGCTTCACGTCCCAGTAGCGCAGCGAGGTGTTCTTGGCCAGGATCGTGATGCCCTTCTCGCGCTCGAGGTCCATCGAGTCGAGCACGCGCGTGGCGACGTCCTGGCCAACCCTGAAGGCACCCGACTGCCACAGCATCGCGTCGACGAGCGTCGTCTTGCCATGGTCGACGTGCGCGACGATCGCGACGTTTCGTATGTCATCTCTGGCTACGAGCACGGCTCGACAGGCTAGCGGCGTACGAGCGCGGCCCTGAGACCTGTGCGTAAACCAAACCGGGCCAGAGCGGCCGGATAGCGCTCGGCGGCGGCGATCGTCTCCGTCAGGGCGTCCGCGAAGCGCCTGATCTCGTCCTCGTCGATCGTGAGCGCGGGTAGCCCCTTGATCACGTTCATGCGGTGGCCCGCGACCTGGCAGAGGATGCGGTGCTCGTGAAACAGCGGGACGGTGACCAGCTGCGAGAAGAGCCCCGGTTGGCGCGCCTCGACGGTGTCCCAGAGCTTGCGTGCCGCCATCCCCGAGGGTGGTCCGAACTCGATCGCCCACATCAGCCCCAGCCCCCGCACCTCCTTGACGACCTCGAAGCGCTCGGCGAGCGGGCTCGTCAGCTCCAGCAGCAGCTCTCCCATGCGCTCGGCACGGTCGACGAGTCCCTCGCGGTCGATTACCCGCAGCGTCGCCAGCGCGGCCGCCGCGGCGAGGTCGTTGCCTCCGAACGTCGAGCCGTGGCGCACGGCGCGCTCCATGCCGTCGAACACCCTCTCGAACGCCGGGCGCGATACGAGCACCGCACCGATCGGCACGAGACCGCCCGAGAGCGCCTTCGCGACACAGATCATGTCCGGCTGCAGGTCCCAGTGCTCGAGGGCAAGGAAACGTCCCGTGCGTCCGATGCCCGTCTGGACCTCATCGCAGGTGAACAGCGTCCCGGCGTCGCGGCAGAGCACTTGAGCCGCGGGGAGGTAGCCCTGATCCGGGATGTTGACGCCCTTGCCCTGCACCGGCTCGACGACGAGCGTCGCGACGTCGCCGCGCGCAAGCTCGCGCTCGAGCTCCTCGAGATCGCCGAAGGCGACCGCGTCGCAGTCGGCCAGCAGCGGCCCGAAGCCTTCGCGGAACTCCTTGTTGCCGTTGATCGACAGCGAGCCGAGCGTGAGCCCGTGGAACGCATGGTCGACGTACAGCACGCGCGGGCGCCCGGTCGCGGCACGGGCGATCTTGATCGCCGCCTCGACCGCCTCGGTGCCCGAGTTCGCCGGCACCATCGCACCGACGCTCGAGGGCGCTCGCGAGAGCAGCTGCTCGGCGAGGACCCCGCTCAGCAGCGTGACGCCCAGCTGCGGGAGGTTTCCGGTGCGGGCCGCCATCACCTCCTCGACGGCCGCGATCGCCTCCGGATGGTTGCGGCCGATCGCGAACACGCCGTAGCCGCCGAATAGGTCCAGGTAGCGGTGCCCCTCCGCGTCGATCAGGTGCGCGCCCTCTCCCCCCGTCCAAACCTTGTCGAATCCGAGAGTTCGCAGGATCCGACCCATCTGGGGGTTGAGGAAGCGCTGGTTGAGCGCCATCTCCTCACCGACGCGGCGGTCGAGGATCTCGCGCACCGTCGGCAGGCTCTCGCGGGGCATTGCCTGAGCCTAGCTCCCGGCCACCCGATGGCATCGAACGGGCCGCCGGCGGCGGTCCGGACGGATATCCGGATTGGCTGCATATCTCCTTGCGAAGGGGGTACAATCTGCCTCAGCACCGGCCCTGCGCCGGTTGTTGGATGCCGTAACCAAGGAAAATCCAAGGGAAGGGAGTCGAGATGTCCTCGGTAGCCAGCGCATCTGCATCGACACCACCCGTCACCGGTACGGATGATGCCCGTCAGCTGTTCGTCCGCTGGCAGCGTCACGGCGACGCCGCCGCGCGCGAAGCTCTGCTCACCCGTTTCATGCCGCTTGCACGCAGCCTTGCGCGGCGCTACGGCCGCTCGTCCGAGCCCTTCGAGGACCTGCTCCAGGTCGCGTCGCTCGGGCTCCTGAAGGCGCTCGACCGCTACGACGCCGATCGCGGTCACCCGTTCCCCTCCTTCGCGGTGCCGACCATCCTCGGTGAGATGCGCCGCTACTTCCGCGACTCGGGATGGGCGGTCCACGTCCCGCGCGGCGCCCAGGAGCGCGCGCTGAAAGTGCGCGACGCGCAGGAGCGCCTCGCCAACGAGCGCGGTCGCGCGCCGACGGTCAACCAGCTTGCCGAGTACCTGGAGTTCGACACCGAGGACGTGATCGACGCGCTGCAGGCGATCCAGGCATACGAGACCCTCTCGCTCGACGCGCCCCGGCCGGGTGCGGACGGCGACGTGGTGGCTTACGGTGACTCGGTGGGCAAGGAGGACGAGCGCTACGAGCTCGTCGAGCTCGACGCCACCGTCACGGCCGTCCTCGGGCACATCCCGCCGCGCGAGCGCCTGATACTTCGGATGCGCTTCGTGGACGATCTCACGCAGACCGAGATAGCCGAGCGCGTTGGGATCTCCCAGATGCAGGTCTCACGCCTGTTGCGCCGGTCGCTTGACCAGCTGCGCACCCTCACGCATGCGACCTGAGACCCGCATCAGAGAGATCGAAACCAACCGCCCAGCCGCTTCAGACAGCCATACGAGACGGTACTGTCGGATCCGGTCGATCGCCGCTCGATGGCCGAGATCCCGAACGTCTGCCTGAACCTTTGGAACAGGCCTGAGAACGTCTTGGTCGTGCGCCAGGCGCTCACAGGTGTTGCCGAGAAGCTCGACCTCGACGCTGTCGAGACGAACGACCTCAACACCGCCGTCACCGAGGCCGCCAACAACGTCGTCCAGCATGCCTACGAGGGTGGGGAAGGACCGCTCGAGGTGGAGGTCTATGCCCTTCCTGGCGCGGTGGACGTCGTTGTGCGCGACCACGGCATCGGGATTCGCCCCCACGCGGAGGACGCCGCAGAAGCTCACGCCGGAATCGGCCTGCCGGTGATCCACGCGCTCACGCAGAGTGTCGGGTTCAGCAATCTGCCCGGCGGCGGGACGGAGGTCCGCATGCAGTTCGCCGCTCCGAGGGCGGGCACGCTCGAACCGCTGGTCACCGACGAACACGAGTTCCAGCGTCCTGTCAACGGCCAGCTCGCCAGCACGGTGGAGATCAAGATCGGACCCAACGCGGTGGCGCAGGCTGTGCTTCCCCGGGTCTTGAGCGCTCTGGCCGCGCGCGCCTACTTCTCCACAGATCGAATCTCCGACGTTCAGCTGGTCGCGGACACGCTGGTCGCGAACTCTCCCGACTCGATCAGCGGCAGCCACCTGGGAGTGGAGATCGACCTGACACCTCGCAACCTCGAGTTGCGCATAGGACCGCTGCGCGCAGGCTCGGCGAAGATACTGATCGACGCCGCCTCCGATGGGCTGGGAGATGTGATCGAGCGCTTGACCGACGCGCACAGCGTTGCAGCCTCCGACTCCACGGAGACGCTCGAGCTGCGCCTCGTCGAACGCCAGTAGCCCGAGGAGGCGCTCAGAGCATCGGAGCGGCGCGGCGGCTTCGCTCGAAACGCAGCCCGCCTCGCCCGACGCGGGCGATCATGCCGGCGATCACCGCGCCGACGATCAGGTACACGAGCAGCGCTATGCCCCAGTTGACCGTGATCGCCCGCTTCGGATGGCCCTTGAACGTGATCAGGTCGGTGAACGCTCCGGCGAAGAAGTTCGCGCCGTCGTGAATCCCTTTCACGATGGTGTTGGCGGCGTTCGCGTCCACGTCCCTGAGGACGATCGCAAGGCCGATGAGCAACGCGATCAGCGTGGCCACCGCCATCACAAGCCGCGCCACCATGATCACGCCGGCTCCGGCGGCGCCGACGACAGCGGCGCCGGCGTCGCGGGTGCGCCAGGCCAAGCCTCGACGGCGCGCCCGCGGTGGCGCTTCGCCCTCGCGTGCTTCGCTCACGGCCGCCCGGTGGTCTGCGCGTTCGCGCGCCGCGCCTTCACGCGCGGTCAGGTCTTCATTCCCGCGCTCGAGCGGTTCCCGCGGCGCTTCCTGGACGGGCCCGCTTCGTCGTCGGAACCTCATCGCCACCTCCTGGTTCTGCGCGTCGAATTGCCTGCTCCTGGGAGCGTTTGTCTCACTGAAGTACCCCCATCAAACGGCCCTAACCTCGCCGGGCGGCGCGTTCCCGCCGTCAGATGGTCGGCGGGTTCGGGTCGGGCGGGATCGGCGAGGGATTCGGAGCCGGGGTCGGCGGCGCGGGATCGGGCTGCGGCGGCGCCGGGGGCGCCGGGGGCATTGGCGTGTGGGCGATGAGCGCCCCGCAGGTTCCCATCACCCCTCCCGAGCTCTGACCCAGCGATGCAGATGCTGTAGATAGTCCGAGCCGGTGACGGCGGCGAACATGCTCGCGGTAGCGCGCGTGGGGCGCGGGGCCAGCACCAGGCCGCCGATGAACATCCCCGCGATCCATTGATCCAGGCAGTACGGACAGGACAGCAGCTCTCCGACCGCGCGCCGCAGCCCGTGGCCGCTGGCCCGCTCGTTGAGCTCGAGTGGCGGATCCTCCCCCTGCACCTCGGTGAAGGGCGCGCGCAGCGGCCGCGTGACGCGGTCGCGCGCCACCAGCCGGCTGAGCTTGTGGGTACCGAGCGCGACCAGCGCGATATCCCCGGCGGAGAAGCGGTCGGGCAGCCGGCCGCGCGCCGCGATCAGCATCCCGCCGAACGCCCCCACGAACGTTGTGCCGAGGGCTGCGTAGGACCCAAGTGGGCGCTCCAGCTCTGGACCGTCCCAATCGCGTCGGCCGCCTGCCGGTCCTGGAGGCGCGCCGGCGCCGTCGCGCTCGCCTGCCGTCCTGTTTCGCTGCTCGCTCGTTGCCGCGTCAACCATGTCACGCATCCCAGTGCCCCGGGTACAGCCGCCTCAAACCGCCGGGACTCTCGTCTGGACGGCCGGCGGGCGAGTTGCAAATCGCGAAGCCCTGCGCAGAGGACTGGCGCGCAAGACTGCGCGGCATGCCGACAGGCGAGTGTCGGGGAATGAGCCATGCCGGCCATGCCGCGTGTGTCGCCCCCCCATGTAGTGGTGACAGCCGCCGGGGGACGCGACTGCCGCCTGGCGGGGGGACGACACTGCGACTTGAATATGCCCCCTTCCAGAGGCCCTAAACAACTGCCCCGCCCGCCGGCCTCTAAACACGTCGCAGACCGATGGCGCGCCGCATCCCTGTTTCCGTCTCGCCGCCGCGGGGAATTAAGTGAACCGGATGCCACGGGAGGGTGGCAAGTCCAAATCGACCGGTAGGCACCAAGGCGGGAGGCATCCGCCCGGCGCCGCGCACAAGGAGGATGGCAATGGCAGCTGGCGTCAGCGAGCCTGTCGAGACAGGCACGATCGAGACCGATATCCCGGCGCGCCTGGACCGGCTGCCGTGGTCGCGGTTCCACTGGCGGGTCGTCGTCGGCCTCGGAACGGTATGGATCCTGGACGGCCTCGAGGTCACGATCGTCGGTGCGATATCAGGGCGCCTCTCGGAAAAGGGCGCCGGAGTCGGCATCTCCCCGGGCGACGTCTCTGGACTCGCCGCGTCGCTCTACGTGACCGGAGCCTGCGTGGGCGCGATCATCTTCGGACAGCTCACCGACCGCTTCGGCCGCAAGCGATTGTTCATGATCACGCTCGGCCTGTACCTCCTGGCCACTGTGCTGACCGCGCTGTCGTTCTCGCCCCTTTGGTTCTTCATCTTTCGCTTTTTCACGGGTCTCGGGATCGGCGGCGAGTACAGCGCGATCAACTCGGCGATCGACGAGCTGATCCCCGCCAAGCATCGCGGCCACGCGGACATCTCGATCAACGGCAGCTACTGGGGCGGCGCGATCGGCGGGTCGCTGCTGGCGGTGGTGGCGCTGAACACGAGCATCTTCCCGGCGGATCTGGGCTGGCGTCTCTGCTTCGCGCTCGGCGCGATCCTCGGGCTGGGCGTGCTGCTGATCCGTCGTAACGTGCCCGAGAGCCCGCGTTGGCTGTTTATCCATGGACACGAGGACAAGGCCGATCAGGTCGTGAGCCAGATCGAGCGGGAGGTACGCGAGGAGACCGGTCAAGACCTTCCGGAGCCGCAGGAGAAGATCACGGTTCGTCAGCGCAGGACGATACCCCTGGGGTTGATCGTGCGTTCGGTCCTCACCCTGTACCCGAGGCGCACGGTGCTGGGGCTCGCCCTTTTCGTCAGCCAGGCGTTTCTCTACAACGCGGTGCTGTTCAGCCTCGGGTTTCTGTTGAAAACCTTCTTCGGCGTCTCCAGTGGCGATGTTCCCTATTACATCGCCGTGTTCGCTATCGGGAACCTGCTGGGACCCCTTACCCTCGGCCGGCTCTTTGACACCGTCGGGCGCAAGCCGATGATCGCCGGAACCTACCTGCTCTCAGGGATCCTGCTCGCGATCACGGCGTTCCTGTTCAAAGAAGGCCAGTTCACACTGGTGAGCTTCATGGTGGCGCTGGGAGTCATCTTCTTCTTCGCTTCAGCCGGCGTCAGCGCCGCCTACCTGACAGTGTCGGAGATATTCCCCCTGGAGACTCGCGCCCTTTGCATCGCCGTCTTCTATGCGGTCGGCACAGGCGCAGGCGGGATCGTCGGGCCGCTCCTGTTCGCGCACCTGATCGAAAGCGGCAAGCTCAGCCAGGTTTTCATCGGCTTCATGATCGGCGCCGTCGCCATGCTCATCGGCGGCATCGCCGAGCTGGTGGTCGGCGTGAAGGCCGAGCGGGTGAGCCTCGAGACCCTGGCGCAGCCGTTGACGGCCGCGGACGCGGCGGTCGCCGGTCCCGAAAAGCCCGCGCCGGCGACCACAGCGCTGTAGCGCACGTCCGCGTCAGGGCACTCAGAGGCGCCGCGACCCTGCGGCCATCTCGAGTGCCGCCAGCCGGTCAGGCGGTCGCTCCCGCCGAGGCCACCTCGTGGCGCCCCTCGCGGAACTCCTCAACGATCTTGGCGCAGAACGCCGGCAGGTCTTCGGGCCTGCGGCTGGATACCAGCCCCTGGTCGACCACGACCTCCTCGTCGACCCAGCGCCCGCCCGCATTGCGGATGTCGGTTTTCAGCGATGGCCACGACGTGATCTTGCGATCGCGCACGAGGTCGCCCTCCACGAGCGTCCACGGCCCGTGGCAGATGACACCGACGGGCTTGGCTTCGGAGAAGAACTCCTGCAGGAAGCGGACCGCTCGCTCATCCATCCGTAGCTCGTCCGGGTTGGCGACGCCCCCGGGCAGCACCACTGCGTCATATTCACTCGGCTGAACTTCGCCCAGCGTCCTGTCCACCTGAAACGTCGACGCCTTGTCGAGGTGGTTAAACGCCTGAACCTCACCATTTTCGGGTGCGATCAGCTCCGGAGTTCCACCGGCTTCCTTGACGGCCTCCCACGGCTTGGTCAGCTCTACTTCCTCCACACCCTCCTGCGCCATCATGAACGCGACCCTCTTGCCACTCAGCTCTGAAGTCATCGGATTCTCCTGTAGGTAGAGGACTGTCTTTGAACATGGGCTACCCGCCGCCCGGTGCGGGAAACTGCCGCTCGTGACGGGCCTGGCTGGGGCGGCGCGGAGGTTTGGCCGGAGGCCAATTCGGGCAAACCAACACGTGGGACGGCACATGCCGCCCGGTACCGATGTCCACGACGAATTGAGGTTTCGAACATGGTTGCACTGCTGGCCCTCGTATTGATACTTGCGATTTTCGGAGGCCTCGGGTTCGCCGTGCACGTGCTGTGGTACGTCCTGATAGTCGCGGTCCTGCTGTGGCTGATCGGGTTCTTCATCGGCGGCGTGGAGGGCGGAGGACGCCGGCGCTGGTACGGCCGTTGGTAGCGTAGTCCCGATGGGACAGCGCCACGGCACGCCGATGGAGTCGACCGCGCCGCTGTCGTCTTCGCACTCGCCTGGCGTAGCGGGCAAGGTGGCGCCGCAGGCATTTCGACACGAGGCGCTGTTCTACGCAGGTGGCGATGACGGCTTCCTCGATGGCACGCTGACGCTGGTGCAGCGTGCACTCGAAGCTGACGCGGCGGTGCTGGTAGCGGTCGGCCCCGAGCGGTCCGCGGCGCTGAAGGAGGCGCTCGCCGACCGCGCCGACGGAGTGTGCTTCGCCGACATGCACAGCATGGGCCGCAACCCCGCCCGGATCATTCCGATCTGGGACGAGTTCCTGCAGCATCACGGCAGCGGTCACCCGCTCGGGATCGGTGAACCGGTATGGCCGGGGCGCACCGCGGCCGAGCTCAGCGAGTGCGTGCGCCACGAGGCGCTCCTGAACGTCGCCTTCGACGACGGGCCGGCATGGCACCTGCTCTGTCCCTATGACCTCGATGGTCTCGACGACCGGGTGATCGAGATGGCTCAGCGCACGCATCCGGTGCTCGCTCACAACGGCACCAGCGGATGCAGCGAGTCCTACGCGGCGGCACATGAGGGGCCGGACGCCTTCGCCGGCGCCCTCGGCACGCCCTCTGGTCTTATCCGCGAGCTGGATTTCACGAGCGAGGATCTTGCAGAGCTGCGGCATTTCATCCTCGCGTGGGCCGCCGAGGAGTCACTCGACCGCCAACCCAGCGAAGAGCTCGTGCTGGCGGTGAACGAGCTGACCACCAACAGCATCCGCTACGGCGGCGGCCGGGGCACGCTCCGGCTGTGGAGAGAGCGCGAGGCGCTGCTCTGCGAGGTGCAGGACGACGGGCGGATCGAGGCGCCCCTCGTCGGGCGCGTGCGTCCGACACCCGACGCCCACAGCGGTCGCGGCGTGTGGATCGCCAACCAGCTGTGCGATCTCGTGCAGATCCGCTCAGCGGCGACGGGTACCGTCGTGCGCGTGCACAAGGCGATTGCCTGACGCCACGCCGCCCGCGTTTGGAGGCGACCGGCGTGGGTAAGACCCGCCTATGGAAATAGGCGCCTTCCTCATCTTCATAATCGCAGTGGCGGTTCTCGCCGTGGGCGGGGTGTTGCTCCTGGTCGCGGCCAGGCTGCGGCGCGCGAAGCTCGACCCCGAGGAAGACAAGCTCGAGGGTCGCTCGGCTCGCACGAACGCTTCAGAAGGCGGGCACGCTCGCCCGGAGCACCTGCGCGTGCACAACGAGCAGCGCTCCGAGCTCGCTCCGAAGGCTTAGCGCTTTCTCCGATCGACGGCCCGCTGCAGTTCGGACTTGTTCATGTTCGAGCGGCCCGCCACGCCCAGCTTGCGAGCCTCCTGGTAGAGCTGCTCGCGGGTTCGCCCGCGCGGACCCGGTTTTCCCGAACGCAGTCCGCCGCGGCGTGCCGCGGAGATGTCTTTCGTCGACGTCCGCGACCTGGTGCGCGTCTCTCCGCTGCGCGCCCGTTCCTTGTTGACCGTGCGTGCGGCGATCTCCTCCGCGCGCCCTGTTGAGACTCCGCGTTTGCGCTCGCTCTGCTTGACGTGCTCGTACTGGCGATCGCGCTTGCTGCCTTTCCTGACGCCACTAGGTGGCATGTCCGACCTCCATCGTTTCTCGAGAGATTCCTGCGCCACGCAGATACCCGGGCGCAGGGCTCGCTAACACCGCCGCCCGTCGCGGCATCGGCGCGTCACCCCATGCTTCAGCGGAGCACGGTCGCGTCGAGCGCGTCGCAGAGATCGGCAACCGACTCGAACACGGTCGCCGCCCCGGCGTCGAGCAGCTCGTCCTCGCAGAAGCCGCCCGTCATGACCCCGAGCGTCTGCACCCCCGCGCGATCGGCGGCCTTGACGTCCCACGTGGAGTCGCCGATCATCACCGCCTCGCTCGGCGGCGCATCAGCCTTCTGCAGGGCAGCGATCACCAGGTCCGGCTCCGGCTTGGTCGCACGAACATCGGCGGAGGTGGTCCACCCGTCCGCGAGCTCGCGCGCATCGAGCAGGTCGAGGTAGTGCTCGACCTCCTCGGGCTTCGCCGAGCTGGCCAGGACAACCGAGTGCCCTCGCTGCCGCAGTGCCTCCAGCAGGTCGCGCGCGCGGTCCATCGGCTCGACCTCGCCGATCAGCTGCATGTAGTGGCGCTTCTCCGCGGCCCGGACCTCGTCGCCGTGATCGTGCTCGTAGCGCGAGCTGGTCAGCGAGGGCACGAGCTGGTCGCCGCCCATGCCGATGTGGCGGTGGATGCGCCATAGCTGAAGGACTACGCCGCAGTCGCGAAAGGCGCGGTACCAGGCGATCGCATGCTGGTAGTTGGTGTCAACGAGCGTCCCATCGACGTCGATGATCGCCGCACCCATGATGCAGCGCTTACCCGCTCAAGCGCCCGTCAAGCGAGCAGATCGTCCGCGCCCCGCGACGGGCAGGCCGCCATCACGCCGATTGATCGGAGCGTGAATGGGTAGCCAACCAGCATGGCGGACAAAGCGGGAGCCGATCAGAGCCGCTCCGGGGGCGCCGAGACGGTCGCCGTCCTCGGTGCCGGCGGCACGATGGGCTTCGCGATCGCGAGGAACCTGCTGCGAGCCGGCCTGGGGGTGCGCGCATGGGATCGCACGCGCCAGAAGGCCGAGCCGCTCGCGCAGGACGGCGCGGTCGTCCTGGACACGCCGGCCGAGGCAGCCGAGACCTCCTCGATCGTCCTGACGATGCTGAGCGATACCGCGGCCGTGCTGAGCGCGATGGACGGCGAGCAAGGCGCGATCACCACGATCGACCGGTCGGCGTTCTGGCTTCAGATGAGCACGATCGGCGAGTCGGGCACCGCGCGTTGCGCGGAGCTGGCCGGCGGGCACGGGATCGTGCTGGTGGACGCCCCTGTGCTCGGGACGCGGCAGCCTGCCGAGGAGGGAAAGCTCGTCGTGATGGCCTCCGGGCCCGATGACGAGGAGCTGCGCGAGCGCTGCGGAAGGGTGTTCGACCCGATCGCCCAGAAGACGATGTGGGTGGGTGAAGCCGGCGCCGGCTCGCGCCTGAAGCTCGTGACGAACGCCTGGCTGGTGACCGTCGTCGAGGGATGCGCGGAGACGATCGCGCTCGCCGAGGCGCTCGGGCTCGACCCCTCGCTGATGCTCGAGGCGTTGCAAGGCAGCGCCCTGGACACGCCATACCTGAGGATGAAGGCCAAGGCCATCATGACGCGCGACTTCGAGCCTTCGTTCCGCCTCGCGCTTGCCGCGAAGGATGCCGCGCTGATCGAGGAGGCAATCGAGGCCAGAGGCCTCGAGCTGCCGCTCCTGTCGACCGTCCGGGAGCGTCTCGAGCAGGCCGCGCGCGAGCATGGCGACGAGGACGTGATCGCCGTCTACAGAACGATCGCCCACACGAGCCCCACGACGTCGGGCCTTTGAGCGTCGCGCGCCGTCGACGGACCACTGGACCAGAGTCCGGCACAGCCCCCGTCGCCACCCCCTCTGAGGGCCGCAACGGGATTCGATGCCGAGGCTGAGAAGGTCAGATTGCTCCGCCCCGGGCATATCGCGAAGAAGGCGCGGGAGGGGCTTCGCGTACCACGATCCCGCCGGTGAGAGGATCGACGACCCAGAGGTGCTGCAGCGGATCGCCGAGCTGGCGATCCCCCCCGCCTGGCGCGAGGTGTGGATCTGCATGGACTCGATCGGCCACCTGCAGGCGACGGGGCTCGACGCGGCCGGCCGCAAGCAGTACCTCTACCACGAGCGCTGGCGCGCACACCGTGACCGCCTGAAGTTCGACTCGATGCTCGCATTCGGTCGCGCGCTTCCGCGTATGCGGCGGCGGGTGAGCCGGGATCTGGCGGGCGAGGAGCTCTCCAGGGAGCGCGTGCTGGCATGCGCCGTGCGACTGCTCGATCTCGGCTTCTTCCGCGTCGGCTCCGAGGATTACGCCGAGCAGAACGAGTCATACGGCCTCAGCACGATCCAGAAGCGCCATGTCTCGCTCGGGCGCGGGGAAGTTGTCTTCGACTATCCGGCGAAGTCCGGCCAGCGACAGATACAGGCGATCGCCGACCCCGACGTGCTTCGCGTGCTGCGCGCGCTCAAGCGACGCCGCGGCGGCGGCGGGAAGCTGCTCGCCCATCGCGACGACCGCCGCTGGCGGGAGGTCCGCGCCGACGACGTCAACGCCTACATCAAGGTCGCCGCCGGCGGCGACTTCTCCGCCAAGGACTTCCGCACATGGAACGCGACCGTGCTCGCGGCGATCGCCCTCAGCGCGCACGACGGCGCGCGACCCAGCAGAACGGCTCGCAAGCGGGCGATCGGCGATGCAATCAAGACGGTCTCGTCCTACCTGGGCAACACGCCGGCCGTCTGCCGCGCGTCCTACGTCGACCCACGCGTGATCGACAGCTACCAGTCCGGCACGACCATCGCCCCCTTGATCGAGCGGCTGCGGGACGGACCCGACCTGGCGGACGAGCGCACGCGAACGCGCATCGAGAAAGCCGTGCTGGCGCTGCTCGACGACGATTGACCCTCCGCGACAACAGGGGACCCCTGGGGCCAGCGCCGTTTCCAGGGGAGTCGCACCGGGTAAAGCTAAAAGCAACGCGGCGCCGGAGCGGCGCGCGGAGAAAGGGGCATCGGATGTCAGAGGGCCAGCGGATCGACGGCGACGTGCCCCTACCTGCAGAGGGGTGCGTGGTCCGGGCGCCCAGCGCCTCAGCCAGCCGGCGCGCTCGGTGTCGGTGAGCGCCGTAACGGGCGGTTGGAGGCAGCCACCGCAATGCGATACTGATTGCGGCGAGTCCGATGCCCCGACCAGTGCGACGCCCAGCGCGCAGCCAGACTTGACCAGTCGTACCGAACAGCCTGCCGGCGACATCGCTGTGGAGCTGCTGCTGGAGGCGGGCGCCGTGCTCGCCAGCTCGCTCGACGTGAGCACGACGATCGATCAGGTCGCTCGGCTCATCGTTCCAGGCCTGGCGGACCTCTGCGTGATCGACCTGCGCGACGACGACGGCTCGATCAGGAAGGCCGCCGCGGCCGCGGCCGATGAGCGGATCGCCCGTGGGCTCGAGGACATGCGCGCGCGCCACCCGGTCGACCCCGGGAGCGAGCATCCCGTAGCGCGCGTGATCCGCAGTGGAGAGGCGGAGCTGCTCGCCGAGATGAGCAGCGACCGGTTGAGAGGGTTCGCGCAGGGGGCCGAGCACGCGCAGTTCATGATCGAGCACGACTACCGCTCGGCGGTCGTCGCGCCGCTGCTCGCACGGGGACGCACGCTTGGCACGCTCTCGCTGCTGCGGCTTGGGGACTGCGAGCCGTACGGAGCCGAGGAGCTCGAGCTCGGCGGCGAGCTCGCTAGGCGGGCCGCCCTGGCGATCGATAACGCGAGCCTCTTCTCCGACCTGCGGCGCGTCGAGCAGCGCCTCGAGGCGATCCTCGCCAACCTCGCCGAGGCGATCACCGTGGAAGACGAGCACGGCCAGACGGTCTTCGCCAATCGCGCCGCCGCCGATCTCCTCGGGCTCGCCACGACCGGCGAGCTGATGAGCGCTTCGCCCGCAGCGATCAGGGCGCGCTTTCTGATCTACGACCAGCATGGACGCGAGCTCGACCTGCGGGACCTGCCCGGTAGGCACGTGTTCGCCGGCGAGCGGCCGGATCCGCTGCTGGTCAGGCACATCATGCGCGTCACCGGAGAGGAGCGCTGGCTGATGGTCCGGTCATCGCCGATCACCGACCCCCAGACGGGCCGCGTGCTCTACGCCGCCAACGTGCTGGAGAACATCACGGAGGTCAAGCGCGCGCAGCTGGCGGAGAGCTTCATGGCCGAGGCGAGCCGCACGCTCGCTTCCTCGATGGACTACGCCGAGACGCTGCAGCGCGTGGCGAGGCTCGCGGTGCCGCAGATCGCGGAGTGGTGCGTGGTCGACCTGATCGACCAGCACGGTGAGCTCCAGCGCGTGGCGATTCACCACACCGACCCCGAGGAGCTCGCGCTGGCCGAACGTCTGAGCCGCAGCTATCGCCCGGCGCTCGATGAGGCCAGCGGCATAGCCGAGGTGATCCGCACGGGGCAGCCGCGCATCTTCAGCGAGATCAGGCCGGACGCGCTCGCCGAGCGTGCTCGCGACTCAGAGCACCTGAAGCTGCTCGGCGCGATCGGTGCGACCGGGGCGGTCATCGTGCCCCTGGCCGCACCGGCCGGGACGATCGGGGCGATCACGCTGATCTCCTCGCAATCCGGGCGGCGCCTGACCGATGCGGACCTTGGGCTGGCGGTGAGGCTCGGGCGCCGCTGCGGCACCGCGGTTGAAAGCGCCCGCCTCTACACGGAGCGCACGCGGATCGCGAGGATCCTCGAGTCGTCGCTGCTGCCCGAGTCGCTCCCCGAGATACCGGGAGTGGAGCTCGCGGCGCTGTACCGGGCTGCCGGCGAGCTCAACGACGTCGGCGGCGATTTCTATGACGTGTTCGCCTACGACTCCGATCGCTGGATGCTCGTCATAGGCGACGTCTGCGGCAAGGGACCGCGAGCGGCCGGGGTGACCGCTCTCGCGCGTCATACGCTGCGCGCCGCGGCGACGCTCGGCCAGTCGCCCACCGGCATGCTCTCGACACTGCATGCGGCGCTTCGCCGCCAGCCGGTCGGAGCGGACATGTGCACCGCCGCTCTGGTGACGCTCGGGCATCTCGGCGGTCGAGCACAGCTAACCGTCGCGCTCGCCGGCCACCCCCCGCCGGTGATCATCGATGCCAGCGGGGAGCCGAGGCAGATCGGCCGGGCCGGCACGCTGCTCGGCGTGTTGGATCCGATCGACATCACCGAAGTGGACGCCGAGCTTCACCCGGACGAGACACTGCTCCTCTACACCGACGGCGTGCCCGAGGCGAGCGGTCCCGGGGAGCAGGCCGAGAGCGCACTGTTCGAGGCGTGCGCGGGAGCGCAGCACCTGACGATCCCCGCGCTGCTCGAGCGCGTCGTCGATATGGCCGCCGCTCACTCCGAGCAGAGGCTTCGCGACGACATCGCGCTGATCGGCGTGCGGCTGTCGCAGTCCGGACTCCCGGCCGCGGAAACACGCGCGCGCGTAGCCACTCCCGCGTGTTAGACGCGAGTCCGGAGCACGGCACGCTCCGACTTGCAATTTGCCACGGTAGTCAGGCTAAAATACCGGCATGGGGGTAGGCGACCAGCTGGTGATCGACGTTCGGCGCGAGGCAGACCGCGTCATCGTTCGCCTCGACGGCGAACTCGACATGGCCAACGCGCCGCTTCTGCAGGCGGCCATCGAAAAGGCCCACCGCGACGACAACTCGATGCTCGTGCTTGACCTCGAGCGGCTGCAGTTCATGGACTCGACCGGTCTTCGGATCATCCTCTGGGCACGCGAGCGCTGTCAGGAGAACGGGCACGAGCTCGCCTTGACGCCCGGCTCGGAGCAGGTGCAGCGCCTGCTCAGCGTGAGCGGCGCAGGCGAGCATCTGCGCGTGATCGCCGCCGCCGATGACATGTTCGTCTAGCCGCGGCCGCCTTCCTCCAGAACCGGCGCGGCGCGGTGCGCACCCGCTAGCGCTCGAGCTCTGCGAGCCGGTGCTTCAGAAAGCGCCGCTCCGGCTCCGAGCGCGACAGCTCGAGCGCCCGCCCATAGGCGACACGAGCTTCGGCCGTCCGGCCGAGACGGCGCAGGAAGTCGGCTCTCGTCGCATGGAGGTACTGGTAGCCATCGAGCGGCAGCCCGGCGATCGCCTCCAGTCCGCTCTCGGGGCCCTCGGCTTCGGCGACGGCCACGGCTCGGTTCAGCTCGACCACGGGAGAGCCCGTGATCCGCGCCAGCTCGCCGTAGAGCGCAGCCACCTGCGGCCAGTCGCTGGTGTGCTCGATGTGCAGCGCAGCGATCGCCGCCTGCAGGACATAGGGGCCGCGACCGCGCAGGGCGAGCGCCCGCTCAAGCGCAGCGCGTCCGGCGTCGACCTGCGGCCAGTCCCAGAGAGCGCGATCCTGATCGGCCAGCAGCACCAGCTCCCCGTCGCTCACGCGTGCCGCGCGGCGTGAGTCGTTGAGCAGCATCAGCGCGAACAGGCCGTAGACCTCGGGCTCATCGGGCATCAGCTCGGCGAGCGATCCACCGAGACGAATGGCCTCTGCCGCGAGATCCACCCGACCGTCATAGCCCTCGTTGAAGATGAGGTAGACCACGGCCAGCACGGCGGACAGCCGATCGGGCAGCAGGTGTGGCGGCGGGACGCGGAACGGGATCGCCGCCGCCTTGATCTTGCGCTTGGCGCGCACGAGCCGCTGGGCCATCGTCGCGTCGGGAACCAGGAAGGCTCGAGCGATCTCGGCGGTGTCCAGGCCGCCGAGCGTGCGCAGGGTGAGCGCGACCTGCGCCTCGGTGGCGAGCGCCGGATGGCAGCACGTGAAGATCAGCTCGAGCCGTTCGTCGCGGAATGTGTTCTCGTCCATCTCGTCCTCAACGGCCTCCGGGACCTGCAGCAGCTTTGACTTCGACGCGAGTGTCCGTTCGCGGCGAATGCGGTCGATCGCGCGGTTGCGCGCGGTCGAGACGAGCCAGCCGCCCGGGGTGGCGGGCGTTCCCACGCGGGGCCATCTCTCAGCGGCTATGGCGAACGCCTCCTGCGCGGCCTCCTCGGCGAGCTCGAAATCGCCGAGGAGGCCGATCAGCGTGGCAAGCACGCGGCCCCACTGCTCGCGGAAGACCTGCTCGATCAGCGCTCCACCACCGGACGTACCTCGATCGCCCCGCCCATGCGCGCCGCGGGGATCCGCGAGGCAAGCTCGATCGCCGCGTCGAGGTCATCTGCCTCGAACAGGTAGTAGCCGCCGAGCGCCTCCTTGGTCTCGGCAAACGGGCCGTCGGTCGTCAGCGTGCGTCCGTCCTGCACACGCACGGTTGTCGCTGTCGTGGCCGGCTGAAGCTGGGCGCCGCCGGTGACGCCCGGCGCCCCCGAGATCGCGAGGTACTCGCCCATGATCGCCTGTTTCTCTCCGTCGGTCAGCTCGTCGAAGTTCGCCATCGCATCGTTCGTGTAGATCTGGATCAGGTACTGCATGTGATTCCTCCTTGGGAAGGTAATGGTCTCCCTTAAGACGAACGGCGCATCGCGAGATCGACACTCCGAGGCCTAATCGCTGCGCGCCGTGCTCGATCACGCGCCCGGAGCGCCAGCGGCGCGTCGTCCCGGCTGCCGGCTAGCCGCCCGGGTCCACCCCTGGCGGCTCGGCGTCGGGCTCCTCGGAGTCCCCCCGGTCGGGCAGGGGCGCGAGCACGAAGGACTCGACCGCGTAGTCGGGATCGACATGGTTGTCGCTGAGGAACGCGAGCACGGTCCGACCCGTGATCTCCTCGACGCTCGCCACCAGAGCCGCCTTCATCGTCTTCTGGTGAGCTTTGCGGGTCTGCAGGACGAGATCCGTTTCACCGTTGCGGACCAGACTGCGCTCACCCTTCGTCAACGTGTCCTGGAGCACGACGGATACGAGATCGCCCGTGATGTAGGTGCGTGCCTTTGTCGGGCCGCGGCCGGTGTACTCGCTCAACAGGCGCACGGTCGCGTTGGAGATCGCCGAGGACAGGATGCCCGTCGTCGGTGCATGGTCGGAAGGCCTGGACAACCTCTGCTCGCTTCTCGCCCCCACCCTTGATTGCGGATCGCGCGAATGGCAGGAGGGGCCTAGAATCCGCACACGCGATCCGCGTTTCGCGCCCGTGCCCGCACATTCGGTCCGGCGCAAACCCACGTAAGGGGCATTCTATCCCGCCGGTCTAGCCCGTCGAAGCGACGCGATCGCGACCGGTGTAGACGTTCACGTTCCCGCGGCGCGCGAACCCGCAGAGGGTCATGCGGCGGTCGGCTGCGAGCTCAACGGCCAGCGAGGTCGGCGCACCCACGCCGACGAGTATCGGCGCGCCCGCCATGGCCGCCTTCTGCACCAGCTCGAACGAGAGGCGTCCGCTGACGCAGAGGATCCGTCCGTGCAGCGGCAGGCATCCTGTCCGCAGGCTCCAGCCGACGACCTTGTCCATCGCGTTGTGGCGGCCGACGTCCTCGCGCGCGCAGATCAGCTCTCCCTCGGCGTCGAATAGCCCGGTCGCATGCAGGCCACCGGTCCGCTTGAAGCCCGGCTGCACGAGCCGCTCGGGTAGATCCGCGAGCAGCCGCCTGGACACCCGCGGGCCTGCGGGAAGGGCCGCGCAGTGGACCTCGAGTTCCTCGAGCGCGCCCTTGCCGCAGACCCCGCACGAGGAGGTCGTGTAGAAGCGCCGGGACGGGACCGCGCGGGAGAGCGGCCCTCGCAACTCGATCGTGTTGGCAGCGAGGTCGTCTGTGAGCCCGACCTCGCGGGGACCGTCGATCAGCGCCTCTCCGTAGAGGAAGCCCGCTGCCAGCTCCTCGTCGTGGCCGGGAGTGCGCATCGTCACGGCGATCGCCTCGCCGTCCACGCGTATCTCGAGCGGCTCCTCGATCGCCACCACATCGGTCTGGCCGTCGCGCACGAGGCGCTTGAGCGCGCCGCCCGAGGGGTCGGTGCCCGAGGAGCCGTGGGCGGGATCGAGCGGAGTGGTCGAGTTGTGGGCGGGCTCCTGAGACATCGCCTATCGAGCACCTTAGCCGCGCGATGTCACCGGCACGCGTTCAGGTAGTCTGCATGGGCAGTGCCTGGGCAATCGCAGCGTGATCTCTCCCTCGGCGAGGCGGCGGTGGCGATCGGCGTGAGCGTCGACACGCTGCGTCGCTGGGACCGCTCCGGCAAGCTCCGCACGCATCGCGACGAGCGTAATCGCAGGCGCGTATCGGCCGAGGAGGTGCAACGCGTCGCTCGACGCCCGCAGCGTCACAGCGCCGGCGGCCGAGGGTCAGCGCGCAACCGCTTCCCTGGCGTCGTGCGCTCGGTCGAGACCGACGGCGTGATGGCCCTCGTGGAGATCGAGGCCGGTCCCTTCCTCGTCACTGCAGCGATCACCCGCGACTCGGTCCGCGAGCTCGGCCTCGCCCCGGGCGTGCGCGCGAGCGCCCTCGTGAAGGCGACCTCGGTGATGATCGAGCGGGGCGATGCCTGACGGTCGCCGTTTGGCGGCGGCCGCAGCGACGATCGCTGGAGCACTCGCGCTTTGCGGGTGCGGCAACGGTGGCTCCTCACGACTGGAGGTCTCGGCGGCAGCGTCGTTGCGGCGGCCGTTCACCGAGTACGGCCACCAGTTCCGGCCAGCCGCGGTGCGCTACTCGTTCGCCGGGTCGGACACGCTGGCGGCACAGATCGAGCAGGGCATTCGTCCCGACGTGTTCGCGTCGGCGAACACCCAGCTGCCGGACATGCTGTTCGCCAGCGGACTGGTGACCCGGCCGGTGGTGTTCGCCGCCAACCGGCTCGTGCTGGCGGTGGCCAGGCAATCCACGATCGCGGGGCTGGCCGCCATCGAGCGCCCGGGAGTGAGAGTCGCGGTGGGAGCGCCGACGGTCCCCGTGGGCTCCTACACGGCGGCGGCGATCGCGCGGCTGGCGCTCGACCGGCGCCGCCGGCTGCTCGGCAACATCCGTGATCGCGAGCCCGACGTGACCGGCATCGTCGGCAAGCTGCTGCAGGGCGCGGTCGACGCCGGCTTCCTCTACGCGACCGATGTGTCCGCCGCCGGCGGGAAGCTTCGAGCGATCTCCCTGCCCGCCGAGCTGCAGCCGCAGATCTCCTACGAGGTGGCGGTCGTAACCGGGGCATCGCACCCAGCCGAGGCCCGCGCCTTCATCTCGGGCCTGTTGCACGGCGCCGGACGCGCGGACCTGCTGAGCGACGGCTTCCTGGCCCCGCCTGCCCGATGAGGTTCAGGGCCCTACTCGCGCTCGCGCTGGCAGTCACCGTCGTCTTTCTGGTGCTCCCGGTGATCGCGATCTTCGTGAACACATCGCCTGCACGACTGATCTCGAGCCTCGGTGAAGCGCAGGCACGGGAAGCGCTCCTGCTCAGCCTCCGCACCAGCGCGATCGCGCTCGCGATCATCATCGTCGTCGGCACCCCGGCGGCCTATCTGCTGGCGGTGCGACGGTTCCGCGGACGGGCGGTGGTGCTGACGCTGCTGGAGCTGCCACTGGTGCTGCCGCCGGCGGTCGCGGGCATCGGCCTGCTCGCGGCGCTCGGCCCCCACGGCATCCTCGGCGGAGTCCTGGCCAGCGCGCACATCGAGCTGGTGCTCCAGACGGCCGGCGTCGTGGTGGCGCTCGCGTTCGTCGCGTCACCGTTCTATCTGCGCCAGGCGCAAAGCGCCTTCGAGGCCGTCGACCGCACCTACCTCGACGCGGCGCGCGCGCTCGGCGCCCGTGAGTCCTCGGTTTTCATGCGCGTCGCGATCCCCACCGCCCGACCCGGTCTGATGGCCGGCGTGGCGCTGGCGTGGGGACGAGCGCTGGGCGAGTTCGGTGCGACGCTGATGTTCGCGGGCTCCTTTCAGGGAGTGACGCAGACGGCGCCGCTTGCGATCTACGACCGGTTCGCCACCGACTTCCCCGCGGCGCTCGCCCTGTCGGCGGTGCTCCTGATCGTCTCGGCGGCGCTGTTGCTCACGATCAAGCTGGGCTCGGGCTCACCCGTCGTGAGCGGCGTCTAGCGTCAGCCGCCGATATAGGACATCTCGATCCTGGGTGACTCGTCGGAGGGGCTGTGAGAGCGAGCGCGCTCGGCCGAGTAGCGGTCGCCTCGTGCCGTCCATATTTCGCGCAGCCGCTGCTCGAGCTCGATGCTGCCGGCGCCGCCGCGCAGCAGCGCTCGCAGGTCGTGCCCGCGCTGCGCGAACAGGCAGGTGAACAGCTGGCCGTCAGCCGACAGCCGCGCGCGCGTGCAGCCGCCGCAGAACGGCGCGCTCACGGAGTGGATCAGGCCGATCTCCCCGCCGCCGTCCCGGTAGCGGTAGCGCGTTGCGACCTCTCCCCGCTGCACGGGCGCGAGCGGCTCGACGGGCCAGCGCGAGGCGATCAGCTCCAGCATCTCGCCGGCCGGCACGACCTCATCGCGGCGCCAGCCATTCGTGGATCCCACGTCCATGAACTCGATGAAGCGCACGATCTCCGGGCGCCGGCGAAAGCGAGCAGCCATGTCGAGCACACAGTGGTCGTTTCGGCCCCTGCGTACCACCATGTTGACCTTCACCGGCGCGAGCCCGGCCTGCGTTGCGGCCTCGATGCCCTCCAGGATGAGCTCGGGCGATACGGGAGCGTCGCTCATCAAGCGAAGCGTCGCCTCGTCCAGGGCGTCGAGGCTCACCGTGACCCGATCGAGGCCCGCGTCCCTCAGCCGCCGCGCGCTGCGCGCCAGCAGCAGCCCGTTGGTGGTGAGGGCGAGGTCGGAGATGCCCGGCACTGAGGACAGCATCTCGACCAGCCGCTCCAGATCGCGGCGCAGCAGCGGCTCGCCGCCGGTGAGACGCACCTTCGTGACCCCCTGGGCCGCCATCGCCCGAACGACCTGCGTGATCTCCTCGAAGGTGAGCAGCTGCTCACGCGCCAGGAACGGGAAGTCAGCCCCGAACACCTCGCGCGGCATGCAATAGGAGCAGCGCAGGTTGCAACGGTCGGTCACCGATACCCGCAGATCGCGCAGCGGTCTATCCAGCCGGTCGAGCATCACCTCCACGCTACCCGCATCGGGCTAGGCTGCACATGGTGACCAGGGACGAATGGATCGGCTGCTTCGCCCGCGAGGCCGGTGTGCGGCCCCCCTCGGCGCAGGAGATCTCACAGCTCCTCGAGCTGGCCGGCGTGGCCGCTCACGCGTCCGAGCGCACTGCGGCGCCGCTTGCCTCATGGATCGCCGGCTCATCGAGCCTGTCGCTGCCCGAGCTGCTCGCGATCGCAGTGCGCGTCGGCTCGCAGGAGGCGGCCTCAAGCTATGAGGGCGCCCACGGCGACGCGAGCGAGCCCGGCGGCGGCTCGGTCTCCTAGCCCTCGTCGTCGGCGGCGAGCCATGCCGCGGCATCGCGCAGATCGTCGCGATCGTTGACGTTGAAGCACAGGCGCGTGGCATCGCCGAAGCGGCTGAGCTCCGGCTCCGCCGCTATCGCCGGCGCCAGCGAGGCGAGCGCTGCCCGCATCGAGCGGTCCTCGGCCAGCGATTGCTCGAGCACTGGCGCATCGGAGACCGTCCAGCGCGCGAGCAGTGGCTGGTCCTTGCCGCCGACGCGCGCCATGACAGGGCCGTCGAGCCCGGCCAGCCAGGCGAGCAGCGACCCGGTGAGAAAGGGCATGTCGCAGGCTACGGCAACGACGGCGTCGACGTCCCGGCGCCCGTCGGCGAACGCGAGCGCGGCGAGCACGCCGCACAGCGGGTGGGCGGGCTCCTCGGGCTCGTAGACGACCTGCGCATCGAGCGCCGGCAGCACGCTGCTGCGCTTTGCGACGACGATCGCCTCCAGGCCGGCTTCAGCTGCCGCCCGCAGGGGATGACACACGAGCGGAGACCCGGCGAGGGCAGCCGAGGGCTTGCGGCCGCCGAGCCGCTCGCCCCGCCCGCCGGCGAGGACGGCGACGATCGCCCGCGGCTCTGCCATCTCGGCAGTGTCGCACTACAGTGGCTGGCGATGAGCGCAAGGAGGCTGGTCGAGATCGAGGATGCGCAGGACAGGATCCGCGCCGCCGTGAGCCCGCTTCCCTCAGAGGACGTTCCACTGGGCCCGGCGGCCCTCGGACGCGTGCTCGCGGAGGAGATCACGGCGAGCGAGCCGGTTCCCGCCTTCGACAGCTCCGCGATGGACGGCTACGCGGTTCGCGCCGATGACCTCGCCGCCGCAAGCGCCGCGAGCGCCGTCTTCCTGGGCGTTGTCGACGAGTCGCGCGCCGGATCGCCGGCATCGCGTGCGCTCGCAGGCGGCCAGGCGATCGCGATCTCGACCGGGGCGATGCTGCCGAGCGGGACCGACGCGGTCGTGAGGATCGAGGACACCAGCCGGCGCGGAGAGGGGGTCCTGGTGAGCGTCGCTCCCGGCGCCGGCGAGAACATCAGGCGAGTGGGCGAGGACGTGCGTCCCGGTCAGACGCTCATGCGCAGCGGCGCGACGCTCGGCCCCGCCGAGCTGGGCGTGCTTGCGTCGCTGGCGCATGCGCGCGTGCGCTGCGCGCGGCGACCGCGCGTGGCCGTGCTGGTCAGCGGAGACGAGCTGCTCGCTCCCGAGGAGCCGATGCGCCCCGGCGGGGTGCGCGATTCGAGCTCCTTTTCGATTCCCGCGCTGGCGCGCTGCGCGGGTGGCGAGGTGGTCGGCACCTCGACCATGCGCGACGACGCCGAGGCCACCCGCGCCGCGATCGCGGCCGCGATCAACGATGTCGATGTGGCCGTGATCTGCGGAGGCGTGTCGGTCGGAGCTCACGACCACGTCAGGCCGGCTCTGGCGGCGCTCGGCACGGACGAGGTGTTCTGGGGATTGGCACTCAAGCCCGGCCGTCCGGCGTGGTTCGGCACCGCTGGGCGCACACTCGTTTTCGGCCTCCCTGGCAACCCCGTTTCGGCGATCGTCACGTTCGTGCTGCTCGTCGGCCCGGCCGTGCGAGCCCTGCTGGGCGCAGACGACGCTCGCCGCCGCACGACCGCAGTGATCGACTGCGACTACAAGAAGCCTCGAGGGCGAGCGCACGCCGTGCGCTGCCGGCTCAAGGCGTTCGAGGACGGCTGGCATGCCGAGCCTACGGGAGCGCAGGGCTCGCACATCCTCACCTCGATGCTCGGCGCGGACGCGCTGGCGATCGTCCCCAGCGAGAGCGACGGAGTACGAGCGGGCCAGCGGGTCGAGATCGAGCCGCTGCGCAGCTGGGCTGGAGCGCTCCCGTGAGCTTCGATGCGGACTCCGGAGAGATGGTCGTGCGCATCCGCCTGTTCGCGATCCTGCGCGAACGGGCCGGGCGCGATGCGATCGACCTGCGGCTACGAAGCGGAGCCACGGTGGAAGATGCGCTGGCCGCTCTCTCAGAGACCCAGCCCCTGGGCGAACTGCTGAGCCGTCTGCCGGTGCAGATGGCGGTGAACCGCGACTACGCGAGCTCGGAGACGACGCTGGCGCCGGGGGACGAGCTCGCGCTGATCCCGCCGGTCAGCGGCGGCAGCGGCGAGCAGCGCGACGCGCGGGCCGCGCAGCAACCCCTGCACGTGCGTGTCAGCGAAGATCCGCTCTCGATCGAGAGCCTCTCGCGGGCCGTCGCCGATCCGGGTGCCGGCGCGATCGTGATCTTCCAGGGCGTGACCCGCGAGGTGACACGGCTGGAGTACGAGGCCTACGTCGAGATGGCGCAGCAGGGCATCGAGCGGATCATGCGGGAGTGCATTGCCGCCCACGACCTGCGGGCAGCCGCGGTCGAGCACCGCATCGGAAGCGTCGAGCTCGGCGAGCCCAGCGTGATCGTGGCGGTCTCGGCCGCGCATCGTGCCGAAGCGTTCGCCGGGGCGCGTGCCGCAATAGACCGCATCAAGGAGGAGGCTCCGATCTGGAAGCGCGAGCACGCCGCAGACGGCGCGGGAGAGTGGGTCACGTGAGCCACAAGCGCTTGACCCATCTCGACGACGCCGGACGCGCGCGCATGGTCGACGTCGGCGGCAAGGACATCACCGAGCGCATCGCGCGTGCACGTGCGCGCGTGCATATGTCCGCGAGCAGCGCGCAAGCGGTCAAGGAAGGGAGCGGCCCTAAGGGAGAGGTACTCGCGGTGGCCCGCCTCGCAGGCATCCAGGCCGCCAAGCAAGCCGGCCAGCTGATCCCGCTCGCGCATCCGCTGCCGCTGACCTTCGCGGACGTGAGCGCCACCGTCGATGTGCAGGGCGGGATGGTCGAGCTCGTTAGCGAGGTCAGGACCGTGGCACGCACTGGAGTGGAGATGGAGGCGATGACGGCGTGCGCCGTTGCGGCACTAACGGTCTACGACATGGTCAAGGGGCTCGAGCGCGGAATCGCGATAGAGGAGGTCGTGCTGCTCGAGAAGCGCGGCGGGCGAAGCGACTATCGGCGCGAGGCGCAGCACGTCGATCCGCACGAGCAGCAGCGCGAGGCCCGGACGCCTCCCGGCGAGGCGCAGGAGCAGGACGGGAAGCGAATGCGGACCGCGATCATCACGATCAGCACGTCCAAGGCCGCCGGGAGCGGCGAGGACGAGAGCGGGGCGCGCCTGGTCGCCCTCGCGGAGCGCCTTGGCGCGCGGATAGTGGGACGCGAGGTGATCCCCGATGACCGCGCGACGATCGAACGGCGACTGCGCCATTGGTCGCAGGAGCAGCGCTGCGAGCTCGTGCTTAGCACCGGCGGGACCGGCGTGGCTCCGAGCGACGTCACGCCGGAGGCCACGGCAGCCGTGATCGAGCGCGACGTGCCGGGCATCACCGAGGCGATGCGAGCCGCGTCGCGGGCGCATACCCCGAACTGGATGCTCTCGCGTGGCGTCGCAGGTGTGTGCGGAGGAGCCCTGATCGTGAACTTCCCCGGCAACCCGGCGAGCATCGAGCAGGCGGGTGAGGCGCTGCTGCAGGCGCTTCCCCATGCGGTGCAGCTGATAGCGGGGCGACACGCCGGCCACTGAGCCGTCCGCCGGCTCCTAGCCCAGCTCCGTCGCTCGGTAGTCCTGACCTGCAGTCGCCTCGCCCGCCTCAAACGGGAGCAGGTCCAAAAGCGCTGTCAGCTCGAATATTCGCTGGATCTTCGGTGAACCGGGAATCAGGGACAGGTCAAATCCGTTCGTGTCGGCCAGTTCCTTGGCGAATAGGATCATGAACAGCCCCGTCGAGTCCATGAACGTCAGCCCGCGTAGGTCGAGCGTGATGGCGGTCGTTCCGTCTCGGGAGATGTCGAGCAGCATCTCCTTCAGCGCGGACGCCGAGGCGATGTCGAGGTCCCCGCTCAGGATCAACGTGCGGCGACCGTCGCGGAGGACATCCTGTGCTTCGAACGGCTCCGGCAGCGTCGAGCCACTCACAACCTCGCGCCTTCCCGCGGCGCGCCGGCGGCGAGCGGCGCGAGCGCACCCCGCGTTCCCATCGCTGGCGCCTCTGTCATCACGCTCCTCGCACGCGCGGTCGTATGTGGACGGGCCGGCCGGCACCTACGGGTGCCCTCGGTCCCCTCGCTTCTCGGTGCACTCGCAGCTCCGGCGGAGCACGAGCACTCTGGCAATGACGCTACCGCGGGGTGCGCGATCAGTCAACCGGGCCGCAGTCCGCCCGGCGACGCCCCGCAGCGGTCAGCCGCTGGCGCGCTTGCCGCCGCGAGCGGACCGGAAGAACGGCAGTCTCCCGATCAGACCCGTCACCTCGAGCACTCGCCCGACCTGCGTGCGGACCTCCTCCTGTCCCGGCGTCACCGTGAAACCGCAGAGGTTCTCCTCGCAGATGGCTCGGCTGCTGAGGATCGCGTGCAATCCCATGGAATCGATGAACTCGAGCTTTCCGACATCGAGGGCGACGTGACGGGCGCCTTCCGAGCACAGGCGCGTGATCGCGCGAGTGAGCTTCGATGCCGACGTCAGGTCGAGTTCGCCCCGCAGCCGCAGTCGATGGCTGTCGGCAGCCCTCTCGACCTCGATGCTCAGGTCGCGGACAGCTCTCGGGTTGGCCGGCTCTTGCAAGATGCCTAGCGTGCCGTTGTCCCCGCGAACGCCCCGCTGGAGGGCCCCTCTCCCCCGCCGTGCTCCTCAAAGCGAGGCAGCACCTCGCGCGCAAAGGTCTCGAAGAAGCGCTCGTCGCCTCCACCGATCTGCTGTATGTAGAGCTCTTCGAATCCTGCGTCGGCATAGCGCTCGATCGCCTGTATGTGACGCGCGAGGTCGGGGCCGCACGGGATCGCCTCAGCGACCATGTCCTCCGTGACGAGCTCGCAGGCCTGTTCGAAGTGGGCCGGCATCGGGAGCACCTGGCCCAGTTCACCGGGCAGCTCCTCGCTTGGCCACAGCCGGTGGGCGGTGGCCCGTGCGCGATCCTCGCGCTCATCCCAGCACACCTTCATCCCGCCGGCCACGAGCTTGCTCTCGCCGCCCTCGCCTCGGAACAGCTCGACCGCGTCCTTCACCGGCGCGGTCGTGCAGAACCCATCGCCGATCCGAGCCGCGAGCCTCGTGGATTTTGACCCGAACGCTGAGATGATGATCGGCGGCAAGCGCTCGGGGAGGTCGTAGACACGAGCGTTCTCCACCGTGTAGTGACGGCCGTGATGGCTTTGGACGCCCCCATTCCAAAGCAGCCGGATGACCTCGACGGCCTCCGCGAGCATCTCCTGGCGCTGCTCGGCCGGGGGCCACCGGTCGCCGAGGATGTGCTCGTTGAGCGCCTCGCCACTGCCGAGACCGAGCGCGAAGCGGTCCTCGAGCATCACCGCCGAGGTGGCGGCGGCATGAGCGACGATCGCGGGATGGATGCGCACCGTCGGACAGGTGACGGCCGTGGTCAGCTTCATCCGGGAGGTGGCCTCGGCGATCGCGCCGATGACCGACCAGACGAAGGGACTATGGCCCTGCTCGTCGTTCCATGGGTGGAAGTGGTCGGAGATCCACAGGCCGTGAAAGCCGGCCTGCTCGGCCAGCCTCGCCTGCCGCACGAGCGCGCGCGGCCCGAACTCCTCGCTTGAGAGGTAGTAGCCGATCCGCATGACGGTCCCAAATCCATACCCTGCCCAAGCACGCTTCAACCGCGCCTGACCGCGCACCAACGCTAGATGCGCCGAGCGCGTGGGCTCGTAGGCGCCTGCGCGCTTGCATGGTCCGGGCGATGGGTAGGCGTGTCGTATGGCCGTCCCTCGAGAGCGCACCGTGGGCCCCCGCAGGGCCTGCTCGCGGCTTCCCCGCGCCCCGCAGGACACGCGGGTCACGGTCGTCGTGATCACGCGAGACCGCGCGCGCGAGCTTGCGCACGCCCTCCCCCGGCTCCTCGCCCTGGAGGAGCGCCCGCGGGTGATCGTCGTTGACAACGCGTCGCGCGACGACACGGTGGAGTCGGTGCGGCGGTTGTTTCCCGCCGTATCGCTCGTCGCGCTGGAGCGCAACCTCGGAGCGGCCGCGAGGAACATCGGCTGCGGATGCGCGCGCACTCCCTACGTGGCCTTCAGCGACGACGACTCCTGGTGGAGCGACGGCGCGCTGCGGCGCGCCGCGGACGTGCTGGACGCGCATCCCCGTCTCGCCCTGGTGGCGGCCCGCGTGCTGGTGGGCCCTGGCGAGAGGCTCGACCCGACCTGTGCGCTGATGGCCGAGAGCCCCCTCGAGCGGGCTCCCGAGCTGCCCGGCCCCTCCGTTCTCGGGTTCCTGGCATGTGGCGCCGTCGTGCGCCGCTGCGCCTTCCAAGCGGTCGGCGGCTTCCATCCGCGCTACGGCGTCGGCGGCGAGGAGCAGCTGCTCTCGGTTGACCTCGCCGAGGCCGGCTATCAGCTCGCATACGTGGCGGAGGTCACCTCGCATCACCATCCGGCGCGGCGCGAGGACCGCTCCTCCGAGCGCCGTACCAGCGTGATGCGAAACGACCTGTGGTTCGCGTGGCTTCGCCGGCCGCTGCCCGGCGCCCTTCGCCAAACGGCTTCGCTGGCGGCATCCGCGCTGCGCGCAACGCCGGCCAGGCGGGCGCTCGCACGGGCGCTGCTCGGAGCGCCATGGGTGCTGGCCGAGCGCCGTCCGGTCAGCGGCGCGCTGGAGCGCGACCTGCGTCGCCTGCGCGGCTGAGCGCGCGCTGCTCGGCGCCCCGTGGAGCGCAGCTCCGCTCGAGAAGGTGGAGCTCCGCGAGGACGTCGTCCACCGCGATCTGGAGTAGCCCGTGGTCCGGCCTCCCGCCGTGCGGATCTCCTCGACGCCCCTTCCACAGGACCCGATGATGGTCCGTAGCGGGAGGGCCCCACTCGTGCGGAGGGACCGGCCCGAAGAGCACGACCGATGGCGTCCCGAGCGCGGTCGCCAGATGCCCCACGCCGGTGTCGCCGCACACGACGCGTCCCGCCGCGCCGACCGCGGCCGCGAGCTCGCGCAGGCCGGTGCGACCTGCGAGGACCGAATCGCGACGCAGGCCAGCGCGGCTGGCCACCTCCTCGGCGAGAGCGACCTCGCCGGCCGAGCCCGTGAGGATCACCGCGCGACCGGCGTCGCCCTGCGCCCTGGCCACGGCGGCCCAGCGCTCGACCGGCCAGCGGCGGGCCTGGCTGGCGGCGCCTGGATGCAGCAGCGTGGCGCCGAGCGCGCGCTCGGGCAGCCAGGTCTCTGCCAGAGCCGGGCGCTCGATCTCAAGCGCCCCGGAGTCGCAGTCAATGCCGCTCGCCTGAAGCATGCGACACCAGCGCCGCACCTCGTGCTCGCCGGCGAGCCAGCGCGGACCGTCGCGCGACTCGGGCACGTCGGGATGAGCGAACGCGACGAGGCGCTCCGGCGCGAGCGCCAGCAGCAGGCGGTGACTCTGAGGTCCGCGTCCATGGAGGTTGACCGCCACCGCCACCTGAGTCAGAGTCGCGGGAAGCGCCTGCAGCGGACTGGCGTCCACGAGCTCGTGCACGGCCGGCCGGCCGGCGCCGAGGCTCACCAGACCGAGCAGCGGGGCCAGCGTGCCCGGGCAGGCGAGCAGGCGGCGATGCTCCGGGAACCACCTCGCGAGGGCGCGCAAGGCGGGCACCGCGGTCAGCACGTCGCCGAGGCCGAGCGCCCGCAGGATCAGCAGCACGGGACGGCGCCGCACGGGTTCCCCTCGGCAGCTAGCCCGCCGGGTCACGGCCAGGAGCTCTCCTCGGCGGGGCATATGACCAGCTCGCGCAGTTCGATGCCGGGCGGCCGTCGCAGCGCGAACACGACTGCGGCGGCCACCTCCTCCGGAGGCGCGAGGACAGCGTCGGGCGGCGGCTTGTACTTCTCCTCCCGGCCGTCGAAGAACGCGGTCTGCATGCCTCCTGGGATCAGCAGCGTGACGCCGATCCTGCCGGCGGTCTCCACGGCCAGCGCGCGGGTGAACCCCACAACCCCGAACTTGCTCGCGCAGTAGGCGGTGGCATCGCTGAGGACGCGCAGACCGAGCGTGGAGCCCACCGTCAGCACCCGTCCCCTCGCGCGTTCGAGGTGGGCGAGCGCGGCTCGCACCACCGCCACCGTGCCGAGCAGGTTCACGTCGATCACCCGCTCCCACTGCTCCGCGGGAACATCCTCCAGCCTCCCGCAGGCGTCGATCCCGGCTGCGGTGACAACCGCATCCAGCCCATCCTGCTCCTCGGCGACAAGCTCTACGACCGCTTCCGCACCACGGGTGTCGGCGAGATCGACCTCATACCACGCGTGATCGCCGGCCGGCCGGCTGCGGTCGAGCACGATCGGCGTGCCGCCTGCCTCGCTGAGCGCATCGCACACGGCGGCCCCGAGCCCGGACGCACCGCCTGTGACGATCACGGTGCCGAGGTCAGCTTCCGCCACGGCACGCCACCTCCTCGAGCAGCCCGCTCGTCGAGTGTCCATCCAGATAGGGCAGCGTCAGTACCCGGCCACCCCAGCGCTCGACGGCGGCGCGCTCGGGGAGCTCGCGCTCTCCGTAGTCGCCGCCCTTGACCCAGACGTCGGGCCGCAGCTCGCCGAGCGCTCGAGCCGGCGTGTCCTCATCGAAGATCGTGACCGCGTCGACGCACGCGAGTGCCTCGAGCACGCGAGCGCGGTCGCGCTCTCTCACGAGCGGACGGCCGGCACCCTTCAGGCGGGACACCGAAGCGTCGGAGTTCAGGCAGACGATCAGACAGTCGCCCAGGTCGCGCGCTGCCTGCAGCGTGCTGATGTGACCGGCATGCAGCAGGTCGAAGCAGCCGCCGGTGGCGATCAGCCTGCCGCGTTCGGCATGCACCGCGGTGGCCAGCGCCCCCGCCTCCAGCGCGTGCCCGCGCCAGGTCGTTGCCGGCGGGCGCCACGCGCGCGACTGCGCAGCGGCGCGCGAGGCCCACCCGCTCGCTCCGCCGGCCGCCACGAACTCGCTTGCCCGGGTCACGCCGTCGCGGGCCGCCTCGAGCGGGGACGCACCGTCTGCCAGCGCGCCGGAGAGCGTCGCGGCGAGCTGGTCGCCGGAGCCGCAGACGTCGCCATCGAAGACGCCTGGGGGCGCGATCAGGCGGGAGGATCGCTCTGCGCACAGCGCCGCGCCTTCGGCTCCGCACGTCACGCAGACATGGCGCGCACGCCACATAGCCGCGAGGCGACGCCCCCAGGCCTGCGGCGGCGCTCCGTCACCGGCGGGGTCGGAGATGTCCTGCCGGGAGTTTGAGATAGCCGCGATGAAGTCCCGCGCCTCGGCTCGGTTTGGCGTTGCCAGCGTCACACCGGGCACGGGCCGGCCGCCACGGGGATGCGGGTCCCAGACGATCGTCTTTGCGAGCGCCGCCGCGCTCAGCGAGCCGCGCACGCCGGCGTGCGCGGTGAGGCCGCGGCCGTAGTCCGACACGAGGATCGTCTCCGCCCAGCCGATCGCCGCGCGCGCCGCCGCCGTGAGCGGCCCGATGCGTGCTCTGCGCTCGCCTCTGTCTATGCGCAACAGCGTGCGCGTGCCGTTGCGCACTCGGACCTTCTCGGGCGTGGCGGCCGCCGAGCGGAGATCGAGCAGCTCGACGCCATGGCGCGCGAGCAGCGATGCCAGCTCGCCGCCGGGCAGATCGTCCCCGAGCGCGGTGATGAGCGTGACCTCGCGACCACCGCTGGCCGCCAGCACGGCGGCCAGCGCCGCCCCTCCGGGCCGGCTGAGGGTTCGCCGCTCGTCGAGCACGGGGGCGGGGCCGTCGGGGCAGCAGCGCTGCACGCGCCCCTGGAGGTCGCGGTCGAGCAGCGCGTCGCCGATCACGAGCAGCGGCTTCACGAGCCGCGACCCCGGCGCACACCTGGGGCGGCTGCGCTCATGCCGGCACGGCCTCGTATGTGAGCGCGTGCCTGCGCAGGGCGACCTCACGATCGACCGCCGCACAGATCGCGTGGACGGCGACCATGTGTATCTCCTGCACGGTTGCGTTGGAGTCCGCAGAGACGCTCAGAGCCTCGTCGCAGATGGACGCGAGACGGCATGTCGGCTTCCCGCACATCGCCCAGGTACGCATCTGCACCTCATGTGCCGCACGCGCGGCCGCGAGCACGTTCGGGCTCTCTCCGGAGGTCGACAGCGCGATCAGCACGTCGCCGGCTCGGCCGTGCGCGCGCACCTGGCGGGCGAAGGCCTGCTCGGGGCCGTAGTCGTTGCAGATCGCGGTGAAGGAGGAGCTGTCGGCATGCAGGCACAGCGCGCTCAACGGGCAGCGCTCGGTCTGAAAGCGGCCAACCAGCTCCGCGGTCAGGTGCTGCGCCTGCGCGGCGCTTCCTCCGTTGCCGACCGCCAGCAGGCGGCCGCCGCCGAGCATGATGCCGGCCAGCTGCTCGCCCCACGACTGCATGCGCTCGACATCCAGCTCGAACCGATCGAGGGCGCCGCGAAGCGCGCGCAGCTGCTCGAGCCCGTCGGGCGGACAGTCAAGGCCGGACGCCCGTCGCACGACGCGGCCCAGGCGGCGTGGCGCCAGCCGCGCGTAGACCTCCATCGTCGCCGCGCCGATCCTCCCCCAGTCATACAGGCGCCTCGCCCGCTCGACGCCGGCGGCGCCGTATGCCCTGCGCCGGTCCGCGTCGGCCAGGAGCGCGGCGAGCACCTCGCTCAGGCGCTCGGGGTCGCGGGGTGGCACATGGACGCCGGTCACGTCGTCGAGCACCGTGTCCACCATGCCGCCGACGGCCGACGCGACAACCGGGACGCCGCAGGCCATCGCCTCGAGCGGAACGATGCCGAACGGCTCATACCACGGCACCGCCACCAGCGCATCGGCTGACCTGATCAGCCGCGCGACTCCGTCGCGCTCCATGCGCCCGCACAGGATCACCCGACCGCCCACGCCTTCCTCGCTTGCCAGCGCCTGAAGGCGGCACGCGTCCGGGTCCTGGTCCAGGCGCGACCACTCCGGGCCGCCGGCGACGAGCAGCTCGGCGTCGGGCAGCCGCGTGAGGGCGGTCACGACGTTGCCGATGCCCTTGCGTTCGACCAGGCGCCCGACCGTCACGAGCCTCATCCGTGCGTGTGTCCGCGGCGCCCTCTGCCCATCGGGGGTGAACAGGGACAGGTCCACGCCGCACGGGATCACCGTCAGCCGGCCGCGATATGCGCCCAGCCGCATCAGCTCGAACACCTCGTCGGTGCAGGTCGCGATCACGTGGTCGGAGCGGCGGAGGATCTCCCGCTCGATCTCGATCCTCCCCGGTGGGCTCGTGTCGCGCTCGCCCTGGTAACGGCGCTTGACCGTTCCAAGCGCGTGGAATGTCTGCACGACGGGGATACCAAGCGGGCGCGCCGCCTTGAGCGCTGCCATCCCGGACATCCAGAAGTGCGCGTGCACGACGTCGGGCCGCTCCGAGCTCCACAGCTCGCGCAGCTGCTCGGCGAAGGCGTCCATGTGCGGCTCCAGCTCGTCCTTCGGCAGCGGCCGTGCGGGCCCGGCGTCGACGTGGTGGACGCCGACGCCCGGTGCGAGCAGAACCCATGCCGGTGGCGCCTCGGCGTCGCGCCGCGTGTGAACCGTCACCTGGGCGCCGATGCGGGCGACCGCGCGAGAGAGCTCCGCGACATGCACGTTCTGGCCTCCGGCGTCGACGCCGCCGAGAGCCGCGAGGGGGCTCGCGTGCTCGGAGACCATTGCGACCCTCAGCTTCTGCGAGTTCTTCATGCCGCCACCTCGTGCAGGAGCGCATCCCACTCGCCGAGGAAGCGCTCGAGGCCGTAGCGCCGGCGAGCTGACCTGCGCGCGGCCCGTCCCGCCTCGGCCGCGCGCTCGGGGTCGCGGACGAAGTCGCGGATCGCCTCGGCCAGCACCTCGACGCGAGTGGAGAGCACGCCGGCGTCCGGCGGCACAGCCTCGGGAGCCTCGGTCGTGGCGAGCGCCACGACCGGCATGCCGAGGTGCATCGCCTCGATCAGCGACAGGCCGAGCGAGGTCCAGCGGATCGGATGCAGGTAGACCCGTCGCCGTGCCATCTCGGCGTGCAGCTCCGCCTGCGGAACGTCCTCGGTGCCGCCGAGCGCAGCTGCGTCCATTCCGAACAGGTCGATCGGCGTCCGCGCGCCGAGCCGCGCGAGCAGATCGGTGCCGGTCACGCGCGCACGCCGGCGCGCTTCGTTGATCACCGCCGCCGCCCGCGGCAGCTCGCCGGTGTAGCGGTAGCCGGGGTCGACGATGCCGTGCTCGATCACGCGCGTGGGCGTCGTTCCGGCCTCCCAGAAGAGCTCGTTGAAGTGCGTCACCTGCACGAGCGTCAGCTCGGGACGGTCGGCGGCCGGGTGGCGCATCTCCCCGATCCGGCCCTGCGGCGCGTTGTGCTCGACGTATACCGCCGGGAGCTCGTGCCCCGGCCGGCGCCCGAGCCAGAGCTCGGCAAGCTCTAGCTCACGGGGGCGCTGCAGCACGAGCACGTCGAGCTCGAGCTCATGAAGCCCCTCCGGCGTCACCTCCTGGACTGAGGTCGGCCAGCGCCAGGTCCGGGCGCGACCGCGACCGTCCGGTCCCCGGCCCGGGACTGCAGGCACGAAGTACTCGTGCTCGCCCTGCACGAACGCCGTCGTCCACGAGCCGTGCACGTGCCAGAGAAGAACCCTCATCTCATCGGCTCCCCAAGCCGAACGAGCTCTCCGAGCGCCTCACCCACGACGGCCGCCGTCACCTCCTCGACGCAAGGGTGCCCATCAACCGGGCACTCGCGCGCGTGGCACCCCGCGCAGGGCACGTCCTGGTGCAGCAGCGCGTACGGCACGCCCCAGGGATGCCAGCGGGACGAGGGGACCGTCGGCGCGTAGACCGAGACGAGCGGCGTGCCGACCGCGGCCGCCAGGTGGGCCGGGCCGGTGTTGGCGACGACCATCGCCTCGGCGCGCGCGAGCACCGCTCCCAGCTGATCGAGGTCGGTCTCGCCCCCCAGGTCCGCCACCCTCCCGGGCGCGGCGTCGCGGCATACCACCGCCGTGAGCTCGCGCTCGTCCTTGCCTCCGGTGACGACGACGTTGCGCCCGGCGGCAGTGAGGCGGCGCACCAGCTGGGCATGCCGCCCGGCCGACCACGCGCGTGCGGGCACCGAAGCGCCGGGATGCACCACCACGTAGGGAGCCAGTGCCGCGGCTCGGTCGTGCAGCGCGGCTGTGCTCCGGATCCGAAGGACGCCGGCATCTCCGAGCGGCAGCCGGTAGCCGCATGCCTCGGCGAGCGACAGGCCGCGCTCGACCTCGTGGAGGTCCTCGTCGACCTTGTGGCGGAGATCCAGCAGGGACCCCGGATAGTCCTCGCTGATAGCGGCGATCCTCGGGACGCCGGCCACCCGCAGCAGCAGCGCCAGCGGAAGCGGGCTCTGGTGAAACGAGGTGAGGATCAGCGCCTCGGCGAAGTCGCGGCCGGCGATGCTCTCGATCAGGCGACCGAGATGATCACGTGCGATCGGCTCGGGGTCCGGGTCGATCCAGTCCGCGCGCCACACGAGTACCTCTGCGACGCCCGGAAGCAGCTCCGCCGCCGCGCGGCCGCGCGGCCCGCACAGCAGCGTCACCGAGGCGCCGGCGCCTGCCACCGCTCGAACGGCCGGCCCGGCGAGCAGGACGTCGCCGATGCTGTCCTGGCGGACCATCAGCACCCGGCGCCTCATCGCGGCGCCCCGAGCAGCCGGCGCACCGCTGCGAGCAGGTCGGCGGCGATCTCGGTGGCCCCTGCGACCTCCTCGCGGCTGGTTTCGGACGTGGGGACGAGGATGCCGCGCGCGCCCGCGGCGGACGCCGCGCCGAGGTCGGACGCGATGTCGCCCACGACGGCACAGCGGCTGGGCTCGACACCCAGCAGGCCGGCGGCGCGAAGCACCAGGCCGGGGGCCGGCTTGCGGCAGCCACAGTCATCGTCCGGACCATGGGGGCAGTACAGCCAGACTGCCACCGGGCCGAGCAGCTCCTCGACGCGCCGGTTGACCGCGTGAACCTGCTCCTCGCCGATCAGGCCTCGGGCCACGCCGGCCTGGTTTGAGATGACCGCGATCGGCACACCCGCCGCGCGGAGCGCGTCGAGAGCCTCGCGCGCGAGCGGCATCGGCGCAACCGCCTCCGGGTCTCCGTTGTAGGGGACGTCATGGATCAACGTCCCGTCCCGGTCAAAGAGGACCGCCTCGGGAGGGCTGCCGGTCGTGGGGCCGCCGGCCCGCCACCGCAGCTCGCCGCGGAGGCGCTGCGCGACCGCGGCGAACGGAAGCACGAGGCTCGTCGCGAGCATCCGCACGACCTCGGCGCGGTCACGCGGGCCCGGCATGATCCGAGCCCGTGCGAGCTCTGCAAAGCCGATCGCGGGAACGAGAGCCGCGAGCCGCGCCAGCCGCCGGCGCGAGGCGACAGCCGAGGCCATTGCGAGAACCGCACCGGCCGCGAACAGCAGGTGGCGCCGCAGTCGCCCGCGAGGCGCACCCCCTCGCTCGCGCCAGCGCCGTCCGTGGAGGCTGCGCATCAGGGCGTCGTCGGCGTTTCCGCGTTGCAGCGCGACGCTCCGCCAGAAGGTGGCCGGCCCCGGCGGATGCTCGACCTCGCGCCCGCCGCGCTCGATCGTCATCCCGAGCGATGTCACGCGCAGGCCCAGGTCGCAGTCCTCGCGATAGGCACGGGAGAAGCGCTCATCGAAGCCGTCCAGCGCGATCAGGATCGAGCGGCGGTAGGCCATGTCGGCCGTGGCCCACACCGCACCCTCAAGGCCGGCCACGTTGCGCTCCCAGTCGGTCGGCGGCCGATCGCGCGGGAGCGGCACCCGTATCCGCCCCTGCGAGCCGGCGACGTCCGGCGTCAGGCCGCGAAGGTCGCCCGCGAGCGCCCGGCACCAGCCGGCAGCGGGAACCACGTCGTCATCGAGGAACGCCACCCATTCGGCGTCGGACCTCCGCCAGCCGGCGTTGCGCGCGGCCGCCGGCCCCTCACCTGGCGAGCTGAGGAGCTCGAGCGGCGCCGCCAGCCGGTCGGCTATCCCCGGGGGGAGCAGCGAGCCGAGCGGCGGGGGCTGATCCGCGCGGCGATCGTCCACCACGATCACGCGAGCCGGGCGAGGCCCCGGAAGCTGGCGCGCGAGCGCCTCCAGCAGCCGGCCGAGCGACGGTCGGCCGAGGGTCGGGATCACCACGTCGGCGTTCACGCGGGGACACCCGGGAGGTCGGCGACGTGCGAGACCGCGCCCCGGGCGCGAGCATGGATCGGGCGCCGCACGACGAACGGCCCGATCGCGAGCAGATCAACCGGCGCCGATCCGAAGCACTCGAGCGCGTCGCGTGGATCGTCGACCATCGGCCTCCCGGCGGTGTTGAGGCTCGTGTTCACGACCACGGGCACTCCCGTGCGGCGCTCGAAGCAATCGAGCATGCTGGCGAGCAGCGGCTCCTGCTCGCGCGCGACCGTCTGGATCCGCGCGCTCCCGTCGACGTGCACGACGGCCGGGATCAAGGGCGCCCAGCTCGGCGCGACGTCGTGGGTGAAGAGCATGTGGGGGCTGGGCAGCGGACCGCTGAAGATCTCCGCTGCCCGCTCCACGAGAACCATCGGTGCGACCGGCCTGAACTGCTCGCGGCCCTTCACGTCGTTCAGGCGCTCGAGGTTCTCCGCGCGCCGTGGGTCGGCCAGCAGGCTGCGGTGGCCGAGCGCCCTTGGCCCGAACTCGCTGCGGCCCTGGAACCAGGCGACCACCATGTCCTCGGCGAGCGCCTCGGCCACCGTGTCTGCGATGTCCCTCGGACGTTCGTAGGCGACGCCGGCGCGCTGCAGCCAGGCGCGCAGCTCGGGTTCGTCCCAGCCTCTGCCGAGCGCGGCGGTGCTCATCCGGTGCGGCTCGTCGCCGAGCAGCTTCGACAGGTACAGCGCTCCTCCCAGCGCCGTGCCCGCATCGCCCGCCGCCGGCTGCACCCATACCTGCTCGAACGGCGTGTCGCACCAGAGACGCGTATTGGCGACGCAGTTGAGCGCCACCCCGCCCGCCATCGTCAGCCAGCGCTCACCGGTGCGGTCATGAAGCCAGCATGCGAGCTCGACCAGGACCTCCTCGAGCCGCCGCTGGGCGCTCGCGGCCAGGTCGGCGTGCTCGGAACCCCACCCCTCGCTGCCGGGCGCCACGCGCGGCGCGAAGCGCTCCCACTCGATCGGCTCGATGTGGAAGCCGCCATCGCCGGTGCCGCGCACCAGCCGGCGAAGCTCCCCGAGGACGCTCGGCTTGCCGTAGCTCGCAAACGCCATCACCTTGTACTCATCGGAGGCTCGCCGGAAGCCGAGGTGCGCCGTCAGATCCTCATACATCAGTCCGAGCGAATGGGGCAGCCGCTGTGCGGCCAGGATCTCGAGCTCGCCGCGGCGCGCATGCCCGGCCAGATGCGACGCCGACTCCCCGCGCCCGTCGACGACGAGCACCGCGCAGGAGTCACACGGCGCGCAGGCGTACGCCGAGGCCGCGTGGGCGACGTGATGCGGGATGAACTGGACGCGGACCGGGTCGAGACCCGGCAGCGCGGCGCGCAGGAACAGCGGCGCGCGCTCGGCGTAGAGCGTGCGCAGGCCCTCCCACTTCTCGTCGGTCAGATCTCCGGCGGAGGAGGGCGCGAGCCGGGGATCGTAGGAATACGCCACGGCGTCGAGTTGCGCCGGCTCGATGCCGGCATGGCGCAGGCACCAGGCGGCGGCCTGCTCGGGCAGCTCCCATGCCGAGAAGGGGACCGGTGGCTTGCCATGCTTGCGCCGCGTGAAGCGCTCCTCCTCGGCCGCGCACACGACCTCGCCGTCGACCACGAGCGCCGCTGCCGGGTCGTGGAAAACAGCGTTGATGCCGAGCACACGCAAGTGCAGCTCTCCGTGACGTGAATATCACAAAGGTCCGACATGGGCGCCCCAGGGGGTCGGCCTTGCCGTGCCGCTTCGCTCGAAATATGAAGACCGGTGCCGCTGGGCGAACTCGTCTCCGCGCGACGTTTACCCTCGACTATGCCGACTAAACGCATCACCGTTTGTGCCGCCTACGCGGCCGTCCGGTCGGCGCGAGCAGCACCTCAGGCGTTCGCGAGGTTGCGATCAGTGTCGCTCTGCTGACCCGGCTGCCGAGCCGAGCGTTTCGCGCCGTCGGGCCTGCGGCTGGCCGGTTTGCGGGACGTTTTCGACGTTCCGCGCGCTCGGGTTGAGCGTGTGGGTGAGGCTTTGCGGCGCTGCCCTGTAGCTGACGCTTTGCGGCGCTGCCCTGTAGGTGAGGCTTTGCGGCGCTGGGCTCCGGGAATTTCGGCAAGCACCGCGTCTGTCAGCCTGGGGAGCTCGCCGATCAGGCGATCGAGCATGCGCTGCTCGTCGACTCGAATCGATGCCGCAAGGGCGGCCGTCGCCCTGTCGCCCACGGCCTCGGCAAGGTGCTCGATCGCCGTGTAGGTCGCGATCTCGAGCGCCTCGGTCGCGCATGCGTCCTTGGCGTTCTTCAGGACTTTCTCATTCCGGCCGCTCCCTCGCACCAGATCAACCGGGGTCTTGCCCAGCGCCAGAGCCTGTCCGACGGCGCTCTGGAGCAGGCCGATCCCGACCTGCAAAGGGTTGTTACCGTCGCCCATCTCGGACAGGCGCCGCTTCACGCGCTCGGCGTGGTCGTAGGTTTCCTGAAGATGTGATTGGAGGCTGTTGCGGTAGCTGCCCCTGGGCGCCGTCGCGATCTGCGATTGGAGGACTCGCACCAGAGCCCGCTCCATGCCGTGGGCCTCGTTCAGGTATTGCACGATCTTCTGCTGGGCCTGGTTCATTGACCTGCTCTCCCTTGCGTTGGGGTCATCTGCCGCCGGGCGAGCCGCGGCGCCCTGTTCTATGCCCCGACGGCGGCTGCCCAAACGAAAGCTCAGTCCGAGCGCTTCTGCTGGTCGTGGGCGGGTTGCGGCAGCGCCCAGCTCGACTCGCCGGCGCGCAGCTTGCGCTCCACGACCCAGCTGCCGTCCTTGCGCTGCACCGTCGCGACGAGACGCCCGTCGTCGGCCTTGCGCAGCTCACCGCTCGTCGGTCCGGTGGCGCGCACTTGGAGCTTCGGCTCGTGCGCGAGGGCTCCGAGCACGATCTCCTCTGCGCGCGCCGGATCGAGGCGATCCGGTCGCCGCTCGCGCAGCGTCATGGACAGCGCGTTGATCGCGCGGCTGATCTCGACGTCGGTGAGCGGGCTCACGCGGTCGGGCCCGAGCGCACCGGCCGCCGGCTCGCTCCGCGCGCGCGCCCGCTTACCACCCGCGCGCGTTGCGGACCCACCGTGTACTTCGGATCGCGGGCCGACTGGAACCCGGCCTTGAACACGCTCCATCGCTCGCATACCGCGCCTGCCAGAACGAGCGTCCCGGCCGCCATCGCCGCGGCACGACCGCGGTGTGCGCGCGTCGCGAGCAGAAGCGCGCCGCTCGCGGTGAGGCCGCGAGCGGCCTTCGAGTAGCTCCCTGCGGCGCCCTCGTGGTAGGGCTCGGCCAGCTCACCCAGACGGCGCTCCATGAGCGGCACGAGCATCAGCTCGGTGGTGGCGCCGAGCAGCGCGAGACGCCTGGCGGGCCGTGCGTGCGCGACGGGCGTGAGAACCGTGGCGGCCGCGCCGGCGCTGGCGGCTGCGCCGGCCGCGAACAGCGCAGGCAGCTCCCTGCGCGCCTCGTGCCATGCCGGCACTGCGGTCTGCGCAAGGAGCGCGCCGGTGTAGGTCGCGAGCGGGAGCCCGAGCGCCGCTGCGGCAGGCCTGCCGATGCGCGCCAGGCGGCCCAGGCGCCCGGTCGCGACGTTGAGCGCCGCGAGCGCTGTCGTGGCCCCGCTCCCCGCGAGCACCCATGATCCGACGCTCATCGGCGAGGTCACCTTGAACATCCGCAGCATGTTCAGAAAGCGCTCCGGCCTGCCGAGGTCGGAGATCAGCAGCGCCGGGCTGACGCCGACGCCGGTGAAGGCGACCATCCATGCCCGTCGCGCGAGCAGCTCCGAGCCCCTGAGCCCGGAGAGATAGGCCAGGCCGGCAGAGGCGCCGCCGAGGCCGCCCATGAAGAAGTACCACGGGATCTCCGGCGCCCAGACCGGCTCCTTTATGACCGGCCGGCCGTAGTAGGAGCGCTCGCCGTCATGCTCGCCCGTCGCCGAGCCGGCCCGGCCAGGGCCGCCGCCGGCTGCGTCGCCATCGGCTGCGCTCACCGCTGCCCTCCGAAGACCGCGACACCGAGCGCAACGCCGAGCCCGAGCGCCGCGGCGCCCACGGCCTTCCAGGTGGTGCCGATGTCGCGCGTGGCGTCGACCGGATCGGGCGGCAACCCGTAGACCTCCGGCTCGTCGAGCAGCAGGAAGAACGCGCCCGCTCCGCCGACCCCGTCATCGGAGTCGTGCAGGTACAGGTGCGCCTTCTGGGCACCGGCCTCGACGAGCGCCTCGACACGCGCCTCGGCACGCTCGCGCAGGTCTTCGAGCTCGCCGAACTGGATCGACTTGGTCGGGCACGCCTGCGCGCACGCCGGTTCTTTGTCGTCCTTGAGGCGGTCGTAGCAGAGGGTGCACTTCCAGACGCGGCCGTCCTCCTCCCGCCGGTCGAGCACGCCGAACGGACACGCCGGGACGCAGTATCCGCAGCCGTTGCAGATGTCCTCCTGGACCACCACCGTCCCGAACTCGGTGCGGAACAGGGCGCCGGTCGGGCAGACCTCCAGGCATGCCGCGTGTGTGCAGTGCTTGCAGACGTCGGAGGCCATCAGCCAGCGCATCCCGTCGCCCTCCTGGTATGTGCCGAGCCCCGCCTGGTCGATCAGCTCATCCAGCGAGGCGCTCTGCGCGAGCGAGCCGCCTGCGCCGTCGAGGCCGACCTCCTTGCGCTGCTCGATGAAGGCGACGTGCCTCCAGGTATTGGCATCGAGCGCGACGGTGTTGTCGTAGGAGTGGCCGGTGAAGCCCCCGGGCGACTCGGGCACGCGGTTCCACTCCTTGCAAGCGACCTCGCAGGCCTTGCAGCCGATGCACAGGCTCGTGTCGGTGAAGAACCCGACGCGAGGCTTGGCCTCTGCGTCATAGCTCGCCGGCCATGCGTGCGTCTCGAGCTTCATGCCGAGGCTCCGGCACGGCGACGGTAGTCGTCCACGAGCTCCCTCAGCGCCGACCCGCGCGGCCGGCGGCCCGGCTGGATGTCGCAGGTCGCTGCCTTGTACTCGGAGATGTGGACGTTCCGGTCAAGCACCAGCGGGAGTAGCTCGTTGGCCGAATCGCCCGTCACGAGCCCCTTGCGCCCCCAGTGATACGGGAGCCCGACCTGGTGGACGGTGCGCGGCGGGTCAGAGCCGATGCGCAGAGGCCGAACGCGGTCGGTGACGAGGACGCGCGCCTCGATCACGGTCCGCGTCGTGGCGATCATCGCCCATCCGCCGTGCTCGAGGCCGCGCAGCGCGGCGAGCTCGGGGCTCACCTCGCAGAACATCTCCGGCTGAAGCTCCGAGAGGTAGGGGATGCTGCGCGACATGCCCCCGGCGGTGTGGTGCTCGGTGACGCGATAGGTCGTGAACACGAACGGGAAGACGTCACCGCCGGGGTCGACGCCCGGGGGGTTGTACGGGTTCTCCGGGCGTGGAAAGGTCTGGCGCGTGGGATTCGAGCGCTCGCCGTAGAGCAGGTTGTCGACCGGCGACTCGTGCGGCTCGTAGTGGGTCGGCAGCGGCCCGTCGACGAGCCCGCTCGCGGCATACAGCCAACCGAGCCCGTCGGGATGCACGATGAAGGGCGAGCTGCCGCTGATCGCCTGCATGCCCTTGGCGTCCTCGGGCGGCTCGTAGGCCGGGTCCTTGTCGGGCTCGAAGTCGGGGTTGTCCCCGAGGCTCGTCCAGCATCGCTTCGCGCTGTCCCACCAGACATAGCGCTTGCGCTCAGACCACGGCTTGCCCGCGGGGTCGGCGGAGGCGCGGTTGTACAGAATGCGCCGGTCGGCAGGCCATGCCCAGCCCCATTCCTGCGCGATCCAGTTCTGCTCGCTGCCGGGCTTCTTGCGCGCCGCCTGGTTGACGCCGTCGGCGTAGATCCCGGCGTGGATCCAGGAGCCGCATGTGGTCGTGCCGTCGTCCTTGAGCTCCTGGTACTTGGAGATGAAGGTACCGTCGGCGTGGCGTCCGCTGACCTCCTGCATGATCGTCTCGGCATCCGGCTCTTGCTGCGGGCCCTGCGTCGGGTAGTCCCAGGTGAGGTCGAGGATCGGCCGGTCTTTGAAGTCCTCCGAGCCGGCCAGCTTCTCGCGCACCCGCCTGCCGAGCTGGTGGGTGAACCAGAGGTCCGAGCGGCAATCGTGGGGCGGCTCGACGGCCTTGAAGCGCCACTGCAGCAGGCGCTGGGTGTTCGTGAAGGTGCCGTCCTTCTCGGTGTGCGCGGCCGCGGGCAGGAAGAAGATCTCGGTGCCGATCTCCTCGGCGCTCGTCTCGCCGGCTTCGATCTCGGGCGAGTCGTACCAGAACGCCGCAGTCTCGATCTCGTTCATGTCGCGCACGACGAGCCAGTCGAGGTTCGCTAGCGCCTTGCGCTGCAGCGAGGAGTTCGCCGAGCCGACGACCGGGTTCTGGCCGATCACGATGAACCCCTTCGTCTCGCGGTCGATCATTCGCAGCATCATCGGGTAGTGCGAGTGGTCGCCGTTGATGCGCGGAAGGTACGGGTAGGCGAAGTTGTTCTCGGGCGTCGCCGCGTCGCCCCACCAGGCCTTGAGCATGCTGACGGTGTAGCTCTTCAACGACCCCCAGACGCCCGTGTCAGGTCCGTTGAGCTCGACGAACTTCTCGAGGTCGTCCCCCGAGGTCGGATGCGGCATCGGGATGTATCCGGGGAGGATGTCGTAGAGCGTCGGGATGTCCGTCGAGCCCTGGATGTTCGCGTGGCCGCGCAGCGCCATGATCCCGCCGCCCGGTCGCCCGATGTTCCCGAGCAGCAGCTGGATGATTGACGCGGCGCGGATGTTCTGCACGCCGTGGGTGTGCTGCGTCCAGCCGACGGCGTAGCAGATGGCAGCGGTGCGCTCGCGACCCGAGTTGCGGCACAGTGTCTCGGCTACCTGCAGCATCTTCTCGCGAGGCACGCCGCAGATGCGCTCGACCATCTCGGGCGTGTAGCGCGCGAAGTGGCGCTTGAGGATCTGAAAGACGCAGTTGGGGTGCTCGAGCGTCCAATCCTGCTCCGGCGGTTCGCCGTGCTCGAGCTTCATCCCATGGGCGCCGTGCGCCTGATCTCCCGAGACGTCGCCGGTCTGCTCCTTCTTGCCGGCGGTCAGCTCGCCCTGCGTCCCCTTGTACCCCCAGCTCGAGACCTCGTACACGCCATCCTCGGGGACCCAGCCCGAGAACAGGCCGTCGAGCTGATCGGCGTCGCGGAACTCGTCCTTGATGATCACCCGAGCGTTCGTGTAATGGCGAACGTACTCGGTGAACTCACGGCCGCCGGAGAGGATGTAGTTGATGATGCCGCCGAGGAACGCGATGTCGGTCCCTGCGCGAAGCGGAACGTGCGCGTCGGCGACGGCGCTCGTGCGCGTGTAGCGGGGATCCACATGCATCACTGTCGCGCCCCGCTCCTTCGCCTCGACCACCCACTGGAAGCCGACCGGATGCTGCTCGGCCATGTTCGATCCCATGATCAGGATGGCGTCGGAGTTCTGCAGGTCCTGCTGGAATGTGGTGGCGCCGCCGCGCCCAAACGAGGTCCCCAGACCGGGGACCGTGGAGGAGTGTCATATGCGCGCCTGGTTCTCGATCGACACCGCCCCGGCGGCCGAGAAGAACTTCTTCATCAGGTAGTTCTCCTCGCTGTCGAGCGTCGCGCCGCCGAGCACCGCGAGGCCGAGCGTGCGTCGAAGCGGCTGGCCGTCCTCGGTCTCGTCTTCCCAGGTCTCTGCTCGGGTCTTGATCAGCCTCTCGGCGATCATGTCCATCGCCGTGTCGAGCTCCAGCTCCTGCCAGGCGGTGGCGTGAGGCGGCCGGTATTTCACCTTGTACTCGCGAATCGGGCTGTTGACGAGGCCCTCGGAGGCCGATCCCTTCGGGCACAGCCGCCCGCGCGAGATGGGGCTGTCGGGGTCGCCCTCGATCTGGATGACCTTCTCGTCCTTGACATAGACGCGCTGCCCGCAGCCGACGGCGCAGTATGGGCAGACCGACTGCACGACGCGGTCGGCAGTCTTCGTGCGCGGCGTCAGCTGCTCCGATCGGCGGGAGCGCGCGGCGCGCCCGAGGCCGAGCGGGTCCCCTTTCAGCTGGCGGAGAAACGGCAGCGGCGGGATGCTTGCGGCCACGCTCGGACTCTACCCGCGCCGGACGCCGCGAAGCATCGATTGGGAGCGCCAGCGCGCGGGTAGACGCACTTCACCTTGGGCGCGCACCTCTCGCTGTCGTCGTCCGCGGCAATCAGGGTGCCGCACGGATTTTTGGCCGGCCTCGTTGACACGCGAGCCGAATACCAGCACCTGTTCGACATCTACGTGCCCATCGCGATCGGCGTGTTCGCGTTGATCGTGCTCGCGACCCTGCTCGCCGTCCTGATCTATCGCCGGCGCCCTCCGGAGAAGGCTGCGCGGTGGCACGAGCATGACCGCCTCGAGGGCGGCTACGCGCTGCTCCTGGCCGCTGTCGTCGCATTCCTGCTGTACGTCACCTTCACGGCGGAGCACAAGGTGGACACGGTCTCGGCGCGCGAGCGGCCGAGCCTCGTCGTGAACGTGATCGGCTCCAAGTGGGAGTGGCACTTCAACTACCCCGCATACGGGATCGACCTGTACAGCGGCACGGTCGGCGCCCAGCAGCCCCTCGTGCCCGTGGGCGAGGCGATTCGCTTCCGCCTGAGCTCGGACGATGTCATCCACGCCTTCTGGATCCCGCAGCTGCGCTACAAGCACGATCTCACCCCCGGCTCTGTCCAGACGTCGACCCTGACCTTCTCCAAGCCGGGCGTGTTCGGCGGCCAATGCGCCGAGTTCTGCGGCCTCTACCACTCCAACATGATCTTCAGCGTGCGCGCCGTGAGCCCGCCGTAGTTCGAAGCGTGGGCGCGCTCCCAGCATGGCGCCGGCGCGAGCCCCGCTCCCGCGGCGCCGGGCGCCTCGCCATCCGTCCCCGGCTCGCCGGCCGCGCCTGCCGGAGTCGGCAGATGAGCGCCACGGCGCCGGCCGTTCCGGCCGTCTCACGCGTGCCCGGCTGGTTGGGCGCCGCGGTCAGCACCGACCACAAGCGCATCGGGCTCAACATGGGCATGGCCGCGCTGGGCTTCTTCCTGCTCGGAGGGCTGATGGCGCTGCTGATGCGCGCTCAGCTGGCCCAGCCGCACACGCACTTCGTCTCCGACGCCACCTACAACGAGCTCTTCACCATGCACGGCTCGACGATGATCTACCTGTTCGTGACGCCGATGGCGATGGCGATCGCGATGTACTTCGTGCCCCTGCAGATCGGCGCCGCAGGCGTCGCCGCCCCGCGCTTGGCGCTGTCCGCCTTCTGGCTGTGGCTGTCGGGCGGACTGATCATGCAGCTCGGCTGGCTGACCCAGGAAGGCGCCGGGCGCGCCGGCTGGTTCGCCTATGTGCCGCTGTCGAACAGCGCCAACACGCCCGGGGTGGGTCAGGACCTGTGGACCATCGGCGTGATACTCGCCGCTGCGGGTCTGCTGGCGATCGGCGCCTGCGTGCTCGCGACGATCGCCAGGCACCGTGCTCCGGGCATGTCGCTGATGCGGATGCCGGTGTTCACATGGACCGAGCTCGCGAGCGTCCTGATGGTCGTCGGCTCATTCCCGGTTCTGATCCTGGCGATGACGCTGCTCTACATCGAACGCCGCGGCGCTCACATCTTCACCGGGTTCACCGGGGCGATCGACTACCAGGACCTCTTCTGGTTCTTCGGGCACCCGGTGGTCTACGTGATGTTCTTCCCGTTCCTGGGCGCGGCGGCGGAGGCGCTCTCGGTCAGCGCGCACAAGCGCTGGTTCGGCTACGCGCCGTTTGTCGCCTCGATCCTCGCGTTCGCCGCGCTGTCGATGAGCGTCTGGTCGCATCACATGTTCACCACCGGCGGCGTCACGAACGAGTACTTCGCGTTCACCTCGACGGCGCTGGTGGTGCCTGCCGGGATCGAGTACTTCGACATGCTGGGCACCCTGATCGGAGGCTCGATCGTGCTGCGCACGTCCATGCTGTTCGCGCTCGCCTTCTTCCTGCAGTTCCTGATCGGCGGGCTGAGCGGCATCTTCATCGCCTCGCCGGTGCTCGACTACCACGTCGAGGACTCGTATCTGGTCGTCGGGCACTTCCACTACACCCTGTTCGCCGGCAGCGTGTTCGGCTTCTTCGCAGGCGTCTACCACTGGTTCCCCAAGATCACCGGCGCGCTTCTGCGCGAGCGGCTCGGCAAGCTGCATCTCGCGCTGCTGTTCGTGGGCACCAACCTGACGTTCTTCCCGATGCTGCTGCTCGGGCAGGACGGGATGCCGCGACGCATCGCCGAATACCCGACGCATCCCGGCTGGGGAACGCTGAACCTGCTCGAGAGCATCGGCGCCGGGATCATCGCGCTAGCGATCGTGACGTTCCTCGTGAACGTGTGGGTGTCGCTGCGCGACCGCGTTCCCGCCGGCGATGACCCATGGCTCGGCCACACCCTCGAGTGGGCCACGACATCGCCGCCGCCGCGCCACAACTTCGACCGGCCGCTGCCGCCGATCACCTCATATGCGCCGCTGCTCGACCTGCGCGAGCGTGGCGCCGCACGCGACCGCACGGGCGTGCCTGCCGGCGCCGGGAGCCCCGGAACCCCACCGCGGGAGCAGGCGCGATGAGGGGCGGCGCCATCCCGATCCTCGCCTGGGCGACTCTCCTGGCGGTGCTGATGGCCGGCAACTGGATCTGGACCGGCGATGCCATCCAGATCGGCGAGTTCGGCTTCGCCGTGCTCGCCATCGCGCTGACCGGACTGCTGCTCATCTCGAGACGCAGAGAGGCGATCCGCCGTGGGCCCCCGGAGCCTTCGCCCCGAGCTCGCGTCGAGGCGATTCCCGATCTGAGCATCGGAGCGGCGATGGCCGCCATCGCCCTCGCGTCGATCGGCTTCGGCCTGGACTTCGGGCGATTTCTCATCTACTTCGGCTTCGGCCTGCTCGCGCTGTCCCTCGGCAGGCTCGGCGTAGAGCTCAGGGCCACTCGTGAGAGCGGCGAGCGCTACCGGGCCGCGCTCGCCTCCGCCGGCCGACTCGAGGAGGAGCAGCCGTGAGCATCGCGGCGTCACCCGGCCTTCCGTCGCTGCTGAGCGGCCACTGGCAGGCCGCCTGGGGGCTGGATGGCGCCGCGGCGACATACGCCGCGCTCTACCTGTGGGGGACGCTTCGCCTGCGGGAGCGATGGCCGCTCCGGCGCACCGCCTCGTTCATGGCCGGGATAGGGGTCGTGCTGATCGCGCTCCAATCCGGCGTGGCCGCCTATGACGAGCGCCTCCTCTCCGCGCACATGGTGCAGCACATGCTGCTGCTGCTGGTGGCGCCGCTTCTGATCCTCGAGGGGCGCCCGCTGATGCTGATCCTGCGGGCCGCCGCGCCGGAGCACCGCGTTGCGCTCGTGCGACTGCTCGGCCGGCTGGGACGGTTCACCGGCCCGTACGTCTGCCTCGGCGTGTTCAGCGGGGCGCTGATCGCCGCCCATCTGCCGGCTGTGTTCGACGCCACCCTCGGCCATCCGCTGCTGCACGAGCTGGAGCACGCTCTGTTCATCGCGGTGGGGCTGCTGTTCTGGTGGCCGCTGCTCGACGGCGACCCATTGCCGTCCCGTCGCCTGGGCGGGCTCGGCCGAGTCTTCTACCTGCTGGGCTCGATGCCGGCGATGGCGCTCGTCGGGGCGTACCTGAACCGGGCTCCCGAGGTCGTCTATCGCTCCTATGCGGCGCCGGCTCGAGCGCTTGGCATCTCCGCGGTCGCCGACCAGCAGCAGGCCGCCGCGATCATGTGGGTGGGCGGCAGCTGCCTGATGATCGCGGTCGGGCTGTGGGTCGCGATGGCGAGCATGATCGCCGAGGAGCGCCGCCAGCAGGCTCGCGAGCGCCGCGGGCTGCCGGCCGAGCTCGGCGCGGGCTCAGGGGGGCGGCCGGCGAGATGAGCGATCGAGCCCGCCGCTGGCTTCGACGGCCGTCGCGGACGCCGCCGGCGCTGCGCGCGGCGCTGGCCGTGCTGATGGGCACCGGCGCGTTGCTGATCGTGGCCAACCCGCGAGCGCCGAGCGCCAGGGGCGCCTCCGCCGCGGGCACGCCGGCCCCTCCGGCGGGCCTTGCCTCCAACCTCGGCGGAGCTCCGTCGCAGGGCCCTGCCGCGCCCGGCAAGTCCCCAGAGCCGCAGGCGCCGGGCGAACTCACGATCCCCACGCCGAGCTCGCCAGCGCTGCTGAGCCAGGGCCGCAGCCTCTTCGCCGAGGGGTGCTCCTCATGTCACGGCCTCAGCCTCCAGGGCCGCGCGGGCGTGGCGCCGGCGCTGCTCGGCGTCGGCGCCGGCCCCGTTCACTTCTACCTCTCGACCGGCCGGATGCCGCTCGAGGACCCGCGCGAGGAGCCGCTACGAACCACTCCGCTCTACTCGACCCTGCAGATCCGCGCGCTCGTCGCATATGTCGCCTCCTTCGGCGGCCCTCCGGCCCCGTCGGTCGAGCCGTCACACGGCGATCTGGCTCTCGGCCTGCACGACTTCACGCTCGACTGCGCCGGCTGCCATCAGATGGTCGGGCGCGGAGGCCTGACGCTCGGCGCGCAGGTGCCGAGCCTGCAGAGCGCCACTCCGCGTCAGATCGCCGAGGCGGTGCGCATGGGCCCATACGTGATGCCTCATTTCGACTCCAAGCAGATCGATCAGCACGCCCTCGACTCGATCGCGCGCTACGTGCTCTGGACCCGAGCCCCGGAGGACAAGGGCGGATGGGGCATCGACAACCTCGGCCCGATCCCCGAGGGCATGGTGGCGTGGTTCCTCGGCCTGGCGGCGATGGTGATCGTGGCACGCCTGATCGGGGAGAGGACGGCATGAGGAGACGCGCATGATGAGCGAGCACCGGCCGGGCGCCGGCGAGGAACATCAGAACCCCGAGCAGCGTGGCGCCGGCGGTCGAGTCGCTGCGATCCTCGGGGCGCTGCTGACGGCAAGCGCCCTGCGCAGCGCTCTCAGGCGTCGGCGCCTCGCCCGGGCCGAGAAACGCCTCGAGGCCCCGCCGCCAGGCCGCCATGTGCCCGCGAACCGGGCGGCCGAGACCGTGGTGGCGGTGCTGCTGCTCGGCGCCGGGCTGCTGGCCGTGGGCTTCACGGTCGCGTATGCGGCCGCAGGCACGAACACGCAGCTGCTGGGGATCGCCGTCGGCGGAGCGCTCGCGCTGCTTGCCGCCGCCCTGATCATCGCCGGCAAGGCGGTCGTGCCACAGGAGACGCGCCTGGAGCACCGCGACGTGCTGCTCGAGGAGGATGAGGTGGGCCAGGTCCTCGAGATTGTGGAGTCCGGCGGGGACGGCATCACGCGCCGCCGGCTGCTGGCGGGGGCTGCCGGGGTCGCCGGCGCGGGCGTGCTCACGGCGGCGGTGACACCGCTGGCCTCGCTCGGACCGGATCTCGACGGGATCCACCAAACGCCGTGGCGCCGTGGGATCCGTCTCGTGGACGACCAGGGACATCCCTACAGCGCCGAGGACATCCAGATCGGATCGTTCTACACCGCGCTGCCCGAGCACGGCGACCCCGCGAGCTTCGGATCGAGCCTGGTCGTCGTGCGGCTTCCAGCGTCACTGATCCACCTGCCCCAGGCCCGCCGCGACTGGGCACCCGAGGGCATCCTCGCGTACTCGAAGATCTGCCCGCACGCCGGCTGCGCGATCTCGCTCTACCGGTATCCGACCTACCAGCCGACGAGCGGCGGACCGGCCTTCACGTGCCCCTGCCACTACTCGACCTTCTCCCCGGGCGAAGGCGGCCGGTTGATGTTCGGGCCGGCGGGGCGCGCGCTGCCACAGCTCGCGCTGATGATCGACGGTGAACGGAACCTGCGCGCGGCCGCCCCGTTTCACGAGGACATCGGGCCCTCGTGGTGGAGCGGGCGCCGCAGCCAGTCATGAGCCAGCGAGGACGCCGACGCACGCTGCGCGCGATGCGCTTCGCCGAAGAACGGCTCGGCGCGGCGAAGGCGATCAGGTGGGCGCTGCGCTACGTGTTCCCCGACCACTGGACCTTCCTGCTCGGCGAGATCGCGCTCTATGCCTTCATCGTGCTGGTCGGCACGGGCATATTCCTGACGCTCTACTACGTGCCGAGCGACACGCAGGTGATCTACCACGGTCCCTATGTGCTGCTGCGCGGAGAACAGATGTCCGAGGCGTATCGCTCGGTCCTGGACCTCAGCTTCAACGTGCCGGTCGGGCTGCTCGTGCGCCAGGTCCACCACTGGGCTGCGGATGTGTTCGTCGCCGCGATCGTGCTGCACCTGATCCGCATCTTCTTCACGGGGGCCTACCGCAAGCCGCGCGACCTCAACTACTTCATCGGCCTGACGATGCTGATGCTCGCGATCCTCGAGGGCTTCGCCGGCTACTCGCTGGTGGACGACCTGCTCTCGGGCATGGGTCTGGCGATCGCATACTCGGTGGCCCTCTCGATCCCGTTCGTCGGCGCGCAGCTGGGCTACCTGCTCTGGGGCCAGCAGTTCCCCGGCTCACACGTCTTCCTGGCCCGCCTGGAGATCATCCATGTGCTGGTGATACCGGTGGCGCTCGCAGTGCTGATCTCGGTGCACCTGGCGATGATCATGCGCCACCGCCACACGCAGTTCCCGGGGCCCGGGCGGCGCGAGCGCAACGTCGTCGGGACTCCGCTGTGGCCGGCCTATGCGCTGCGCTCGACCGGCCTGCTGTTCGCGGTGGCCGCGGCGTTGTTCCTGATCGGCGGGCTGATCCAGATCAACCCGATCTGGCAGTGGGGTCCCTACCACCCCTATCTGTCTGAGAACGGCGCGCAGCCGGACTGGTACATCGGATGGCTGATCGGCGCGCTGCGGCTGATGCCGAACTGGGAGCTGACGATCGGCGGGCACACGCTGATACCGAACCCCTTCTGGGGCGGCGTCGCGTTCCCGATCGTGGTGTTCGCGATGATGTACGCGTGGCCGGCGCTCGAGCGCCGGTTCACGGGCGACCATCGGCGCCACGACCTGCTCGACCGGCCGCGGGACCGCCCGGTGCGGACTGCGATCGGCGCGGCGTTCCTGAGCTGGGTCGTGATCATCTTCGCCGTCGGCTCGACCGATCGGATCTTCGTGCGACTGCACATCCCCTACGAAGAGCAGATTCACTTCTGGCGCGTGGGCGTGTGGTTGCTCCCCATCATCGTCTTCTTCGCCACCCGCCAGCTCTGCCTCTCGCTTGCGCGCAGCGGAAGCCATCCGCTGCGCGACTGGACGGGCGCGGTGGTCGCACGCCGGCCGGACGGCGGCTTCGAGGTGGTGAAGGAGCTGCCCGAGCAGCCGGCGCCGTTGGGGCCCGCGCCGCCGATCGGCACCGCGCCGGGGAAGGACTCAGAGCTCTGAGCCAAGCGTCGCCACCTTGCGTCGGCTGCGATGCGTCGTATCTCAAGTGATGAGAATGAGCGTCAATGCGAACATCGAGCGCGTCCGCCGCGCCGTCGAGGATTTCCGTACGAGCTTTGCGCGCAAGCGCAGCAGATCCCGGATCGCCGGCGACCAGCGCGGGAGGACTCATCCGGGCACCCCGCCGGATGTCGGCAGTGTGCGGGCCAAGAGCACCGCGCACGGCAAAGTGACGGCTGACAAGTGGAACCAGTAGGCGCCGCTAGAGCAGCCTGACGCCCCAGCGCGCCGTGAACGTCTCGCCGGGGTCCAGCGTGAGGAGTCCCTTGCCGCTCTGAAAGGCGTTGGGGGCGCAGGTCATCGGCTCCACCGCGAGGCCCCGGCGGCGGCGAGCCGGGGTGAGGTCATCGCCGGTGTAGATCTCGATGACCGGGTAGTGCTTGTCGACCCACAGCTCGACGGACGTGCCATCGGGAGCCGAGAGCCGGGCTCTCCCGATCCCGGCGTCGTCGCGGACGAGGTCTGCGAACGGGAAGTCGAGCCTCTGCTCCCCGATCAGCCTCGGGACGCGAAAGTCGAAGTAGGTCCCCTCGACCATCGCGTGGCCCATCGGCAGCTTGCGCTGCTCGTCGATCAGGATGCGCGTCTCGGCTGCGATCTGGAGCGCACACTCGTCGACGAGGCCGCCTCCGGCGGAGAGGTAGGGGTGCTGGCCCGCGCCGTAGGGACATGATCGCTCGCCGACGTTCCTCGCGCTCGTGGATACGGTCAGGCCGGCGTCGCTCAGCTCGTAGTCGATGCGCACCTCCAAGGCGAACGGGTAGCCCTCCATGGGATCCAGTCTGATCGCCATCGCCACGCGGTTGGGCTCCGTCTCCACGGCATTCCAGGAGCGCCAGCGCAGCAGGCCGTGGATGGCGTTGTGGCGCTGCGGCTCGCTCAGCGCAACCTGGTGCTCGACGCCGTCGAACATGTAGCGGCCGTCGGCAAGGCGATTCGGCCAGGGGATCAGCGGGGCGCCGTGGGCCGCGTCGCACATCGCCTCCACGGGGTAGGGATCGAGCACGGGCCGCTCCCCGGCCTGGTAGGCGCGGACCCCCCCGCCGACCTCCACGATCGTCGCGTGTTGCTCGCCGTGCGTGATCTCGTGCTGCTCACCCGAGGGAGCGAGCCGCCGATCCGTCTCTGTCATCTGGGTGGCCCTCCTGGACGATGAGTCCAGAACATATTTGCTCGCCGCGGTCGCCTGCGGTCGACCGGGGCACTTCGTGCCCGGGTTGCCTCGCCCCCGTCTTCAGGCGCGTCCCCCGGTGCCGGGCGGGAACGAACGATCAGGCCGTCTCGGCGTGAGGAGCGAGGGCGTCGAGCGACACCTCCCACAGCCGGCCTGCGCTGTCTGGATCGAGCGCGTAGGCGGCAACACCGGCGGCGCTGGCGCCCGAGGCGCCCGGATCGAGGACGGCGGCCTCGTTGCAGTCCTCGAAGTAGCGGCCTCCGATGCCCTCGAGCTGAGGCGAGGACGCGACGAGAACGCTGGTTGCGGCTCCCTGCTCGATCGTCTTGAAGGTGAACTGCCCCGAGGATCGCAGCTCCTCGAGGGCCGTGGGGGACATGTGCCGCGACAGGTTGGTCTGGATGGCGCCGGGATGAACGGCGTTCGCGTAGATCCGATCGCCCGCCCAGCGGCGGGTCGCCTCGACGGCAAACAGCACGTTGGCTGTCTTGGACTGCCCGTAGGCAAGCCAGGGGTCGTAGGGGCGGGAGCTGAAGTTGATGTCCTCGAACACCACCGGCGAGCGCAGGTGCCCGCGAGAGCTGAGTGAGACGATCCGCGCGCCGCCGGCGGCGGCCAGCGCGTCGTGCAACCCGAGCGCGAGCGCGAAGTGGCCGAGATGGTTCGTCGCGAACTGCATCTCCCACCCCTCCGGAGTGAGCTGGAGGTCCGGCAGCGCCATCACCCCGGCGTTGTTGACCAGCAGGTGCAGCGGCCCGTCCCACTGCGCGAGGAAGCCAGCGACGGAGACATGGTCGGCGAGGTCGAGGCGCCCGACGTGGATCGCGGTGTTCCCGGTGGCGGCCGTGATATCGGCTGCGGTCCGCTCCCCGGCGTCGATGTCGCGAACGGCGAGCGTGACATCGGCACCGGCGCCTGCCAGCGCGCGCGCCGTCTCGATGCCGATGCCGGAGGAGCCGCCGGTGACGATCGCGCGGCGGCCGCTCAGATCGATTCCGGCGATCACCTCGGCGGCAGTCGAGTCGAAGCCGAACGGCGTGGTTATGCGATCGGTGCTCATCGCGCTACCTCTTTCCTGAAGTCGAATGTCGGCGCTGCTCAGGTCCTCTCGGGCGCACTCGTCTTCAGCCTTGCAAGATCGCGCCGCGCGCGCCACCAGGCCGCTCCCCGCGCGTGTATGAGAAACCGCTCGAGGCGATTTCTCCTCGTCCACAGCTTGCCTTCGATGCTGTCCAGGCCTTGCGGCGCTCGCGCATGAGGCGCAGCTGGACTTCGACCTGGTCCAGCGCGTGCGCGGCCAGCTCACCCCGCGCCTCGAGCTCCTGGGTTTGCTCGAACTGCTCGCGCAGGAGCCGGATGTTGTCCTCGGCCTCGAGCATGCCGCGAGCCGTCTGCTGCGCGACGCCAAGCAGCTCGCTCACGCGAGAGCCCACCTGCCCTGGAGCCGCATCGCTGAAAGGATCAGCCGGGGCTTCCTCCGTAGGTGTCTTGGCGATGTGAGCGTCAGTCTCAGGCGGACGCATCGACGGCCTCGCCCATTGCCTGCCGATCGAAGGAGTCAGCCGCCAGTTCGTGCGCTCGCCCGGCCTGGGCGTGAACGATCAGAACCGGGATGGGACTGTGGTGCAGGATGTAGTGGCTGACGCTCCCCAGCAGCAGCGAGCGAAGCGCGCCGCGTCCGCGGGATCCCATCACCACGAGATCGTGCTCTCCGGTCGCGATCTGCTGCATCATGGCGGCCCGCACAGGCTCGATGCTGAGGAGGCTGTTGACGGACACATGACCGGGCACCCGCTCGACGGCTTCACGCAGGATCGTCTCGGCCTCCGTCTCGGCATCGCGCGCCAGATTCGCCGCGACCCCGCCGCCTGCTCCGATGTAGGCGGCGGCGGGAGGCGTCGCGACGGCGCTGAGGATCGTCAGTCGGGCGTGCTCGCTCTCGCACAAGTCGATCGCCTGCACGAGAGCCTGGTCAGCGTCCGCCGAGCCGTCGACTGCGACGAGGACGTTCTTGAACATGATCGGCTCCTCTCAAGATTGGAGCTACAGCGCGTACTTTGACATCTATAGCAGAAGACTATATAGTTTGCAATATGCCTAGTACGAGGATCGCCAGCAAGCCAGACCGTGCGGAGGCGCTTGACCACGTAGCCGAGCGGCTGCTGTCACGCGCGGCGATCCTGGTGCGGCTGCTGATCAGACAGGTGCGAAGCTGCGGGATCTCGCGAAACGAGCTCGAGGTCTTGAGCATCCTCACGGAGGGCCCGCGACGGATCACCGACCTCACCGAGCTCGAGGGGATGGCGCAGCCGACGATGACGCTGCTCGTCAAGCGCCTCGAGGAGAAGGGCTGGGTGCGGCGCGAAGGAATGCCGGACGACGGACGCGTGGTGATGGTGAGCCTCACCGACGATGGAAGCGCGGCCCAGCAGAAGTTCCGGGCGCAGTTCCTCGCAGCTCTGCGCAGCGATCTCGAGGTGCTCTCAGATCGACAGCTTCAGGAGCTGTCGGCGGCCACGGAGACGCTCAGCTCGTTCGTGGACGACCTGCAACAGCGAACCGGCAGGTGATCTCGGCGGCTGGGAAGCGCTGAGGTCGCGTCCCGGGAGGCTTGCGGCGGCATCAGAACTAGGCCGGATGGCCGATCCAACGGCTGCCGCGGAAATGTTAGTGTCAGCGCCCGGAGAGGGTCGCGGGCTACGCCTTCACGCGGGCACCGGCCAACAGCTACTGATAGGGGCTGGTGATGAGGAACATCAAGGGCTGGGGTTCAGCGGTCGTCGTGATCACAGTGACCGCGTTCACGGTCGGCGCTGCTTCGAGCGCAGCGGCGGAACTGCCGACCGAACCCAAATGCGAGTTCATCGCCGGCCCTGGCAGCTCGGAGTGCATGCTGCCGTTCCCCGACGACTACTACACGAAGGCCGATCCAACCAGCCCGACCGGCAGGCGCATCGACTTCCGGGAACTGGCGACGCCGACCAACGCCGCCAACCAGCACATCGAAGTCGCGCCCTACAACGCCGGCGACGGCTTCAGCCCCGGCTCGGTGATCACGCTGAAGATCCCGAGAATTGAAACGACCGCGGACGTCGCGGCCACGCGCGCCGTGCCGATCAACCACCTCGTGCACTACAAGGACGCCAACGCGCCGGTCGTAGTGATCGACACGAGCACCGGGCAGCGCTGGCCGATCTGGGTTGAGATCGACTCGACCGTCAAAGCGGAAAAGGCGAACCTCGAGATCCACCCCTCGGTGAACTTCACCTCCGGCGACCGCTACATCGTCGCCCTGCGCAATCTCAAGAACGCGAAAAAAGAACACCTCCAGGCGCCGCAGGGCTTCCGCTACTACCGCGACAACCTCCCGTCGTCCGAAGAAAAGGTCAACGAACGGCGTCCGCACTTCGAAGAAATCTTCTCGAAGCTGGGGGCGGCGGGGATCGAACGCTCGAGCCTGTATCTCGCATGGGACTTCACGGTCGCGAGCGACGAAAACAACACGGGCCGCGAGCTCTCGATGCGCAACGCGGCATTCGCGGCGCTGGGCGACAACAACCTCGCCGACGGCGTCATCGAAGGCACCTCGCCCACCTTCACCGTCACCAAAGTCGAAAACGAACCGAACCCGGGTCAGATCGCGCGTCGCGTGAAAGGCACCGTGGTGGTGCCGTGCTTCCTGTTCCCGAGCTGCGCGCCCGGCGGCACGATGGTGCTGGACCTCGAAGGCAAGCCGATACAGAACGGCGTCTGGCCGGCCAACTTCGACTGCATCATCCCGGTCGCGGCGACCACAGGGGCCGGACAATCGGGCCGTCCCTCGCTCTACGGGCACGGCCTGTTCGGCAGCGCCGGCGAGGTCGCCTCGGGGCCACAGCGAAGCCTCTCGCAGGGGCACGACATCGTCCACTGCGCCACTGACGAGATCGGCATGTCCGAAACGGATATCCCCTCGGTAGTGCAGGCGCTGCAGAACCTCTCGTCGTTCCCGAAGATCACAGACCGCCTGCAGCAGGGCCTGCTCGACGAGCTGTATCTCGGCCGGGCGATGATCAGCCCGAGCGGCTTCACGACCAACGAAGCCTTCCACCAGGACGGCACGCCGGCCACGCCGTCCGTGTTGAACATCAGCCACCTCTACTACAACGGCAACAGCCAGGGCGGCATCATGGGTGGCGCGCTGACGGCCGTCTCGCCGGACTTCACGCGTGCATCGCTCGGCGTGCCGGCCATGAACTACTCGGTGCTGCTGCCGCGGTCGGTCGACTTCGACACGTTCGCGGGGATCCTGTACCCGAACTACCCCGACGAAGAAGCGCGGCCGCTGGTCTTCGACATGATGCAGCTGTTGTGGGACCGTGGTGAGCCGAACGGCTATGCCGCGCGGATGACCTCGAACCCGCTACCGGACACGCCGCCCCACCAGGTCCTGCTGGACGTGGCCTTTGGCGACCACCAGGTCAGCGACTACCAGGCCGACGTCGAGGCGCGCACGATCGGCGCCAGCGCTCACCGTCCGGTTCTCTTCGACGGCCGCTGGCCGCAGACGAACCTGATCTGGAACGCGCCGACGATCAGGCCATACCCGTACACGGGCTCGGCGATCTACTACTGGGACGGCGGCCCCATCCGCGAAAGCCCGTCGGGCTCGGGCAAATTCGTCGGCACCGAACCGCCGCCGTACGAGAACCTGCCCAACCGCAGCGGCGAAGACCCGCACAGCCTCCCGCGGGCGACCCCCGCCGAGCAGCAGCTGGTCTCGGACTTCTTCGAAGGAGCCATCCAGCGCAGCGACCGCTGCAACAACGGCCCCTGCTACTCGGGGAGCTTCACCGGTCCCTAGCCACCCCCGGGCAAGGCACCTCTGGCGAGCGGCGCCTCGCGAGGATCCCGCTAAGAGGCGCGGGGCCCTCGCGGAGCCGCAGCCGCTCCCTCAGCTCTGCTCGACAACCATCAGCGAGTGGCCTTCAGGGTCACGGAACCAGAACATCGGCGGCACGGGGTCGCCCATGCGCATGACCTGCTCGTCCACGTCTACGCCGAGGGACCGCAGCTCGGCATAGGTGGCGTCGACGTCCACCGTGGTGATGCTGATACCGAGCTCCTTCGGCTTGACGTCCTCGCCCTGCCGCGGCGGCGCAAGCGCGATGCCGGTGGTTCCGGACGGCGGGTAGACCTCGACCCAGCGGTAGGCGCCGCCGAAGGGAATGTCCGTGCGCTTCTCGAAGCCAATGCTCTCGTAGAACTCGATCGATCGGTCCTGGTCGCTCGTGGGGACCATCACTAGGCCGATCGCCTGTATGCCAGTCGTTGTCGTGGTCATGGTTCCTCCTGGGTCGGGGTTCAACTGCTCAGACGGGCCGGGCGCCCAAAAGTCATCGCACGCCAACGGGGGAACGTGGGTATCGCCCGCCCTCTTTAGAGGACCGCCGCAACGCGTCCTCGCCGATGGTTCCTCGAGAGCGGGGTGCGGCGCAGATCCACACAAAGCTCTTACGTCCGTCTGAGGTGGTTCTTACGGCGTTCGCGCATCGTGGACAAAGCCGCTCACCCACGATCAACAGACGGAAGGGATCAAATCCATGTTCTCCCGGAGACTCACCAAGTTCATGGCCATCGGCGCCACGGCCATCGCGATCGGTGGCGGCGCCTACGGCATCGTTGGTGCGACCGCCAGCACCAGCTCAGGCACCGCGACCACGGCGTCGTCAACCTCGGCAATATCAGCGCAACGCGTGCCCGGAAGCGGGGGATCCAACGCTCGCTCTGGCCCGGCCGCAGGAGGATCATCCGGCACGGTCAACAGCGTTTCCACGTCGAGCTTCACGATCACGACCTCGGCGGGGCAGAAGGTGACCGTCAAGAAGGCGTCCTCTACGAAATACCGCAAGGGGACAAGCTCGAGCTCGGCGAGTGCCATCAAGAAGGGCGTAAGCGTCCTCGTGCTCGGGACGACCAACGGAACGACCATCACGGCCAGCAAGGTCGTCGTGTCACCGACTAGCAGCAGCGGATCCACAACTCCCTCGGCGGCAGGGGTGGTCCCCTTCCAGCGTGGTTCACAGTCGACGTCAAAGCAGGTCGGTCAGATCCCAGCCGGCTATAGCCAGGGGTCGGGGACGATCGTCAGCGGAACGGCGGCGAACAAGGCGACTGAAGCTGCGCTGGCCGCCTACCCGGGAGGCGTCGTCGACCGCGTTGTGAAGCTGAGCAACGGCGAGTACGAGGTCCACAACATCGGCGTCAACTGGCCGCACCACATCTTCGTCAACCAGAGCTTCAAGGTCGTCGGCGCCAATTAGCGCGACGGCGGAGCAGGTCGCCGTGGCGAGCCGAGCCACGGCGGCCGGCCCGCGGCGCTTGGCCGCATAGAGACGCAGCTCATACGACAGCCGGCGTAGGCGCTCAGCCGGCGCGCTACGCACGCAGCAGCAAAAAGAGTCCTCCTTGGGCCGACGACGAACGGGCGACCGACAGCCAACATTGACCGTGCTCGCAAGCCCTCCCCTTCGGGGAGTAGCGGCTAGGAACCGTCCCCAACCCAAGGAGCACGAAATGACTCGCAGCCGGTTCACCACCTTCCTCGCCAGCGCCGCAGTGATACCGCTCGCGGCGCTTCCGGTCGCTCCCGCCGCCAGCGCTGCGATCACCTCGCCCGCCACGCACGGAGCGTCGGCAACGGCGAGCGTCGCAAAGAGCACGGTCGAAGTGCGCGGGACCCGTCTTGGAAAAATCCTCGTTGACTCGCAGGGGCGCACGCTCTACCTGTTCAAGAAGGATTCTGGCGGCAGGAGCGCATGCGCCGGCGCATGCGCCAAGTTCTGGCCGCCGTTGCGGGCGAGCGGTAAGCCGACTGCCGGCCGTGGTGTGAGCGCCTCAAAACTGGGGACCATCCGGCGCTCCGATGGAAAGCCGCAGGTCACCTACAAGGGACACCCCCTGTACACGTTTTTGCAGGACACGAAGGCCGGCCAGACGAACGGCCAGGGCCTGACGGCGTTCGGCGCCTCCTGGTTCACGGTGTCGCCGGCGGGCAACCAGATCCGCTGAAAGAAGATTAGGCACCATACGGGGCCGCGCCGCGGCCCCGTATGGTCCTCATGCGGGTGCCGGCCAGCCGTCAATCCGTCAGGCATGTCTCCCGCGGGCAACGCTCGAGGCCTTGGTCAGGGGGCGGTACGCGCCGACGTGATCGAGGTAAAGCGCGACGTTCCCGAGCGCTCACCACGATCTATCGCGAGCGGCCGCGTAACGCGAACAGCCCCTATCCTGACGGTCCATGCAGGCATGGCATCGGGTGGCGCCGCTCTCGGCGATCGTGAGCCTCGTCATTGTCTTTCTCGCCGCGGCGGTCCCAGCGAGCGGGGAGGGTCGGTTCGCCGTCGCGCCTCAACGGCTTGTGGCTACCGTCTCCTGGTTCCCTGATCTGGGGCAGCCCGAAAGCCGTCTTCGCGCAACTCGCTCGGCATCGGGTTGGGCCTTCGGCATCCTCGAAGACCCTCCCGCGAACGGCCGCCAAGAAGTAGCCCGACTCAAGCGCGAGGGATTCGTTGAGGGGGTGCACCGAGCGATCACCGGCGGAAAGGGGAGAGCCTTCTCCGGCGCCCTCGTCCTCCGCACGGCGCACGCCGCCACTCGTGAGTCCGAGACCAAAGCCAGCGAAGAACAGCGCGAACTCGGGGCCGGCGTAGTCCGGTTCGCCATTCCGACGATCCCTGGCGGGATCGGCCTTACGCAGCCGCACCCTCCAGCGGCCTTCACGCCAGCGGAATCGCAGACATCCGTCGTGTTCGCGGTCGGGCGCTGCACGCTCGGCGTCGGCCTACGACTTGCGCCCCCTTCATCGCAGAGCGCGGTGCAGCATGCCGCGATCGCAGCTGCCGTTCGCCTTCGCAAGGCGGTCCGCCACGCCTGCCATTAATCCGACCGTCCGCTCGACACAGGCTCGGTGGATGGCCCGGCTGACGTGACCCCCAGCCCACCCCAGCATCCAACGAGAAAGCAATCGGGGCGCCCGGATTCGAACCGGGGACCTCACCGACCCGAACGGTGCGCGCTACCAGGCTGCGCCACGCCCCGACGCCCCGGCAGTATCCCACACCGGCAACGCCGCTATCTTCGCCCGATGCCCGCCAGCGTCAAAGACATCCTCGCGGAGGCCGACGGCCTGCTCGAACCGCAGCGCTTCGAGGACTATGGGCCCAACGGACTGCAGGTGCCCGGTCCGGACGAGGTGTCGACGATCGCGACGGGCGTCTCGGCGCATGCAGAGCTGTTCGAGCTGGCCGCCGGCGAGCGCGCCGGCCTGCTTCTGGTGCACCATGGGCTCTTCTGGGGCTCTGGCGCAGTACCGATCGACGCGGTGCTCAAGCGCCGTCTGCAGATCCTCTTCGACGCGGACATGGCGCTCGCCGCCTACCACCTCCCGCTCGACGCTCACCCGGAGCTCGGCAACAACGCGCTGCTCGCCCGCGCCCTCGATGCCGAGAGCTACGTTCCCTTCGCGCGACACCACGGCGAGCCGATCGGCGTGCTCGCGCGCCTTCCCGGCGACGGTCTCGCGCCGCGCGAGCTGTTCGATCGCGTGCGCACCATCACCTCGCGCGAGCCGCTCGTGTTCGACGCCGGACCCGAGGTCGTCCGCAGCGTGGCGATCGTCTCGGGCGCCGGCGCCGACTACCTCGGCGAGGCGCAGGCGGCCGGCGCGGACGCGCTGCTCACGGGCGAGGTCGCGGAGCGCGCGATGGCCCAGGCTCGAGAGCACGGACTGCACCTGATCGCCGCCGGCCACTATGCGACGGAGACGCTCGGCGTGAAGCGCCTCGGCGAGCACCTCGCGGAGCGGTTCGGCCTGCGCCACGTCTTCCTCGATGTGCCGAATCCCGTCTGACCGGCAAGCGTGCCAAACGGGCCCGCAAGGTCTAACATCATTGGTCCGTTTTCTGTGATCTAGAGGGGAGTGCTGAATGGAGGCCACCACGGCCACGGCGTCGACGGCGGGGTTGAAGACGATCGCCGACCTGATCCCGCGCTCGGCACGCGCGCACGCCCAGCAGATCGCGGTGCGCTTCAAGCGTGACGGTGCCTGGCAGGACGTCACCTATGCGCAGCTCTCAGAGATCGTCCAGGAGGTCGGCCTCGGGCTGATCGATCTCGGCATCCAGCCCGGCGAGCGCGTCTCGATCCTCGCCAACACCCGGCCGGAGTGGTCCTATGCCGACCTCGGCGCCACCTCGGCCGGCACCGTCGTGGTGCCGATCTACCAGACGAACTCGCCCGAGGAGTGCCACTGGGTGCTCGCAGACTCAGACGCCTGCGCGATCGTGTGCGAGGACGAGGAGCAGCTCGCGAAGATCGCCGCGATCCGTGACCGGCTCCCGAACCTGCGCACCGTCATCGTGATCGACCCGCCGGCCGGTGATGCCGCGGGTAACGGCGGCGGCCCCGGCGCCTCCCTCGAGGCGATCACGCTCGAGGAGGTTCGCGAGCGGGGGCGCGGCCGCGCCCCGGAGGAGCTCGAAGCGCGCCGGGCCGCCGTCCGTCCAGAGGATCCATTCACCTTCATCTACACCTCCGGCACGACAGGCCCGCCGAAGGGCTGCGTGCTCACGCACGGCAACTACTGCGCGATCGTCGACATGATCGCCGACGTGCGCGAGATGACCGAGGACGAGGTGAGCTACCTGTACCTGCCGTTGGCGCACTCCTACGCGCTGCTCGTCCAGCTGGCGGCCTTCGCGCTCGGCAGCACGCTCGCCTACTTCGGCGGCGACACCAAGCAGATCGTCGCCGAGCTCAGCGAGGTCAAACCCACCTACCTGCCGTCGGTGCCGCGCGTGTTCGAGAAGATCTACACGCTTGCCCACGGAGCGATCGAGGCCCAGCCGCCGGAGGAGCAGCGGCGAGCGCAGGAAGCGATCGCGCTCGGCGTGAAGGTCCGCGACATGGAGAACCGCGGCGAGACGGTGCCGGAGGAGATGCGCAAGCATTTCGAGCAGGCCGACGAGCAGCTCTTCAAAAACGTCCGCGCCATATTCGGTGGGCGCATGCGCCACGCGACCAGCGGCGCCGCGCCGATCGCCCACGAGATCCTCGAGTTCTTCTACGCATGCGGCGTGCCTGTGTTCGAGGGCTACGGCATGACCGAGACCGCGACCGCGGCGACGGTCTCGACGCTCGAGAACCACCGCTTCGGCACGGTCGGGCGCGCGCTGCCCGGCGTCGAGCTGAAAATCGCCGACGACGGCGAGATCCTCGTCAAAGGCCCGAACATCTTCGCCGGCTACCACAACCAGGCGTCCACGAGCTTCGGCGCCGTCGAGGACGGATGGCTGCACACCGGCGATCTCGGCTCGATCGATGAGGACGGCTACCTCTCGATCACCGGGCGCAAGAAGGACATCATCATCACCGCCGGCGGCAAGAACCTGACGCCGGCGAACATCGAGAACGACCTCAAGCAGTGCCGCTGGATCTCCCAAGCCGTGATGCACGGCGACCAGCGCCCCTACCCGGTGATCCTGATCACGCTCGACGAGGAAGAGATCCCCGTCTATGCGAGCGAGCACGGTCTGCCGCAGGACATCCCGTCGCTCTCGCGCGACCCCTCGATCCATGCGCTGATCGAGGCGGAGGTCGCCCGCGTGAACCAGAGATACGCGCAGGTCGAGCAGGTCAAGAAGTTCGCGATCCTTGACCACGACCTCTCGCAGGCGACGGGCGAGCTGACGCCAACGCTGAAGGTCAAGCGCAACGTGGTCAACGAGAAATACGCCGACCTCTTCGACTCGCTTTACGCGAGCTGACGTGCGGCCGGTCCCCTAGCTGCGAACATGAGAAGAGATGCGCAGCGACCCCTCAGATAACGGCGGCCTGTTCGTCGGCCGGCGCCCCGGCACGGCACCGGTCCGCTTTCGCGCCCTGCCCGAGCGCGGCAGTGAGCTTCGCCAGCGCTTCGACGGCTCGCTCGCCGGCGTCCTCGTCGCGGCGATGACCGCGCTCAGCCTGCTCTGCTGGGGCCCGATCCCGCTCGCGTGCCTGTGGCTCGGCTCGCAGGCCGACTACATCTCGGGCAGCGTCAGCCTCGGCATCCTCGTGGCGTTCGCCGGCCTGTTCGCGTTCCTGTTCGGAGCGCTGGTGCTGCTTCGCCGCCTCGACCAGGCGTGGATCCTCGTGCGCCGGGCGGCCGGCCACGATCAGCGCACGGGCATCCTGGGACGGATCTTCGCGATCACGGCTGCCGTCTGCGCGATCGTCTTCACGATCTGGTTCGTCGTGATTCACGGACCCGGCTCGAGCATCGTCTCCGGCCCCGGAACGGTGTGAGGAGCGACCGCCCGTCCTGTCCGGCCGCTGTGAGGCCGGGTCGCTTCGCTGCTAGAACCAGATAGTGGGCCTTCTCGACTACTACAGGCAGTTCGAAGGGATGTCGGAGGAGGAGGTCAATGCGCGCCTGCGCGAGGACGCGGCCGAGCGCAAGCGCAAAGCGCTCACGCGTGTCGAGACGCTTGACCTCTCTCAGACGACCTGGCACGAGCTGCCGCACCCGCGGATCGTCAATGCGATCACGTTCGTTGCCCGGCGGGGCCTGCACCGCTATCCCCACGTGCACGGCGCGGACCTGCGCAACGCGCTCGCCGAGCGCCACGGTGTCGAGCCAGAGCGGCTGATCCTCGGCAACGGCGCGGCGGAGCTGCTCAGCTCCGCCACGCGGGCCCTGATCGCGCCCGGCCAGCTGCTGCTGACCGCCTGGCCGTCCTATCCCCTGTTCCCGCTCATGGCCCGTCGCGCGCACGGCCAGGCCGTGCGCGTCTCCGGCGGCGTCGATGAGCTGCTCGAGGCAGCCCGCGAGCCTGACGTCCGCGTGATCGCGCTGGCGAGCCCCAACGACCCAACGGGCGAGCTGCTGGCGGCGGCCGAGCTCAAGCGGCTGCTGGAGGGGCTGCCGGACGGCGTCGCGGTGCTGCTGGACGAGTCGCTCGTCGAGTTCGCCGACGCCCAGCCGACCAACGCCTCGCTGGAGCTGCTCGCCGAGCATCCGCGCCTGCTCGTCTTCCGCAGCTTCTCAAAGGCCTGGGGGCTTGCCGGGCTGCGCATCGGCTACGCGATCGGCGCGCCCGGCTCGGGGGACGTGCTGGCAGAGCTCGAGGCCGATCTCGGCGTCTCGGAGATCTCGCAGGCCGGCGCGCTCGAGGCGCTTCGCAGCTGCACCGAGCTCGTCGACCGGCATGTGGCCGCGATCCGCGAGCAGCGCCCGCACCTCACGGCCGAGCTTCGCAGCCGCGGATTCGAGGTCGCCGACAGCCAGGCGAACTTCCTGTGGGCCGCCCATCCGGCGCTCGACGGCGCCGAGCTGGCGGCGCGCCTGGCCCGTGCCGGCGTGCTCGTGGCGGCCGGGGACGCGCTCGGCGAGCCACGCCACGTGCGCGTGGGCCTGCGCAGCAGGGCCGCCTCCGATCGCCTGCTCGACGCGATCGACAAAGCGCTCTAGCGACCGCTATGCCCAGATGCCGGCGCGGCGCTGCCGGTCAGCCGCTGGATCCGGCCTGGCGGAGAAGCGCGCCCGTGGTCCCCTCGAGGATCTTGCGCCAGGCGCTCACCTCCTCGGGCTCCTCGTCGAAGTGTTCGACGACGCGGCGGACCCGCTTTCCGGAGATGGTGATGCCGTGGCGCTCGGCGACCGTGTGGTACCGGTCGTACTCGCCGGCGAGCTGCCTGGTCACCGACTCGAAGCCGTGCCGCGCGATCTCAACGCGCGAGCTGAAGCTCATCATCGAGGTCTGGAACATCAGCTCGTCCGTCGGCTCGGGCTCTATCAGGATTATGTCAACGCCGGGATAGCGCTCCTCCCAGTGCTTGGCGAGTTCGTGCAGCCGCTGGTGGGCTACCAGCTTGAAGACCTGGTAGCCGATCTGGGCGAAGCCCATATCGGAGACCCGGCGCGGCCGCGTGCCGTGCAGCGTCCGGATCGTGTCCGAGAAGTCGTTGACGAACGGCACGATCGGGTTGATCACGATCACGAGCTTGGCGCCCGCCTGCACGGCCAGATCGAGGTTCGTGGTTGAGACGATGCCGCCGTCGATCAGCTCACGATCGTTGACCTTCACCGGCGCATAGACCATCGGCAGCGCGCCGGAGGCGCGCACGGCGGTCGAGATCGGCACGTCGTCGAAGCCCTCGACCCCGAAAACGACGCGCTCGCAGGTGTCGAGGTCGGTCGCGGCAAGATAGAGCTCGCACGCGAGGTCGGAGAAGCTGTCGGTGCGGCCCGGCTCGTTGAGCACCTTCTGCAGGTAGGTCTCGATCCCGCTGCCGTTGTAGAGGCCGGAGGGCAGGCCGTCGGCGAGGCCCATCACGACGTCCATCAGCGAGACCCCTCCCGGCTGGGAGAGCAGCTGGCGGGCGACGGAGATGGCGCGCAGCGGCATCAGGGCGCCCTTGCGCGCGTACTCGAGCAGGTTGGGCCGCAGCAGGTCGCCGATGTCGATGTCCTTGAACGACGGCTCGCCCTGCCGGGTGACGACCCGCATCATCTCCTCGGGAGTCACGCCGTTGGCGGCGAGAGCGGCGATGAACGACCCCGCCGAGGTCCCGACGTAGACGTCGAACTGGTTGACGGAGCTGTTGACCGCGAGCAGGTCCAGCGCGCGCAGCGCCCCGATCTCATAGACGCCGCCGGTGAACCCGCCGCCGCCGAGCACGAGCGCGGTCTTGTCCGGCCTGGTACGTCGCCGACGGTCGATGGACGCCGGGCGGCCCACGCCCCGAGGGGCCAGGCTGCGGCGGCGAGTCCGTGCCTTGGCCGAGTCGGCCTTCATGGCCGGTTCAAGCTTGACAACCTTGCCCATGCTCGAAACATTCTATGCCCACGTGACCCGGAATGGCCCCGCACGGTTCCTTATCCTGCTCTTTGGGATTTCGCTGCTCGGCGCTCTCGCGCCGGCGGGCGCCGGCGCAGCGGTCGAACTGCCCGGATTACAGGCGGATCTCAACCATCAGCTCGCACTTGCAGGGCCTCATGACGGCGCCTACGTGTATGACCTGACGTCCAAACAGGCCCTGTTCTCCGAACGCGCCACGACGCTGCGGCCCCCGGCGTCGGTCGAGAAGCTCTACACCGCCGCCGCCGTGCTCGCTCGAATGGGCCCGGCCGGCCGCCTGGCGACGACCGTGTTCGGCGTCGGGCACCTGGCGCCGGGCGGCGTGTGGGAAGGCGATCTCTACCTGCGCGGCGGCGGAGATCCGACGTTCGGCAGCCCATCCTTCATCCGCGGCCACTACGGCGGGCAGGGGGCGAGCGTCTCGGCGCTCGTGGCCCAGCTCGTGCGGATGGACGGCATCCATCACATCACCGGCTCGATCCGTGGGGACGAGTCCTATCTGGACCGGCTGCGCGGCGAGCCGTCGAGCGGCTTCGCCCAGGACCCCTTCCTCGAAGGCACCCTCAGCGCCCTCTCCTTCGACCGTGGGGCGAAGGGCTCAGAAAGAGGGGCGCACGCGCCCGCCGCCTACGCCGCGCGCAAGCTCTGGGGGGCGCTGAAGGCCGGCGGCGTCAGCATCCGCGGCTCGAGCGGCGCGGCCGGCACGCCCCCCGGCGCGGTCCAGCTCGCGCAGGTGCAGTCCCCCACCGTCACCCAGCTGCTCGGCCTGATGCTGCCGCCCTCGGACAACTTCTTCGCGGAGACGCTGCTGAAGGATCTCGGCGCGGGCTTCGGCGGGGCCGGGACGACGGCCGCCGGAGCCTCGGTGGTCTCGAGCACGATCGCCTCGATGCTCGGCTTCAATCCGCGGGTGATCGACGGCTCGGGCCTCTCACCGGGCAACCGCACCTCCCCCTACCAGGTCGCCAACCTGCTCGTGCAGCTCGCGCCGACGCCCAGCGGAGCGGTGCTGCGCGAACACCTGGCGGTCGCGGGCAGGACCGGAACGCTGAGGTTGCGCATGCGCCGCACCGCCGCTGCGGGGCGCTGCCAGGGCAAGACGGGCACGCTGACGAGCGTCTCGAACCTCGTCGGCTACTGCCAGTCCACCGACGGGCATCTGCTCGCCTTCGCGATCTTCACGGACGGAATATCCGTGAGCGCGGCGCACCGCTTCCAGGACCACATCGCGATCACGCTCGCCGGATCGCAGCTCGGCTAGCAGCTAGCTCTGCTGTTCCACTTCGCGTTCCTGCGCCCGCACTTCTTCCATCTGCGACTGGGCGACGACTTCGTGCACGTGTTCGCGTTCTTCGGGGGTGCGTTCGCGGCGGCTCGTTTCTCTCATGTCGCCTTCGTCGTCGGCCTTTTTGAGCTTTTCGGCGACGCCTCCGATCAGCCCGCCGGACTGCGCGGATGCCAGGCCGCCTTCCCCGCCGGCCCAGCCGGACAGCGGCACGGCGACGAGCACGATGACCACGAGCACGCACGCCCATATGCAACCACGGAGCATGCGTACGGCTTCGGCGCAAACCCAGCGCAGCTTGAGCGCCGGCGGCGGTGAGCAGACGCTTGCGCCTACTGCTCGAGCAGCGCGCGCAGCCCGGCCTCGTCGAGCACCGCCACGCCCAGGCGCTCGGCCTTCTCGAGCTTCGAGCCGGGGCTCTCGCCCGCGACGACGTAGTCGGTCTTCTTCGACACCGATCCGGTGACGCGGCCGCCGGCCGCCATGATCCGCGCCGTCGCGTCCTCGCGCGACCACTCCGGGAGGCTGCCCGTGAGTACCAGCGTCCTGCCGGCGAGCGGGCCCTCCGAGGGCGGCGGTCCCTCTTCATGGAAGCGAAGCCCGATCTCGCGCAGGTCTTTGATGAGTGCGAGCGTGCGCTCGTCGTGCAGCTGCGCGCTGATCGATGCGGCCATCTTCTCGCCCACGCCGGGGGTCTCGGCGATCTCCTGCGGCGAGGCGCCGAGCAGGGCGTCGATGTCGCGAAAGCGCTGCGCCAGGTTGCGCCCGGTCACCTCGCCGACCTCCTCGATCCCGAGCGCGAACAGCACACGGGCGAAGGGCCGCTCCTTGGAGGCCTCGATCGCCGCGAGGAGGTTTCGCGCCGAGAGCTCGCCGAAGCCCTCGAGCTCGACGAGCTGCGCCTCTGTGAGCCGGTAGTAGTCGGCTGCCGTGCTCACGAGTCCGCGCTCCTGCAGCAGCGCGACCTGCTTCTCCCCGAGGCCCTCGATGTCCATCGCGCCGCGCGAGACGAAGTGCTTGAGCAGCTGCCACGCCCGCGCGGGGCAGTCGCGGTTCGGGCACATGGTGAACACGCTGCCGGCGGGCTTGACCGTCTTCGTGTCGCAGAAGGGGCAGCGCTCCGGTGGCAGCGGCGCGGGCGGGCGCTTCTTCTGCTCGACGACATGCGGCGCCGGAGAGACGACCTGCGGGATCACATCGCCGGCGCGCACGACGATCACCTCCTCGCCCGCGCGGATGTCCTTGCGCAGGATGTCCTCCTCGTTGTGCAGGGTCGCAAGCTTGATCGTGACCCCTCCGACCGCGACAGGCTCGAGCACGGCGTAGGGGCGCAGGTCGCCGAACTTGCCGACGTTCCACATGACCTTCTCGAGGCGCGTGACGGCGGTGGTGGGCGGGAACTTCCATGCGACCGCCCAGCGCGGGTCGCGCCCGACCGACCCGAGCCTGCGCTGCAGCTCGAGATCGTTGACCTTCACGACCACGCCGTCGATCTCGAAGTCGAGCTCGCCGCGGCGCTCCTGCCAGTCGAGGCACTGCGCGATCACCTCGTCCTCGCTGCCGAGCAGCTTGATCCCGCGGTTGACGGGGAACCTGTGCTCGCGCAGCCACTCGAGCGCCTCGGAGTGCGTGCGGAAGGCGAGGCCCTCGTTGACCCCGACCTGGTAGCACCAGATCGACAGCGGGCGCTTGGCCGCGTCGGAGGGGTCGAGCTGGCGGATGGTGCCCGCGGCGGAGTTCCTCGGGTTCATGAACGTCGACTCCCCCGCTTCGGCCCTGCGCTCGTTCAGCGCCGTGAAGTCCCTCAGCGACATGTAGACCTCACCGCGCACCTCGACCAGCGGCGGCGGGTCCTGGACGTGCAGGGGTATCGCGCCGATCGTGCGCAGGTTGTGCGTCACGTCCTCTCCGATCTCGCCGTTGCCGCGCGTGGCGCCGCGCTCGAGCACCCCATCGCGATAGAGCAGGCTGATCGCGAGGCCGTCGATCTTCGGCTCGACGACGAACTCGAAGCTGGGTGCGCTGATCCCCTCGCGGGCCAGGTGCGCGCGCATCCTCTCGACCCACGCGCGCAGCTCCTCTTCGGAGCGCACGTTGCCGAGCGAGAGCATCGGCTCCAGATGCGTCACTTTCTCAAGGCGCCCCACCGGCTCACCGCCGACCCTCTGGGTGGGCGAGTCGGCGCTCATCAGCTCCGGGTGCTCGGCCTCGATCGCCCGCAGCTCGTCCATCAGGCGGTCGTACTCGTCGTCGCCGATCTGCGGGTCGTCGAGCACGTAGTAGCGGTAGGAGTGGTAGCCGAGCACCTCGCGCAGCTCCTGCGCGCGCTTCTCGACCGCCGTCCCGCGGCTCGCCGCCGCATCGGCGCGACTAGCGGGCGCCGAGGCGCGCGACGTTCCCTGCTTTGAGGAGCGGGTCTTCCCCTTCGTGCTCACTTCGCTTCGTGCGCGACCGGGAGCAGATCCTCCAGGTCGAACCGCCTGAGCGCCTCGAGGCTCGGACGGTCGGTGAGGTCGAAGTGGATCGGGGTGACCGCCACGCGTCGCGCGGCGACGGCCGCGAGGTCCGTGCCCGACTCGTCCTCGAAGCCCGGATCCGATCCGTAGATCCAGTAGCGGCGCCGGCCCTCCTCTTCCTGCTCGAGCTTGAGCTCGTCCCTGTAGATCCGCTTGCCGAGGCTCGTCACCTCGACGCCCACGGGCGGCCCTGCCGGGACGTTGACGTTCAGCAGCGTCCTCGCGGGCAGCGGCACGTCGTCGATCCGCTCGACCAGCCTCGCCACGAACGTGGCCGCTACGTCGAAGTCGAAGCCCCCGTCAAAGCGGTAGTCGAGCGCGCGGGCGCCCGATTGCTGTGAGACGGCGATCGCCGGAAGGCCCAGGACGACGCCCTCGAGCGCGGCCGCCACGGTGCCGGAGTAGGTGATGTCGTCGCCGAGATTGGCACCGTGGTTGATGCCCGACACGACCAGGTCGGCCGAGAAGCTCTCGACCAGCCCCAGGCTGGCGAGGCGCACGCAGTCGACCGGGGTCCCGTCGGTCGCATAGCCGACCGTGCCGTCGGCGAAGGGCACCTCGGTCACCACCAGCGGCCTGCGCGTGGTGATCGAGCGAGCCATCGCCGAGCGGTTGCCGTCGGGGGCGATCACGGCCAGGTTCACGTCGTCGAGCAGCAACAGCGCGCGCCTCATCGCCTGCAGGCCGTCCGCCTCGATTCCGTCGTCGTTCGTGAGCAGCACGTTGATCATCGCGTCCTCCAGCATAGGGGGCGCTTCGGCCCTGGCGCGTGAACATCTGCCGCGCCGCTAGGCGCATAGCTGACGCTCGCCAGTGCCAGCCCGTGCGCCGGCGCCGTCCGGCCGGCCTCGGACCGCGGGCCTCCCTGAAGCAGCTGCGCGAAATCCTCGAGTGGGCGCTGGCCTTCGGCGATGTCGAGCATCGTGCCGACCAGCATGCGGTTCATGTGGCGCAGGAACATGTCGGCCTCGATCCAGAACTCGAGCAGGTCGCCCTCGATCAGCCACTCGGCTCGACTGACATCGCAGCGAAACCACGAGTGCTCGGTCTCGCGCGGGGTGAAGGCGCTGAAGTCGTGCTTGCCGAGCAGCGCAGCCGCGCAGGCGTGCAGGGCCTCGGCGTCGTAGCGGCCGGTCCACCAGAAGGCGGTGCCGCGCTGGAACACGCCGCGGGTGCGCCGGGCGAGGACCCGGTAGCAGTAGGTGCGGCTGCGGGCGTCGCGGCGGGCGTCGAAGCCGTCGTCGGCCGGCTCGGAGGCGAGCACGGCGAGGTCGTCGTCGAGCAGGCCGTTGAGCCGCAGCGGATCGACCGCCTCGTGGGAGTAGCTTGCGACCTGGCCCCAGGCGTGGACGCCGCGGTCGGTTCGCCCCGCGACGGTCAGGCGCAGGGGCGCGCCGTCCGTGCCGGTGTCGCCGAGGATCGTCTGCAGGCCGCGCTCGAGCTCCTCCTGCACGGTCCTCTCGCCGGGCTGGCGCGCCCAGCCGGCGAAGCCGCCGCCGTCGTACTCGATCGTGAGCTTGGTGACCATCAGCTCCTCGCGGGCGCCACGGAGAGCTGCAGGGCGCGAGCGTCACACGATTGGCGCGGCGCGCAGCGTGGGTAGTACCGATCGCATCCTGCGAGCTTCGATCTCGCGGGGGCACCCGACACCACAGCGACAGGAGGACCAGCCATGGGCTTTGACCAATACCACGAGCCGGCACAGGAGCTCAGCGCCGAGACTCGCACGTTCGCGCGGATGATCGCCTCGCTGACCGAGGAGGCGGAAGCGATCGGCTGGTATGAGCAGCGCATGTCGGTCGAGCCCGACGCGCAGGCGCGGGCGATCATGCAGAACGCCCAGCAGGAGGAGTTCAAGCACTTCGCCATGGACCTCGAGTACCTGAACCGCCGCGTGCCGAAGTGGCGCGTCGCGCTCAAAGGCGTGCTGTTCAGCGACGGCGACATCGTCGCGGCGGGCGAGAGCGCCGAGGAGGCCGAGGACCAGGTCGGCGACTGATCGCGGGCATCCGCTCGCCCGGCTCGGTCAGACGAGCTCGATGAAGACCATCTCGGTCGAGTCGCTGCGCCGCGGCCCGAGCTTGAGGATGCGCGTGTAACCGCCCGGGCGCTCGGCGTAGCGGGGCGCGACCTCCTCGAACAGCTTGTGCACGGCGAACTTGTCCTGGGAGAGCGTCGACAGCGCCTGGCGCCGGGCGTGCAGATCCCCCCGCTTGGCGAGCGTGATCAGCTTCTCGATCTCGGGCTTTACGGCCTTCGCCTTGGCCTCGGTCGTCTTGATCCGCTCGTGCTCGATGATCTCCTTGCTCAGGTTCATGAGCAGGGCCTTGCGATGCGCGGAGTCGCGGCTGAGCTTGTTCCTGGTCTGCTGGTGTCGCATGAGCCGATGAAGTGTACGGCGCTGCTAGTCCTGACGGAGGTCCAGGCCCCGTGCATGCAGCGTTTCAATGACCTCGTCGATCGACTTTTTGCCGAAGTTCGGGATCGCGTTGAGCTCGCCCTCCGACTTGGAGATCAGGTCGCCGACCGTCTGGATGCCGGCGCGCTTGAGGCAGTTGTACGAGCGCACTCCCAGCTCGAGCTCCTCGATCAGGATGCCCCACTCCTCGCCCTGGAGCGCGGCCGGCGCGCCGCCGCCTCCGACCGCCAGGCCGTGACCGTCAAGCTGGCCGCCGGGACCGGCGCGCAGCTCCTGGATGCGGTCGGCGTCGGTGAAGATCGCCAGCTGGGATATCAGCAGCTCGGCCGCCTCGCGCAGCGCCGCCTGCGGGTCGATCGAGCCGTCGGTCTCGATGTCGAGCGTCAGCTTGTCGAAGTCGGTCTTCTGCCCGACGCGGGCCTGCTCCACCGCATAGGCGACGCGCCGCACGGGAGAGAAGATCGAGTCGATCGGGATGACGCCGATCGGCTGGTCGGCCGACTTGTTCTCCTCGGCCGGGCGGTAGCCGCGGCCACGGCCGATCGTCATGTACAGCTCGAGCTTCGTTTTCTTCTCGAGCGTCGCGATGTGCAGGTCGGGGTTGAGGATCTCCACGCCGGCGGGCAGGTCGATGTCCTTCGCCGTGATCTCGCCCGGGCCCGTCACGACCAGCGGCGCCTCGACCTCGCTTGCGTCAGAGTGCATGCGGCAGACGACGCCCTTCAGGTTCAGCACGATGTCCGTCACGTCCTCCTTGACGCCCTGGATCGTGGAGAACTCGTGCGCGACGCCCTCGATGCGCACGCTCGTGACGGCTGCGCCGGCGAGGGAGGAGAGCAACACGCGTCGCAGTGAGTTGCCGAACGTGTAGCCGAATCCGCGATCGAGCGGCTCGATCGTGAACGTGCCACGGTTTTGCTCCACCGACTCGCTGGTGATCCGGGGGATTTGGAAGTCGAGCATGAGAGTCCTAACGTCGTTTTGGTGTCGCACCGGCGCCGCTACGGCGCCGGCTCTGAAGCCTCGCCACCCGAGCGGGCGGCGACGCGGAAAATGTCCTGCCTACTTCGAGTACAGCTCGACGATGAGCTGCTCCTGCACCGGCGCCGCGACCTCGCGCCGCTCCGGCTTGCGCAGCACCTTGGCCGTGAGCGACTCGTGGTCGGCCTGGAGCCACGCGGGAATCTGCCCGGTGAGCTCGGTTGCGTCTCTGACCACCTGCGTGGCCGGGGTCTCCGCCTTGATGGCGATCACGTCGCCCGGCCGCACCTGATAGCTGGGGATGTTGACCCGCCGGCCGTTGACCGTCCAATGACCGTGGCGGATGAGCTGGCGCCCCTGGCGGCGTGAGGCGGCGAAGCCGAGCCGCACGAGCACGTTGTCCAGCCGGCACTCCAGCAGTTGGAGCAGGTTCTCGCCGGTGATCCCCGGCTGGCCGGACGCCTTGACGTAATAGCCGTGGAACTGCTTCTCGAGCACTCCGTAGTAGCGGCGCGCCTTCTGCTTCTCGCGCAGCTGCACCCGGTACTCGCTCTGTTTCATGCGCCCGCGTCCGTGCTCTCCAGGGGGATAGGAGCGGCGCTCGACGCCGCACTTGTCGGTCAGGCAGCGCTCGCCCTTGAGGAACAGCTTCTGGCCCTCGCGGCGGCACTGCTTGCACTGGGGGCTCGTGTCGCGCGCCATCGCTAGACCCTCCGCCGCTTGCGGGGGCGGCAGCCGTTGTGGGCCTGCGGGGTGACGTCCTTGACGCCCGTGACTTCGAGGCCGGCGGCCTGGAGCGAGCGGATCGCGGTCTCGCGACCGGAGCCGGGGCCCTTGACGTAGACCTCGACCTTCTGCAGACCCTGCTCGAGGCCCTTGCGCGCAGCCGCGTCGGCGGTCACCTGCGCGGCGAACGGCGTCGACTTGCGAGAGCCCTTGAAGCCGGCGCCGCCGGCGGACTCCCAGGCGATGACGTTGCCGACCGTGTCGGTCAGAGAGACGATCGTGTTGTTGAACGACGTCTTGATGTGGGCCTGTCCGATTGGGATGTTCTTTTTCGGCTTGCGCCGGCCGCGAGCGCGTTTCGGTGCTGGGGGCACTACTTCTTACCCGCTTTCTTCTTGCCCGCGACCTGCATCCGCTTGGGGCCCTTGCGCGTGCGCGCGTTGGTCTTGGTCTTCTGCCCGCGCACGGGCAGGCCGCGCCGATGGCGCAGGCCGCGATAGCAGGCGATCTCCTGCAGCCGTTTGATGTCCTGCGAGCGCTCGCGCCGCAGGTCACCCTCGACCGGCTGGCCCTCGTCGATCGCGTCGCGGAGCTTTGCGACCTCGTCCTCGGTGAGGTCGCGGATGTAGGTGTCGGGGTTGATGCCGACATCCTTCAGAAGCTTGTTGGACGTGGAGCGCCCGATTCCGTAGATGTAGGTCAGCCCGATCTCAGAGCGCTTGTTCAGCGGCAGGTTGACGCCAGCGATGCGTGCCATCTAGCTGATCACCCCTGGCGCTGCTTGTGGCGCTTGTTCTGGCAGATCACCAGCACCACACCGTGGCGGCGGATGATCTTGCATTTCTCACACATCGGCTTGACCGACGGTCTTACCTTCATGATCCCTTTCGGCGGCTGGGTTCCGGCGACCCGGCTCTGGCTGCCGTTGCGGCCGCCGCTACCAAGTCGTGGATAGGCTCTCGCGCGCACAACCGACCTCGCGTTCGAGCAGGACTCCCCATGCTAGCAACTTCCGTGTGCGCAAGAAGGCCGCAGAGCCCCGTGGCATACGGGTCATGCGAGCCCCGCCCTGACGCCGCGGCGGGCTCAGCCGGCGCTTGCCACCTGCTCGACGGCGTCCTCGCCCAAGGCCTCGGATGCGAGGTGCCAGGGAGTGAGGATCTTCGGGCCCTCGCCGGTGATCGCGACGGTGAACTCGAAGTGCGCCGCCGGCGATCCGTCCTGCGAGAAGATCGCCCAGCCGTCGCCGCCCATGCGAACCGCCGGCAGGCCGGCGGTCGTCATCGGCTCGATCGCGAGCACCATGCCCTCCTCCAGCAGCGGGCCCTTTCCGGGCTTGCCGTAGTTGGGCACCTGCGGGTCCTCGTGCATGCTGCGCCCGACGCCATGGCCGACCAGCGAGCGCACGACCGCGAGGCCCGCGCCCTCGGCGACCCGCTGGATCGCCGCGGAGACGTCTCCCATGCGGTTTCCCGGCCGGCACTCGGCCACGCCCGCGTGCAGGGACTCCTCGGTCGCGGCCAGCAGGCTCCGCGCCTGCTTGCCGACCTGCTCAACGGGGAACGTGCGCGCCGCGTCGGCGACCCAGCCGTCCAGGGTGACGCCGACGTCGATCGAGATGACATCGCCGCTCTTGAGCCGGTAGGGCCCCGGAATGCCGTGCACGATCATCGAGTTCGGCGAGGCGCAGATCGAGCCGGGGAAGCCGCGATAGCCCTTGAAGGTGGGCGTCGCGCCACGCGAGCGGATGAAGCGCTCGGCGGCCTTGTCGAGCTCTTCGGTGCTGACGCCTGGGCGGATCTGGCGCTCGAGCAGATCGAGGGTCGCGACCAGTACCGCGCCGGCCCGCGCCATCTTCTCTATCTCCTCTGGGGACTTCTTGATGATCACCCAGGGAGCTTAGCTCGCGCCGCTAGAGCTTCTCCTCCAGGCGGAGCGTCGCAACCGTCGCCCTGATGCGCGCATGCACCTCGTCGGGGCTGCGGCGCCCGTCGAAGCGGCGCAGCAGGCCGGCACGGTCGTAGTAGTCGATCAGCGGCTCGGTTTGCGTGTGGTAGACCTCCAGGCGCCGGCGGATCGTCTCCTCCTTGTCGTCGTCACGCTGGATCAGGCGCGCGCCGTCCTGGTCGCAGATGCCCTCGTGCTTGGGCGGATCGAAGTCGACGTGGTAGATGTGGCTCGGGTTCTTCACGCACACGCGCCGACCTGCCAGCCGCTGCACGACGTCCTCGTCGGGCACCTCGATCAGGAGCACGGCCGTCAGCCGCCGCTCCATGCTGCCTAGGGCCTCCGAGAGAGCCTCCGCCTGCTGCGCGTTGCGGGGGAACCCGTCGAGCAGGAACCCGTCGCGGGCGTCGTCCTCGGCGAGGCGCTCGATGATCATGCCGATGATCACATCATCCGGGACGAGCTCGCCCGCGTCCATGTAGCGCCTGGCCTGCTCGCCCAGCTCCGTCCCTTCCGCCACCTGCGCGCGCAGGATGTCGCCGGTCGAGATGTGCGCGATCCCGAAGTCCTCGTGCAGGCGCTCGGCCTGAGTGCCCTTGCCGGCACCCGGCGGGCCGAGCAGAATCAGGTTGAGCTCGCTCACGACCGACGCAGCCTATCCCTTCGCCCGCTGAAAGTGCAGAGGTGGCGGGCGGTTTGCGGCGTGCATCCTTGCCGGCGCCGGCGGAGCCGTGGCTACTTGAGAAAGCCCTCGTAACTTCGCATCATCAGCTGCGCCTCGAGCTGCTTCATCGTTTCCAGGGCCACGCCGATCACGATCAGCAGGGACGTCCCTCCGAGCGGGATGTTCTGGTGCGTTCGCGCGATCAGGATCGTCGGCAGCGCCGCGACGGCAGCGAGGAACAGGGCGCCGGGGAAGGTCAGGCGCGCGAGGATGCGATCCAGGAATTCGGCGGTCGGTCGGCCGGGCCGAACGCCGGGGATGAAGCCTCCGTACTTCTTGAGGTTCTCCGCCTGGTCGACGGGGTTGAACGTGACCGCGGTGTAGAAGTAGGTGAAGACGATGATGAACAGCGACTCGCCCACGACGTAATGCCAGCCGTTGGGCGAGAAGAAGTCGGAGATGTCCCTGCCCCAGCGGGTTTTCACGAGCTGCCCGACCGTCGGCGGGAAGGCCATGATGCTCGCGGCGAAGATCACCGGGATCACCCCCGCCATGTTCACCCGCAGCGGCAGGTAGGTCTGCCCTCCCTCTGACATCCGCCGTCCGATCACACGCTTGGCGTACTGCACGGGAATTCGCCGCTGCCCCTCCTGCACAAACACGATCCCGGCCACGACCGCCAGCACGAGGAACGGCATCATCACCTTGAAGACCTGGTCCTGGGTCGTCCACCAGGCCTGCACGCCGCTGGGCAGGCGGGCGACGATCGAGGCGAAGATCAGCAGCGAGATGCCGTTGCCGATGCCGCGCTGGGTGATCAGCTCGCCGACCCACATCAGCAGCACGCAGCCGGTCGTCAGGCAGACGACGATCAGGAAGATGTGCGGTGCGTCGAAGTGGGTGACGACCGATTCGCCGGCTTTCGCCTGGAGCGTGTGGAACAGGAACACGTAGCCGATCGACTGGGCGAACGCGAGGCCCACCGTCAGGTAGCGCGTGTACTGCGTGATGCGCGCCTGGCCGACCTCGCCTTCCTTGGAGAGCTTCTCGAGGGACGGCACGGCGACCTGCAGGAGCTGCAGGATGATCGAGGCGGTGATGTAGGGCATGATGCCCAGCGCGAAGATCGCGATGCGCGAGAGGCCGCCGCCGGAGAAGAGGTTCAGCAGCCCGAGGATGTTCGAGCCGCCGAACTGCTTCTGGATGTTGTTGACCGCGGTGAGGTTCACCCCGGGCACGGGGATGTGCGAGCCGAGGCGGTAGATCAGCAGCATGCCCGCCGTGAAGGCGATCTTCTTGCGGATGTCCGCAACCTGGAAGGCGTTCAGGATCGTTGCAAGCATGGCTCAGCCCGCCTCACCGGAGCGGGGTGCTCGGGTGACCGCGGAGCGGCCGATTCTAGTGGATGCGCCCCTCAGCGCCGCCGGTTGCACGGCCAGGCCGCGGCGCTAGCCGTCGACGATCTTGCAGCTGCCGCCGGCAGCCTCGATGCGCTCGCGCGCGCCGGCGCTGAACGCGTGCGCGTGCACGGTGAGCGCCTTGCCGAGCTCGCCCTTGGCGAGCACCTTCACGGGTATGTCCTTGCGGGTCGCCAGGCCGTTGGCCTTCATCAGCTCGATCGTGACCTCGGTGCCGGCGTCGAAGCGACTCTCCAGGGAGGAGATGTTCACCGGCTGGGTGTGCGTGCGGAACGGCTCGAACGGCATCGACTTCTTCATGTGCGGTCCGCGCAGCTTTCGCATGCGCATGTGGATCGGCATCTGGCCGCCCTCGAAGTTGGGACGGCTCTTCGAGCCGGAGCGCGAGCCTGCGCCCTTCTGCCCGCGGCCGGAGGTCTTGCCCGTGCCGGACCCTTCGCCGCGCCCGACGCGCTTGCGCGGACGCCTGCTGCCGGGAGCCGGTGCGAGGCTGTGCAGCCCGATGCGCTCCTCGGGGCCCTCGCCCGCGGGGCTCACTTGCCCTCCTTGACCTCGACGAGGTGGCGCACCGCATGCAGCATGCCGCGCGCCTGCTCGGAGTCTTTGACCTCCACGGTGTGGCCGATTCGACGAAGGCCGAGCGAGCGCAGCGTGGCGAGCTGTTTGGGGTTCGCGCCGTTTCTCGATCGGCGCTGAGTGACGCTGATCGCGCCCATCAGGCCGAGGCCCCCTCGGTTGCCGGGGCGGCGTCGGCTGCGGGGGTAGGCTCGGCCGCCGCGGCCGGCTCGCCCTCCGGCGCGCCAGGCTGAGGCGACTCGGTGCCGGCCTGTGCAGTGGCGCTCGCGGCACCGCCGCCGAGACCGAGCACGCGGTCGATCGACAGTCCGCGGAGCTCTGCCACCTCCTCGGGAGTGCGAAGGCCCTGAAGCCCGGCGACGGTCGCCTTGACGAGGTTGATCGGGTTCTGCGTGCCGAGGCTCTTGGAGAGGATGTCGTGGATGCCGGCGAGCTCCAGCACCGCGCGCACGCCTCCACCTGCGATCACGCCCGTACCGGGAGATGCCGGCTTCAGCAGCACGCGCCCGGAGCCGAACACGCCTGTCGTCTGATGGGTGATCGTGCTGCCGTGCTTGGGCACGCGGAACAGGTCCTTCTTCGCGCGCTCGACGCCCTTCTGGATCGCCAGCGGCACCTCGTTGGCCTTGCCGTAGCCGACGCCGACGACTTCGCGTTCGTCGCCGACGACCACGAGGGCGGTGAACGAGAAGCGCCGGCCGCCCTTGACGACCTTGGCGACGCGGTTGATCTCGACCACGCGCTCCTGGAGGTCGAGGCCGGCCTGATTGATTGAGCGGTCTATGGAAATTGACATGGCAGAAGGGAGAGGGTAGCGGGAGCGGTGCCCTGGGCAGCTAGACGGTTACGCCCGTCTCGCGCATGGCATCGGCGAAGGTGCGCACGTGGCCGTGGTAGCGGTAGCCGCCGCGATCGAAGACGGCCTCCGACACACCGGCCGCCTTCGCGCGCTCGGCGAGCAGCTGGCCGGCCCGCGTGGTGCGCTCGGCTTTGGGCAGCGAGCGCAGCTCGGGCTCGAACCAGTTGACTGCCGCCAGCGTGCGCGCCGACACGTCGTCGATCAGCTGGGCCGAGAGGCCCCTGTTGGAGCGGAACACGGAGATGCGCGGGCGCGTCGCTGTGCCGGACACCTTCGCCCGCACGCGCCGGCGCCGTTTGAGCCGCTGAGCCTCTTTCGTGAGCACCGTCATGCGCGCTTGCCGACCTTCCTCTGGACGTACTCGCCCTCGTAGCGAATGCCCTTGCCCTTGTAGGGCTCCGGCGGGCGCTGCTTGCGGATGATCGCCGCCGTCTCGCCGACGAGCTGCTTGGAGATCCCCTTGACGACCACGCGCGTCGGCTGCGGCACCTCGAACTCGATGCCGTCAGGCGCCGGGATCGTGACCGGGTGCGAGTAGCCGACGGCCAGCTCGAGCGTCTTGCCCTTCAGCTGGGCGCGATAGCCGACGCCCTGGATCTCGAGGCGCTTCTCGTAGCCGGCGGTCACGCCCTGGACCATGTTCGCGACCAGCGACCGCGTCAGCCCGTGCAGCGCGCGGTGCTCGCCGCGGTCGGTCGGGCGCGTGACCAGCAGCTGGTCGCCGTCCTGGGCGACCGCGATGTCCCTGTGGACGCGCTCTGAGAGTTCGCCTTTCGGCCCGTTGACGCGAACCGACTCGGGCTCGATCGAGACCGTCACGCCCGCGGGCACTGGGATGGGCTGTCTACCGATTCTCGACATTCCTCACCTCACCAGACCTGGGCGAGCACCTCGCCGCCGACTCCCGCCGCACGCGCGTCGTGGCCGGTCATCACGCCATGCGAGGTCGACACGATCGAGGTGCCCATGCCGCCGAGCACCTTCGGGATGCTCTTCGCGTCCACGTATGTGCGCCGGCCGGGGCGCGACACGCGCCGCAGCCCCGAGATCGCCGAGCGCCGGTCCTCGGTGTACTTGAGCCTGATCTGAATCAGCTGGCCCGCGTTGCCATCCGGCGCCGGGACCACCGACCAGGAGTCGATGTAGCCCTGCTCGTCGAGTATGCGCGCGAGCTCGCTCTTCTGCTTGGAAGCGGGGATCTCGACCGTCTCATGCGCTGCGTGGATCGCATTGCGAACGCGCGTGAGGAAGTCGGCTATCGGATCGGTCATTGACATGTTCGTTGGTGCTCCGAGACCCCTACCAGGAGGACTTCGTCATCCCCGGGATCTGGCCGTTGTGGGCCAGCTCGCGAAGGCAGATTCGGCACACGCCGAACTTGCGGTACACCGCGCGCGGACGGCCACAGCGAGTGCAGCGAGTATAGGCCTGCGTTTTGAACTTGGGAGGCCGCGTCTGCTTGACGCGCAGCGAAGTCTTGGCCATCAGTCGGTGCTCTCCTTCTCGGTGGTGTCCGGCTCCGCATCGTTGGCGGAGCCGTCCTGCTGGGCGCTCGGCTCGTCGGTCGTCTCGGTCTCCGCCGCATCGGCTGCCTGGGGCTCGGCCTCCTCGGCCTCTGCCGCCTCGGGCGTCGCCGCCTCGGGCTCGGCCGCTTCGGCGTCTGCCGGCCCGGCCTCTGCCGCCTCGGGCTCTGCTGCCTCCGGGGTCTCGGCCTCGGCTGCCCCGGCGTCTGGCACGTCGGGCGCGGCCTCCTCGGCCTCTGGCTCGGCTGCCTCGGCGTCCGCCACGTCGGCCTGTGCCGCCTCTGGCTCTGCCGCCTCTGGCTCTGCCGCCTCGGGCTCCGCCGCCTCTGGCTCGGCCGCCTCGGGCGCGGCTGCCGCGTCGTCCTGCGGCTCTGCGTCCTCGCCCTCGCCCTCGAGATCGAAGCCGGCCGGCCGGCCCTGCGCCGCGAACGGCATGCCCATCGCCATGAGAAGCGCGAAGGCCTCGACGTCCGTCTCGGCGCTGGTCGTGATGGTGATGTCCAGCCCGCGCACCTCGTCGATCGCGTCGTAGTCGATCTCCGGGAAGATGATCTGCTCCTTGACGCCCATCGAGTAGTTGCCGCGGCCGTCGAACGAGCGCGGGTTCAGGCCGCGGAAGTCGCGGATCCGGGGAATGGCGATCGTGACGAGGCGGTCGAGGAACTCATAGCCCCGCTCGGCCCGCAGCGTGACCGCCACGCCGACCGGCATGCCCTCGCGCAGTTTGAAGGCGGCGATCGACTTGCGCGCACGCCGCACGTTCGGCTGCTGGCCGGCGATCGTCGCCAGCTGCTCGGTGGCGGCTTTGAGGACTTTGGAGTCCTGCTTGGCGAGACCGACGCCCATGTTGACCGTGATCTTCACGAGCTTCGGGGCCTGCATCACCGAGGAGTAGCCGAAGCGCTCCATCAGCGCAGGGCGAATCTCCTCGAGATAGCGGGTCTTCAGGCGGGCCGGCGGCGCGGTGTCGGTCATCGTCGCCATGCGATCAGTCCAGCCTCGCGCCGGAGCTCTTGGCGACGCGGACGCGCTTGCCGTCCTCGCGGTCGATCCCGACTCGTGTCCGCTTGCCTTTGGCGTCGAGCAGCATCACGTTTGAGACATGGATGGAGCCCTCGCGCTCGATCACGCCCCCCAGCGCAGCCTGGCTCTGGGCGCCGGCCACCTGCTGCGGGCGCGTGTGGCGCTTGACCATGTTCAGGCCCTCGACCACCAGGCGGTTCTTCTTCGGCTCCACGCGCAGCACGCGGCCGGTCTTGCCGCGGTCCTTGCCGGCGATTACCTGGACGTGGTCGCCCGAGTGGATCTTCAGGGTGTGGCGCTTTGGCGCGGATGCGCGGCGGGCCATCACAGCACCTCCGGCGCCAGCGAGACGATCTTCATGAAGTTGCGCTCGCGCAGTTCTCGCGCGACGGGGCCGAACACGCGCGTGCCGCGCGGGTTGTTCTGGTCGTCGATGATCACCGCCGCGTTCTCGTCGAACGCGATGTAGGTCCCGTCGTCGCGGCCGATCGGCTTCTTGGTGCGGACGACCACAGCGGTCACGACCTCGCCCTTTTTGACGGCCCCCTGGGGGTTCGCCTGCTTGACGGTCGCCGTGATGACGTCGCCGACGAACGCATAGCGGCGCTGCGATCCGCCCTTCACGCGGATGCACAGGATCTCCCGCGCGCCCGAGTTGTCCGCCACCCGCAGGCGTGTCTCGTTCTGGATCATCGCGCGCGCTCCAGCACGTCCATCAGCGCCCAGCGCTTGGTGCGTGAGAGCGGCCTGCTCTCGATCACGCGCACGACGTCGCCCTCGTGGGCGTCGTTGTTCTCGTCATGGGCGTGCACCGTGCTCGAGCTGCGCACGATCTTCTCGTAGCGGCGGTGACGGCGGGCGACTTCGATCCGCACCGTGATCGTCTTCTCGGCCTTGTTTGACACGACGATTCCCTGGCGAACCTTGCGCTTGCCCTCGACGGGAGCGTGCACGGGGGCGAGCGGCTCCGGAGCGGGAGCCGAGGCACGGCGCTCGGACGCCTTCGCGCGTTCCTGGAGCCTGCGCGCCCTGCGGCGGACGGCCTTCCTGCGCCGCTCGTCGACGCGCTCGGCGTGGCGCTCCTCCGGGGTACGTGCCGGCCGCACCTCGCCTGAGTGCGCCGAGCGCGCTCTGCGGCGCCGCTCCTTGGGGGCGAGCTGCTCTGCCGGTGCGGCAGCCGGCGCCTCGGGCGCCGCGTCCGGCTGAGCATCATCAGGGGCGTCGGCCACGGGAGCGTCCTCAGCGGGGGCCTCCTCAGCGGGGGCGTCCTCTGCTGCGTCGGCGGCGGGAGCCTCGGCGGGCGGGGTCTCCTCAGCCGGCGTGTCCTCGGCGGCGGGCTCCTCGGCCGGGGCCTCTGCGGCTGGAGTCTCCTCAGCCTCGGGCGCGTCGGGCGCCGGGGCGTCGGCCTCGGGGGCCTTGACCTCCGGGGTCTCCTCGGCGCCGTTCTCAGGCGTGTCCGCTGTCTCTTTGTCTTTTTTGTCAGCCATGTCTTCCGTTCGTCTTCTTCTCAGCTGCTCACTCGCTCGACTCGTGAGCGACGGTGAGCGTCCGCTCGCCTGCGACGGTGAGCGCGCGAGCAAGATCGTGTTTGGCGCGGCCGAGGGCCGCCGTGTCGTCAAGTTCTCCGGTCGCGTTGGCGAACCGCAGCCCGAACACCTCTTTGCGCAGCTCGGTCACGCGTTTGGTCAGCTCGCCGTCGTCGAGGTCTCGTATCTCGCTTGCCTTCATCGCCCGGCCTCAGTCCTCGCGCAACACGAACTTCGATTTCACCGGCAGCTTGTGGGCGGCGAGACGGATCGCGTCGCGCGCGAGCGGCTCGGGCACGCCTGCGAGCTCGAACATCACACGCCCGGGCTTCACAACCGCCACCCAGCCTTCGGGCGAGCCCTTGCCGGAGCCCATGCGCGTCTCGGCCGGCTTCTTGGTCACAGGCTTGTCCGGGAAGACGTTGATCCAGACCTTGCCGCCACGCTTGATCTTTCGCGTCATCGCGATTCTCGCGGCCTCGATTTGGCGGTTGGTGAGCCAGCCGCCCTCGAGCGCCTTGAGGCCGTACTCGCCGAACTGGACGTGCACCTGGCCGCGCGAGTTTCCGCGCCGGCGTCCACGGTGCTGCTTGCGGTGCTTCACACGCTTGGGGGAGAGCATCAGCGAGGTCCTCCGCCGCCGGGCCCGCCGCCGCCTGGACGCGGCCCGCGTCCACCGCCGCCGCCGCCGGGGCCACCGCCGGGTCCACGGCCGCCGCCTCCGCGGCCTCCGGGCCCGCCGGGCCCACGCCCGCCACCGCCCGGTCCGCGTCCGCGTCCGCCGCCACCGCCGCCCGGGCCGCGACCACCGCCGCCCGGACCGCCGTTGCCGCGTCCACGCCCGCGCCCGTCACGGCCGTCCCTGCCGCCGCGATCGCGGTCGGAGCTGGGCGGGGGCGGCGCCGTCATGTCGGTGAGGTCGGCGCCGGTGTAGCCCTCGGGCATGATTTCGCCCTTGTTCACCCAGCACTTCACGCCGATGCGCCCGAACGTCGTGCGCGCCTCGTAGAAGCCGTAGTCGATGTCCGCGCGCATCGTGTGCAGCGGCACGCGGCCGTCCGAGTAGCTTTCGGTGCGCGCCATCTCGGCGCCGCCGAGGCGTCCGGCGACCTGCACCTTGACGCCCTTGGCGCCTGAGCGCATCGCGCTGGTCAGCGCGCGCTTCATCGCGCGGCGGAACGCCACGCGATTCTGGAGCTGCTCGGCGATCGACTGGGCGACGAGCTTAGCGTCGAGCTCAGGCCGCTTGATCTCGAGGATGTTCACCTTGATCTGCTTGTTGGTCATCCGATGCAGGTCGCGGCGCAGGGCGTCCACTTCGGTGCCGGACTTGCCGATCACGATGCCAGGACGGGCCGTGTGGATGTTGACCTCGAGCTCCTGGGCGTCCTTGCGGATCGTGATGTCAGACAGGCCCGCGTGTGCCAGCTTGTTGACGATGTGCTCGCGGACGCGCACGTCCTCGGCGAGATACTCGGCGAAGCTCCGCTCGTTGAACCAGTTCGACTTCCAATCGTGGATGTAGCCCACGCGCATTGCCTCTGGATGAACCTTCTGTCCCATATCTCGTCTCTCAGCCGCGTTTCTTGTTTGTCGGGCGCTCCGGCACCGGCGTCAGCGCAATCGTCAGGTGGCTCGTGCGCTTGCGGATCGGCGTTGCACGTCCCATCGCGCGCGGCCTGAAGCGCTTGATCGTCGGCCCCTCGTCGGCGTACGCCTCTCGCACGACCAGATCGTCCTCGAGCAACTCGTGGTTGCTCTCCGCGTTAGCCACAGCCGACTCGAGCAGCTTGCTCCAATCGCGCGCAACCTCACGAGGGGTGAAAGCGAGGATAGCGCGTGCCTCCTGCACCGACTTGCCGCGCAGGTGCCCGCAGACCATGCGCGCCTTGCGCGCCGAGGTTCGCACGTAGCGCGCGTGCGCGCGAACCACTTTCCGCCGGGGTCCGCGCCTGGCGGCGGGCGCGGCGGCGCGCTGCGCCGGCTCCGGTTTGCGCTCGGCGACCGGCTCGGCGGCCTGCTCGGTCGGCTGCTCGGCCGGTGGCGGTTTCGCGGCGGCGGCTTTTTTGGCGGTCGGTTTTTTCACCGACCGGCGTTTGGCGGGAGCAGCCTTCTCGCCCGCAGGGGCCTCGTCCGAGGCCTTCTCCGCGTCGGCCTTCGGTTTGGCCGCTTTGCGTTTGCGCGCCGGTTTGCTCGCGGCTTTGGCGTCGGCTTTGGCCGTCGCCTCCGCGGCCTGCACCTCGGCCTGGCCCTCCTCGTCGGGGGCGCCCGGCGCGTCCGTCTGCGGCTCGTCTGGCGTATCGGCGCTCATCGGACCCTCCCGGAGCCGGCGTGCCCGCGGAACACGCGCGTCGGCGCGAACTCGCCGAGCTTGTGACCGACCATCGACTCGCTGACGAAGACCGGCACGTGTTTCTTGCCGTCGTGCACCGCGATCGTGTGCCCGACCATCTCAGGGAAGATCGTCGACGCCCGCGACCACGTCCTCAGCATTTTTTTGGTGTTCTCGGCGTTCAGGCCTTCGATGCGCGTCATCAGGCGCTCTTCAACCCACGGGCCCTTCTTGCTGGAGCGGCTCATCGCTGCTTGCCCTTTCCGCGACGCCTGCCGCGCACGATGTAACGGTCGGACTGCTTGTTCTGCTTGCGCGTGCGATATCCCAGCGTGGGCACGCCCCAGGGGGTGACCGGGTGACGACCGGGCGTCGTCGAGCCCTCGCCGCCGCCGTGCGGGTGGTCGACCGGGTTCATCGCCGTGCCGCGCGTCTGCGGGCGCACGCCCATGTGGCGCTTGCGCCCCGCCTTGCCGACCTTCACGTTCTGGTGGTCGGGGTTGCCGATCGTCCCGACGGTGGCGCGGCACTCGGCGCGCACCAAGCGCATCTCGCCCGAGGGCAGGCGGAGCGTCGCCATGTCGCCGTCCTTTGCCATCAGCTGCACCGAGGCGCCGGCCGAGCGCGCCATCTGGCCGCCGCGGCCGGGCTGCAGCTCGACGTTGTGGACGACCGTGCCGACCGGCATGCGCGCGAGCGCCATGCAGTTGCCGACGGCGATGTCCGCGGTCTCGCCGGAGGACACCATCATCCCGACCGTGAGGCGCTGCGGCGCGAGGATGTAGCGCTTCTCGCCGTCGGTGTAGTGCAGCAGCGCGATGTAGGCCGAGCGGTTGGGGTCGTACTCGATCGCGGCGACTTTCGCCTCGACCCCGTCCTTGCGGCGCTTGAAGTCCACGCGCCGGTAGGCGCGCTTGGCCCCGCCGCCGCGGTGGCGCGAGGTCTTGCGCCCGTGCGCGTTGCGCCCGCCGCTCTTGGTGATGCCTTCGACGAGCGTCTTCTCCGGCTCGGACTTCGTGATCTCGGCGAAGTCCGGGTAGGAGACGAAGCGCATCCCCGGGCTCGTCGGCTTTGGCTTGCGAATCGGCATCGTCGGCCCCTATGCCTCGAGGGCTGCCAGGCCCTGGAATATCGGAATGCTCTCGCCCGGGCGCACCTGCACGATGGCCTTCTTCCACGTGCGCGTGCGTCCCCGCGTCGTGCCCCTGCGCTTCGGCTTGGACTTGACGCTGAGCGTCCTGACCTCGACGACGTGCACGTCGAACAGCGCCTCCGCGGCCTGGCGGATCTGCGTCTTGTGCGCGTCCGGATGGACGCGGAAGGTGTAGCGGTTGGCCGCCGATAGCACGTAGCTCTTCTCCGAGACGACCGGGCGGATGATCACCTGCGTGTGCTCCATCAGGCCTTCGCCTCCTCGCCGGCCGCCTGGCGGGCGGCCGGCGCGCCGGCGCGCTCGCTGAGCGCCTGCAGGGCGGGCTGGGAGACCAGCAGCGAGGCGGCGCCGAGCAGGTCGCTCACGCCCACGTCCTCTGCGCTCAGGACCGCCACGCGGGGGAGGTTGCGGAAGGACAGCGCGGCCACCGACTCCTCAGGGCCGAGCACAACAAGCGTTGGGCGCGCCTGGCCCCAGTCCTCGAGCAGCGAGAGCGCCTGGCTCGTCTTGGGGCTCTCGAACGCCGCCGCGTCGAGGATCGCCAGCGAGCCGCGATCCGCGTGCAGCGAGAGGCCGCTGCGCAGCGCCGCGCGCTGCTCCTTGCGGTTGACCTTGAAGGTGTAGGAGCGCGGCGTCGGGCCGAAGGCCACGCCGCCGCCGGTCCAGATCGGAGAGCGGCTGGAGCCGGCGCGGGCACGGCCGGTGCCCTTCTGGCGCCATGGCTTGGCACCGCCGCCGGAGACGAGGCCACGTGATTTCGTGGCCGCGGTGCCGCGCCGGCGTGCCGCCTGCTCGGCGCGCACGCTCTGATGCACGAGCGGGCCCGCGAAGCGTGCGCCGAAGGCGGCCTCGTCGAGCTTCACCTTTTTCTTTGCGCCGCTCGCGCCGGACGGGGTGAGGATGGGAGCGTCAGGCATCGGTGCGCACCTCCACGATGCCGCCCTGCGGACCGGGGACCGAGCCGCGCACGAGCAGCAGGTTCTGCTCGGCGTCGACGCTCACGACCTCGAGCCCCTTCTGCGTCACGCGCCTGTTGCCCATCTGCCCTGGGCCGCGGATGCCCTTGAAGACCCGCGACGGAGTCGCCGAGGCGCCGATCGAGCCCGGGGCGCGCACGTTGTGCGAGCCGTGCGACTTCGGGCCGCTCTGGAAGTTGTGTCGCTTGATCGTCCCCTGAAAGCCCTTGCCCTTGGAGGTGCCCGAGATCTTCACGCGCGCGCCGACCTCGAAGGACTCGACCGTGACGCTCTCGCCCAGCGTGAGCTCGCCGACCTCGCCGCGGAACTCGGCCAGCCGGCGCATCGGCGGCGCGTCGACCTTCTTCAGGTGGCCGAGCTCGGGCTTGGTCAGGTGCTTCTCCTTGGCCGCCCCGAAGGCCAGCTGGACGGCCTCGTAGCCGTCGCGCTCGACCGTGCGGATCGCGGTCACCGGACACGGCCCCGCCTGCAGCACGGTGACGCGAGCGACGCGCCCATCCGGCTGGAAGACCTGGGTCATACCGAGCTTCTTGGCGAGGATGGCGGACATTGCAAGCGCTGGATGGTCTCGGATTCGATGCTCAGAGCGCCAGACGGATCTCGATGTCGACGCCCGCCGGGAGGTGGTCCAGGCGCTGCAGCGAGTCGACCGTCTTCGGCGTCGGCTGGTGGATGTCGATCAGCCGCTTGTGGGTGCGGATCTCGAAGTGCTCGCGCGAGTCCTTGTCCTTGAACGGCGAGCGGATCACGCAGTAGACGTTCTTCTCCGTAGGCAGGGGAACGGGGCCCGACACGCTCGCGCCGGTGCGGGTGGCCGTCTCCACGATCTCCTTCGCCGCCGACTCGATGGCGGAGGTGTCGTAGGCCTTGAGCCTTATGCGGATCTTGTTCTGGTTGGCGGCTGCCATGGAATTTCGCTGTGGTTTCTCTTTCAGTGCTCGCCTCGCCGACTGCGCGGCGGAGCTTGACTTCCGCCTTATCGCGGCGCGGCGAGAGAAAGAGCGGACTCCTTCGAGGAATCCGCCCTCACCCCCCGCGCCTGTCTGGCGGGGTGCTTAGTCGTATCGGACTGCCCATGTTTGCGCGTCGCCTCCGACGATCTCGGATGGGACGCGCTGGTGTTACTCGATGATCTCGCTGACCACTCCCGAGCCGACCGTGCGTCCACCCTCCCTGATGGCGAATCGCAGGCCCTGGTCCATGGCGATCGGCTGGATCAGCTCGATCTCCATCTGGACGTTGTCGCCGGGCATGACCATCTCGACGCCGTCGGGCAGCTTTGCCACACCCGTGACGTCGGTCGTGCGGAAGTAGAACTGAGGCCGGTAGCCCGTGAAGAAGGGGGTGTGGCGTCCGCCCTCCTCCTTCTTGAGCACGTAGACCTCCGACTTGAACTTGGTGTGCGGTGTGATCGACCCCGGCTTGCAAAGCACCTGACCGCGCTCGATCTCCTCGCGCTTGGTGCCACGCAGCAGGCAGCCGACGTTGTCGCCCGCGCGACCCTCGTCGAGGATCTTGCGGAACATCTCCACGCCGGTGACGACCGTCGAGCCGGTGTCGTGGACACCGACGATCTCGACCGTGTCGCCGGTTTTGACGATGCCCTGCTCGACGCGCCCGGTCGCCACGGTGCCGCGGCCGGTGATCGAGAAGACATCCTCGACGGGCATCAAAAACGGCTTGTCGAGCTCGCGCACGGGCTCGGGGATGTAGGAGTCCAGGGCCTCCGCGAGGTCGAGGATCTTCTGCTTGGAGGCCTCGTCGCCCTCGAGCGCCTTCAGCGCCGAGCCGGTGATGAAGGGGATGTCGTCGCCCGGGAAGTCGTACTCGGAGAGCAGCTCGCGAACCTCGACCTCGACGAGCTCGAGCAGCTCCTCGTCGTCGACCATATCGGCCTTGTTGAGGAACACGACGATGTAGGGGACGCCCACCTGGCGGGCGAGCAGGATGTGCTCGCGCGTCTGCGGCATCGGGCCGTCGGCGGCCGAGACCACGAGGATCGCCCCGTCCATCTGCGCCGCGCCGGTGATCATGTTCTTGACGTAGTCGGCGTGACCGGGACAGTCGACGTGCGCGTAGTGGCGGTTCTCGGTCTGATACTCGACGTGCGAGGTCGCGATCGTGATCCCGCGTTCCTTCTCCTCGGGCGCGTTGTCGATCTCCTCGAAGCTCCGCGCTTCGGCGCCTCCCTTCTCCGCCAGCACGGTCGTGATGGCAGCGGTCAGCGTCGTCTTGCCATGGTCGATGTGACCGATGGTCCCGACGTTGACATGCGGCTTGTCGCGCTCGAACTTCTCCTTCGCCACTTTTTGTTCGCTCCTATATCGACTTGGATGTCCGCCACCGTGGGGGCGAACCGGGGAAATCTATCTGAATACTGCGTTCCTTGACTGCTGCTTGCTGCGTTAGCTCCGCGCGGGCGCGCTGTCAAGCCTGCCGCGGCCGCTAGGCCGGGACGGGCTCGCCGGTCCGCTGCTCGACGATCTTCTCGGCGATGTTCGGCGGAACCTCTTCGTAGTTGTCGAACTGCATCGTGTAGGTGGCGCGCCCTTCGGTGTTGGAGCGCAGGTCGGTCGCGTAGCCGAACATCTCGCTCAGCGGCACGTTCGCGGTCACGGCGATCGCGTTTCCGCGCCGCTCCTGGCCCTCCACGCGCCCGCGGCGCCGGCTGAGGTCGCCGATCACGTGCCCGAGGAAGCCCTCGGGGGTGACGACCTCGACGGCGAAGATCGGCTCCAGCAGCACCGGCTTGGCGCGCTTGGCGGCCTCTTTGAAGGC